>OZ254168.1:0-1396091 GCA_965268275.1 actinobacterium SCGC AAA044-D11 | reverse complement strand
AAAAACCTCTTACTTTCCTAAAACCAAATAATTCAAAAAGGGCTATATCCACAGGGTTATCCACAGGCTGTGGTCTAAAGTAAAACTTGAGCCTTTTGGCCCTCATTTTCTGTGGATAGAGGGCGAAAGTAGGGGCAATTCCAAGAAATTGCAAGGTGTTATCCACAAATTATTAAGGCGGCCAATCCAGAGCATCCCGAGTTTGACCCTTATCAACAGGTGCCCGTAACCTAACCCCCTCATCAAAAAATGAGTAGTTGTGACCCGGCGGGGTAAAACCTGCAGGAGAGATCCCCGAATTTCTTAGGAGAGTTTTATGTCAAAGCGTACATTTCAACCTAACGTTCGCAAGCGCGCCAAGAAGCATGGCTTCCGTGCTCGCATGGCAACACGTGGCGGAAGAGCAGTTCTAGCTCGTCGCCGCGCTAAGGGCCGCACCAACATCTCTGCTTAATTGCCGATAACTGTGCTGCCAGCCAAGAACCGGTTGCGCACAAGCAAAGATTTTGCCCTAACTACTAAAACTGGAGTTCGAGCAACATCTTTATCGCTTGTGGTCTACCTAAAAACAAATTCAAACAATCAAACCAACGCTAGCGATTCCAGCGCGCCTTTGGTTGGGCTGATCGTAAACAAATCAGTCGGCGGTTCTGTTGTGCGCCATAGAGTTTCAAGACAATTGCGCCATTTGGCCGCTGCACATATTTCAAATTTCCCTGCCGGCAGTCGGCTTGTAATTCGCGTTCTGCGGAATCAACCAAATTACGAGAATGAGTTAAATGAACTTATGCAAAAAGTTTTAAGCAAGACCCCGGTGGCTTTGTGAGAAAGCTATTTTCGCTATTTATTAAATTTTATCAAACTTGGATTTCACCAGCCTTTGCACCTCGTTGCAAGTATTACCCAAGTTGTTCAACCTACGCATCTGATGCAGTTTCAGAATACGGCGTCAAAGGTTTAGCAATGGCTGCTTGGCGATTAGTGCGATGCAACCCATGGTCACATGGCGGCGTTGATTATGTTCTAGCAAAAGGCTCAAAAACACCTATAAAAGCAGCTACAACGAGTATGAATGGAAGAATTTAATGGGATCAATTCTAGACCCGCTGTATTACGCAGTTTCTTGGGTAATGGTTACGTTCCACACTTTGCTCGGCTATGTCTTTGGTGAAGATTCAAATGCAAGTATCAAATGGAGTCTTTCAATTATTGGCTTGGTAATCGTTATTCGAATTATCTTGATTCCACTCTTTGTTAAGCAGATTAAAAGCCAGCGCGCTTTAACCGCCCTTCAACCACACATGAAGGAAATCCAGAAGAAGTACAAAGATGATCGCCAGAAGCAATCTGAAGAAATGATGAAGCTTTACAAGGAACACAAAACAAATCCATTAGCTTCATGTTTCCCAATCCTTGCCCAGGCACCAATCTTCTTCGCGCTTTTCACGGTTCTAAACGGAATTGCAAGAGATGTGCCGCATGGTGTTTTGAAGGGCGATTTACTTGCTTCAGCACAAGAGGCAAAGTTCTTCGGTGCTAATCTTTCAAATACTTTTCTAAGCAGTGATTCAAATACTCAAACTAAAATCGTAACCGTTCTCCTAATTATTTTTATGTCCGCTACAACTTTCATTACCCAACGCCAGTTAATGGTTAAGGGAATGCCAAAGATGGATTCATCAAACAACATGATGTTGCAACAACAAAAAATTATGCTTTATGTATTTCCAGTAATTTTCGCAGTGACCGGAGTTAACTTCCCAGTCGGAGTTTTGATTTATTGGTCAACAACAAACTTGTGGACATTTGGCCAACAGTTTTATGTGATCAAGAGAAACCCAACACCAGGGTCTCCGGCCTATGAAGAGCTAGTGAAAAAGCGAGAGTTGAAAGATAAAACTTCCGGCCTGCCAACAACCGATGAGCCAGGAAACACAATGGTTGATCCATCTGTAGAACAACCAAGGCAACGTCAACAACCTTCAAAAAAGAAGAAGAAGAAAAAGTAAGAAATCGGACAAATTAGATATATCGGACATATCGGATAAACCAACTTTTTACCCAAAAGGAGAAGCAAATGAGCGAAGTAGTTGAGAAGGCAGAGAAGCTAGAGAAGCTAGAAAAGACCGAAAAACTAGATAAGAAGTCTCTAGTCGCCCGCCTTGAAGAAGAAGGCGATGTAGCTGCTGACTATTTAGAGGCACTACTCGACATTGCCGACCTTGATGGTGACATCGACATCGATGTTGAGAACGACCGAGCCTCTCTAGCGATCGCTGGCGGAGCTTTAGGCCACCTTGTCGGTGACCGCGGCGAGGTCCTAGATGCGATTCAAGAGCTAACCCGCCTTGCAGTTCAGACTTCGACCGGCGAGCGCTCACGCCTAATGCTCGATATTGATAACTTCCGTGGCGATAAAAAAGAGGAGCTGGCCAAGCTAGCCCACGAGATCGCTGAACAAGTTAAGGCATCTGGCGAGTCAGTTAAGTTGCGCCCAATGAACGCCTTCGAACGCAAGGTTGTTCACGACACTATCCAAGAAATTGGCCTAACCAGCGAGTCTGAGGGCGAAGACCCAAACCGTTGCGTTGTAGTTCTGCCCGAATAAACCTTCTTTCCTGGTGAGTGTTTCACGTGAAACCCTGATCTCTACCTACTTTGGCGAACGCCAAAAAGAGGTGGCTAGATATGCTGAAATCTTGGCAACTTGGGGAATTGAACGTGGCCTGGTTGGCCCCAAAGAAGGGGACCGAATCTGGGACCGCCACATTGCAAACTGCATACCCGTCACAACCCTGCTCACAAAAGGGGCCTCGCTCCTTGATATTGGATCCGGAGCTGGATTACCTGGAATTGTGATTGCCCTAGCCAGGCCTGACTTAAAGGTGACGCTTCTAGAACCACTTCAGAGGCGAATCGACTTCCTTGAAGAGGTTGTGGCCGAACTCGGTATTGAAGTAACTGTGAAAAGAGGACGAGCCGAGAGCTTTAAAGGCGGCTTCAACTTCGTAACCGCCAGAGCGGTCGCCCCACTTCCGAAACTGGCAACAGTTTCCTGGCATTTAGTCATGGGCGGGGGCTCCCTTTTGGCCATGAAAGGCGAGGGCGCGGCGGCAGAACTTGAGGCGGCACGGATCGAGGCACCAAAAATCTTCAAAAAAGTGGCAAAAGCAGAACTCCATGAAATCCAAATAGGCGAGTTGTCGCTAGCTCGGGTTATTGAACTCAAAAAGGCTGGTTAGATACTCACGTGAATGATTCACGTGAAACATCCAATTCAAAAGTGATTGGGATCAGGCGGTTAAAAGAACCGATGCCCACTCCTTTGAAGACCCGAATTTTCACGGTGGCCAATCAGAAAGGCGGGGTTGGCAAGACAACAACAGCAGTCAATATTGCAGCAGCCCTAGCCATGGGCGGACTCAAGGTTCTTGTGATTGATCTAGATCCCCAAGGAAATGCTTGCACTGCTTTAGGTGTCGACCGCGAAGAGCTGGCCGGAATGTATGAAGTCCTTGTAAAGGATCTTCCACTTTCACAAGTGGTTACAAAGGTAGCTGGATTCCCACACCTTGAATGTGCGCCAGCAGATGTTGAATTAGCCGGGGCAGAAATAAATATGGTCGGATTTGTTTCTCGCGAATCAAGGTTGAAGTTGGCTCTCGACAAATTATTGGCAGAACGCGAAGCAATTGGTGCTCGGCTTGATTATGTAATTATCGATTGCCCACCAAGTTTGGGGCTGTTAACTGTTAATGCTTTAACTGCAGCAGAAGAAGTTATGGTTCCAATTCAATGCGAATATTACTCGCTCGAAGGATTAACTCTGTTGTTAAAAACTTTGCAACAAGTGCAACAAATGTTAAATCAAAAAGTTCGAATTACAACAATTGTTTTAACTATGTTTGATTCTAGAACGCGACTTGCAAACGATGTAGCAAATACAGTTCGCCAACATTTCCCAAAGGAATTGATTGATATTCCAATTCCAAGAGCGGTCCGGGTTTCAGAGGCACCATCATTTAATCAAACAGTTATGACATATGACGCTTCATCTCCGGGTGCAATTGCATACATGACTGTTGCGCGAGAGATTGCCCGACGTGGTTCTGGTGAAGTTTTAGATCAAGCAAACAATTTGAATAATGGAGCACACACTGCATGAGTACTCGCAAAGGTGGATTAGGTCGCGGATTAGATTCATTAATCCCAACTTCATTAAGTGAACCAATTACAACAAACACCGGTGTGACTATCGCTGATCAAGGCGAAGTAGATATCAATGCAATTGTTCCAAACCCAAAACAACCAAGAACAATTTTTGATACCGAAGCACTAGCAGAATTATCTGCATCGATTAAAGAAGTCGGAGTTCTGCAACCACCGGTAGTCAGAGATGTTGGCGGTGGCAAATATGAATTGATTATGGGAGAGCGCAGGTTGCGCGCTTCAAAATTAGCTGGGCTAAAAACCATTCCAGTAATTATTCGGCAGACTCCAGATAATGAATTACTTCGCGAAGCTCTTCTCGAAAATATTCATCGCAGTCAACTAAATCCATTAGAAGAAGGTTCGGCATATCAAAACTTATTAAATGATTTTGGATATACCCACGATGAACTTGCGATTAAAGTTGGAAAATCTAGACCAGCAATTACAAATACCCTTCGCCTTTTAAATTTGCCGGCAAGTGTTCAACGCCGGGTCGCAGCCGGAATATTGTCTGCCGGACATGCCCGTGCACTTTTAACCCTTACCGACGAAAGCGAAATCGAAAAATTAGCAGGGCGCATAGTTTCTGAAGGATTAAGTGTGCGAGCAACAGAAGAGATTGTTGCCACTCATCAAGGTTCTAAGAAAAGCGCGACACCTAAAGCCGGAAAGATCCGTTCTCCAAGACTTAAAGAGCTAGCCGATGAGATGTCAGATCGTTTAGACACCAGAGTTACCGTTGAACTTGGAAAACAAAAAGGAAAAATCACAATCGAATTTGCAACGCTAGAAGATTTAGAGCGAATTAATAAATTAATTTAATCCGCGTAATTGCATTTCAGTCTTTATAACTCCGGCAAGTGATCTGACGCCATCACGAATTCGCTCTGGACTTGGGAAACAATAAGAAAGTCGCAACGACCAGCTGCCAAAACCATCGGCATAAAAAGCTGTGCCAGGAACGTATGCAACCTTTGAAACAATAGCTTTTGGCATTAACGCTTTGGTATCTATTTCAGGTGGAAGCGTTACCCAAACATAGAATCCGCCGCCAGGTTTCGTCCAGGTAGCACCGGCCGGAAAAGTTTCTTCAAGAGTTTCAAGCATCGCATCGCGACGAACCTTGTAAAGCTGAGTGAATGAGGCGATCTGATCGCGCCATGGTTGATCAGATAGATAATTTGAAATTGCCAACTGTGTGAAATTTGATGGGCAGAGAATTGAAGATTCACTTGCAATAACAAGCTTCTCTTTAAGGGCTTGTGGAACTAAAGCCCAACCAATTCGAAATCCTGGTGCAATGGTCTTGGAGAACGACCCAAGATATAAAACATTTTCAGAATCTTCGGCCCGCATTGCATTAGGTGAAGGGCGATCAAAACCAAGTAAGCCATAAGGATTGTCTTCAATTACAAAGATTGATTCCTCGCGGCAAATTTCAAGAATTTCGGTGCGGCGCTCGGCGCTCAACAAAACACCAGCAGGGTTTTGATAATTTGGAATTAAATATAAAAACTTGATCTTGCGGCCAGTTGCGCGAGTAGCAGTTATGGCTTCACGTAAGGCAATCGGGATTAAACCATTGTCATCCATAGCGACATGAACCACTTTGGCTTCGTATTGGTGAAAAGTGCCTAGGGCGCCGACATATGACGGGGCCTCAACCAAAACCACATCACCTGGATCAATAAAAATTCTAGAAATTAAATCAAGTGCTTGCTGCGAACCAGTAGTAACAATTACGTCGTCAGGATGAGCCCGAATTCCTTCTAGCGCCATAACGTCACAAATTTGTTCACGAAGTTTTGGATGTCCCTGACCACTGCCATATTGCAGCGCCTCTTGACCATTTTCAGAGATTAATTTTTCAACAACACTCGCCATCATCTCCATTGGGAAAGCTGAAAGATTTGGCATTCCACCAGCTAACGAAACAATGTCTGGACGAGATGCAACCGCAAAAAGTGAACGAATCTCACTTGGCTTCATCATCGCAGCGCGGTGGGCAAAGCGATCAGTTAAATTCTGAATCTCCCCAGTGTGGATGCGCGTGATGTCGTTGCTCATTGCCCAATTCTGCCATACCCACACTGGTCGGCGAACTGCCTTTAATCCTTACGAATCCCCGCTTTCCGCAAATCCGAAATTTTTAGAGTGCCAGTCTTCGCATCATTTTCAGCAGATAAGTAAAGGCGCTGAATCGCAACCATAATCGATTCGACAACAGTCTCTCGAAAAGCCAGATCTGCCAACCTTTTTACATCCCCTGCATTTGATAAGTAACCCAAGTCAATGCGCACTGCTGGCGCTTTTGTTAAACGCAACAAGTCCCAAGATTTAGCGTGGGTTCGACAATTTAATAAATCTGTTCGGGCCGTTATTTCCCGCTGAACAAGTGCGGCGAATCTTTCGCCAACCACTGAATGCACGCCATGCAAATCATTGCCGTAGTAATAAGTAGCAAGCCCATGCGCTAAATCATTTTTGTAGTTATCGGTGTGAAAAGAGATGACTAAATCAGCGCCTGATTCATTAGCTAATTTGATTCGCTCGTTTTCGCTTGGATCTTTGGCTTTGCTGCGCGAAATAAATACAGTTACACCTAGCGCGATTAATCTTCCTTCAAGTCTTTGTGCAATATCAAAAGTTATATCGCGATCTTCCGGAAGCGAGCTTGGATCCAAAACAATAATCTTATTTGCTAGTGCCGGTCCCCTAATTGCACGATTTGCATTGTCCCGAAGAAGAGTTGGCGCACCACCCGAAACTGTTTTTAACAATCTCATCAACGACATAATTGTTGCTGGCCCGCAAACACCATCAACTTTTACTCCAACTGATTTCTGAAATTCTTTAATCGCAGCTTCAGTGCGAATACCAAAGACCGCATCAACTCGCCCACAATCAAATCCCATATCAACTAATCTGGATTGAAGCGCTGCGACATCATCGCCACGAAGTGGTTTGCCGGGAACGAAAGAGAGAATGCGATCGCCAAGCTTCCACCTGGCTTCATCAATTGCCCGAATTGTTGGCTCATCAATTTGGCCAGAAACTATCAAGCCCCGCTCTTGCTGAAATGCACGCAAGCCATCTTCTTCAACCGCACCTAAATTTGTGGATGCGGTTTTTAAAAACCCAAGTCTGGTTAAAGTATTTGTGACCAAGGAAATTACATTGGTCTCCTCACCAGATGGAGACATGAATTTAGATAAACGCTGCTAGTTCTTTAAGAAGTGCTGGCTTTGGCTTAGCACCAATAACCGTCTTAACAACTTCACCATTTACATAAACATTTAGAGTAGGAATTGAGGTAATTCCATACTTAATTGCGATCGCGGATTCTTCGTCAGTATTTAACTTAACAACCTTAATTTTCCCCGCATATTCAGTCGCAATCTCGTCAAGGATTGGACCAACTGCGCGGCAAGGGCCACACCACTCTGCCCAAAAATCTACAAGCACTGGAGTAGAACTTTTTAAAACTACTTCATCAAAAGTAGCTGTTGTTACTGGTTGCGCTGCGCTCATTTTTCCTCTTCTTCTATCTAATCGGTATTCGATTGGTTAATTATATTTAATGTCCAGCAAGAAAGCGTTCTGCATCGAGCGCTGCTTGGCACCCTGATCCAGCTGCAGTAATCGCCTGGCGATAAGTGTGATCGACTAGATCACCACAGGCGAATACACCCTTTTGATTAGTGCGAGTAGATCTACCATCCACCTTTACATAACCTTCGCCATCCAAATCGATTTGATTAACAAGAAGTTCGCTTCGAGGAAGGTGGCCAATGGCAACAAACAGGCCATCAAAGTCTTTTTCGCTCTCTTCACCACTCACTAGATTTCGAAGCTTTAAGCCGCTGACTTTATCTTCACCAAGCACATCAATAACTTCGGTATTCCAGATAAATTCAATCTTCGGATTTGCATTCGCGCGCTCGACCATAATTTTTGAAGCGCGTAGTGAATCACGACGATGAATTACAAAAACTTTACTTGCAAACCTTGTTAAGAAGTTGGCTTCCTCCATTGCAGAATCGCCACCGCCTACAACTGCAATTACTTTCTCTCTAAAGAAAAAACCATCACAGGTAGCACACCAAGAAACCCCACGACCAGATAAGCGCTTCTCGTTGGTTAAACCAATTTCCTTATAAGCAGAACCAGTCGCCAGAATTACAGCCTTAGCTTGCAATTTGTTTCCGGATCCATCTTCAAGGGTTTTAATTTCTCCTGATAAGTCCATCGAAACTATGTCATCAGTAATAAGTTTGGTGCCAAATCTTTCAGCCTGTTTACGTAACGAATCCATTAAATCTGGACCCATGACGCCATCGGGAAAACCTGGAAAATTTTCAACATCAGTTGTGTTCATCAGCGCGCCACCAGCAGTTACAGAACCCTCATAAAGTATTGGTGAAAGTTGGGCGCGAGCGGCATAAATAGCAGCGGTGTAACCAGCTGGGCCGGAGCCAACAATTACTACTTCATGTATTTCGCTCATCTGACTACCCTATCTTTTTCGCTTAGATATAAGTTGAACGGCGCTTGTAATTTCACTTACTCGGGCGATCTTGCAGAGCGCAAGATAACCAAGTCCGCACACAACTAGAACGATGACAAGGCGCACGATATTCCCGCCCGGAATTAGGTCGCGCAAAAACCAGACCGGAACAGCAACAACAAGAGCTAATGCGCCGAGCTTTAGATAAAAACCAGTTACTTCAGAGATAGAAATCCTTACCTCATATCGCCGAAGTAAATGAATTGTGCTCCAAGCACCGAAGAAATAACTTAAAGCCAGTGCGCCAGCTAATCCGACGGTAACCCACTGTGGCGGCAAAGCAAGGGCTACAGCAATTGAAACAACGACAGCAATTACATTCATGACCGCATTGCTCAAAACTTGTAATTTTACATTTTCAAAAGCATTCAATCCTCGAAGCGCAATCAAGTTAATACTCATTGGCGCTAAGCCAAGAGCCAAAGCGCTAAGGGTGTAACCCAAGTAATTTGAATCCGCCAAAGAAATACCGAAGTAGAGCGTTTCAGTCATCATCGGCCCAAAAAACAAAAATGCAATCGAACTTGGAACCGTGATCAGTCCAACTAATCTAATTGCCCGAACAAGTTGGTCATGTATTAATACTGGCTTCTTTTCATGTGCAAGTTTCGAGAGCGCCGGCAGAAGCGCAGTGACAACTGAAATCGTAATGATTGAATGTGGCAACATATAAATGAGAAGTGCATTGCTAAAAGGTGTAAAACCAACTCCGGTTTCAATTCCATTATTTAATGACTTAACCGCAGCGCCAGTTGATAAGTTAACGGTGACTAGATAACTTATTTGCGAAATTGCTGCGAAAAGCAGCGTCCAGGTTGCCAGGTGCAGAGATTTACGTAGCTCTGAGTCTCGCCAATCAAACCGAAGGCGAATTTTGATATTTGTTTTTGAGATCGCGGGAATCAAAATCAGCGCTTGTGCCATATAGCCAATAGTGCAGCCCAGGCTTATCCAGATGATTTGCGATTTAGGAATCGTTGTAACTGTTGGCTGTGTTGAATACATCAAAAACCAACCGAAGACTCCGATAGCGATTAAGTTATTTAAAACTGGGGCCCACATCATCGGGCCAAACCTTCCCTTTGCATTAGCAACTTGGCTGAGCAGGGCGAAGAGACCCATGAAGAGAATTTGTGGCAAGCAATAACGCATAAACAGAGTTGTTACTTCAAACTCAGGCCGACCGATATAACTTGTGGCAAAAATTCCAACTAAAACCGGAGCTATAACAATTGCAATCAGAACCAGTCCCGCTAAAAAGACAATAGTCGCAGTAACAAGGCGTGAAATAAATGCGCTGCCGCCATCGGCTTCACCAGTAGCACGAACTATTTGTGGAACAAAAACTGCAGTAAGGGCGCCGCCAATAATTAAATTGTAAAGAATATTTGGCATTGTGTTAGCAACGTTGAAAGTATCGCCCAACAAAGTAGTTCCCAGAACTGCGACTAAAAGCAATCCACGAATCAAACCTGTTATTCGAGAAACAATTGTTCCAACAGCCATAATCGTTGATGATTTTAAAAGAGAGTGGTTATTCATCTGCAACCCGCTGACGCTTCTTCTTAATTCTTCTAAAACTTTGAATTAGTGCAGATAAAAATAGAACAATTGCGCCACCAGTGGTAATCCATGTCGCGATTGGGCTAATTACCTGGAGCGTAATTGGATAAAACACTGGCTTACCAAGTTGCTTATTTTTCTCGGAGAAGACGCTAACAACCAAGGTGCTTTTACCGGATGTGACAACCTCAACCGGAATCATTATTTGAATCTTTGATTCGCCATCAACCACTTGATCAGGGACGCTTCTTACAAGGACTTTTCCATTCAATGTTTCTATTCTTAATTTAACTTTGGCCGGATTTGGAAAATCATTAACTAAAGTAATTGGCAAGTTCTGTTTACTTGAAGTCACGGTAAATCGACCAGGCGCAAGACGAATTTTTTCAGAGAGTGCGTATGAAGATGAAAGCAGGTCAGACGCCAGCGCTGTTCGATTACTATCGATTACTTGAGGATGTAATACCGCGGCACTTTGTCCTCGAAATTTTTCAGCTTCTTCTAGGGTCATGTAAGCCGAATTAAGAGCAAGGACCTGCTGGGCCTTCTTGTATGAATTTACCGTTGAATTCTTTAACTTTGGGTATGCAAGCTGCGGATAATCTGCCATCTGATTTACCTGGCGATTTAGCAGGGCGGTTAATCTCTTTGCCCCGTAACTTAAATAAAAATCTGATTTACCTGGCGATAACTTTGAAACCCAATAAGCAGAAGGAGAACCAAAAGGCAGAGCGTTTATTTGATCGCTCCGAGAAATAGCATTTAGTTGATTTAACCAACTCTTTGCAATATCGCCACCGACTCCTTTAACATCTCCAGAAATTACATAATCAGATGTCATTGCAGTGACTTCTTCAATTAGCTGAGCATCAATAAACCAAGTTCTGATACCTCTCGGCGGATTGAAAACTAATTGACCTAAGCGCCCACCGTATGAAAGCAAGGCGGTTAAATCATCATCGATAAATTCACCATCTATTTGGCGATGTGTTGGTTCCGAAATTGTGATTTCAACGCTAGCTGCATTTGCAATCGGCGCGCCCAACACAAGCAGCGTTAGTGCGAAGAGCGAAACAATTACTTTTTTCATATGATCAAATCACCAGATTTCGCAATTAATTTCTTCTCATCTGGGTATGCAAGCAGATCGACTATTTCATTTAACGGAAACCAACCAACGTCATCAACTTCAGTAAGTTGTGGCGCCAGCTTTCCGCCCGTTTCTCTAAACAAATAATGATGAACAGTTTTATGTATTCGATTTCCGCCAGCCATGAACCAAAAATTAATTACACCAAGTTCTTTGGCGATCTCGCTCTGAATTCCAGTTTCTTCCTGGACTTCTCGAACAGCTGCTTGTTCAGGAGTCTCCCCCTCTTCAATGTGCCCTTTTGGAAGCGACCAGAGCAAACGTTCGCGGCTCTGATCTTTTAAATCACGGCGACCAATCAACAAACCTTTTGTTCCGGTCGAATCGATTACTAATCCACCAGCGCTGATTTCATCAACCCGCTTCGCGTATGGTCTTTTTGGAGCAGTCTTTTTAACAGCAGGTTTTGCTTGAGAAGTTGCAGAATTATTTAAATTTGGTGGGGTCGGGCCCTTCGGACGTCGTCTCCGACGTTTTTTCCGCTTAGCCTCGCCACCGCCAACAGGCGCCGTGGTCATGGAGCAAGGTTACTGCTCTAGCCTTAGATACTGTGACAACGAACCCAAAAACTATCGCCGCCGACCTTACGATTGCTGCGTTATCAAGCAAGCCGCTTGCTTCGGATCTGGCTAAAAAGTTTGCAAAAGCTGGATTTACTTTGGCGTTGGTTGGCGGACCGGTTAGGGACGCGATTTTAGGTCGACTTGGAAATGATTTAGATTTCACAACAAATGCCAGACCTGATGAAACCAAATCAATAATTAAAAAAGATGCAGATTCACTCTGGGAAACTGGTCGCGAATTTGGAACGATCGCTGCACAATTTGGTGATGTAACGGTAGAAATTACAACTTACAGAAGTGAAAAGTATGAAGCGGAAAGCCGAAATCCTGAAGTAAATTTTGGTGACAACATCGAAGGCGATTTGCTGCGAAGAGATTTCACAGTGAATGCGATGGCACTTGAACTCACAACTACACCACCAACATTTATTGATAACTTTGATGGTGTTAATGATTTAGCCCATAAGATTTTGCGGACTCCTGGAACTCCAGAAAATTCTTTCTCAGATGACCCGCTGCGAATGATGCGCGCTGCAAGATTTTCTGCGCAACTTGGCTTTGACGTTGACCCGGCAATATTAACTGCAATAAAAGCTATGACCAGCCGTATCGAAATAATCTCGGCAGAACGCATACGAGACGAATTTGTAAAATTGATAATGTCAGAAAATCCTAGAATTGGAATCGCGCTACTTGTAGAAACCGGATTAGCAGATTACGTGCTGCCGGAAATTCCAAAATTAAAATTAGAGATTGATGAACATCATCATCATAAAGATGTCTACGAACACACGTTGAAGGTCCTAGAGCAAGCGATCTCCTTAGAAGATCGATTAGGCGGGCCGAATTTAGTTATCCGTTTAGCTGCGCTATTGCACGATATTGGTAAACCAAAAACTCGAGAGCTAATTCCAGGCGGTGGAGTTTCATTTCATCACCATGAAGTTGTTGGCGCCAGAATGGCTAAAGAACGGCTAAAAACACTGCGATTTAGTAACGATGTCATCAATGATGTTTCATCGCTTGTTTTCTTACACCTACGTTTTCATGGTTACGGAACAGGTGAATGGACCGACTCTGCAGTTCGCCGCTACATCAGAGATGCCGAACATCAGCTAGTTCACTTACATGTTTTAACCAGAGCCGATTGCACTACTAGAAACCAACGCAAAGCCGAGAGTCTTGCGCGAACTTACGATTCACTGGAAGAGCGAATTCTGAAATTGATGGCCGAAGAAGAGCTAGAGAAAATTCGCCCTGATTTAGATGGAATAGAAATAATGGAAATTCTTGGAATTTCACCGTCACCCGTCGTCGGACAGGCTTACCAATATTTATTGGATTTAAGAATGGAGCGCGGACCACTCGGTCCAGAAATTGCAAAGGCCGAACTACTTAAGTGGTGGAGCCAGAATCAGTCGAAAATTTAGATTTACGCAGCAATACCAGCGCGGCAATTGTGTAGGAAATCGCAATTAACCAAGGCAGAACTAACGAGATTCCGCTAGCTGGCAGAGTAAGCGCAGCAATCATGGCACCAGAAACAATTGCACCGTTTACTGCAACATCATAAAAAGCAAAAATGCGACCACGAAACTCATCGGCGATCTTGGACTGAACTAAAGCATCATTCGTAATTTTATAACTTTGACCAAAGCCTCCAACAAAAAAGGCTGTCAAAATCATCATGAATTCATTTGGAAAGAAACCAAAAACCATCAAGAAACCAATTGGCGCAATCATCGAAATTCGCATCCATTTGTGGCGACCAAACTTGGCAACACCGTAAGGGCCGGCAAGTGCGCCTAATCCAATTCCAATTCCAGCAATTGCTAGCGCATAAGCAAATCCTCTAAGCCCAGCATCAGGGTCACTCGGATCATTAAATGTATTTCGCTCTAACAAGAGTGCCATCAAAGTAAGTGCTGTAATTCCCCCACGTTGAATGCCAGTTCCAAAAATACCGCGCAAAGCATCGCCATGCTTTTTTAGGATATTAAAACCTTGCAGCACTTCGCCAAAACCACGAACTTCTTGCGGAACTTCATGGGCCTGCGGGCCAATTTCAGATTTACCCAAACGCGAAGCAAATATTGCTGCAAGTAAATACCCGCCAGCGCTAATTAAAATTAGGACGCCATCAACAAGGTCGCCAGTATTTGTTAAATCCAAAAAGTTTTTAATTGCAATTCCAAGCCCGCCACCAATAACAACAGAAATCGTTCCGCCAGTAACAGCCAGAGCGTTAGCGGAAACCAAATCCTTTTTATTTACTAGCAGTGGCAAACCAGCTGATAACCCGGCAAGAATTAATCGATTCGCGCCAAAAGAGATCAACACAAAGAAAGTTAAAGTCAGGCCGGTCGATCCGCTATAAATAAGGTAAGCAATAATCAAAAGATTTAAAGCGCGAAATAAATTAGCGAATTGAACGACTCGTTTTCTACTAAACCGGTCTAGAAAAATTCCAACATATGGCCCGACAATCGAATACGGAAGAAGCACAACAGCGAATGCCAGAGCCGCCTTAACTGCATCGGGCTGTCGCTCTGGTGAAAATAAAATAAAGGATGCAAGTGCCGACTGAAACATTCCATCGGTAAGTTGCCCGGTCCATCGAACCCGAAGCAATTTCGGAAGCGAACCGAACCTGGCAATTAACTTCATAGCGCAAAGCGTAATCTCCGAAGTTCGATTATTCTTAGCCATTATGTGGTCGCGCCGAGATAACATCGATTATTCACTTGATCGTCGCTCAACTCTGCTTGCGCTCTTTCGTGGTTCATCTTCAGCGATGGATGCGTGTGATGCAGATCCTTATTTAAAACGCGCAGCAAAACATCATGGCGAAATAACTTCTAGACCTTGCCCAGTCTGTAAGAAACTGGAGATTCGCGAGTTGCGTTATGCCTTTGGGGATCAACTAGGCCAATACTCAGGTCGAATTAAGTCTTTACTTGAACTAGATGAGATGCAGAACGAGTATGGTGAGTTTCGGGTCTACACCGTAGAAATATGTTTAGAGTGTGGATGGAATCACCTTATTTATTCATTCTTGTTGGGAGATGGTCGAACTAGAAAAGCGCCGCGAAAGGTTCATACCCTCGAAGATGACGATTGGAAACCAGCTCGCGAATTAAAAAGTTGGCACCTTCACGAGAAATCCCTAAGAGGTCGTTAATTTTAAGATTTGGAAGGTAGCCTTAACTTATGAGCATTGTGCAAGGAAAACTATTCAAAATAGGTGTTTTCACTATTGGGGGCGGTTTCATCCTTGGAGTACTCGGATTTGCTTATGCATATTTTGCCGTAAGCATTCCTGATCCAAATGCATTCGTTAACAGTCAATCAACAATCATTCAATACGCAGATGGCCAAGAAATTGGGCGGCTTGGTTCCGAAAACAGACAAGTTGTGAAGCTTGCAAACATTCCATTACATGTTCGCCAAGCTGTAATGGCTGCCGAAGATAGAAATTTCTATACCCAGAGCGCAGTGAGCCCAGTGGGAATTGCTCGTGCATTCTTTAACAACTTAAAGTCGGGGTCACTAAATGCCCAAGGTGGTTCGACAATCACACAGCAGTATGCAAAAACAGCTTTCTTAACTCCGGAACGAACAATCACAAGAAAAGTCAAAGAGTTAATCATTGCCATGAAGTTGCAGAACCAAATGTCGAAAGACGACATTTTAGAAAGTTATTTAAATACAATTTATTTTGGTCGTGGCTCATATGGAATTCAAACTGCTGCTGAGGTCTACTTCAGCAAGAGCGTAAGTCAATTAACAATTTCAGAAGCCGCGATATTGGCAAGTATTTTGCGTTCACCAGGTTATTACGATCCTTCATACGGCAAGGAAAATACCGCACGACTAAAAGCGCGCTGGCAATATGTAGTCGATGGAATGGTTTCTAAGGAATGGTTAACTAAAGAAGCAGCAGCAAAATTAAAGTATCCAGCAATTCGCGAACGAGTTACTTCAGGAGCACTTGCTGGACCTAAAGGTTATGTAATTTCTTGGGTAGTTCGAGAATTAGAAAAACTAGGATTTACCGAATCACAGTTACAAACCGGTGGATATGTAATTAAAACTACGCTTTTGCGCAAAAACCAAGAAGCATCGGTTCGGGCTATGGATGCGCGCGGCCCAAAGAACACTCCTGAAAATTTCAATCAAGCCCTAGTTTCAATTAGGCCAGGCACTGGTGAAATTGTTGCGCTTTATGGTGGAAAAGATTACTTAGTAAAACAATTAAATGGTGCTACTCAATCAATTACCCAAGCAGGTTCTAGCTTCAAGCCTTTCGCACTGGTTGCAGCGCTAGAGCAAGGTATTCCGCTCTCTTCAATCTGGAGCGGAAAATCCCCACAAGTATTTGATGATTTTGGTAAGCCATATCCAGTTTTTAATTATGGCAATGAACAAGAAGGCGAAATTGATTTAGCTTATGCAACTGCGCATTCGGTAAATACAGTTTATGTACCACTTGGAATCGCAGCAGGACTTGAAAACATCGTTGACGTTGCAAGACGTGCGGGAATTCCTAATTCAGTGGCACTTATGCCAACCCCATCTATAACTCTTGGTGTTTCATCACCCCATGTAATTGATATGGCCGCGGCATATGCAACTTTTGCTGCAAATGGAATTTATGCAACCCCATACATAATTAAGGAAGTTTTAGGATCGAACAAAGGCGTTCTATACGAAGGCAAAGTTCAAGCCCAACAAGTATTCCAACCAGATGTGATGGCAGATTTAACCTATGCACTTTCTCAAGGAACAAAATCTGGAACCGGTGTTGCCGCGGCTAGTGGTGTTGGCAGACCGACCGCTGGAAAGACCGGAACCACTACCGACAACGCGTCAGCTTGGTTTAATGGTTACACCGCAGATTTTGCAACAACTGTCACCATGTTCATGGATAACGCAACTCAAACACTAAATGGAATTGGTGGAAATTACGCATTCACTGGTGGAACTTTCCCAGCGCAGGTTTGGAATACATATACCAAGCTTGCTCAAAAAGGAATGCCAGTAACTCAATTCCCAGAGCCAGCAAATATCGGTGGCACCGACCCGGTTTCATATTTAGATGCTGTTCCAACCCTTGATCCAGCACTTGCCGGAAAGTATGAATCTGGGGCGACCAAGAAGAAGAAACTCGCAGCAAGTCAATGAAACTAATTGCGAAGAGCGCAGTTCTTCTCGCAATAATCGCAGCCCTGATTTCGTTTATTAAATTTGATTACTGCAGAGAAAGCGGATGGACACCTCCCGGGGATTACATTCACGCTTGTTACTCCGATTTCCCAGCACTTTTTGGCGCCCGCGGATTAATAACAAATAGTTGGCCCTATAGCAGTGCAACCAATGCAGTTGAATATCCGCCAGTAACAGGTTTGATTATGTGGGCAACTTCTTTTCTTGTTGGAAATGGCGAAGATAAATTCATAAACTATTTTGACGTAAATGCTCTGTTAGTTGCCCTGCTTTTTATCGCAACGGTAGTTATCTTAAAGAAATTAAAACCAGAGCTCTGGTATCTGCTGCCAATTGCACCAGCAGTTGTTGCATCCTTATATATAAATTGGGATATCTGGGCAGTGATAAGTGCGTTGGCTGCAATTTATTATTTTGATGTCGGAAAATACAACAAGAGTGCAATCGCATTGGGATTGTCGATTGCGACTAAATTTTTCCCGATAGTTTTATTATTGCCGATTGCCTTAATTCTCTTTAGAAAATCGAAACTCAAAGAATTAATTCTTTATCTCGCATATGCATCCGTAACTTGGTTGTTAATTAATTTGCCTTTCATTATCACTACGCCAACCGGATGGCTAAGATTCTTTAAATTGAATTCCGAGCGTTCCGCTGATTGGGGATCAATCTGGCACGCGTTAGAAATTTTTGGATTAAAGATTAATCATTTGAATTTAATTACAGTTATAGCCTTTGCACTTGGGGCACTTGCTTTCACTCTATTTGTTTTCGGAATCCCAGAAGTTCCAAAGCTGGCCACAATTGCCTTTTTTATAGTTGCTATCTTCGTTACAACTAGCAAGGTTTATTCACCACAATATATTTTGTGGTTAACACCGCTTGCAATTCTTGCGATGGTAGATAAGAAAGATCGTTTTGATTTCTGGGTTTGGCAATTTGCTGAATTGATTTATCACTTTGCAATTTGGCAGTATCTGGCAGAAATTTCGGGCGCCAGCTTCGCGATCCCAGCCGGGGCATATGCAGCTGCCATCGTGCTTCGAATTGCTGCCCTGACCTGGTTCTGCCTGCGACTTATGCGTAGGTCCACACCAAAATTCGGTCCACAGAACCTTGAATTTTTATCTGGCGTCGGACAGGGTTACGCTTAGCCTTCCTTCAAGGAAGCCACACCCGTGGTTTTCGCGAAGGAGCAATAACCCTCCTGCCGCGGAAATTCCGTGGCCGCTTTAGTCCAGAGGAGGTGGGGTTAACTTATGCGTAGATATGAACTCATGGTCATTCTCGATCCTGAATTAGAAGAACGCACAGTCGCACCAAGTCTTGAGACATATCTCAAGATCATCAAGGAAAGTGGCGGCACTGTCGACAAGCTCGACATTTGGGGCCGTCGTCGTATGTCCTTCGAAATAAATAAAAAACCAGAAGGAATTTACGCTGTCGTTGATATGCACTGTGGTCCAGACGCGATTAAAGAACTTGATCGCCAATTAAATTTGAACGAAGCAGTGCTTCGTACAAAAGTTGTCCGTCCAGAATAAACAAATAAAAAGCATCTAAAGTAGATTAAAAACAGAGAAGAGAAGAGAGAGAAAAATGGCAGCAGGAGACACAACAATCACTATGGTTGGAAATCTTGTAAACGATCCTGAATTGCGCTTCACACCATCTGGTGCTGCAGTCGCAAAATTCACGGTTGCTTCAACTCCGCGTTACCTCGATAAGAACACAAATGAATGGAAAGATGGCGACAGCCTCTTTCTTGCTTGCAATATTTGGCGTCAAGCAGCAGAGAACGTTGCAGAATCACTTACTCGCGGAATGCGTGTAATTGTTACTGGTCGTTTGAAGCAACGCTCTTACGAAACCAAAGAAGGCGAAAAGCGCACTGTGTACGAAGTTGAAGTAGACGAAGTTGGTCCATCACTTCGAAATGCAACAGCAAAGGTCACAAAGACAACTCGCGCAGCGGGTGCATCTGGTGGCAGCGGTTCATTCTCAACTCCTGTTTCTGAAACTGCTTCAGCTGAAGATCCATGGTCTGCAGCTCCTGTCGGAGGTGGCTGGTCTTCAGCCGGTTCCGATGATCAACCTCCCTTCTAAACGAGATCTAAATAATTTATCCAACCAACCATTCCCGTCAGAATTGACGGGGCATCCTAAAAAGGAGCACCACAGTGGGCGCAAGAAATAATAAGACGCTGAAGCCGAAGCCAAAAGTAAGCAAGATGTCGGCAGCAGCAATGAAGAAGTTTAAGAAGAAGCCATGTTCTTTCTGTCGCGATAAGGCAACTTATATTGATTACAAGGACATCAATCTTCTTCGCAAGTACATCTCAGATCGCGGCAAGATCCGCGCTCGTCGAGTTACAGGTGCATGCACCCAACATCAACGTCAGATTGCTGCCGCGGTAAAGAATTCCCGCGAAATGGCACTCCTGCCTTACACCTCAACAGCGCGATAAGGGGAATAAACAATGAAACTTATTCTTACTCGTGAAGTATCAGGTCTAGGACAAGCTGGCGATGTTGTAACCGTCAAAGATGGTTTTGCTCGCAACTTCCTATTGCCTCGCGGCAATGCAATCGCTTGGAGCCTTGGTGGCGAAAAGCAGATTGAAGGAATCCGTCGTGCTCGTAGCGCTCGCGAAATTCGCGACCTTGACCACGCAAGAGAGATTAAGGAAACACTTGAAAAGGCCGAGATTGTTGTTAAATCAAAGGTTGGCTCAACTGGAGTCCTATTCGGTTCAGTGACAGATAAAGACATCACAGCAGGCATCAAAGCGGCTACTGGTCTCGATATCGATCGCCACCGCGTAAAAGTTGCCGGACACATCAAGAAGCTTGGAAAGTACACCGCGAAGGTTTCACTTCAAGGTCAAGTTTCTGCGAACGTCAACATTTCGGTTGAAGCAATTTAATAGTTTCAAATATTTAAAGGCCCGTCTCGAAAGAGGCGGGCTTTTTATATTCCTGAATATTCTTATATATTGAGATTGAGAAAAAAATCTTTACCCACAGGAATTAAGAATAATTGAGCGCAATTGAGGGGTGACTCTCGCACTTATCCACCTGTTATACACATTTTTTCCACCACTATTCCCAACTTCTCCACACGCTCACACACATCAATTCAGGGCTTTCTAACACCTCTCACCCCAACTTCATTAAATTACGCAGGCAAGCAAGTTAATGTCAGTGGTCTTTGGGAGGCTTTATCTATGAGCATCGCAGAACTCCCCAACCGCGGAAATAACTCCAATAATCGAATTCCCGCAACAGTCGAATTTGAACGTACCCCACCACAAGATTTAATTGCCGAGCAAGGTGTTCTTGGTGGGATGTTGTTGAGTAAAGAATCAATTGCCGATGTTGTTGAAATTATTCGCGAACGCGATTTCTATCGACCAGCACACGAATTAATTTACGATGCAATTCTAGATTTGTATGGTCGCGGTGAACCCGCAGATCCAGTAACCGTTGCAGCTGAATTAACAAAGCGTGGCGACATCGCTCGTGCCGGTGGCGCACCCTATCTACACACACTTATTAACTCAGTTCCTACTGCAGCCAACGCTGGTTATTACGCGAAGATTGTTCGCGACCATGCAATCATGCGTCGCTTGGTTGAAGCCGGAACAAAGATTGTTCAACTTGGATATTCCGGTGAAGGCGAAGTTGATGATGCAGTAGATCAAGCATCAGCAGAAATTTTTCAAGTTACCGAACATCGTACAACCGAGGATTACATTCAGTTATCTGAACTTCTGCCAGCAGCCCTGGACGAAATTGAAGCAATTTCAAATGGTGTTAAGGGAGAAGGTGTTAAGACTGGATTTAAAGATCTTGATACTCTGACAAACGGTCTACATCCCGGAAACATGATTGTTCTTGCTGCGCGTCCTGCAGTTGGTAAATCAACACTTGGTCTAGATATTGCACGCTATGCATCGATTCACAATGGCGATCCGTCAGTTATCTTCTCGCTAGAAATGAGCCGCTCCGAAATCACAATGCGTATGCTCTCTGCCGAAGCTCGAGTTGCCCTAAACAACATTCGCTCTGGCGCACTTACAGATGAAGAGTGGGGCCGTCTTGCTAAGCGAATGGGCGAAATTTCACAAGCACCACTATTTATTGATGATTCACCGAATCTTTCGCTTATGGAGATCCGCGCAAAGGCGCGTCGCTTAAAACAACGTCATGGTTTGAAGTTAATTGTTATCGACTACTTGCAGTTGATGACAGCCGGAAAACGTGTCGAAAATCGTCAACAAGAAGTATCCGAATTCTCCAGAAATCTAAAGCTATTGGCGAAGGAACTTGATGTTCCGGTTATCGCAATTTCACAGTTAAACCGTTCACCAGAACAACGTGCTGATAAGAAGCCAATGCTCTCGGATCTACGTGAATCTGGATCTATCGAACAAGATGCCGACGTTGTAATTCTTCTGCACCGCGATGATATGTATGACGGTCAGAACCGATCTGGCGAAGCCGATTTAATCATTGCAAAACACCGTAACGGTCCTACCCGAACAATTACCGTAAGTGCGCAACTACACTTCGCAAGATTTAGCGATATGGCACCTAGTTACTCTCAAAACTCTGAGAGTTTCGTAAAAGATAATTAAATTACCGGAGAAAGCTTTCCAGTTTCGACATCGAAGATGGCGCCCATAACCTTAATATTCTTAGCGAGCAACGGGTAGCTTTCAATTCGCTGAATATCAGTAACAAGTGCTTTCATCTGATCCTTAACGGTGCGAATTTCTATTCCCCTAGTATCGACACCAGACTTCTCTAAAATTGCGGCATGTATTTCGTGTTCTTCACCAGAGGCCATTCTGCAATCTGTGTGAGGCATAACCAAAATACGATTGACGCTAAGTAAATGAGTTGCAAGAACTAAAGTTCGAAGTACATCTTCAGTCACTCTGGCACCAGCATTTCGCAAAATCTTTGCATCGCCAGCTTCCATGCCAACAATATGAAGTGGATCAATTCGTGAATCCATACAAGTAACAATTGCTAAGCCCTTTATGGCCTCACCACTTAAACCACTGGATTTAAACGCACTGGCATACTCTTTATTTGAAGCAAGTAGATCCGCAAAATTTTCCACTAGGCCGAACCTTTCACATCTAATCTTGCACGATTAGCCAGATAAATACCGACTAGAACAACAATAGCCCCAACCGATTGAATGAAGTTTAGTTTTTCGTATAAGAAAATCCAAGCAAAAATTCCACCAAATACCGGCTCGGACATACCAATTGCACTTGTTGTAGCCGCACTCAATCCACGAAGTCCAGTTAAAACCAGAAAATAAGGAATTACAGTTCCAAAAACTACGACCCAGAAGACCAGGTAATAAGCTGGAACCGATATTTCTGAAAACCGCCCAGTAAGTTGAATAACACTCTGTAATTGTTCAAAGGGAAAGCTCCACCAAGGTTGGATGATTGCAAAGAAAGCTGAAGAGACTCCTAGACCCCAAGCCATGGTTGCTTCACTAGATTTAATGCCAACCAGTTTTTCTCCGACTAAGAAATATAGAGCCAAGGCGAAAGCATCCAAAACTGCAAAAAGAACTCCCAAACCATCCAGAGTTGATCCCCGCCAAATTTGGGCTATTAGAACTAATCCCGTCAACCCAATTACTAGTCCCCACCACATCAATTTAGAAACAACTTTTTTCTGAATAAATCTCATCCAGAGTGCAATCCAAATTGGGGCAGTGAATTCAATTATCAATGCGATTCCAACATTTAAGCGTTGAATAGCTAAGAAATAAAAGAGATTGACTGCCGCAAAACCAAATACCCCAAAGGCGATAAGTAACGGAAGTTCTTTGTGCTTGATTCGTAGTGAACTCTTATTCTTTATATATACATATAAAAAGAGAATCAAAAATGCCCCAATGGTTCTTATCTGGGTTAGGCGCCAGGCCGAGAGCCCACCTTCCATAGCAAGTTTTGCCGGGATACTGCTGATTGCGAAGAACAGTGATCCAAGGAGAAGAAAGATCTCATGTTGCCGATTCTTAAGCACGGTGAATCTTAGCGACTAATGCAGGCTAAAACGCGCTTTCTGGAATCTCCATCAACTCACCAGTCTCGCTAAGAACAATCTTTAGCTCGGCCTTGATATGTGGAAGAACGGTTCTGACAAAAAACTTTGCAGATGCAATTTTTCCGGCATAGAAATCAGCGTCGCGTCCAGGGTTCGCGGATTTTTCAATTGCGATATCTGCCTGGCGCAATAACAACCAAGCAATAATTACTTCACCGACAGACATCAAGAGGCGAGTTGTATTCAAACCGGCCTTGTAAATTTTTTCAACGTTCTCCTGGGATTCCATTGCGAAACCAACAAGAGTTCCGGTCATCGCATTTAAATCTTCAAGAGTTTTTGCAAGTGCCGCTTTCTCTTCTGCAAGTGCGCCACCAGTAGCAGTAAATGCTGCGATCTCTTTTCCAAGCAGACCAAGTGCTCGCCCACCATCTTTGATGATTTTACGGAAGAAGAAATCCAGACCTTGAATTGCAGTTGTGCCTTCATACAAAGTATCAATCTTTGCATCGCGAACATATTGTTCAAGTGGCCAATCTTGCGTAAATCCTGATCCGCCAAATGTCTGCAGTGATTCGGTGCCAAGTAGAACCCAAGATTTTTCACTGCCATAACCCTTAACAATCGGAAGCAATAAATCATTTAGCGCTTCCATGTCATCGGTGCGATCAGCATCATTTGCAGCTTTCGCCAGCAAAATTTCATCCTGGATTGATGCGGTGTATAGAACAAGCGCGCGCATACCTTCGGAATAAGACTTCTGGACCATTAGTGAACGGCGAACATCTGGGTGATTAATAATCGTTACACGAGGGCTTGCCTTATCTGCGGCCTTTGTTAAATCTGGTCCTTGCACGCGTACCTTTGCGTAGGCAAGTGCTTGCTGATACCCAGCGCTAAGTGTGGCAATCGCCTTAGTTCCCACCATCATGCGGGCATATTCAATTACCTTAAACATTTGAGCGATACCTTCATGCACATCGCCAAGCAGATATCCAACCGCAGGTTCTTTTTCGCCAAGGTTCATTTCACAAGTAGCTGAAACATTGAGTCCCATCTTGTGTTCTACATTGGTTACATAAACACCATTGCGTTTTCCAAGTTCGCCAGTTTCAAAATCAAACATAAATTTTGGAACTAAAAACAGACTTAAACCCTTGGTCCCGGGTCCGGCGCCTTCTGGTCTAGCAAGAACATAGTGAATAATATTTGGATTTAAATCTGAATCACCAGAAGTAATAAATCTTTTTGTTCCAGTTATATGCCAAGTGCCATCGCTCTGCTGTACGGCTTTAGATCTTCCAGCACCAACATCACTTCCTGCATCTGGTTCTGTTAATTGCATTGTGGCGCCCCAGTCGTTATCGACCATAAGCTTTGCCATTTTCTTCTGATCATCATTTCCAAGAACATATGCAACATGTGCAAACGCTGTTCCGGATGCGTAAATATGAATAGAAGGATTCGATCCTAAAACCATTTCAGCAATTGCCCAACGAACTGAAGCTGGAATTAAGGTGCCACCAATTTCAACCGGAGCATCAATACGCCACCATTCATTATCCATAAATGTGCGATATGACTTCTTAAAACTTTCTGGCAACTTAATATCGCCAGTCTCTTTATTGAAATCCACACCAAGTCGGTCGCTTTCAATAAATGAATCACCAAGATCATTTTCGGCTAATCGTTTGATTTCTTCTAACATCCCCATCGAGGTTTCACGGTCGATGTCTTTAAATATTGATTTGCCTAGAATTTCATCGCGCTTAAGGAGGTCGAAGAGGCAGAATTCGATATCGCGGAGGTTCGCTATGTAGTGGCTCATGGCACAATAATGCTACCCGCCAGTAACTTAATCAAGCCGTAATGAGGATATAGGGTCTGTCCGTGCTACTAAGTGATCGCGATATTAAGGCCGAAATTGAAGCTGGCCGCGTAAAGGTTGAACCTTTCGACGGCGCAATGATTCAACCATCGAGCGTGGATGTTCGCCTCGACCGATTCTTCCGAGTCTTCGAGAACCACAAGTATTCAGTAATCGACCCATCAATTGAGCAATCAGATTTAACGCGCGAAGTAGCAGTTGAAGCGAATGAAGAATTTATTTTGCACCCAGGCGAGTTCGTTCTTGCGAGCACTTACGAAGTTATTACTTTGCCTGATGACATTGCAGGACGCCTTGAAGGAAAGTCTTCACTCGGTCGACTTGGCTTACTCACTCATTCGACAGCAGGATTTATTGATCCAGGATTCTCTGGCCACATCACTCTTGAACTTTCTAACGTTGCAAACCTTCCCGTCAAATTATTTCCGGGAATGAAAATTGGCCAGCTTTGTTTGATCAAGCTCTCTTCACCAGCCGAGAACCCATATGGTTCTGCGCTTTATGGTTCAAGGTATCAAGGCCAACGCGGCCCTACCGCAAGCAAATCATGGCTGAATTTCCACCAGTCACAAATTAAGTAAATTCTAAGGAATTAATTTAGCGAAATCGCGGTTTAATTAGCCATGGAAATAATTATTGTCTTAGCAGTCATCGCTCTTGTTGCGGTTTTTTTCGTAGTTCAATACAACCGCTTAATTCGGCTAAACATCACCGCCGAAGAAGCTTGGTCCCAGATCGAAGTCCAGCTGAAGCGACGAGCAGATTTAATTCCAAACTTAGTTGAGACTGTAAAAGGTTATGCGCAACACGAACAATCAACTTTTGATGCCGTAGTTGCTGCCCGAGCAAAGGCAACCACTGCAAGTTCTGTAGCCGATACTGCAGCAGCAGATGGCATGCTTACACAAGCGCTGCGCGGATTGCTAGCAGTAGCCGAGGCGTATCCAGATTTAAAGGCATCAGCAAATTTTGCGGCTCTTCAAGATGAATTAGCAACGACCGAAAATAAAGTTGCCTTCTCTCGCCAGTTTTATAACGACACTGTGCGCCAGTTAAATACCGCAATAAAGACAGTCCCAACCAACTTATTTGCTGGCTTTGCGAAAGTTTCGGAGCGCGAATTTTATGAAGTTGAAGATCCACAAGATCGCGAAGTACCGAACGTAAAATTCTAAGCAATGAATTTTAGAACACTACAAAACGCTAATCGGCGTAAAACAATCGGTTTGCTGATTGCTATGGGAATTCTTATGTGGATTCTCGTTTATGCCGCTCTAACATTTTTTGGTGGCGCAACTACAGGCATTGTTCCAATTGCAGTTGGTATTTCTCTGATTTCAGTTTGGGGCGCTTATTATGGTTCCGATAAATTAGTTTTGAAAATGACCGGCGCCAAATTGCTGCAAGAATCAGATAATCCGAAACTCTTTGGGTTAGTGCAAGAAGTTTGTATTGCATCCGGCATGCCGATGCCAAAAGTTGCAATCGTTTACGACGATGCCCCAAATGCATTTGCTACTGGCAGAAATCCTGAACATGCACTGATTGCATTCACAACTGGGATTTTAGATGTCATGGATCGCGATGAACTTCAGGGAGTTATTGCACACGAGATGTCCCATGTAGCGAATCGAGACACATTAGTAAGTGCAGTTGCTGCAACAACCGCTGGTGCTATCGCAATTGCATCTGACATTTTGACCCGAATGATGTTCTTTGGCGGCGCTCGAAACCGCGAAAGTAATAACAACCCAATCGCACTTGTTTTTTCACTACTGATTTTGATTCTTGCCCCACTTGCTGCATTGCTACTGAAATCAGCAATTTCACGTAAGCGCGAAGCTCTTGCTGATGCAACAGCGGTTAGCTTTACTCGCAACCCAGCTGGGCTACGAAAAGCGTTAGAAATTTTGGCCCGAGATTCCACTGTTGTGCAACAACGCTCGAACGCAGTTGCTCATATTTGGATTGAATCTCCATTGGATGCGAAGAGTGTTTCGAAACTTTTTGCTACTCATCCACCAATTGAAGAGCGAATCTCAACACTTAAAGCAATGGAATCCCTATAACTCTTTCTGCGGAAAAACAATCGTGAAAGTCGCACCTTCGCCTAGCTTTGATTGGACTTCAACACTTCCGCCATGCGCTTTCATGACCGCATCAACAATGGCTAACCCAAGCCCACTGCCCTCACCACTAACCCGAACCCGAGAAGGATCAGCCCTAAAGAATCTTTCGAATACACGTTTCTGATCAGCTTCTGAAAGCCCAGGACCATTATCAGAAATACTAATCCGGGTTTCTAATTCGGTTTGCGAAATATTCACAAATATCTTTGTTCCAACTGAAGTATGAGTTCTTGCGTTTGCTAGCAAGTTTGCGATTGCTTGATGAATACGCATTGAATCACCCAGAACGAAAATCTCATCACTCTCACTTGAAACCGTAATTTCATGTCCAGGTCCGGCAGCTTTTGCAGAAGCCACCGCTTCCACTACTAAATGATTAATATCAACCGGATCAAGCGTTAACTCCCTGGATTGATCTAATCTGGCAAGAAGCAATAAATCTTCGACCAGCGCGCCCATTCGAATTGATTCCTTCTCAATTCTAGATATCAACTCTTTGGTCTTTTCTTCACCCACAACTGCGCCTTGGCGGTGAAGTTCTGCAAATCCACGAATCGCAGTTAAAGGGGTGCGCAATTCATGGCTTGCATCAGCAACAAAGCGCCGTAATTTATTTTCAGACTCGGTGCGAACGGCAAACGACTCTTCAATTCTCGAAAGCATCGTGTTCAAAGAACCGGTAAGGCGCCCAACCTCGGTTCTCGAATTTACCTGCGGAAGCCGCGCAGATAAATCTCCTTCGGCAATTGCGGCTGCAGTTTTCTCGATTTGGTTAAGTGGCTTAAGAGTTAATTTGATTAAAGATCTTGCAACGATTGCAATCGAGATTAAAACAATAAAACTAATCAAAATAAAGATTCCAGAGAGCCCAGCAACGGTTTTATCAACACTATCTAGCGCTACCGAAATTACTACTGTGCCTTCACCTGATGGAAGTGATCTTGCAATGGCCCGAATATCAGTTTCACCATCATCGCCAGGAATTGTGAAGGGCAATCCTCTGAGTGACTCAACTTTTTCAGGAGTCAATTTACTAAATTCATCTAAGTTAATTGAATTAGCAAATTCACCGCCTATTCGCCCAACAACGTTTCCCGAAACATCCAGAAGAGTTACGGCGGTAGTGGTTGGGACTGCGATTAGCGGGCGTAATGGCCGAAAGCCATATTCATCGCCATCATCATCCAAATTTGCAGTATCGATGCCAGCACGATCAAGTCGTAACATCGAAGTTTGAACCACTTCATTTAATTGGCTATCTGCCTGGTTAATCAAGAAGGTTCGCAGCGAATTAGATGCAACAAAATCTGAAGCTGCGATAGCGATTGCGGCCAGCACCAGAGTTGAAAGAATCAGGCGGTTACGAAGTGACCAGTTGGACATTCCGTATTTCATTTGGGAAGTTTACTTCCTAATTACTTGCGAGCTGGTAAGCGCAACCTATATCCCACACCGCGAACGGTATGAATCAGAGCGGGTTCGTAGCTATCTATCTTCTTGCGAAGGTAGGAGATATAAGTTTCAACAATCCCGGCATCGCCGCGAAAATCGTATTGCCATACATGGTCAAGAATCTGCGACTTGCTTACTACGCGGTCTGCATTAATCATTAAGTAGCGGAGCAGTAAAAATTCGGTAGGCGAGAGTTCAATCAAATTACCAGCGCGACGAACTTCGTGGGTTGCTTCATCGAGTTCGAGATCTGCAAATCTAACTTTCTCATCGTCACCCTCAACAGTTGTAGCACCGATGCGACGTAGAAGCGCACGTAGGCGAGCAACAAGTTCTTCAAGGCTAAACGGCTTTGTTACATAATCATCGCCACCAATTGTTAAGCCAGCAATTTTATCTTCGACAGTATCTTTAGCAGTTAAGAAGAGAACTCCAACACTATGTCCATCTTGACGAAGTTGGCGACAAACTTCGAAACCATTTTGATCAGGCAACATAACATCGAGAATTAGTGCATGCGGTTTAAATTCTTCGGCGATAGTAAGAGCTTGCGATCCAGTAGCTGCTGTTCGAACATCGAAGCCCACGAATCGAAGACTCGTTGCGATTAATTCACTAATACTATTTTCGTCATCAACCACCAAGATTCTTTGTGTGGTGGACTGATCGTTTTGGCTCACGTGTGGTTTCTCTTTCAGGAGTGTCATGCGTGAAGAATCCCTTATGAAACTGAGCGTAACCTGAGAATGTGTATAGTCAGTGCTTAGAGTTATCCACAGCCTTTATCCACCGTGTGGAGAATTACAAGCGTGTAATTAGGTGGTTTAACGCCAGCGAGTAGCGAGCGAGAAACCTACAGCTATGAATCCAAATCCAACGACCATATTCCAGGCCCCGATATCAGGAATTGGGTAAGCGGTTGCAGAAACGTAGAAAATAACGATCCAGATTAATCCGCCAATGAAAGCGGAGACCATCGCTGGGACTAACCACTTTGGGCTCTCGGTCGGAACCGGCTTCGCTTGCGCTACGGCTTCCGGAACGTAGGCCTTCTCTTTTTTACGTAATGGTGACTTAGGCATGGGCAGAGATTACACCACAATTGCCACATGAGCACGGGATTCAAAGGGGCAAAGAAGATTCTGGTTGTCGATAACCACGATTCTTTTGTTTTCAATATCGTGCAATATCTAGATGAACTCGGCGCCGCAACCCATGTCGTAAAGAATGAAGAGATTGATCCCAAAGATTGTCAAAATTTTGATGGCGTAGTTATTTCACCCGGCCCAGGAAATCCTCAGAATGCTGGTGCAAGTATCGGAGTAGTTAAGTTTTGCGACCAGAACGAAATTCCAGTTCTCGGAATTTGCCTAGGACTGCAAGTTATTGGCGCGGCATATGGCGCAAAGATTTCGAGCGCGCCAGAACTTTTACATGGCCGCACATCAGAAATTTTGCATGATGGCACCGAACTTTTTAAAGATATCCCAAATAATTTTATGGCTACCAGATACCACTCACTTGCAATCGAACCTGATTCGATGCCTACAGAACTTCAAATAACCGCGAAGTGTTCTGATGGCACAATTATGGGAATTTCTCATCGCAGTAAGAAAATTGTTGGCGTGCAATTTCATCCAGAAGCAGTGTTAACTCAATTCGGGTACGAGCTTTTAGCTAACTGGCTAGAAATTTGTGGTGATATCGGCGCTCGCAATCGGGCAGTTGGACTAAGCGCTCTGATTAATAATTCTTAAGGTTTTTTATTAACTGTAATTGCAACATCAGAACCAATGGTGAGTGTTGTTCCTGCTGCAGGTGCTTGAGCTAAAACAACGCCATCTGGCTTACTTTCATCATATGCGTTGATCTCTTTAACCAAGAAACCAGCTTGAGTAAGAATTGTTTGAGCTTCGATGCCAGTTAAATCTAATAAAGCCGGAACTTTCAAACTTCCACTGGCAATTTCTAATTCAACACCACTTCCAGCTTTAATAATTGATCCAGCATCCGGTGTAATTTTTAAAACGGTTCCAGTTAAAGCATTCGAATCGACTGGAATAATTTTTGCAACCAATAAACCAGCTGCAGAAAGCTCATTTCTAGCCTCTTCTAGGCTCATTCCGATGATTGTTGTAGGAACAGTTGTATCACCAGGACCGTCAGAAATAGTTAACGTAACACTGCTTCCCTTTGGTGCCCGAGTTGCTGCCAGCGGAAGTTGAGAGGCAACGCGATCTTTAGGAATTCTTGAATCAGGAGCACGTTGAATGTTTACCGTATAGCCAGTCAACAATTCTTCGGCCTCGGCTTGAGTTAGCCCAACAACATTTGGAATTTGCAGCGAAGGCGCCGGCGTACTTGAATTGAAAGAATTTAGTGCAAAGGCAGTCAGAAGAACAAACACTGATGCAGCACCACCCATGACTAAAAAATTACGTCGAGGAATAATTCGGCGGATTTTTGTTGTTACATCCTGCCCTTTCATAGCTCTACGAATATCCGCCAACATCATCTCGGCACTTTGATAGCGATCTTCTGGATTCTTGGCCAACGCAACAGTAATAATTTTGTCGATGTTCTCATCCAAATTTAGATTAATTGCACTTGGCAATACAAAATCTGCCGAGACATGTTGGTATGCAATTGCAACTGGAGTATCACCAGTAAATGGTGGTTTCCCGGCGACTAATTCATATAGAAGACAACCAACTGAGTAAATATCACTTCTTAAATCTGCAGTTTCACCAGTTGCTTGCTCTGGTGATAAATACTGAGCAGTCCCGACAACGTTCCAAGTGCTCGTCATAGTTGCACCAATGTCATCCATTGCACGCGCGATTCCAAAATCCATAACCTTTACATCGCCCGCATCGGTCAACATTATGTTTCCGGGCTTTATGTCGCGATGAATAATTCCATTCGAATGCGAATATGAAAGGGCAGTTAATACACCTTCGATTATTTCTAGCGAACGATCAACTGAAATAGCAGGTGTTTTTTGAATCTCTTCTCGAAGCGTGTGCCCATTTACAAGCTCCATAACTATGTATGAATTAAGACCCTCTTCACCAGAATCGTAAACCGCAACAATTCCTGGGTGATTTAAGCCTGCTGCAGCAAGCGCTTCTTTTCTAAATCTTGCAACGAAGGAAGGGTCGCGGGCTAAATCACTTCGCAAAACTTTGACCGCAACTTTGCGCGAAAGTCTCTGGTCCTCGCCGATATAAACATCAGCCATTCCACCAGTGCCAATCATTTCGCCAATTGCATAGCGATTTCCAAATACTTTAAGCATTAGCCGCCCCGATCAAAGCTGTAGAGCTGGCATCTTCTTCCAAAACTATTTCGGCCCAAATTACAGTTACGTTATCAGGGGCGCCTTTAGCTTTTGTTTCGGCTACTAAATTTTCAACTAGCTCTTGGCCCGAATACTTCTTAATTATCTTTGAAATTTCAAAATCAGATAACACCGCAGTCAAACCATCACTGCAGAGAAGAAATTGATCGCCTAGTTTTATTGGATATACCTGGACTACAGGTTCTATTCCAGAATCACCCATCAACGCTTGGGTTAACAGAGAACGTTGCGGATGGTTCATCGCTTCATCAGGAGTAATTCTTCCCTGATCAATTAGTTCCTGCATAACGGTGTGGTCCTGACTTAGCTGATTTAATTTGCCACCAGCAAATGCGTAACACCGCGAATCTCCAACATGTAAGAGTTGGACAGAATCATTATTTATATGCAGGGCGGTGAGAGTAGTTCCCATCCCGACAAGATTTGGTTGCGACTTCGAACGGCTAACAATCGTTATATCAATTTCTTTTGTAACGGTTAAAAGTGAATCTTCATTAATGTGTTTCGAATTGAGCGCAGAGATTGCAATAGTTGATGCAACTTCACCGCCAGCATGTCCGCCCATGCCATCTGCAACTGCGACTAATTTAGAGGAGATCAATCCCGAATCTTCATTACCTTCACGTTGCAAACCAAGATCAGAGAGCGCAAATACTTTAAATGCCAATGACATTGCAGCTTCCCCTTTCTGGCTTGTTCGTTAATTGTTCACGTGGCTAAATCTAGGTGGGACATATCTTTCCACTAAATTAATGCCTGTGAAACTACAGAAAATATTCGCAGAATTCCTAGGCACAGCGCTTCTGCTCGCAGCGGTAATTGGTTCAGGGATTATGGCCACCAATCTGAGCCAAGATGTTGGAGTTCAATTAACAATTAATGCGATTTCGATAGTTTCAATGCTCTACCTAATAATCACACTGCTTGGTCCAATAAGCGGCGCTCACTTTAATCCAGTGGTCACGCTAGGAGAATTGTTCAAGAATCGAATTGATGGAAAGCATGCCGTTGCTTATATCTTCGCCCAATTTGCCGGCGGATTTACTGGCACAGTTTTTGCAAATGTAATTTTCGAAAAGCCTGCTATTTTTCAATCTCAAAACGAACGTATCGGAACCAACTTATTCTTTAGTGAAATATTTGCAACTGCCGGATTAATTATGATTATTCATTTGCTGACAGATCAGAAGCGAACAAATCTTGCGCCCTTTATTGTTCCAGCCTGGATTACAACAGCGTTCTATGCAACCTCATCATTTGTCTTTGCAAACCCAGCAGTTACTTTTGCCCGAATCTGGAGCGATACCTTTGCGGGACTAACTTTTAATTCCGCTTGGATTTATATGATTGCCCAATTAATTGGATTACCAATTGGATTAATTGTTGCGCGCCTGCTCTTTGTCAGAAAGTAATTAAATAACAATTTCGTAAGATGGATTTAGGATCGTAAGCGATCCCTCGGTTTCGCCGACCATACCTTCGGCGCAAAGTGTTGAACCAACATCAAGTCCTGCGATTTCACGACGCCCCAAGAATTGCAGAGTTATGCCACCAGTTGAATCCCAAATTTCTACTTCAACCTTTGGTGCACCACCTGAAGGTGCAGTTCTGATTGCAGTTACTTGACCACGAACATGTGCTCGTCTGCGCCAAGTTGCATTTGAAATCGGCAGAATATTTTCGTTGTAATGACCAACCGGTGCTGTTTCTACGCTCGATGTTTTCGCTACAGCGACCTTCTTTACCTCTTTCACCGGTGCGCTTGGAACAACCGCTGCATTGCGACGAGGCCCACCATCCAAGATGCGTTCTACATCGAAAGGAATAATTGTTGCTACAACGCGCTCTAATTGCGAGATTGGCGCTGCAATAGCTTCAGCAGTTTGATCATGCAGGATTCGGCCCAATAAACGGGAATATGAGCGACGTGGCAATAATAAAGTTAATTCGACATCATGGTTTGCAGTCGAACGGATTGCATAATCAACTGCGGCATTAGGAAGTCTGCGATCCGGGCAATCAATCAAAATCAGCGGAACATCACTTACGGCCGCGTTCGCTGCCCAACCCGCACTAATTACTTCCGCGCGCTTATCATCAATCACGAAGTGAACCGCATTTAAGTTTCTTGGATTTAAAGATCTGGCATATCTAATCGCACCAATTGTTGCTAAATCTAAACTGTCGACAAGAACTGAAACGTCGTGTCTTGAAATTGATGTTGCGCGAGAACTTTGCGTTGTAACAGTTAACACATTCTGCTCTTTGGCGTATTGCTTATGTAAGCGAAGGAATGTAATAACTAAGATAGGCGTTAATAAAATAACGACCCAAGCACCCTGATTAAATTTTACGACTGCAAAAATGATAACTACGACAAAAGAAATTCCACCCGAAAGTCCATTAACAATAAACTTTCCGCGCCACCACTTATCGCGGTTTTTAAAGTTGTATTTCGCCATTCCCAAACCAGACAATGTAAAAGCTGTAAAAACACCAAGTGCGTAGAAAGCAACTAGATGCTCGACCGAAGCCCCGGTTACCAAAATCAAAAGCATTGCTGATCCAGCTAAGAGCAAGATTCCATTAGAGAAATTTAATCTGTGCCCACGTTTAGTTAACCAGTTCGGTAAATAGCCATCGGTTGCAACAAAGTTGACCACCATTGGGAAAGCGCTATATGTGGTGTTTGCGCCGGCAAATAGAATAAGCATTGTTGCGGCTTGAACAACAATAAAGAAAACATTTCCAGCTGCGCCATCGCCTAAAATTGTTTTAGCGACTTGTGAAATCACCGTAGGAGTTTCACTTTCATACGGCATTGCCTGAATCTTGTGTGCGAACCAAGAAACTCCGAGAACTAAAGAGCCCAAGATTGTGCTCATAATTACCAAAGTTCTGCGCGCATTCACTTGCTCTGGCGACTTGAACAATGAAACACCATCAGAAATTGCTTCAAGACCAGTGAGCGAAGATCCACCATTTGCAAAAGCGCGAAGTAAGATAAAGATTGCAGCAAACGTTAATAGGCCTTGAGATTCACCGAGTGGAACTGCGCCAGGTTGATTTACATCAAGAGTTGGCAGAGTGCCAGCAAATTGACGATAAATTCCGATTCCAAATACAACAGCCATCGAACCAACGAATAAATATGTGGGAAGCGCAAATGCTTTTCCAGCTTCTTTTACGCCACGCAAATTTCCATAAGTAAGCAGGACAATAATTGCTAGAGTTAAATGAATCTTGTATGGCCCAACTTCAGGAAATGTAGATGCAATTGCAGCAACACCTGCAGCTGATTGAATTGCAAGAGTAACGATGTAATCCATCATCAACGCAACAGCAGCAACTTGGGCAACAACCGGCCCAAAGTTATCTCGCGAAACAATGTAGGCACCACCAATTTTGGTGTAAACCGAAATCACATTTCGGTAAGAGAGTGTTACTACTAAAAGAATTAGCAAAACTATTCCGGTCATCGGCATCAGCATTGCGAATGCTGCTAAACCAAATGCTGGGACCAGTGCAATAAGTATTTGCTCGGTGCCGTAAGCAGATGAAGAAATACAGTCAGATGAAAGAATTCCGAGCGCGTAGCGCTTTTTTAATCTTTGGTGGCTAAGGGTGTGACGGTTTAGTGGATTACCTAAAAGCCGGCGCTTGATTCGGTATGAAACCGGATCCGCTAAATGCGCGTGCTCCTGTAGAACCATCGGTTCTGGGGCGTCATCAGTCCAAGACTTTGGCACAGCCACTCTTCCTAATTATTGGGGAAACTGCGGTTCACTGGAATTAATTTTACTTCGCATTCGGGGCGTATGCTTGCCGCATGCAATTAAAAACTGACCTTTATATTGACGGCGCATGGGTAAAAGGCGATGGCACCCTGCCAGTAACCGATCCCAGCACCGGAAATGTAATCGCTGAAGTTGCGACCGCAGGCGAGGCCCATTGCGATGCCGCAGTCACCGCAGCGCACAACGCCTTCAAAACTTGGTCGAAAACAGCACCTCGGGTTCGAAGTGAAATCCTGAGAAAAGCTTACGAATTAATGATTGCTGAAGCTGATCACTTGGCAAAAATAGTTTCAATGGAGAACGGAAAAGTTTTCTCTGATGCCAAAGGTGAAATCACTTATGCCGCAGAATTTTTCCGTTGGTTTGCCGAAGAAGCAGTTCGCACGCCTGGCGATTATCGCCAAGCACCATCGGGCGATAAAAGAATTCTCGTCACACACCAACCAATCGGTGTCTCACTTTTAATCACACCATGGAATTTCCCGGCAGCAATGGCGACTCGAAAAATTGGTCCAGCGCTTGCCGCAGGTTGCACAGTTATTTTAAAACCAGCAAGTGAGACTCCACTTACTGCGCTCGCAATTGTTGAAATTCTAGAACGTGCCGGAGTTCCAAAAGGCGTAGTTAATTTCATTCTGCCTTCAAAGACCGGACCAATGATTTCAAAGATGCTGCACGATCCACGAGTACGCAATTTATCTTTCACTGGTTCAACCGAAGTCGGTCGCACACTTCTTAAAGAGTCTGCTGATAACGTTCTTCGGACATCAATGGAACTTGGCGGAAACGCACCATTCGTTGTTTTAGATGATGCAAATATTGATGATGCAGTGGCTGGCGCAATGCTCGCAAAGATGCGCAATGGTGGCGCAGCCTGCACAGCAGCAAACCGTTTCATTGTTGCTAAAAGTGTTGCCGAAGAATTTACAACAAAGTTCGCAAAAGCAATGGGCGCACTTAAACTTGCACCTGGTTTAGAAGATGGCGCACAACTTGGTGCCAGTGTTTCAATCAAAGAACGTAACAAGATTGCAGATTTAGTCATCGCAGCAGTAAAAGCTGGCGGAAAATTGATTCTTGGTGGCACAACCCCCGAAGGCGCTGGTGCTTTCTATCCCGCAACAGTTGTAACTGTTGATAAAGCTAACCCAATTTTGAACAACGAAGTCTTTGGCCCAGTCGCGCCAATAGTCACTTTCGAAGGCGATGTTGAAGCAATTGAATTAGCGAACGCAACTGAATACGGCTTAATTAGTTATGTTTATTCCAGCGATTTAAAGCGCGCAATCAAAACCGCTGAAGCAATCGAATCTGGAATGGTTGCAATTAATCGCGGTGTAATTTCGGATCCAGCAGCGCCATTCGGTGGCGTTAAGCAGAGCGGCCTTGGCCGCGAAGGTGGCTTTGCCGGAATCTACGAATTCCTTGAAACCAAATACATAGGCGTAGAAATTTAAATTATTCACTTTAAATCTCTTATTAAATCGCTGATTTGTATGTAGCCTTCAGTGAACCCACAGAGAGGCGTTCGCAAATGTCAATACAAAAATATAAGGGCATAATCACTGCACTTTCAATTTCACTAATCCTTGGCATTACAGCACCGCAATCTGCAATTGCTGACAATCTCCCGGCGGATACGACTTACAGCGATAGCATCAATAAATTTTATAACTTGGAATTTATTCCAGCAGATGAAAAATATGGCGCACTTCTTACAGAGCCAGCAGGAATGTCGAAAAGAACTGGCGCAAAATACAAAAGTTGGTTAAAGCAGGCCAATGCATCTATGAGCAAGATTTCTACCGCACTTTCTAAACTATCGGCCCTCCCAGCAGGACCTTCATATTCAAAATCTGATCCACAACTTAAAATCTATGTCGCAGCTTATTCAAAATATTTGAGTGAAGTTAAAAAGTCTTTTGCAAAGAAGAAAGCAGTTAAGTCAGATCAGCCAAAAATTCAGGTTCTTGCAGACGAAATTGCTAAAGAAGGTGATGCTTGGATCGCTCTTTACACCGAAGATTTAGCCGCATCTAATTTTAGTGCGCCTACAACTGCGCCTAGTATTACTTTCACCGCAGCTGATGAACCAACCGGCGGAGTTACACTCACTGCCACCGCTGCTAATAATGCAAACTTTGATCAACAAGCTCTCCGAATTACTGCCTATGACATTGAATGGTATGTCGGCTCTACAACTTCAACCGCAATTTCCAACTCATTAGTTCTATCTGCTAGCAACGATTCTGTCTCCTTCGAATTATCAGGCGCCGTTGTTGGTGGACTTTATTTCATTCGAGTAAAAGCCATAAATTCAGTTGGTGCCGGACCTTGGTCAACATTCTTTCAAACAACAATTACCTCTTAAGAGGTACGAAAGCTGGCGGATGCCCGAAGTTGAGTGAAAAGTTTTTTGGCACTGGTTTCAGGCAAGTTAGAACGTGGCGGAGGATGAGGGATTTGAACCCTCGATAGGTTGCCCTATACACGCTTTCCAAGCGTGCGCACTCGGCCGCTATGCGAATCCTCCCGAGGGGATGAGCCTATCGGCTCTAATTACTATGATTGCCCGCAGATCCTTCGTGCGGCGTTACCGTACTGAACTCCCCCAGGGCTGGAAGGCAGCAAGGGTAAGTCCGCTCTGGCGGGTGTGCGAAGGGTCCCATTAAATTTATATTTAGGAAACGAAAAGTAGAGAGGAAGCGCGATGTCACTAGCTTTGTATCGTAAATATCGCCCCTCAACTTTTAGCGAAGTTATCGGTCAAGAACATGTAACCGAACCACTTTCAAATGCACTCGAATCCGGAAAAATTCATCACGCATATTTATTTTCAGGTCCACGTGGTTGCGGAAAAACTTCTAGCGCTCGCATTATGGCGCGCTCACTTAATTGCGAAAAAGGTCCAACACCAAATCCATGTGGCCAATGCCAATCATGTAAAGATTTAGTTGCTAACGGCCCAGGTTCGATCGATGTAATTGAATTAGATGCTGCAACACATGGTTTAGTCGATGATGCTCGCGATCTGCGCGATAAAGCCTTCTTTGCGCCAGTAAGTTCTCGATACAAGATTTATATTATTGATGAGGCTCACCAACTTGGACCGGGCGCTGCAAATGCGTTGCTAAAAGTTGTAGAAGAGCCACCACCACATGTTTTATTTATCTTTGCAACAACTGAACCAGAGAAGTTAATTTCAACAATTAGATCTCGAACTCACCACTATCCATTTCGTTTAGTCCCACCCGGAATTCTCGCTACACATCTTGAAAAGGTTTGTGAATCCGAAGGAATCAAAGTAGCTAAAGGCGTTATTCCACTTGTGGTTCGGGCCTCTGGTGGTTCAGTTCGAGATGCGTTATCTGTTCTTGGACAACTTCTTGCAGGTGCTGGCAAGGCCGGCGTTACATATGAAATTGCAATTCAATTACTTGGATACACCGATGGTGCGTTGCTCGATGAAGCAATCGATGCAATGGCAGCCAGAGACGGTGCAACACTATTTAAAGCTATTGATCGTGTTATCGAATCTGGGCATGATCCCCGTCGCTTTACCCAAGATTTCTTAGAACGACTTCGTGATTTAATTATTGTTGGCGCAGTTGAAGAGAGCGCATCACAGATACTTCGCGAAATTCCGGAAGACCAATTACAGCGGATGCGCACGCAGGCATCGATTATTGGCACTGCTAATTTGATTCGTAGCGCGGATATTGTTGCGGCTGGATTGACCCAAATGCGCGGTGCTACTGCCCCACGATTGATGCTTGAACTTATTTGCGGTCGCATACTTCTGCCGGGCAGCGACGATGTTGGTTTAATTTCAAGAATCGAACGCCTAGAACTTCGCGAGAATATTTCTGCGCCACAACCTGTTGCTGCGAAAATTGAAACACCAAAAGCCGCGCCAGCAAAAGAAACCGTGAAAGAAGTTATTAAAGAGGAAGTAAAAGAAGTAAAGGAAACAAAAGAGGAAGTTAAGGCTCCGATTCGCGCAGCTGCTCCGGTTCCAAATGCAAATAAACCAACTGGACCAATAGATGCTGCGGCACTTCGCAGATTCTGGCCAGAAGTAATTGAGAACGTTAAGAAGCGTCGTCGACTGACTTGGTCGCTTCTAAGTTCCAGCGCACATGTTTTATCGGTGGACGAGAAAGCAATCACAATCGGAATTGTTAATGCTGGAGCACGTGATTCGTTTACCCGTTCCGGTAGCGATGAAATCTTACGTGCCGCCTTTGTTGATGTGACTGGTCTAGATTTAAAAATTGAATGTGTAGTCGATGCAAGCGCGAATACTTCTTCACCATCATCGCGCGCAGCCGAAGATCCATCTGATGCAGATCAAATGTCCGGCCAAGAACTTTTGATGCGCGAACTTGGTGCGCAAATCATTAGCGAAACCAAGAAGGATTAATTCACGATGTATGAAGGTGCCATTCAAGATTTAATCGACGAACTCGGTCGCCTTCCAGGTATTGGGCCTAAGTCAGCACAACGAATTGCATTTCATATTATTCAATCCGAACGCGTTGATATTTCACGTCTTGCAGATGTGCTGCGCACAGTTAAAGAGAAAGTTAAGTTCTGCACCGAATGCGGAAATATTTCCGAAGAAGAACTATGTCGCATCTGCCGCGATCCTCGTCGCGACCCTTCACTTATATGTGTTGTTGAAGAGAGTAAAGATGTAATCGCAATTGAAAAGACTCGAGAATTTCGCGGCAAATATCATGTGCTCGGCGGCGCAATCTCACCGATCGATGGCATTGGTCCCGAGAACTTACGTATCCGCGAATTAATGGTTCGCTTAGCTGCGACCGAGATTCAAGAAATAATTATTGCAACTGATCCAAACCTTGAAGGCGAAGCAACCGCCACATATTTATCAAGGTTGCTAAAGCCACTTGGAATGAAGGTCAGTCGTTTGGCATCAGGCCTGCCGGTTGGTGGGGACTTGGAATATGCCGATGAAGTAACTCTTGGCCGAGCATTTGAAGGCCGCAGAACGGTAGAGAACTAAGTTCTTGTTATTTCTCATTATTTGATACGCCCAAGCGTTTCATTATTTGAGATAAACCCGATATTGCTTTCCGGAACTCAATTAGATGGTGGATATTTAAGCCATGGGATTGATTGTTCAAAAATACGGCGGCTCTTCCGTTGCTGATGCCGAAGGGCTGAAGCGGGTCGCCAATCGAATCGTGGCCACCAAACGAGCTGGCCACCAAGTCGTCGTGGTTGTTTCGGCAATGGGCGATACGACTGATGAACTGATCGATCTCGCAAATCAAGTTTCACCGCTTCCAAATGGTCGCGAACTCGACATGTTACTTACTGCGGGCGAGCGAATTTCGATGGCACTGCTTGCAATGGCAATCGGAAATCTTGGAAACGAAGCCCGGTCTTTCACTGGATCACAAGCCGGAGTCATAACAACTTCTGCACATGGTCGCGCTCGCATTATCGATGTAACACCGTCTCGAATTACTGAAGCACTTAATGAAGGTGCAATTGCAATTGTTGCTGGCTTTCAAGGAATTAGCCAAGATACAAAAGATGTAACAACACTTGGTCGCGGCGGATCTGACACAACTGCAGTCGCTCTAGCAGCCGCACTTGATGCAGATGTCTGCGAGATTTATACCGATGTTGATGGAATTTTCTCTGCTGATCCACGAGTTGTTCCGGCAGCGAAAAAATTAAAAACAGTTACATATGACGAAATGTTAGAACTTGCAGCATCTGGTGCAAAAGTTCTGCACTTGCGTTGCGTTGAATATGCGCGCCGTTATGACATGCCAATTCACGTACGTTCATCATTTTCAAATAACGAAGGAACCTGGGTGGTCAAAGATCATCCTGAAGGAGGAACCGATATGGAACAAGCAATCATCGCGGGCATCGCCCATGACAAGAGCGAAGCAAAGATAACTGTGGTTGGAGTTCCTGATCGCACCGGAACTGCTGCCCGAATCTTCCAAGCCATCGCAGATGCCGATATCAACATCGACATGATTGTGCAGAATGTTTCTGCCGCTGCAACTGGCTTAACTGATATTTCATTTACTTTGCCAAAGACCGAAGGCGCATCTGCAACTGCAATTTTGCAACGCATTCAAGGCGAAATTGGTTTTCAGTCAATTCAATACGATGACCAAATCGGAAAGCTTTCACTAATCGGTGCTGGAATGCGTTCACACCCAGGTGTAACCGCAACATTCTTTGCTTGCCTAGCCGAAGCTGGTGTGAATATTGAAATGATTTCAACTTCCGAAATTCGAATTTCGATTGTCTGCCGTGCAACTGATTTAGATAATGGCGTTCGCGCAGCACACACAGCATTTGAATTAGATGCTGCTCAAATCGAAGCAGTCGTTTACGGAGGAACTGGTCGATGAGTAAAAAACCATCCCTAGCAGTCGTTGGCGCAACTGGCGCAGTTGGCACTGTAATGCTCGACATCTTGAGCAAACGCGAAAATGTTTACGGCGAAATTCGACTGATCGCATCAGCAAGAAGTGCTGGCAAAAAATTGATGTGCCGCGGTGAAGAACTTACTGTCGTAGCACTTTCACCAGAAGCATTTGATGGAATCGATATTGCAATGTTCGATGTTCCAGATGAGATCTCTGCCGAGTGGGCGCCGATTGCGGCATCACGTGGCGCTGTTGTAGTCGATAACTCTGGTGCATTTCGTATGGACCCAGAAGTTCCACTTGTTGTTCCAGAAGTAAATCCAAAGGCTGCCAAGAAGCGACCAAAGGGAATTATCTCAAATCCAAATTGCACAACTCTTTCAATGATTGTTGCAATGGGTGCGCTAAATAAAGAGTACAAACTTCAAGAACTAGTTGTTGCCTCTTACCAAGCAGCATCGGGTGCTGGTCAATCTGGTATCGATACCTTGCGCGAACAAATTTCTGCTGTTGCCGGAACAAACTCTGGTGATGTTGCAAATGATTCAAAAGCACATATAAAAAATAATGGCCCATTTCCAAAGCCACTTGCGCTAAACGTTATTCCTTGGGCTGGCTCACTTAAAGAAGAGGGTTATTCCTCTGAAGAACTTAAGGTTCGCAATGAATCTCGCAAAATTCTTGGAATGCCTGATCTAAAGGTTTCAGCGACTTGCGTTCGAGTTCCGGTTCTTACAACTCACTCACTTGCTGTGCATGCAATCTTTAAGAAGAAAGTTTCACGTAAAGATGCCCAAGAAATCCTGCGAAATGCAGCTGGCGTAAAGCTTGTTGATGATCCAGAGAAATACGAATTTCCAACACCAGCTGAAGTTGTTGGCACAGATCCAACTTGGGTTGGTCGTGTTCGTCGCAGTCTTGATGATAAGCATGCGCTAGATCTCTTCTTGTGTGGCGATAATTTACGCAAAGGTGCAGCGTTAAACACCGCGCAGATCGCAGAACTTGTTGCAAAAGAGTTTTAAGCAGACCAGCGACATTACTGTCGCACTTGGTTGGGCTCGAGAAAGACTTGGTGATTTAAGCGGCCCTGGCATGTTTGTCTCTGAAGCAAATGCCGAGCGTTTTATCGAAGCCTTCGTTACCGATGATTCATTTTCATTCACAATGGATTCTGGATTTGTTTATGGCCATGCATATGGTCCAAACCCACACATTGATCCGCGATGGGACAAATGCGCGGTTGCATATAACAAATTTGGTCCAAAATTTGGCCACCTTGAAATCGCAAATCAATTCGATACTTACGGCATTAGCACAAAGGTAATCCCAGGTTTCGAAACGCTAGAAGCAGTAACTGATGAAGCTTTAATCAAGAAAATTTTAGATGAAAACGCACCTACATCATCGACCTATCCAGGAAACCCAGAAATTCTGCAATGGGGTTGTGTTCGAAATGAATCCGGCGACATCAGTGCAATCGGTGCACTTGTTAAATGGTCTTCAGGTGCTTATGTAATTTCATCAGTCGCTACTATCGAATCTCAACGTGGAAAAGGCTTTGCGACCGAACTAACAAAAAGATTTATTTCAAGAGCAAATCAGCTTGGCGCCGAAACTCTTGGCCTGGGTGTTTCACATAAAAATATCGCGGCAATAACGGCATATCAAAAAGCTGGGATGAAAGAAATCGCACAATTTACAAACTATCTAAAACCCGGCTTCCAAAGTAAGTAGTGAAACTTCTGGTGGCGAGGCCACACGAATTCGCGCAAAAGGACTTGTTCCCATTCCCGCTGAGACATGCAACCACGGTTCATTTGGTTCACGAGTCAACCCACGGGCCCGCCAAGTTGGTAAATCACAATTAGTTGTAAGCGCTTTACTTTCACCGATCCATGGCAATCGAACTTGTCCACCATGTGTGTGACCAGCAAAAATTAGATCCAAATTATCTTTGCTCATCGCATCTAATATTCTCAAATAAGGTGCATGTGTCACACCAATTGCAAGATCAGCTTTCTTATCTGGCAGACCAGCAACCTCACTGTAATTATCAAAACTTAAATGCGCATCATCAGTTCCGCGGGCCTCAATAGTTGTGTCATTAATTTTTATGATCTCGCGGGAATGATTTAAATCCAACCAACCAATTCCGGTAAGTGATTTTTGCAAACCTTCCCAATCTAAATCCGGGCCCAACTTTCGCTTGCCATTATCTTTAAACAAATACGAGAACGGATTCTTTGGTTTTGGTCCAAAATAATCATTAGAACCAAAGACAAAAAACCCAGGAATATCAAAGAGTGGATGCAAAGCATCTAGAACAACCGGGACTGCATCTTTGTGGGCTAAGAAATCTCCGGTGCTAATTACCAGGTCTGGTTTGAGATCAGCGAAAGATTTAATATCTGCAATCTCGACCTTGCGCTTCGGGGTTAAGTGCAGATCCGAAAAATGCAGCACCCGAATTGAACGGTGGCCAGCAGGCAGAACCGGGACCGTTACTTCGCGTAGTTGATAGCTCATAGGCGTGAGAAGATACCGCTATGGGACTAAAAGAACGACTTCAGGGCGATTTAACCGAGGCTATCCGTTCACGAGATGAGCTTCGTTCCGGAACTATCCGCATGGTTTTAACTGCGATTACAAATGAAGAAGTTTCGGGCAAAAGTGCACGCGTCTTGAACGATGCTGAAATCATTACGGTTCTTTCGCGTGAAGCAAAGAAGCGTCGCGAGGCAGCAGATGCATTTAGAGATGCCGGACATGCCGATCGCAGCGAACGCGAAACTAATGAAGGCAAAGTAATCACTGAATATTTACCAGAACAATTATCTGAAGATGAAGTTAAGAAGATCATTGCTGACGCAATTGCCGAAACCGGAGCATCAGGTCCATCGGGAATGGGTCTAGTAATGAAAGCAATTCAACCTAAAGTTGCCGGCAAAGCAGATGGCGGAACTGTTTCAGGTTTAGTTAAAGCAGCACTTACCGGAGGAAACTAATGGATAAATATGAATACGCAACCGTGCCACTTCTATCGCACGCTACAAAACAAATTTTAGATACTTGGGGTTCTGATGGTTGGGAACTAGTTCAAGTTATTCCAGCACCTGGAACCGGCGAACAACTTGTTGCTTACATGAAACGAGTAATTGCCTAATGAACGTCCGCAAAAAATTAAAAGAGATGGGGCTAGAACTTCCCGTCGCAGCACTTCCATTAGCCGCTTATGTTCCTGCAGTTAAGACTGGAAAATTAGTTTTCACCGCTGGACAACTTCCAATGGCCAATGGCGCAATTGCAAAAACTGGCAAAGTTGGTTCGGATGTAACCGTTGAAGAAGCTAAAGAGCTTGCTCAACTTTGTGCACTAAACGCACTTGCCGCGCTGAATTTAGTCGCAGATGTTGATGATGTTGAACGCATTGTTCGAGTTGTTGGCTATGTAAATGGCGCACCAGGATTTGTAAATCACCCAGCAGTTGTTAACGGCGCATCTGAACTATTCATTGCACTTTGGGGCGATGAAAAAGGAAAGCATGCACGATCTGCAATCGGAGTTGCTGAACTTCCACTGAATTCACCAGTTGAAGTTGAATTAACCTTCGAACTTAAAAAGAAGTAATTAACGACCGCGCTTTAATAAGCGTTCTAGGTCAAGTACTACAACTGCGCGTGGTTCTAGGCGAACCCAACCGCGTCCCGCAAAATCGGCAAGTGCTTTATTGACGGTTTCGCGTGATGCTCCAACAAGTTGTGCAAGTTCTTCCTGAGTTAAATCATGATTTACGTGCAAGCCATCGTCTTTTTGCACACCAAAACGATTTCCAAGATCCATGATTGCCTTAGCAACCCGGCCCGGAACATCAGAGAAAACAAGATCTGCAAGAACTTCATTGCTGCGACGCAGACGTTGTGCCAAGCGGCCTAGAAGTTGTAGTGAAACTTTTGGATGCTGGGTAACCCAACCAATAACTTTGTCATTCGAAAGTGATAACAATCTGGCATCAGTTACTGCAGTTGCCGTCGCAGTTCGTGGTCCTGGATCAAATAGTGAAAGCTCGCCAAACATTTCGCCCGGTCCAAGAATTGAAAGTAAATTTTCGCGGCCGTCGGTCGAAGTTGTTCCAAGCTTTAGCTTTCCTTCAACAACAACATATAAACGGTCTCCGGCATCGCCCTCTTTAAAAAGCGTGCTGCCCTTCGAGACTTTAACCGGAATCATCGATTCGCGAAGAGTGGCTGAAGCCTCGTCATCAAGTGCGCTAAACAACGGGGCTTTACGTACTTCAGCTTCGTCGTTGCGATCCTTTGGGGTAGGCATTTTCAAAGGATACCCACAATGGCGCTTCTAACTCCAATCGGGCTAACCTCTTCCACATGAGCACACAAGCCCGAGCGATTTATCGTGGCTTGACCAAAAAATATCCAGATGTTCGATGCGAATTAGATTTTGAAACTCCATTCCAACTTTTGTGTGCAACTGTTTTATCTGCGCAGTGCACTGACAAGCGGGTGAATCTGGTGACCCCAAAGCTATTCAAAAAATTCGGAACTCCAAAGAAAATGGCCCGCGCAGATCTTGCAACGATTGAAGCTTTAATTCATTCCACAGGATTTTTCCGAGGTAAAGCTCGCAGCCTAAAAGGCTTATCAATAAAGATAATGAATGAATATGACGGACAAGTCCCGTCTGATTTAAATGAATTAGTAAAACTTCCTGGTGTTGGTCGCAAAACCGCGAATGTTGTTTTAGGTCATGCCTTCGATATTCCTGGGATTACTGTCGATACGCATTTTGGGCGTTTAAGTCGCCGCTTTGGCTGGAGCCAATCAATGGATCCAGTAAAAGTAGAACATGAAGTTGGAAGGTTGATTCCACAGAAAGAATGGACCAAACTTTCGCAGCGAATGATCTGGCATGGCCGACGCATCTGTCATTCCCGTAAACCGGCATGTGGTGCATGTCCGCTTGCTAAATTGTGTCCATCATTTGGCATCGGAGAAGTGGATAAAGTCAAAGCTATGGCACTTGTAAAAACGGATGCAGACTTTCGATGAAAGTCATCGCAGTTTTAGTGGCTTCAACTTTTCTACTCACTTCTTGCGGATCCGAGAGTCCAAAAAGTCTGAGCCCGGGGAAAGTAATTTCTTGTTCATCAATAGAAACTGATCCAAATATAACTAAGGGCACAACACTTGAATGTTTAGATGGCAATTCAAACATTGTTGTAGAAGCAATCAAGGGGCCAGCCATTATTAATGTGTGGGGCTCTTGGTGCGCCCCATGTCGCGAAGAGATGCCATTCTTACGAGAACTGGCAGCGACTGGAAAAGTTCAAATCATCGGTATCGATGTTGAAGAACCAAATATCGAAAAAGGTCGGAAATTTGTCGTCAACCAAGGAATAACTTGGCCAAATCTTTATGACCGGGATGGAACAACAAAGAGCACCTTTGGCATGGGCGTTCCAGTAACTTGGTATGTAAATTCTGAAAGCGAAGTTGTCTACAAACATATCGGTGTCTTGAAATCGAAGGATGAACTATTCTCGGATGTAGAGAAATATTTGGGAGTAAAGCTATGAAATATAACTGGGTGGATATCGGGCTTGGAATCTTAATTTTGCTCTCGTTCTATCGTGGCTACCGAGCTGGATTTTTGAAATCGATTTTCTCAATGATTGGTTATGTAGGCGGCGGTGTCTTGGGTCTCGCAATCTCTTGGAATTATTTAAAGGATTGGGATGGCGTCATACAAAAGTTTGCTGCGTTAATTTTGGCGATTGCAGTTGGATCTGCAGTCGGGCAAATGATTCTTATAAAGTTCGCCAGCTTCTTTCATAAGAAAATGCTTTTCGGTCCGTTTAAGTGGCTTGATTCGTTATTAGGAGCAGCTTTCTCGGTGCTGCGTATTGTTTTAATGGCTTATTTAATTGCTGTGGTCTGTCTAGCTTCACCTTGGCAATGGGCAGATAAGAACATTCCAGATAGCAAGATTTATCAAAAAATAGATGCATATACACCGATGTTAATTAAGAACGTCACAGACAAAATCACAGAATTCAAGGTATGAGAAATGGTCACCACTAAATTCAGTGGTGACCTTTTCAGATCTACTTAACTTATCAGCGAGTAAACGCAGCCAAGTGATTGTAAGAACCAGCAATTAAACGATCTAACACATACTTAACATCATCTGGCAACTTAGTTTTAAGAATCATCTTTATGTCAGCAATGTCTTTCTCTTCTATTGCGATACCAGCGTTAAGAGCTCCAACCAGTGAAACGCTGCCACTTGCAATTAACTTCTTGTAAAGAGCGGTAAGTGAAGCATTGTTAAACTTTCCTACTGCCTTGCCGATTGTTGGATCTTTAATTCCATAGGTTTTTAAAAGACCCTTCATTAGATCCATGTGAGTCTGTTCCGCCTTATTTATATTTGCAAACTGACGCAATCCAGTTTTTGCATAAAGAGTTGTATAGACATCTCGTGCCAATTTCTCTTCTTCAACCATAAATATCAATGAAGCCTTGGTTGCAGCAGGAAGTGTCGCTGCTGATACTTGGGCGATTGGGCCTATTGCTAGGGCCAAAACTATTCCAGAGGCTACTAATTTCTTTCTCATTTTTACTCCATATAACGACGTTCGCTAGATTATCTAGCAAACTTGACGATACCCCCCAGGGTATAGTAAAGTCCAGCCAAATAGCGAGTGGAGGCACTTATGGTTGCAAAGAAAGCAACACATGTTCTATCGGATCAAGAGCAGATTGATGCGATTTCAAAGCGCGTAAAGCGTGCCCAAGGCCAACTTGGCGCCGTAGCACGGATGCTGGAAGAGGGCAGAAACTGTGACGAAATTGTGATTCAGATGTCCGCAGTTAGCAAAGCGATAAATACTGCAGCTTTCACTCTTATCTCCGCAAGCCTTAAAGAATGCATCGTCGAAGGCAAGACAAATTCTGATGCTGTAACCGAAAAACTTCAAAAACTATTTCTAAGTTTGGCTTAAACATGAAAAAATTAATTGCAGTTATAAGTATCTCTGCCCTATTTCTGACCGGATGCGGCTCTTCAGATGCATCAACAGTAAATCAGGGAGCAAGTGAATTTGCTCAGACAGTTACTGATCCATCAGTAGTTGTATTAGATGTAAGAACTCCTGGCGAATTTAGCTCTGGGCATTTGGCAAATGCAATCAACATAGATGTTGAAGGCATGCAGTTTAATTCTGAAGTATCAAAGTTAGACAAAACAAAAACCTATGCAGTTTATTGTCGCAGCGGACGTCGATCAGTTATAGCGACGGATGAAATGCAAAAATTAGGCTTTACGAAATTATTTAATCTCGAAGGTGGAACCGGCGCATGGAGCGCAGCAGGTCAAACATTGGTGACAAATTAAAATGAATAAAATTGTAATTATTGGAGGAGTTGCAGGCGGAATGTCTGCGGCAACAAGGCTGCGCCGTTTGGATGCGACCGCTGAAATTATTGTCCTAGAAAAAAGCGGACACGTATCTTACGCAAACTGTGGCTTGCCTTATTACGTAGGTGGCGTTATTGAAACCGAAGATGCACTATTACTTCAAACTCCCGAGACTCTGCATAATCGTTTCCGCCTCGATGTTCGAATTTCTAGTGAGGCCGTATCCATTAACCGTGCACTTAAAACAGTTGCGGTTCGCAATTTATTGGATGGGACCGAATATGAAATTTCATACGACAAATTAATTTTAAGTCCAGGCGCATCTCCAATCCGTCCAACTTTTCCAGGATCAGAGCGCGCAATGACACTTCGCACCGTCGAAGATGTCGAACGAATTGCGCTAGCTGTCACCGAAAAACCTAAGAGCGCTGTCGTAATTGGTGGCGGCTTTATCGGAGTCGAGATCGCTGAGAACTTAATTCATAAAGGTATTGCGACATCCATTGTTGAAGCTGCACCACAAGTATTGGCTCCACTAGATAGCGAGATGGCCTCATTTGTTCATACCGAACTTGCTCGAAATGGCGTAAATCTTTTTCTTGGGAAATCTGTTGTAGCAATCGGTGAAAAATCAGTAGAACTCTCTGACGGTCGCCACGTTGAAGCTGAAATGGTGATCATGGCAATCGGAGTTCGCCCAGATGTCGAACTTGCACGCAGAGCCGGAATAACAATTGGCGAACGTGGCGGGATTGATGTAAATCAATTCAATCAAACAAGTGATTTAGATATTTATGCAATTGGAGATGCCGCACAGAAGAAAGATGCACTTGATGGCACTTCAACACTTGTTCCACTTGCTAATTTGGCGAATCGCCATGGTCGAGTCGTAGCAGATCATATTCTTGGTCGCGACGTTCGCGTTGTGCCAACAATCGGAACTGCAATCGTTAAAGTTTTTGAATTAACAATTGCGACAACTGGCTGGAACGAGAGACGACTTTCGACATCAGGCCGAAACTTCAAAGTGATTCACACACATCCAAGTTCACATGCCGGTTATTACCCTGGCGCAGAACAAATGTCGCTGAAACTTATTTTCGATGCTGTTACTGGCGAAATTTATGGCGCGCAAGGTGTCGGTTATGAAGGCGTCGATAAACGTATCGATGTGATCGCAACTGCAATTCGTGGCGGCATCACTGCGCCAGAACTTGCTGATCTGGAACTGGCTTATGCCCCACCATTTGGTTCTGCAAAAGATGCCGTAAATATGTTGGGCTATGTCGCAGAAAATCAGATCTCTGGCCTAGTTGAAACTCTTCAATGGAACGAAGTTGGCACACACAATTTGCTGGATGTTAGATCAAAATCAGAATTCGCAGCGGGTTCAATTCCAGGAGCAATAAATATCCCGGTCGATGAATTACGTGAGCGAATTAGTGAAGTTCCAACTCATGATGTTCTAGTCGTCTGCCAAGTGGGCCAACGTGGCCACACTGCGACACTGTTGCTAAATGAACTTGGGATAGCAGCAAAGAATTTAGATGGTGGATATCGCACTTGGGTTAATTCACCTGCAGCAATTACTTATCACTCAACCACCGAAAAAGAAAAGGAAGTAGTAAATGTGTAGTCAAGCCACCTGTCGTAAGTGCGGCAAAGCCACTTGGAGCGGATGCGGAAACCACATCGAAGAGGCGCTTGCCGGTATTCCAAAATCACAACGATGCCAAGGGCACCAAAACGATCCGGTTGAACCAAAAGCTCCGGGATTTTTCAGCAAACTATTTGCTAAGAATTAATCTTCGCTCTTTCCGGTCTTCAAACCTTCGCTGATTAATTTCATAATATTTGGATCTGCAAGTGTTGTTGAATCGCCAACCGCGCGATTTTCAGCAACATCTTGCAGCAAGCGGCGCATAATCTTTCCGCTTCGGGTCTTTGGAAGTTCAGCTACAACGATTATCTGTCGTGGCTTTGCGATTGCGCCAATTTCCTTCGCAACGTGATCTCGCAATTGTTTTACAAGTGCATCGCCATCAAGGCTTTCAACACCACCGCGCATAATCACGAAGGCAACAATTCCTTGGCCAGTCATTTCATCTTTGGCACCAACTACTGCAGCTTCAGCAACAGATTCATGCGAAACAAGTGCTGACTCAACTTCAGTTGTAGAAATTCGGTGACCAGAAACATTCATCACATCATCGACGCGACCAAGCAACCAAATAGCACCATCACTATCAATTTTTGCACCGTCGCCTGCGAAATATTTTCCAGGAAAACGAGACCAGTAAGTCTCTTTGTAACGCTCTTCCTCGCCCCAAATTCCGCGAAGCATTGAAGGCCAAGGTTCGGTTAGCGCAAGATATCCGCCACCACCAAGTGCAACTTCATCGCCCTTTTCATCAATCACTCGCGCACCAATTCCTGGCAGTCCGCGCATTGCAGATCCAGGTTTTGTTTCAGTAACGCCAGGCAGTGGTGAAATCATGATTGCACCAGTTTCGGTCTGCCACCAGGTATCAACAATTGGGCAACGATTTCCACCAATTACTTCGCGGTACCACATCCAAGCTTCAGGATTAATTGGTTCACCAACAGATCCAAGTAAGCGCAGTGAAGACAAATCGCAACCATTTGGATATTCATCGCCCCACTTCATCCAAGTACGGATCAGTGTTGGCGCGGTATAAAGAATCGAAACCTTATATTTCTCAATGATTTCAAACATTCGAGACTTGCTGGGTGTATCAGGTGTGCCTTCATACATAACTTGGGTTGCACCATTTGTTAGCGGCCCATAAACGACATACGAATGTCCCGTTACCCAACCAATATCAGCGGTGCACCAATAAACATCGCTCTCGGGCTTTAAATCAAAGACCATTTTGTGAGTAAACGCAGCTTGCGTTAAATAGCCACCGGTCGTGTGATAAATCCCTTTTGGCTTTGCAGTTGTGCCAGATGTGTAAAGAATAAATAAGCCATGTTCGCTATCGAAACCTTGAGCAACATGCTTATCGGATTGGTGATCAACTGCGTCATGCCACCAAATATCGCGACCTGCTTGCATCGCAGTTTCTTGGCCGGTGCGCTTTACAACCAAAACTTTTTCAACTGTTGGCGAACCAGCAAGAGCGGTATCAACCGTAGGCTTCAGAGCAAAGGCAGCGCCTTTTCTAAATCCACCATCGGCAGTAATCACTAACTTTGCTTTTGCATCGTTGTTACGAACAGTTACAGCGTCAGCCGAAAATCCACCAAAGATAACTGAATGCATCGCACCAATTCGCGCACATGCCAACATCGCAATCGCAGCTTCCGGGATCATTGGCAGATAAATCGCAACGCGATCGCCAGAAGTAATTCCCATCTCGGTCAGTGCATTTGCCAACTTTGAAACTTCGCGCAATAAATCGGAATATGTAATTGTGCGAGTATCGCCAGGTTCACCTTCAAAATAAAAAGCGACGCGATCTCCGCGACCTTCAATTACATTTCTATCTACCGCGTTATAGCAAGCATTAATTTTTCCACCAACAAACCACTTTGCAAATGGCAATTGCCAATCAAGAACGGTGTCCCACTTCTTCTCCCAATGCAGTTGGCTTGCAGCATCTTCCCAAAACTTTAAACGATCTGCTTTTGCCCGTGCATACATCTCGGGCTTTGCATTGGCCTTTGCTGCGAATTCGGCAGATGGCGGAAATTTACGATCCTCCGAACCAAGATTTTCAAGTGTCGTCATGCTTTGAAGATTACCAGCGAAAAGTTTTGCACACCATAACTTTGTCCAAGATTTCTCTATCGGCCATAAATCTTCGAGTGCGAACTCTCTATCTTTCCCAAGCAAGGTAAACCAATAATAAATAAGGAGAACAACTTGGGATTTTTAATAAATGTAATCACCAATCTGCATGTTTTAACCGTGGCAATCAAGGCAGTTGGTCGGGTCGGGAAAATGATCATCAATAGCAACCTCGGAACAATCGCCCTAAACCACATGCTCAGCTTTTTTGGCTTGGGCTAACCCCAGATAAATCGCGCCGCTAGGCGCACGGTTTTCCAATCCGCCCCAAAATGTGGTGGGATATGCCGTAAGCCTCACCGCAGCCCATCGAAGTGCCCGGCCAGAGATTTACGCCAGCCTTAGCAAAACCACTTGATTTGGGAGAAGAAAATGCCAATTGCAACCCCGGAAATTTATGCCGAAATGTTGGATCGCGCGAAGGCAAAAGCTTTTGCATATCCGGCAATCAACGTCTCATCATCACAAACGTTAATCGGTGCACTCCGCGGATTTGCAGAAGCAAAGTCTGACGGCATCGTCCAAATTTCTTGGGGCGGAGCGGAATATCTCTCAGGTTCAACAGTTAAGAACATGGTTGATGGCGCAGTTGCTCTCGCCGAATACGCACACATTGTTGCGAAGAACTACAACGTAAATATTGCAATCCATACCGATCACTGCCCAGTTGAAAAACTCGATGGCTTTATGCGCCCACTTCTAGATCTTGGTGCAAAGCGGATTAAAGATGGCAAAGGTCCACTATTTAGTTCTCACATGTGGGATGGTTCAGCAGTTTCAATGCCCGAAAATATGTCAATTGCAGATGAACTAATTACTAAGTCTGCTGCAGCACGCACACTGCTTGAAATTGAAATCGGTGTTGTCGGTGGCGAAGAAGATGGCATCGAAGCCAAGCACGATGCAAAGCTTTATTCGACACCTGAAGATGCACTAATGACAGTTGAAACTTTGGGAATGGGCGAACGCGGTCGTTACATGGTCGCTGCAACATTCGGAAACGTTCACGGTGTTTACAAGCCAGGAAACGTTGTTCTACAACCTGCAATTCTAAAAACCCTGCAAGATGCAGTCGCTGCAAAGCACGGTCTAGCTGCTGGTTCAAAGCCAATGGACTTGGTATTCCATGGTGGTTCTGGCTCACTGCTTTCCGAGATCCGCGAAGCCCTTGATTACGGTGTAATAAAGATGAATATCGACACCGATACTCAATATGCATTTACTCGCCCAATCGTTGATCACGTCATGAAAAATTATGACGGCGTTCTAAAGATTGATGGTGAAGTTGGAAATAAAAAAGCATACGATCCACGTGCATGGGGCAAAGCTGCTGAAGCTGGTATTGCCGCTCGCGTTGTTCTTGCTTGTGAAGATCTTCGTTCAACCGGAACATCTGCGCGCGCCTAAATGCCAGCTCTAGTTCTGCTCGGTGCCCAATGGGGCGATGAAGGTAAAGGTAAAGCCACCGATTTACTTGGTGACCGCGTTGATTATGTTGTTCGATATCAAGGCGGAAACAATGCGGGCCACACTGTTGTAATCGGTGACCAAAAATATGCGCTGCACTTATTGCCTTCCGGAATCCTTTCACCAAACGTTGTTCCAGTTATTGGCAACGGTGTTGTAATCGATCCATCAGTTCTGCTTGAAGAAATCAAAGGCTTGAACGAACGCGGTATCGATACTTCAAAGTTAAAGATCAGCACCAACGCACATTTGATCACGCCTTATCACCGCACCATCGATAAAGTTTCAGAACGCTTCCTTGGTAATTCAAAAATCGGAACAACTGGTCGCGGAATCGGACCTGCTTATGCCGACAAGATAAATCGCATCGGTATCCGCGTTCAAGATTTATTTGATCCATCAATCTTGCGTCAAAAAATCGAAGGCGCACTTCGCGATAAGAACCAAGTTCTAATTAAGGTTTTCAATCGCAAAGGAATCGAAATTGAAGAAGTCTTGGCCGAATATTTGGCATATGCCGAAATTTTGCGTCCGTATGTAACAGACACTGTGCTGTTATTAGATAAAGCGTTAAAAGCTGGCAAAACCGTGCTTCTCGAAGGTTCCCAAGGAACTCTTCTCGATGTTGATCACGGCACTTATCCATTCGTAACATCATCAAATCCAACTGCGGGCGGTGCATCAACTGGTTCCGGAATCGGACCGACAAAGATCACTCGCGTAATCGGAATTGTCAAGGCATACACAACTCGAGTTGGTTCCGGTCCATTCCCAACCGAATTGTTCGATGAAGATGGCGAATCGCTGCGCCGCATTGGTGGCGAAGTCGGTGTCACAACTGGTCGCGCACGTCGTTGTGGTTGGTATGACGCACCGATTGCACGTTACGCAGTTCGCGTTAACGGACTTACAGATTTCTTCTTAACAAAGTTGGATGTGCTAACTGGTTGGGAAAAAATCCCAGTATGTGTTGCATACGAAATTGATGGCCAACGTGTTGAAGAACTTCCAGCTTCACAAACAGATTTCCATCACGCAAAACCAATTTATGAATACCTGCCAGGCTGGACTGAAAATATTTCAGGTGCTCGCAAATTTAGTGATTTGCCAGCAAACGCCCAGGCCTACGTAAAGTTCCTAGAGAAAATTTCTGATGCACCAATAAGTGCAATCGGCGTTGGCCCAGGCCGCGATGAAACCATCTCGATTACGGAGTTCATTTGAAAGTATTGCTGATTGGTTCCGGCGGGCGTGAACACGCACTTGCTGCAGCACTAAATCGCGATACAACTTTAGAAGAACTTCACGTAGCACCAGGAAATCCAGGTATCGCAGAAATTGCGTTATGCCATGCAATTGATATCACTGACAACAACGCAATCGTCGAACTTGCAAAGAAATTGAATTCTGATCTGGTGGTTGTTGGCCCCGAGAAACCTTTAGTAAATGGCCTTGCCGATGCGCTAAACAAAGCCAACATCGCCTGCTTTGGCCCATCAAAAGCAGCCGCGCAAATCGAAGGTTCAAAAGATTTTGCCAAGCAAGTAATGCGAGATGCCGGTGTCCCAACCGCGAAGAGCTTTACCTGCAACAACCAAAAAGAAATTGAGAAAGCTCTAGATACTTTCGGGGCGCCTTATGTTGTGAAACATGATGGCCTTGCTGCTGGTAAAGGTGTTGTTGTTACCGAAGATCGCGATCTTGCAATCGAACATGCGCTGCTAGCACCACAAGTTGTAATCGAAGAATTTTTAGATGGCCCTGAAGTTTCACTCTTTGGCATCAGTGATGGCACAACAGTTATCCCGATGCAACCAGCACAAGATTTCAAACGCGCCTTTGATGGCGATCTTGGTCCAAACACCGGTGGCATGGGCGCATATTCACCACTGCCGTGGGCCCCCGATGAAATTATGGAAGAAACACTAAACAAAGTTTTAAATCCAACTATTCAAGAGATGGCAGCGCGCGGCACACCATTTGTTGGTCTGCTTTATGCCGGTCTTGCACTTACATCGCGCGGAACAAAAGTTATCGAATTCAATGCAAGATTCGGTGATCCCGAAACTCAAGTTCTTCTGCCACGATTAAAAACTCCGCTTGCACAATTGTTATTTGCTGCATCAACAAAGAACTTAGAAAATTTTGGCGATCTTGAATGGTCCGATGATTCAGCTGTCACCGTTGTTCTTGCCAGCAAAGGTTATCCAGCAGATCCAAAAATCGGTGAAGCGATTACTGGTATTCAAACAAATGAAAGCTCGTTTGTATTTCATGCTGGCACCCAACTGCGCGACGGTGTTCTGCACTCTTCCGGCGGCCGTGTTCTAACCGTCACTGGATTGGGCAGCGATTTAACCCAAGCCCGCGATGCCGCCTATCGCACGATTTCGCGAATTTCATTGCCCGGCAGCCATTATCGAAGCGATATCGCGCTTAATGCGTCGGTGGCAGAGAAGGGCAATTAAATGGGAGATAATTCACCAGTGAGTTTATTAGCCCAACGATATGCATCGGCGGGAATGCGCGAAATTTTTGCGCCAGAATCAAAAATAATTAGCGAACGTAAATTATGGATCGCGGTAATGCGCGCCCAGACAAAGCTTGGCCACAAAATTGAAGATTCAGTAATCGCAGATTACGAAAAAGTAGTTAACAAAGTAGATCTTGCATCAATCGATGCTCGCGAAAAACAGACTAGACATGATGTCAAAGCTCGGATCGAAGAGTTCAACGCACTTGCCGGTCACGAAGCTATCCATGCCGGCATGACTTCTCGAGACTTAACCGAAAATGTCGAAGCAATGCAGATCCGCGATGGCCTACAACTTGCACACGACCGCGTAGTTGCAACCCTTGGATTACTCGGAACCCTTGCAACAAAATATATTGACCAACCAATTGCTGGTCGTTCGCACAACGTTCCGGCCCAAATCACAACACTTGGCAAACGTTTTGCATCAGCTGCCGAAGAATTGCTATTTGCCTACGAGCGTCTTGATAATTTAATTTCACGCTATCCAATTCGCGGCATCAAAGGCCCAGTTGGCACCGCACAGGATTCAGTTGATTTACTTGGATCATCTACATCACATGCAAAATTAGAATCCGAAGTTGCAAAGTATCTTGGCTTTGAAAATGTTTTAGATTCCACCGGACAGATTTATCCACGTTCATTTGATTTCGATGTTGTCACAACACTTGTTCAACTTGCCGCCGCACCATCTTCGCTTGCAACTTCAATTCGTTTGATGGCAGGCGCAGAACTTGTAACCGAGGGATTTAAAGCTGGCCAAGTTGGTTCATCAGCAATGCCACACAAAATGAATACCCGCTCTTGCGAACGTGTAAATGGCTTGGCCGTTGTGCTTCGTGGTTATGCATCAATGGTTGGCGAAATTTCTGGTGATCAATGGAACGAAGGCGATGTTGCTTGCAGCGTTGTTCGTCGCGTTGCAATTGCAGATGCGTTCTATGCCTTCGATGGTTTAATCGAAACTTTCATGACCGTGCTGATCGAATTCGGTGCTTTCCCTGATGTCATCGAGGCCGAACTAAGTAAGTATCTGCCATTTCTTGCGACCACAAAGATTTTGATGGCTGCAGTCAAAGCCGGTGTGGGTCGCGAGATTGCGCACGAAGTTATCAAAGAACATGCAGTAGCAGCGGCGCTTGGTATTCGCGCTGGCAAACCAAATTTAATGATTCAAGCAATCGCAGATGATTCTAGAATCCCACTGAAGTTTGAAGAACTAACCGCACTTCTTGCAAAGCCACTTGAATTTACTGGCGATGCAAAAGGGCAAACCCAGCGAGTCGTAAGTCGCATCGATGCGATTACTTCCGCTCATGCTGCGGCAGCGCAGTACCGTCCCGGCCAAATTCGATGATCCCCGAGCTAACCGGATGGAAACATCTGCGCAGCGGAAAAGTCCGGGATTTATTCACGAATGATAAAGATGAACTACTTATCGTTGCATCTGATCGCATCTCTGCTTTTGATTACATCTTGCCAACACCAATCCCAAATAAAGGAAAGTTGCTGACCCAGCTTTCACTTTTCTGGTTTGATTTACTAAAAGACGTTGTTCCAAACCATATTGTTTCAACTGATGTTCCACCGCAAGTTGCAGGTCGCGCAGTAATTGTTAAACCACTAATTATGTTTCCAGTCGAATGCGTTGCGCGCGGATACCTTGCTGGTTCTGGTTGGGTGGAATATCAAAAATCGCAGACTGTCTGCGGAATCAAATTACCTGCGGGGCTAAGTGATGGATCAAAGTTGCCACAACCAATTTTTACACCAGCAACAAAGGCCGAAGATGGCGAACACGACGAGAACATCACATATGAAAAATGTGAAGAGCTAATCGGCGAACAAGCCGCACAAATTCTCAAGAAACTTACCCTCGCGCTATATTCCAAGGCTCATGATTTCGCCGCGACTAAAGGAATCATCTTGGCAGATACGAAATTCGAATTCGGCATCGATCCATCTGGCATGATTTGCCTAGGCGATGAAGCCTTAACTCCTGATTCATCTCGGTTCTGGGAACCCGATACTCATTATTCTTACGACAAACAATTTGTTCGCGACTGGTTATTAAATTCCGGTTGGGATCGAAATAGCAATCCACCATCACTTCCCGATGACGTAGTTGCAAAGACGCAAGAGCGTTATACAAGTGCATTTGAACTAATCACTGGAAGGAAATTTTAAATGGCCAAAATAATTGTCGAGGTTATGTTGAAACCCGAAATCCTCGATCCCCAGGGCCAAGCAGTCGCATCAGCGCTGCCCCGCTTAGGTTTTACCTTCGCAAAATCAGTTCGCCAAGGAAAGCGTTTTGAAATTGAAGTTGCTGGCGATCCAACACCTGCGCAATTGGCAGAAGTCGAAAAAGCAGCTGAAACACTTCTATCTAATCCAGTTATCGAAACTTACGTAGTAAAGATCGAAAAGTAATGTCATTTCGCATTGGTGTAGTCACCTTCCCGGGATCACTCGATGATCGCGATGCTGCGCGCGCAGTAGAAATGGCTGGCGGAACCGCAGTCCCACTTTTCCATGCAAGTGATGATTTAAAAGAAGTTCAAGCAGTTGTTCTACCTGGTGGATTTTCTTACGGAGATTATTTACGTTGCGGCGCGATTGCTCGCTTTGCCCCAATCATGAATTCAATTGTTACTGCCGCAGATCACGGCTTTCCAGTGCTCGGTATTTGCAACGGCTTTCAGGTTCTATGCGAATCCCATTTATTGCCGGGCGCACTTACCCGCAACAGCAATCTGCACTTCTTGTGTCGCGATCAAAAGTTAAAAATCGAAAACACAAAGACCATGTGGACTACAGGTTTCAAGCAAGATCAAGAGATTCTGATTCCACTAAAGAATGGCGAAGGCTCTTTCCAATGCGATGATGAAACTTTAAATATGCTCGAAAGCGAAGGCCGCGTAATCGCCCGCTATGTTGATTTTGATCCAAATGGTTCACGCAATCTAATCGCTGGTATCTCAAATGAACGCGGCAATGTTGTTGGTCTGATGCCACATCCAGAACATGCAATCGAATCTTTAACTGGACCAAGCACCGACGGCTTAACATTTTTCACATCAGTTCTACATCAATTGGTAGGCCGCTAATGGCCCTTGATACCGTAACAACTGCAACCCAAAATCCAGATACCAAACAACCTTTTTCCGAACTCGGTTTAAAGGAAGACGAATACGCGCGCATCAAAACAATTCTTGGTCGCCGTCCAACTTCAAGCGAGCTCGCGATGTATTCAGTTATGTGGTCCGAACATTGTTCTTACAAATCTTCAAAGATTCACTTAAAACAATTTGGTGAAAAAGCTGTTAAGTCCGATGCGCTTCTTGTTGGTATCGGTGAAAATGCTGGTGTTGTAGATATCGGCCAAAACTATGCAATTACTTTTAAAATCGAATCCCACAACCACCCCTCATTTATCGAGCCCTATCAAGGCGCCGCAACCGGTGTTGGTGGCATTGTCCGCGACATTTTGACGATGGGCGCCCGCCCAATTGCAGTTATGGATCCACTTCGCTTTGGTCTTGCCGATGCACCAGATACTCGTCGCTTACTTCCAGGAATCGTTGCTGGTATCGGTGGTTACGGAAATTGTTTAGGACTACCAAACATTGGTGGCGAAATTGTCTTTGATGAAACTTATGCCGGAAATCCACTTGTAAATGCTTTATGTGTTGGCGTCATGAAACATGAAGATATCAAGCTTGCAACAGCGCACGGAACCGGAAATCTTGTTGTTCTCTTTGGTGCAAAGACTGGCGGCGATGGCATTGGTGGAGTTTCAGTTCTTGCATCCGAAACTTTTAGTGATGCAAAACCAACTAAGCGACCAGCAGTTCAAGTTGGCGATCCATTTGCCGAAAAAGTCTTGATCGAATGCTGTCTCGAAATCTTTAAAGCAGATTTAGTCGTTGGTATTCAAGATCTTGGTGGCGCCGGACTTTCTTGTGCAACCAGCGAACTCGCATCTGCTGGCAGCGGTGGCATGCAAATTAATTTAGAGAAAGTTCCACTTCGCGACCCTTCACTTTCACCAGAAGAAATCTTGATGAGCGAATCTCAAGAGCGCATGTGCGCAATCGTGGCGCCCGAAAACATTAAGCACTTTATGGCCATCTGCAAAAAGTGGGATGTCACCGCAACAGTGATCGGCGAAGTCACTGATGGCGAACGCCTGCACATAACTTTCAATGGCGAACTCATTGTTGATGTTCCACCTCGCACAGTTGCTCACGATGGTCCGGTCTACAACCGTCCAATCAAAAAACCAGATTATGTTGACCAACTTGCAAAGTCAAAATTCGAGGTTCCGCTGCCAACTGCCCCTGATGAAGTTAAAGCTGCAGTCCTAAAATTAATTGCCAGCCCAAACATCGCAGATAAATCTTGGGTTACTTCTCAATACGATAAATATGTTCAAGGCAATACCGTTCTTGCCCAACCCGAAGATTCCGGTTTAATCCGTATCGATGAACAAACACATCTTGGTGTTGCAGTTTCAACCGATGCAAATGCTCGTTGGTCTTATTTGGATCCATACCAAGGTGCAAAGTTGGCACTGGCCGAAAGTTGCCGAAATCTAGCTACTACAGGCGCTAAACCACTTGCAGTAACCAACTGCCTTAACTTCGGTTCACCTGAAGATCCAGGTGTGATGTGGCAATTCGCCGAAACTGTTCGTGGCCTTGCCGATGCTGCACTTGAACTTGGTCTACCAATTACTGGTGGCAATGTTTCCTTCTATAACCAAACTGGCGCAGTCGCAATCTTGCCAACACCAGTTATCGGTGTTCTTGGTGTTATCCAAGATGTTCGCGCGCGAACACCAATGGGAATTCCAACCGCTGGTCTTGATCTTTATTTAATCGGAAAATACAACGGCAACTTATCTGGCAGCGAATGGGCCTATCTACATGGCGAAATCGGAAATGCCGCGCCAGCTGCAGATCTTGATATGGAGAAACGTCTAGTTAATTTCTTACTTGATGGTCAACCAATTTTTGAATCAGCACACGATGTTTCAAATGGTGGCTTGGCTGCAACAGTCGTCGAATCTGTTCTAAAAAATAAAATCGGTGCCCGAATCGAATTAAACGATGTTGCAATTGCACTTTTCAGCGAAACCCCTGGTCGTGTCCTGGTTTCAATTAAAGATAGCGCCACAAATGAAATCGTTAACCTAGCCGGCAAATACCAAATTCCAATCTACAAAATCGGCACAACTGGTGGCACCGATCTAGAAATCAACCAAACAGTTATTTCTATTGAAGAACTTTCAAAAGCTCACACCGAAACTTTCCCGAAGTTATTTGGATAACCGATGCGAGATCCCGAAATCATGAGCCAAGTAAAAGAGATTCTTGCCAAGATTTCTAAACTTGCACCTGGTCATGCCGTCGAACTTCGTATCCCACCGTATTCAGCTATCCAATGCATCGAAGGCCCAAAACACACACGTGGCACACCACCAAACGTTGTCGAGATGAGCGCCGAAGTTCTCTTCGAAATTTCAGCCGGAAAAATTACTTGGCAAAGTGCAATCGCAGATGGTCGCATCAGTGCATCTGGCGAACGCTCGGATCTATCTCCGCTATTCCAACAACTTGCGGCTGCGGAATAGGATTACGCCATGGCCCGCCGTCCTGATGGAAAATTAACTTTCGAGCTTTACGATGGCGAATATCTGCCGCAAGATGAATGCGGAGTCTTCGGTGTTTGGGCCCCCGGCGAAGAAGTCGCAAAGCTAACGTTTTACGGGCTCTATGCGCTGCAACATCGCGGCCAAGAATCCGCCGGCATCGCAACAAGTGATGGCGAGCGAATCTTTGTTTACAAAGATATGGGTCTGGTATCACAAGTATTTACTGAAAGTGATCTTGCAACACTTACCGGCAATCTTGCAATCGGCCACTGCCGCTACAGCACAACTGGTTCTTCAACTTGGAACAATGCCCAACCAACACTGCGCGCAACCAATCACGGCACCTTGGCACTTGCTCACAACGGCAATCTAACTAACACCGGCGACCTCGCCGAAAAACTTACAAAAATTATTGGCACAAACAGCGATGATGGTTTAAACGCAACAACAGATACCGAAATCATGACGGCGCTTATCGCAGCCCAAGATGGCAAGAATTTCGAATCTTCAGCGCTCGAAGTTCTGCCCCAACTTAAAGGCGCTTTCTCTCTTGTCTTTATGGACGAACACACTTTGTATGCCGCCCGCGATCTGCACGGCGTGCGCCCACTTGTTATCGGCAAACTAGAACATGGTTGGGTTGTCGCATCCGAATCTGCAGCGCTCGACATCGTCGGCGCCTCTTTTGTTCGCGAAGTTGAACCTGGCGAATTTATTGCAATCGATCAAAATGGTCTGCGCTCTCATCACTGGGCAACACCAGAACCAAAGGGTTGCATCTTCGAATATGTTTATCTTGCACGCCCTGACACATCAATTTCCGGCCGCAATGTTCATGCAACACGTGTTGCAGTCGGCGAACAACTTGCCAAAGAACATCCAGCAAATGCCGATCTGGTTATCCCGGTTCCCGAATCCGGAACACCAGCAGCAATTGGTTATGCAAAAGCATCTGGCATTCCTTACGGAATGGGCCTTGTTAAAAATTCTTATGTTGGTCGCACATTTATCCAACCAAGCCAGACAATTCGCCAACTTGGTATCCGCTTAAAATTAAATCCACTTCGCGAAATTATTGAAGGCAAACGAATCGTTGTTGTCGATGATTCAATTGTTCGCGGCAATACCCAACGCGCACTTGTCCGCATGTTGCGCGAAGCTGGTGCGCTCGAAATCCACGTCCGGATATCTTCACCCCCAGTGAAATGGCCTTGCTATTACGGTATCGATTTCGCATCCCGCGCCGAACTCATTGCCGCAGGCCTTGAAACCGAAGAAATCCGCAGATCTATCGGCGCCGATTCACTTGGTTACGTTTCGATGGAAGGCCTAGTCGCCGCAACCACAATTGCCGAAGATAAATTATGTAACGCCTGTTTCACCGGCAACTATCCAATTCAAATCCCAGCCGATCTATCTGCCGGCAAAAATTTACTTGAAGTTGTGAATCGCTACGAATAATGAGCACATACAGCCAAGCAGGAGTAGATATTGATGCCGGCGACCTAGCCGTGCAATTAATGAAAGAACATCTCAAGAAAGCTCGTCGCCCCGAAGTTGTCGGCGATATCGGCGGTTTTGCCGGCCTCTTTGATGCAAGTGCCCTAAAAAAATTCAATCGCCCACTTCTTGCAACATCAACAGATGGCGTCGGCACCAAAACTGAAATCGCAAGATTACTTGGAAAATACGACACCATCGGTGAAGATCTGGTCGCAATGGTTGTTGATGATCTAGTTGTCTGCGGGGCCGAACCACTTTTCATGACCGATTACATTGCGGTCGGAAAAGTTTTCCCAGAACGTATCGCCCAAATTGTTTCTGGTATCGCAAGTGGTTGTGCCAAAGCTGGCACCGCACTTGTTGGCGGCGAAACTGCCGAGCACCCAGGTCTTCTAGCCGAAGATGAATTTGATATCGCAGGCGCCGCAACCGGCGCAGTTGACTTTGAAAATCTTCTGGGCGCCGAAAAAATAAAAGCCGGCGATGTCATTATCGCAATGCCAGCAAGTGGCATCCACGCAAATGGTTTTTCACTCGTTCGCCACATTCTCAAAACCAAAAATCTAAAATTAGATGCCACCCCACAAGATTTCACAAAAACCCTCGGCGAAGTTCTACTTACCCCAACCGAAATTTATTCACTAGATTGCCTTGCACTAATAAAAGGACTAAAAGAAAACTTGCACGCCTTCACTCACATCACCGGCGGCGGTATCGCCGACAACACTGCCCGTGTTATTCCACCCGGATTAAAAGCGGTTTACGACAGATCGACTTGGGCTCTGCCAATCGAGATGGCCTACCTGGCCCAAATCGGTGGCGTCCCACAAGCCGACATGGAACGCACCTGGAACTGTGGCATCGGCATGGCCGCCATCGTTGCGCCCGAAGCCGCGGACCTGACTATCCGAAGCTTGGCCGCACGTGGAATGAAAGCCTGGGTTGCCGGCCAGATTCAGACAAATCTCACAGTAAGCCAGGCTCAAAATGGCGAATCTGCGTTGGAAGCCAGCTTCGCCACGCGATAACCTTCGGGTCTGAAGAACTCATAACTTATAAAGCGAGAAGGAGGTCACGCGCATGGGGCGAGGCCGACAAAAAGCAAAAGCAACACGAGTCGCACGCGATTTGAAATATTCAAATACCGAAATGGACTTAGAGCGTTTATCAAAAGAGCTCCACGGCGAAACAACAAAAGTCGAAAACGAAAACGATGACGATCCTTATGCCGAGGGCAACTACATAGCGCGTGCGTAGACCAACGCCGTACGTCGCATCACTTCGCATCTACGAACCAATCACCGCGTTTTCTCCTGCCGAAGCACTTCGCTGGCAAGCAATTCCAATTTCTGCAACAACTTCACGCGATGAACAATCTCGCGCACTTGCTCGCACAATAATTACCGAACCACCAGCACTTCGCCCAGATGGTGCACACATTCTGGAATGGGAAGGCAAACGTTATGTCTGCCCATGGTCAACCGCAGCACGCGTTTGGGCCGCACTAGATAAATTCAAAGATTCGGTCCCACTTCCAGTTTCAAAATTTTTTATCCCAGACAACATCGAAGAAGCAATCAACGCAAATTCTGAAAACCTTGAAGATAAAGTCCCGCACATCATCTCTGAAACTTGGATGGTCCCACCACGTTGGTTCTCACTCTTTGTTCCCGAAGATCGCATGCGCGGCCAAAATGATGATGGCCCCTTCACAATCATGCGCACCACAATCGCAAATACCAAAGCGCGTTGCATGTTTACTCACGAATCAGTTGTCTCCGCATTTGGCCACGGCCCAATCGAAGAAGAGATTGCAGATCTACTTGAATGGATGTCGCTCTTCCATGCCGAATCAATTGTCGAAGTTGATTACGGCGGCCTTGCTGGTTACCTAGAAAAAATCTTGATTGAAGAAGGCGAAGCCGGCTTAGAGGCCGACACATCAATCGAAGATATTCAATTATCACTTGCTGGCCTATCTACCGGCGATGGTGCAAAAGCTGGATCCGGTTATGAGCGCCTAATATCAAGGTGGCGCAAGGTTTCAGCCTTCGAAGCCGCAACTTGATTGAGTTAGGATTGCCAAATGATTGGCGAACAAGAAGTTCTATTGACCGCAGCAGAGGTCGCAAAACTTTTTCGAGTCGGCCCAAAGACCATCAACCGCTGGGCCACTGAAGGCAAACTTACAATCATCAAAACCGCAGGTCGCCACTATCGTTATAAAGAATCAGAAGTAAAATTACTTCTAGCAAGTTACACAACAAAAGCTAAACCAGAGAAACAAGAGAAAGAAGCACCAACCAAATGAGCGGATCAGATAATTCAAAAGATCAAGCCAAAGCAGATGCCCAAGCAGCTGCAAAGGCAAAGATGCTAGAGGCGCTCGCCAAGAAGCAAGGCAAGAACAACAGTGGCGTCAAAGGTGGACCAGCGTCTGGTTCAAAAGTTAACGCCGCAGCCGGTGCAAATGCACCAAAGATGTTCCGCCGTAAATCTGGCCCATCAGGTTCTGCTGGTTAATTAGAAACTAAAACCTAAACAAATGGAGATATCCGATTTTCAGTATTTCTTGCTGTTTGTTTCAACCTTTGTTGTTGTCGGATTTCTTACCCCAGCTATGCGAAAAATTGCGATCACAAATAAAATTTACGACACTCCAAATTCGGCACATAAAACCCATAAAGAGCCAGTCCCATATCTTGGCGGCGTAGCGATAATTGTCGGGGTAGTTCTTGTTTCTTATGGCGTAGCGATTGTTGATGGCTTTACTGCCAAAAATTATCTTCTGATGACTTCCGTTCTTGCTCCAGCAATTGTTCTGGGTGGCATCGGGCTCTGGGATGACATGCGAAATCTTCGCCCAGCACCACGATTGGCAATCCAAAGTGCAGCCGGTTTGTTCACTGCCTGGATTTTGATTTCTCAAAACACTGTTGGCACGCCTACCGAATCAACAATTCTTGACGCTTTCATCACTTCAATCTGGGTTGTTGGTATCTGCAACTCAATCAACTTTTTCGACAATCTCGATGGTGGCGCTGCCGGCACAGTCGCAGTCACTTCTAGCGCGTTATTCGTGCTTGGTTTTCAAGGCCAACAATTTATTATCGCCGCACTTTCTGCGGTCACAGCCGGCGCAACAATTGGTTTTCTACTCTGGAACAAAAGCCCAGCCCGTATCTATATGGGCGATGCCGGTGCGCTCTTTCTTGGAGTTCTAATTGCAACCCTCACAATTCGTCTTCAACCAGATACCGAAGTTATGTGGACATCACTTGCCACACCAGTCCTACTTCTTGCAGTCCCAATTCTTGACACATCAGTTGCAGTTATCTCAAGAATCAAACGCGGCATCTCACCATTCCAAGGTGGCCACGATCATTTATCTCATCGCCTAATCCGTGGTGGTTTATCTCGTCGCACCGCAGCATTTTCACTGTGGGGACTTTCAGCTTTCTTCGCGCTCTGCGCAATCGCAATTCCAAGAACATCGCAAGGTCTAGAACAAATTATCGTGGCAGTCGCGGCACTTGTCTGGGCTGTCTTGTTTATAAAGTTCTTTCAATCCAAAGACGCTTAACCAGAGTAATCATTTAACAAAAATCAAAAGTGGCTCGGGACAGGATCGAACTGTCGACCTCACGATTTTCAGTCGCGCGCTCGTACCAACTGAGCTACCGAGCCAATATTAAATTCTTAAAAAACTTTTATTAATAAAAGAAGAGAGTGTGTGGACACTCTCTTCTAGCGACCCAGACGAGACTTGAACTCGCGACCTCCGCCGTGACAGGGCGGCGCGCTAACCAACTGCGCTACTGGGCCTTTCCACACATCTAAGAACTTTTAGTTTGTTCATCCCCACTTGCGTGGCAACAAACGTTCTTCGACGTGCTTTCGTATAAGAAAGATTGCAAGAATAAATTCTCACAGTCCTTCTTACCTAGTGCCCCCAACGGGGTTCGAACCCGTGTTACCGCCGTGAAAGGGCGATGTCCTAGGCCTCTAGACGATGGGGACGTTTTAAGGCAGAGCGCAAGGGTATCGGACACAATCCCTACGGCAAAACTCGATTACTTACGCACTAATTTGTGCGTTATCAAGTGGTTCTTAATTAAGAAATAGCCCACTTGGTAGAAACCGAAACGCTTATGTCTTGCTCGCCCAAATCAATTTGAGTCGCACCGGCATCGCTCTTGGCTTGAACCATCGATATTGGATATGAAGTTGGGGCTGAAGATTCTTGAAGATTAATGATCTTGCCGATCTTTACACCAAGTAATTTTGCATATGAATTTGCTTTTGCTTTTGCATTTTTGACTGCAGAAATTCGTGCAGCTTCAGTGGCCTTTGAATTGTTGAAAACAAATGGGGTTACGCCATTTATATAAAGGGCATCACCTGCGCTTGCAACAACAGCGTCAACAATTTCGCCAGCCTTGGCGGCATTGCGGATTATGACTTCAAAGCTTTGGGATGCGCGATAGCCGATTAAAACATTGCCACCTTCTTGGGTGTAGTTGTATTCGGGATACACGGTCAAAGTTGTGCTGGCAAGATTCTTCTTATCAATACCGTTGGCCAAGATCGCTGTTCGAAATTTATCGGCCGCGATATTGGCATTTGTTAGTGCATCTTTGCTGATCTTTGCAATCGCAGATACTGATGCATTCAACCGAACCGCATCTGGTGTCACCTTTACAGTGCCGGTTGAACTTACGCTGATGTATCGATTTGGTGTGGCGGCCTGAGCAAATTGTGTGCCAAAGGTTGAGGCCAGAAGAGACAGTGCGATTACAGCGATTACTCGGGTTTTATTCGATGCAGAAGTTTTCATGCCCTGATTCTAAGGCAGGTTTCATTGGTGCCACCCGCGAATAAGGTCAATGTTTAATGAGAGAATTGGCTCATGTTCTTATCGGAATGTTCGACTAATTCAATAAAGGCTGCGGCAAAAAGTATTGCCGCTGGCCACTTAGTCGCGTTTCCAACTGAAACGGTTTACGGCCTTGGCGCTGATGCAACAAGTGAAAGCGCAGTGGCAAAGATTTATAAAGCCAAAGGGCGTCCGGCAGATCATCCGTTGATTGTGCACATTGCATCAACCGATGCGATTGGTGATTGGGCTGAAGATATAAGTGAATACGCCATTAACTTGGCTCGCGATTTCTGGCCGGGGCCAATGACGTTGATCTTTAAACGCAGCAAATTAGCAAAGAATTTTATTACGGGGAATCAAAATACCGTCGGCCTTCGGGTCCCAAATCAGCCAATTGCATTGGCCTTGTTGAAGGAATTTGAAAGCTTGGGTGGCAAAGGGATAGCTGCACCAAGTGCAAATAGATTTGGCGCGGTTTCACCGACGACGGCCCAAGCAGTGAAAGATGAATTAGCTAGTTATTTGGATGATGCAAACGATGTAATTTTGGATGGCGGGCCATGCCAAGTTGGTGTCGAATCAACCATTATTGATTGCACATCAGATGCCCCACAGATATTGCGCCTTGGGGCGATTACAAAAGAGATGATTGCCCAAAGCACTGGCCTGCTTGTGATTGAAGAGCCCACAACAGATATTCGAGTTTCAGGTTCACTTGAATCGCATTATTCACCCAAAGCTAAAGTTGTATTAGATACAAATCCCGAAATCGGTGATGGCTTTATTGCAATTGATTCAATACCTACACCGGCTGGTGCAATTCGTCTTGCAGCACCAAGTTCGATCGAAGGTTATGCCCGAGAACTTTATTCCGCGCTTCGCTTTGCAGATGCCCAGGGCCTGACAAAGATTTGTGTGATCCAACCCGAAGGCGATGGTTTGGCCGCTGCGATTCGAGATCGCTTAAAGCGCGCTGCTAATTGATTTTTAGATTTACTTAACAAATAACGAATTCAAAGCAATATCAGGAAAGGCGCCTGCAAATTTATCGCGTCCCGGAAGTTCGGCAATTTCCAGAGCCACCGCAACGCTTTCGACTACAGCCCCACATTGGTGAATAAGTTTCACACCGGCCACCAAAGTTCCACCGGTAGCCAGAACATCGTCAATCAATAAAACTCGATCACCGCGATTTAAAACACCTTCTTGAATTTCTAAAGTGTCAATTCCATATTCCAAGCCATAACTCTCTTCAAAAGTAGCCCCAGGCAATTTTCCTTTTTTGCGAAGGGGAATAAAGCCCTTTCCAAGTTCTAAAGCGACGGCCGACCCAAGTATCAGGCCACGTGCTTCAATACCAGCGACAACGTCAATTGCATTAGCGAAAGCCGAAAGTTCTTTTGTCAGAGTTAAAAAATGTTTGTGATCTTTGAGCAAAGGCAAGATATCGAAAAATAGAATCCCCGGCGCGGGAAAATCTGGGACCTGGCGAATTGCACCTTCTAGTTCAGCTCTGCTCACGTTGGAATCTTAATGAAATATGCCAGGTTTAGACCCCATGCTTTTAGCCGTTACACTTCGCAAGCGCTAAATACTTCATCAGCGCAAAAACCAGGGCCTCTAGCTCAGTCGGTAGAGCAACGGACTTTTAATCCGTGGGTCGTCGGTTCGATCCCGACGGGGCCCACAAGTAGATTGTTAGTTTAATTTACGAAACGGAGCCACGAAATGTGTTCAAAAGTTAGCTGCGATATTTGCAAGAAAGCCACTTGGGTAGGTTGTGGCGAACATATTGAAGAAGCGCTAGAAGGTGTCGCAGAAGCTGATCGTTGCTCCTGCTGATTTGAATCAGTAGAAATTTAATTAAATGCAGATTGATTCACTTGTTACCGGCCTCGATCTAATCGCAACTTTTGCCTTTGCAATTGTTGGTGCGCGTATCGCTGCAAGTAAAGGTCTGGATTACGGCGGAATAGCACTGATTGCAACTGTTGCATCAATTGCAGGTGGAACTCTCCGCAATTTATTTATTGGTGAGCGCCCACCTTGGATTTTAAACTCTTGGTTATTTGCATCCATAGCGCTCGCAGTTCTGATCACGATAATTGCAAAAGAGACAAAACCGGTTGGTCGTTTTCTTCTTGCCCTAGACACTTTTGGTCTTGCAGTCGCAACTGTTTCAAGTGCAAATTACGCGGTCGCAAATGGCGCAAACTTTGTAAGCATTGTTGCACTTGGTTTAGTCGGTGGTGTAACCGGTGGCTTGCTGCGTGATGTTCTTTGCCAAGTCGAACCAGTTTTGCTTCACCGCGAAACGATCGGCACATCTTGTCTGGCTGGTGCGATTGCCTATGCCGGGCTGAATTACCTAGATGTTTCCGAAGTGATTACGGCTATCGTGGGTGGATTAGTAATCGTGCTGGTGCGCGAGATTTCAATTAAATTTGATTGGCATCTACCAAAAATCTAGAAAACCCCTTTTCAGATTTGAAGAAATATAAGAAAATATCTCGCATGAATTCCAAGCAATTGAGCCTGCATATCCTGGGTTTGGCCGGTATCGAGGTAAACGGAAAAAATCCATGGGATATCCAAGTTCATGATGATCGCCTCTGGAACCGCATAATTTCGCAACGTGAATTAGGTTTGGCCGAGGCATATATGGATGGCTGGTGGGATGTTGAATCCATTGATCAATTCTTAACAAAATTATTAGAGATCAATGTTTTAGACAAAGTTCCTTTCTCGATTTCACTTGTCAGCCACGCAGTTAAATCAACAGTTCTAAATCGTCAGACTAAAGCAAAAGCTGCCGCAAATGCCAAACATCATTACAACATCGGAAATGATCTTTACAGCCGAATGCTTGATAAAGAGATGGCATATTCCTGTGGTTATTGGAAGAGTGCAAAAACTTTGGATCAAGCCCAAATTGCAAAATTTGATTTAATCTGTCGCAAGCTTGAATTAAAACCTGGAATGAAGTTGTTGGATATTGGTTGCGGCTGGGGCGGGCTGCTTCGTTATGCCGCCAAGAACTACGGAATCATTGGTACCGGAATTTCACCGGCAGATAATCAGATTGAACTGGCCCAGGCCAAGAACGGTAAGTTAAATGTCGAGTATCTACAGATGGATTATCGAGACTTGTCTGGGAAATTTGACCGGATTGTTTCGGTCGGAATGATGGAACATGTTGGCCCAAAAAATCTTGAAACTTTCTTTAATAAATGTATTTCGCTTCTAGAACCTGATGGAATGATGCTTCATCACACGATCGCTTCAAATGAAACCAAACAAGTAACAGATCCATTTTTTGATCGTTACATTTTTCCGGGCGGAGTTTTACCTTCACTGGCTCAAATCTCAAAGGCGGTTGAGAAGAAGGTGATAATCGAGGATGTCCATAATTTTGGTCCAGATTACGACAAGACCCTTTTGGCCTGGCATGCCAATATAAATAAGAAGTGGAAAGAGATTCCCAAGTATGACGAGCGATTCCGCAGAATGTGGAATTACTATCTTTTGAGCTCGGCGGCCGGCTTTCGGGCCCGCCATATCCAACTGATTCAAGTGGTTTTCCGCCCGATGACCAGCCGTGGGGCCTATAAAGCAGTCCGATAGACTGATTCCACACCGATATACCTATATATAGGGACGAAATCCACGCTCACGCACGCTCAGCTCGAAAATCCCCAAAAATTCTTTTCCCCAGAGCACAACATTTGCCCCCCAGGGGTGTCTTACATAGTAGAGGGCAAGACGTTGTCATCTGCAATACCGGCCGCAAGGCCACTCGAGTAAGAAATCCGGAGAAATACCCAAAATGGCACTTCGTAAGAAGAACACCACAGAAGGCGTTGCCGCTACACCAGCAACCGTCTCTGACTGGTCTGTTGCCGATCTCTCCGCGCTATACGCTGAAAACCGCTCATCACTTATTGGCCAAGCTCGCCGAATTCTGCGTTCTGAAGCTGATGCTGCTGAAATCGTTCAAGAGGCATTCCTCAAGTTCATTCTTGCTGCCCCTGAACTAGACACAGCTGATCGTGCACTCGCATACCTTCGCACCACAGTAAACAACCTCTGCCTAAACCAGATCCGCTCAACTGGATCTCGTCCAAACCTTGTAGCTATCGACTCTGAAACATCACAAGAGCGCCTAGCCGAGATTTCAGCAGAAGCCCACATTCCTTTTGATACAACACTTGCTGCCGCTGAAGATGCATCAATCATCCGCGAAGCACTTTCACGTCTTTCAGCCGACCAACGCACCGCACTTGTTATGTGGGAAATGGAAGGCCGTTCAACCGAAGAGATCGCAAAGGCACTTGGCACCAAGCCAGAGAATGTCCGCCACGTTGTTGGTCGCGCTCGTGCATCATTTGTTCGTGTTCTTACCGAATGGGTTATTGACGAGGCCACAGGCACAACTGCTCTTGAAGCCCTTTCAACCCAATACAAGAAGGCTGCCGAACTTGCGAAGAAATCTTCAAAGGTTGCCCTCTCACTACTTATTGTTCTTGTTGCCTTCCTTGGCTTTAACTCAGTAACCGGGCAGGACAACATCTCTTCAATCGTTACTTCTGGAACAACAGCGCAAGAAGTCCCTGCAGCTGCAAGTTCAGAAGCACCTTCAGCCGAAGCTTCTTCAGAAGCCTCTGCAGCATCGACTCCAGCACAGAACGCAAAGAAGGCTGATTCACTTCTATCAAGTGGTCAGATGATCGACATCAAGTCTTCAGCAAAGGCACTTACATTCTTCGGCCTTGATTCAGCCGGCGTCCCAACTGGCTTCACAGTTGCAAACGCAGCTGGCCAAAATGGCGCGATCAACGTTTCTAAATCCACACCAGTTTTGACCAACGAAGGCCTGGTCCTTCGCAGCAACACAATGACCACCGATAGCAACGCAATCAACGTTTTGCTTTCCCAGGAAATTACAGTCGGCGGCAGTGGCACCACATACAGCGCTGATGCCTCTGTTTCTATGGTTGGCAGCTGGGTTGGCCTAAAGATCGCCGCCACAAACACTAATTTTGAGCGTCTATCTGACGGAAATTACCTTCTAACCGCTGTTATGAGCATAAAAGCTGGTTCAGCGTCGGATACAATTATCCCAGCGAGTCGAGGCGTTGACAGTAAGTCCGCCCCTTCTCAGATCACAACTGTTGTCCTACTAAACCAAGGTAAAACCCAAGTTCTAGGGCAGGCGATCTATGTCGCCTAAAGACAACAACAAACAGGTTTCTGCTGCAGTCCGGATACTGCAACAGAAAAGAGATGCGTCAGCACGTGCGACTCATCTCAAAGCCACAGACGGGATCGTCTCGTTAGTGACTATCGAAAGGAAACAAATGTCTACAAAGACAAGCTTTAAGCGCATTGCGCTTGTTGCTGCTGCTGCGTTGGCACTAGGCGGAGTTTCAGTTGTTACTGCAACTTCAGCTAGCGCAATTGCTCCAACGGCTGCTTATACAACAATGTATGACACAACAAACGGCTACCAAGTTGTTGGAGGTCAAGCTACGGTGACAATCGGGTTTGATTCTTCAACAATTGCAACTGTAGCCTCTTCAGGAGTTGGAACAATCGTTTCAGCTGCGGGTGAAGCAGGCGTAGAGACTCTCACTGCTGTTACAGCGACTGGATTCCAATTCAACTCAAGCACAGATTCAGGTTCTGACCCATATGATTCTGTAACAGTTGTTTTGAGTTCTGCTGTAGTAGGTACTCAGACACTAACAATCACACCACTTGATGCAAACGGAGTTCCAGGAACTGCTGTTACTAAGAACATCACTTGGACTTCATCAGGAACAACTGCAGCAGCCTCATGGTCTGCTTATCTAATTGATACCTCTGTTGCTACAACAGTTGCTGATCAACTAGCTGACTCAACCGTTGCTCTTTCTAAGGACAAGGGAACAGCTGGATCTCCATCACAGGTAGCAGTTATTTCTGCCAAGCTTAAAGATGGAAATGGAAATGCTGTTAATGCAGCAACTGTTTCTGTAACTATCTCTGGTCCAGGTCTCATCGGCGCAATTGCTGATGACAATGGATATACACCTTCTTCATCACCTTCAATGACTCAACGCGTAGCTTCAGTTACAACCGGAACCGGCGGCTTTGTTTATGTTCGTCTGTCAGGTGATGGATCTGCTGGAGTTTCAACAGTTACATTAACCTCAGGCACAGTTTCAGTATCTCGCTCAGTTACCTTCACAGGTGCTGCAGCTTCATACACACTTACAAGCCTTACAGGCACATACGGCGTAGGAGCGGCTGGAACTGATGATTCTCTAACAGCATCAGGTCTGAAGGTTTCTGCACTAGATTCAGCTGGCGGCGCTGCTGCTAGCGGAACATTCTATGTAACTTCAAGCAATACTGCAGTTGCTACTGTTTCCGCTTCAGCACATAACGTTGCTGCTGCTGGACAATACGTAGCGATCACAGGTGTTTCTGTTGGTAAGTCAACAATTACTGTTCAAAACGGGGCTACAGCTGCACTTTCAACTGTCACAAAGACAATTGAAATTGAAGTTTCAAGCGCAACAGCTGATTCAGTAACAATGTCACTTGATAAGGCTGCATACCAACCTGGCGAGCCAGGCGTACTGACTGTCAAGCTAACAAACGCGGCTGGTCGCCCAGTTGCAGATGGCACATACACCATCTTCGCAGCTGCAACACCATTGACTGCAAACCTATACATGCAATCAAACTCAACTGGTGCTAACGGAGCATTTGCTTCAGGCGTATCAGTAACAACAGTTGCTGGTGAAGCTGCATTTGATATCTATGCACCTTCATTCTCAGGAGATCTAACATTCTCTGGAACAACACTTGCTGCATCAACAGTTTCATCCGCTCTAACACAAGCAGCTCGCGCTAAGGCTCTAACCGCCACAGCAACAGTTTCAGGTGGCGCAGCTGATGAAAACGCATCACTAGCACTTGATGCAGCTAACGCTGCAACAGATGCTGCTAACAATGCATACGATGAAGCTCAAAATGCAACACAAGCTGCATCAGATGCACTAGCTGCTGTTACAGCACTAGCTGCTCAAGTTAAGTCTCTTATCGCAAGCGTTAAGAAGCTAACTGCAGCAGTTGCAAAGCTAAAGAAGTAAATAGAGCCTAAATTAACTCTTCGGAGTTAATCTAAAGCACTACAGAAGGCCCGGCTCCTAAATGGGAGCCAGGCCTTCTGGCTTTACTCTTAAAACAGTATCTGAGAATATAAAAGTCACAGTTTTGAGTTGAAAACTTCAATTTTGGCGATTTCAGAAAGTAAGATTCGGATATGGAAAATCTAAAGCAATCCGTTCTTATCAGGAGCATTCTCTCAGTAGGTGTTCCTCTTGCTTCTTTGATTATGCTTCCGGAATTCTCGATGGATCCAATAAATGTGCCCAAAGCGTTTATTCTGCACTTGGTTGGTGTTTTCGGACTTGGACTCTTAATTTCTAACGCTAGGCTGCTTTGGAGTAAGAGAAGTAGATCAGCCTTTGTGATTGCAACTTTTTTCGTTCTATTCCTTTTTTCAACGCTTCTATTCTCAGGCGCCCCAAAGATTCAGCAAATGTATGGCGCTGGTGGACGAGCCACCGGATTGATTAGTTATTTAGCCCTAGTGGTCTTACTGCTGTGCGCAATGCTGATCTCAAACATGAGTAATGTAAAACTATTTGCCTTTGCCATCCTTGGGGTGGGTGGACTAAATATATTTTATGGATTGATTCAGGCCTCAGGCGGAGATCCTGTTAAATGGAGCAACCCTTATAGCCCAGTTATTGGCTTCCTTGGAAATCCTAACTTCTCATCAAGCATGATCGGATTGAGCTGTGTTGCGGCCACCGCACTTATTTTACAATTTAAAGTCAGTAAATTAGCAATAGCAGCATTATTCGGATACGAACTTTTAGCGTTATTTGTTATTCTTAAAACTCAATCGATTCAGGGTTTTGTTGTTTTTGGTCTAACAACAGGGATATTGGTTTTGATAGCACTATATAAGTCTGCGAAAGTAAAAAACATCTGGGTTGCTATTTACGCCCTCTTTGCCACGGCTGTTGGCGTCACGGCCATTTTTGGCATGGTAAATATTGGGTCGTTATCTGCTTATCTTTACAAAGTTTCGGTCCGCCAACGTGGTTATTACTGGAATGCTGGAATAGAAATGTTGAAAGCAAATCCAATATTTGGTGTCGGCCTTGACTCGTTTGGCGATTGGTATTGGAGCGTCAGATCTGCTCCTGCCGCCCTAAATTCTCTGGATGCCAACACAAATTCAGCTCACAACGTTTATCTTGATATTGCATCTAATGGCGGATTTCCACTCTTAGTCGCGTATCTCGCTTTAAATGTTCTTGTCTTGTTCCGTGGAATTAAGCTTTTGAAGAATTCTCCAAAATTTGACCCATATTTTTCTGCAATTTTTGTGGGATGGATTGGCTATCAGGCGCAATCATTTATCAGCATTAATCAACTTGGCCTTGCAGTATGGGGCTGGTTGTTTGGTGGGTTAGTTCTTGGATATTCATACTCTGATTCAGCACAAGCAAATCAAGGCAAAGGATTTAAGAGAACAGCCAAGAAAGGATCACTTCAAGAACTCGCAATCCCTGCAATAATTTCTATCGTAGGTATTTCAATGGTTGCACCGGCTTTCATTACTGATCACACATTTATCACCGCTCTAAAAAGCAGGAATGGTGAGCAAGTAATAGCTGCGACACAGAAATTTCCAAAGTCCAATAGCCGTAATTTAACTGCTGCGGCGATGTATCAAAATAGTCAGCTAAACGAACAAGCTATTTCCATTGCTGAAGACAATGTAAAAGTCAATCCAAGAGACTTCAATTCTTGGCGCATGATTGCAATACTTTCACCAGTTGAATCTGAAAAAGCTAAAGATGCAGTCGAACAGATGAAGAAATTAAATCCAAGAGATGATCGGATTAAGTGAAGCCTTCCAAGGTCGTAGTAATTGGCCAAGGCTATGTTGGCCTGCCGTTGGCAATGGCTATTGCAGAAGCCGGCCATGAAGTTATCGGGTTTGATTTAAACGAAGAACTAGCAAACCGTTTAAATCTGGGTTTATCTCACATCGAAGATGTTTCTAGTTCCACATTAAAAGGTCTAATCAGTGAATCTAGATACAAGGCGAGTTCTAATCCATCAGATTTTGCGGAATCAGTTATTGCAATAATTGCAGTGCCAACGCCTTTAAATAAAGACCGCGAACCCGATGTTAGTTACGTAGTTTCAGCATCAGAACTACTAGGCAAGAACCTTACAAAAAGCACATTGATAATTAATGAATCTACTTCTTATCCCGGAACCCTTCGGGATGTGATTGTAAAAAATGTAGAAGAAAACTCTCAACCTGGCATCAAACATCTTTATGCGATTTCGCCAGAGCGCGTGGATCCAGGAAACCCCAACTGGAAAATTAAGAACACTCCAAGACTTTTTTCTGGATTGACACCAGAGGCGGGCGCAAAAACTAAAGAGTTCTATTCAACTTTTTGCGATCAGATTATTGAATTATCTTCTCCGGAAGCTGCTGAAACTGCAAAGCTTTTCGAAAACACATTTCGCCAGGTAAATATCGCATTGGTAAACGAATTTTCACTTATTTGCAGCAGGCTCGGAATCAATGTCCATGAAGTTCTAAATGGAGCAGCGACCAAGCCATACGGCTTCATGAAATTTTCGCCAGGAATTGGTGTCGGCGGGCATTGCATCCCGGTTGACCCATCCTTCTTATCATTTGCGGCAAATAAAGCCGGAGCAGAAGCTAAATTTATAGATCTTGCCAATGAGGTTAATTTTGAAATGCCAAAGAAGATAATTGAAGAAATATCAAGGAAGCGCAATGAAACTATTTCTGGTAAGAAAATCTTGATTATTGGAATCTCTTACAAACCAAATATTGCTGATATTCGCGAAAGCCCGACCATTAGATTAATTGAAGAACTAAGGAGTCAAGGAAACGAAGTGGTCTGGCATGACCCACTGGTGAAAACTTGGGGCACCGAATCATCTACAGATTTAAATGATATTAGCAATAGTGACTTTGTTATTGTTTCAATTCTCCACGATGCGGTGAATAGATCAACCCTGATTAATACCAAGTCGGATCTATACGACTTAACGGGTACGCTTATAGATACAAATTTGTTTTAGTTTGATCACCAGTAGCAGCCATCTTCAATTTCTCGCCAATTAGCTGGTCGCTCATCTTCGCTGGGTCTGACCCAGAATTCATTTCTATATTTCGTGACTTTTTCCGAATTCTCCCAACGCTTACCAATAACACCAAAGAAAAGTTGCAACTCACCGCCACAAGTGATGCCTACTTTGCCTAGTTTCTTTGCGTGACAGGCAAGAGGCAAGGCATATGCGCCTGCAGAGATGAGCGCGACATCAAAATCAGTCTCTTCCATCTCTTTTTTCATCCGCTCAAGATGATCAACCCAAGTTTGGCCATCATTTATACCGCCTTGTGAAATTGGGGCGGCAATAAATTTGGCATTGAATTTAGGATAGAAATTACTTGGAAAAACCTTATCAATTCTTTCATGCTGACTTTTAAAGCTTTGTGAAAATCCACCTACAACTAGAATTTTCTTACCATCTAAAGAGAAAGACCAGGGTTTACTATTTGCTTTAGAATTTACAAAAGAATTAACCCAAGGCGCGACTAAATGGTGTGAAACTGCTGGGGTGCCCCCACTTCTTAGTGCATATTTTTCGACCCATGTAAATGTTGAGCCCCAAGTTCCTAATACATCGATAGTTTCAAGTGCCAGCAAGTATTCACTTAAAAAAGATTTAACAACGGGCCTACTTATTGGATAAACCCCTGCCCCCTCCCTCAATTGATTCAGGCGCTTTTTGAAGCTTAGAATCGAAAACACTGTAGAAAAGGGATCCCAAAGAGATTTACCCTTAAAAATATCGAGGTAGCATCCTAAGACTCTTGCTTCAGTGCCCCCGAGTCTCCCAATCAATTTCGGCCCACCAGATTCAATTGCATTAGTAATGATGTCATCTCCGAACGGTCGTGCTAATTGCAAGATTTTCATGTTCCTCTTTCCGCGCAAGACATGTGCTGGAGGAAAAGAATTTGCAAATTTGTTGCGTGTTTGTTGCGTAAACATCAAGGTAACTTCCTAATCATTTTTTAGAATGTCTAAAATTGCCTCATCTATATCAAACTTAGGTTTCCACCCAGTGAGTGATTCCATTTTTGAAATATTTGGAACACGACGCTGCATGTCTTCATATCCTTCAGGGTAGGCAAGTGAATATGGAACATTAACAATTCTAGACTTTGAATCAGTTAACTGGATTACCTTTTTAGCTAAGTCAAAAATTGATATCTCACCAACACCGCCGATATTAAAAACTTCTCCAATAGATTTTTGGTTGTTTAAAAGAGAAATAACGCCATCTACAGCATCGGTGACATGGCAAAAAACGCGAGTCTGCTTGCCATCCCCATAAACTTGGATGTCGTCTCCAAGAAGTGCCGACTTTATGAATTTAGGAACAACCATCCCATATTTCCCTGTCTGTCTCGGACCGATTGTATTAAAGAATCTAACAGTCGTGACTTGAAGGCCTTTTTCCAAGAAAAGAACTCTTGCAATTGATTCCTCAATCGCCTTAGCATCAGAGTAGGACCAACGAAAGTTTTGCGGCGTTCCAATCACTCGGTCATCTTCTTCAGATAGCGGCTGCCTCGGGTTCTTGCCATAGATTTCAGATGTACTTGCAATAAATATCCGCTTTTTAAATTTTGATGCAGCCTGCAAAACAACTTCGCTGCCATAAATATTGGTTGAAATTGATTCAATTGTGTCAGACATAATGTTATCCACGCCTAGCGCGGCAGCCATATGCAGAATTACATCTGCCCCATTCACCAATTCTTCAACTAGATCTAGATTTCTTATGTCGCCCAAGACGAACTTTGCGTTACCGCCAGGCCCCTGCAAGTTAGCTTTGGATCCAGATGTTAGATTATCCAAAATCATAACCGTAGAGCCGCGTTGAATAAAGTGATCAACCAGATGCGAACCTATAAACCCTGCGCCACCTGTGATTAAAACTTTTTTCATTTCTACAATCCCATCAGCTGTGCTTGGCGGTCAAAATCAGTTACTCTGCTTCGGACTTCTTCAAACTTTCCAGTCGCTCTAATCACTCCATCAGCCATATACACAACAATGTCTACGTCCTTGACCGTGCTTAATCTATGTGCAATTAAAATGACAGTAGTTGATTTCCCAAGATTCTTAATAGCATCAGAAACTTTTAGTTCAGTTTCGCCGTCAAGAGAACTGGTTGCCTCATCTAATACCAATAGTGATGGATTTGTGAACATCGCACGGGCGATTCCAAGGCGCTGCCTTTGCCCACCGCTTATCTTTGTTCCTCGTTCACCAACTTGGGTATCAAGTCCATTAGGAAGGGATTTCACGAAGCCCACGAGATCTGCAATTTCTAGTGCTGCATAAACACGTTGGTCCGTAGCGACTTCGAGCGGATACCCGAGTGCAACATTTTCTCTGATAGTTCCATTTGAGATCATTACATCTTGTGGCACATAACTAATTGCGCCAGGCCACTTTCTAATTGCATCCAAGGGACTAATCCCTGATATCTCTATAGATCCTTCATCGGGACTTAAAACCCCAAGAATTATGTCCACTATCGTTGTTTTACCAGCACCAGAAGGCCCTACAAAAGCCAAAGAGCTTCCGGGTGGTATTTCTAAGTTCAAATCCTGAACTGCAGGTATTTCTTTAGCCGGGTAAGTCAGAGAAGCACCTTTGATTGAAATTTCTGGAACAAAACCTTTATGGTCCAAATTCAAAACATCTGGAATGTTATTGTCAATCTTAATGCTACTCAATTCGTCAATCAGTGCGAGTGTGGAACTTGCAGACCCAGAAGCTTCTCTAATTTGAACTGCACCTTGTTGTAGCCGTAGCGCTGCAGGTGCAATTCGAGTCCCTGCTGCTAGAAAAATAGAAAGAGTTCCGACAGCCTGAACAGCATCTTTTAACATAAATTGAATTCCAGCAATGACCAAAGCCCCAATTACAACAGTGGTTTCCATAACATACTTACTAATGCTTGGCATAAAATTCATTTCAGCCGAAACATCAGCAATTTTTATGCGCAGTTCGCCAATTTCACGAGCATAATAGTTTCTTCGATTCCTAACAGTTGATTCTCGATATGAGTTTAAAACTTCAATCACTTTTTCGCTAGTTTGTATACTGTAATTATGATGTGCCAGCCCTAATATGTGAGCACGTTTATGCATTAATTTATAAAGTGCAAGGCCAATTAGGCCAAAAAGCAGAATAGAACTAATCGCAATCGGTGGATCCACGAGAAAAAGCCCAACAATCATTACAATCAATAAAGACAAATCAGACACCAGAGTCACAGCAGTTCCTAGGATCCTTAGAACTACTATCTCAACACCACTCGTCAATGAATAAAGAGTAAGTTGATTTGTTCGATTCTGAACCTTCAAAAGAGACTGAGAAAGTAGTTGTGAAGTTAATCGTGCGGATATCGTAGCCCCACGGCGACTCAGAAAAAATAAAGTCTTACGATTCAAATAAATCGAGGCCATAGTCCTTGCGATTAAAACAAAAGCAGCCAAGAATCCCAAAACAATCATTTGGTTTTGAAAACTCAAATCTTCAATTTGTAAGGTTCTTAGAACCATGCTTACACGATCCCCTGGCTGTTGGGATTGCACTCCACGGACCGCAAGGGCTCCTAGAATACCTACAATTGCGACACCCACAAGGTCCAATACGCTTAAGAATATCTGGACGCAAATAACCAAAAATATTTTTTGTTGCTCGCGTCTTGATAGAACTTTTGCACACTTTAAAATCGTGCTGGATTCCATCATTCTTCGGGAGAATCTCATGTGACTATGATATTAGGTTAAGTCCAATTTTCTTTAACTTTGAGTTAGAACTGAATTTCGCTTGAAATTCTTGTTAGAGTTTATGAGTGAAAATCATCCAAATGATTGCTCGGGTAAACCGTGGTGGAACCGCGCGCTGGCTGGATGAGCTTATAAAAGAACTTCAAAAAGCAGGTCACCAAACGGTTTTGTATGCGGGGTCTGTTCAAGGCAGTGAATCTGAAGATGAGTGTTTTTCAATCCACAATGGCAAGAGAATATCTGGTTTAGGCCGATCTATTGCATTGTGGGGAGACTTTCAAGCTATTTTGCAAGTACGAAAAATTTTAAAAAGAGAGTTACCAGATGTTTTGAATACGCACACTGCAAAAGCAGGAGTAATTGGGCGCTTGGCAGCTCTTTCTCTTGGCAAGAAGAGGCCGGCAATTGTGCACACTATTCATGGACACCTGCTGTATGGGTATTTTTCAAAGACAAAAACTTTCATTTTTATGCTAATTGAAAAACTTCTAGCATCACGAAGTGATGTGCTAATTGCAGCCGGCAATAAAGTAAAGGACGAATTGCTTTGGGCCGGAATTGGTCGTGAAGAAATCTATGTAGTAGCGAGACCAAGTGTGAGGTTGCACGAACTTGAGTCAAAAAGTGTTTTCAGAGCGAAATTAGAAATATCTGAAAATGAAATCGTTATTGGATGGCTTGGAAGACTTGCTCAAGTAAAAAGACCAGATCGAGTCATCGAACTTGCCAAAAAATTGAATAATTTAATATTTGTCATTGGTGGAGATGGCGATTTGTATAATTCATTAAGAATTGACCTTCCAAGCAATGTTCGCCTAGTTGGTTGGACGCGACCAGAAGAAATTTGGGCAGCTTCAGATATTGCCCTATTAACTTCGGATAATGAAGCTCAACCTATTTCATTGATTGAAGCAGGTCTAGCGGGCATACCTGCCGTCGCTGAAAATGTGGGTTCAGTGTCTGAAGTTATTGACGATAGAGTTACAGGAATTTTAGTTTCAAGCCTAGAGGAAAGAATCGATGCAATTAACTCTTTGGTAAAAAATAAAGAACTTAGACTGCAAATGGGAAAGAGCGCAAGAGACTATTGTGAGAATAAATTTGGCCATCAGCAATTTCTTGAAACTCACATTAAAGCCTACGAAAAAGCCCTTAAAAAGCGCGGCCCAAAGCCCTAGTTTTGGTGCAGCCCATTCCAGAAGGCATGTTGGTGAACTGTAGAAATAAGGAAGTTAACAACCCGTGTTGAAGTATCAGGAATTTGATATTCAGCCGGGATCACAGGGCTTAATTTAGATGTTTCTACCAATTCAATCGCTTCAAGCAATCTGCCCTTCTCAATTCCACTCATAACAATAGAACCTGCTTCAAGGGCCTCTGGACGTTCCATCGAATCCCTAATAGTTATTGCTGGAAAGCCAAGAATTGAAGATTCTTCACTTATGGTTCCACTATCTGATAACACCATTCGTGCATTGGATTGCAATTTAACATAATCTAAGAATCCAAACGGTTCATGAAACTTTAGCCTTGGGTTATTAAGCGCCTTATGATTTTGAAGCTTCTTCTTAGTTCTTGGGTGAGTCGAAATCAATACTGGCATCTTATACTTTTCCGCCACGGCCTCAAGTGAATCTAACAATGAATCAAGGCGATTGCTGAAATCTACATTCTCTTGTCGGTGCGCACTCACCAGGAAATATCCGTTAGCTTTTAGCTTAAGAGTTTCAAGAATCTTAGAACTATCAATCTTTGATTTATTTGCATTTATGACTTCAAGCAATGGCGTTCCAGTTAGTGCTAATTTTCTAGCCGAGATTCCTTCGGCAATAAGATTGTTTCTGGCAAGCGTTGTATAAACTAAATTAAAATCTGATGTGTGATCAACTATCCGTCTATTTATTTCTTCAGGAACATTTGCGTCGAATGATCTATTTCCCGCCTCAAGATGGTAAATCGGAATTCCAAATCTCTTTGCAAGAATTGCCGAAAGAGCACTATTCGTATCTCCAAGAATAACCACAGCATCAGGACGGTTATCGATAAATTCCTTCTCCATATTTACAAAAAGGCTTCCAAGGAAAGATCCTAAAGTTGAATGCTCGCCTTTAAAAATCACATCAGGCAATCGGAGCCCAAGATCGGCGAAAAATACATCTTTTAGGTTGTTATCTGAATTCTGGCCAGTGTGAATTAAGCGGTGATCAAAGTGGGTATCGAACTTTTTAATGATTTCTGACATTCGGATAATCTCAGGGCGAGTCCCTACGATAGTTGTGACTTTAGTTTTACCCAATTTACTGCCCCTTTCTGTATTCAATGTATTCAGGTAGTTTTGAAACTAAGTCAACTACTTCATCAACACTCAATTGTTTCGTATTGCTAGAAGTGTAAGGTTCAATCTCCTTACTCTGTTCTTGTCCCTTATCAAAATAAACATGGTAATCAAGAGATCTAGTATCAAGTGGAACTTGGAAGAAATCACCAAGATCTGTTGCACGAGCACGTTCCTCTGATCCAAGTAAAACTTCTGACATCTTTTCGCCATGCCGTATTCCAATGTTTTTTATTTCAACTTTTCCAGACTTTCCTGCAATCTTTGAAAGCGCTTCAACAAGAACATCAACCGTGCATCCAGGTGCCTTCTTTACAAACAAATCACCAGAATTTGCATTTGTAAACGCATACTTAACTAATTCAACTGAATCCGAAAGTGACATTAGGAATCTGGTCATTGTTCCATCGGTGATAGTGACTGGCTGTCCATTTTTAATCTGATCTAAAAATAAAGGAATAACCGAACCTCGGGACATCAATACATTTCCATATCGGGTTATCGCAACTTTGGTAGAGCCGCTACCAATGTTTCTGGCATATGACTGGGCTACCTTCTCCATCAAAGCTTTGGACATTCCCATTGCATTAATTGGATATACCGCTTTATCGGTGCTTAAACAAACAACTGATTTAACGCCGGCTTTAATAGCAGCATCTAAAACATTTGAACTTCCCGTGACGTTTGTTAGCGAAGCCTGCATTGGAAAGAATTCGCAGGAAGGAACTTGCTTAAGTGCTGCGGCATGAAAGACATATTCGGTGCCTTTCATTACATTCTCGACACTTGAGGCATCACGAACATCACCAATAAAGAAACGAACTCTTTCATCTTTAATTGAATTACGCATGGAATCTTGCTTGTTTTCATCACGGCTGAAGATGCGGATTTCAGCGGCATCCTGCTTGATCAAGTCTTTAACCATGGTTGATCCAAAAGAGCCTGTTCCTCCTGTAATCGTCACAACAGAGGACTTTAAATTCTTTGACATATTATTCGGCCCTTACCCAGTTCGAATATTCAGCAATCATTTCTAGAATGCCGAGGGGCTTATCGTATCCCGCAAGCCGCCAGAATTCATTGTTATTCTCCGGGAACTTTGTATCTAACCTTCGGTCAACAAAGGTTTCTGCCTCAACAGCCTCAACCGTTATATCTTTCCTGTTAAAGCTTGTACAAATCGCGCCTATCAGTTCAAATTTCGAAACTGAATCCTTGGGTAGAACATGAAAAATGCCGGACCTGAAAGAGCCTACTTCTATGATTCCAGAAACCACTTTCGCAAAGTGAAAAGTTGTTAGGCCATTCCAAAAATGATTGGTGAAGCCTTTTAACTTCGAATCTACTTCTTGACCTAAAATCCAGTCCGTCAGTTCTACATGCGAACTCAACTCTCTGCCAATCACAGAACACCGTAATATCATCAGATTTTCTGCAAGAACTTCTCCTTGAGATTTGCTTACTCCATATGTATCAGCGGCGTCATGAGGACTATCTTCTAGATACTTACCAGCAGATCCAGTAAAAACACAGTCCGTTGCAATTTGAATTATTTTAGTATCAAAACTTTTACAGAAATCCGATAAGGCTTTCGGGAAAACCGAGTTAACTTTATAAGCACTCTTCACAGATTGGACATCCGATGGGTTTATTTTATGTTTGATAAGACCAGAACAATTCACAATGAAGTCTGGCTTTCCCAAGTTTGATACGAAGAGCTCTTCTACTTCTTGCTTTTCGATATCAAATTTGACACAACTATTCTCTGGAATTATCGAGCGACCCGATGTATTCGACTCAATTATTGTGTTCGTGCTTTGCGAAAGGAATTTTGTAACTGCAGACCCAAGCATTCCGGTTGAACCAATAATCAATATAGAAGCCACAAATCAAGGGTATCAGCGGCAGGGACAAGAAGGCTGAATGCTAAACTTCCAAAATGACCTCAGCGAACCCGATACTCACCGTGGTTACAGCTGTTTTTAATTGCCAGGACTATATAGAAGAAACTATAAATTCAGTTTTGGCGGCGGCACAAAATATAGAATTTGAATACATAGTTGTAAATGATGGATCGACAGATGCGACTCTTGATATTTTATTGATGTTCGGAAATCAGATTCGCATCATTGATAAACCCAATTCAGGTGAATCAGAGTCTGTAACTATCGCATTTGGCGAAGCAAGAGGCGATTATTTAATTGTTGTAAGCGCAGATGATCCGCTATTTACTTCAAAACTCTTTGAAAATTCAATCGAAGAATTTGAACAAGATAAGAATCTAGCCGCAATCTATCCAGATTGGCGAATGATTGGTCCAGTCGGCGAGATACTAAAAGAGATAAGAGTTCCTGATTATTCTGATGAACTGTTAATCGGCCGCTGCATTACGCTTCCAGGCCCGGGGGTCATCTTTAGAAAATCTGCAGCGCTAGAAATCGGTGGCCGGAGAAAAAAATGGACTTTTGTTGGCGACTATGACTTCTGGCTAAGGCTAAGTCGTTTAGGTGAATTAAGGCACCGGCCAGAAGTTTTAGCGCAGTGGCGTTACCACCCAGGCTCTACATCAGTAAACAAGCGTGGACCTAAAATGGCTAATGAGCGGATAGCCGTTATTGAAGAGTTTCTCTCTGAAAACATTGTGGATAAAAAAATAGCAAAGATGGCGCTGGGTAGTGCATATTTCATGGCAGCGCGACTTGTCTTCTTCAGCAGCGAAGTGCCCGGAAAGAAATACTTGCTTAAATCATTCCAAAAACGAAGAGGATGGGTAGAAGAAGCAAAGCTTTACATCATTTTGTTTATTCTTTTCACACCAATTAGCTCATATTTGTATAAATTGTTATCGAGATTTTTGCCAACCCTAAGGACACTTAAATGAGGCGGAAAAAAGTCCTTATTGTTTGCATGTTTGACAGTATCCATGCCGGAAGATGGCTAAGTCAATTCACAGATCAGGAAATTGATTTCGTGCTCTTTCCGTCCAAGAAATTTAAGAGAATTCATCCAAAATTATTGAAGTTAATCAATGACAAATCACCAGCCACTTTTTCGGTTTCTCATCCCCTAAGAATTGTAAGAATTCTTGGATACCTGGACTTCGCACTTTTTGTCCAAATTCCAAAAATAATCAAAATAAATCTAAGAGCTAGATATTTAAGAAAGTTACTACATAAAGAGAAGTTCGATTATGTTCATGCCCTAGAAATTCAAGGTGCTGGGTATTTGTGTGACGAGGCTATTGATAAAAAGGATTTCAAATTCATCTTAACCAACTGGGGAAGTGACATCTTCTATTTCCAGCATCTTCCAGAACACTTACCAAAGATTGAGTCTGCACTCGCAAAAGCAGATTTATATTCTGCAGAATGTAACCGTGACTATAAATTGGCTTTGGATCTTGGATTCAAAGGCGTGCAGCTTCCTTGCATCCCAAACGGTGGCGGTCTAATCGATTCCGAAATTTTAGATATTGGAATTCCTGCATCCGAGAGAAAGAATATAGTTGTTAAGGCTTATGGTGGAACATTTGGCCGAGGTGCTTTGGCTATTGAAGCTGTTTCCAAAGCGCTTCTTGAATATAGGGATTTAACCGCGTATTTCTACTCAGTGACAGAAGATTTGATTGGCAGCGTAGAAGATTTAGCTAAGACTTTTGGAAGTCGAATTGGATTTTCAACAACAAAGAACCCAATTTCACACAGTGAACTTTCTAAGATTTTCGAAAAATCAAGAATCTATATTGGTTGCTCAGTCAGTGACGGGATCAGCACTTCATTCCTAGAGGCTTTAGCAAAGGGTGTTTACCCAATCCAAACAATTACCTCGTGTGCTGGTGAATGGATATCAAAGGGCGCAGTAGCGAGCTTAGTTGACTTGGATAAAGTTCAACTAGAAATTGAGTTATTCAAAGCAGTCGTTGGCGACCAGTTGGTTGATGAAGCATCTGAAAGCAATCGTAATTTAGCTAACAATCATTTAAATTTTGATAAAATTTCTAAAATTGCTCAAGATTTCTATTTACAACGGTAATCTTTAAGTATGAAGATTTATATCGCTGGCCGCTTTGGAATGGTAGGCCGTGCCGTCGAACTTGAAGCTAAAAAGCTTGGCTTTAAAATTCTTGGAAAGTCTTCAAAGGATTTAGATTTAACTAACCGGGAATTAGTTTTTGCCGAAATCCGTGATACGACTCCCGACGCATTAGTTATCGCCGCCGCAAGAGTTGGCGGCATACAAGCAAATGACAGCTATCCTGTTACTTTTCTATCGGAAAATTTACAAATACAAACAAATCTTATGGATGCAGCACATAATTTTAAGATCCCAAAACTTATTTTTTTAGGATCGTCGTGTATCTATCCAAAGTTTTCAGAACAACCAATTAAAGAATCTTCATTATTAACTGGTCTGTTAGAACCTACTAATGAAGCCTATGCAATCGCAAAAATTGCTGGAGTTAAGTTAGTAGATGCCTATAGAAAACAATATGGGCATGATTGGCTCTCTTTAATGCCGACAAATTTATATGGAAAATTTGATAATTTTGACTTAGAAAATTCACATGTCGTAGCCGGTTTACTTAGGAGATTTAATAGCGCAGTGGCTTCTGGTTCAAAAGAAATCTCTGTTTGGGGTGATGGGAGCCCTTTGCGAGAATTCCTTAATGTTTCGGATCTGGCCACGGCAATCATGTTTCTCATTACAAAGGGTTCAACTCAAGCAACCATAAACGTCGGCAGCGGAAATGAAATTTCAATTAAGGATTTGGCGACGTTTATTGCCATGATTACCAATTTCAATGGAAAAATTGAATTTGATACAACAAAACCAAACGGAACCCCTCGCAAGCTATTGGATTCAAGATATATTAACTCCTTGGGTTGGGAGCCAAAGGTTTCTCTAGAAACTGGGATAAGAGAAACTTACAAATGGTTCTTGGAAAATTCTGTTAGTTAGAGAGGCGGATAATGCCAAAGGCATTTATAACCGGGGTAACCGGTCAAGATGGGTCTTACTTAGCGGAATTGTTGCTTAGCAAAGGCTACGAAGTTCATGGTCTTATTCGAAGAAGTTCGACTTTTAATACTTCTAGGATTGAACATATTTATCGTGATCCACATGACGAAAGTTCTAAGTTTAAGTTGCACTATGGTGACATAACTGATGCGTCTGGTATGACAAACTTGATTCGAACTATAGAACCAGATGAAATTTATAATCTCGCCGCACAAAGCCATGTTATGGTCTCTTTCAGTATGCCTACCTATACTGGGAGCGTTGACGCGCTAGGAACGGTGACGCTACTAGAAGCAATAAGATCGAGTGGGCTACCAGCTAAGTTCTACCAAGCTAGCACAAGTGAATTATTTGGATCTACCCCTCCACCACAAAATGAGTTGAGTAGATTTCAACCAAGAAGTCCATATGCAGCGGCAAAATTGTACGCCTATTGGACAACAGTGAATTATCGGGAAGCATACGGCTTGCATGCCACAAATGGAATTCTCTTTAATCACGAATCACCAAGGCGTGGAGAAACTTTTGTAACTAGAAAAATTACAAGAGCCGTTGCCGCAATAGTTGCAGGAAAACAAGACAAACTTTTCTTAGGAAATCTTGACTCAATTCGTGACTGGGGTTATGCGAAAGAATATGTTGAAAGTATGTGGCTAATGCTCCAACAAGAATCACCAAGCGATTATGTTGTAGCAACAGGAATCGGCGCAACAATTCGTGATTTTTGTGAGCAATCATTTTCAAGAGTGAACTTAGAATGGCAAAAATACGTAGAAATTGATACGCGATATGTTCGACCAACCGAGGTCGATGCTTTAGTCGGAGATAACGCAAAGATCAAAAAGGAATTGAATTGGAGTCCTAATACGCACTGGAAAGAATTAGCAAATATTATGGTTGACTATGACCTAAAAAGGTCAATTACTTGAGTTAAAAAGAGCAATTTTGGATACAATACTTTGGTGAATTATGATTCGCTTTGGATGAATTTAAAAGGTTTGCTACCAATTGTTAAGATATTTCCAATGAAGACTTTTTTGCTCAGATTGAAAAGGAAGCAATTACGGTTAATCAGGATATTTAAGGCGAGAGTCTTGCACCATTTCAAACTTGTTGGTTTTTCTGAGTCAAGTAGTGAAATCTCGAGGGATATAATGACGCTAACATCGCGCAGAAACTATCCCATCGCAAAAAAAGGTTCTAAATTAATCGCGCCTAAGGATGATGGCGTTTATTATCAAATTTGGAAAACTGGACGATGGGAAACTAAACTAAATGTGGAGTTATCCAAGTGGTGCAATTTTAGCTCTCAAGAAGGAAAGACTGCTTTCATTGATATTGGCGCTAATTTCGGGGCAAATTCACTCCAAATCTCTAATTTAACAAATTTTCAAGTTGATTTCATATTGGTGGAACCACTTAAAATCAATGTAAAGAGTCTTAGGGAGAACTTGATTGAGATGTCAGAAGTAAGAGAAATTAGAATTGAGTCTTTTGCATTGTCTGAACAGACTGGAACAGCCCAGATTTACACCCAAAAAAATCACTTCGGCAACACTTCACTTTATCTGGATGAAAAAAATGAAACTATTTCTGAAATTGTGGAAACAAGATCCAGTTTGGATTTTTTTATTGATTTAGATAGAAAATATCAATTCTTAGTTATCAAGATAGATACGCAAGGTTCTGAGCCTATAATTCTGTCATCAATCCCTGACAATATTTGGGATAAAATTGTAGCTCTAACTTTAGAAGTTGAACCAAGAGTTGACCAAGAACCAGAAAAAATCTTGCAAGTTGTTAAATGTTTGGGAAAGTTCGAAAATATATTTTGGGATGAATCTAAAAAGATAGTTAATTTAAAAGATGTTACAGACTTTTGGCTTCTAGGTTCTGGAAGTAGAAATTTGATGTGTTCCAAAATTCCAAATTCAAGTTTGAAGAAGTAGCAAAAGTGGAAGTGAAATAGATTGTTCACATTGATTACAGGTGGAGCCGGGTATTTAGGTGGCCATTTGATAAACGCTATCAAGAAAGAATCGCCGGAAATTTTGGTATTGGATAACTTTAGTTCTGGTAAAATTAGCCGGATTCCAAAAGAAATAGAAGTTGTTGATGGAGATATTAGAGATAGAAGAGCGCTCGACAAGTTATTTTCTGAGTTTAATATTGAAAAAGTTGTCCATTTTGCAGCTCTCAAGTCTGTATCAGAAGGTGAAAAAGTCCCAGATCTTTATGATGAAGTAAATGTAGAGGGAACAATGAACTTGATAGAAGCAAGTAATAAAAAGGGTATAGATAAATTCATATTTATTTCGTCTGCGGCGGTTTATGGAGATGCATTTTCACAAAGTGGAGTCTTTGATGAAAAAATCACGCCCAGTCCAATCTCGATTTATGGTCAAACAAAATTGAAAGGGGAAGTGATAGTTAATAATTTTCAATGGGATAAGCAAACATGGGTCACTTCTCTTCGACTATTTAATGTTGCAGGACAATTGAATTCAAATCTTCAAGATACTGAAATGACAAATCTCATTCCCATTGCCAAGAATTGTATATTGAATAATAGTACAATCGAAGTGTTTGGAAATGATTATGAAACGAAAGATGGTACTGGTGTTCGAGACTATATAAGTGTCTTAGATGTGACTCGAACCATTAGAAATTTGCTTGTGAAAGTCGAATCTCCACCAGCAATCCTCAATGTTGGGTCAGGAAAGGGTCATTCGGTGTTAGAAGTTATTAATGCCGTGGAACAAAAACTGAAGATGCGGGCACTTTTCAGTTTTTCTCCTAGGCGAAAAGGTGATATCGCTAAAATTGTTGCAAATAATGAGTTATTGAAGAAATTTTTACAGATTGAAATATCTTGTGATTTGGATAATATGATTTAATTGTCAAAGAATTTGATTATTTTGAAAGAATTCCATTCTTTTGTTTTAAATTGTTTCTTAGATTTAATCCCGCTCAAATCTTCGTTTATATTTTTAAGCACGATTGCTATACAACCTTCATGTTGCACCAAGATATTATTTATCGCAGTCAAAAGAAATTTGAAATACGTAGGGTTAAAAGCGTAAATGATATAGCGATCTAATTCTAGGCCTGCCACATTCCACTCTTCGAATTTGGAATTAATAACTAAGGCGCTCGGGTTATTACTCTGAGCTAATCTTGCGATTTGCGAATCAGATTCAATACCAATAATTGTAGCAATCGATATTTTTGATGCAACTCTCAAAACGACACCATCACCACAACCTAGATCAATAAGGGTCCGTGCTCTTCCCCAATTTGATACAATTAATACACGGAGAAGTTCTAGAATATCAATTGATCGGGCTAGGCCATAACCATCGCCAATGTCTGGAAACGTTCTATCATCTGTGGTGCCAGGAACTCTCTGAAAGTCTCGCAGCATAAATCGCGCCAACACCAAGTTTAATTTCGGTTTGACTTTATAGAGCAAAATTCCTCCCCTAAAAACAGTTTTACTTCCAAAAAGATACTAGGATTTAGTTAAATTTGATAATCTGGGAGTGTGAATATGGTGAAAATGTCGGAATCATCGAAAACAATTCTACGCATAGATGATATCTCTATGAATATATCGCAACATCGTTTGGAAAAATTCCTTGAAAGGGTGCGAAATAAACACAGTGATTTAGAGTTCTTGCTTGCCGTGTCGCCCGCCGTTTTTGAAATGCCAACTAGTGATGAGGCAGATATTTCTGAAAGAATTTTCCCTAGTATTTTGAATGCCCACAGCGATCATCGTGTTTTCTATCGAGTAGAAAAAATCGGAATCCCAAAATGGATTTATGAAATTGCTCAAAAATACGACGCCCGACTTGCTTCTCATGGATTAATACATGTTGATCATAGACTGCTTGATTTTTCTGCTCAAGAAATGAGCATCATAACTTCAACCTCACTTATTGGGAGCAAGATTTTTGTTCCACCTTTTAATAAATATAATAATGAAACTTCCAAAATCTGTTCTGAAAACAACATTGAATTGATAAAATGGGAAGATGGCTGGAAACATTTATCGTATCAAGGATTTTCTAACGATGGCAGCAGATACTATATGCACTTGCATGACTTCCCAGGGGATAAATTAGCTAGTCTTTTCAAATGATACTCAGTTGCCATCAACCCAATTTTTTACCATGGAACCCATTTTTTGAAAAAGTTTCACAATCAGATATTTTTATAATTCTTGGAAATGTTCAATACACGCGGCACCAATATCAAAATCGTTTCCAACACAACGACAATTGGTACACCATGGCCGTGAATTCAGGAAACCTTTATGATTTAATCATTGATAAAAGTTATGTCAATTATTTGCTTGATTGGCAGAGAATTAAAAATAGATTGATACATGTAAACCTTTCGTTTTTTGACAAATTCATCTCTTCAAGTTTATTTGAGACTAACACAAATCTGATTATTGAGATAATGAGGATGAAGAATATTCGTACAAATTATTTTATTGAAACTAAGAGATCTATTGATAATCCAACGGAAATGATAATCGATTTGTGTAAAAAACACAGTGCAGGCACATACTTAGCTGGCCCAAGCGGTAAAAAATACTTAGACACATCACTGTTTGTAAAAAATGGAATATCACTTGAATATTTCTCTGCAAAAGAAAATACTACTTTTATTGAATATTTAGAAAATCATGAAAATAGATAAAGTAATTATTTCGTCAGACTTAAATCCTAAGTTTTTAAATTTTTGGCCCTTAGCTTCGCGAAGCTGGATCAAAGTTTTCAATATCAGACCCACGCTAGTCACAGTCTCTAGAAATAAAGAAGATTTGGCCCTTCGAAAAAGACTTGAAGTATGGGGAGATGTATTCTTTATTGAATCTAGGTCGAGTGCGCCAATGGCAAATCAAGCGAAATTGGCACGTTGGTATTATGCGAGCAAATGTTTAGATGAAATAGTTATGTTGGAAGACATTGATACAGTCTTTTTTTCGAATCGGTATCTTTCTGAAAAGATTACTTTTTTGCGAACGGACGAGATGTTGGGAATTGGGAATGAAGTAAATAAAGAAGACCCTAGCTATTTAGGAAAGTTTCCAGTATCAAATATTGTAGGTAAAGGAAGCCTTTTCGCAGCCATGTTTGCGACTGATGAGAAAGTTGAATTTACTGATTTTATTGAATCCTTTAAAGGAATTAATGTGTTTGATGATAAGGAGGATCCATTCCAAAGTCCTCACAATTTTTCTGATGAGTCGTTGGTGCGCGCTTTACGGAAAAAGAATCATTTCTCAAACATAAATGTGATTCAACGTGATGTGGACATTCGAACTGAGTGGATGGATAGGTCATGGTGGCCGAATCGCCCAAGTGACGTTTCTAAATATATTTTGGCAAATCTACCGAGACCATTGTACGAAAATAGAAGAAAGGCAAAACCGGTTATCGAATATTTTTTTCCAGGCCAGAAATACCCATGGATCACTCGAAGACGAAGCTCTATTTGGAATGAAGATGGACGTTTACAAATGATTATTGTTAGAATCCTCCATTCAATCAAATGCAGATTTAAAAAACATTTAGGTTTTAGGTCGTAGGGAATTCCCGAATATGGCCACACGGAAAATTGGATTACTCACTTTTGCGGGAGGTGATCCCATTTGGCGATTAGCAGCGAAGCGACTTGAAATTCAATCGCGAAAATATGAAAATATTTCAGTTTTTCAAATTTACAGCGAAAAAACACTCTTGAGAATGTGTTCCGAAAATGAAATCCAACATATTAAAGAATTTGAGAGGGGTTTTGGTTTATGGTTTTGGAAACCCAAAATCATATTAGATTTCTTAGAGAGATATCCAGAAATTGATATAGTAGTCTATCTGGATGCCGGATGTGAAATTAATTCAAAAATTGAGGCAAAATCTAAATTTAGTGAATATATAAATGAACTTAATGAATCAAATGCTATTGTTTTTGAGATGGAGCTTCAGGAAAAATATTGGAGTTCATCCATGCTTATTGATTTCCTGAAATCCGAGAAGTCAGATCTAGAGAGTGGTCAATTAGTTGGCGGCGCCCATCTAATGTCCCGTGAATTCGCATTAAAATTCTGCAAAATTTGGAAAAAAACAATAGAGCATAAGAATTTTACGCTATTGGTAGATTCCGAGCACCGAGACGAAATTTCAAATTTTAAGGAACATAGACACGATCAAAGCATATTTAGCCTTTTGATGAAACAGGAAGAAAATATTTCAATCCATAATAGTTCAGAAGAAATCTATTTCAGAAATTTTGTCGATAACGGGAAAAATTGGCCAATTTGGACCGCAAGAAATAAGAGCTCTGTTCCACTGGAACATGTAAATATTTTTTGTTTAGGGTTTAGATTATTTGAAAGAAGCGTATCAAAAATCTATAGAATTTTGAAAATTTAGATATGAGTTCGATATTACTTCCGAAATTTTTCATTCTAGGTGTCAGAAATAAATTTAGAGGTTTTGAACTCTTTAACGAAATAGAAAGACAGGGGGGAATTTGCCAAATTCAATGGGCACAAACCTTTGAAGAAATAGAAAATTACCATAAAACTTCCCTTGAATTTCAGAATTTCACTATTGGTCGTAGATTGAAATTTGAAGAAATATCCTGTGCTCTTGGGCACAATGAAATTTATCAACTTATTTGGAGGCAGGGATTAACTTGGGCAGTCGTATTAGAGGATGATGTTCAAGTAGTAAATGAATTGCAAAAACTGAGCGACTATCTCTTTCAATCTGATGAACCAACGATCATTTTTTTAAACTCATTTTCGCTGAAAGTATCACATGAAAATGTTGAAGCGAATCACAAAATTGGGATTCCAGATGGACTCCGTAAACAATTCCTGCCGAAGAATATTGCTTGCTCATATGCCATAAATTTTGCAGCCGTTGATTTAATTTTGAAATTAGGTAGAAATAATTTGTTATCAGTTGCTGATTGGCCTTATATTTGGTTCACACAGGTACATTTTTATCAAATAGAGAAACCTTTTTTTTCGCATTCTAATGACGCTAATTTTTCAATAATCGGAAACAGAAATACAAGTAGGGAGAAATTTTCCATGAGAATTCCCAATCCCATAAGATTAATTCGTGCTATTCTTTTTGATGTGCCAATCAGAATCGCAATTAAAAATGAGGTTTTGGTAAAAGCTAAACTGCTTTATCTTCAGGTAAAGTTTAAAATTGGTAAAATATGAATTTAAGATCAAATCAATTGGAAATTACATCAAACAGCAAGATTTTTTTATCAAATTTTTGGGACCAAAATAAGAATGGAAAGATTTCTAAAGATACATCTAAAGAGCTTCTTGTAAATTTATTTGAGCCCATTTCACGTAAATATAGGACACCAATTCATATTAGTTCGGTGTTTAGGCCCCCAGTGCATTTAGTTGGAAAATTCACAGACAGGTTCTCCAGAATTATTTTGAGCAACTCAGATAGTTTTGAAAATTTGCAGATTAGACATGGCCACTTTAATTTCTCTCAGCCCATAAAGGGCTTTATTAATATTTGGTACACAGGAGAAAATGTGAGACCTCCTTTAGAACAGGATTGGGATATCTTTTTGTCATTTGACTCACACCATATTGACAATAGAAATTTTTATTTTCCCTTTTGGCTAACAGGCTTAGAAAACACTGTCTCGAGGGCACAATACTCAATTGATGCGATGTGTATGGATAGATCGTCCAAAAAGATGCCTTCAAAATACGCTGCTCTCGTTGCAAGCAATCCTGAACCCATAAGAATGGCATTTTTAAATTTTCTAAAACTTAAAGTTGAAGTCGATATTTACGGTAAGTTAGGCAAAGTAGTAGAAAACAAAGGCGAATGTATAAGTCAATACAAATTTAATTTGGCATTTGAAAATGATTTATATCCAGGCTATGTGACAGAAAAAATATTTGATGCTTGGTTAAATAAGACAATACCAATTTGGAGAGGGTTGGATTCAGAAGAATATTTAAATAGAGAAGCTTTTGTCGACGTCACCAGCCTAAGTTTTCCGAGTATTTTCTCAATTATGCAAGAAATAGCATCTAGCTCAGATATTTATGATTCTTATGTTTCTAGCCCGATTCTAAAACGCAGGTTTGATTTTAATGAATTGATAAACAAAATAGATAGTAAACTTGAAAGTAATTTCCAATAACAAAAAATCATCGTATTAAATAATTTTTAAAATATTCAATTGTAGTTTTTAACCCAGATATTCTATCTATTCTTGGTTCCCAATCCAGCAACTTCTTAGCCTTCGAAATATCTGGTCTTCGATCCCTGGGATCATCACCCGGAAGTGGCTTGAATACAATTTTGCTTGAACTATTGGTTAACTTAATGATTTCTTCAGCTAGCTCTAACATCGTAATTGGCTGTGGATTTCCAAGATTAACTGGCTCATAGATCTTGTCCGCGAAGAATAGTGAAAGAAATCCTTCAATCAGGTCGTCTACGTAACAAAAACTTCTTGTTTGTGTGCCATCTCCATAAATAGTTATATCAGTATTTTTTAGCGCTTGAACAATAAAGTTAGAAACTACACGGCCGTCATTAATTGCCATTCTTGGCCCGTATGTATTAAATATCCGGGCAACTCGGATATCTACATTGTGCTGTCTGTGGTAGTCAAAAAATAGTGTTTCAGCAGCGCGCTTACCTTCGTCATAGCATGCTCGAATACCTATTGGGTTAACTCGTCCCCAATAAGTTTCAGATTGCGGATCAACTTCTGGGTCGCCATAAATTTCGGAAGTAGAAGCCTGAAAGATTCTGGCCTTAGTCCGTTTTGCTAATCCAAGCATGTTTATAGCTCCATGCACACTGGTTTTAAGCGTTTGAACTGGATCGCGTTGGTAGTGAATCGGGCTGGCAGGGCAGGCAAGATTGAAGATGCCATCGACTTCTAGAAAAATCGGGATGGTGACATCGTGGCGGATTAGTTCAAAGCTAGGATTATCTCTAAAGTGAGCAACATTTTCTGGACTGCTTGTATAGAAATTATCAAGGGCAATTACATAATGTCCATCAGCTAAAAGCCTTTCGCAGAGATGCGAACCTAAGAACCCTCCACCACCTGTGACCAAAATTCTCATGCGGTGATAATAACAATCTAATTGTCTGGGTGGTTAATCTTGAGAAGGCTAAATCCAGTATAAATTTAGAACATGCGAAATAAAGAATACCCTGAGAAGAGCTTGATTTAATTGGCTTCCAAAATACAAGTTATTTCCTTGACTGAGCATGAAATTTGGAGACGTGAATTCCAGGCTGAAGTTTCTACCAAAGATGAAAACTACTTGGCAAGATTAAGAGATTTGATTAGTTCTGGAGTAAAGCCAGTAATCCAAGTTGGACCAAATAAGCAAGAAGCGCTGGACTTAATCGGATTGCCGAAGTCAAGCGTGATTGTGCAATTTCACGCAGATGAGACCTACTTGCCTGGGGTTAACTTTCAGATAATTCGAAATCCAGCGGTATCAATGATCTTAAGATCTTACCCAATACCAAAATTCAAATTATCCAAGTTCTTTGCAAGTCAATATGCAGGACTTAAAGATTTATCGCAGAATTTTTCTTTCAAAAACTTCTTTAATTATCTTAAATTAGTTGTTGCAGGAATAGTGATGGTCAAGCGCCAGGTTTTTATTGCTACTATGGAAAAAGTCTATTCTAAAGTTTCAGTCGCTATGCCCCTTGGCTATAATGATCTATTTGCCGAAAGCTATTGTTCAGTTAATAAAGTTGAGAAAAATTCAAGTTTGATTGAATTTGCTACGGATCTTATGCCGATGAGAGAGAAGAAAAACAAAATAGCTTTTGTCGGTCAAACAGGAAAATTGACTAGGCGTTTTGCAATCAAAGCCATGGAAAGCATTTCACCGAGTGAATTGATACTTCGCGATAATTACGGCGGGGCAATAGGGATATATGGTGCAACGCTAGCGAGTGGTATCGAAAATATCCAAGCACTAAAGAATTCAAAACTTGCCCTATGTCCCCCAGGAAACTATTCAAGTCACACTTTCAGAATTGTTGAATCATTGATTTGTGGTGCAGTGCCCATGTTTAATCAAGGTTCGATAACAGATCCGATTTGTAGTTACAGCTATTTAGGAGATGGAATTCTGGGATTACCAAAGAGCTGGAAGAAAAAGTTAGAAGTGGCAGTTAAGTTCGATCAAGAACATTTAGATGATTGTATTGAGACGTCTTTGAAGAATTTGAGTTTAGAAATAGAGAGTATAAAAAACCAAATAATCGAAGCTCAACCTTAAAACATCAAATAATCGCTTTTTCCACGCAACGAATCCATAATTGCTGCCCCTGCATCATCAATCTCCTCATCACGAAACCGGGTATAAATCCCCAGCGTCACACCAGGGTCGGCATGCCCCATCAACTTTTGAGCTGTTGTCACATGCACCCCTGATGTTTTTAGAAGGTAGGCATATGTATGCCGAAGGCTATGAATATGTGCTCCATGCTCGGCTAGTTCCCGGCGCAAAGCCTTAGGCGTCTTGGGGAATGCCTTGAACTCCGAAACATGCGGCACTGAGAAGACCTACGCTTACACGCTTAAGTCATCGCAGATCCATGTAACGACAGCGGCGAAAATGATGGGTCATAGCAACCCACTTGTTACGCTCAAAATTTACACACTTGTGCTTGATGACGAGATTGCGAAGTCTGCAAGTGCGCTTGAAGCGTTCATTGTTAAGAGTGCACTGGATAAACAGGCTCAAAAATTTGCGTCTTGATGTAAATACAATGTAAATATCATGTAATTATTTTGTATATAAATTGTAAATACATATCGCAAAGGTCACTATTTAATTCGGTTTTTAGTGCTCTCCTGTCTCGCCTTAATTTAATTAAAGGCGTAGGGTGAACAACATGGCAATCACCCCACCAAGATCAGTGCGCATCCCTGACGTTTTGTGGAAGAAAGCCAAAGCGAAGGCGAAGGTTCAGCACACCACAGTGACCGCCGTGATTGTTAAGGCGCTGTTCGACTGGGTGAATGAGAAGTAAGGCCTGATAGGGCTTAATAAGTAAGTTTTGAGTGGTCGCTCAAGCGGTATCCAGAAAGTTCTCAGGGTTTAGGCGTTAAATGGCCCAATGAGCTCCCAAACCATCGGCCGAAGAACAGAAGCCGATTGGGCGTCAATAGTTGTTGGGCTTGGGCTTGGGTTAACCGTCGCAATGTTTGTCGAAACGACAACCCGCGATGATTGGAATTCGGTTTATGCGGTTGTTACATCCGTTTCCCGAATTGCCGCGTTGGTTGGATCTTATTTAGCGCTTATTGGTTTGGTTTTAGTGTCGCGAATTTCCTGGGTAGAAAAATCTGTCGGACATGATCGCATGGTTATTTGGCATCGCAAGCTTGGGCCTTATTCACTTTATTTAATTACGGTGCATGTTCTGTTTGTTTTGGTTGGTTATGCCGGTGTTGATCAGGTGCCGTTGGCGGTTGAACTTTGGCGAATGATTTTGCGTTTTCCTTGGATGTTGCCGGCGGTGATTGCATTTATATTTTTTGCAATTGCTGGTGTGACTTCTTACAAGAAGGTGCGGGCCAAGATGTCTTATGAAACTTGGTGGACGATTCATTTGTATACATATCTGGCGATTGCACTTTCTTTTATGCATCAAATTTTGACGGGGCCAATGTTTATTGGGCATCCGCTAAATAAGGCGTATTGGGAATTTTTGTATTTCTATGCGATTGCAATAATTATTGTTTGGCGCTTCATTATTCCAACTGGGCGATCACTGCGACATAAGGTGCGAGTTGAAAAAATTGTTCATGAAGGCCCGGGTGTTACATCGATAATTATGAAGGGGCGAAAGCTCAATAAATTAGCGGCGCAGGGCGGACAGTTCTTTGGTTGGCGATTTATGCAGAAAGGGCAGTGGTGGATTTCGCATCCGTATTCATTGTCGGCGGAACCAACTGATAAATATTTGCGAGTGACCGTGAAAGAACTTGGCGACCACTCTTCGAAGGTTAAGTATTTGAAGAAAGGAACGCGGGTCTTCCTTGAGGGACCATATGGAACTTTTGTGACTGGCAAGGCTTCGAAGGGCCACATTGTGTTGGTTGGTGGTGGCGTTGGAATAACACCGCTGCGTGCGCTTTTGGAGGAATTTGATCATGCCAAATCAATTGATGTTCTGTTTCGGGCATCAAGGGAAGAGGATTTAGTTCTGCGCGATGAATTAGATGAATTAGCTAAATCGCGTGGGGCGCGTGTGCATTATCTGGTGGGATCACGAAAGGTGCATGCGATGGATGCGAAACATATAAGCAAACTTGTGCCGGCTTTTGCAGATTCGGATGTTTATGTTTGTGGGCCAACCAGCTTGGTAGGGGCGGTCCGAAAGGCTTGTAAGGATGCTGGAATTCCAAAGAATAGATTCCATGAAGAAGCTTTTCAATTTCATTCAGTTTAATCGGTTGTATCAAAATGAGGAGAAGTAAATGAAACGTGGATTATTGATAGGTGTCGGAACTCTTGGTGGGCTTGGTGCGGTCTTTGCGATTACACCACCGCAGTTTGGAACATCTGGGCCAAGTGGATTGGCTGCGTTGCCGGGACGTGCAACATCTAGTTCTGCGCCGGTTGATGCTGCGCCAAGTAAGGCTGCGAGTGCACCGACTAAAAATGCTGCTGCACCAGTGCCTGCGCAGACTAAGCCCGCTGCAGCTGTTGGTGTTTCTGGAACATTTGATGGAAATACTGCATCGACAAGATGGGGTCCGGTGCAAGTTCGCATTGTTGTTAAGGATGGAAAAATTGTTGCAGCATCTGCTTTGAAATCGCCGGATGGTGATTCTCGATCACGAAGTATTTCGCAGCAAGCAATTCCTTATTTGGTGCAAGAAACTTTGGCTGCGCAATCGGCTCAAATCTCTGGTGTTGGTGGAGCTTCTTACACATCAAATGGTTGGTATACATCGTTGCAATCTGCTTTGAAGAAAGCTGGTTTGTAGGTTACGCAAAGTAGTTTTAATACTTCTCCACAATTGATTTATTTTATATTTGCAGTTTCATTCGCACTGTAAGGTTGCGTCATGAATGCAGGCGAGAAAGATAGATTAGAAACAATCATTTATCTGCAAGACATGACAGGTCAAGTATTACTTGATAGTGAAACTGAAACTGAAAGATCTTTTGCCGGCCGGGTTACTTTAGAAATGTCGGTATTGAGAATTTCTGAATTGCTTATCCATTTTTCTGCTGAATTCAAAAGTGAATATCCTCAAATTAACTGGCTTAAAATTAAAGAAATGAGAATAGAAGTTGAGAAACTTGAAAAAGAGATTCCATTTTCTGAGATATGGAAATTTTTCAAGATAGAAGTGCCATCAATAATCTCGATCATTAATCCAAAAGATGAAGTTTTGATTTAAGGTTCAGTTATGGCCGCAGAACAGGTAAAGGTAATGCGCGAGATCCCGGTGTGGGGAACGATTGTTTTTATCGAATGCGATGGGACCGATAAAGATTTACTGAATTTGGGAATAGATAAGTGCGGCCAATATTTTGAGGAAGTTGATGAAGTTTTTTCAACTTATAAGGCTAGATCAGAAGTTTCGAAGCTGCGACGTGGTGAATTAAAAATCGAAGATTGTTCGGATCAATTGCGAGAAGTTTGGCAATTATGTTTGCGGGCAAAAGAAATCACAGATGGCGCTTTTGATCCTTGGTGCGTTGAAGGTGGATTTGATCCATCGGGATATGTGAAGGGTTGGGCATCAGATAAAGCGATTGCGATTTTGCGAAATCATGGAACCACATTTATTCAAGTAAACGGCGCTGGAGATCTTTCATTATTTGGCGGGCCACATAAAATTGGGATCAGATCGCCAGACAATGCAAAAGTTATTTTGAAAGTATTTGAATTACATGGCGGCGCGATTGCAACATCTGGAACATATGAACGCGGCGCACATATAAAAGATCCACACACTGGGCTGATTGCAATCGGTGCCAGAAGTGCAACTGTTGTAGGGCCCGACGGTGGCCTGGCCGATGCATTGGCAACAGCACTGATAGTTGCGGGGCGAGATGGCGCAATTTGGTTTAATCGCAGCGAATTAGCGCAATATTCTGCGTGGGTTATCGATAGACATGAAGAGGTTGCCTGGTCTGTAGGCTTGGGGCATGGCTGATGGCGATGACAAGATAAATGGAACAACGGGCGGATTTACCAGCGCTGGTTTAAAGGCCGAAGAAGCTGCTTTAGTTCTGCCGGCATTTGATGTTGCAGCAGCACTTGAAATTGGTCTGATTGCATACGAACTTGCAATAAGTCGCGGAATTAATCCAGCGATTGAAGTTCGAATCGGTGAGTGGATTGTTTTTCATGCTTCACTGCCCGGAACAAATCCTGAAAATGATTGGTGGATGGGGCGCAAGGCTCGTGTAGTTCTGTTGACTGGCCACTCTTCAATTCACGAAAGAGTTTTAGCAGAAGAGACAAACATTGATTGGTTTGCAAAGCACGGTGTTGAAGAAGAGCAATATGCAATTCATGGTGGTGGATTGCCAATAAATGTTGAAGGAAAAGGTTTGGCCGGAATTTTGTTAATCAGCGGATTGCCACAGATTCAAGATCATTTGCTAGGTGTCGATGCTTTGACCGAATATCTAGCGCGCAAAGGTGAAATGGCTTGAGTAAAGAGATTTGGGTATGCGGAGAAGTATTGATCGATTTGATTCCGCGGGGCGAGAAGAAGATTGCAATTGTTGGCGGCGGTCCTGCAAATACTGCAAAGGCGCTGGCGTTACTTGGTTTCGATTCTTATTTTATTGATGGAATCTCAAGTGATGCGTATGGTGAAAAAGCGAAGGCCGAATTGCTATATGCCGGGGTGAATTTAAAGTATGCAAACTTCACGGACAAACCAACTTGCACAGCCGATGTTTCACTTGATGCCGCAGGAGTCGCATCTTATGTTTTTGCAATCGAAGGTTCGGCTACATTTGATTTTGCCCATGATTGGTTGCCAGATCCGATAGAAATAAAGCCAGCTGTTCTGCAGATCGGAACGCTTGCAACAATCGTTGAACCAGCTGCATCCATCTTGCTGGAATGGGCCAGAAAAGTAGCGACAGTAGCCCCAATTGTTTTCGATCCGAATGTTCGATCTTCAGTTGTCAGCGATCGCACAAAATACCAAGCAGCAGTTGCAAGATGGACCGCGATTTCTGCGGTGATAAAAGTTAGTGAAGATGATCTGGCTTGGTTGTATCCAGATCGCGAACAGACCGATGTCGCTGCGCAATGGCTTAATGAAGGCGCGGCTTTAGTGATTATTACAAAGGGAAGTTATGGCCTGATTGGAATCACTAAAGAAGGTTCAGTGACGGTTCCGGGCGTGAAGGTTGAAGTTGCGGACACTGTTGGCGCTGGCGATACCGTTGGCGCAATTGTGGTTGAAGCAATTGTTGAACGTGGACTTGAAGCTTTGCATGGCGATGTTTTGCGTGAAGTTTTAACTCGTGCGGCAAAGGCAGCATCGATAACTTGTTCGCGTGCTGGTGCAAATCCACCAACTCGTGCCGAGATTGAGGAATAGAAATGCAACACATAGATGGCGCAGAAATTTCTGTCGGAATTGATTTAGATCAAGGCGCAAGAATTGCATCGCTGCAATGGCGAGACCTGCAGTTTGTTGTTCCGTTTCGCGGCACACCACTTTCGTGGGGCTGGTATCCAATGGCACCTTGGGCCGGACGCGTTCGCGATGGATTGATGAAAGATGCATCTGGCACCGAACACACATTGCCAACAAATTGGTTGCCCCCACATGCAATACATGGATACGGCTTTGTTTCATCATGGGAAGAGACTGGTTCTGGTCGTGCGCGTTTGGAATTGCCGGCGCCTTATAACAATGCAGTCGTAACGCAGAGCATTGAAGTTTTGGATGATGCAGTTCGTTGGATTTTGGAATACGAAGCTAATGGTTGTGAATTACCAGCATGGCTTGGATTTCATCCATGGTTTCCACGCGAACTTGCACGCGGTGGAGAAGCAGTAGTTAATTTCAACGCGGCGAAAATGTTTGAACGAAACGAAGAAGATGGTTTACCAACCGGAAAGTTAATTAAACCAAAAGCAGAACCTTGGGATGACGCATTTACTGAAGTTATTGGAACCCCATCAGTTGTTTGGGAAGGTGCTGCGCGATTGGATATTGAATCCGATGCACCATATTGGGTTGTTTACACCGAAGACACCGAAGGTGTTTGTGTCGAACCAGAAACTGCGCCACCCGATGCTGCGAACCTTGGAATCACCGGCGATCATTATTTAGAAGCCTTGTTCACATTTAGCGAAGACTAATTACTCTGGGTAACACCATTAAGTGTTATGGTTTCCCCAGTTAGAAGTGCGCAATGAAGAAGGAATTATGAGTAATATAAATCGCGAACACCTAAAGAAGCTAAATGCAATTGAAGAAAAACGCTTTTTGGATCTACATCCAAAATCTGGTGCGCTCTTTGAAAAAGCAAAAGGTGTGATGCCTGGTGGAGTTCCGATGTCCTGGATGGCAAAGTGGCCTGGGGCTTATCCGATATTTGTTGAAAGCGCAGCTGGATCTCACTTCACGGATGTCGATGGCAATAAATATATTGATTTCTGTTTAGGTGATACTGGTTCGATGACAGGGCATTCACCTGCTGCAACTGTTGCAGCGATAACTGAACAGATGAAACATGGCTTTACATCAATGCTGCCAACTGAAGATGCCGTGATTGTTTCACAGGAATTAGCTGGCCGATTTGGATTACCGCTTTGGCAATTCACTGTGACTGCAACAGATGCTAATCGTCACACAATTCGTTATTGCCGATTGATAACTGGTAAGTCGAAGATAATTGTGATTGATAAGTGCTATCACGGAAGCGTAGACGAAACTTTTGCAACGCTGGATAAAGATGGAAACACAATAAAGCGCGAAGGCAATTTGGGTGCACCAGTTGATTTAGATCAGACAACTCGGGTAGTTGAATTTAATGATTTAGCAGGGATGGAAGCAGCACTTGCAAAGGGCAATGTCGCTGCAATCTTGATGGAACCTGCGATGACAAATATCGGAATTGTTCTGCCGGATGATGGATATTTGAAGGCAGTTGGTGAGCTTGCAAAGAAGTATGGTGCGATCTGGATTATTGATGAGACCCACACAATTTCTGTTGGCCCTGGTGGAATGACTGCGCAGCTTGGTTTAAAGCCAGATATTTTGACAATTGGAAAAGCAATTGCTGGTGGAATTCCAACCGGAACATTTGGAATGACTACTGAAGTTGCGGCACGTATCAAAGAGAAAACATCACGAGAAATTATTGATACCGGTGGAATTGGTTCGACCTTGGCCGGAAATTCTTTGAGCCTTGCTGCAATGCGTGCGACGCTTACAAAAGTTTTAACACCACAAGCATTCGAAAAGATGGTTGCACTTGGAACCAAATGGTCTGATGGTGTTGATGCGTCAATCAAAGAATTCGAATTGCCTTGGTATTGCTCAAGACTTGGGGCCCGTGGTGAATATTTGTTTCAGGCAACTGCGCCAAAGACCGGTAAAGAAGCTGCAGATGCTGGCGACTTTGAATTAGAGCAATACATTCATCTGCGCATGCTTAATGATGGTTTTTTAATCACGCCATTTCACAACATGGCTTTGATGTCACCTGAGACATCTGATGCCGATGTTGATGCGCATACTGCGGCATTTAGAAAAATGTGTGAGGAATTAGTTAAAGCCTAAGCCTTGATACATCGCAAGGGCAGGTGCGTTATCGGCATCAACATAAAGCATGGCCTGCTTAAGGGATTTGCTGTTTAGATAGTTCAAACCAGTGATTGCAAGAGCTTTGCCCAAGCCAGTCTTCTTATTTTCTGGGTCCACGCCGATTACATAAATCTCGCCTACGGGCTCTTGGTTTACAAAATCGTGATGAATTTTCATCCAACAGAAACCAACCATTTTTTTATTCTGCGTCGCGATAAAAAAGCCTTCGGGGTCGAACCAATTTTCAGCCATCCTATTTTCAAGATCAGCCATTCCCCAATTGCCTTGATCTGGATGCTTTTCAAAGATTTTATTATTTAAAGCTAGCCACTCTTCTTTTTGCAATGCTGGTAAGAAAGTTGAGATCTCAAAGTTATTTGAAGCTTGTGGGACTGGATCTAAAAGTGATCGATGTAATTTAAGGATATGACGCATTTATTTAGATACGTTCGTTAACAGGAGCCTCTTTGCCAGCACTTGGAAGTGTGAAGCGATAACCAACATTTCGGACTGTGCCAACGATGGCTTCGTGTTCTGGACCAAGCTTGGAACGCAGGCGACGGATGTGAACATCGACTGTTCTTGTTCCACCGAAATAGTCGTAGCCCCAAATTTCTTGCAAAAGTTGGGCGCGTGTAAAGACCCGGCCTGGATGTTGGGCAAGGAATTTAATTAGTTCGAACTCTTTAAATGTTAGATCTAGCGAGCGCCCTTTTATCTTCGCGGTGTAAGAATTTTCATCGATAACAACTTCGCCGGTGCGAATTTCGCGTGAAGATGGATCGTTTGCAAAGTTGTTGGCTTCGATGCGACCAACTGCAATGCGAATGCGAGCTTCGATTTCTGCAGGGCCAGCGGTATCGAGAATTACATCATCGAAACCCCAATCTGCATTCATTGCTGAAAGAGCACCTTCAGTTGCGATTGTGATTATCGGACAATCAACGCCAGTAGATTGCAATAATTTGTTTAATGCTTTTGCACTAGGCAGATCGCGACGTGCATCTAGAAGAATGCAATCAACTTCGGGAACATCAACCAGGATTGATGCTTCGGCTGGAAGGATGCGAACTTGGTGTTGTAGCAGGGCAAGACTGGGAAGCACTTCAGCACTTGCGCCGAGTGTGTTTGTCAGAAGGAGAATTCTTGCCATAAGAGGTGTAAGAATACTCAGGTGAATTCATGGACTCCACTCCTTGTTGTGCTGGTCTTGGCCATCGCATTTGGTATTTGGTATACCCGCAGCAGAGGTGAGTTTCGTAAGAAAAAGACGGTCAACGGACCCAAGCTCGATGCTTCGATAATCGGGGTAGAACTCGGTTCTCGCGTCACTATGGTGCAGTTCTCCTCGGCCTTCTGCTCGCCATGTCGAGCCACTAAGGCACTGCTAGAGGACATGGTCACGAAGATGCCGGATGTTCGATATGCCCATATCGATGCTGAATCCCACCTGGAATTAGTTCGAAAGCTAGATATCCGATCTACCCCGACCACACTCTTTTTGAACGCTTCGGGTGTCGAGGTCGGTCGTGCGATGGGAACACCGAAGCGCTCGCAAGTTATGGCAGCGGTAGACGCAATTCGCTAAGTGCAAAACCTTCGCAAGTAGCACTTTATTTATTGCTTACTTACACTTATCCCGTGCTCAAATTTGAACCAGTCTTTTTAACAAAGCGTCGCCATATTGATTTTGGCCGCCTTGTCGGTTCTTTGTGTCGAATGTAATTAACTAAAAACGCAACAAGAAGTTTTAGTTTTACAAATTATTCGACAACCTAGCAGAGGAAATAAAAATGGCAGTTTTAAATCAAACCAGTGTTACATCGACAGCAAAACTTATTGATGCCCGTGGACCACGGTTCTCGGCAGTTTTAACTACTTTGGCTCTTGCAGCAGCGCTGGTTACTCAGTCAGCTGCTTTGATCGCGATTCAGTTGGTTGTCTTTGCGATTGGTGCATTTGCCGGACCTGCAAAAACACCTTACGCGTTTTTGTTTAAGAAGTTTGTAAAGCCAAGACTTAAGGGCGAAGTTCCTACCGAAGATGCACGTCCACCACAGTTTGCCCAGAGCGTTGGGTTGATTTTTGCAGTAGTCGCACTTGCTGGATCACTGTTTTCTATTCCTGCACTGTTTACAGTGGCAGTTAGCTTTGCGCTCTTCGCAGCTTTTCTAAATGCCGCGTTTAACTTCTGCTTGGGCTGCGAGATTTATCTCCTTGCCCTTCGTGCAGTTAAGTAATTTCAGCGCTATCCAAGTTAGAATTAACCATGGCCGATAAACACGAGTTACGCGATGCTGGACTTCGCCTGACACCACAACGCGAATTAGTTTTGGCTGCTGTGCGGGCGCTTGAACATGCGACACCAGAAGAAGTTGCCGAAAAAGTTAAGTTAACTCATCCTGGCATCAATCTTTCAACGGTTTATCGCAACTTAGAAACTTTAGAAAATGTTGGCTTGGTTCAACATTCACATCTTGGACATGGCGGCGTTCGTTATCACGCATCGACCGAAGAGATTCATGCACATTTGAATTGCGAAAGTTGCGGAACAATTATCGAGGTTCCGATTGATGCGACTGCATCATTTACCCAATCGCTTCTCGATGGATATGGCTTCCACACCGACCTTGCACACTTGGCTATTGCAGGGCGTTGTGAATCTTGCTTTAGCAAGCCCTAAACTCGTAGTCACCATGACTGCCGTAATCGTTGAAGCTGGCCCAGATGCTGGGGCAATTTGGCATTTCGGTGAACCAAATCAAGAACAACGTGCACTTGCTGCCGGAACTGCCTGGGCAGATCTTTCGCATCGCGGAGTTGTTTCAGTAAGCGGACCAGATCGCTTAAGTTGGTTGCATTCAATAACAACCCAAGATGTTGAGAAGTTGTTACCTGGAATTTGGGTGAGTTCATTAATCCTTGATGCAAATGGTCGCATCACACATCACTTTTACTTAGTTGATGATGGAACAACGACATGGATACATACTGAAAAAGAGAAAACTGCAGAACTGGTTGCCTACTTCGAAAAAATGAAATTTATGTTGCGAGTTGAAATCGCAGATCGATCAAATGATTATGCAGTGCTTCGGGCACCTGGCACCGCAGATGCAATTGGTGGGCCATATGCACTTGTTACTTATGATGAACTCGATGATATGAAATCGGCTTTTAATCAGAATTATCTGCAAGTTGGAACTTGGGCACTTGATGCCGAACGAGTTGCGGCTGGGCGGGCACGAATCCTCTTTGAAACAGATCACAAATCAATTCCTAATGAATTAGGTTTTTTGAATAATGCAGTGCACATGAAAAAAGGTTGCTATCCAGGACAAGAAACGGTTGCTAAGGTTTTTAATTTGGGCCAACCACCACGGCGCTTAACTTTGCTGCACTTAGACGGTTCGATGGTTGCAATGCCCGAGAACGGTGCCAAAGTTGAATTTGATGGCAAAGAGATTGGTTTTATCGGAACCGTTGCAAGACATTATGAACTTGGGCCGATTGCACTTGCGGTTTTAAAACGGAATGTTCCGTTGGATGCAACTTTGATTTCTGCCGGAGTGCCGGCAACACAAGAGTTAATTAAAAATTAGTAAACCAGCGCCTGCACGCCAGGTTGCATAATTTCTTCAACAAAACTTGCAGCACCAGCAATAACAATTCCTGGGATTTGATCGCCTTCATTTATTCCACGTCGCACTGCGCATTGCGTGCAAAGAGTTATTTTGCCAGCGGCCAGAATTGCATCACGAAGATCAGCTAATTTTGCAGAGTGCGGTAATTCAAATTCTTCGCACTTTCCGGGAACCGCAAACCATGCGGCATCACCGGTAAGCCAGAGTGAAACTTCGGCGCCACTAGCAAGTGCGGTTGATGCAACGGTAAATGCTTGTGCGCAACGCTCGGGATCATTTGCCCCGACCATAACTTTCACGACTAATTTCGTAGATTTCATGGGCGAGACTCTACTCGCCGCGGGCATTACCCTTAGACAATGGAAACCGTGACCACCATTTTATTAATTGCGGGCACGATGCTTGTGGGATTGTTTTTATTCTTAAAGGGAATCCGCGGCGCTGTTAAGTCTTGGAAAGGCGAATCGACAGATGGCATTTGAAATACCTGAAGGCGTGCATCCGGATTGTTATCCCCTGGCCTGGCTTATCGGAACTTGGCGTGGAAAAGGTGCTGGTGAATATCCCGGAATTGAACCTTTCCAATTCGCACAAGAAGTAACTTTTAATCACGACGGTCGCCCTTTCTTAAATTATTTTTCACGCTCTTGGATCATCAATGACAAAAATGAAATCTTGCGCCCTGGCGGATCCGAAGTTGGATTCTGGCGCCCGAAGGAGAATAAAACTTTAGAAGTTGTGTTGTCCCACAGCACCGGAATTTCTGAAGGTTGGGTCGGAGTTCATGATGGACCGAAAATTCAGTTAGCGATGGATCAAGGTTATTCAGCGCCATCAGCAAAGATTGTTACAGCAGGACAACGTCTTTATGGATTAGTTGAAGGACAATTATTTTTTGCTTATGACATGGCTGCCGAAGGTCAAACTTTGCAGGCACATATTTGGTCTAGCTTAGAAAGACAAGTTGGCGAATAAGAGTGAGCACTGAATTTCAAGGTGAAGTTTTAGCCGAACTTACTCGCAACGGTTTGGTGGAATCTGTTCATGGCGGACATTTAATTATGTTGAACGCCGATGGTTCGGTTCATAAAATAAAAGGAAACGTCGACCTGCCAATATTTCCAAGATCATCAGTTAAGTGCATGCAGGCAAGTGCGATGGTGCGAAATGGTTTAAAACTTGAACCAAGGTTGTTGGCGTTAGTAGAAGCAAGTCATTCTGGCGCAGCAATGCATCAAGAGGCAGTGCTAGAAATTTTGAAAGGTGCAGGGCTGAATGAAAGTGATCTGCAATGTTCGCTAGATAAACCACTTGGTGATGCCGAGCGAATTGCGTGGGGCGAAAAACCAGCAACCAGACTTGCAATGAACTGTTCTGGAAAACATGCTGGAATGCTTGCAACCTGTGTTGTGAATGGTTGGGATACCAAAACTTATTTGAACGCTGACCATCCGCTGCAAGTAGCGGTTTTAGCCGAGATTGAAAGCTTGGCTGGTGCGAAAGTTGCAAATAAAACATTTGATGGCTGCGGGGCACCGTTGTTTGCTTTGACTACTCGGGAATTAGCGAATGCGATTCGTAACATAACAATTTCGAAAGATCCGGTTCATGTTGAAGTTATGAGCGCGGCTCGGGCATTTCCTGAAATGGTTGCCGGCGATGGTCGTTTAACAACCCGGACGATGCAATCTGTTCCTGGTTTATTTATGAAGGAAGGCGCCGAAGCGGTAGAAGTTGCTTCAATGAACGATGGCCGCACATTAGTTTTCAAAATTAGTGATGGATCTTGGCGAGCATTTGGTGCGATTATGCATGCCGCGCTTTTGGAGTGGGGAATTACTACAACCGAAGAAGCGTTAAATGTTTATGGTGGCGCAAATATTGTTGGCGGAATGCGGGCGGTGCTGTAAATGAAAAGCCGTATTGCAACCCTGATGGTTCATACCTCCCCGCTGGAACAAGCAGGTATGGGCGATGCCGGTGGGATGAATGTTTATGTAATCGAAAATTCAATCAAGATGGCGAATGCTGGCGTCGAAGTAGATATCTTTACTCGCGCTGATAAAAGTGGATTAGCTGATGCGGTTCAAATTGCAAACGGTGTGACAGTTCATCATTTAGAAGCTGGCCCGATTGGTGCATTAACTAAAGAGGAACTGCCAACACAGATAAGCGCTTTGACACATGCATTTATGGAACATCAAAGTGCAAAACCAAATGATTATTACGACATCATTCATTCGCATTATTGGATCAGTGGCCAACTTGGTTGGATGATTTCAGAGCGCACTGGTGTGCCTCTTATTCACACAATGCACACGATGGCGAAGGTAAAGAATCAGGCACTTGCTGAAGGTGATATTCCAGAACCATTGATTCGCGCACTTGGTGAAGAGCAAATAGTGCAGAATGCAAAAGCTTTAATTGCAAACACCGATGCTGAAGCTGCAAGCCTGGTCTCACTGTATGGCGCAGATACCGATCGAGTAAAAGTTGTTACACCTGGCGTTGATTTGCAACGCTTCACACCCGGACACGGAAAAGCTAGCGCCCGAAATATTTTGGACATCGCACCTGATGCAATCATGTTGATGTTTGTTGGCCGAATTCAGCCACACAAAGGGCCAGAAGTTTTGGTGCGTGCAGTCGCAGAATTAGTGGCACATGCTCCACATTTACGTTCGAAACTTGCTCTCGTGATTATGGGCGGTGCATCCGGAACCGGCATCAACGAACCAGATCGCTTAGCAAAGCTTGCGACCTTCTTGGGGGTTGCAGAATTAATTCATTTTAAAGAGCCAGTATCTAGAAGTGAACTTGCTGATTGGTATCGCGCATCAGATTTAGTTTGTGTTCCTTCATATTCTGAAAGTTTTGGACTTGTAGCACTTGAAGCCCAAGCCTGTGGAACACCAGTTATCGCAAGTGCAGTTGGTGGACTTCGCACCGCAGTATCAGATGGAATTTCTGGAATTTTGGTTGATGGCCACGATCCAAAAGCTTGGGCTTCAGTTGTCTCGCGCTTGATTGCCGAACCACAACGTCGAGTTCTCTTATCTATGGGTGCGCTAGAACATGCAAAGAAATTTGGTTGGGAAAATACTGCTCGCCAAACTTTAGATGTTTATGACTGGGTGCTTTCAAAACCAAAATCAAATCCATTATGGGTAGCCCAGTAATAATGATCGACCCACGCGTAATAATTGAGGACTTCCTAGATTCGCATGATTTGGATTATGAAAAGAGCGGATCAAATACTTTCCTGGTAACGCTGCCCGGCGAGAAAAAACTACAGACCCACTGCGCATTGATCGTCGGAGATAATTCCTTAAGCATCAACGCTTTCGTAATTCGCAAGCCAGATGAAAATGCTGACAAGGTGCACGAATGGCTTTTGACAAAGAATGCATCGATGTATGCCGTTACTTATGCGATAAACGAACTTGGCGATATTTTCTTAGTTGGTCGCCTGCCTTTGCCAGCTGTCACTGATGTTGAAATCGATCGCATTCTTGGCGCTGTCCTGCAGTATTCAGATTCCTCATTTAATCCATTGTTAGAACTTGGATTTGCTTCATCTATCCGTCGCGAATGGGCCTGGCGAGTTTCACGCGGTGAATCGCTTTCAAATCTAAAAGCATTTGAACATTTAATCTAAGGCGAAATAGGATTAAGCCATGACAAAGAAATTGATTTTGCTGCGACATGGCGAGAGCGAATGGAATGCTCTTAATTTATTTACCGGTTGGGTTGATGTTCGACTCTCTGAAAAAGGAATCGGTGAAGCCAAGCGCGGTGGTCAATTGCTGAAAGAACGTGGCTTGTTGCCCGATGTTGTTCATACCTCTTTGCTGCGTCGCGCGATTCATACTTCGCAACTTGCGTTAGATGAAGCTGATCGCCATTGGATTCCGGTAAATCGCAGCTGGCGTTTAAATGAGCGACATTACGGCGCACTTCAGGGCAAGGATAAGAAAGAAACTTTGGCGCAATACGGCGAAGAACAATTTCAATTATGGCGTCGCTCTTTCGATGTTCCGCCGCCACCGATCGAAGATAACGATAAGTATTCGCAATTCGGTGATGCTCGTTATGCCGACTTGGGTTCGAACTTGCCAAAGACCGAATGCTTGAAAGATGTAGTAAATCGCATGGCTCCTTATTTAGATGGCGAACTTGCTGCCGATTTAAACGCAGGAAAAACCGTTCTGGTAACAGCACATGGCAATTCAATTCGTGCGATGGTTAAACATATTGATTGCATTTCGGATACTGATATCGCTGGTGTGAATATCCCAACGGGTATCCCACTTCTTTACGAATTCGATGATCAGTTCGAGCCAATTAAAAAAGGTGGCGAGTATCTAGATCCAGATGCAGCGAAGGCAGCAATCGAGGCAGTTGCGAATCAGGGTAAGAAGTAAAACTTAGTTACTTGAGTATTCGCCTGTAACTAAGAAATAAACACGACGCGAGATTGATACTGCGTGATCAGCGAAGCGCTCGTAATAGCGACCTAGCAGTGTCATATCAATTGCTGTTTCAATTCCGTGAGGCCAATTGTCAGCCAAGAGAATTCCGATTAAGTCACGATGTAATTTATCCATCTCGTCATCATCAGTTTCAATTTCAAGTGCGCGAACTGTGTCGCGGTGTTCCATAACTGAAGAAAGTTTGTCAATGATTTTATCTGCGACCAATCCCATTGCAGTTATGGTTGGCACAAGCTCTGCCGGTACCGCACTATTTGGGTAACGCATACGTGCTTGCTTAGCAACGTGATGCGCAAGATCGCCCATGCGCTCGAGGTCTGCGCTCATGCGAAGTGATGTAACTAAAGTTCTTAAGTCAGAAGCAACTGGCTGTTGACGAGCCATCAAATTTATTGTGCGGGCATCGAGTTCGTGTTGAATCTCATCGATAACATCATCAGCTGCAATAACTTTTTCCGCATTATTTAAATCGACTGTTAACAAGGCAGATGTCGCATCGTTCATGGCCACCTTTACTAGCCCAGCCATTTGCAGCAGGGTGGTTCCGATTCCATCTAGTTCATCATGAAAGGCGTTGCGCATTGGCTAAGAATAGTGGGGGTGGGGTTACCCGCACCTCAGGGATATGAACGCGCCTTGAACTAAAGGTTAAGAATTGGGATATCCAGCCCTTTATTGGGGGTTTGGTATGGGTGATTTGGCCAACTCTTCTACGATAAGAACATGTCCTGGATCTTTGGCAGTAACAATAAAGAGAATGCCAAGCGAAATTATGGTGGCGAACAAGCAAATAGCTCTGGTCTATTGCCGCAATCAGTGAGGGATTTACTTAAATTATTTGATGCCGAAAATATCGTTTTAGGAAATGGCGATGTTGTTCTTGAACATTCAGCTGGTATCACAACGCTAAACATTATCCGAGAGCAATATTTAAATAATGAATTCTTACTCCGGTTAGTTCGTGCGACTCGTAGATCAGGAAAGTCTCAGGAAGTAACAATGGAGTTGCCACGCGGCCCAATTGGTGCCGGAACCCATGATCTACTTGTTCGAGTTTCACTACTTGGCGAAGATGGACTAATTGTAATTTTGATTTTTGATGACAGCGAAATGCGTAGATTAGATGCAATTCGTCGAGATTTCGTAGCAAACATTTCGCACGAGCTAAAGACTCCAATCGGAGCGCTTTCGATTTTGAGTGAAGCAGTTCTCGGGGCCAGTGATGATCCCGAAGCAATCACCAGATTCGCAACCCGAATGCAGACCGAAGCATCGAGACTCTCAGAATTAGTGCAAGAGATTATTAACTTGTCGCGGCTTCAAGATGACGATCCACTTAAGCGGGCACAACCAATTTCGATAAGTGAAGCAATCAAAGAGGCAATCGATCAATCAAGATTGAATGCTGAAGCCCGAAAAGTTGAGATTGTTTACAACAATGATGATTCTGCGATTGTGAATGGCGACCGTGACCAAATAACAATGGCGATACATAATCTTGTTGAGAATGCGATTAATTACAGTCCGGATGCGACCAGAGTTGCGATTGGTGTAAATGAAGCGGATGGAATTTGTGAAATATCAGTTTCAGATCAAGGAATCGGAATTCCCGAAAAAGACCTAGAGCGAATATTTGAACGTTTCTATCGCGTCGACGCAGCACGTTCTCGTATAACCGGTGGAACTGGTTTAGGTCTTTCAATAGTTAAACATGTTGTCACCAATCACGGTGGCGATATTTCTGTTTGGAGCGTCGAAGGTGCCGGAAGCACTTTTACGATTCGATTACCGCTTGTAAATGACACTATCAATCTCTCAAACAATGCCGCGGAGGCAACTAAATGACGAAGATCCTTGTAGTTGAAGATGAAGCTTCCTTCTCTGATGCCCTGGCATATTTGTTGGGCAAAGAGGGCTTCGAAGTCATTGTCGCTGATACTGGGCCAGGCGCAATTGAACAATTTGATCGTCACGGCGCGGATTTAGTGCTTTTAGATTTAATGCTTCCAGGATTATCCGGAACTGAAGTTTGTCGCCAACTTCGTACTCGCTCTAATGTTCCAATCATCATGTTGACCGCCAAGGATGGCGAAGTAGATAAAGTTGTCGGGCTTGAATTAGGCGCCGATGATTATGTAACTAAGCCATATTCATCTCGTGAATTAATTGCTCGGGTTCGCGCTGTGCTTCGCCGTCAAGGTGATGAAGATTCAGTAGTAGATGGAATTCTTGAAGCTGGCCCAGTTCGTATGGATGTTGAACGACATAAAGTAAGTATCAGTGGCAACGATGTTGCATTTCCACTTAAAGAATTTGAACTACTCGAATTCCTTGTGCGAAATTCTGGTCGCGTGCTCACACGTTCGCAATTAATCGATCGAGTTTGGGGAAGCGATTATTTTGGAGACACCAAGACTTTAGATGTTCATATCAAACGGTTGCGCGCGAAAATTGAAGTAGATCCGGCAAATCCGGTATTTATTCAGACGGTGCGTGGACTTGGATATAAGTTCGAAAACTAATTTGTAGCGTTTCCAACATTTGCGTATTCGGCAGCCTTTGCGCGAACTAGCGGGCTAAGTTTCAATGGTCCTGAGTTAGCAAAAGAAACTACTAAGTCCACATGATCACTAGCTCTTGCATTTAAACCAGGGAAGCTTGCTGATGAATTTTTTGAATCGCCTTCAAAAATAGCTGGGCCAGAGTATTCATCTAAAGTTGAAACAGAAATTTCACCAAGGATTCCATTTGCAGTTATTGCAGTTATTGCATCGCGTTCTTCTCCAGAATTTACGAAGGTTCCAACTAAAACAGCTGATCCATCTTCTTGAGTTACAAGCAGAACATTGAGTGCTTTTATTGAACCTGAAGTTCCTTCAACCCCGTCAGTCACTTGTCTCAAAGTGCGAGTCATGGCATCTGGGCCAGCGGCACATCCTGTCAAAGCAACAATCAAAAGGGCCCCAAAGAAGGCGGATATGGCTGATTTCAGGTTTTTCTTACGCATGAGTGAATGGTATCCTTGGCCTCTATCGAAAGGCCAAATTAATGACTTTTAAGGTCGGCGAAACCGTTGTTTATCCCCATCACGGAGCGGCTCTCATTGAAGCAATTGAGACCCGGACCATTAAAGGCGAAGAGAAAATCTATTTGGTTCTAAAGGTTGCCCAAGGCGACCTAACAGTTCGAGTCCCAGCAGAAAACGTTGATTTAGTTGGCGTTCGCGATGTGGTCGACTCAGCTGGTCTTGATCGAGTTTTCAATGTACTACGTCAGCCATATACCGAAGAGCCAACAAACTGGTCCCGTCGCTATAAGGCGAATGTCGAGAAGTTGGCATCTGGCGATGTAATCAAGGTTGCCGAAGTTGTTCGCGATCTTTACCGCCGCGATTTAGACCGTGGCCTATCTGCTGGCGAGAAGCGAATGCTCTCTAAGGCAAAGCAAATTTTGGTATCTGAACTCGCACTTGCCGAGCGCACAGATGAAGAGAAGGCCGGCGTGATGCTAGATGAGGTCCTTGCTTCCTAAAGTCGCTCTACTCATTCCCGCTGCAGGCAGCGGTGAAAGATTTGGCGCACCAATTCCAAAAGCACTAGTCCAATTAAATGGGCGAACACTTATTGAACATGCACTTTTAAATCTTGGCCCAGTTGCAACACAAATTATTGTTGCTGCCCCAGCGGGATATGAAGATAAATTTCGAGAAATTTTGGGCGATGCCGTAACTGTTGTTACTGGTGGATCGACTAGAACTAAGAGTGTAAAAATTGCGTTAGAAAGTATTGCGCAAGATATTGAATATGTTCTGGTCCATGATGCTGCAAGACCCTTAGCATCTAGTGAACTTGGGCAAAAAATTATTGAAGCGCTCGCAGCTGGCGATGTCGCAGTAATTCCCGCACTGGCAGTCACCGACACAATCAAGGAAGTTGATGCTGCGAATTATGTAGTTTCAACCCCGAATCGTGAACGTCTTCGCGCAGTGCAGACTCCTCAAGGATTTGCGCGTGAAACTTTAGTAAAAGCACATATGCAAAACATTGAAGCAACTGATGATGGCGCTTTAGTTGAAGCGATGCGTGGCAAAGTTAAGTTAATTGAGGGTGAGAATCGCGCACTTAAAATTACTAATCCAGAAGATCTTGCAACTGCTCTGAAGTATTTAATTCCGGCCAGTGCAAGTGATATCCGCGCTGGAGTCGGTGTAGATGCACATGCTTTCTCTGAAGATAAAAACCGTCAGCTTTGGCTTGCCGGACTGCTTTGGGAGAACGAAATCGGTGTCGATGGACATTCAGATGGCGATGTTGCCGCACATGCAATTTGCGATGCGCTATTTGCCGCAGCAAATATTGGCGACCTAGGTTCTAACTTTGGAACTTCAAAACCAGAATATGCCGGAGCATCTGGTGAGAAATTATTAGGTGAAGCTTTTAACTTGATCCGCGCAGCTGGATTTGAAATTCAAAATGTTGCAGTTCAGATTGTCGGAAATCGCCCAAAGATTGGCCCACGCCGGATAGATGCAATTACAAAAATTTCGAAGGCGCTTGGCGGATCTCAAGTATCAGTTTCTGCAACCACGACCGATGGTCTTGGCTTGACCGGTGAAGGTAAAGGTATTGGCGCGATTGCCACAGCTTTAATAGTTCGTAGTGGAAGCTAGAATTTGACGATGTCCAAGATAAATAGCGATCTAAATTTATACAACACTGCTGACCGTGCGGTCTCAAAATTTGTTCCGCTAAATCCTGGAAAAGTTGGAATTTATCTATGTGGTGCAACGGTTCAAGCACCACCACATATCGGGCATATCAGATCTGGCGTTAACTTTGATATTTTGCGCCGCTGGTTAACCGCAATTGGTTATGACGTAACTTTTGTTCGAAATGTAACCGACATTGATGACAAGATTTTGCATAAGGCAGTTCACGAAGAAATTCCTTGGTGGGCAGTTGCGATGAAGTATGAAAGAGCATTTACCGATGCTTATGCTGCACTAAATGTCATGCCACCAAGTTATGAGCCAAGAGCAACCGGACACATTACGCAGATGATTCAACTTATGGAAAAATTGATTGCCAATGGCAGCGCATATGCGCCAGGCAATGGCGATGTTTATCTAGAGGTTCGAAAATTAAAGTCTTATCTAACACTTTCCAATCAGAAGCTAGATGATCTGCAATCAGCGGATGATGCAGATTTAACTTACAAAAAAGATCCACGTGACTTTGCACTTTGGAAAGCGGCAAAACCAGGAGACCCATCTTGGCCAACTCCTTGGGGCGATGGCCGACCAGGTTGGCACTTGGAATGTTCTGCAATGGCACATGCTTACTTAGGTGAGGCCTTTGATATTCATGGTGGAGGCTTAGATTTAATTTTCCCGCATCACGAGAATGAAATTGCACAATCTGAATCTGCTGGCTGGGACTTTGCAAAAATTTGGATGCACAATGCTTGGGTTACAACCTCGGGCGAGAAAATGAGTAAGTCACTTGGAAATTCACTTCAAGTTATGGAAATTTTGAAGAAGGTTCGCGGAATTGAATTGCGCTGGTATTTAGGAAGTGCGCATTACCGTTCCATGCTCGAATTCTCATTTGAGGCACTAGAAGAGTCCTCAGTAAATTTCCGCCGGATCGAGGGCTTTTTACAGCGGGCGAAAGAGATTTTGAAGGCAGATATCGAGCCCAGTATTTCTAGCCAATTTGCTACCGCTATGAACAACGATTTAGCTGTGCCACAAGCACTTGCAGATATTTCGGAACTAGTGCGGATCGGCAATACTGCAATTACTGAAAATGACTTAACCGCGCTTGCAAAGAGTGCAAGCGAAGTTCGTGGCGCCTTAGGAATCTTGGGCTGTGATCCATTTGATCCAATTTTTGCTAATTCAAATAGCGCAAAGAGTGAAGTATTGGATGGCCTGATTTCACTGGCTCTTGAACAACGAAATGCTGCTCGGGCACGTAAAGATTTTGCAGCAAGTGATGCAATTAGAGATTCACTTACTGCACTTGGAATTACCATCGAAGATACCCCAACCGGCTCGCGCTGGACCGTAAACTAAAAGAGAAACGAAACCAAAATGCGCCCCGGAAAAAAACGTCGTGAAGCTGCAGTTGCACCATCTCGTAGACCTACAAACCGAAAGCCAGAATCACGTTTAGAGACTCGTGCAAACAGCGATGCAGTTGCTGGTCGCAACAGTGTTGTCGAAGCGCTTCGTGCAAAGATTCCTGCAAAGGAATTACTCATTGCTGAACGTGCTGAAATTGACGAGCGAATGACTGAAGCGCTTCGGTTGGCAAAGAATCAGGATTTAGGAATCAAGGAAGTTCCACGCGGTCAACTAGATGGAGTAACCGGAACAACAAATCATCAGGGCATCGCGCTAATTATCAAACCCTTTCAATATAAAGATTTCGAAGCAGTTCTGTTAAGTGCAACAAAGCCTGGTCTGCTAATTGGATTAGATGGTGTTACTGATCCACATAACCTTGGCGCAATTGTTCGAAGCGCCGCCGCATTCGGTGCACACGGAGTCATAATTCCGGAACGACGCAATGCTGCAATGACTGGTTCAGCTTGGAAATCATCAGCTGGCGCCGCTGCAAGACTTCCGATTTCGCAAGTAACAAATATGGTCAGATCGATTGAAGATGCAAAAAAGGCTGGTTTCTTCGTTGTTGGTCTTGATGCCGAAGGTCAGGAATCACTTCCCGGATTTTCACTCGCAACCGAATCGGTTTATTTAATTGTAGGCAGTGAAGGTAAAGGATTGTCTCGCTTAGTAAAAGAGAAATGTGATCTTATTCTTTCAATCCCAATGCAATCAGATGTTGAATCCTTAAATGCAAGTGTTGCAACCGCAATTGTTATGTATTGGATTGCCGAGAAACGGGCAAAGTAACCATGACAGCGTTCACAAGATTTATAGCACTCGGAGATTCAATGACCGAGGGCATGTGTGATGACATGGTTGATGGGAAATATCGTGGTTGGGCAGATCGGGTCGCAGATACGCTCGCTAAAGCTAATCCAAATTTTTCTTATGTGAATTTAGCGATTCGCGGAAAATTACTTAACCAAGTTATTGATGATCAGATTCCTGCTGCAGTTCCGTATATCAGCGGCCCAGAAACTTTGGTTTCCTTTCATGCGGGTGCCAATGATGTGTTGCGTCCTAATTATCAAGCCGATGTTGCCTTTGCCAAGTATGAAAGAGGGATAAGTGATTTAGCCAAAACCGGTGCCACGGTAATTGTTTTTACGGTGATTGACCGCGTCGAAGGTAATGGGAAAACTGCCCAGCTTTGGCACGAAAGATTTAGCGCCTTTAATGTAAATGTTCGAGAAGTTGCCAATAAATATGGCGCAACTATTATTGAATCAGACGATGCTAAGTGGATGGCAGATTTACGTTTTCTTGCTAAGGATAGGTTGCACTTAAATCCTGATGGTCACTGGCGCCTATCCCAAGCTGTGTTAGAAAAACTCGGAAAAGATTTTGACGCTAATTGGAAAACCCCGCTTGAGCAAGCTCGCAAGAAATCCTGGTTAAGGAAAAATAGCGAAAATCTAATTTGGATTATTACTTTTGTAATCCCTTGGATTTGGCGCAGGATTCGCGGCCGCTCTTCTGGCGATGGCCGAAGTGCTAAATATGAAACACCAATTAGCTGGAAATAGCCTTAGTTAACGCTTCTCTGGGGCTAAAATCTGCTGCAGCAGGGCAATATTTTCAACACATTTTCCAGCGCCATTAACAACTGAGTAAAGCGGATCTTCAGCAACTCGTACCGGCATACCTGTCTCTTTAGTTAAGCGTTCGCATAAACCTTTGAGCAACGCGCCACCGCCAGCAAGCACAATCCCGGTTCGAGATAAATCGGCAACAAGATCTGGCGGAGTTTCATCTAGTGTCGCTTTTATTGCGGCAATAATTTTAAGGAGTTGATCTTCAATCGCATTGCGGATTTCTTCAGGTGAAACCATAAGATCTTTTGGTAATCCAGATACTAAATCGCGACCTCGAATTCGGGCAGCACTTTCGCCACTTAGTTTGGCTGCTGATCCAATTGCCATCTTTACTTCTTCAGCGGTCCGCTCACCAATCATTAAGTTGTAAGAGCTCTTGATGTAATTAACAATCGCAGCATCAAAGGCATCGCCACCGACGCGAACCGATCTTGAAGTCACGATTCCGCCCAGCGAAATCACTGCAACATCAGTTGTTCCACCACCAATATCAACAATCATCGAACCGATTGGTTCCTGAATCGGAAGTCCCGCACCAATAGCAGCTGCCATCGGTTCTTCCATTATGTAAACTTTTTTTGCACCCGCGGCATATGCAGCATCTTTGATTGCCCGATGTTCAACGGAAGTAACAACTGGTGGAACAGCAACAACAACAATTGGTTTTGTGAAAAGTTTTTTAACTCCGACTTTTCCCATGAACATTCGCAACATTTTCTGAGCAGTTTCAAAATCTGCGACAACGCCATCTTTAAGCGGCTTAATTGAAACAATGTGTGCAGGTGTTCGGCCAACCATGTTTCTGGCTTCGTGACCAACCGAGAGAATTTCTCCGCTGTCAGTATTTATACAAACGATGCTTGGTTCATTTAGAACAATTCCATTATTTGATTGGTAGATAACTGTGTTTGCAGTTCCAATGTCGATGGCGAGATTGCGTCCAAATGGATTTCGCATTTACCGAACCTCGCCATCAACTGCGTATCTAGGGGAGTTCGACTTTAGACCCAACCCAGCTTTCGAAGGAAGATGAAGTTGGGTGAATATTAGGGTGGGTTTGCGCGGGTTCATTCGTGCTGCGATTACCTCCCGATTACCTCCCGTTCATACAACTGGGAGAGAATTGGGTTATGGCTTCCCAGATCCATCAAATTGATGTGACCAATCCAAGAGAGATCTTGGTAGATCGCGAACTAAGTTGGTTGGCTTTTAACCAACGTGTTCTGGAATTAGCCGAAGATAAATCAACTCCGCTTTTAGAGCGCTGCCGATTCTTGGCAATCTTCTCTTCCAACCTAGATGACTTTTATATGATTCGGGTAGCGTCACTTAAGAATAAATTAGAAACTGGAATTTCAAAGGCAAATACAGCGGGATTTACACCAATCGAGTTGATGAGAGAACTTTCGGTAAAGACCGAAGAATTGATTACCCGAAAGAGTAAATGTTTTCACGAAGATGTTCACCTTAAGCTCTCTAAAGAGGGCATAAATATTGTCCGTTGGGATGAACTAAATTCTAAAGAGCGCGAACTAGCAACTGAGATTTTTCATAAGCAAATTTTCCCTGTTCTAACACCGTTAGCAATTGACCCTTCACATCCATTTCCATACATCTCTGGACTCTCACTAAATCTTGCTGTGGTTGTGAAAAATCCTGAAACCGGGGTCGAACTTTTTGCAAGAGTGAAAGTGCCATCTAACTTGGCAAGATTTGTAGTCACATCAACAGGAGACGATCGTAGATACATTCCCCTGGAACAAGTGATAACAGCGAATATCGCTGAACTTTTTCCGGGCATGGAAATTTCAAATGTATATACTTTCAGAATTACTAGAAATGCCGATTTAGAACTGGAAGAGGAAGAGTCTGAAGATTTACTAGCAAGCATGGAGCAAGAGCTTCTGCGCAGAAAATTTGGGCCACCTGTTCGGCTAGAAGTTGGCTTGGGCATGGATGACGAACTTTTAGAGACCTTAAAAGACGAGTTAAAAATTAAAGATGAGGACATAAGTAAATATCCAGAGCCTCTTGATTTGACCGGTTTAAATCAAATCGCAGATATCGATCGACCTGATCTTAAGTTTGAAGCCTTTAGGAACCAAGTCGCTTGGGATTTGCGCGATGTAGAACCAGATTCAACCGAAGCCTTCTTTGAAGCGATAAAGCGCCGCGAAATAATCCTGCATCATCCATACGAATCTTTTAGCTCATCAGTGGTGCGATTTATTGAATCTGCAGCGACTGATCCGCAGGTGCTTGCAATCAAGCAAACTTTGTATCGAACATCTGGAGATTCACCAATTGTTGAAGCTCTCATCGAGGCTGCAGAAGCTGGGAAACAAGTTTTGGCTGTAATCGAAATTCGAGCTCGCTTTGATGAGCAGGCGAATGTGCGTTGGGCCCGAAAACTTGAAGATGCCGGTGTTCATGTTGTTTATGGACTTGTTGGGTTTAAAACCCATGCAAAGTTATCTTTAGTTGTTAGACAAGAGTCTGGTGCAATCAGACGCTATGTTCATATGGGAACCGGAAACTACAATCCAAAGACTGCCCGAATGTATGAAGATTTTGGAATTTTAAGTTCTGATCCAATTCTTGGAGATGATGTAAACAAACTCTTCAATCAACTATCTGGCTTTGCGCCGCAAACTTCATTCGAAAGACTTTTAGTTGCACCACGAACACTGCGTTCGGGGTTGCTAGAGAAGATTCAAAGAGAGATTGATAATAAGAATGCAGGTAAGCCCGCGTTAATTAGAATGAAGCTGAATTCAATTTTGGATGAAGAATTCATTGATCTTCTTTATAAAGCATCTGCAGCTGGCGTAGAGGTAGAACTTGTAGTCCGCGGTATTTGTGCAATTAGAGGCGGAGTTCCTGGGTTATCAGAGAACATCCGAGTAATTTCCATTCTTGGAAGATTTCTAGAGCATTCGAGAATTTTTCACTTTGCAAATGGTGGTGAAAACGAACTTTGGCTTGGTAGTGCGGATTTGATGCACCGAAATCTTGATCGCCGGGTTGAAAGCATGGTCATGATTAAACAGACAGATCACAAGCGAATGTTGTTACGTGCACTAGATAGTTATTTAGCCCCAACAACTGCGCACTGGAGCATGAATGTTGTTGGCACTTGGGATCGGGTAACTAAAGATTCAAATGGCACGGATTTAAGTGACTTGCATCAGCAAGTTATTAATTGGTATCGAGCCAGAGGATGAATGAATTGATAATTGCAGCCGGCGGTGTTGTTTGGCGCGAGGGTAAAGATTCAAAAATCGAATTAGCAATTATTCATAGACCTAAATATGACGACTGGACTTTTCCAAAAGGAAAGCTGGACACCGGCGAAGAACTTATATCTGGTGCTTATCGCGAAATTTTGGAAGAGACTGGTCTAGATATTGAACTTGGGCCATATTTAGGCGCGGTCGAGTATGAATCTTTTGGCGAAGCAAAACATGTTACATATTGGGCAGCGAAGGCGCTTAGTAGTTCAAAAGAATTTCATCCCAATAATGAAGCAGATTTATTGGAATGGCACGAAATTGACTCTGCTCGTGAGAAATTATCGCGGGATACCGATAGAGAAATTCTAGAGATATTTATTGAATCACCATATCAAGCAAGCAAATTGATTATGTTGCGTCATGCCAAAGCACTTGCTCGCGCTGAATGGCAGAGTGGAGACGAAGATCGGCCACTTGATAATTTAGGCCAGCTTCAGACTAAGCGAATGCATGCGGTTTACCAGGTCTTTGGAATTTCACAGATTCATACATCAGATGCGGTTCGTTGTTATGACACAGTTATTGGATTAACTAACGCACTGAAAAATGAACCAATTGTCACAAGTAAATTGAGTGAATATACATATGAGAAAAATAAAGATAAGTCACTTGATTACGCGCTAGAACTTGCGGAGATAAGCCGCACTACCGGAGAAACAATTCTTTTATGTAGTCACAACCCAGTTCTGCCACGGATGTTAGAGCGCGTAGCGAAAAAAACTGCAGTGAAATTACCAGGCTATAAGTTAAAGCCAGCGGATGCCTGGGTGGTATTCCTTGGCAAGAATAAATGCTTACAGATTGATTTTGTTCCGGCTCCTACTGTTTAGAACTGTTTAGTGCTCGGTCCAGTCCAAGTATTTAAGCACAATTCCTTCACGCAGCGCCCAAGGGCAAACTTCTAAATTATCTAAGTCAAGATTTCGCATAACACTTTCAGTTACAAAAGCTCCTGCAACAATCTGACGGGCTCGGTTTGCTGAAACTCCTGGCAACTTTGTTCGCTCTTCAGAATCCATTTCAGCCAAGCGAGTTGAAATTTTTCGAATTGCATCGATAGTTATATTTTTTCCATTACCGCCATACCAGTCACCACAAAGCCGAGCCAGAGTGCGCAAGGTCTTACTTGTTGCAATTGCACGATCAGAATCTTCGTGGCGAACTAAAGTCGGAAGAACAGACTCCAGTTGGGTTTCAATGTAATCTCGAAGTGCGCGAACGCTCTTGGCAGTAAATGGATCACCTTGCAAATGGCTCTTAGTTAATCTTGATGCACCAAGTGGAAGAGTTACAGCAACCTCAGGTGCTTCATCAACACCAGATGCAATTTCAAGAGAGCCACCACCAATATCAATGACAAGCAGCCGACCACTTGACCAGCCAAACCAGCGACGTGCGGCAAGAAAAGTTAATCTAGCTTCCTCTTCTCCAGTTAATACCTGAAGATCTATTTCAAAATCTTTATTTATGTCGGCGATAATTTCGGCGCCATTATTTGCTTCTCGAAGTGCAGACGTTGCAAAAGGTAGAAGTTCCTCAGTTTTTACACTCTTCGAATGGACGATTGCATTCTTGATTGCCAATCGGAGCTCTGCGATACCTTCCTCCGAAATATTATTTTCTTCGGTTAAATACTCGGTCAGCCGCAACTCTACTTTGTGATTGAAAGTTGGATTCGGGCGGGCACCTGGATGTGTATCGACCACCTGGAGGTGGATCGTATTTGATCCCACATCTAAGACTCCAAGGCGCATTTGCCGAAGATACTCGCTAATTGCCGCGGTAATTGCCAGGTTCTGAGCATTGGTTTTTGCGTGTCATAATTGCCCCTGCAGTACGCCTCCCTAGCTCAGTGGTAGAGCAACGCACTTGTAATGCGTAGGTCGTCAGTTCAATCCTGACGGGGGGCTCCATAATCAACAAACACATTAGAAACACATAAGTAACAAATACTTTGGTATGAATAAGCCATGGAACGCGATTTTGATGTTGTAATTATTGGATCTGGCTTTGGCGGATCAGTAAGTGCACTGCGTTTAACCGAAAAGAATTATCGAGTTTGTGTTTTAGAGGCAGGTCGCAGATTTCGAGATAAGGATTTCCCAAAAACTTCTTGGCGGTTATCTAAATTCTTATATGCACCAAGGTTAGGACTCCGAGGAATCCAACGAATTCATGCACTGCCCGATGTTTTAGTTTTAGCTGGAGCGGGTGTAGGCGGTGGCTCTTTGGTTTATGCAAATACTTTATATATTCCACCCGATACTTATTTCAATGATAAACAGTGGAAACACATAACCGATTGGAAGTCCGAATTACTTCCTTGGTATGACCAAGCTTCTCGAATGCTTGGTGTTGCAGATAACCCATATTTTTCGCCATCAGATGCTGCAATGAAAGAAGTCGCCATCGAAATGGGAGTTGGACATACTTTTAGAATGGCACCACTTGGTGTTTATTTTGGTGACGGTCCTGGTGAATTAAGTTCTGATCCATTCTTTGGTGGTAAAGGTCCGGCAAGAAATGGTTGCATGCAATGTGGTGCCTGTATGACTGGGTGCAGATTCAATGCGAAAAATACCCTGCCCAAGAATTACTTGGGCCTGGCCGAAGCTGCTGGCGCAAAAGTATTTGCTGAACATACAGTTACAAAAATCGTGCAACTTCCTAATGGTAGCTGGAAGGTTTATGCCCGAAAGAGCTCGTCCTGGTTTGGGCGCAAGCGGGTCTTCACAGCGAACCAAGTGATTGTTGCGGCCGGAACTTACAACACCCAAAAATTGTTGCATCGCATGAAGAGTGATGGTTTATTGCCAAAACTTTCAAGCGCACTAGGAAAGTTATCGCGGACCAACAGCGAAGCGCTCACCGGAGCGCTCATGCAGAATGACAGCGTTGATTACAGCAAAGGTTCTGCTATTACATCCTCATTTTTTCCTGATGAACACACCCACGTAGAACCGGTCCGATACGGCGTTGGGAGCAATGCAATGGGCTTGTTGCAAACAATTATGACTGATGGCGAAAATGCAAAGGATCGACGTAGGCAATGGCTTCGTACGGTTGTTCGTCATCCCTCATTGCTGGCTCGGGTTTTGAATGTTCGAAAATGGAGCGAGCGAACTGTTATTGCTCTTGTAATGCAGAATGTTGACTCGGCTTTATCTGTGACGATGAAACGCACATTTCTTGGTAAGCGCTTAACTTCCGAGAATGACAGTGCAATTCCAAATGCAACTTATATTCCGGCAGCAAATGAAGTTGTCCGAAAGATTGCCGAAAAAAATGGTGGAATAGCAGGGGGACATATCGGTGATTTAATTGGCGCTCCGTTCACTGCTCACTTTGTTGGTGGCTGCGTTATTGGCGATTCTGAAAATTCTGGAGTAATCGATCCGTATCACCGGGTTTGGAATTACCCAACGCTTCATGTTGTAGATGGTGCAAGTGTTACGGCAAACCTTGGGGTCAATCCTTCGCTGACAATTACCGCACAAGCTGAACGTGCGATGTCGATGTGGCCCAACAAGGGTGCAATAGATGAACGGCCAATTCAGGGAAGTCCATATAAAAAAGTGGCGATGGAATTTCCAAACAGCCCAGTTGTCCCAGCGGGCGCATTAGGTGAATTGAAGGGTGATATCTGACTTTTGCCGGATTTTCCCTAGGCAAAACCATCACCCCATGGAACGATTTCACCCTAGTTATGGGTGATTGGGGTGAATATCTTGTACGAATTACTTCCGGGCGTATCAATCTCCCGCATTACGCCACCTACTGTCCCGCCACAATTTGTTCTGAGAACAAAACTTCTTGCACTACTTGAAAAGCCAGCGCCACAAGCTGTTATCGCGATTGCACCAAGCGGTTTTGGAAAAACTATTTTGGCAGCGCAATGGGCTGCAATGCATCCAGATCGAACAATTTGGTACACGCCAGCGCTCTCAGATTCATTTAAGGATTTAGTCTTTCATTGCGTATCTTCACTTCGCAGATTTAAACCCGATGCGGCTCCTTGGATTGAAAAATATCGGACAGAGAAATTTGATCCCCGTATTGCAGTTGTTGAGTTTGCAAATGAAATTGCAACGATTGGCTTTGACGTTAACTTCATTGCAGATGGTTCACAAAATATTAATCCTAAAAATGAGGAATTTACTCAGCTTTGGGCTGAACTAATGCCAGAGAATCTAAAATCGTTTTATCTTCGAAATAATCTACCGCCAATTAATTACTCAAAAGCCATCTCACTCGATGCATTAATTGTCTTGAAGCCAGTTGATTTAGCATTTACTCAGAATGAAGTTGAAATCCTATGTTCTAATTATGGCGTTGAATTTGAGCAAAATGAGAATATGATTTCCTCAGTTCAAAATTGGCCGGCAGGTGTCTTGATGACACTTAAGAGTCCCGGCAAAAGTGCAGACTTTTTTGATGCTGAATTTACTGACAATAAAATGTTGGTTGAAGCCACACTAAAAAATTTAGAACCCAACACCTATCAAATTTTAGAAAAGTTAGTTTACTTCAAGGATTTATCAAAAAGTCAGGCCAGCATGATTCTTAAAACCCAATCTCAGTTGCAGAGTTTTTTACGCCTTGTGAGTGAAGGAATATTTGTTTCACCTATTGGTAGCACAGACGAAGCATTTGCAATAAATGAAATCATCAGAAGCTCAATTATCGAAAGATTAAAACTAGAACCAGAAAAAGAGAAAAAGATCAGACAAGAGACTGTCGATGCAAAAATTGCTTGCGGGAATCTTGAAGGGGCAATTGAACAGCTTGAAGAAATTGGCGATCACAAAAGAGCCAATGAATTGGTCGGGCTTTATGTTCGCAGATCGCTCTGGGAAGAAAATCCAGATCAGATGTTTAAGGGCATTGATTTAATAAGTAAGTATTTGGATGTTGGGTCAAACGGGCGGGAAGTGATTGATGCATTTGTCACAATGGCAAGTGGCTCTCTGGAGGATTTAACCGTAAAAATTACTGGTTTAGAAATTACTTCCCGAGCTAATGGGATGTTTGAAAAAATCGAGTGCGATCTTCTTGTTTTGAAGTGCAGATTGGCTCTTGGTTTAGGGCAACTTACAAAAGTAATTGATTTAAACAAATCAGCAAACCAAAGTGCAAAGTCATTATTTTCACTTCGAATGGCGGCTAACGCTGCATTCTTATTAGAAGAGTATGAAACTTTGGTTGAGATTGTTGAAGAAGCAAGAACGATGCCACCACCAGATCCATCTGAAGCGACAATTCATATGCCCGCGTTAGAAACTATGTTGGCATTGGCAGAGGGCAGATTGCTCGAAGCGTTAGACCTGGCCAGATATGTAATTGAAGAAACTAAGAAGGCCGGTGCTACTGGCGTTTGGGTTGCATATGATGCAGTTTATTGTGCCGCTGAAGCGCTACGTGAAGTTGGCGACGAGAACCATGCCATCGCGTTAATCGAATGGCACATCATAGATGCAAAGAAGTTTCACGTTACTTCGTGGCAGGCAGCACTTGAAGCCAAGCACGCTTTGATTGAAGCGCAACAAGGAAGATCAACTGCAGGCTTGCATAGGATTCGCAAAATCCGGGATGAGCTGAATTCATCTAAATACTCCTTAGAAATCTTGCGTGTAGTAGATGAACACGAGTTGATCATTCGCTCACTACTGCAAGATTTTGAACGCATGTCTGAACTTGTTAATCGCACGACAAAGACTGCAACAATTTCCATAATAGGAGCCGCGATTGAGTTAAGAAAAGGTGGCGAAGCCGCTAAGTCGGCAGTTTCTTTAATTCCTACTAGAAATCCACGAGAAGTTTTACTCTTTCATATTCTGCATGTTAATTTGTATTTGGATAAACCTAAGCTAGCCGAAAGCCACCTGCAGAAAGCTTTACCGATAATTATGAGTTACGGATATCGTCAAATTTTGCTTATCCAAAGCCCTAGATTCTTAGAGTTTCTACTTAAATTTGCCGCAAGTTATCCGACCGTTTATATGGAGCAAATTTCAAAAGAGGTAAGAGTTCGAATGGCAAAATCGAATTCACGCAATGAAAATATTGAAAATCCATTAACTAAGCGGGAAATCGAGATTTTAAACCGTTTATCAACCGGACTGCCGATATCTCAGATAGCAACAAATCTTCACATTTCGCATAACACGATTAAGACGCACCTTAAAAATGTCTATAAAAAGTTAGGTGCCGAGTCTCGAGCTGATGCAGTTGAAAAAGGAAGAGAACTACTGCTCTTTTAGTTTTTCAGTCTGTTCTTTGCGCAGCCGGGGCCAAGTAGTAATTGGATAATCAAGATTGCGGTAAAAATCTTTTATCAATTGCTGAACCAGCTTTGGCTTTTCTTTCACTACAAAGTGCGAAGTTCCCGGGACAATTGCAAGTCTGGCATTTGGAATTGCCTCGTAAAGTTCAATTGTGTGTTGATTAGAGAAAGGTTCATCATCGCCGGTTAAGACAAGAACCGGACAGCTAATTTTTGAAAGTTGCGAAGTTGTCATGGTTGGTTCAGAGTTCCAGACTTCGTAAGCTTTGCGGATTATTACTTCCTGCATGTGGGCGGGATCCGGAGATCGTAGAGCAAATTTCGCAGCGTCATCTTCGGTGATAACAATTTCGGGATCACTTTCAACCAACGTTAGACCACTGTCGTAGTGAAAGTTTGTTCCGATTGCGACGATTGATTTAACAAGATCGGGACGTTTCAGAGCAATCATCAAAGAGATAATTCCACCATCGCTCCAACCAATCAGGTGGGTCGGTCCTTTGATTACATCTTCGATGTAAGCGATAGCTTCATCAGTTTGAAAATCAAAGTGATAAAAACCCTCGCGGCTTGCAGTGCGCCCATGTGCACTTCGGTCATATGCAAAAACGTTGTGCGTCCTTTGAACAGCGGGGATAACGGTGTAGTCCCAGCTTTCAGTTGAACTTAAGCCGCCATGCATAAGCAATACTGGATCAGACTTTTTGCCAAAAGTTTTTCCTTGCGCTGACCAAACCTGATGGCCACGCAAATCTAGGTATCCGCGCTTTAATTTCAACATATTTAAACCGAATCCATAATATGGCGATTGCCACGATCAAATGTGAAGTAGTTCCAGCACCAATCAACAATTGTTCCAATTCGATTTCGGCCACCCATTAAATAAAAGAGGTGCAAGAACAACCAAGTTGCCCAGGCTGGATACCCAGAGAATCTAATGTTTTTAACTTCAACAACAGCCTTATGCCGACCGATTGTTGCCATGGATCCTTTATCTCGGTATTTAAAATCTTTTAATTCAATCCCTTTTTCACGTCGCAAGATTTGTTCAGCAACAAATCTGCCTTGTTGCATTGCAACTGGTGCAACCATTGGTAAAAATCGGCCATCACTAGATTTTGATCCGCAGATATCGCCGACACCCCAAATATTTGGATAGTTTGTAACAGCCAGAGTTGGGTAAACGCTTAGGCGATTTCCATCTAATGGCAGAGATAACTTTGAAATAACAGGTTCGCCCTTTACTCCGGCTGCCCAAATTGTAATTTCTGCTGGGATTTTCTCACCAGACTTCAAAGCAATTTCATCGCGCATTACAGATTCGACTGCATGATTGACTAATACCTTGACACCTAATTTTTCTAAGGCGCTCTTAGTTTTTTCAGATAGTTTTGGTGAAAAACTTGGAAGCAATCTTGGGCCAGCTTCAATTAAGGAAACTTCGATATGTAGCGCGGCATGCTTCTGATCATTCATCAACGGACCGCGAACAAGTTCGGCAAGCGCCCCGGCCATTTCAACACCAGTTGGCCCACCGCCAACTACAACGATTGAAAGTTTTGTGTCATCTTCGAATCTGCACAAATCTTCAAAACGTCGCATAACTTCAGCGCGAATATTTAAAGCCTCGTGAACCGATTTCATTCCTAGTGCGTATTCATTGACACCAGGTGTTCCAAAATCAGCAGTGACCGAACCAACAGCAATAACTAAATGATCAAAGGGCAAAACTTCGCTGCTATCTAACTTAACGGTCTTATTTTTATGGTCAACTGAAATTGGGCTTCCCATTCTAAATTTTCCATTAACAGAACGGAGCGCACCTCGGATTGGATATGCAACATGGTCGGCAGCAAGCCCGGCAGTTGAAACCTGGTAGAGCAATGGCAGAAAAGTTTGATAATTATGTCGATCGACAACGGTTATGTCCGCATTGTCACCAAGCGCCTTTGCTGTCGCCAGTCCGCCGAAACCCCCGCCAAGAATTACGACTCTGGGCTTGCGGCGCTTCATCATTCGTTTCCTCTGCTAATTCCAATAATCTAAATTTGAAGTTTCCTGATCTAGGAATGCAGTCTACTGTTTAACCCGTGAACGTGCCTGCCAATAATCCAGCTTCAGCAAATCCTGGACGAAAAATCCTGGTTACTGGTGCATCTGGTTATGTGGGCGGCCGCTTAGTCCGACAGTTATTGAGTCAAGATTTTGCAGTGCGAGTTATGGTTCGCGATCAAAATAAAATTTCTGGGCAAGCATGGATAGATAAAGTTGAGATTGCAAAAGGAAATGCTAATGATTTTGCATCTGTTAAGGCTGCGTTAACTGGAATTCATACCGCTTTCTACTTATTGCATTCAATTAATCTAGGTTCTAATTTCGATGAAATTGAAGCAGCAATGGCTCGCAATTTTGCGACAGCAGCAGAAGAGGCTGGCGTTAGTCAGATAATTTATTTGGGCGGAATTGCGAATGATAAGCAGATCAGCCAGCACTTGGAATCTCGCGCTAACACTGGACGTGAATTAGCCAGCGGTAAAGTGCCGGTAATTGAAATGCGAGCCGGAATTATTATCGGATCTGGTTCTGCTTCTTTTGAAATGTTGCGCCACTTAACTCACCGCTTACCAGTTATGACAACACCAAAGTGGGTTTCAAATCGCACTCAACCAATCGCGATTCGAGATGTGCTCTGGTATTTATCGAGCGCTGCTGCGCTAAAAACACCAGTGGGTGGCGTCTTTGATATCGGTGGTCCAGCAGTTCTTTCATATGCCGACATGATGCAAATGTTTGCAAAAATTTCTGGCCTGCGTCGTCGCTGGATTATTAAAGTTCCAGTGCTTTCACCAGCGTTATCAAGTTTATGGATTGGTCTTGTAACTCCGGTTCCAACCGCACTTGCAAGGCCGCTTGTTCACTCTTTAATTAGTGAAGTGGTTGCAGATCCAAATAAAAGTATCTCTGGCTTAATTTCGCCACCACCAGAAGGTTTGCTTCAAGTAAACCAGGCAATTGAATTAGCACTCTCTAGAACTACCCAAAATCTAGTTGAATCACGTTGGTCAGATGCAACCCAACCAACAGCGCCTTGGCAGAAAGCTCAGAGCGATCCAGCATGGGCAGGTGAAACTATTTATCGTGATAACCGCGAAAAAATAGTTGAAACAAGCAAAGCAAATCTTTGGAAGAGCGTTGAACAAATCGGTGGCGAAAATGGTTGGTACGGAGCAGATTTTCTCTGGTGGGCGCGCGGTTTAGTAGATCGGTTATTTGGCGGAGTAGGACTTCGTCGCGGTCGTCGCAGCCCAGATACTTTACGTATCGGAGACAGCTTAGATTTCTGGCGAGTAGAAAACTTAGAACCCGGAATATCTCTAAAACTTTATGCCGAGATGATTCTTCCTGGAAAAGCTTGGCTTGAATTTAAAATTGAAGAAGTAGAAGTTGATGGCGTGAAAATGCGAAAAATTTCGCAAGATGCAACTTTCTCACCACGAGGCCTTGGTGGCCAGCTTTATTGGTTTGCAGTTTCACCATTTCACGTATTGATTTTCCCTAGAATGTTGGCAAATTTGGTCCGAAGTGCCAATCGAAAAGATTATGCAGATTCCAATTAACCCCTGCTAAATCCCAGAAAATGTCACCTCTATCTCCTATAATTTGAGAATGGAAAACCTAGAGATAAGCGCGCAAAATCAGGCGACATCTCTCACCGAATTAGAAATAAAGATCTTGGATTTCGAAGGTCAATGGTGGAAGTTTGCTGGTGCCAAAGAGAGCGCAATCAAGGAGCTCTTTGATTTGACGCCGCCTGCTTATTACCAACTTCTGAATAATCTGATCGATCGCGACGATGCCTTGTTGGCAGCGCCGATGCTTGTGAAGCGACTTCGCCGTCTGCGTGAAGCTCGCACAAACGCCCGCTCACTTTAGGGAATTTGGGGCGGCCCACCGCTCGCGCCGCAACAAACAGTTACTCGCCGGCGGGCACGCCCCAAATCCCAACACCGATTTGCCCCACCCTTCGCCCCTGCTCTAGATTTGGCATTAGCACTCGGAAGGTTAGAGTGATAATCGTTAAAGGTTAGAGAGAGAAAATAAAAATATGGCAAAGATGATCGCTTTTAATGAAGAGGCCCGTCGCGGTCTCGAGCGCGGAATGAACGCACTCGCGGATGCTGTGAAGGTCACCCTTGGACCTCGTGGACGAAATGTTGTTCTCGAGAAGAAATGGGGAGCACCAACAATTACAAACGATGGTGTCTCAATCGCCAAAGAGATTGAATTAGATGATCCTTGGGAGAAGATTGGCGCAGAATTAGTTAAGGAAGTTGCCAAGAAGACAGATGATGTCGCAGGCGATGGAACAACTACAGCAACAGTTCTAGCTCAAGCACTTGTTCGCGAAGGTCTGCGTAACGTTGCTGCTGGATCAAATCCAATGGCGCTAAAGCGCGGAATTGAAAAAGCGGTAGATGCAATTTCAGCCGAACTTCTGACAATGTCGAATCCAGTTAAGACTAAAGAACAGATTGCAGCTACTGCATCTATCTCTGCAGCTGATTCAACTATCGGTGAAATGATTGCTGAAGCAATGGATAAGGTCGGCAAAGAGGGCGTTATCACTGTTGAAGAATCAAACACATTTGGTCTAGAGCTCGAGCTAACTGAAGGTATGCGTTTTGATAAGGGTTACATCTCTCCTTATTTCACAACCGATACTGATCGTATGGAAGCAGTTCTAGAAGATCCATATATTTTGATTGCAAACTCAAAGATTACAAATATCAAGGATCTGCTACCAATTTTGGAAAAGGTAATGCAATCAGGTAAGACCCTGGTAATTCTTGCCGAAGATGTTGAAGGCGAAGCACTTGCAACACTGGTTGTAAACAAGATTCGCGGAACTTTCAAATCTGTTGCAGTTAAGGCACCAGGATTCGGTGATCGTCGTAAGGCAATGTTGCAAGATATTGCAATCCTTACCGGCGCAACTGTAATTTCTGAAGAAGTTGGTTTGAAGTTAGATGCAACAACAATGGATCTTTTGGGTCGCGCTCGCAAAGTCGTCGTGGCAAAAGAAGAGACAACAATTGTTGAAGGCGCTGGCGATGCGGAACAAATTAAGGGCCGCGTAAATCAGATTCGTGCCGAAATCGAAAAGTCAGATTCAGATTACGATCGCGAGAAGCTGCAAGAGCGCCTAGCGAAACTTGCTGGCGGCGTTGCAGTTATCAAAGCTGGCGCAGCTACAGAAGTAGAACTAAAAGAGCGCAAGCACCGTATTGAAGATGCTGTTCGTAACGCAAAAGCTGCAGTTGAAGAAGGAATCGTTGCCGGTGGTGGCGTTGCACTTCTACAAGCTGCAAAGGTTGCATTCGAAAAGTTGAAGCTTGCAGGCGATGAAGCAACTGGTGCACGAATTGTTGAAGTTGCAATCGAAGCACCACTAAAGCAGATTGCGATTAACGCAGGACTTGAAGGTGGCGTAATTGTTGAAGCTGTTCGTAACAAGCCAGTTGGAACTGGATTGAATGCGGCAACCGGCGAATACGTTGACATGATCAAGGCCGGAATTATTGATCCAGTTAAGGTGACACGTTCTGCACTGCAGAATGCGGCATCAATCGCTGCGCTATTCCTTACTACCGAAGCTGTTATTGCGGATAAGCCAGAGCCAAAAGCGCCTGCGATGCCACAAGGCGGCGGGGATATGGACTTCTAAATCCGTAATAAGATACGCGGATGAGTTCAGCAAAGATTGAAGACAAGTTCAGCGCCCTTGAATTAGCAAGGGCTGCTGCACTTGAAGATGCACCAGCGCAAGATCAAGTTGGTGAATTAGTTTCAATTTCTTATGATGAAATCGAAGATTCAACTGAAGCCCGAATTGCAACCTATTTATTTGAAGCATCCCTTAAAGGTTATGTTGGTTGGCGTTGGGCAGTAACTGTTGCAAAGGTTGATGATTCAAGTTCACCAACAATTTGCGATGTAGTTCTTCTTCCTGGTTCGGATTCACTTCTTGCACCAGAATGGATTGCATATAAAGACCGCCTGCTTCCTGGCGATGTTGGTCCCGGAGATATCGTTCCAACTTCTGCAGATGATGCGCGTTTGGTTCCTGGATTTGCCTCACTTCCAGATGATGAAGATTTAGATCTTGCCCAATTATTTGAATTTGGTTTAGGCCGAGCCCGCGTGCTTTCAATTACTGGCCGCGATCTTGCAGCACAACGTTGGTATGCCGGAAGTTCTGGTCCAAACAATCCAATTTCACAACAGGCACCAAAGCCATGTAACTCATGCGGATTCTTTATTCCGATCGCAGGGTCACTTCGATCTGCATTCGGAGTCTGCGCAAATATTTTGGCGCCCGATGATGCCCGCGTAGTTTCGGTCGATCACGGCTGCGGAGCGCATTCCGAAGCGCTGGTTGTAACCGATTAGCCGCTAATCAAGCACAAAATCGGGCAACAGCACCTCGCATTCGTAAGTTAAACTAATCCTCTTGCAAAAACGGAAAAACCAGATTTAAAGAAAAAAGGAGTTCCCCAATGCCTCTAGGTCGCGTGAAGTGGTACAGCCTTGAAAAGGGTTTTGGATTTATTGAATCCGAAGAAGGCGCAGATGTTTATTTAGCATCTTCAGCTCTTCCATCTGGTGTTGCAACAGTTAAGCCAGGAACCAAACTTGAATTCGGTGTTATCGAAGGCAAGAAAGGTCCACAAGCAATGACTGTTCGTTTAATCGATGAACCTGCATCCGTCGTTGCAAATAATCGAATCAATCATGATGATTTAGCAACAATGATTGAAGACACAATTAAGATTTTGGACAAAGTTGGCAACGGTTTACGTCATGGCCGCCATCCATCTGGGCCAGATGCAGATCGCTTAGCTAAAGTTTTACGCGGTATTGCCGGACAATTCGAAAGCTAATTACTTTCGCGCTTTGCCCGTCTAATTGTGTAACGAAGTCCAATAACACCTAAGCCGATTCCAAATACACAAATCCATTTTGCATTTGTGCTGGCATCGAGACCAAAGGTCGCAATTAGGGCTACGAACCATAGGGCGATTCCAGCAATGATTACCGTGATTGCACTACGCAAGTGGACCATTAATTAGTTTCCAACAATTACAACGATAAGCACAGCTACAAAGAGCGCCGCGAGAGTAATGAATCTGCGAGTTTTATAACTCAAGAACTTACTTCTTTAATTCAGCGACGATGTAATCGATGCAGTCAGTGAGTTTCTTAACATCACTTGGGTCAACCGCAGGGAACATACCAACACGCAATTGGTTCTTGCCAAGTTTGCGATACGGATCTGTATCTACGATGCCATTTGCCCGCAGAATCTTTGCAATTTCTAGCGCATCAATCGCATCATCAAAGTTAATTGTTCCGACAACCTTAGATCGCATCGCTGGATCTGTAACAAATGGAGTTGTGTAATCGTTCTTTTCGGCCCATGAATAAAGATGACCTGAAGATTCTGCCGAACGGCCTGCAGCAAACTTAAGGCCACCATTTGAATTCATCCATTCAATCTGTTCGGCTAGCAAGATGATTGTTGCAAGTGCTGGTGTGTTGTAAGTCTGATCAAGTCTTGAATTTTCGATAGCAATCGTTAAATCGAAGAAAGCTGGAATAAAGCGACCACTTGCCTTGATTTTTTCAACGCGAGCGATTGCTGCTGGGCTCATGATTGCAATCCAGAGTCCACCATCTGATGCGAAAGATTTTTGCGGTGCAAAGTAGTAAACATCGCATTGAGACATATCAACATCTAAGCCACCTGCTGCAGATGTTGCATCAACCAAAACCAATGCGCCTTCTGTGCCAGCTGGTCGAGTGATTGGCATCGAAACACCAGTGCTGGTTTCGTTATGGGTCAGCGCGTAAACATCAACACCCGCTTCGGCTACTGCAACTGGGTGGGCACCTGGTTCAACCTTGATAACTGTTGGGTCATCCAAGAATGGTGCATCTTTTGCAGCAGCAGCAAACTTAGATGAAAACTCACCAAATACTAGGTGCTGAGACTTCTTTTCAATTAAACCAAATGTTGCGATATCCCAGAATGCAGTTGAACCACCGTTACCTAAAACAACTTCATAACCTTCTGGCAGATTAAATAGTGATGCAAGTCCAGTGCGAACTCGGTTAACGACGTTCTTTACTGGCTTCTGGCGATGCGAAGTTCCTAGAATTGAAGTCCCACCATTTGCGAGTGCAGCAAGTGCTTCGGGACGAATCTTTGATGGGCCACAACCAAAACGACCATCAACTGGTTTCAAATTATCTGGAATTTTAATTTCGCTCATGGGTAGAGCCTACGGGTTCAGGCGATTAACTCGCCAATCGGTTTTCTGTGAATCCGAACGCACATAGCGCAACCGATCATGCAATCTGGAATGGCGGCCCTGCCAAAACTCGATGCTGACTGGGCGCACTAAATATCCGCCCCAATATTCTGGTCTTGGCACAACCGACCCTTCCGGATACTTTTCTGCGAGCTGCGCATACTTTGCTTCAAGAGTTTCTCTAGAGTCCAATTCAGTTGACTGCGCACTTGCGGTTGCCCCAATTTGGCTGCCCCATGGCCGAGCCGCAAAATAATCATCACTCTCTTGCGCACTTACTTTTTCAGCAGTTCCGATAATTATTACTTGCCGCTCCATTGGATACCAAGGAAATACAAGCGACACATTTGGATTATTTGAAATCGCATCAGCTTTTCGCGACATGTAATTTGTGAAGAAGGTAAAACCATCTGATGAAACATCTTTTAAAAGAACTGATCGGCCGACAGGTGCGCCATCGGTGATTGTCGAGAGCACCATTGCATTAGCTTCGACCACCATAATGTTTTCGCTGGCCTCGCGAAGCCACTTTTTAAATTGCTCAATTGGATCACTGGCAAGGTCGGATTCAGTCAATCCGGCCTGGCCATATGAAAGGCGCATCGCCCGAATGGTCTCCCGATTGATTTCGCTCATGGCTGTATCTAACTTCACTTTTGCCCCGCGTGCATCTTGCGTCGATATTGGGTTTCCTAGTTTGGCTTCACCCGCAAAAGTGTGGACAATACGCATAACTAATTGAGGGAGCCCGTCGTGTCAGATAGTTTCAAACCCGGTCTTGAAGGCGTCATTGCATTTGAATCTGAAATCGCAGAGCCGGATAAAGAAGGTAGTGCGCTTCGCTACCGCGGCGTTGATATCGAAGATCTTGTTGGCCGCGTAACTTTCGGAAACGTTTGGGGCTTGTTAGTAGATAACGAATTTAATCCTGGACTTCCTGCAGCAGAACCATTCCCAATTCCGGTTCACTCAGGTGACATCCGTGTTGACGTGCAATCAGCAATTGCAATGCTTGCACCAGCTTGGGGATTCAAACCACTTTTAGATACAACAGATGAAGAAGCCCGAGTTCAACTTGCCCGCACATCTGTCATGGTTCTTTCATATGTTGCGCAAGCTGCGCGTGGATCTGCACCGATGGTTCCGCAATCAGAAGTTGATAAAGCACATACTGTTGTAGAACGAATGATGATTCGCTGGCGCGGAGAACCAGATCCATTACACGTTCGCGCTGTAGATGCTTACTTTGTTTCAGCAGCAGAACATGGAATGAATGCCTCAACTTTCACGGCACGTGTTATCGCTTCAACTGGCGCAGATGTTGCAGCCTCAATCTCTGGCGCAATCGGCGCAATGTCAGGACCACTTCACGGTGGTGCACCTGCACGCGTTCTCAGCATGATCGAAGGCGTCGAAAAAACTGGCGATGCAACTGCATATGTAAAAGGAATTTTAGATCGCAAAGAAAGATTGATGGGATTCGGTCACCGTGTTTATCGCGCCGAAGATCCACGCGCTCGCACACTTCGTCGTATTTCAAAAGAGCTTAATGCGCCACGTTATGAAGTTGCACTTGCACTTGAAAAAGCGGCACTGGCTGAACTTCACGAACGTCAACCAGATCGCGTGCTAGAAACTAACGTTGAATTCTGGGCCGCAATCGTTCTGGACTTTGCACAAATTCCAGCACATATGTTTACCTCGATGTTTACCGCTGCACGAACTGCAGGTTGGTCAGCACACATTCTTGAGCAGAAGCGCACTGGAAGAATTATTCGACCATCTGCAAGATACGTTGGTCCAGCGCCTCGTAAAGTCAGCGAAGTTCAGGGCTGGGATGAGTCAGTCCATTCACTCCACAACTAAACGCAATATCTTCTGGTTCAGAAGAGATCTGCGCCTAGCTGATAATCCGGCACTTCTTGCTGCAATTGAGAATTGCGATGAATTAATCGCGGTCTTTATTCTTGATGAAAAGATCATTAAAGATAGCGGTGCCAAGCGTCTAGCTTATTTAGGCCAGTCGCTTCGGGCACTTGATGAATCACTCGGAAATAAATTGCATATTGTTGCTGGCGATAATGTAGAAGTCCTACAAACCTTAATTAAAAAATATGGCGTAGATGAAGTTCACATCAGTCAAGAATACGAACCTTATGGTGCGGCTCGTGATGCAAAAGTTGAAGCAAGTGGAATCAAATTAATAAAGACCGGAAGTATTTATGCAGTTGCACCTGGTCGAGTATTGAAACCAAGTGATGCTACTCCGTATCGTGTTTATACCCCGTTTTATAAAGCTTGGTGCGTTCATGGTTGGCGCAAGCCAGTTGCTGCCCCAAAGAGTTTAAATCTCGTGACACCAAGTGCGGATTACCGAAACTTTCCAGATTGGCAGATCCCAGAAGGATGCGAAATTTCTAAAGCTGGTGAAGCGGCAGCGCTAGCCCGATGGAAGAAATTCAAATCTAGCGCGCTTGCAAGTTATGACACAGAACGAAATAACGCAGGTGTTGATGGAACAAGCAAGATGAGTGAGTATTTAACTTGGGGTGAAATTCATCCACGCACATTACTTGCCGAGCTTGGAACAAGTAACGCCCACGATGTTTATCGCAAAGAGATTGCTTGGCGCGAATTTTATGCAGATGTGCTTTTCAATAATCCACATACAGATAAAGATTATTACGCCCCTAGGTTTGCAAATATGCGATACGACGAACCTGGCGAAAAGTTCAAAGCTTGGTGTGAAGGCAAAACTGGATATCCATTTGTTGATGCCGCGATGCGTCAGATCGTTAAAGAAGGGTGGATGCATAACCGGACCCGAATGGTTGTCGCATCCTTCTTAGTTAAAGATCTCCATTTGGAATGGCAGCTGGGCGCAGATTTTTTCATGGAACATTTAGTTGATTTTGATGTCGCATCAAACGCACATGGCTGGCAGTGGACCGCGGGATGCGGAACAGATGCCTCGCCTTATTACCGAGTATTTAATCCAATCGAACAAGGAAAGCGTTTCGATGTAAATGGTGATTACATTCGTAAATATGTTCCAGAACTTGCACATTTAAGTAGCGACGAAATTCATGAACCTTGGGAGTTTCTAGATGGATATTCAAAAGGGTATCCAGAGCGAATTGTTAATCATGCGACTGAACGTTTGGAATCACTAGCAAGACTTGAAGAAATTAAGCCAAACTAATTTAAAGATTGAACATATCCAGTCCCATTTCGCTTTGCTTCATACATTGCGGCATCAGCGCGTTTCAGAAGCGCTTCTTTAGTTGTTGTGGGTCCTTCGGTAGTAACACTTCCGATACTGACCCCAACTTTTACATCACCGACTGAAAGTGTGAATGGATAGGTGCAAGTAGCACGAAGCGCAAGAGCCACATCGCTTCCGATGTTTCGCTTACCATAAACAATCACACCAAATTCATCGCCGCCAAGTCTGGCAATCAAGACATCATTTGGCAGAACTCGATTGAATCTTAAAGTTATCTGCTTCAGTAATTGATCGCCTACTTCATGACCATAGTTATCGTTGATTGCTTTAAAACCATCTAAATCTAAAAGCAATAGTGTTCCGGTTCTTCTGCGCAACAATTCAAGTTCAGCGATAAATCTTCGTCGATTAGGTAATCCAGTTAACTCATCAGTTCTTGCATGCTCGCGATCTTCACTCACCAGTTTTGCATCACGTAAGGCAAGCGCCATGCGCAGGAAGGCAAGTGAAATAGTTAAGAAGGAGAGGATTAGAACAAAAGTGGGGAAGTAATTCGCTCGGAAAGCACCATAGGCCAGAATGCTTGAACTAAATATTAAAGCGAAAGTAGTTGCCCAGGTATTGATATGTAAATGTGGAATTTCAGTTTCACCACCATGCAGATAAAGTGCATTTGCAATCAGCACTAATCCCAGAAGCCAACCATCGTCGGTAAGCGCAGCAAATTCATAACCTGTCGTCGCTGATAGCAATAAGAAGAATAAATCAGTTAGTGCGAAGATTAAGATTCCTAGGAAAAGACTTAAACCACGCATACTTCGATGCTGCAGAATAATAAGTGACAGACAGGTAGCAACAAGGACTAGATCACCGACCGGATAGAGAATAGATAAGAAGACTTCGTAGCTCTGACCATCAAAGCGCATTTGTGCTGGCCGCAACAACAAACTAGATATAACACTTGATGTTCCAAGTGCGATTATTGCGGTATCCAATAATTCCAAGGCAGTTACTTTCTTTGTAACTGCTAGAGCCCGAATAATCCCAAGAATCATCAGGGGATAGAAAGCAATATATGTAACATCTACTAACTTCTCTGATACTTGATAATCGTAAAAAGAGTTTGAAGTTGAAAAAGTTGACCCGAGTGCCCAGAGAAATATTGCAAAAGTAATTGCAAGCCGGGCTAGTCGGTCATTTAATCTGGGAGATTTCCAAGCAACATAGGCCGCTAAGAACGCAATCAGATTGAAGATTATTAAATCGGGAACAATCGAAGGCAATTGAAAAGCCACCCGAATAATCAGGTGGCTAATCAATAAGAGAAATACTCCTACTCTCGCCATTTAGCGAGCGTAGAGGTAAAAGCGAAGGTTATTTACAGGCGGTGGAAACGCTTGTCTTCGCAGTAGCTAAATCGTTTGCAGTTTTAGCCTTTCCGTCTGTCGCTTCTTTGATTTGAGCATCAAGTGCCACGATATTTGCAGTTGCATCGATAACGCGTTGCTTGTTGCGATCAATTCCAGCTTGAACGGCTTCTATCTGCTTCTTCTGGGTTTCAGTTGGATTCTTTGGATAAGAGAGCATATTTTTGCTCCAGGTATCGACATTTCTCTGAGCGCTGGTTATCAATCTTTCATTTGTTGCCTTAAGACGGGTAGCACTGCTGATTCTGCTATCAAATGATGTTCCGACAGAATCGGCCAAAGACTTTGCGTTCAAGTAGCTTTTGTTGGCGTCAATGCATGGCTTAGAAACCCAGACCAAAGCTTTCGAAGTTCTAACTGGATTTTTAGCGCAAGTGTAAGAAATCTTTCCGATTGTCGCTTTGGCCTTGGCAGGCTTACAAGCTTTGTATGGTGTTGCTGCTGATGCGCTTGAAACACCAACAATTGATCCAGCAAAAACTAGTAGTGCGATTGATATCGCAGAAACTTTCTTTGACATACATTCCTCCACGAAATTTACCCAAGAACCACAAATCTATGTGGTGTCGATAACGCAATTCTATCTTTGCAGATGCAAATTACTGGGGAGAAAATCTAGGTGTGCCAGTGAAATTACTGTGAATATCTGAGTAATTTAACGTTGACGCGCTCGGACCTTGATTCCAAGCTTTCGAACCAAGGGCCTAGGCCCAAATCTCGCGATGGTGCTCAAAATTTTATATTGCCAACCCGGAATACAGATTGCCTTGCCCCGCTCTGCTGCGCGCCAAGATTCGCTGACGACTCGATCTGCTTCAAGCCACATGAAATTAGGCAGCCCGGCCATTTTCATCTTGCCGCGTTGATGAAATTCGGTTCGAGTAAAGCCAGGACAAAGAGCTGAAATATTGATGTTGGTCTTTGAAAGTTCAGAATTCAGTGATTCGGTGTGAACCGTTAGATAAGACTTAGCAGCGCTGTATGTGCCACCAGCAATAAAGCTTGCAACGCTTGAAACATTGATTATTGTCCCGGAATCCCGATCTAACATTTGAGGAAGGACTGCATGCATAAGTTGCATCGGTGCTTTAGCAAGAACGTCTATCAAATTCAGTTCGGCTTCGATGTCGCTACTTAAAAAACTATCTCTAATCCCAAAGCCTGCATTATTAATCAATACTTCAATAGGTTTCTTTGGATTTGATAAACGTTTCTCGACTCGGGCTAACTGAACTGGCAGCGATAAATCGGCTTGCAACACTTCAACATTTATTTTGTATTTTTTGGATAGTGAAGTCGCTCGTTCTTGTAGCCGCTTTTTATCGCGGGCCACAAGAACTAAGTCAAAACCTTTTGCTGCAAGCAATCTAGTAAAGGATTCACCAATGCCTGCGGTGGCTCCAGTTACTAGCGCAGTGCTCATTTACTTACTTTACTATCCCAGCTGTTGATTCATCGCGGATGTGCCATGAAGTTCCATACTCTTCAAGCTTTGCAAGAAATGGCTTTGCATCAAACCATTCCGGACCATTTACTCCAGGCTCTGGTTTCCAGACACCTTCATGAATTAGTTCCATTGCAATAACTGGATTAATTGCGGTCTGCCATACAACAGCTTGATCACCATAATTCTCCATCGACCAGGCGTTATCAACTACGTTGTAAAGATAAATCGCTTTTGGTTCACCGTTTTTATCCAAACCTTTAACCAACGATCCAGCGCAAGTCTTACCGGTCATTCGCGAACCAAGTGTTGCTGGGTCCGGAAGCGAAGCAGCCAGTAGATCGCGTGGTGAAACTTGAATACCTTGAACATCAACAGTTTCAGTGCGATCCATACCAAGCATATGAATAGTTTTTAAGATTGAAATAAATTGTGCACCAAGACCATACTTGAAGTTAACTTTCTTAGCTTCAATCTTCTGTGGAATTAACACAACTTCTTCGTGCTCAACATTCACACATTCAACCGGACCAATGCCATCAGGAAAATCGAAGACTTCGAGCTCTGAGAATGGTTCGGTTGTATACCAACCACGACCATCTTCCCAAACAAGTGGCGGATTTAAACACTCTTCAATGGTTGTCCAAATTGAGAATGACGGCGCAAATTCTGAACCAGATACAACTAAGTTTGATCCATCTAGAACAGTTATCGAATCTATGCGTGAGAACAATTCATCGCTTGCGTACTTTGCGAAGACATCGCTGAGACCAGGTTCAACGCCCATGCCAATCAAGGCATAAATTCCGCGTTCACTCCAATTCCAGTCTCGTGCAAATTGTTCATCGCCACATTTCACACCAGTTTCGGTGTATGGATAATGCGGATGTGGTCTAGATAATGACATAGCCATATCTAGGTAATTCTTATTTTCGATTTCGCAAGCAAGAAATATCGGCATAACAAAACGCGGATCAACTGCGTTGATGACAATATCTGGATTTGCTTTGCGAATTAATTCGCGGATATCTTCAAGTTCTGCTGCATTTACTTGTGCGGCGGAAAAGCGGGGATCTTTCAAGCGATTTACGGCATCTTCAGCGCGAGATAAATTGCGATCTGCGATTACTAGTTCTGTAATGAATGAACGACGTGAGGCAATATTAGCTATTGCTCGACCAACTCCACCGGCGCCTAAAACTAGGGCCTTCATTAAAACCAACTCCAAACGAGTATTTTGCTATTTCCTTGAGCCTAGCCCAGCAGATTAGCGATGGGCAAATCGGCATAAAGTTAAGTAAACTAACTTTCAATAAAAGTCTAATAATTTTATTTTAAAGTTTAATTTAGGTCCTAGTAGCTCAGTGGATAGAGCAACCGCCTCCTAAGCGGTAGGTCGCAGGTTCAACTCCCGCCTAGGACACCAGATAATTTTTAATTATGGAATACAACTGTTTTATCGCCAACGATAAAGATTCTATCTTCGGCGAAATCGCGAACCGCACGCGATAAGACTCGGCGTTCGATATCGCGACCAGTTGCAATCAAATCTTCAGGAGTAGAAGCATGAGTTACATGCGCAACATCTTGATCAATAATCGGGCCTTCATCTAGGTCAGGTGTTACGAAGTGAGCAGTGGCGCCAATGATTTTTACACCACGCGCATGTGCTTGGTGATAAGGCTTTGCACCTTTAAATCCAGGCAAGAATGAGTGGTGGATGTTTATGATTCGACCAGACATTTTTTCGCAGAACTCTTTAGTCAGAATCTGCATATAACGAGCAAGAACTACGAGATCAATTTCAAGTTCGGTTATTAATTTAGAGATTTCGGCTTCAGCTTCGGCCTTAGCTAGCTTGCTCTGATCAATAAATTTGATTCCGTGGGATTCAACTAATGTCTTTAAATCGCTGTGGTTGGAAACAACTGCTGGAATTTCGATTGGAAGTTCGCCAAGTTCTTGAAGGTAAAGCAGATCGCGAAGACAGTGCGACTCTTTAGTTACAAGGATTAAAGCGCGCTTCTGCTTCGCAACTGAGCGCAGAGACAGCTTTGGCTTAAATTGGCCGAGCCCGCTCTCTAAAATTTCGCGAACCTTTGCTAATTCAATTTCACTCTCGAAACGAGTCCGCATAACAAAATCTTGAGTTGTTGGATCTGTAAATTGTTGATTCTCAATTATGTTTCCACGCGCAGCAAGAACGGCAGTTGTCATCGCATGCACGATGCCAGGCTGGTCTTTGCACTGCAGGGTAACTATCAAATCCATTGCAGAAGTTTAATGGCTAATTGTGAATCTCTTTAACGCCTTTGGCGCCCACCAGTTACGTTCGCCGAATAAGCGCATAAGTGCTGGAACAAGCAGGGCTCGAACCAAGGTTGCATCCAAAAGAATCGCGAATGCGACACCAAATCCCATGGTCTTAATTGATGTAACGCCGCTGGTCATGAAGATCGCAAATACCACTGAAAGAATTACCGCAGCTGCGGTGATTATTCGGGCAGATTTTTGAAGTCCGAGAGCGACGGATTCAATATTTGAATGGCCGGCATCGTGCTCTTCTTTAATCCGAGATAGCAGGAATACTTCGTAATCCATTGATAAACCAAAAGCTACAACCGCAATCAAAATAACAATTGAAGTATCGATGCTTCCGGTATTGGTAAATGAACCAACTAGCCAAGTTAAATTGTCACCGATAAAGATCCAGGTCATTGCACCCAAAGTTGCAGATAGCGAGAGCAGATTCAGGATCACAGCTTTGATTGGAAGAATGATTGATCCAGTAAACATAAACAAGAGAATTAAGGTGCCGATAGCAATCCAACCAAGTGCGAGAGGCAATGTCTTAGCTATACCTATTTGGCTGTCAGCATAATCAGCAGCAACGCCACCAACTAAAGTTCCTTCTGGAACATTTAGAGCACGAATTTCAGTAATCATTTTTTCTGCCGCAGGAGTGCGCGCACCCATACTGTGAATTGCAGCGATTCGGATATCAGTGCCAACAGTTTCAGGCGCACCTATATTCATTACGCCTGGAACATTTGCAAGATCACTTACAAAGCTATTTATGGCAACCATTTTTGTTGTGCCATTTGGAACAATGATTTCAATTGGATTTGCTTGCTCGCCAGGGAATTTATCTAAACCAACTTGAGCCGCAATTGCCGCCTTGTCAGATGCTGGTAGAACACGAGTATCAACTTGCGAGAAGACAATATCTTTAATTGGTGAAGCAATGGTTCCTAGAATTAAAAGCGATAAGAAAACAACTGCTACTGGACGCTTCATTACAAAACGAGCAGTGTGAGCCCAACGGCCATCTTCCTTGGGAGTAATCGCACTTTTGCGGACAACAAATTTATCAATCTTAGTTCCAAGTAGCGCCAAAATTGCTGGTAGTGGAATAAGTGCACCAACAATTGCAATTGCAACGACAGCGACTCCGCCATAACCAAATGATTTTAAGAACATTTGTGGGAAGAACATAAGCGATGCCAGGCTGATCATTACCGTGATGCCCGAGAAGAAAACAGTTCTGCCTGCAGTTTTTACAGTTTGTGCAACGGCTTCTTCGACACTTTTCCCAGATTTTAGTTCTTCGCGGAAGCGATTAACCATCAAGAGCGAGTAGTCGATACCAAGACCCATGCCGAGACCCGTGATCAAATTGAGGGCGAAGATACTTACGCCTGTGGCAAGGCTTATTAGATAGAGAATTACAAAGGCACCAAGAATTGCGCTGATCGCAACAACAACTGGCATCGCAGATGCAATTAGACCACCAAAGACAAAGAGAAGGAAGAGAAAGGTAAGTGGGATTGAAATAGCTTCAGCAAACTTTAAATCACTTGAAATTCTCTCGTTAATGGCATTGTTGAAAGTAGAGAAACCACCAACATAAATTCTAAGGTTTCCAACTTCACCGTCATATTTTTTCTGAAGTTCAGAAGCTAATTTATCCAAGCTGGTTAGATCCGCATCAGTGCCATAAATGAATAGGTAAGCGGCGTTTCCATCACTGCTAACTAATTGTTTAGCACCGCCAGCGCTCCAATATGAAAGAGTGCTTTCAACACCAGGCCGATTGCGCAGCTCGGCTTCAATCGGTGCAACCTCAGCTGCAACTGCTGGATCTGCAACGCTCTTACCGGCATCAATGATAAAAATGATTGCAGGATCTTTTACTTTAAAAGTATCTGTTAAATAATTTGCTGCTTTATAAGAATCACTGTTGGGATCTGAATATCCCCCGCCTTCAAGCCGGGCAAAGACAAGTGAACCTATGACACCTGCAGCAATTGTGGCAACAATGAATCCTGCCAATACGCCTTTACGGCGTCTGAATAAAGTGCGACCCAACTTCTCAAACATTCCTGCTCCTTTTATCTGAATAGTGTTCAGATTATGGCATGTTAATTTGAACAGTGTCAAGATAAGAGGCATACTTATCTCATGGTATTGGCCACAAAGTCTCGAGCCCAAAGGGCCTCATATCATCATGGAAATCTTGAGGAATCTTTAATTAAAGCAGCGATAAAACTTGTGAGAAAGAATGGACCAGACCATTTATCTCTCAGGACGGCAGCAGCTGACATCGGTGTAAGCCCGAGTGCGGCTTACCATTATTTCCCAGATAAAAGTGCGCTCCTTAACGGTATCGGTGATTACTTGTTTACCGATCTGGCAAATATGCAAGAAGAGGCATTAGCAAAAATTAAGGGATCTACTTCCAAAGCTGCAAAAGCGCGATTCAGATCGCTTGGTGAAGTGTATTTCAAGTGGGCCATGAAAGAACCAAATCTATTTAGATTGATGTTTGGCGGTTTCTGTTCAGTTGACCAAAGCGAACCGGTAGATCACACAGCTTATAAGTTACTAACTAAGACTCTTGATGAGTTAGTTTTAACTGGCGCAATGAGCAAAAAGATGCGCCCATATGGAGAAGTTATCTCTTGGTCCAGTGTGCATGGCGCCACAACTCTCATTGTCGAGGGTCATATGCCGAGTGAAGCATTTGAATCATTGTTAGATGGTATTGAAATTTCCTTAGGAATGAGTAAACAGTGAGCGATCCGACAATTTTGCCAAAAGTTACGCAAGATGAAATTGATCCGCGGGAAGATGATGATTCAAAACGCGATGCTGAAATCGAAGGCGATCGTCCGCCGCATCACGGCTAATCATTTTTTGGAGCCGGGGGCGGTGTCGGCGCTGCTGGTGTTGTAGAAGATTTAGTAGCTCTTGAATCTGTTTTATAAAACCCAGAGCCCTTGAAAACAACTCCAACATTCGAATAAACCTTCTGGACTAATCCTTTGCATTCTGGGCATTCGGTTAGAGCCTCGTCGGTGAAGGATTGGAGCGCCTCGAATTGATGGCCGCATTTGGTGCAGGCATATTCGTAGGTAGGCATAGTGAGTATTGTAAAGAAGTGAGAGAATTACATCTAATCGAGAATCAATTTGAGAGGAAAACATGAAGGCCGGCAGAGTATTTCGAAGCATAATCTCAGGAACAATTCTTCTCTTGCCAATCTTTGCAGCCCCTGCCTTCGCAAATAGCATCACCGCATCAGTCCCTCAGGCTGGTTCAGTTCTCACAACTGCGCCAAATTCGATTGCAATTTCAACTGCAGCAGTGCTCTCGGAACAAGGCAGTTCAGTTGTTGTAAATGATCCCAATGGAATTGCGGTTGATGATGGGTCAGTAACAATTGATGGCAATAGCGCTGAAGTTGGTTTAACAGAATTAATTACGACTGGTGTTTACACCGTTAATTACACACTTCTTTCTGATACCGAGGATCCACTAACTGGTTCTTACACATTTATGTTTAATGCACCATCAAGTATGGGAAGCCCATCGCCAACACCAACTCAATCTTCGGTTGAAGCAACAACAGAAAATATTAATTTGAATAACGGATCCAATGCATTTGTTTATACGCTATTGGTGCTCGCAGCTTTTGTATTCATTTTTCTAGTTTGGTATGCGAAGCAGACATTTGGTGGAGCCAAGCGTTCACCAAAAACAAAGCGCAAGTAACCAAACTTAAGCCATGCACTTTTTCACCGATTCGCATGTTCCAGGCGCTTCGGGATTTCTCAATTTTCTAACTCCGCTGGTTAAAGATTTACAGATCCTTTCGGCCACAACATTTATTGGCTTGTTACTTGCCATTGCATTCTTCATTCGTGAAGAACACTCAAGGTTTTTGCCGGAAGCAATTCGGATTCGCAATCTTGCAATTATTCCGGCAGCGACTTGGCTAATATCAAGTATCGGTGTTCTCTTTGTTCAATTAGCAGATTTGCTGGCTATTCCAATTTCAGAGACTTTTGATTTGGTGGTCATAAGATCGTTTGTTACTCAAACTGCACTTGGCAGAAGTTTTGCAATAAACATCGCAGCTGCGGCAATTGTGCTGGTTTTGATTCGAAGAATTTCACGAACGACCGGTTCGATATTTCTTTTAGGAGTTACCTTTATCGGAGTCCTCGCTCCTGTTTTCCAGAGTCATTCGAGTAGCTCTGGAAACCACGGGTTAGCAATTGGTTCGCTTCTAATTCACGTTATCGGGATTTCACTTTGGGTTGGCGGAATCATCGCCTTAATTCTTATAAATAAATCAGAGCGGATAATCGCAATTCCACGCTTTAGCACTCTGGCACTTTGGTCGGCAATCGCAGTGTTTTCAAGCGGAGCTATGAATGCCTGGACTCGATTAAATTTTCGAGATGCGTGGAATTCTCAATATGGAAATTTAGTAATTTACAAAATTACCTTGGGCGTTATTCTAATTTTTATCGGTGCAATTCACCGAAATTATATTATTAAGAAACTTGAAGGCGCCAAGCAGGTTTATCAGCTCTTATTAGTTGAAATCTTCGTAATGATCGCCGCAATCAGTGTGGGTGCCTGGCTCTCTTCAAGTGCGCCACCAGTTCCCGAAAATCCAAGAGATGTAGGCGTTGCAGAAATAATTGCAGGAAGTCCGATGCTGCCTGCGCCTAATCTCAACAACGTTCTCTGGACCTATGTTCCTGATGCAGCAATCATGGGGATTCTGATTTTTATCACTGCTCTGTATATAAGAGGTGTAGTAATTCTGGCAAAGCGGGGGGATAAGTGGCCGATTGGCCGAACTATCGCATTTGCATTTGCTATTGCAGCTACAGATTTTGCGACAAGTGGCGGACTCGGTGCATATGCGCGTTTCTCATTTTCGTATCACATGGTTTCACACATGATTCTTGGAATGGTTGCACCGATCGGATTTGTCCTAAGTGCGCCGATAACACTTGCACTTCGCACATTACCGATAGGGCGAACAGCAAATGAACGCGGAATCCGGGGAAATCTAATTGCACTTCTGCATTCAAGGTATTTTCAAGTTATCTCAAATCCTGTTGTTGCACTTGCAATTTTTGATGGCTCGCTCTTCGCGCTATATATGACACCACTATTCGGAGATTTAATGCAGAGCCACTTCGGACATCTTTTTATGAGCCTTCACTTCTTGCTAGCAGGCACGCTCTTCTTCCATGTAATTGTGGGAATTGATCCTTCACCGAAACGGGTTCCTTACATCGTTCGGATAATTATTTTATTTGCCGCAATGAGTATTCATGCTTTCTTCTCAATTGCACTTATGTCAGCAACCACGCTCTTAGATGGTGGCTACTTTGCAAGTTTGGATCGCCCTTGGTCGACAGATTTGTTGGCAGATCAAAGCGCGGGTGGCGCGGTTGGTTGGGCTATGGGAGAAATTCCAATTTTGATTGCCCTTGTTGCAACCTTTATTCAATGGACAAGAGATGACAAGAAAGAAACTAAACGAATCGATCGAGCCGAAGATAGAGCAGCGGCCATGGGCGAAGATGATGAATTAGCAAAATACAATAAATATCTTGCAGGGTTGAATCGACTAGACGAAACGAAAGAAAGTTGAGTTAATTAAGCCATGGAAGCGCTAATCGACGAGGAATACGAGGCACTGCGAGAAAGCGTGCGCGCACTCGCGACTAAGAAAATTGCACCTTTTGCAAAAGCCGTTGATGAAGAGGCACGGTTTCCGCAAGAAGCTTACGAAGCTCTGCAATCAGCCGACCTTGCAGCAGCACATGTTGATTCAAAATATGGCGGCCAAGGAGCCGACGCACTTGCGACCGTAATTATTATCGAAGAAGTTGCTCGCGTTTGTGGATCTTCATCACTTATTCCAGCAGTCAATAAATTAGGTTCACTTCCAATTATTCTTGCGGGTAGCAGCGAATTAAAAGAAAAATACTTAACGCAGTTGGCGGCTGGCAAAGGTTTTTCTTACTGCCTATCCGAATCTGAAGCAGGATCTGATGCAGCCGCAATGAAAACTAAGGCAGTTAAAAGTGGAAGCGATTGGATAATCAGCGGAAGTAAAAAATGGATTTCAAATGCTGGCTTCTCTGATTTCTATACCGTGCTTGCACAGACCGATCCAACTCTGGGAGCAAAAGGGATTACCGCATTTGTCATTGAAAAGAGTGATGCCGGTGTTTCATTTGGGGCTCATGAAAAGAAGATGGGTTTTCGTGGATCGCCAACACGTGAAGTTTATTTCGACAACGTAAAAATTTCTGATGATCGACGACTCGGTGAAGTTGGTTCCGGATTTGCACTAGCAATGAAGACTCTTGACCATACCCGAATCACAATTGCAGCGCAGGCTCTTGGTATCGCTCAAGGTGCATTTGAAGTAGCAACAAAGTATTCACACGAACGTAAACAATTCGGTAAAGAAATCTTTGATTTCCAAGGCGTCCAATTTATGTTGGCCGATATGGCGATGAATATTGCGGCTGCTAGATCGTTGACATATTCTGCTGCTGTAAAGAGTGAACGCGGTGAAAAAGATTTAACTTTCTTCTCGGCTGCTGCCAAGTGCTTTGCAACTGATGTTGCGATGAAAGTTACGACTGATGCGGTTCAAGTTTTGGGTGGATATGGATATGTTTCAGATTATCCAGTAGAGCGCATGATGCGCGATGCGAAATTAACTCAGATTTACGAAGGAACCAATCAAGTTCAGCGAGTTGTTATGGCCCGCCATCTTGATGAACTTAATTAGTAAATCGGACTATTAAATCTGGTGTTGCAATCGCATTTAACTTTATGTCGTGCGCTTCGACCGGGAATGGTTCAACTGTGAGCTCGCCCGAATAAATAAGCCCGATTCGCCAGGCCGAAATATTTGCAAGTGCCCGGTCATAAGAACCTCCGCCTTGGCCCAAGCGATGTCCTTCGCGAGTTGCATGAAGTGTTGGCACAATCACGATGTCTAATTCATCACCAGAAATTGCTTCACCAATTGGCTCGAAAATCTTTCCAACTTTCTTTAACTTTGATTCATCACCATTCCAGATAACCCACTCAAGGCTCTTATCTTTTAACATCCTTGGTAGCGCCAAGCTCTTACGATTTCTAAGTATTTCCACATTCAATTCTTTAGTTGCGGGCTCATCGCCATAGGAGATGTAACTCGCAATTGTCTTTGCGCTTTGAAACTCCTCAGATTTAACAATGTGGGTCCAGGACTCAGTTAAATCTCGAAGTGATCGTTCAGAACGAAAACGCTTTCGAAGTTCCTGCTTTTTAGAATTCGCGATATCCACGGAAATACTCTAATTAAGAAGTAGGGTTTAGTCATGGAACAACAGCCGAGCGTCGAAGAGCTCTTAGCCAATCTTTTGGATATTGCATCACCGCTTTCACCATTTGATATGCCACTTTTGGATGCTCATGGTGCAACCCTTGCAAAAGATATATTTGCTGGAGAACGCTTGGTGTTGCGTGGTGGAACGAGAATCAGATCAACTCAGATTGGTTTAGCAGCGTCTATTGGGCTAAATAGATTGCCAACACTTCCGCATCCACGAGTTGTGGTTATATCTGCCGGCGATGATTTAGTAGAGCCGGGACAAGCCCTAGAAGATTCAGAGGATGAGTTCGAAACCAATTCTTGGATGTTAACTTCGGCAGTTCGAGAAGCTGGAGCAAATGGTTTTCGTGTTCATACAATTCCCGAGAATCACGAGCAATTAAAAGAGGTGATCGAAGACCAATTAGTGCGCGCGGACTTAATCGTTATTAGTGGTGAACGCCGCGATGAATCATTTGAATTAATCACAGCAGTCTTGAAAGAACTTGGCGAGATTACAACCGTCCGTCCTAAAATGAGCGAGAGCGGTCTACATAACTTTGGCTTGATTGGCGCAGATAAAATCCCGGTCATAACTCTGCCTGGTGATCCGGTAGTTGCAGGTATCGCCGTTGAAATTTTTGTTCGCCCGATGATTCGTAAAATGGCCGGGGCACCAAATATTTTTCGTAATCAATTGAAGGCGAAGTTAAAGAGCACGATTGCGGCAACGCCAGGCGAGAGTGGTTTTATTAGGGCGCTTCTTACATCCGAAAATGGTGTGGTTGCGGTTCCATTAGAAGTGCAAGGCGACCTGGTTTCACTCTCTGATGCAAATGCATTCATTATTGTTCCGGAAGATTCACACAGCCTTAAAGCAGGCGAAGTTGTAGATGTCATGGTCCTTGATCGGAGCTCAAACTAAGTTGGCCACGAAATCAACTTGGCCCATAAAACTTTACGAGAACGAATTGGTTTTAAGGCCACTTCGTTTTAGAGATAAACGCGCATGGGATATATCTAGAGCAAAAAATCGTGAATGGTTGACGCCTTGGGAGGCGACTAGGCCAGAAATAGATTCACACTTAGGGCTTCCAACTTTCTTTGGAATGGTTCAGTCCTATCGCCGTGATGGCCTGGCACTTCGATCTATTTCACTTGGAATTTGGTTAAAGGAAAACGGGAATGAGGTTTTTATCGGCCAAATAACTTTGGGTGGCATCGTTTTTGGGGCGATGCGGGGTGGCCATATCGGCTATTGGATTGACCAAAGTTATGCCAACAAGGGATATACATCGCGGGCGGTATCGATGTTGACCGAATTTGGCTTAGAAACATTAGATCTACATCGGATTGAAATAAATCTAAGGCCAGAAAATGACGCTTCTAAGCGGGTAGCTGAAAAATGTGGCTATATTTTTGAAGGAATACGGCCTAGATATTTACATATTGCAGGTGCTTGGCGAGATCACCTAACTTATGTAAAAGAAAATCCAAAAATTAAGTAAGACCTTTTAATATAGACATACCGCTTAAATCCCCGAGATTTACCCCGCCTAGAATTATCGTTCTACTCCATGGCCTCCGGTTTTATCTACCTAATCATCCTTGGAATGTGGGCGGCCTATTTTTTGCCAAAGTGGATGATCAGTCACGATTTGGCTTCTGGAAAATCTGCGGAAAGATATAAGAGCGCAATGCGCGTCGTTGGTGAAACTGGTTCAACGCTAATCGCAAGTGAGAACGATAACTTTAAAAAACAGAACCAAATAGCAAACCGCAGAATTATTTTTGGATTACTAGCATTTGCATTTGTTTTAATCGGTGCGCTTTGCGTGGTCGGAGTATTTGCCGCTTCAGTATTATTAATTCCAACAACTGCTCTGGCAATTTATACAGTTCATGTTCGACGTCAAGTTGTAGCAGCACAACTCAAAGCGCGCAGAGTTAAAGCATTTGAAAAAATCTCTTCTGCAACAGTTATCACCGAGCCAATAGAAAGAGTAACTTTCTCTTCGAAGGTTGATTTTGTTTCTGAAAATAGAGAACACTGGATTCCATTAATCGAACGAATTGATACCGCAGGTGTAGTTGTAATTCCTAAAGATGGATCTACTTGGCAACCAACAAGTGTTCCAAGACCAACTTATGCAACAGCACCTAAAGCGATACCTTCTAACCGGGTAATTGATTTAACAATTCCTGGTGCTTGGATTGCATCGCAGCAGGCAACTACGGAATCTGAATTACTTCCGACGCGAGATGAACTATTTGATCAAGAGCTGGCAGAAAATGCTGCTAACGAAAAATATGGGGCAGTAAACGAGTAGTTAAGTTAGATCCATGACGGCAACCACATGCGGTCAGCCCAAGAGTTATACGCAATAGGTATACCCAAGAATATTGGTAGAAAATAGAAGAAATTCACTAGAACAATTGCAGTGAATGCAATCGCGATTTTTCTCTGATTCCTAACGACTTTGCTTAGCAAATACACCAAGGTAAGTAGGAAAAATGGCTCGAATGCAATCGCGTAGAAGCTAAACATGGTTCGTTCTTGAATCGCAAACCAAGGTAGATAACTCGCCGCAATAACAACCAATAAAATCTCGGCCTGCCAATCTCGTTTGCTGACCCAATAACCAATTGTTACTAGCAAAGCAAGAGTTGCCGCCCACCAAAGTATTGGTGTGCCAAGTGCCAAGATTTCTTGCGAACAACTTGGTCCACCACAATTTTTAGGAGTTTCATAGAAGAAAGAAGTTGGTCTTCCCTGAATCAACCAGCTCCAAGGATTAGCTGAATATGGATGTGTGTCATCTAACTTTGTATGGAAGTTAAGAATTTCAGAGTGATAATGCCAGAGCGAGAAAAGTGGATTGGAAGAGTAGTTTCGGTCCCAACCAGTGTTTGTGGCAAACCAACTAAACCACGAAGCGATATAAGTAACTACGGGCAAGATTCCAAATTGTAAAAATCTAAGCAGAAAACTTTTGCGAATCATTTCGCGAATTGGGAATTCTGATCCGAGATAACGATTTCTGCGAATATCTAAAACCAGAACGTATAACGCAAGTGCAATTAGAACATAGAGTCCGCTCCACTTTACCGAGCAAGCAAGGCCAAGAGCCAGCGCACTTATCCAATATTTACTATGCAGAAAGGCGAGAACTGCAATCTGAATAAAGAGAAGCAAGAAGATATCTAAAAGCGCAGTTCTCGAGTGAACTAAATGCAGTCCATCCAATGAGATTAGGGCGGCCGCAAAAACACTAAATAGCTTGTTGTTGAATAGTTTCTTTGCAGTGAAATACATCAAGACAATTGAAATAGATCCCACAATCGCAGCCGCAAAGCGCCAACCAAATTCGTTGTATCCAAAGAGTTTGATTCCTATTGCTATAAGCCACTTACCGGTAGGCGGATGCACGATGAATTGCGCAAGGCCGCTCTTCGAATCAATTTCAACACCGTTTTGTAACAGCGACTCTGCATTTGTTGCGTAGTAAATCTCGTCAAAGATTTTGCCCTTGGGGCTATCAAGATTCCACAATCGAAGGGCTAGTCCAAAGAGCCCAAAGCCCAACGCATAGACCCAGTCTTTGGATATCCGTAACCGGGTTGTCATAAGGGAAGCCTAAAGCCTGCGAGAATTACCCAATGCTAATTCTTGCTGCGATTCCGTTGGGCAATCCCGCTGATGCCTCGACGAACCTGCGCGAAGCGATTGTTAGTGCCAAGTTCATCGCAGCCGAAGACTCTCGGAAATTTTCTAGACTCTGTTCAGATTTGGGAATTACCCATTCGGCAAAAATAATTTCCTTTTTCGAAGGCAATGAAATCGAACGCCTGGACGAGCTTGTTGCAATCTTAGAAAGGGGTTCAGATCTACTTGTCGTAACCGATGCCGGAATGCCTGGAATCAGTGATCCCGGTTATCGCTTAGCCCGAGCGGCAGTAGCGAAAGATATAAAAATAAAAGTTTTACCTGGTCCTAGCGCAGTTACTACTGCACTTCTTTTATCGGGCTTACCTAGTGATCGTTTCTGCTTTGAAGGTTTTGCACCACGAACAAGTGGCGCCCGAAAAACTTGGTTCGAAAATCTAGCAAATGAGACTCGCACAATAATTTTATTTGAGGCCCCACATAGATTATTAGAAAGTTTGGCCGATGCGGTTTCAGTATTTGGCCCAAATCGACTTGGTGCAATCTGCCGAGAAATGACCAAGACTTATGAAGAGGTAATTCGGGGAGATTTAGAAACCCTTCATAACTGGGCAGCTGCAACTGAAATCTTGGGCGAAATAACTTTAGTTATTGCAGGCTTTGATCCGGATTCTCGCCAATTTACTGAAGCAGATTTGATTGCAGAAGTATTGAAGCAAGAGGCTGCCGGCATCTCACGCAAAGAGGCCATCACAGAGGTGGCAAGAATTACCGGAAGAGCTAAGCGAGAAGTCTTTGACGCAATGGTTACGCACAAATCTCAAGATAGGGTTACCCCATGAGCGCCGAAAAATCCTTCTACTTAACGACGCCTATTTATTATGTAAATGATGCGCCTCATATTGGGCATGCCTACACAACCGTTGCCGGAGATGTTTTAACAAGATGGCATCGCCAACGCGGTGAAAGTGTCTGGTTCTTAACTGGCACAGATGAACATGGCGAGAAGGTTATGAATACCGCCGCAGCAAATAACGTGAAACCACAAGATTGGTGTGACCGTTTAGTCGAAGAAGCTTGGAAGCCAAATTGGGCTGCACTAAATATCGCAAACGATGATTTCATTCGCACAACTGAAGTTCGTCACGAAGAACGTGTTCAAAGATTTATGACACTTCTAAAAGATAATGGCCATATCTATGCTGGAAAATTTGAAGGCCCATATTGCATTGGCTGCGAAGAATTTAAACTACCTGGTGATTTAGATGATGGAAAGTGCAAGATTCATGGCAAGCCAGTAGAAATGCTCTCTGAAGATAATTGGTTCTTCAAACTTTCGGCCTTTGTTCCACAATTGCTTGAACATTACAAAAATAATCCAGAAGCTTGCGAGCCAGCAAGTGCGCGCAACGAAGTAATTGCATTCCTTGAAAGTGGTGTCCGCGATTTATCAATCTCGAGATCAACATTTGATTGGGGTATTCCGGTTCCTTGGGATACTGATCAAGTAATTTATGTCTGGTTTGATGCGCTTCTAAATTATGCAACAGCTGTCGGACTTGGTGATGATCCAAATTCTGAGGGTGGCAAGAAATTTGCAAAGACTTGGCCGGCAGATGTGCACTTAGTCGGAAAAGATATTCTGCGTTTCCACGCGGTAATCTGGCCAGCGATGTTGATGGCGGCAAATGTTGCGATACCTAAGAAAGTTTTTGCACACGGCTGGTTATTAGTCGGTGGCGAGAAGATGAGTAAATCTAAGTTAACCGGAATCGCACCAAGTGATATCACTGATCATTTTGGGGTAGATGCCTTTAGATATTACTTCTTACGTGCGATTCCATTTGGCACTGATGGCTCTTTCTCTTGGGAAGATATGTCAGCCCGATACACCAGCGAACTTGCAAATGATTTTGGCAATCTGGCATCTCGTTTAATCGCAATGATTGAAAAATACTGCGATGGCGCAATTCCTGCAGTTGCAAAAGATGCAGAATTATCAACGATGCTAGAAACAACTGTTGCTGCTGCAGATAAAGCGATGGTCGCTCTAGATTTCCAAGGCGGAATTAACGCCATCATGGAATTCTGCAAGCGAGTAAATGGTTATGTAACAATCAAAGAACCTTGGGCAATTGCAAAAGATGAAAGCCGCACCGCAGAACTAAACGAAGTTTTATACAACACTGCTGATGCGATTCGGGCACTTGCAGTTTTGTTGCATCCAGTTATGCCAGCTACAACTCAAACGCTCTGGGAATCAATTGGAGCGCAAGCTACTCTTGGCAATATTGGTGAACAGAAGATTTCAGAAGTTTCAAAATGGGGAGTTTTACCGCAGGGCTGCAAAGTTACAAAGGGCGCAGTCTTATTCCCAAGATTGGAATAAGAAGTGGCAGATCGACACAATCGCGATCTTGATCGCCAACCCGCTCCACTTCCAGAACCACTAAATGTAAATTGCGTTGACGCACATGCCCATATCGAAATCATTACAAATGGCGCTCCTGATGCACCAGAAGTTGGCAAAGTTTTAGCAGATGCAAAGAGCGTTGGAATTGATCGCGTTGTTCAAGTTGGATATTCAGCCGAACAATCTGAATGGGGTGTGAAGCTTGCCGAGCACTGGCCAAATGTTTTAGCTGCAGTTGCCTTGCATCCAAATGAGGCGCCAGTAGTTGAAGATTTAGAGGCCGATCTATTAAGAATTGAGAAACTATCAAATCATCCGCGAGTGCGGGCAATCGGTGAAACTGGTTTAGATTTTTTTCGAACTGAACCTGCGCTGCAAGAGCGACAGAAATATTCCTTTCGCCGCCATATTGAATTAGCAAAGAAAGTAAACAAAGCACTTGTAATTCATGATCGAGATGCCCACCGTGCTGTCCTTGATCTGTTAATTGAAGAGGGCGCCCCCGAAAAAACTATTTTTCACTGCTATTCCGGTGATGCCGAGATGGCCCGTGAATGTATTGAAAGTGGCTACATCCTCTCCTTCGCCGGAACCCTTACCTTTAAAAATGCGCCAGCACTTCGCGAAGCAGTAAAACTTGTGCCAGTGGATCAGCTTCTAGTCGAAACCGATTCACCATTCTTGGCTCCGATGCCACATCGGGGATCGCTTAACACCCCGGCGCAAATCCCAACAATTTTACGTTTCATGGCCGAAGAACGTGGCGATGACGTTGATGAATTAGCTAATGCAATCTCAAATAATTGTGAACGTCTATTTGGATCATTTGCCTAAATGAGTAACTTAATTGGCGCAGCCGAAATCCGGGAGATTGCAGAACGTATCGGGGTTCGGCCAACAAAAAAACTTGGTCAAAACTTTGTGGTCGATGCAAATACCTGTCGCAAGATAGTTAAGAGTGCTGATGTTGGAACAGAAGATGTAGCGCTAGAAATTGGGCCAGGCTTAGGTTCGCTCACATTGGCAATGATGGAATCTGCAAAAGAAGTAATTGCAATAGAAATTGATGATCGCCTCGCAACCGAGCTTCCAGAAACTGCCAAGCGCCATGGTTTTGATATCAGCAAGTTAACAATTATCAATGAAGATGCAATGAACATCTCAACACTTCCGATTGAGCCAACTGTTCTTGTTGCAAATCTTCCATATAACGTTTCGGTTCCAGTATTGCTTCGCTACCTTGAATTATTTCCGACCCTTCGATCTGGTGTCGTAATGGTTCAGAGCGAAGTTGCAGATCGCCTAGTTGCTAAACCAAATAGCAAAACTTACGGAAGTCCTTCAGTGAAGGCGACTTGGTGGGCAGATTTAACATCTGCTGGAACTGTAAGTCGTTCAATCTTCTGGCCAGTGCCAAATGTTGATTCCTCTCTGGTTAGGTTTGTCCGCCATCAAAGTGCCGGCGATGAAGCAATGCGTAAGGTGGTCTTCAAGATAATTGATGCGGCTTTTGCGCAACGTCGAAAGATGATGCGGGCTGCACTTAGCGATATGTGTGGTGGAAGCGCGGCTGCAAGTTCGATAATTGAAGCTAGCGACATTGACCCAACAATTCGCGGTGAGTCCTTAGATCTAGCAGATTTTATAAAGATTGCGATTACGCTTTCTAAATGATTACCCGTGGCGTAGTTGTCCGAGTTCCGGCCAAGATAAATTTACAACTTGCGGTTGGCCCGTTAGGCGCTGATGGTTTTCATGAAGTTACAACTGTCTTCCAAGCAATCTCACTCTTTGATGATGTAACACTTAAACATGCTCCAGAGAATTCTGGAACTTCGTTAACACTTTCAGGTGCAACTTCTAATGGAGTTCCGGTTGATGATGAGAACTTAGCTATGCGCGCAGCGAAATTAATGGCAGAAAAATATGACCTCTCAACCGACCTGGCTATTCATTTAAAGAAAGAAATTCCAGTAGCAGGCGGAATGGCTGGTGGCAGCGCTGATGCCGCAGGAGTAATTGTTGCGATGGATGCGCTCTTTGAAATTGGATTATCCCGAGATGAAATGGAAGCAATCGCGGCACAACTTGGAAGTGATGTGCCATTTGGAATTTCTGGTGGAATTTCAATCGGTCGAGGGCGCGGTGATCAACTGACGCCAGCGCTAAGTCGTGGAAATTATCACTGGGTATTAGCGCTATCAGGTCAAGGACTTTCAACTCCAGCGGTTTATCAAGAGTGTGATCGATTGCGTGAAGGTTTAGATATTGCAAGTCCTCAAGTTAGTGATTCGATGATGCAAGCACTTCGTGCCGGCGATCCAGTTGCACTTGGTGCAGCGCTTTCAAATGATTTACAAGCAGCTGCATGTTCATTGCGTCCAGCGCTTCGTTTAGTTTTAGATGTTGGTCGTGATTACGGCGCATTGGGAAGCATCGTTTCTGGTTCTGGACCGACAGTTGCATTTTTAGTTGAGGATGAAGAGAAATCAATGGATTTAACAGTTGCGCTAAGTTCTAGTGGAGTTGTGGCTGGAGTGGTGCGGGCGAGTGGGCCGGTGCATGGGGCGCGGGTTATAGAAACGGTGTAAAACGCTTTGAAGTTTGGTGGTATCGATAGTTATAGGGGACAATTCAGGTTCCGCCATTGTGTAGTGGCTAGCACATGGGCCTTTGAAGCCCAGGGTCCAGGATCGATACCTGGTGGCGGAGCCACCTTAATCCGAATCGGAAGGAGTTGGACTTGAACAAGTCAGTCGACTCTTCTGCCAAATTAGATTCAGCAAAGTTATATGTAGCAATTGTTTTGGCCGCTGGCGAGGGAACTCGCATGAAGTCTCAAACCCCTAAGGTCTTACATTTTATTGCCGGCAAAACAATTATCGATCATGTCTTATCTCAAATAGTTAAGTTAAATCCTGGGCAGTTGCGCGTTGTTGTTGGCGCTGGCCGCGAAGCGGTAGAACCACACATTAAGCAGATTGCACCTAATTCGATTTCAGTATTTCAAGCAGAACGAAATGGGACCGGGCACGCAGTGCAATTGGCGCTCGCCGATTTGAAGGCCAGTGGCACCGTTTTGATTTGTGCCGGAGATACCCCACTTCTTCGCAGCGAGACCCTTGCCGAATTTATTGCAGCGCACAGTGAAGCAAAAAACGTGGTTTCAGTTCTAACTGCAGAATTTCCAGACCCAACAGGTTACGGCCGAATCTTGCGGAATGAAGCTGGCGAAATTGTCGCTATCGTTGAAGAGCGTGACGCATCTGAAGAAATTAAATTAATCGATGAGATAAATACCGGCGTCTATCTCTTTGATATTGATGCACTCCGAGCAAGTGTTGCAAAGTTGAAGAGCAATAATTCGCAGGGCGAACTCTATTTAACTGATGTGATTGCAGATATCAAAGCAGCCGGTGGCAAGGCGGCCGCAATTCTTTCAAATGATTACAGTGAAACGCTAGGTATCAATAATCGTTCGCAACTTGCAGATTGTGCTGCGATTATGCGCGATCGAATCAATTACCAACATATGTTAAATGGTGTAGAAATCGTAGATCCAACAACAACTTGGATTGATACAAATGTAACTATTGCAGCCGACGCAACTATTTTCCCGGAGAGTTGGCTTGCTGGGACCACAACTGTTGGTGCTAAAGCAATTATCGGACCGCGCACAACTTTAATGAATGTAAAAGTTGCCGGCGGCGCATCTGTTATCGAATCTAATTGTGTTGATTGCGAAATTGGTGGCGATGCCAAGGTTGGTCCATATTCATATTTACGTGCTGATACCGTGCTTGCAGCTGGGGCCAAGGTTGGTGCCTATGTTGAAATTAAGAATTCAACAATTGGCGAAGGCACAAAGGTGCCACACCTTTCATATGTTGGGGATGCTGAAATTGGTTCAGGAACAAATATTGGCGCAGCCACCGTCTTCGTAAATTATGACGGCGTTGAAAAACACAAGACAAAAATTGGCGACGAAGTCCGAATCGGAAGCGACACCATGTTAGTTGCGCCGGTTTCAATCGGGGATGGCGCATACACTGCGGCTGGGTCGGTAATTACTGATGATGTTCCTGCCGGAGCCATGGGTGTTGCAAGATCTAAACAACGTAATATTCTGGGCTGGGTGCTACGAAAGCGATCCGGAACAAAATCTGCGCAGGCAGCAAAAGCTGCAGGCGCTAGCGAAACCTCGGAATAAGGGAGCTAAGACATGAGCGAACTTCGCCTCACTTCGGAGAAACGACTAAGAATTTTTACTGGTCGTGGATATCCAGAGTTAGCTGAAGGTGTCGCCGCCGAACTTGGTATTCCAATCACACCAACATCTGCATATGACTTTGCAAATGGTGAAATATTTGTTCGTTTCGAAGAGAGTGTTCGCGGAAGCGATGCCTTCGTAATTCAATCGCACTGCGCTCCAGTTAATAAGCAAATAATGGAGCAATTAATTATGGTTGATGCCCTTAAGCGCGCATCTGCAAAAAGAATTACAGTTGTCGCACCTTTCTATGGTTACGCCCGTCAAGATAAGAAGCATCGCGGCCGCGAACCAATTTCAGCAAGACTGATGGCAGATTTATTTAAGACTGCTGGCGCTGATCGTTTGATGGTTGTTGATCTTCATACCTCACAAATTCAAGGATTCTTTGATGGTCCAGTAGATCATCTCTTTGCACTTCCACTGCTAACAAATTATGTCGGAAGCAAAGTTGATCGCAGCAAGTTAACAATTGTTTCACCTGACTCTGGACGAGTTCGCGTAGCCGAGCGTTGGTCAGATCTTCTTGGTGGTTGCCCAATCGCTTTCATTCACAAGATGCGCGATCCACGTATTCCAAATGAATCTTCGACCGGCAAAGTTGTTGGTGATGTAAAGGGCCAGACCTGCGTAGTTATTGATGACATGATCGATACCGCCGGAACAATTACCAAGGCCGTTGATGCACTTTATGCTGAGGGCGCGAAGGATGTAATCATCGCGGCCACTCACGCAGTATTTTCCGGACCAGCAGTTGAGCGACTTAAGGCATCAAATGTCAGCGAAGTAGTCGTAACCGACACCTTGCCGATCCCTGAAGATTCTCGCTTCGATGGCTTAACAATCTTGCCAATCGCACCACTTCTGGCCCGCGCTATCCGCGAGGTCTTCGAAGATGGTTCGGTAACCAGCCTCTTCGACGGCCACTCCTAAACAATTTCTCTTTTTGAGAAAGGTTAGATAACCTAGCCACTCGTTCCGGCGAGGGATTAAAAATCCGTAATCGACGGCTTGGCTCTCCTCGGACGTTGCTACATTAACGATTTGGATAGAGAGAGAAGCAAATGGCTGAAATTACTATTAATGCAACAAAGCGCACCGAATTCGGTAAAGGCGCATCACGTCGCGATCGTCGTGCCGGAAATGTTCCTGCTGTAATTTATGGTCACGGTGAAGCACCACAACACGTTGCACTTCCACTACGCGAACTAGGCGCAGCACTTAAGAGTGCAAACGTTCTGCTCGACGTTGTTGTTGATGGCAAGACCGAACTAACTCTTCCAAAGTCTGTTACAAGAAATCCACTAACCGGAGTTCTTGCACACATCGACTTAGTAATCGTTCGCCGCGGTGAGCGCGTTAAAGTTGAAGTTCCAGTTCACACAACTGGTAAGCACGACGTTGATGGAATTCTTGAACACATGCACAACACAGTTGAAGTTGAAGCAGAAGCTACTTCGATTCCACAATTCCTAGAATTGAATATGGATGGAATGATGGCTGGCGAATCTCGTTATGCATCAGATGTAGTTCTTCCTGCTGGCGTAACTCTTGTTTCAGAACCAAACATGCCAGTTATTCACCTTTCAGAACGCTCAACAGTTGTTGAAGAAGTTCCTACAGCTGAAGCTGCTGCACCTGCAGATGGCGCTGCTGCACCTGCTGCTGAAGCCGCAAAAGAGTAATTAGCAAAACCAACGCATGAATAGCGATCGCTGGTTAGTTCTCGGACTAGGTAACCCAGGCGATCAATATGCATCTACTCGTCACAACATAGGCCAGATGGTTATCGACTATCTGGCCTCTGACGTTAAGTTTTCAAATCACAAATCAAAGACTCAGATCGCGGATATTCGAGTCGCTGGCAAATCAGTAGTTCTAGCAAAAACTCTTAGCTACATGAATGAGAGCGGTGCACCTACTAAAGCCCTCGCAGATTTTTACAAAATTGCACCAGCTAATTTAATTGTTATTCACGATGAATTAGATATTGATTTCAACACAATTAGAATCAAAATAGGTGGCGGGGATAATGGCCACAATGGTTTGAAATCACTAACCACTAACTTTGCATCTCCTGATTACTACCGACTACGAATGGGAATCGGAAGACCGCAGGCACCAATTGATCCTGCAGATTATGTCTTGAAACCATTTAGCCAACCAGAGAAGAAAGAACTTCCTGATTTTCTTGCCAGAGGCGCCCTTGCAATTGAACGGCTAATTGAAAAAGGTTTGGATTATGCGCAACAGGAATTTAATAAGTAAATCAACCAGTATTGCGCAAGCCAGCAGCAATACCGTTAATCGTCAATAACAGCGCTCGTCTAATGAGTGGATCAACGCCCTTATCGTTTCTGACTTTATGCAGCAGCGTAATTTGCAACAGATGTAACGGAGCCAAATAAGCATCCCGAACTTGCAAGGTGCGGGCAAGGATTGGCTGCTCGCCAAGCAATTCTTGCTTCGCTGTTAAAAGCAGAATCTCAGCTTTAGTTAGTTCGAATTCGGCTTCGATTGTGTCTAAGAAATGATGCAAGGTTGGATCTACCAAAGTCTTCACATATTTACGGGCCATAACTAAATCTGTCTTAGCCAGTGTCATCTCAACATTGCTTACGAAAGTGCGGAAGAAGTGCCAATCTTTCAACATCTCGGCGAGAACATCGGACTTACCGTTTTCGCGAGCTGCCTTTAATCCAGAACCAACACCAAACCAACCAGGAACAATCTGTCGAGATTGGGTCCAACCAAAAACCCACGGAATAGCGCGAAGTGAAGATAGGCCGCTTGCAGAATCTGGTCTGCGCGAAGGTCTTGAACCTAAGAACATTTCACCAAGTTGTTCTACCGGAGTTGAAGCATAGAAATATGCAGGCAGATCTGGGTGATCAATTAGTTTGCGATAAGTTTTAAATGCGCTCTCACTGACAACATCCATACATGAACCCCAGTTTGCAAGTGCTTGTGGGCTCTGGCGTGGGGCACGATTCAAAACTGTTGCTTCAAGTGCTGCTGCAAGTGCGAGCTCAACATTCTCTCTAGCAAGTGAAGGCAGAGCATATTTATCGCTGATAACTTCACCTTGCTCGGTCATCTTTATCTGACCATCAATTGATCCCCAAGGTAATGCAATTAGCGCGTCATATGTTGGCCCACCACCACGTCCGACAGATCCACCACGACCGTGGAATAAACGAAGAGTTACACCATGTTTGATTGCAACATCGCGGAGCTTTCGTTGGGCTTTATGAATCTCCCATTGCGAAGTTGCAATGCCAGCATCTTTATTCGAATCAGAATATCCCAGCATGACTTCTTGCACATTTGCTCGCATGGTTACAAGTTCGCGATAGCTCTTGTCGGATAGCAAGTTATCTAAAATAGTGTCAGCGGCCTGAAGTTCAGCAACAGTTTCAAGAAGTGGGGCAAAGCCAACTTTTCCAAAAAGTCCAGTGATGCGAGAAAGTTCAACTGCGGCCAGAACATCTTTATGCGACTTGGTCATAGAAATTATGTAAGTTTCGATAACTTCTGGCCCAAATTTCGCAATCAAATCGCGGATCGCAATGAAGGTATCTACAGTGTTGCGCGCAGCTTCATCAAGGTTCTGTAAGTTCTCTAAACCAACGCTATCTATTTGAGCAAGTGCGTGGTGATGGGCATCGGAATGCTCACGGATATCCATCGTTGCGTGGGTAAGACCAAAGCTTGATACGGTGCGGATAATTCGTTCAAGTAAACCAGTAGCAATTAGTTCACCACGGTTAGCCAGAAGTGAATCGCGCATCAGATTTAAATCAGCCAAGAGTTGTGTTGTGCTCTCATAATCACGTCCGGCAACATGTGGACCGCCAACTGCATGTCGACGCTGTGTGAGAATTAAACGGTGACGGATTGCAGTTGCCTTCAACCGATATGGTTCTTCAACATTTAATCTGCGAAAGCGCTCTTCTATTTCTGGCAGAAGTTCAAGATCTTTCTCAACGGAAGCAACTAGTTCTGGGGTAGTTCCAGAGATTCGGGTTGAAACCGACAGCGCTTGACGAAGTTGATCAAGTGCTGCAGAAAGCGCACGAATAAAGTGACCGGTCTGAAGTGTGATTGCAGCGGTTGTAACGCTTGCTGTGATGTTTGGATTTCCATCACGGTCGCCACCAATCCAGGTTCCAAAACTTAAGGGGCGTGAAGTTGGGGAAACAACTACACCAAGTCGCTTTAACTCATTTGCAAAATCATCCAAGACTTCAGGGATTGTTAACTTAAACAAATCATCAAGATAATAAAGCGCATTAGTCGCTTCATCTAACGGTTCAGGGCGTCCCAATCTAAGTTCATCGGTCTCCCAGAGCAGATCAATAGTTTCAGCAAGTCTGCGATCACGTCTTGCAGTCGCAGGTTGATCTAGCAAATCTGCAATTGTGTTCATCTTGCTTAACACCGAACGACGAGCCGCTTCAGTTGGGTGCGCAGTAAAAACTGGGCGGACCGAGAAATTATCTATCCAACCCTGAATATCTTTTGTAGTAAATTCTTTAGTTTCGGCCTGAACTTCAATTATGCGATCTACTGCTCTGGTTAACCAAGAGCCGCCACTGTTTCGTTCATCTGAAAGGATTCGCGCTCTATGAACTTGTTCTGCAATATTTGCTAAGTTGAAATAGTTGCTAAAGGCCCTTACAAGTTGAACGCTTTCATCAACTGAAATGTTTTCAAGAATTTCACTTCCGCCACCTTCGCGAACTGCCTTACGAACCTTTTCGACTAATTCAAATAGCTCGCTACCTTCTTGGCGGACCAGAGATTCTCCTAGCAATTCACCCAATCGGCGCACATCAGCACGAAGCCCGGCGTCATCAGCCTGAAATTGTGTTGTCTGCTCGCTCACTGGCTAATCATTACAGGTATTCAACCCTGGTCGAAACGAATTAAATCCTTGAATACAATTTCTCCCATAACACCCCCATCCAGATTGGATGTGGGGCTTTTGGCGTTGTTCTGGAGGCGATGAAATGTCACTTTTATCCGCCTTTCCAGATCTTGCGTTTTCACCGCCCCAAGATGGCGGGGAAATAGTTTGCATAAATTCACTTCGCTCCTACGTTCTTGCCAGCTTAAGCAAGAGTGCACCAGTTTTAATCATTGCGCCCTCTACCCGAATCGCAGATGAACTTAGTGATGAAATTAAATCTTTCATCGGTGATCAGGTAATCAATTTTCCGGCCTGGGAAACTCTTCCGCACGAACGATTGAGCCCTAAGAGTGACACGGTAACAACTCGGATAAAAGCGCTACATAAAATTAATTCAGCTAACCCACCAAAAGTAATTGTTACTTCTATCCGTGGCGCACTACAGCCAATAGTTAGTGACATCTTGAATGAAGAACTTATTTATTTAGCGGTTGATAAAGATGTATCAATGGCACATTTAATCGAACGTCTTTCTTACTTTGGTTTTACTCGAACTGATCTCGTTGAAAAACGTGGCGACTTTGCAGTTCGCGGTGGAATCCTGGATTTGTTTCCATCTGATCACGAGCATCCAATTCGTTTAGATTTCTTCGGCGACAGTGTTGAAGATATTCAGTATTTTCACATAGCCGATCAGCGAACTTATGCCGCAATTGCAGATGAAGTTACGATTTACCCAGGCCGCGAACTTTTGATATCAGATGATGTAAAAGTGAAAGCAGGGTATCTCGCTGCCGAATTTCCACAACTTACCGAGATGGCAGGAAAGATTAGCGAAGGCATTTGCGTTGAAGGAATGGAATCCATCGCTGCCTTGCTAAAACCAGAGTTCAAAAATCTAATTGAGTTCTTGCCATCAAATTATCAAGTCGCTGTAATTGATCAACCACGTATCAAATCTCGCGCGGCAGATTTAGTTGCAACTAATGAAGAATTCCTCGAGGCTTCATGGTCGAATGCAGCATTTGGAACAAGCGCACCAATAGATCTGACCGGAGTAATTGCTAGCGGCGGCTATTCCACATTCGATGAAGTTCAATCAAAAATAGTGACGGCTAATCTAAAGCTGTGGTCGGTAAATCCATATACCCAGAACCCTGATGATTTGGCTACTGCAGGGGCTTTCGATGACTATCTAGATATTCCTATTTATAGCGGCAAGTTAGAAGTAGCTATTGCAGATATCACAAATTGGTTGGCAAATGGTTATCGAATCATTTTTAGTGCAAGTGGCATCGGAATTCTTGAACGTTATCAAGCCCTCTTCCGAGAATCAGAATTAGATGGCATTCAAGCAATAACTAGTTCGATTGAGCATGGATTTATCAATCACAGCCTTAAGTTTGCATTAGTTACCGAGAAAGATATTTCAGGGCAACGAACATCTAGCAAAGATCAAGCGCGCATGCCTTCACGCAGAAAGAAAGCTATTGACCCAATCGAATTGCGACCAGGTGATTATGTTGTTCATGAACAGCACGGAGTCGGAAAGTATTTAGAATTAGTAAACCGCACAGTTTCTGGCATCTCGCGCGAATATTTAGTAATTGAATACGCTGCATCAAAACGAGGCCAACCAGCAGATCGGTTATTTGTTCCTACAGACACCTTGGAACAAATCACCAGATATGTAGGCGGTGAAGCTCCTTCGGTAAACCGAATTGGTGGATCGGATTGGCAAAACACAAAGCGCCGGGCCCGCAAGGCCGTTAAACAAATCGCTGCCGAATTAATTCAACTCTATGCCGCACGAATGAGCGCACCCGGATATGCATTCTCACCGGATACTGCCTGGCAAGGTGAACTTGAATCTGCATTCTCTTATGTTGAAACTACAGATCAACTTGCAACAATCGAAGAAGTTAAAGCCGATATGGAGAAATCACATCCGATGGATCGCATTGTTTGTGGCGATGTTGGATATGGCAAAACTGAAATTGCAATTCGTGCCGCATTCAAAGCGGTTCAAGATGGAAAACAAGTTGCAGTTTTAGTTCCGACAACACTGTTAGTCCAGCAGCACTTAACAACTTTCAATAATCGTTACACCGGTTTCCCGGTAAAGGTCGCAGGTCTATCAAGATTTAACACACCAAAAGAGGGCCGCGAAATTCTTGAAGGCATCAAGTCAGGTTCGGTTGATGTTGTAATCGGAACCCATCGACTGCTCTCGAAAGATGTGGAATTCCGAGATTTAGGACTTGTGATTGTTGATGAAGAGCAACGTTTTGGCGTTGAACATAAGGAAGAACTTAAAAAGACTAGAACAAATGTAGATGTGCTTTCGATGTCGGCAACCCCGATTCCAAGAACCCTAGAGATGGCAATTACCGGTATTCGCGAAATGTCGAACATAACTACACCGCCAGAAGAGCGGCATCCGGTTCTCACTTATGTTGGTCCATATGACGACAAGCAAGTTACCGCAGCAATTCACCGCGAATTATTGCGCGATGGCCAAATCTTCTTTATTCATAATCGAGTCGAAAGCATTGATGGTGTTGTCGAACGACTTAGAAAGTTAGTTCCCGAAGCTCGGATCAGGGTTGCACATGGTCAGATGGGTGAGCGCGAACTTGAAGATGCGATTCTTGGATTCTGGGAGCGAGATTTCGATATTTTAGTTTGCACAACAATCATTGAAAGCGGAATCGATATTCCAAATGCAAATACTTTAATTGTTGATCGCGCTGATACTTTCGGACTTTCGCAATTGCACCAACTTCGGGGACGGGTTGGACGTTCCAGAGAACGTGCATATGCCTACTTCCTTTATTCAGCAGACAAGCCACTGACCGAAGTTGCACATGATCGACTTACAACGATTGCCACAAATACAGATTTAGGTTCTGGCATGCAGGTAGCGCTTAAAGATTTAGAGATTCGTGGTGCCGGTAATTTATTGGGTGGCGAACAATCTGGTCACATCGCAGAAGTTGGCTTCGACTTATATATGCGAATGGTTGGCGAAGCGGTTGAAGAATATAAGACCGGATTTGTCCCACAGAATGAAGATGAAGGTAAATTCAAAGAGTGCAAGGTAGAACTTCCAATTACCGCACACATTCCAGTTGAATACTTAGCCTCCGAAAGATTGCGCCTAGATATTTATCGCAGAATGGCTGATGCCCAGAATTCGGAAGAACTTGATGCGATTCGCGGCGAACTTGTTGATCGTTTTGGAGAATTGCCAGAAGATGCAGAGAATCTAATGTCGGTTGCGCACCTACGAACAATGGCAAAGCGCTTTGGTTTAACCGAAGTTGTTCTACAAGGGAAATTCTTGCGATTGGCTCCGTTAACTCTGCCAGATTCAGCAATCATGAGATTGAACCGAATTTATCCTGGTTCAATCGTGAAAGTGGCCACTTCAAGCGTATTAGTTGCCCGAACCAGCACCCCAAATTGGATTGCTGGCGGGGAGATAGTGGATACTTCAGTCCTGCCTTGGACGATAGAAGTTTTAACCTCAATCGTTGCACCAATAAAGAAGCTAAATTGAAAATTAATTGAAGATAAGTGAACGGGGATTTTGTGAATAACGTAAAGAAAATAGTTGCAGTGTTTGGTGCCGGATTACTACTTTTTGTAACGGGCTGTTCAAGCACAAACTCCGCAGCAACTATTGGTAAGACTGTCATTCCAATTTCAACAGTTCAAGGCTCAGTAAGTGAAATTATTAAAGAGCGCAATAAAGTTGAAACCGAAGGCCTTAATTTGGCAACCGGCGCAGAGCTAAATGTAGATGCAGTTCGATTCCACATAATCTCAGTTTTATTCGATGACATTGCTGAAAGAATTAAGGTCAAGATTACTGACGCTGAAATAGCAACGCGTCGAGCAGATATTATTTCGCAAATTGGTGGCGAAGATCGTCTAGCTTTCTCACTTGTCGGAGCCCAGATTGCACCAAAAGATTTTGAACGCTATATCCGCACGGTTCTTCTTGCCGAAAAATTAGGAGAAGCTCTCAAAGCAAATGGTGACACAAGCACCGATGGCAGCGGAATTCAGAAACTAATTGTTGGTATGGCCCAAGAGCAGAAAGTCGAAATTAATCCCCGTTACGGTGTTTGGGATTATGCAAGCGGCAACATTGCTCCGATTGCAGATAACGCAACAGTAAAGAAGTAAAACTTATGCCAGATTCAACTTCACAACTTGAAGCGTTACGTGAAGTAATGAATCAACTTAGGTCTCCTGGGGGTTGCCCTTGGGATGCCGAACAGAGCCACGAATCTCTTCTGAAATATTTATTAGAAGAGTCCTACGAATTTATTGAAGCGGTAGAAGAGAATGATCGCGCCGCAATGCGGGAAGAACTTGGCGATGTGTTGCTTCAGGTTTTCTTTCACGCGCGAATGGCCGAAGAACATCCAACAGATCCATTTAGTGTTGAAGATGTAGCAAGAACAGTTGCCGAAAAATTAGTTCGCAGACATCCACATGTCTTTTCTGACACAAAGGTTTCAGGCAGCGCAGAAGTATTGGAAAATTGGGAAGCTCAGAAAGCAACAGAAAAAGGTCGCACTTCAGCAACTGAAGGTGTGCCACTCGGCCAACCAGCTTTGGCCCTTGCAACTAAATTGATTTATCGGGCTCAGAAATATGGCCATCAAATTGCAATCGAGCATCCACTAAAATTATCGCCCGGGACTACCGAAAAAGAATTAGGTCAGGCACTTCTCGGGATTCTTGACCAGGCACTTGCACTAGATATCGATCCCGAAGCAGCCCTGCGCTCGGCAATCAAGGGCTACATCGAGCAAATAAAGAAATATGAAGCAAGATAGCAACTGATAACAAGTTAGAATTAGACAAAAATAGAGGAGCATCATGGCACTTATCGAGGCAGTTCACGCACGCGAAATTTTAGATTCTCGCGGAAATCCAACAGTTGAAGTTGAAGTTGTTCTCGAAGATGGTTCAAGTGCTCGCGCTGCTGTTCCAAGTGGTGCATCTACTGGCGCATTTGAAGCAGCCGAACTTCGCGATGGTGGTAAGCGCTATCTTGGCAAAGGTGTTTTAAAGGCAGTTGAATTTGTTAACGATGAAATCGCACCAGCAGTTTCTGGTTTCGATGCCCAAGATCAACGTTTAATTGATGAAGAGATGATTGCACTCGACGGCACAAAAAATAAGAGCCGCCTTGGAGCAAATGCAATCCTCGGTGTCTCACTTTCAGTTGCGCGCGCTGCAGCAGAATCTGCAGATCTATCTTTCTTCCGTTACATCGGCGGACCAACAGCACACACACTTCCAGTTCCGATGATGAACATTCTTAACGGTGGCGCACATGCAGACACCAATGTTGATATCCAAGAATTCATGGTTGCCCCAATTGGCGCCGAATCATTCACCGAATCACTTCGCTGGGGCGCCGAGATTTATCACAGCCTTAAGTCAGTATTAAAACAACGTGGCCTTGCAACAAGCATTGGTGACGAAGGTGGCTTTGCCCCAAACCTTGATTCAAACCGTGCAGCACTCGATTTAATTCTCGAAGCAGTTACAGCAGCAGGTTTCAAACCTGGCAAAGACATTGCACTTGCGATGGATGTTGCAGCAACCGAATTCCATAAAGATGGCAAGTATTCCTTCGAAGGCAACAAGCGTTCAGCAGATGAAATGATTGCTTACTACGCTGATTTAGTAGCTTCTTATCCAATCGTTTCAATCGAAGATCCACTTGATGAAGATGACTGGGATGGCTGGGCCAAGATGACAGCACAACTCGGTTCAAAGATTCAGATTGTCGGAGACGATCTATTCGTTACAAATCCAGAGCGCCTGGCAAAGGGAATTGGACTTGGCACAGCAAACGCACTTCTCGTTAAGGTAAATCAAATCGGAACACTTACTGAAACTATTGATGCCGTTTCACTTGCACACCGCAGTGGATACCGCTCGATGATGAGCCACCGTTCAGGTGAAACCGAAGACACAACTATTGCAGATTTAGCTGTTGCACTTGAATGTGGCCAGATTAAAACTGGTGCACCTGCTCGCAGCGAGCGAGTTGCAAAATATAACCAACTTCTACGTATCGAAGAAGAGCTAAGTGATTCTGCTCTATATGCCGGACGCGAAGCATTTCCTCGCTTCAAGGGCTAATCTTTAATTGCAATGGTTAAAAAAAGTAACACTTCTGCCCGCTGGTTAGTGGTCGTAACTGTTGCTTTCATTTTAGCTATTACCTTAGCCCCACCACTTCAGCATTACTTCGCCCAACGTGCGCAAATCAATTCATTGCGCGCGCAAGTTAATGACAGCAACAACGCCTTAGAAAAAGCACGCGAAGAATTAGCAAAGTGGAATGATCCTGAATATGTTGCATCACAAGCCCGAAAAAGATTGCACTTCGTTTTTCCTGGCGAACGCCAATATATAGTTTTAGATGCACCTAAGTCCGAAGAAGAAGCCAACGGACCAGCAGCTCCAATATCAACGCTAATTCCAAATGGTCTACCTTGGTATGGCCGTCTAATTGCATCAATAACAACAACGAATACCAACAAATGAGCGAAAGTCCAACGCCAGAAGATTTAGCGGTAATTCAAAATCAATTAGGTCGCACCCCAAGAGATGTTCATGCAATTTCATATCGCTGTCCTTGCGGAAAACCAGCCGTTGTTGCGACACCGCCACGCCTTTCTGATGGCACACCATTTCCAACTTTTTACTACGCAACTTGTCCAAAGTTAACTGGTGCGATTTCAACTCTTGAAACAACCGGCATGATGGCCGAAATGCAGGAACGCCTGGGCACAGATAAAGACTTAGCAGCTGCATATCAAAAAGCACACGAGCAATATCAAGCGGCACGAAATGAATTAGGAATGGATGTCCCAGAAGTAAAAGGAATCACAGCTGGTGGTATGCCTGATCGAGTTAAATGTTTACACTCACTTGTTGCTCATTCCCTAAGTGCCGGACCCGGAGTAAATCCACTTGGTGATGAAGCACTAGCAGCGCTACCAAAATGGTGGCTCAATGATTCATGCGAAGCAATAACAGAGGAAAGTAAATGAGCCGTGTAGCAGCAATTGATTGTGGAACAAATTCCATCCGCCTTTTAATTGCTGATATCACTGGTGATAACTTTCAAGAAATTACTCGTGAAATGGAAATCGTTCGTCTAGGTCAAGGCGTCGATGCCACCGGTAAATTTGATCCCGAAGCAATAGAGCGCACACTTGCTGCAACAAAAAAATATGCCGAAATAATTGCGAGCAAAGGTGTCGAAAAGATTCGTTTCTGTGCCACATCGGCAACAAGAGATGCCAGCAATCGTGAAGTATTTATCGATGGTGTCCGAGAGATTCTTGGTATCGAACCCGAAGTTATTCCTGGCACTGAAGAAGCCGAACTTTCATTTATCGGAGCCACAAAAGGTTTAGTCCACACCGAATCTCCGTATCTCGTAGTAGATATCGGCGGCGGATCAACTGAATTTGTTCTAGGTGACTCCGAAGTTAAGTATGCAAAGTCAGTAAATATTGGCTGTGTTCGCATGTCCGAGCGCCATCTAAACAAAGCACCACAAGATCCACTAGCCGTGCAGAAAGCTATTCAAGACATCGATGATGCAATTGCAGAAGCGGCTTACATAGTTCCAATCAAAGAAGCCAAAACTTTAATTGCTGTAGCAGGCACCGCAACAACTGTTGCCGCTGCAGCACTTGGCCTTAGCGAATATGACCGCCACGCAATTCATTTATCAAGAATCCCAGCAGCAAAAGTTTTCGAAGTTGCTCAAATGTTTTCACTTATGTCACGCGAAGAAATTGCTGCACTTGGATATATGCATCCAGGACGAGTCGACGTAATTGCAGCAGGATCACTAGTTTTGTCTCGAGTAATGCTGGCCACCGGCGCCACTGAATTTGTTGCATCAGAATCCGATATTTTGGATGGAATGGCTTGGGCACTAGACTGACGCTTTCCTAATTGGCCCCCGTAGTCCAATGGCAGAGACAGAGGACTTAAAATCCTTCCAGTGTCGGTTCGAGTCCGACCGGGGGCACCAAATTTGCGCAGTTGCCACTTAACTTTGATGCCTATTTTTGCCTAGAAGACACATAAATACTTTTGTAAAACAGGTTGCAGAGTTACCAAATGTATCTACACTTGCGCTTATGAAAAAAATACTAATTTTCGGATTAAGCACCGCTCTACTGCTTACAGGTCAAACAGTAAGTGCTGCAGCTAAAGCTGGTACGGCTTGTCCAAAGGCAGGTAAAACCTCCACTGTTAATGATCGAATTTATACTTGTATCAAATTAGGCTCGAAGCTTTATTGGAACAATGGAAAAGTAATAAAGCAATCCGCAGGAAAAACTAAGGCAATTACAAAAATTTCAGGAACCGTTAGCCAGCAAAATGCATCAAAAAAGGCTGCTAGCTATTTGAGAAATAGTGCGTTCTCTCGAAGTAGTTTGATTTCACAATTGGAATATGAAGGTTTTAGCAATGCTGATGCAACATATGGTGCGGATTCGTTGAGAGTAAATTGGTCAGATCAAGCCGTAAAGAAAGCCGCTAGCTATTTGAGAAATAGTGCGTTCTCACGAAAAAGTTTGATTGCGCAACTCGAATATGAAGGTTTTAGCAATGCTGACGCAACAAACGGGACGGATTCTCAGAAAGCAGACTGGAATGAACAGGCTGCCCTAAAAGCTGCTAGTTATCTAAGAAATGGTGCATTTTCTAGGAGTGGCTTGATTGAGCAACTTGAGTATGAAGGATTTAGCCAAACAGAAGCAGAATATGGCGTCAGCAGATCAGGCTTATAGGGAACTTGCTTGTCGGCTGCTAAATGCAAAAAATTAGTCATCTTGTTTTGCGAAAGTAATGTCTGCTGAAATGTTAAGAAATTTGTGGGAAAAGTTCAAGGCGCTTAAAGTTTGGCAAAAAACCTTGATTATCTTCAGTTTTATTTTCCTTGGATTGATCTCATCTTCTGCCGAGACCACCACTTCTACCAAAGAAGCCAAGCCAACTTCGTCTCCTTCTCCTTCCGCGACATCTGTCGAATCAATAACTCCTAGCGAGACTCCATCGCCTTCAGCAAGCCCTACTCCAGAAAGCCCAATCGAGTTTAGGTTCTCGGCTCTGAGGGATTTAAAAGATATGCGTAAGGATTTAAACGATGCTCTGATTGGCATTACTGGTAATGGGCTTGGCAAGTTCTACTGGAACATTGCTGGTGTTAAGTTTAATTTGGTTCAGCTTGAGACTCTCTTACCTCGAGAAGAGTACGCAGTGCGTTGGAATTCGAAGCTAGAAATTCTAAAAAATGCTGTTGAAGATTTAGGTAGCGGTGGGGATGATCTAACAATTACCTTGGCTAAATCTCAGCTTAATGATGTTCTTTATGCAATTCCAGCTTTAGAAGTAATTGCAAAATCACTTGCAAATTAGTTTTGTGGAACTGATTCGTTTAGAACATCAGTTTTTGCAAATACATCAACTAACCTGTTTCGCTGATCAGCTTTCAGAATCCAAAAAGCGTCTACTAATTGTACGAGAATTCCGGCAAGATACAACACACCTATTGTTAAATGCATTATGTTAGAGGTAGGCGTTAATGCAGATGCAACACCAACAAAGGGCAAGATCACAAGAGTTGCTGAGAGTGGGAGTAAGAATTCTCGAATTGCCATATGCCCCCACTTGGCGGGCCGTCTAGTAGTCTTGTCATAGACACGCAATTTCAGTATTTGTTTCCCAGGAGTCTGGCCCTGTCCCCAAATAACTAGAGACCAAATCAGCCAACCTATTCCAAAAGTCACCGTATACATAGCAAGGTCTACAGCTTTTCCACCAAGACGATGTTGGACGGTTGCCTTTGGATACAAATAATCGTTCATATGTTTACGATACCTTTGATTAATAGATTGTTAATGTCGAACTTGATTTAAGTTTAAATTTAGTATCAATTAGGTAAATCCCAATTGATACTAAATTAAATAATCTAAGCTTTTTGAGAATTAACTATTTTGATTGGCCAGAAGCATTGAGCTTCTTTTGAACTGAATACCCAATAAATCCAAGAACGATACTTGGCAACAGGAATAATGCGTAGAGAATAAAGAGAACTGCTCCTACGGCATACAAAATAGCCGCGGTTAATTGAAGTCCAGTCTTGCGAGTGAAAAATCCAATTATTCCAAAAATAATTCCTAACCAAGTGATAAGAAGGTGGGGGAGCACCAATAATGTTGCGATTCCTGCTCCTATAGCTTCTGCAGAGTCCGTGGATGAAGAATTAGTTCCCGCCCAATAGACAATTGCGTAGATTCCATAAGCAAAGGCGAAGATTGTCGCCCAGAATGCAGCTTTGCTTCTCAAATTGAACATTTGGTCTCCTTTCAAGAGATGCCGAAATTATAACCTCAATTTTTAAAAAACGTATATACATTCACGGATTTAGCTCTAACTTGAGTTGAAATATTCTGAGGTGAACGGATTAATGAAGAGGCATGAAGATTCAATCTGCAACTAAAATCCTTCCAGTGTCGGTTCGAGTCCGACCGGGGGCACCAAATAACACCTGTGAATTAAGTTTCAGTAAAGCGTTGGCTTTAAATTTTTAGAGTTTTCATAGTGCCAGCTTCTGCCTAAAACTTCGATTGGATGATCAGCATCATCTGGCTCTGGCGTCCAGATACCTTGGGCAGAATCAAATGGTTGATTTGAAAGAATATGGTGGTGGATTTCGTTATCCATCAAGAACCATTCCTCCCAAATTACTTTCTCAGATGCAACTAATTTGGGATAGCAATGGAGAACACCTTGCGGAACAAGTGAATGCGGAACTATCTTCCAGATTGAGTTTGAATACGGATCAGTGCTCAATTTTGAATTAGAGATTGAGTCTGAGAAGTTGGTTTTGAAATCGATTCCAATACTTGTAAGAAAGAATTCAGCGTTAAGTTCTTGCCAGCGCGCTTTGGTGGCTTCAATCCAGGGTTGCTCTGTTGTGCTCATGGTTAGGTAAATCTAAACCCTCCGAAGGGTGATTTTAAGCAATCTTTAAGTTTGTGAGCACGGATTTTGGCAACATTCTTAAAGGTTGGAATACCAAACCTTAGAAATGTGTTTATCCTTATACCAAATCACCCCACTAGCAAACAGGAGAAATAATGCAAAGTTCGAACCCAGTTTTCAAACGCGGATATGCCGCTCTGGAAAATCGTGGCGGAACAGCTGTTGCACCATCAACAGAAGAATTAAACGATCTTTATAACGCACCTGCTGCATCTTCAATGCGCACAGGTCGTATGACAATTGATGATGTTGTTGCTCGCACTGCACTTCTATTTGCAGTATTGGTTGGTGTCGGTGCACTTGCATGGACACTTCAACTTGGCGGCGGCGCACTTCTAATTGGTTTTCTTGGCGCAATGGGACTTGGTTTATACCTTTCATTTTCACAGAAGATTAAGCCTGGCCTAACAATTACTTACGCAGCGCTTCAAGGTTTGGCGCTTGGAACACTTAGCCAGATGTATGAAGCTGCATATGACGGAATTGTTGGACAAGCACTTGTTGCAACAATCGCGGCCATTGCCGGAGTTCTATGGGCATACAAGAGCAAGCGAATTCGTGTAACTCCAAAGTTCACTCGCGTTTTGATGGGTGCACTATTTGGCTATTTGATTTTGGCAGTCGGATCTTTGATCGGTTCATTCTTTGGACTCGGAAATGGAATGGGTCTATATGGATTATCTGGTCTCGGACCTCTACTTGCAGTGGCTGGTGTAGCACTTGCAACATTCTTCTTAGTTCTAGATTTTGATCAGATCGAAAAAATGATTGCTAGTGGCGCACCACAAGAACAATCATGGCGTGCAGGTTTTGCACTAATGGTCACAATCGTCTGGCTTTACCTTGAAGTATTGCGTTTAATTTCAATACTTCGACGTGACTAGTCGTGACTAGTTTTGCTGATTTAGCTTTCTAGTTTCTGGCATCTTTGCTGACAGCAGCAGTGTTAATGAAAACACTGCTGCTGTTGCTATAAATGCGGGACGATAAGAATGCGCATCGACTAACCAGCCGAGTAGAACTGGGCTGATGATGTTTCCTAGGTCTCCGGCCATTTGGAATAGCGCAATAACTCGGCCACCTTTTCCGCCAAATAGATCACCAATGAGCGCGGCTGCGCCGGTTCCTTCAAAGGCGCCGCCGATTCCAAATAAGACCATGGCAAAGATGTAATACCACCAGTTTGAAGAAATAATCATGGTTGCTACGCCGGTTAATAGTATGAATGAACCGAGCATCAGTGCGAATTTGCGCCCACGAAAATCTGAAATCTTTCCGACATAAATCAATGCGATTCCTTGGACAATTGCGGCAACCGTAAAGCCAATTCCAATTATTGAATTTGAAGCACCAAGTTCTTCGGCGGCAAATAGCGGCAAGATGGTGTTTCTAAGTCCGAAGAGAACCCAGTTTGATAGAAATGAAATTAACATCGCTGCTAAAAATGGGTAACTCTTAAGCGCATCTTTGAGCAATATTCGGTCTTCCGGATCTTGAATGTTTTTAATTGACTTACCAAGGCGTTTTTCAGATAAGAAGAAAGATGTAATAAAAGCGGCGCATACCAAGGTAAAGGCATAAACGAAGAATGGAACTCGAAGTGAAATTACTGAAAGCAGGCCACCAAGTGCTGGGCCAGCAATTGCACCTATAAGAAAGCCACCATTAAATGTTGATTGCGCGCGGCCTCTGATGCTGTCATCGACAGATCGCATCAACAACGAGCTAGCTGATACCGAGAACATAACTGAACCAATGCCACCAAGTGCACGGTAGACAAGCAATTGCCAATAAGTTGTTGCTAAGCCGGATGCAAATGTTGAAATTGCCACAACTAAAAGTCCGGCTGTTTGGACGCGGCGTTCACCAAAAATATCAACCAATTTTCCGGCAGGAAGACCCATTGCAAATCTAGCGAGAGCAAAAGCCGAAATGATCGCACCGATTTGTGCATTGTTAACTTGGAATGTTTTTGCGAAGAGTGGAATCGCTGGAATTATCATTCCGTAACCAAGGGCGACAAAGAACGCTACCGATGAAAGAACATAAACTTCCCGCGGTAGAAGTGCCTTCTTATTGTTATTAGCCAAGTGCCTCGCCCGCTGCTTCTTCCTTAGCCGCCTGGTGTCCAGCACCAGTGCGAAGTGGGGTTTCTCGCAGCATAAATGCAATGAAGAACCCGATTACTGTGATTGGAACTGCAGTTAAGAAAACAACATGAAATGAATTCACAAATGCATGAACTATTCCTGCCTGTAATTCTGGAGTAAAGCTTTGAAGAACTGCTGTGTTCTCTTCAAGAGCCGCAAACTTTTCAGGAGTCGCACCTACTAAAGCTGCTGGATTGCTTGCTCGTAACTTTTCGATTTCTATTGGCAAATTATTCGATAATCGGCTGGCATAGACAGTGCCGAATAAGGCGACTCCCATAGTTGCACCAATAGATCTAAAGAAGGTATTCGCACTTGTTGCGACTCCTAGATCTCTAAATTCAACTGCGTTTTGAAGGGCAATAACAATCGTCTGCATTGAGAAGCCAAGACCGGCACCGATCAAAATCGCATAAATAGATAACTCCCAAAATGCTGTGGCTTCAGTCAGTGTCGAGAACATAAAGAGTCCGATAGACATCAGTGCAAGTCCGATAATCGGATAGCGCTTGTAATGTCCGTGCTTGCTGATCAATTTTCCGCTAACGATTGACATCGTAACGATACCGATCATAAATGGAATCAACTTAAGCCCAGCTGATGTTGCAGAATCACCTTTAACTATCTGCAAGTAGAGCGGCAACATAATAATTGCGCCAAACATTCCGGCACCAATGATAAATGCCATAACCGAGGTAACAGAAAATGTGTGATTCTTGAAGAGTGTGAGTGGAAGAATTGGTTCTTTAGCCCGACTCTCTTGAACAATAAATAACAGAATCAAAACAATTGCAGCCGTAATCGATAGAAGCGTCTTAGAAGTTCCCCAACCATCTTGTGGCCCATAAACTGAAATTCCAAGTAGTAGAGATGAAACTCCGGAGACAAGAAGTAAGGCACCGAGATAATCAATGCTGTGCTCGCGTTTTACTTTTGGAATATGCAATGAGATTGAGGTAATAATTAAAGCGGCGATTCCGAAAGGTAAATTAATATAGAAAATCCAGCGCCAACCAGTAACACCAAGAATTTGGGCATGATCTGAGAAATAACCGCCCAGAAGTGGGCCAGCAACTGAAGAGAGTCCCCAAACGCCGCCGAAGTAACCCTGGTATTTTCCGCGTTCGCGTGGCGAAATTATGTCGCCAATAATCACGAAGGTAAGTGACATCAAGCCACCTGCACCAAGCCCTTGAACTGCACGGAAGGCAATGAGTTGTTCCATACTTGTTGCAGCGCCGGCAGCGAATGATCCAATTAAGAAAGTAATGATTGCGAATTGAAAAACCGGACGCCTGCCATAGAGATCAGAGATTTTTCCGTAAAGCGGAGTCGATGCAGTCGAAGTTAGAAGATATGCGGTGACAACCCAGGTGTAATGAGCCAGACCATCAAAATCTTCGACGATACGCTTAAGGGCGGTAGAAACAATAGTTTGGTCGAGAGCTGCAAGAAGCATTCCAACCATGAGTCCGCTTAATACGAACATAATTTCTTTATGTGTGAGACTTTTCGGAGCGATATTATTTTTATTTGATTTTTTGTCAGACATGTTTGCGAGTTTACTATGCAGCACTAGCAATCGAGTAATAGGGTGAGGTTATGAAGTCGATCATCGCGCAGGAATTGGTCAAAACCTATGACAAAGGCTCTGTTAGAGCACTTGATGGGTTGAGCCTTGAAGTTGAAGAAGGAACCGTGCTTGGCCTACTTGGTCCTAACGGAGCTGGAAAAACAACAACAGTTCGAGTCCTGGCAACTTTGTTAACACCAGATAGTGGAAGTGCGACTGTCGCGGGAATTGATGTTTTAAAACATCCAGATGAAGTTCGTAAAGTAATTGGATTATCTGGTCAATACGCAGCGTTAGATGAAACGCTTACTGGCTGGGATAACTTAACGATGTTCGGTCGTTTGTATCATTTGAATTCTGCTGCATCAAAGAAGCGGGCTGAAGAGTTGTTAGAAAAGTTTTCACTTACCGATGCTGCAAAGCGCCCGATTAGAACTTACTCTGGCGGCATGCGCAGACGTTTGGATTTAGCAGCTTCGCTAATTGTTAAGCCAAAAGTTTTATTTCTTGATGAACCAACAACTGGTCTAGATCCACGTGGACGTATGGAAATGTGGGAAGTAATCGATGAACTTGTTAAGGGTGGTGTAACGCTGCTACTTACAACTCAGTATTTAGAGGAAGCAGATCATCTTGCAGATTCAATCGCGGTGATTGATACCGGAAAAGTAATTGCACGCGGCACAGCTGATGAGTTAAAGAACCAGGTTGGCGGCGAGCGGCTAGAGATAACAGTTGAAGTTGATCAGATTGCGACCGCATCTAAATTAGTTGAACAAGTTTCTGGAGTAACACCAACAGTTGATTCTGGAATCCGCAAAATATCTGCGCCAGTAAGCAATGGCAGCGCTTCATTGATTCAGGTGCTTCGCTTATTGGACGATGCCAAAATTCATCCGCTCGATATTGGTTTGAAGCGTCCTTCACTGGATGATGTGTTTATCTCTTTAACGGGCCATGTTGCAGAAGTTGTTTCAGAAGAGGAAGTAGGTGGCAAACATGCTGCAAAGCGTAAGTGATTTCTTAGTCATAACTAAGCGGCAACTTCTTCAGATGATTCGAATCCCTGAAGTATTGATTTTCGCAACAATTCAGCCAGCGATGTTCGTTCTACTTTTCCGCTACGTATTTGGTGGCGCAATAGATTCAGGCGTCGATGGTGGATATGTTCAATTATTGATGCCGGGTATCTTCGTGCAAACTGTTGCATTTACCTTGGCTGCAACTGCTGTTGGTCTTGCTGCCGATATGCAGAAGGGTTTGATTGATCGCTTCAGATCGCTGCCGATTTCAAGATCTGCAGTAGTAATTGGCCGCACAGTTGGCGATACTTTGCAGAACGTCGTAACTCTTATCGTGATGGGCCTAGTTGGATTTTTAGTTGGTTGGCGACCAAGCAGTGGGCCAGTAAAGATTTTTCTAGGCTTCTTGTTCTTATTGGCATTTGGTTATTCAATGTCATGGATTGGCGTTCTAATTGGATTATCAGTTCGCGAAGAGCGAGTAGCTCAGAACTTAGTTTTCATGACGGTATTTCCGCTGACCTTCTTATCAAATGCTTTTGCACCAACAACCGGAATGCCAAAGGCGTTGCAGTATTTTGCCGAATGGAATCCAGTTTCGACCATGGTCGCCGCATGTCGCGAACTCTTTGGAACTGAGAATATTTTTGGCGCCACTGCTAATTCTTGGCCAAGTCAGAATCCAATTCTGATGTCGCTGATTTATATGGTGTTGCTTGTTGCAATCTTTGCGCCAATAAGTGTTCGCAAATATGTAAGGGTAAGTAAGTAATTTAAAGAGCAGAAGGGCTTAGAAGAAGTTCTGGGCTTCTAAAACTGCAACGCTTATTTCTCGACCATTTGGCGCGGTATATGTAACTGTGTCACCGATTTTTGCACCCAGAACAGCGGCGCCTAATGGAGATTTTTCGCTGTAAACATCGACATCGCCACTAGCGATTTCGCGTGATCCCAGAAGGAATTTCATTTCATCACCAGCAATATCAACTGTTACTAACATCCCAAGTCCAACAAATCCGGATTCACCTGCAGGTGGATTTCCGATATGTGCATTTTCGAGCATGTGCTTTAGTTGGCGAATTCTTGCTTCAGTTTTGCCCTGTTCATCTTTGGCTGCGTGATAGCCGCCGTTCTCTTTCAGATCACCTTCGGCGCGAGCAGCTTCAATCTTCTTAACTATGTCAGCGCGACGTGGCCCCTCAAGTTCTGCTAACTCCGCAGCAAGACGGTCAGCAGCTTCTTGGGTCAGCCAAGTTTGGGTAGGTTCGATAGCCATAAGACGAGAAGTTTACAACCAATTTTCGATTAGAGAGTCGAGCAAGTTTCAATCTGAGCGTTAACCGCTGCTAATCGGGTAGGAATTCGGACGATTCTGGTTTCACTAGAAGTCCCCAGTGGAATTTTGTCATCTATTTGGCCAACAATGTTTAGCTCGTAATCGCGGGCAGCCAAGCGACAGATTACTTGCGATTTAGAATCTTTGATTTCTACCGTATAGCGAATCTCAATACTTTTAGAATCAATCTCTCTAAATGAAATCAGTGTTGATTTGATATCTGGATATGTGTAGTGGTTTGCCGTCCAAAGCAGCCAGCCACCGCCAATTACTGAAACTAGGACTGCTGTAATAACCCACTTAGGAAAGCGAGCCTTCGAAATCCCATACCGTTCTCTCAGATATGGGTCGTTTCCAAACGGCTCGGTCATGGGCACAAGTCTACGTAATCTCATTAGAATCTGCACATGAACGGTAGAACAACGATTGATGTCGGAGTCGCAGGCTCCTTAACAATGATTTTTTTGGTTACATCGATTTCACTTCTAATGTGGAGTTTTTATCGCCGATATAAAAAATTATCAGACCGTAATGATGAGAAGTAAGGGATTTATCGCCCAACTTATTGCGGCAATTGCACTTTCAATAATCTTTATTGGATTGGGTAATTGGCAATTAGATCGTTCGCAAGATGTAAAAGCAGCCAGGCAATTTGTTCCAGATAGCCCACGCGTTGATTTAGAGAGCATCGCTTCGGTGACTTCAAATTTGGAGCCAAGTGCGATAAATCGCCTCGTTAGTTTGAGCGGAAATTATCGCGAGATATTTGTTGCGCCTAATCAGCAATTGTTGACGGATGGCAAAAAGTCATTTGCAAATTTAGAAGTTAGATTGCTCGAACTTTCTGGCAAGCGCGGAATTTTAGTTGTGCGCGGAATTGAAAGCATAGAAAACCAAGAGATAACTGGGAAGGTAAAAATCTCGGGTCGGCTATACCCAAGACAGACATCAGATTCGGCTAAGGCGTTGGAGAACGAGATTTCACGAATCGATCCAGCACTAATTGTTGGGCAGACCCAACTCTCATTATTTGACGGTTATGTTGTAGCAACGGCAGAGACAACATCACTTGGCCAAGAAATAGAGACAACCAGAATTCCAGCACCACAACTTAAATCAAAAGTTCCTGGTAATTTTTGGCAACACATCTCATACGTCTTCGTCTGGTGGCTTATGGCCCTGCTCGTATTATTTGCGCCCTTTTACAATTCGATGAAAGAGCGCCAAATTGCCAGCAAAGGAAGGGTAAAGTTGCAACATGACTGAACTTAATCCGCGCCAAGCCGCCCTTAATGGGGCGATGATCCGCTTTCGAATTATGGCTATTTATGCGGGTGTTATGTCGTTATTGCTCTGGTTCGTAAGTATTCCAACACATTATTTTATCTTTAAAGATTTATATGAATACCTAACTTGGATCTCACTTCTTCACGGATTTACCTATCCAATTTATGTTTTCGCGGCATTTCATTACTGTCTAAAAGCTGGCAAATCATTTAAAAGCACAGTTCTGTTGATCCTTGCCGGAACTCTGCCGATCGCATCATTTGTCGCCGAACGTCGAGCCCTTCGGGAATTCAAAGCGCTAAAGTAATGAAGGCCTACTTAAAGCCCGCAATTAAGTCCATTTTATATCCGCTATATGAACGTCGACTCTTTGCAAATTTAGATTTCACGCAAACCCCAAATCATGTCGGAGTAATTCTCGATGGAAATCGCAGATGGTCAAAGGCGAATCCAGCCGCCGACGGAGATACCTCGACATCTCGTGGCCATAAAGCTGGGGCCGAGAAGATTATTGAATTATTGGATTGGTGCGAAGAATCAAAGGTAGAAGTCTTAACTATCTGGCTGCTTTCAAATCAGAATTTATCTAGGCCGCCTGCCGAACTTGAACCACTTCTTGAAATAATTGCCGAGACTGTAAACGATTTAGCAAGCCGCAGACGCTGGGAGATTCGGCCAGTTGGATCAATGGAGCTGCTTCCGGCGAATCTGGTGGAACAGTTAAATGATGTAGCGAGCAAGACCAAGGGCATAAAGGGCGTATTGATCAATGTTGCGATTGGATATGGCGGCCGAAGTGAGATTGCAGATGCAGTTAAATCAATAATTACCGCACCGGCCAATGCCACAAAAAGTGCCGCTGAAATCGCAAGTGCAATAAGTGTTGAAGAAATTGGCCGCCATCTATATACCGCGGGCCTGCCGGATCCAGACTTAGTGATTCGAACCTCGGGGGAGCAACGTCTTGGCGGATTTCTGCTTTGGCAGAGCGCGCACTCCGAGTTCTATTTCTGCGAAGCCTATTGGCCGGACTTTAGACGAGTTGATTTCTTGCGAGCAATTAGAGCTTACTCACAACGCAATCGTCGCTTTGGGAAGTAAAGGAAAGTAAGAATTACTTTAAAAATTAGTTAGAAATTTACATTTGAAATAAGCGTGTCGCAGGGCCTAGCCCTGACTATGGTTTTACCTTTTACTCACCGGCATAACCACCAGGTCAACCAAACCAGAATAAAACTAAAAAAAGATTGCGAGCGCCAATTGGCCAAGAGAATGACTTATGTTCTAGATACCAGCGTATTGCTGGCGGATCCTGTGGCACTTACAAGATTTGCCGAACATGAAGTAATCATCCCAATCACGGTTATTGGTGAATTAGAGACAAAGCGCGATCATCCCGAACTTGGTTATTTTGCCCGGGCTGCCCTTCGAACCCTTGATGATTTGCGAATTGAACATGGCCGTCTCGATGAAGATATTAAGTTAAATAATGAAGGTGGCACGCTTCGAGTTGAACTAAACCATTCAGATTCCTCATCGCTGCCATCTGGATTCTTGCGCGATGGCTCGAATGATTCACGCATTCTTTCTATCGCCAGAAACATGATGGCTGAATCTAGAGATGTAGTCCTTGTTACAAAAGATCTGCCACTTCGGGTTAAAGCATCCTCGGTCGGAGTTAAATCTGAGGAATATCGCGCTGAACTTGCGCTGACAAGTGGTTGGACCGGAATGGTCGAAGCGAGCGTCGGTGGAAATTTAATCGATACTTTGTATGAAGGCGGCAAGGTCGCTCATGAATTAGGCAAAGAACACCCATGCCATACCGGAATCGTTCTGCATTCGGATAAGGGAAGCGCGCTGGCCCGAGTTACCCCAGATAAACAATTGCAATTGGTCCGGGGCGATCGCTCTGCATTTGGCCTACATGGCCGAAGCGCCGAACAACGGGTTGCCCTAGATTTACTTTTGGATAATGAAATCGGAATCGTTTCTCTTGGGGGACGAGCCGGAACTGGAAAGAGCGCCCTTGCACTTAGCGCCGGATTGGAAGCGGTCCTAGAAAAGCGTCACCATAAGAAAGTCGTAATCTTCCGCCCGCTTTATGCAGTCGGCGGCCAAGAGCTGGGTTACTTGCCAGGCAGCGAGAACGAGAAAATGTCGCCCTGGGCCCAGGCGGTCTTCGATACTTTGGGCGCGCTAGTTAGCCAGCAAGTCATCGATGAAGTTATTGATCGTGGACTAATCGAAGTTCTGCCCTTGACCCACATCCGGGGGCGCTCGCTCCACGATTCTTATGTCATTGTTGACGAGGCCCAGTCATTGGAACGCGGAGTTCTGCTGACGGTTTTATCTAGAATCGGACAGAACTCGAGAGTCATCCTGACTCACGACGTTGCCCAGCGAGATAACTTGCGAGTTGGCCGTCATGACGGTGTCGTTGCCGTCGTCGAATCGTTAAAAGGGCACCCGCTCTTCGCTCACATCACCTTGACCAGATCAGAGCGCTCGCCAATTGCGGCGCTGGTAACTGAAATGTTGGAAGAACCGGTCAACTTTACCCAATAACGGTCAAATCGGATAAATCGGACATCACAGTATCTGACCTGCACTTTTAGATAGTCACTTTCCTGTGATTATTATCTTTTTCGCGACTCACACGCATTTAAATTTGCCCACGGGGCCCTCGGATGCGATGGTTTTGCCCTTCCCCCAAGTCATTAGCCCATTTCGGGCGGGTGCTGCTTGTCCGGAAAAGGTTGAAAAAGGTAGATGAGGTTAGAGAGGAAGGGTGAGATGAACAAGATTTATAGATCGACGAAGCTGGTTCTTAGCGCCGCTTTCTTTATCGTCTTCATCGGCAGTGTCGATACGACCTATGCCCAAGGAAATTTTGACCAGTTCGTTTCGGTGCCCAACAACCTGCCGGCCTTAACTGTCGCGCCAGAGAAACCGGTCGAGGGCGAAACTGGAATTACTTTAGATTTAAGTGGCGTCTCTTCAGTTGATGCAAACGCGATTGCTTTAGTTTCATTAGCCGCCCGCCAGGTCGAAATAGCAAAGAAGCCAAAAGGTGCCCAAATGGTGGCCAAGGCGATTATTCAAGATAAGTATCCGAAGTGGAACAAAAAGAGGCAGATCGATTGTCTAACCAGTCTTTGGAATAGCGAAAGCCACTGGAACTATCAGGCCCACAATTACCGAAGTGGCGCCCACGGAATCCCACAGGCCCTACCGGCGATAAAGATGGAGATCATTTCTACCGATTGGCGAACCAACCCGGTCACCCAGATTAAATGGGGACTTTCATATATCAAGGCCAGATATGACACACCATGTAACGCACTTTGGAAGAAGAAGCGCTCTAACTGGTACTAAGGTCTTTTCCCAATAGTTATCGGCTTCGAAGTCTCGGCAAAGAAATCATTTCCCTTATCGTCTACGACAATAAATGCGGGAAAATCCTTTACCTCAATCTTCCAGATAGCTTCCATTCCTAATTCGGCATAATCCAAAGTTTCAACTTTGATGATGCAATCTTGAGCAAGTCGGGCTGCTGGTCCACCAATCGAACCTAGATAGAAGCCACCATTATTTTTACAGGCATCGGTTACTGCTTTAGAACGATTTCCCTTTGCCAACATAATCATCGAACCGCCAGCTTTTTGGAATTGATCCACATATGAATCCATTCGGCCAGCAGTTGTCGGACCAAATGACCCAGATGCATATCCCTCAGGAGTCTTGGCTGGCCCCGCGTAATAAACCGCGTGATCTTTGAAGTATTGCGGCAATTCTTTTCCGGAATCAATTAACTCTTTGATTTTGGCATGGGCTAAGTCGCGCGCAACGATCAGAGTTCCATTAAGCGATAGCCGAGTCTTGATTGGATGCTTTGAAAGTGTCTTTAGGACTTCAGCCATAGGTTGATTTAAATCAATCTTGACCACGTTATCGTCTAAATGTTCATCGGTTGTCTCAGGCAAGAAATGGGCTGGATCCCGCTCTAAAACTTCGAGGAAGATTCCCTCTTTAGTGATCTTTGCTTTTGCCTGGCGATCAGCAGAACAAGAGACGGCAATGGCGATTGGAAGAGATGCGCCGTGGCGCGGCAGGCGAACAACCCGTACATCGTGACAGAAATACTTGCCACCAAACTGGGCTCCGATACCAAGTGTTCTAGTTAGTTCTAGGACCTTTGCTTCTAATTCCACATCGCGAAAACCATGTCCGGTTTTAGCATCGCCGCTTCTTGGTAATTCATCGAGGTAATGCGTGCTGGCCAACTTTGCAGTCTTAACTGTGTGCTCCGCACTGGTGCCACCGATAACAATTGCTAGGTGATACGGCGGGCAAGCTGCAGTTCCGAGGGAGCGTAATTTTTCATCGAGCCAATTCATAAATGAAGTTGGATTTAAAACCGCTTTGGTCTCTTGATAAAGGAAAGATTTATTTGCACTGCCGCCGCCTTTTGCGATGAAAAGAAAGTTGTATTCATCTGCATGCTCGGTATCTGAATAAATCTCGACTTGGGCCGGAAGATTGTTTCCAGTGTTCTTCTCTTCCCAGGTTGATACAGGTGCAAGCTGCGAATATCGAAGATTTAACGAGGTGTATGCGTCATAAACACCCTTGGAAATCGATTCGGCATCGTTCTTTGAAGTCAGAACGCGCTGACCCTTCTTTCCCATAATCAGAGCAGTTCCGGTGTCCTGACACATTGGCAGAACGCCACCGGCAGAAATATTTGCATTCTTCAATAAATCGAGAGCAACGAAGCGATCATTTGGCGAAGCTTCAGGATCCTTCAAGATTGAAGCCAACTGGGTTAGATGCTCTTCACGTAAATAATGATTGATATCGTGAATTGCTTCTGAAGTTAATTTCTCCAGCGCCTCTGGTGTGACCTTTAGGAATTCCATTCCTTCAGCTGTAAATGAAGAAACGCCTTCGCTTGTTACCAGGCGATACTTAGTTTTATCTGGCCCAATTGGTAGTAGATCGCTGTAATTAAATTCTGGCATTTACTTTTCCGACTCTGGTTTTGCTGCCGCTAACTTTGCTTTCGCACCATCAAGCCATTGCTGACAAATCTTTGCAAGCTCTTCGCCGCGCTCCCAAAGTGCTAAGGATTGCTCAAGTGTTGCTTGCCCGGATTCCAGGGTTGTAACAACCTTTGCTAATTCGTCGCGAGCATCTTCATAACTTAATTTAGCTGGGTCTTTTTCTGAGGACTTTGAGGCGGCCATATTCGTAATCTACTCCGTAATTGCGCCAACTTCGCCTTGCGCCAATCGCAGTCGAAGTTTCTCGCCGGGCTTAACTTCGCTAGCATTGCGAAGAACTGACCCATCGGATTTTTGCACAACCGAATAGCCGCGATCCAAAGTGGCTTGTGGCGAGAGTGTGCGGACTTGAGTCCTTAGGCCACTGATTTCTTCAGCCGCAATTGCAATCCGGCTAGTCATGCTTCTATGTGATCTGGCAATTAGCCCAGTGATTATTTCAGCTCTGGTTGTGACGATTGTTTGGGGCTCGCGCATTATCTGGCGGTCCATGAAGCCTTTGATTTTTGAGATTTCAAATGTAATCAAATTCTGAAGATAGCGATTTGCTCGATCTTGCAGATTTGAAATATTTGCCAACTCTTCATCCATATCCGGCACTACCCGCTTTCCGGCATCGGTAGGCGTCGATGCTCGCCAATCCGCAACTAAATCAAGAAGTGGTGAATCTTTCTCGTGGCCAATTGCGCTAATGATTGGGGTTTTGCATTCGGCAACTAATCGCAGCAATGATTCATCCGAGAATGGCAGAAGGTCTTCAAAGGAGCCGCCACCTCTTGTAATAATAATTACATCAACATCTGGGTTAGCTTCTAGTTCGCTAAGTGCTGCACTAACTTCAGAGACGGCCGCAGCATTTGCAACTGCAACTTCACGAATTTCAAATTTCACACTTGGCCAGCGACGTTTAGCATTTTCAACAACATCTTTACCGGCATCACTATTTCGACCACAAATCAATCCGACAACATTTGGCAAAAATGGCAGCTCTTTCTTCCGATCTAAATCAAATAGACCTTCAGCGGCCAATAAATTTTTTAAAGCTTCAAGGCGGGCCATTAATTCACCAACACCGACCTGGCGAATCTCGGAGATATTGAAAGAGAGCGAACCATTCTTGGTCCACCAAGTTGGTTTAGAGCGAATCACAACGCGCGCATTTGTTTCTAGTGGCGCAACTGAATCAAAAACATTCTTAAAGCAGCGGACCGAGATGCTCATATCTGCGCTGGTATCTCGCAGCCTCATAAATATTGTCGGCGAACCGGGCCGGACATTTATCTCAGATAGCTCGCCCTCGATCCAGACTTCACTTAGGCCATCAACGATTGCACCGATACGTTCAGAGATAGCGCGAACGGTAAATGGTTTATCTGGCTGCTCGGATTGGTCTGGCACGGGTCGATAGTAATCGGGATACCAATTAGACTTGGCAAATGACTTTAGGTAACAAGCGGGTTTTATTAGCCGCTCCTCGCGGATATTGCGCAGGGGTTGATCGCGCAGTAGTTACCGTTGAAAAAGCTCTGGATTTGTACGGTGCACCGGTTTATGTTCGCAAAGAGATTGTCCACAACAAACATGTTGTTGCCACACTAGAAGCTCGCGGCGCAATATTTGTATCCGAAAATGATGAAGTGCCAGAAGGTCAGACCGTTATTTTCTCGGCCCATGGCGTCTCGCCTGCAGTTCATGCAAGTGCCGCTTCTCGTAACTTAAAGACTATTGATGCAACGTGTCCGCTAGTGACAAAAGTGCACCACGAAGTGAAGCGCTTTGCTGCTGAAGATTTAACTATTTTATTGATTGGCCACGAAGGTCACGAAGAAGTTGAAGGCACTGCTGGCGAGGCTCCAGATCACATTATTTTGGTTGATGGCATTGATGGCATCGCAGATATAAAAGTTCCAGATGAGAACAAAGTTGCCTGGTTATCTCAGACTACGTTGAGCGTTGATGAGACTCTGACAACAGTTGCAGCACTCAAGAAGAGATTCCCAAATTTAATTGACCCACCAAGTGATGACATCTGTTATGCAACTCAAAATCGCCAAGTGGCAATTAAAGAGATTGCTCCAAAGGCAGATTTAGTTCTAGTTGTTGGATCGAAGAACTCTTCAAACTCAGTTCGCTTAGTAGAGGTTGCTCTGGAATATGGCGCTAAGGCGGCCTATCTAATTGATTTTGCAGCTGAAGCCCAAGATGAATGGTTTGAAGGCGTAGAAGTTATCGGGGTATCTAGTGGCGCATCTGTTCCTGAAATATTGGTAACAGATTTAATTAAAGATTTAGCAAGACGAGGCTATGGCGACGTCGAGACGGTTACGGCGATGGAAGAACACTTGCTCTTCTCAGTGCCACCAGAGCTTCGTAAAGATTTAAAGGCGGCTGGAAAGCTTTAAAGCTCGCTTTTTATTTCCGTGAATATTTGCGCATAAGTGCAAAGTGCGCAGCCCAAGCAATAACTGCTCCTGTTATTAACCACGGGGCAACTGATGAGAGCGTAGTAATTAGTTCTAGACCAACTTTTCCTGGTGAAAATCCAGTTCCACCAATTGTGGCCATGATAAAAAGAGTTGAAATCAAAAATGCTATTGGGGGATTTACTGCATTTGTAAATGAGGTTCCAGGTCGCCCTAGGTATAGACCACCAAGGAATGAGACCAAAATTGCTAAACCGGTAAAGAAGCCAACTTTTGTGAATGTGTATTCGAAAGCTTCAAAGATAAAGATGAGCAGGAATTGCAGAATAACGATGCCAGGCACCTTTAAGCCAGGACCTTTTACCGCTTTTGATCTAACTGCATCCATCGTATTGCTCATTTCTCGTCATCTTCATCTGAAATTTCTTCTACTTCAATAAAATCTTCTGGAGCATCCAAGGCTAATTTACTCTCAAGAATTCGCAAGTTTTCTGAAACTTCAGGAAGCGCCTTCAAAGGCTTTCCTGAAACATCCAGCGATTTCATCTTCTTCGCCGCACTTAGAACTGTGGTTTCGGCGGTTGGAATCATGTCGTTGTAAGCCTTAAGGGTGCTCTTCAAGCGATCTCCGACGGTGACGATTTTGTCGTGAAGCGATGAGACATCTCGCAAAAACTTAACGGCCAGAGTTTGAATTTCCTCGGCATTTGCTGCAACGCGGTTTCGGCTAAATAAATAGCCAACAGTGCGCAGTAGCGCCATCATTGAAGTTGGTGTTGCAATTGTTACACCAAGGCGGAATGAAGTCTCAAGGAAGTCGGGAATAGCTTTTACTGCTTCAATAAAGATTGCATCAATTGGTGCATAGAGAATTACGAAATCTGGCGATGGTCCACGATCGGCATAATTTCGTTTTGAGAGCGCTTGGATATGTGCAAGTAAATCCTTTGAATGTTCTACTAATAATTGCTTACGAAGCGCATCATCTTCAGTTTCAAAGGCTTCGTAAAATCTTTGGAATGGAAACTTGGAATCGATGTAGATAACGCTGCCACCAGGCATATTTATTGTTACATCGGGAATCGCACCTGAGTCACCGATTTTTTCGGAAGCGGCCTGTCTGGTGAAATGTTCGTTCTCGATTAAGCCAGCGCTCTCTAATAATTTTTCGAGATGAGCTTCACCGAATTTTCCGCGGGTTTGTGAACTTGCGAGCGCGCCTGCAATCGCACGAGTCTGCTTTACTAAATTTTCGTTATGAGATGCCATTGATTTAACTTGTTCAGTGATCTCAGTTTCTGCACGGACTCGGCGCAGATCTGCCGCTCCAGCTGCTTCGGTTAATTTCTCAACCGTCTTCTTCATTGTTTCTAATTCATCAGTCAATTTTGTTGCAGCAGCTGTCGAATTCTTCTCGCGCTCTAACTGCTCTTTGAGATCTTTGATTAGTGGATTATCGGCAGAATCAGAATTAGATCTGCCACTTTTTACGAGAAATCCAATAAGAATTCCAAGAGCCAGCCCGATTATTACGCCCAAAATTACATCCATGCCCGTATCGTGGCAGGAAGCACTGACAAACCCGCGTAGGCTCTACTCCTTGTGAGCCTCTCTATTGGAATCGTCGGACTGCCAAATGTGGGCAAATCGACCCTTTTTAACGCTCTGACCAAGAACAACGTTCTGGCCGCAAATTACCCCTTCGCCACAATTGAACCCAATGTTGGAATGGTTGGCGTTCCAGATGCCAGACTTCCAAAGCTTGCTGAAATCTTCTCCTCTGAAAAGATTTTGCCAGCCGTTGTTTCATTCGTGGATATCGCCGGAATCGTTAAAGGTGCATCTGAAGGTGCCGGACTTGGAAATAAATTCTTAGCAAACATTCGTGAAACCGATGCGATCTGTCAGGTAATCCGAGTTTTCAATGACGAGAATGTAATGCGCGAAGGCGAACGTGCTGCGGCATTCGTTGATCCAGCATCAGATATCGAAGTTATTAATACTGAACTCGGCCTTGCTGATTTACAGACAATTGAGAAAGCGCTGCCACGTCTTGAGAAAGAAGTGCGCATCAAGAAAGAAGTTGCGCCAGCTCTTGAAGCGGTTAAGCAAGCCCAAGAAGTTTTGAATGCTGGCAAATTACTTTACGGTTCAAAAGTTGATTTAACTTTGATTGCTGATCTGCATCTGATGACCGCTAAGCCATTCTTATATGTTTTCAATGTTGATGCTGCTGAACTTGGCGATGCCGAACTTCGCAAGAAGTTATCCGCACTTGTTGCGCCATCCGAAGCAATTTTCTTAGATGCAAAGACTGAAGCCGAACTTGCTGAACTCGATGATGCAGATGCAATGGAATTATTAGGTGCAATTGGATTAGAAGAACCAGGACTTTCAACTCTTGCCCGAATCGGATTTAACACTTTAGGTTTGCATACTTATTTAACTGCGGGTCCAAAAGAAACACGCGCTTGGACTATTCATAAGGGAGATACTGCGCCAGTCGCAGCCGGTGTAATTCACACCGATTTCCAAAAAGGTTTCATTAAGGCCGAAATCGTTGCATTTAACGATTTAGTAGATGCAGGTTCCATGGCGGAAGCCAAGGCCCGCGGTAAGGTCCGGATGGAAGGCAAGGAATATGTAATGTCCGATGGCGATGTAGTGGAATTTAGGTTTAATAACTAATGACAAAAATAAGATACGAGAAAAGCCCATATATAACTGGCGAACTCAAGAAGCGCGATGAACTTCGTAACGTAGCGATCATTGCTCACGTAGACCATGGCAAGACCACATTGGTCGATGCGATGTTGACTCAATCAGGTGCATTTTCCGAGCACCAGAAAGAGGGCGAGAACCGCGACCGAGTCATGGACTCGATGGATCTTGAACGCGAAAAGGGAATCACAATTCTCGCGAAGAACACTTCGATTCGCCGCGGCGCTCAGACTGTAAACATTATTGATACTCCAGGCCACGCAGATTTCGGTGGTGAAGTAGAACGTGGACTTGAAATGGTTGACGGTGTAATTCTTCTCGTCGATGCATCTGAAGGCCCACTTCCACAAACTCGTTTCGTTCTCCGTAAAGCACTTGAGAAAAACCTTCCAGTAATTTTGGTAATCAATAAAGTCGATCGTCCCGATTCACGAATTCCAGAAGTTGTTGACGAGGCTTATGGCCTGTTCATGGATCTTGATGCAAACGATGATCAAATTGAATTCCCAGTTGTTTATGCATCAGCAAAAGCTGGTCGCGCGTCTTTAAATCGCCCAGAAAACGGTGTGATGCCAGATCGCGAAAACTTAGATGCGTTATTTGAAGTTATCTTCAATACGATTCCGGCTCCGGTTTATCACGAAGGTGCACCGCTACAAGCACACGTTACAAACTTGGACTCATCTCCATACCTTGGTCGTCTTGCACTCTGCCGAATTCGCGAAGGTGTAATTAAAAAAGGCGAGAACGTAATGTGGATGAAGACCGATGGAACAAGCGAACGAGTAAAGATTTCTGAACTGCTTATTACAGATGGTTTAGAGCGAGTTCCGGCGCTAGAAGCTGGACCTGGTGACATCGTTGCTATCGCAGGTATCGAAACCATTACCTTGGGCGAAACCCTTGCTGATATGGAAAAGCCACATGCGCTGCCTTTGATCATCGTTGATGAACCATCGATTTCGATGACAATTGGTATCAATACTTCTCCTATTGCAGGTCAAGAAGGAAAACTTCTAACTGCGCGTCAGGTAAAGAATCGTTTGGATGCTGAACTAATCGGTAACGTCTCACTTCGCGTTATCAACACTGAACGTCCAGATACTTGGGAAGTTCAAGGCCGTGGTGAATTACAACTTGCAGTTCTAGTTGAAATCATGCGTCGCGAAGGTTTCGAACTTACAGTTGGTAAGCCACAAGTGGTTGTAAAGACAGTTGATGGCAAACTGCAAGAGCCAATGGAACGTTTGAGCATTGATATTCCTGAAGATTATCTTGGAGTTGTCACGCAACTTATGGCACTTCGTAAGGGCCGTATGGAGCAAATGGTTAATCACGGAACCGGTTGGATTCGTATGGATTACAAAGTTCCATCACGAGGTCTTATTGGTTTCCGTACTGAATTCTTAACTGAAACTCGCGGAACTGGTTTACTGCACCACGTATTCGATGGTTACGAAAACTGGAACGGTGAGATTCGCACACGACTTAGCGGTTCACTTGTTGCTGACCGTCGCGGCATTGTTACTGCTTATGCAGTCGATGGTGTGCAAGAGCGCGGAGTTATCTTCCTAGAAGTTGGCACCGAGGTTTACGAAGGAATGATTGTTGGCGAGAATTCTCGAACCGAAGATATGGATGTAAACATTGTTCGCGAAAAGAAGCTAACAAATATGCGTTCTTCAGGTGCAGATGATGCAAACCGAATTATTCCGCCAAGATTGCTTAACCTGGAACAAGCTCTTGAATTCTGTCGCGAAGATGAATGCGTTGAGGTAACTCCAAAACACGTCCGCGTCCGCAAGACAATTCTGGATCAAAATGAGCGAGCCCGTAACGTCGGTCGCGCCAAAAAGGTTAACCAGAACGCCGAATAGCACTGAATTGTCGGCGCCCTTGGGTTAGATAGGCCCATGGCACGATTTGAGCAAAAAGCGCGGAATGAAAGAAGCGAAAGCAAGATAGAGCTAATTCGCCCTGTCGTCGCGCCTTCGGATTTTCTGCCAACTGATGAACAGAAATTGGTTATTGGTTCCAAATCACCGAGGTTAATTGTTTTTGGTGGTCCCGGAACTGGCAAGACCGCAACTCTTGTCGAAACAGTTGTTTCACTAATTAAATCCGACGGTATTAAACCTGGCAATTTTGGCATAGATCCAAACTCAATTTTAGTTTTAACTTATGGTCGCGAACGGGCATCAGAGCTTCGCGACAAAATAGTTATCCAATCCGGTGCCAATGCCTTCGAGCCAATTGTTCGAACATTTCACTCACTCGCATTTTCAATCATCAATACCCAAGTAGAAGTCGATGATCCGAAATATGTTCTGATTTCGGGGGCCGAACAAGATTCCTTTATCCGCGAACTCTTAGCTAATCCCGAATATTCGCCACAAGTTAAGTGGCCAAAAGTTTTAGAACCTGCACTTTCAACTAAGGGCTTTGCTCGTGAGCTTCGAGATCTAATTCTGCGGGCAAGTGAACGCAACTTTACTTATAAGAAATTAATTGAGACCGGCCATCTTTTGAATGAACCATGGTGGGAACCCGCTGCAAATTTCTGGAAGATCTATGACCAAGTCCTTGGTATTCGCTATGGCTTTGTGTCAGGTGCTGCAAAGCGAATTGACTCGAGTTCGATAATCTCGCAGGCAATCTTTGACTTAAATAAGAAAGCAAAGATCCGTGAATCTTTCCAGAACAAATTTAAAGTCATAGTTATTGATGAATTTCAAGAGAGCGATAATTCGCAGCGCGATCTTCTAGATTTACTCGCAAGTGATCGAGTAATTTTATTTGCCGATCCGCAATCTGCGATTGGCCAATTTCGAGGCGCAGATCCCGAAGGTGTTCGGGCTTATGCGGCGAAGAATGATTATGAAGAGCTTGAGCTAACTACTGCAATTCGAACACCTGCTGCGATTACCGAATTAAGTAATGCCATATCTTCAAAGTTTAGAAACCCAGGAAAAGCTATAGAAGGTGCGAAAGACGCCGCTTCTACAATCAATTCTGGAAAAATCGATGTAGCAAAGCTGGCCAGCCAATCAGATTGCGCAAATTACATTGCTCATGCATTTAGAACTGCCCACCTTCGCGATGGCGTTGCTTGGTCGCAAATGGCAGTAATTCTGCGTTCACCTGGCGCCGGAGTCTCAGCAATTTCTAGAGCCTTTTCCCTTAACAACATTCCGGTTCGAATCGATTCAGATGCACAAGCCCTTGGCGAAAATCCAGCAATCAAACCTATTTTAACAATCGCTCAAATTGCACTTGGCACTATCAAGTTAATTCCTAGCAACTGGGATTTAGTAGAAGAGATTCTCTTCTCCGAATTTGGTGGGGCAGACGCACTTTCACTTCGTCAGATGCGGATTGATCTTGGAAAGTTGCGCGAACCCGGCGATGATGCAAAATCGTCGACGCAAATCATCCTAGAAATCATTGATAACAATGATGCGCCGCTGCCATGGGAGCAATTACTTTCGCTAAAGCGAATCGCTGATGTAATTGCCGAAGCCCGCAAAGTAGTTCGAATGAATTCCAAGGGTTCAAAGAAAGTTGATATTGCAGATTTAATCTGGGCCATCTGGAGCACATCTAAGAATTATGAAGGCGATTTACTTGCAACCACCTGGCGAAATCGAGCACTCAAAGGTGGAATGCGTGGGGCTGCTGCAGATCGAGATTTAGATGCAGTGATTACTCTCTTTGAATCAGCACGGCGCTTTGCCGAACGTATGCCCGATTCAGATCCGCAACTATTTTTGGATCAAATTCTTAGTGAATCAATTCAAAGTGATGCGATAGCTGCGCACGGTCAACGCGGTGAAGTTGTCAGTGTTATGACAGTTCACAGTGCAAAGGGTTTGGAATGGGATCTAGTTGCCATAACTGGATTGCAAGAGGGAATCTGGCCAAATCTAAAAGCTCGAGGCTCGTTACTTGGTAGCGAGAGACTTGTTGAATCAGAGCGAACCCAAGCGACTGCGCGCCGCGAGATTGAGGCAAGTGCTGCCAGCGCATTGGTGGAAGATGAGCGAAGACTCTTAAAAGTAGCTATTTCTCGGGCTAAAAACTCCTTGGTTGTTACTGCATATTCAAAGGAAGATGATTCCGAACCTTCACAATATTTCGAAGAGATTTATGAAGCGGTTCACGGAATTTCTTCGATTGAAGCCGAAACAATCGAACTACCAAGATCGCTAACACCACAAGCCTTAGTTTCCACTTTGCGCAGAAATCTTGAAGAGCCCGATTCAACAAAGAATCAGTTTTCGGCCAAGCTACTTCAAACTTTGGCCGCTAGAGAAATTCAGAGCGCAAAAGTTGAAAATTGGTTGGGTGGATTAAAACAAAGCACTGCTGAACCAATACTTCCTCCTGATGCCCAAGTTTCAGTTTCACCAAGCAATTTACAATCGTTCTCCGAATGCGGACTTAAATGGTTTATTGAAAAGAGTGGTGGGCGAGATGGAGATTCCACAGCGCAATTACTTGGTATCGCAATTCACTCACTAGCTGCAATGTTGAAGGGCGAACCTGGATTAACCTTTGATGATCTGGCAGTCCGACTCGAAAATGGTTGGCAGTTAATTGATGGCAACAAAGGTTGGGTCCGCGATTATCAATTTAAGTTAGCACTTGAAAAGCTAGAGAAATTCTACAAGTGGCATGTTGAGAATAAATCAAAGCGCACGCTATTTGCAGTTGAAGCCGAATTTGAAAAAGTCATCGGTCGCGCACTGTTCAACGGAAGTGTTGATCGAGTAGAAGTTGATAGTGAAGGTCGCGTCTACATCGTAGATTTAAAGACCGGTGCTCCAGATATTTCAAAGAAGAAAGCTGAAGATCATAAACAATTAGCTGGTTATCAACTTGCAGTTTATGAAGAAGCTTTTAAGGGCGAATCACCTGGCACCGAAAGTGCTGGCGCTGAATTACTATTTTTGGGCACAGGTGGCAATTCCGCCTCAGCCAAGCCACAACCAGTTAAAGATCACGAAACAATTAAAGCTGAAGTAATCGCAGCCGCTGATGCGATGTCTGCAAATGAATTTATTGCAACTGTTAATGACCGCTGTCGAATGTGCGCCGTTAAAGGACTTTGCCCCATCCAACCCCAAGGGCGGTCGGTGATCGACAAATGAGTAATTCCATAAACAAAGAGTCAATCAAGTATTCGGCCGAAGATATTGGTAACGCTCTTCGCACAATCGATCCAAAATTCAAAGGTCCGAGCAAAGAGCAGATCCCAATTATTGAATCACTACACCTTGGGCCAACAGTTGTAATCGCAGGCGCTGGCTCTGGCAAGACCGAAACAATGAGTGCGCGGGTTCTCTGGTTAGTGGCAAATGGAATTGTTAAGCCAGAAGAAATTCTTGGTCTAACTTTTACTAGAAAAGCAGCTGGCGAACTTGCATCTCGAATCCGAAAGCGCTTGCGCCAACTTCGCACCATTGGACTGCTGCCGGTAGATGCAGTTAGTAAGAATGAGATTGATATCGCGGTTACCGTTTCAACTTATCATTCCTATGCTGGCCGGGTTCTATCCGAACACGCGATTCGAATCGGAGTCGATGCAACTTCTGATCCAATCGGTGAAGCAGCGGCTTGGCAGATTGCAAATAACATCGTTAACAACTTTGCAAGCGAGGCTACAAATGGCAGCGACATCTCACATTCTGCAAAAACCATCGTAGATAAAGTCATGGGTTTATCTGCCGCTCTTGGCGAACACGGAAAGAGCACAGCCGAAGTTCGAGAATTCTGCGAATCGATTCTGGCTAAATTCTCAACAATTTCAGATAGCCAATCAAATGATCCAGTTCGCGATTTGCAATCATCGCTAAAAGAACGCCTAGCGATTCTTCCGATGGTAGATGAATACGAGAGATATCGTTTCGAGCGCGGGCTGCTTACCTTTAATGACCAGATGTCACTTGTCGCAAAACTTGTGAATGGCGAATTTGGCCAAGAGATAATTGATGCCGAACGCGCTAAATTCAAGATTGTGTTACTTGATGAATATCAGGACACGTCAGTTAGCCAAGTTAAATTCTTATCTGCGCTCTTCGGAAATGGGCATGCAGTAACCGCAGTGGGGGATCCAAACCAAGCGATTTACGGGTGGCGTAGCGCCAGTGCGCAGACCCTCGATACTTTCGGCAGCCACTTTGTCGGAAACTCTTCCAGCCAGTGCATTGAACATAACTTGCTCACAACTTGGCGCAATGATGAAAATATCTTAGAAATAGCAAATCAAACAGTAGATAAAATCGGCGAACTCATCGTTGCAAGAGGTGGCAAAGCAGCAAGTGTAAAACGGTTAAAACTTCGAGAAGGCGCTGGCGCCGGCAACTTGTTATGCGGGCAATACGAAACTCTTGCCATGGAAGCTATCGGAATCGCGGAACACTTTGAAAAACATTGGTTCGCACCAGAACGTTTGGCAGATGCAGATTCTCCTCAAACTTTTGCGGTCTTGGTTCGTTCACGCAAATACATAAGTGAGATTGAACAGGCACTGCGCGATAAGAAGATTCCAGTAGAAGTTGTAGGACTTGGTGGTCTAATCCATGTTCCAGAAGTTGCCGATATCTTGGCGCTGCTTCGAGTCTTAACGTTTCCGGATAATGGCAGCTCGTTGATGCGCTTATTAACCGGTCCAAGGCTTGCAATCGGACCAAAAGATTTAGCAGCGCTTGGAAAATTCTCTAGATCCCTAATTGAAAACTTTGATCAATCCTTGAGTAAGACTGTCGGAAAGATCATGGAAACTCCCAATGCAGATGTTATGGATGCCGAAGAATTTGCGATGGGAAGTGCGATTGAGGCGCTCGAAGTTTTTGAGAAAGCCCCAAAGGATAAATTCTCTGAAGTTGGTTATGCACGATTATTAAAGTTCTCAAAAGAGCTTCGCGAATTACGTAGATACCTAAATGGATCAATCACCGATGCAATTATGGAGGCCGAGCGTTTCCTATTCCTGGATACCGAAGTAATGGTTCGAGATGGATTTGCGCAAGGTAGAAAGCATTTAGATGCATTCTTAGATGAAGCAGCAAAGTTTTCACGAAATGGTGGAACTATCTCCACCTTCCTCGAATGGTTAAAGATTGCCGACTCTGAAGAAGGTGGCTTAAAACCAGTATCGGTCGCTGCAAATAAGCACGCAGTGCAGATTCTCACAATCCATGCCGCGAAGGGATCGGAGTGGGACTTTGTTGCGGTGCCTGGTTTAGTTACTGAAAACTTCCCAAGTGCCGGAAAGAGTTTAGATCTCTGGACTTCTAATTCTGCAGCTCTACCAATTTCACTTCGTGGGGATGCCAGCCAATTTGATGACTTTGTATTCCCATCTAATTCACCAAAACATGTCGAGGTCCGAAAAGCACTTGATGTTGTTAAAGACTCTTGGAAGAAGCGACGTGAAGAGGAAGAGTGGCGCCTGGCTTATGTTGCATTTACTAGAGCAAAAATAAATCTGCTTGCAACAGCTTCTTGGTTTGGCAATGGAATGGATCCAGTAGAAGCCAGTGCACTTTATAACTTAGTTGAAGCAGTAGTTGATTCCGTTAATTCTAAGAACAAACTCTTTGAAATGGATAAGCCAACTTCAGGAAATCCAACCCGCACTGCGCCGCGCACCGGCACCTGGCCAGTCAAGTCTTCTCGCTCTGAGGAAATAGCTAAGTCAATCGATTTCGTTACTAAAGCTTCGCCATTTGCAAGCCCTCAAGAATTACTCGACGCCGCTAAAACCCCAGAAGAAATTGGATTAGCCAATGATGCGATTGCGTTGATAACTGAAGTAGGGGAACGAGGAGCTGGTTTGCAAGTGAAACTTCCTACTCGAATGTCTGTATCAACTTTGGTGAATCTGGCAGAAGACCCAGATGCACTCGCCTTAAATATTCGTCGTCCAATGCCAAATCACATCGATAAATTTGCGCGCCGCGGAACTGCATTCCATCTATGGATCGAAGCGCAATATAAAGATCCTCAAGTATTGGATGAAGATGATTTATATGAAGTTGATGGTGCCCAAAGAAATCTAGACGATCTTCCACTCGAAGAGCTAAAGGCTGCTTGGCTAGCAAGTGATTGGGCTAAGCGCGATCCTGCTCCTGGTGGAATTGAAGTTCCATTCGAAACCGTGCTCGGTGGCATCTTGCTACGCGGTCGAATAGATGCGGTCTATGAGAAGGATGGGCACTACGAAGTTGTTGATTGGAAGACTGGCAAAACTAAGAGCGGAGATGACTTAGCGGCGGCAGCAATTCAGTTGGCGATGTATCGCCTGGCTTATTCAAAATTATTTGGCATAAAAGTTGAAAATATCAGTGCAGCATTTCACTACGTTGGTTCAAACGAAACTGTGCGCCCAGCAGATTTGCTCGATGAAGATCAGTTAATTTCAATCGTAACTGGCAAGTGATCGCTGATATCGCTCTTTAAATAAATTGGCTTTACCAGTTGTGCGCTTGAGTTACCTACAGCGAAATTATCGCTGAGAATGTAATCAAATTGAATCTTTGGTTGCCAGGTCGGATAGCTTGCCATCGAAACCAGAGATTTCCACTTAGAGAACTTGACCGGCAAATCGAAGGGTAAATTCAAATCCCCAAGCAAAATATGCTTTCCTGGCATTTTTGCTAACCAACGCTTTACTCGCCACAATTGAAAGAGATTTACAAAAGGCACAAACGAAAGATGCATATTCACCACAGTAAAGCCATTTTCTAATCGTGCAGCAACTGCATATCGAGGTTCGTCTTTAACATAGATAAACCTCAATTTTGGTTTCGATGAACTATTCCCATCGCCGGCAGGAAAAATAAGCGGCAATCCAATTACAGATTTTCCTAGTGCCAGAACTTCCCATTTTGTAACTGGGATGTTTGTTATCAGACCAATTCCATACGAAGGTGGATTGTCATCATTGGCCGAACTGGTGTTAGTTATCAAAATAGCTTCATCGCCTTTAACCTTGCGCCACTTGAATCCCGGGGTGCCGATAACGCAACGGACAAAACCAAAATGCTTTGCACTTAATTCACTAGCCAAATCTGCAACTTGAAAAACCTGATCTGATCGATCCTGAAAAGCATCGACTTCTTGAACACCAATTACAAAATCCGAGTTTCCAACATCCAGTGCATCGGCGACAGCCCGAAAACTTCTCGCACCTTGCCCATGCAGCAAGTTCCAGGAAGTTATTCGCATTTGCGCACCTTATAAGCATTTCTCGCCCCAATTTGCCTGCCCTAGTAGGGTCTGCGGGTGAATGTTTTGAAGCTCCCATTGGCCAGCGAGGCAGTAGATCGCTCTGGCGAGCTTCGATTAAAACCCGATGAATTGGCAAAGCTCTGGAAGAGCGCTCGAATACTTCACTTCGCATCCGGAAAATTTCGGGTAAAGCCAAATTTTGAATTAGATTTTCAGAGCGCAGATCAGATTGCAACACTTCGAAACGATGCAAATTTTGCTCAGGGTGAAGAGTTGTTTCTTGGTATCGATAACGGCATCTCATATTTCGCTTGGTGCAGCGATGCGGCAGATTTTGAAAGTTTTGAAACACTTGAAAATTATCAGACCTTAAGAACTTTAGGGGATTACTTATCACAGCTAGAAATGGGCCTGGCAATTCATTCGCAGGCAATTGCTAATTGGCATCATACGCATCAATTCTGTGCCAGATGCGGTGCACCAACCTTAAGTGCAAATGGTGGATCACTACGTAAATGTTCGACAGATGGTTCGGAACATTATCCAAGAACTGATGGCGCTGTAATTGTCCTAGTTAAGGATTCGCAAGATCGAGTATTGCTCGGCCGCCAAAAGATTTGGCCAGAGAAACGCTTCTCTTGCTTTGCAGGTTTCGTTGAACCTGGCGAATCATTTGAACAAACAGTTTTACGTGAAGTCTTTGAAGAGTCTGCAATTCGCCTCGACTCAATCACCTATCTCGGTTCGCAACCATGGCCATTTCCGGCATCAATCATGATTTCATTTTCTGGAATTGCAATTAATCCAGATTCTGCAAAGGCCGATGGCGAAGAGATTGAAGAGATTCGCTGGTTTACCCGAGATGAAATGCGTGAAGCAATTGCAGATAAATCACTTACTTTGCCACCAGGCATGAGCGTCGCCAGAAAAATGATTGAGTTTTGGTATGAAAAAGCTGGGGCGGATGTCCGAGATTTGATTGGTAAGTAAATGCCAGCTGCAAGTGTTGACCAGATTCTCGAAGCGCTAGATCCAGAACAACGCGAAGTTGTTACGGCTGTTCGCGGCCCGGTTTGCGTTATCGCTGGAGCCGGAACTGGCAAGACTCGCGTAATTACGCATCGAATTGCTTATGCAATCGCAATTGGTGTTACGGATTCAAGTAAAACTCTGGCTCTAACTTTCACTGCGCGCGCAGCTGGTGAAATGCGCGCGAGATTACGTGGCCTTGGAATTCCGAATGCAAGTGCTCGAACATTTCACTCTGCAGCAATCAAGCAATTGATGTATTTCTGGCCCTATGCCTTTGGTGGTTCTTTCCCGTCATTGCTCACCATGAAATCTGGCGCAATTGCTGAAGCATTGAATCGAACTGATTCCGCATTAACTCCACAAACCTCAACCTTGCGAGAGATAGCAAGTGAAATCGAATGGGCCAAAGTCTTAGAGATTTCGCCGGATGAATATGTTGAATCAGCACTCGGTGCGGGGCGAACACTTCGAATCCCAAATAACAAACCGGACAAAGCAAATTTCGAAGATATCTCGAAGGTTTATCAGGCATATGAAACATTAAAACAACAAGAGCGAGCAATTGATTTCGAAGATGTCCTATTGCTGACAGTTGGAATGTTGGAGGAGGATCGAGATGTTCGCGAGCGAGTTCGCGATCAATATCGCTACTTCACCGTCGATGAATATCAAGATGTTTCACCGCTGCAGCAGAGATTATTGAATTTGTGGCTCGGCAATCGCGATGACATCTGCGTAGTTGGCGATGCAGCGCAGACCATCTACTCATTTGCTGGCGCAAGTTCATCTTTCCTACTCGGCTTCACAAAGCGCTTTCCCAAGGCTCAAGTTATTCGGCTTTCTCGCGGCTATCGATCGACCCCAGAAATTATTGGAACCGCTAATGCAATCCTGCGCCAAGGCGGAATGATTGGCGAACACGGACACGAACTTGCATCAATGAATGAACATGGCGCTAAACCAGAAATCGCAAAATTTGATTCAAATGCTGGCGAAGCAAATTACATCGCAAAAAAGATTTCTGAACTGCGTGCCAAAACCGGCGAACATGTTGAGGTTGCAATCTTGACCAGAACTAATGCGCAGCTAGATATTTTCGAGCGCGAACTTCGGAGCGCCGGAATTGAATCGCAGATAAAGAGTTCCGAGAAGTTCTTCGAACGAGTAGATGTCAGAGATGCGATGCGAGTAATTAGAAGTGCATCGGTTCTGCCCACCGAAGGCGCTAATTGGTATGACGATTTGATTGCGGTTCTGCGGCCATTTGGCGAGACCGATTATGTTCATGCATTTCTGGCGCTTGCTAAATCTATGCAAGACGATTCGACTTCAGCCGGCAGCACAATCACTTTGCGCACTTACTTGCGCGAGCTCGAAGATCGGGCCGAGCAGAACAATCCGCCATCCCTGCCCGGCGTAGTGCTTTCAACGCTGCATGCCGCTAAGGGTCTGGAATGGGACCACGTTTTCTTGGCTGGTGTCAGTGATGGAATTTTGCCTATGGGCAACGATATTGAAGAGGAGCGCAGGCTTTTCTATGTCGGCCTTACTCGAGCCAAGAGCGAACTGCATCTTTCATATTCCGGAAGCCCAAGCCCGTTTCTGAGCGGCATCCTTTAATTTAATTGACTTGCGTCGAAGTTGTGGCGTGGGTTACCCTTCTCCACATGTCACTACAACTCGCATTAATTGCAGACGCTAGCCGAAATTCGGCAGCGTCTTTTGTTGTGGCATCAGCTAAAAATAAGCCATCAACACATAAGCATTTTGCCTTCGCTGCTACCTATGCAGCCTATGCAAAGCGCGGATCCTGGAGCTCTATCGGCTAACCGATAGTCAAAAGCCCCAGGGCCGCAAATCCTTTCAAAGGATTCGCGGCCCTTTTGCTTTTCTACCAGCCGCAAGAAATCCAAGAAATAATCCAGCCGGAAAACCAAACCAGCCGGAAAACCAAACCAACCTAACCAACCAACCAGACAAGAGAAAGCCAAAACAAGAAAAGACGGAGGTGAGAACAGTGACTGTTCTCTTCAGCGAACTATTAGTACCGGGATGGGCCGAAGGCCCAGATGCAAAGATTGGTGTTACTGCTTTTGCAGATAGCGCAACGAAGCTTCCCTGCCATGATGCAGATCCAGAGACCTTCTTCGCAGAAAGCCAAGCCGAAATTTCGTATGCCAAGGCGCTCTGTGGTGAATGTCCGATGCGAGCTAAGTGCCTAGAAGGCGCGCTATCTCGTGCCGAGCCATGTGGAATTTGGGGCGGTGAATTGTTTGAAGATGGCAAGGTCATTCAGGCAAAGCGAAGTGCCGGCCGACCACGGCTTAATCCGTTAGTTGAAGTCATTGAAAAGCAGGCCCAACTAGCTAGCTAAATCACGCTCTCTACTAATCAGATTAGTTGCTGGCAACCACAAGAAGGGTGTGGTTGCCAGTATCTATAACCGAACCCTTGATTACCCAAGTAACTTTCGTTATCTAAGGAATTAGAAGCGCCCGAATCAATCGGATCGAAAAGATTTATAGCCAAGGTGGCGCCAATAAGTTTCGAAGCGCCAATAAATTTCGAAGTGCAATTTTGTGAAGCGCTATTCTGCGAAGTGCAAAACTGAATTACATGTGTTGCGATTAATCCGGTCAAAAGTGCAACTTGGGCCGATGGAAGTTCAAGGCACTTTCCTTCGCCGCTATCTAGCGCAGTTAATATCTCAAATGAATTGTGATGTGGAAATTGATCAGATCGCCAAAGACTAAGGCAATTCAAACAAGGAGTTTCACCAGGAATAACAATTGGCCCTATAACAACTCTGTTTTCAATAAGATTTGAAATCGGCAAGTGCGCAATTGCATCACTCAACCAAAGTTGCATTGTTTCTTGGGGGATTGATTCGGTAGAAATAATGAAATCCGGTTTCAAGGGGAATTCCAGTTTTTCGAGCGGGAACAGTTGAGAATTTCGGGCCAAATCAGCAATAACTAGCGCTTTACGAAGCCCAACATCACTTCCACGTATCGCTAATCCACACACTTCCGATGGCTCAATTTGGATTGCCGAATCGTCGCTTACTGAACCGGCTCGGTCGGTTAGCTTTAATAATGCGAAGCCACTGGCTTGTAATACTGCAAAGAGTGAGAGCGCCAGACGATTTCGCCCATAAATAATGATTGAGAAATTACGACGATGGCCAATCAATGTTTGGGTGTCTTTTTGAGCGCTTACATCTGGATGCCAGCTATACAAATTTTCCTCAGCTCGCATTCGACTAGAGGAGTTCACGACGTTAACCGCCTGCAACTCTTTCTTAAGCAATAATTTTGGAAGTGGTGAGCTTCGAAATTCAATTAATCGTTCGGCGCTTAACGCCTGCAAAGCTTCAGAGATTAACTCCCTAGACTTCGAATCAGTTTCAATTTCCGCAATTTCCGAAATGATGGATCCTAGGGATCGGCTTCCGTCAAAGAGAGCGAGAAGCTCAAAGGCTATTTCGAATTTCAGCTCAATCCCACGGTTGCTAAATCCAACATAGACATTACTGCAGTCTTCACCAACGACCCGGAAGAATTGAACTCCTGGTTTCAGAGCGGGATATTTGGCTAATTCAAAATCAGGTAACGCAAATTTTGGATTGGATTGAAGTCTCATATCCGCGAGTATTTAGCACTTGCAACTGCACTCAATTAATTGATGAAAATTATGTGGAGATAATCCAGATTTTTCACCTGCCGGTAGTGCCAGCCTCATCACATAGAAAACGCCCCCTCACTTTCGTGAAGGGGCGAATGAATTTTCTAAATTTGCTTGGTGTTAATTAAGCCTTACCAAGAATACGGTTAACTTTTGTTCCGCATACTGGGCAGATGCCTTGTGCCATACGGCGACCAGACTCAGAGACTTTTACGTGACCTTCAAAAGCACGCTTCTCTTTGCACTTAACGCAGTAGGCCTCACCCTTATATTCTTCAGCCATTATGACCCTCCAGTCACCGCACTCTCAAAAGCCCGGGGACATCCCAAACCTTGCGTGCGTATGGACTCACCATACCCCCGAACACGCTCACAAGCGGGGATTTCAAGCCTAAATTGGGGGTAACTCCAGGATTTCCTCGGGTGAACCGGCAGATCCGGCCTCATAACCCTCTAAAAAGGCCTCAGCTCGATCCTTTTCGGGATATCTGGCGAGTAGCTCATGAAAGTCATCTCCATGTCCAGCAATACGAAGATGAATCAACTCATGAAACAAGACATATCGAAGTGCATAGTCGGGCGCAGTGTTTAGTCGTTCTGAAATTCGAATTGTTTTATCAACTGTTGTGCAAGACCCCCAGCGCTCGCGCATTACGCGCCACGTAACCGAGATCGGACGTTCATTAAATTCTGGCAGATATTCGGCCAGGAGCACATCACTTAAATCCAACAAAGCCGTATCGCTCTTGCGTAGGCGATTTTCGCGCTTTAAGACCAGATCAATCATCTCTGGAATCACGTCAAATTCTTGGCGCCTGCTCAATCGATCTGGAATATGTATTTCGATGACACCATTTTGGCGATATGCATGAAGAGTTCGTTTTCGCCTTGAACTTCTAATTACCCTAAATTCAGGAAGTCTAGAGAGCAGCTCTTCATGTTCTTTTTTGAGAGATTTTTTCGGCTTGAGTGCAGACATGTCGGGGAAGATATCGGCAAAAATTTCACCTTGAATAAAGTTTTCCACGGGTCCTGCAGAATTATCACTATCGGTGCTATTTGGAATTTCTGGAATGTTTGGAATTTCTGGACTGCTTGGGTTCTGCGAAGCCACGATTTTTTGCGCCTCCGTTATCCCCAGAACTCGAAGAGTTATCAACTGCTTATGCACAAGTTTATCAACAGCCTCTGCGGAATGGCCTGCATTGCCTTAGCTTTCTCAAAAAATCTTGCAGGTCATTAACTTATTGATGATTGATGGATGTTGAGAGTGCATTTACGTTGGATTGCGGCCCAGAATTCCAAATTGGAATTTATTTCGCTGCAAAATAGGCACAACCCTCAATAAACCCTCAATAAACACTTGAAATTCTTGGAATTACATAGCCCCACTAAGTTGATTATGGCTTCCTATTACCTTAAGTTTCGACCACGAAGTTCTCGGATAACCGTTCGTTGTTTGCAAGGGGAAGGCAAACAAAGAATTGTGCGCCCGGGGACTTCGCTTTTTTATCTGGTGCTTTTAAAGCAGCCCAGACAGGTCATCAGGAACGATCGTGCTATTCAAGAACTTGTTTACATCAGCAAGATCTTCAGATCGCGGCAAAAGTGCAGGATCTTCCCAACGTTGATCGCGTAGTGCTAGTCCAATCTCGCTTTCAACTTCAAACCAGAAGAGTGAACACTCGCGCATTTTTCTTGGTGAAACTTCTAGTCCAAGAAGAGTTGCAAATAATTGTTGAGTTGGAGATTTTGTGGCTCGGGCTCTGCGCAAAGTTTCGCTAAGTGCGGGGTATGAAGGAAGCCGATCTCCTACGGCTTTTGTTGAAACATAATCAATCCAACCTTCGATGAGCGCCAAGATCATCTCTAATTTTTCAAGAGCTGCATCTTGCGAAGGACTCTGTTCAGGTTTAAACAATCCAGCAGAAATTGCAACTGAAATTGATTCTGGATTATTTATATCTAATTCACCAGTTTCTAAAGCTCGTTCTGCTTGTTCTTGAATTGAATCAATATCAATCTTTATGCCCGCGCCATATGCGGTAATTGCATCCTGAATATATTCTGAGAGCCACGGAGAATGTGAAAAAAGCCTTGATGCTGCTGCTTCTCGGACTGCAAGAAAAATACGGACTTCATCAACCGGAATATCTAAGCCATCGGCCCATTTCGTAACGTTCTCTGGAATTAATCTGGCCTCACTGGCTCCAAAGAGCGGAATCGCAACGTCATTAGCCCCAGTAATCGATACCGCTAATTGCCCAATTGAAGTTCCAAGCTGATTTGCAATCAGTGAGCCCATAAAGGCCCGCATGATTGGTGCAACCGCCGCTAATCCTTGTTCAAGATCGCCTTCGAGCGGAGTTTGTTTCAGAACATTTGTTAATGCATTCGCCATTCCATCAGCCAAGGGCTCGATCATCTTCGCCCAATTAGTGACAGATGAATCTAGCCAATCTCGCCGACTCCAGGCCGGAAGATTTGATCTTGAAAGTGCAGGGAAAGTAGTCGCCTCGTCCAGCCAAGTATTTGCAATATCTAATGCAACTTGTGAATCTGCAACATCTTGCGAACCAACCGGGCGATCTCCCTGACTAGAAATAAATTTGCGTGCTACATCTCGCAAAACATCTGGTGAAATAAGTGGTCCAACCGAACCGGCGCTATTTGCAGCCGCAAAGAGAGTTTGAGGATTTAATCCAAAGTTTGAAAGTTGGGCAAAGAGTTCGTTGAAATCAGGAAGGCCGTTCTCATTGGAATTTGAATCATCTGGATCTTCAGGGTTGCCAGGATTACCAGGCCCAAAACCAAAGTTGTTACTCATGAATCTACCCTCCCTTCCAAACGATTAGAAAACTTCACTTAACGCCTAAGCCAAATTAATTTCTAAATCACCTTCGACACATCTGCAGCGCTGAACATATCTAGAACCTTTGATATATCTAAGGTAACCAAGGCTAGTTAAAGTTTCTTCCCGAATTCGCACAGTATTCCGAAATAGTGTGAAATTTCTCTTAGTTTTTCCTGATAAGTTAAAGCTTGGCTTCACGGCCAAATGGCGAAATTGTCGGCTTGGGTTGTTAAAGTGGCCTATTGATTGCAGGAGTTCTTGAAAATCCTGGCAAGCGAAACTGGGGGTAGGGCAAGTGCAGGGGTTTCAAGTCGTAGCAGCATCCAGCAGCTCGGTATTCGCCGCACTAATTTGGTGGTTGATTCCTTTCTTTGCCGTCCTAGGCGCCATCATTTACGTCACTTGGGTCGCGAAGTTCAAAGATAAATATGCAAATGAGACGAATCGTTCGGTAACTAAATTCCAAAGTTTCCAAGACAGTTTTCGCGATGACTCGACACCCAATACCTAAATATCTCTCAAAACCTTCGCTCTATTTCTTACTTTTGGTATTTCTCTTCGCACTTTTGGTCCCAATGCCATTTGCAATCATTTCTCCGGGCCCAGTTACAAACCTTCTTGATGACGGCATCAAATTCAGTAAGGAATTAAGCGCTGACCAAGTTTCTGATCCCAAAGGAAAGCTCTATTCGCTCTCGGTCTATGTATCTAATCCAGACACGAAGCCGCCAGGAATTATGGTTTTAGAAGCTTGGTTAAATGGTGACTCAGTTGTGTTGCCAAGTGAGGTTGTTTACAAAGAGGGTGAAACAACTAAATCAGCTAAAGCTAAAGGTGCGAAAGAGATGCTTAAGTCCGAAGAGGCTGCCGCAATTGCCGCAGCAAATTTCCTCAAGAATGCGCAGCCGGATAAACCATTAAATTGGAAAGTTTCGGATATCGAATTTGTAATGAAGCGAGTTGGTGGACCAAGTGCCGGCCTCGCTTTTTCACTTGCACTAATTGCAAAGCTTTCATATCCCGAATTGATTTCTGGAAGAAACATCGCCGTAACTGGCACCATTAACGAAAAAGGAAGAGTTGGAAGTGTTGGGGGAATGGATCAAAAATTGATTGCCGCCAGAAAGGCCGGTGCAACAATTGCTGTTGTTCCAAAAGCCAATTGCGGAGTTATAACGTTTGCTGAGAAAGATTTGCAGTTGATGGCAGTAAATAACCTCAGTGAAGCATTTCACGGTTTAATCGACCCAAAAATAGCCAAAACCCTCAAATGCCCCGCCTGATTTTCGAAACATTCTAAAAAGTAGGTTTGCCCGGTTTTTCCCAATCGGTAGAGTATGGACATGAGTTCATTTCAATTTCCTGGCAATCCATTCTCTGGTTCTTCAAGACCACAAAATCCAATGCGACCTAAGCGCCCAGGACCATTTGCGTTAACCGCAATTGTTCTCGTAATTCTTGGATCGATACTTATAGGACTAAGTGGTTTTTACGCCGACTTCCTCTGGTTTCGTTCCGTTGATTTCCAAACTGTCTGGAGCACAGTTCTTGTTACCAAAGCTTCACTATTCGTTTTCTTTGGACTCATCACTTCACTTTTCATAACAACAAACGTTTACTTGGCCTACAGAAGTAGACCGCTTTATGCACCAGTATCAGTTGAAGCAGATAATTTAGAGAGATACCGCGGTCAACTAGAACCAATTCGTCGCTGGGTATTGCTTGCAATAGCGCTAGGTTTCTTCTACTTCTCTGGAACTTCAGGAATGGCGCTCTGGGAACGATGGATGCAATTTAGAAATGCAACTCCATTCGGTGTCAAGGATTCCCAATTCGGCTTAGATATTTCTTTTTTCGTTTTCAAGTTACCGTTTTACGAAGCACTATTAGCTTGGGCAATCTCTACTCTCATTTTGACAATCATTGCCAGCGCCGCGGTTCATTACTTATATAGCGGAATCAGATTACAAGTCCCTGAAGATAAGACGACAGTTGCAGCTCGAGTTCAACTTTCAGTGTTACTAGGTATTTTCGTTCTAATTAAGGCAGTTGCATATTGGTTCGATCGCTACGCACTTGCGCTCAAAGAGGGAAGACTTATTACTGGTCTTTCATACACCGATGTGAATGCGCTTTTGCCAGCTAAAGCAATCCTGGCTGGTATCTCAATCATCTGCGCGCTTCTCTTCTTTGCAAACATCATTCGTCGCTCATGGGTTCTACCTGCAGCCGGAGTGAGCCTTCTAGTAATTTCATCAGTTTTGATTGCCGGTGTTTATCCAGCGGCGATTCAACAATTCCAAGTTAAGCCAAGCGAATCTTCAAAGGAAGCGCCTTACATTCAGCGCAATATCGAAGCAACGCGTGCCGCATATGGATTAAGTGATGTCGAAGTTAAGGATTACCAAGCAACAATCGAAACATCAGCAGGTCAGTTAAAGAATGACGAAGCAACCATTTCAAATATTCGACTTCTGGATCCAAGTGTTGTTCCTTCAACTTTCCGTCAGCTACAACAGATAAAGCCTTACTACAACTTCGCAGATTCACTTGACGTCGATCGCTACACAATTGATGGCGTAAAGCGTGACTCAGTAGTTGCAGTTCGTGAATTAAATATCGAAGGCAATCCTGCTCGAAATTGGATTAACGATCACCTGGTTTATACCCACGGTTTCGGTTTCGTTTCTGCCCTAGGAAACACAATTGATTCAGATGGAAAACCAACATATAGCGTTGGCGATATTCCACCAACTAAAGGTCTCGGAGAATTCCAACCTCGAATTTACTTCGGCGAGAATGTTCCAGATTATTCAATTATCGGTGGTGCTAAGGGCGGCGATCCAGTAGAGCTTGACTATCCAGATGATAATTCTGCGAATGGTCAGAAGAACTACACATACACCGGTAAGGGTGGCGTCCCTATGGGATCCCTATTTACTCGTCTGCTCTTCGCAATTAAGTATCAAGAACAACGCATTGTTCTTTCCAACTTAATCAATTCAGATTCAAAGATTCTTTTCAACCGAAATCCAAGTGAGCGCGTAGCAAAAGTTGCACCATGGTTGACCCTTGATGGAAACATTTATCCAGCAGTTGTCGATGGTCGTATTTTGTGGATAGTCGATGGTTACACAACCAGCAATGGCTACCCTTACGCAAAGAAGACAAACCTAGCTACAGCTACAACAAACTCCATCACAACTAGTTCTACCGCAGTTGCATCACTTGCAAGCAGAAATATCAGCTACATGCGAAATTCTGTTAAGGCAACAGTTGATGCTTATGACGGAACCGTGAAGCTTTATCAATGGGATACCAAAGATCCTGTTCTTGCTACCTGGAGTAAGTCATTCCCAGGAACTGTTACCCCAAAGAGTGCAATGTCGAAGTCATTGCTTGAGCACATTCGCTACCCTGAAGATCTCTTCGGCGTTCAACGCGATGTATTAAGCACTTATCACGTCAAAACTGCAGATGCATTTTACGGTGGTCAAGATTTCTGGAGAGTTCCAACCGACCCATCTTCATTGGGTGCAAATGCCGGAATCCAACCTCCTTATTACATGACTCTTAAGTTGCCTGGTCAAGATAAGCCAGCATTCTCACTTACATCTTCATTTGTTCCGCGAGGAAATCGTCAGAACTTAACTGCATTCGCAGCTGTAAATTCTGACAACGGTCCGGATTACGGAAAGATTTCTGTGCTACAACTTCCACGTTCAACCAATATTTCTGGTCCTTCGCAAGTCGCATCGAACTTTGAAGCCAAACCAGAAGTAGCGCAAGCGCTTTCATTGTTACGTCAAGGTGGATCTGATGTAGTTCTTGGTAACTTGCTGACTTTGCCAGTTGGTGGCGGATTGCTTTATGTCCAACCAGTTTATGTTCGTGCAACCGCTAACACTTCTGCATATCCATTGCTGCAAAAAGTTCTAGTCTCCTTTGGTGATGTAATCGGATTCGATAACACACTTAAGGGTGCGCTAGATCAGGTATTCGGTGGAAATTCTGGAACTGTTCTAAATAACACTTCACAGACAACAACTGGTGGCTCAACTCCAGTAGTTAGCAACACAGTGAAGTCTGCACTTGCTAATGCAAAAGCAGCGCTAGCAGATGCACAAGCTGCACTTAGAAGAGGCGACTTTGCAGCATATGGCAAGGCTCAGGATCGATTAGAAGCAGCAATTGCTGCTGCAATCTCTGCACAAAAGTAATTTCCTAAAAGTAATTTGGGTAATTAAACCTTTCGGCATAAGATTGCCGAACCGACGCGGGGTGGAGCAGCTCGGTAGCTCGCTGGGCTCATAACCCAGAGGTCATAGGTTCAAATCCTGTCCCCGCTACCAATCAAGACAAGTCGATGGCTTACGGAAAATACACCGTAGGCCAGACCATCAATAGCAAGAACAAAAACACTTTGACCAGCACTGTGTGCGCTCTCTACTTGAGCAGAAATTTCACTTGGGAATTTAGCGGTGGCCTTTGCCATTGCAACACTTGGACCAAATAGCGCAGTCCTAGATTTTCCATTCAGAATGATTCGAGCGGCTATACCTTGAATCGCAGATTGATTCCATTGGGTAAAGGCAATCGGTGCAACACTTTTATCTTCAAGATATTTCCCGACAGCCTTCATGGCCTTATGTTGATCTGATGGATTTTCAGCCATTTTTGTTAAGTGTTCCTGAAGTCCAATAATCAAAGTCAGAGTTACGGTTTGCAGAACTGATTGTTCGAAGTAAGTATCTGGATCGTTCTTGTATGGATTAGTTTCAATAATCTCATTCTCAATTTCAAAAATCTCTTCGTATTGCGGCTCTTTCTTCTCTTGCTTCTCGCCTGCATCAGAGCCACGATTTTTTGCAATGAAGTTAAAGAGAACAACTATCAGACTAAAGAGGAGAAATCCAAAAAGGACTAGCAGTATTTGCTGAACTTGGGAAGCAGTTAATTCGAGCCCAGCGATTTCAATGCCACTAATTTCAATGCCAGCAATCTCAACGCCGCCCATTTACTTGCTGGCCTTTATTTCTTCAATGAAATCTTTGTGAAGTAAACCGTTACTTGAAATCGCACTCCCACCATGTGGTCCATCTTTGCCATCAAGATTTGTAAATTTTCCACCGGCTTCACGGACAATTACATCAAGCGCAGCCATATCCCAAAGCGAGAGTGAAGGTTCAATTGCAACATCCACTGCACCTTCGGCAACCAACATATGTGACCAGAAATCTCCGTGACCACGTGTCCGCCAAATTTTCTCTTGCAGTTCAACAAATTTAGCTTTTCGCTCGCCCCAACCAACAAGGTCAGAATATGAAATGGAGGCGTCACTCAGTTTTGAAACTTTCGAAACCTTAAGTTCAGTAACTTCACCAGAATTAACTCCCGAAATAAATTGAGTCTTTGCGCCCAGGCCGTCGGCCGCCCACCACCTTCGAGCTAACGCAGGCGCACTCACTACTCCGACAATTACCTTTCCACTTGGATCAATCAATCCAATTAGTGTGGCCCAGGTCGGCACACCACGTAAATAATTTTTGGTTCCATCTATTGGGTCAATCACCCAGTAATACTTACCGGCTAATGAATCTGGGCTTCCAAACTCTTCGCCAACAACTAAATCTTCACTTCGAAGCTTTGAGATTTCACTTCGGATGGCGTTTTCAACTGCTTTATCCGCATCAGTTACGGGTGATGCGTCAGGCTTGGTTTCAATAACTAAATCAAGTGCTTGATAGCGCTTTAGTGAAATCTCGTCAGCTACATCTGCAAGACGAAGCGCGAGTTCTAAATCTGATTTCAAATCATGGGCGCGCGATGACATGCGGGAATCCTACTGCAACCAATCCAACTAGGCTTTAAAGGTTAGGCCTTAAGCAGGCGACGCAAGCTCTCTAGCCTTGATTTGCTTACATCATCTAGATTCCAAGAATTTAACGCGCAACTCTCTTCATTATGCGAGCAGTTCTTCGGGCAATGTTCTATCGCTTCACTAAATTCGCTGAATGCAGAAATAACTCGCTTGCTATCAACATGGGCGACACCGAAAGATCTAACTCCCGGAGTATCAATAATCCAACCAGGATTTAGAGCAAGTGCAATCGCTGATGAAGAAGTATGGCGCCCACGTCCGGTTGCATCATTTACCGAACCGGTTGCGCGATCAGCGCTCTCTACCAGAGCATTTACAAGTGTGGATTTTCCAACCCCAGAATGCCCAAGCAAAACCGTGCACTTGCCATCAAGTAACTCACGTATTTCATCTAGTTCGCTGCCTTTTTGCTTCTTTATCTGGGTTTTAATTATTTTAATGTTTAAGTCTTTATATGCTTCTAAGAATTCTTTGCCGTCAGATAGATCGCATTTAGTCATAATAATGATTGGTGTGATGGCTTGGTCATAAGCAACAACGAGTGCTCGATCAACAAAGCCATGTCGGGGTTCTGGATTTTCTGATGCAATCACGATTGCCATCTGATCAACATTTGCAACAATCATCCGCTCAATTTCAGCATCATCATCGACAGTTCGGGTCAATGCATTTTTGCGTTCGGCCACTGTAACTATTCGGGCTAGAGTTCCTTCTTCACCGGAGATGTCACCTACTAAGCCAACGGTGTCACCGACTACTACAGAAGTTTTTCCAATCTCTCGAGATTTCATCGCAGTGATAACCCCAGCCAAATCCGATTCTGAATGAGAATCAAGAAGGCAAGTTACGCGCCCGCGATCAACCGCAACTACAAAAGCTGTTGCTGCCTTCGAATAATCTGGTCGATCTTTTGTGCGCGGTCTTGTGCTTCTTGCGGGTCTGGAACGAACGTCATCTTCATCAAACTCACTGAAGTTGCGTGGCTCAACCATTTGAACCAAGCATTTCCTGCCAAGCACCAGGAAAATCTGGAAGTGTTTTCTGGGTTGTCGCAATGTTTTCAACTTGAATACCGTCGATTGCAAGCCCAATCATTGCGCCTGCAGTTGCAAGTCGATGATCATCGTAGGTATGGAAAATCCCACTGTGTAATGGGGCCGGAGAAATATGTAGCGCACTCTCTTCTTCATCAACATCGCCGCCAAGTGCGTTTAACTCGGTAGCAAGTGCGGCCAATCGATCAGTTTCATGCAATCGCAGGTGGCCAATTCCGCGCAGCGAAGATGGTGAATCAGCAAGTGCAGCAACGGCAGCAATTGAAGGTGTCAGCTCACCAACATCATGTAGATCAATATCAATTCCATGAATATTTCCAGAGCCAACAACTTTTAATCCACTTCCGACAAACTCAATTTTCGCACCCATTTTCGCAAAGATATTTCTAAGTTGATCACCTGGCTGGGCTGTCATCTTTGGCCAATCTGCAATTACTACTTCGCCACCACAGATCATCGCAGCAGCCATAAAGGGGGCAGCGTTCGAAAGATCTGGTTCAATAATTAAATCTTGGCCAACTAATTCACCTGGCTCTACCCGCCATTCGCGCCTGCCACTATCAGAAATTTTGCTCTCAACTTTTGCGCCGAAAGTCTGCAACATTGCAATCGTCATTTCAATATGCGGCAAAGATGGCAGAGTCTTTCCAATATCTTTAATCGTAATTCCAGTTTGAGTAACGGGCCCGATAAGCAATAAAGCAGAAATAAATTGACTCGAAGCTGATGCATCGATTTCAAGTGTTCCGCCTTTAATCGTGCCACTTCCATTAATAGTTAATGGCAATGAATATCTATTGCCATGTTCGATTGTTACACCCAGCTCTTCAAGCGCAGTAATTACTGGTCCAACTGGTCGCTCGTGCGATCTGGCATCGCCATCAAAGTGAATCAAACCGTTAGCAAGTGCGGCGACGGGCGGCAAGAAGCGCATTACAGTTCCAGCATTTCCAACATCGACATTTGCCGGACCAAAGAATTTGCCAGGTGTTATATGTAAATCACCATTTGGTTCTTGGGTGATTGTGCAGCCGATCGCCTTAAGTCCCGCAATCATTAGCGCGCTGTCTCGCGAATGCAAAGGCTTTCGCAGAATCGATGGTGTTTTTGCAAGCGCTGCCAGAATAAGTGCGCGATTTGTTGCAGATTTTGAACCCGGAATTGTTATTGCAGCAGTGATTGGATGATTCCCTCGGAAGGGTGCTCGCCATAAATCTTCGGCGCTTGATCCAATTTTTTCGCTCACCGCGCAAGCCTACCTCAGCGGGTATTCTTGCCGTTATGTGCGGAAGATATGCCCTAGTTAAGTCTGCTGGCGAACTAATTGAAGAGTTTGAAATTACAACAAACAAGATTCCTGCTTCATTGCCTGCAGATTGGAATATTGCACCTACCCGCGAAATATATGTTGTTAGAAATCCTCGAGATAATGAAGAGAACAATGCTCGAGAATTAGCAACGCTTTCTTGGGGAATGATTGCACCTTGGAGTAAGGACCGAAGTGAGGCTATTCGTTCACAATCCCAAGCAATAAATGCTCGCAGTGAAAGTGTTCACGAGAAGCCAACTTTTCGAAGCGCATTTAAATCTCGACGCTGTTTGATTCCGACCTCTGGATATTATGAATGGGCAACCGAACTTGGAAAATATGAGAGCAAACAACCCTTCTTTATTCAATCTGTTGTCGAAGGAAAATCACTCGCCTTCGCCGGAATCTTTGATCGCTGGGTTGATCCGAACGGTGAAATATTCGAAAGTGCATCAATCATCACAAGACCGGCTGTAGATTTTCTTGCAACTATTCACAATCGAATGCCAACTTTTCTTCCCATAGATCGCTGGGATGCATGGCTAGATCCAAAGTTAAATTCTGTGGAAGAGATTCAGAAACTTATGGAACTTCCAGAACCAGCGAGCGGACTGCGGGCACACCCAGTTTCCACTCGGGTTAATGCCACCAGAAACAATGGTGCCGAACTAATTTCGGAGATTGATGTGAGCGAGCCCAATACCCTTTTCTGAAACTCTCTTCTGGGCCGGGAATAAACCTAGGTTTGCAATGGTTCTAATCCCTACAGGTTTTATTTAAGAAGAAGGGTGACAGCTCTTGGCAGTAGCCTTATTCCCGATGAACTCGGAAATAGAGATTAGAACTCCGGCCCAACTTCTGGCCACGGAGTCCGTTCTCGAGCGCACCTCTAGGTTCGAGCGCGATGCAATGCAATATACAAATCAGTTGTATGCAGCAGCACTTCGCTACACAAAAGATCCACATGATGCTCAGGATTTAGTTCAAGACACCTATGCAAAAGCTTTTACCTCATTTCATCAATTCGAACCTGGCACTAATTTAAAAGCCTGGCTCTACCGAATTCTTACAACAACATTTATAAATACTTATCGCAAAGATCAACGCCGCCCACTTATCTCTGATGGCGAAGTCGAAGATTGGCAACTAGCAGCATCGGCAAGTCACACAAGTGACCAAGGAAAATCTGCCGAAGATGAAGTCTTAGAGAACTTGCCTGATGGCGATGTAAAGCGCGCCCTTCATGAGATTCCAGAGGAATTTCGCCTAGCTGTTTTTTATGCAGATGTTGAAGGCTATTCATATAAAGAGATTGCAGATATTTTAGGAATTCCTGCTGGAACTGTTATGTCTCGCCTCCACCGCGGCCGCAAATTACTGCGCGTCCTGCTTATGGATTACGCAAAAAATCGCGGGTTTGGAGGATCAGATGGAATGTAATGAAGTGATGCATGCCTTGATTCTCTTTATTGATAACGAGATTGAAGATGCGATTCAAGTTCAAATTTTTCAGAACCACTTTGAACAGTGTCCGCAGTGTCTGACCGAGATGGAACACGAGCGTCAGGTTTTGACGCGGATGAAATCTTTATTGTCCGATGAATGTTGCGAACAGGCCCCACAGGATCTGCAGAGCCGTATCGCCAAGCAGACCGCGCTTCTTGCATCACAAATGTTTAGTCCGACCCAAGTCATAACTGAATACCGCCGAACCGAAACAACGATTAACGGTGAGACACACATTGAAATTGAAACTACTCACGAGATTAGACGTGATTTCCCGCTAAGTTAGCGGTTATGAATTCGGAAGCAGTTTTAGGTGCCATCGGTATGGCATCCCTGACTGTCCGCCCAGCTGATACCTCAGTAGCCCAAGCGCTAAATGATTTACCAATTTTGGCAACCCCAACACTGATAAATATTTTTGAAGGTGCTTGCACCGCTGCACTTGCTGAACATTTGGAGTCTGGCGAAACATCAGTCACTTCAAATTTTTCTGTTACTACACATGCATCGGTCGGAGTCGGAATCGAAATTCGCGCAAATGCAACCTGTATTGAGGTTGAAGGTTCTATCTGTAAATTCAACATTGAAGTTCATCAGGGCACCAGGTTAATTGCATCTGGTGTTATCGATAGAAAGATAGTCGATCGAGTTTCTTTTGCAGCACGAATTGCGGCTGAGTCAATCACGCGGGAAGCAATCTAAAATTGGAATAAAAAATGAGCCCGCCCGAAGGCGAGCTCATTAATTTAGAACTAGGTTTTTTAGAACTAATTACTTCTTGGTTGCCCAGAAAATTTCTGCAATTTCGTCAATCTTTGCGATTAACTTTTCTGCAACTGCAACATCATTTGAACCCTTTGTTCCACCAGCGCCAGCAAGCTTTGTTGCTTCGTTGAATAGAACGTGAAGTTGTGGGTAGGCCTCGAAGTGATTTGGCTTGAAGTAATCGGTCCAAAGAACCCAGAGATGATGCTTTACTAATTCAGAGCGCTCTTCTTTAATTGCAACTGCGCGAGATTTGAAATCAGCATCTGATGAAGCTGCATATTTCTCCATTGTTGCCTTAACTGAAAGTGCTTCAATCTTGGCTTGGGCTGGGTCATAAACACCACAAGGTAGATCGCAATGTGCGTGAGCAATCGCTTCTGGCTTAAAAAGATTCTTGAAGCTTATTGATTGTAAGTTCATAGCTTGCCTTTCATTTGGATTTACCGGATTTATGGTGCGAGACTACTACGCCTATGAGTCGTGTGCATTTTAGCGTTGCGAAAATCTTCAAAGCAGTAGAGGTTCGCGGGGAATCAATGTTGCCCAACTACAACGATGGCGATTGGCTGCTATTCCGACTGCTCCCAGCGAAATCCAAGGCAAAATCCCAGACAAAATCCAAGGCAAACGAACTGGTTGGCAAAGTCGTTTTGATCCAGCGGGAATCAGAATTTGGCACGGACTTCTTGCAAGTTAAGCGAGTTACCCAAGTTCACAATGACAATGATGAAGCTCGGATTTGGGTTGAGGGCGATAACAAAAGTGCATCTACTGATTCCCGAAATTGGGGCGCACTTGATTCAGATGAAGTAATTGGAAAACTAATACTTCGCTATCGACGTGCATCCATTAAATAACTAAGCCGAAAAAATCTAGCGCGAGAAGGCTTCCATCAATAGCGCCTTCTGTTCCTCTTCGTGCAAATGATGTGAACCAGTTGCTGGACTTGCAGTTGCGCGACGTGATACTCGGCGAAGGGTGCGACCTTCAAGAATTTCAGAAGTTGTAAGAGCAACAAATGGCCAAGGTCCTTGATTTGCTGGTTCATCTTGAACCCAGAGCAAATTCGCATTTGGATGTTTGGCAGCAGCTGCAACGAATTGTTCAGCAGGGAATGGATAAAGTTGTTCGAGTCGAATAATTGCAGTCGAGCTCTCGCCCAACTTTGTTCGCTCTGCAACTAGGTCGTGATAAACCTTTCCAGAACAGAAAATAACTCGAGTTGCATTTACAACTGTCGGATCTTCAATCAGTGGCTTAAATGTTCCAGTTGTGAAATCTTGTAGACCAGATGCAGCCGCTTTCAAGCGCAACATAGATTTTGGTTCGAAGACGATAAGTGGACGACGGGCTGGATTCTTCATGTGCCAACGCAATAAGTGGAAATAAGAAGCCGGTGACGATGGTTGCGCAACAGTCATATTTAATTCTGCGCAAAGTGCAAGGTAGCGCTCGATACGACCAGAAGAGTGATCCGGTCCTTGGCCTTCATATCCGTGTGGAAGTAGAAGCACGAGAGAAGAACGCTCGCCCCACTTCTGCAGCGCGGATGAAATGAATTCATCGATAATTGTTTGGGCACCATTCGCAAAGTCACCAAATTGCGCTTCCCACATTACAAGTGCATTTTCACGTTCTACGGAATAGCCATATTCAAAGCCCATTGCGGCATATTCGGATAAGAGCGAATCAAATACGAAGAATTGATTCTCATCTGAAATTAGCGAACGAAGTGGTGTCCAGTCAGAACCATTGTTCTGATCAACAACAACAGCGTGACGATTGCTGAATGTTCCACGCTTAACATCCTGTCCTGCAAGTCGAATTGGGTGGCCTTCTAATAGAAGTGAACCCATCGCAAGTAATTCACCAGTAGACCAGTCAACAGTTCCTTCATCTAGCATCTCAACTCGCTTTGCAAGTTGTGGCGCAAGCTTTACATGCGGAGTAAAACCTTCTGGAATCGCATTCTGGGTTGCAACAATCTTTCGCAGCGTTGCTTCGTCCACTGAAGTGTTTACAGTCTCTGGTGCTGGGGCAACCGGAACGACAATATTTGAATCATGATCTGGCTCAATGTTATGAACCGCGTTATAAACCGCATCAAGTTGTGCTTGATAATCTTGCAATACTTCTTCAGCTTCTTCAACCGTAATATCGCCACGACCAATTAGCGCTTCGGTGTAGAGCTTGCGAGTTGAACGCTTTGCCTCAATCAATTTATACATCATCGGTTGTGTGAAACTTGGTTCGTCGCCCTCATTGTGTCCACGACGGCGGTAGCAAACCATGTCGATAACAACATCTTTCTTAAATGCTTGGCGATATTCGAAGGCAATACGTGCAACTCGAACAACGCTCTCTGGGTCATCGGCATTCACATGGAAGACCGGTGCCTGAATCATCTTTGCAATGTCTGTTGAATAAGTTGAAGATCTTGCGGCATGTGGTGATGTTGTGAAACCAACTTGGTTGTTTACAACAACATGGATTGTTCCACCGACGCGGTAACCCTTTAGTTGCGAGAGGTTTAGCGTTTCAGAAACAACGCCTTGGCCAGCAAATGCAGCATCTCCGTGCATCAAGATTGGCAGAACGCTGAAAATGTCTTTCACATTTAACTTATCCTGCTTAGCGCGGGTAATACCTTCTAATACTGGGTTTACGGCCTCGAGGTGTGAAGGGTTTGCTGCGAGATAAATCTTGGTTGTTGCGCCTGATTCTGCAGTAAATGTTCCTGCAGTTCCTAAGTGATACTTGACGTCGCCAGAGCCGTGGACTTGGTTCTCGGCGTAATGTCCTTCAAACTCTTGGAAAATTTGGCCATACGACTTTCCACCAATATTTGCCAGAACGTTTAGGCGACCGCGGTGTGGCATTCCCACGCAAACTTCATCTAATCCGCGATCTGCAGCTGAAGAAATAATGGCATCAAGTAACGGAATTAAAGTTTCGCCGCCTTCAAGCGAGAAGCGCTTCTGTCCAACATATTTTGTCTGCAAGAAAGCTTCAAATGCTTCAGCGCTATTTAATTTGCGCAAGATTCGAAGTTGTTCTTCGCGTGGAGTTCTTGGGTATCCAACTTCTACATACTCTTGAATCCAGGCGCGTTCTAATGGGTTCTCGATATACATATATTCAACGCCGATAGTGCGGCAATAAGAATCACGAAGTGTTCCAAGAATTCTGCGCAACTTCATAACTGGTTTTCCACCAAAGCCACCAGTCGCAAATTCGCGATCTAGATCCCAGAGTGAAAGTCCGTGGGTTACAACATCCAAATCTGGATGTGAGCGCTGGACATACTTAAGTGGATCTATATCTGCCATCAAGTGACCAGTTGTGCGATATGCATTAATTAATTCTTGAACGCGAGCAGTCTTACCAACCTGATCTTCCTTGCTAAAGCGCATATCAACGACCCAACGGATTGGAACGTAGGGGATACGCAGCGCTGCAAAAATCTCGTCGTAGAAACCATTTTCGCCAAGCAACAATTCATGAATTCGTTTTAAGAAATCACCTGATTGTGCACCTTGAATAATTCTGTGATCGTAAGTGCTAGTTAAAGTGATGACTTTGCTGATTGCAAGTTCGGCCAAGGTATCTTCATTTGCGCCTTGAAATTCAGCTGGATAATCCATTGCGCCAACGCCAAGAATTAAGCCCTGGCCTTGCACCAATCTTGGAACTGAGTGGACTGTTCCGATTGTTCCTGGGTTTGTAAGTGAAACTGTTGTTCCAGCAAAATCTTCAACAGTCAGTGAACCACCACGAGCCTTGCGAACGGTCTCTTCATATGATGCCCAGAACTGCGCAAAATCAAGTTCTTCGCAACCCTTAATTGAAGGAACTAATAATTGGCGTGAACCATCTGGCTTCGCTAAGTCGATTGCGATACCAAGGTTTATATGTTCAGGCTTTCCAATTGCCGGCTTGCCATCTAATTCTCCGAAGAAGGCATTCATCTCTGGCATCTGGCGAATAGCGCTGATCATTGCGTAACCAATTATGTGAGTGAATGAAACTTTTCCACCGCGGCTGCGTTTTAAGTGGTTGTTGATGACTGTGCGATTATCGATCATTAACTTTGCAGGAACTGCACGAACACTTGTTGCGGTTGGAACTGTCAACGAAGCTTCCATGCTCTGAACAACGCGAGCGCTTACGCCGCGAATTGGTTCGAGAGTCGATGCACCTGGACTTACCAAAGTTGGAATTGGTTTTGTAACTGGATCCGCAGGAGTCGCGACTTTGGCTGGCGCAGTTTTTACAACTGGTGTTGCTGGCGCAACTGGAGCAACTGGTGTTGCTGGCGCAACTGGAGCAACTGGTGTTGCTGGCGCAACTGGAGCAACTGGTGTTGCTGAAACCTGTGTTGCAGCAACTGGTATTTGAAGTGTGCTTGGATCCGCAACCTTCTTTGGAAGCGGCGGTGTTCCACCCAATGGGGCGTTATCTAAAGTTGGAATTACTTTGCCATTGCTCTGCGCAACATTTCCATTGGCACCTGGTTTGTAATCGGCAAAAAATTCGACCCAAGCTGTATCTACTGAATTTGGATCTGCTAAATACTTTTCATACATCTCATCGACAAGCCATTCATTTGGCCCAAAAGATCCACCAAAATGATTAGCAGGTGTATTAGATCCAGTTGCCGACACTTTTGATGCTCCTAAATTTAATTTAAGTCTCGCTTAAGTCTAATAGAGGTATCGGGCCGGTCCATACGCCTACGGAGATATCTCTGGAAAAGCCAAGAATTACATTAATCACATTCTGACCTAGAGCAATTTTGAATCCAGGCCCCTCCGATAAGCCTTTCTCGTCCGCGCTAGATCCATGCCAAGTCCCCTGGAAATCCCGCCAACCACCTTTCTAGCGGAATCAAGGTCTCCGGAATTTAGGCCACCGACATTCAGGAGGAAATCTCTCACAAACTTCGGCAGAGTTGGCGTTATGAATTCTGAATCAAATCAACCGCTCGCTGTTGTCACGGGTGGATCTCGCGGGCTTGGTTATGTCGTAGCGAAGGCGCTCAAGGCTGCAGGAAATAGAGTGCTAATTATTAGCAAAGATCCAGAGCGCGCAGCAAAAAGTGCGGCAGAGATTGGTTGCCATTTTGAAACTGTAGATTTTGAAGACCTTAATTCGACTAAATCGAAATTCGATGAAGTTCTAACTAAATATGGAACTCCAAATATTTTAGTTTTAGCGCATGGCGTAATGAGTGAAAAAATGTCGAAAACGTTGCGCACTACAACAGAAGAGTGGCGTCGGGTTATGTCCATAAATCTAGATTCAACTTTCATTGCAGTAAATACTTTGGCTCCATCAATGGCTGAAGCACGTAACGGTCGAGTAATTATTTTTTCTGCATGTCTAGGTCGAATGTCTGGTCCGGGCAATGCCGGCGGTCTTGCGCCTTATCGTATTAGCAAAGCAGGAGTTAATGCATTAGTAAGAAATCTCGCCCACGAAACCGGGCAAGGAAGTCGCGGCTTCTTAGTAGATGCAATCTGTCCGAATCACAGCCGAACAGATATGGGTGGACCCGATGCACCAAGATCGGCAGAAGAAGGCGCAGCAACCGCAATTTGGTTGGCAACTCGAGATTTCGAAGCGGGCAAAGATTTGACTGGATTTTTTTGGGAAGACCAAGAAGTTATTCCTTGGTAATTTTCAATTGGCTACTCGCGATAACCAAATAAAGCTGCAACAAAAGTTATTGCACCAAGCAAGGCAAGTGGAATTCCAACGATTAACAATCCACCAGTGATCATGTAATACGAAACCCCAACCGCAATTGCATTTGCCAGAACCGCTGGCGCTCTTCCGTAGGATCTGCGTCTGGCAAATCCCATGGATGCAAAAAACAATCCAGCTGCACCAAGCAGCGCAAAGACGATTTCACCAATAAGGGCAGATGGCCAAGTTGCAGTTGAAAATACCGATGCCAGAAGCAAGTAAAGAACGATTCCAACCAGAATTAGGGATTCAATGCGGAGCAGCCAGACCGCGGCCTTTCTAGAATTCTCATAGAAAGATTCTGTGATCTTCATTCTCGCTCCCTTCTGAACCCTGGGCCTAAAACCTTGCTTGCGATAACGCCTAAATCTTATGTGGCAACACTCAAAACCTTTGTGGCAACACTCAAAACCTTTGCGAAAACAAGTAAGTCGTTGCAAGCTCGAATAACTTACCAGGTGACTAGTCTGATAAGTAGATACTCTGTATTTGCTCGAAAAGTTTAATTCAACTGGACAGGAGTTAACTTGAAACCTTTGAAACCTTTGAAAAGTTCTGACCGCAATCTTTCCTCAAGATCAATCGAGTTTCAAAATAATGGTGTTTCAGATTCACTTACGGGTGCTCCGGCTCCAAAAATATTCTTTGATAATTTAGCTCGAGAAATATCCCAATCTCAGCGAAATTCGCAATCAATTGCAATTGTCACAATCAAGCTTTTGCCTGAAGTTCATGACATCAATAAAGTCAAGAAGTTAACTTCTAAACCAATAGACCAACGAGATTTAGAATTTGAAAAACTCCTAGCTCAACTGAGTAACAATATTAAAATAAACATGAGGGGAAGCGATTTCTATTCACGTATTGCGGAGAATGGCTTTTGGCTCTGCTTACAAGGGGACTTAGAACAAGCCACTAGAACCGCGCAGCGATTCGAAAAAGTCATTACAGAGAAATTTAGCGCCTCAAATTTGAGGGCGCATTTGAAGTTTTCTCCCAGTGAATGGAAGAGAGATCAAGATATGAATAATTGGATCGCTGAAATAGATCGCCATTACTTCGCCTCCTAGCACTACGGACAAACCCTTACTTAGTTGCGGAAAGTAATCACGGATTAGCGCCGTGACTAGTTACTGAACAAATTATCCACTTCTGTTAACAATAAAAGGGCGCTTTTCTTCAATGCATTTTGATATCCCAGTGCAGAGAAATTCATATGAATCCCAAGAAACTTTTGAAACCTTTGGCCCATTACAAGAACTTATGGAAAATCCTGAAATAGAAGAAGTTTGGATCAACTCACCTAACCGAATTTTTATTGCCAGACATGGAGTGAGTGAACTTACAAATCTAACGTTGACCTTTGATGAGGTTAGAAATTTGGTCGAAAGACTTTTGATGTGGGGAGGCCGCCGGCTTGATCTATCCCACCCCTTTGTAGATGCCAGACTTCCTGATGGAAGTAGATTGCACGTGGCTATTCCGGAAATTACAGCGCAGCATTGGGCGGTAAATATTCGTAAACATTTAATTCGGGGGAAATCTTTAGAAGAGTTAGCGGAGTTGAAGGTAATGTCGCAGGAAGTTTGCGAATTCCTTATTACCTGCGTTGAAGCGGGTTTGAATATTTTGGTTAGTGGATCTACCCAGGCCGGAAAAACAACTTTACTAAATGCCTTAGTCAGTGCAGTACCACTTAAAAGCCGAGTTATAACAATTGAAGAAGTTTTCGAACTGAGGCCTAGATTGCCAGATTGTGTCGCCCTTCAAACAAAGCCAGCAAATTTGCAAGGTGAGGGAGAAGTTCCACTTCGTAGATTGATCAAGGAAGCACTGCGAATGCGCCCATCCCAAATAGTTGTTGGTGAAATTCGTGAAGCCGAATCATTGGATCTACTAATTGCACTTAACTCTGGGTTGCCCGGCATGGCAACAATTCATGCAAACTCAGCAAAAGATGCCATAAGCAAATTACAAACTTTGCCATTGCTTGCGGGTGAAAATATCTCTCATAAATTTATCGCTCCAGTAGTTGCGGCTGCGATCGATTTAGTAATCCACGTTTCAATCGCTTCCGACGGAGTGCGTCGAATTATGGAAGTAGCACACGTTACTGGGCGTATTGAGTCAGATCGAGTCGAGACTGAAATGCTATTCAAGTATTCCGGAAATGGGAAAGTTTCTTATGAAAAAGGATTGGTTAATCCAAATCATATTTTTACTGGCCAAAAATGGTAATTGAATCAAGAAAAATTCTCATATACGCAGCAAGCTCACTCGGAGGATTTCTTGTAGCGACATTAATTACTTCTTCGCCCTTAATCGGAATTCCATTTGCATTGATTACAACAACGATTCCAATTGTGATTCTTAGGCGGAGAGTTGAAAATGAAAGAGCTCTCTTGCAAAATCTATGGCCAGAAATTTTGGATCACATTATTTCTGGATTGCAATCGGGGTTATCGCTCGCAGAAACGTTAGTAGCGCTTGGAACTCGCGGGCCAGTGAAATCCCGTTCAATATTCCTACTCTTCTCCGAAAAATTGCGCGCAGGAAATGATTTTGGCCAGTCGCTCAATGAACTTAAGCAAGCCTTTAATGACGGAACTGCCGACCAAGTGTGTGAAGTTCTAGAATTTGCACGAGTATCAGGAAGCAGAGACACCTCCCTAACCCTGAGAACGCTATCTAATTTCATTCGTAGAGACTTGGCACTTCGTGCGGAAATTTCAGCAAAACATAGTTGGGTTAAGAATTCTGCAGCCCTAGCCGCGGTTGCCCCCTGGATTTTATTGCTGTTACTCGCAACTCAAGCAAATACGCTACGGGCTTATACAAGCGCGGCCGGTTTAACAATTTTAATCATCGGTGCGCTATTAACAGTTATTGCCTATTTCTGGATGGAAAAAGTAGGCAAAATTAGTGAAACTCCGCGGATTTTCTCATGAGCATTTTTTCGCTATCCCTTGTTTTCATGTCCCCAGTAATCGCTTATGCAACCTACCTGCTTCTGAATGAAAACCGTGATCCACTCAAGGGTTTTCATGATGACTTCTTGCGAAATTTTCGCAGTCAACAGAAAGACTTTTTAGCACGTGAAAATCGGGATGAATCTCAAGTTCCTGATAAATCAAAGACGCGAAATCAAGTCGTGATTATCGTATTTAGTTTTGCAATAGTGATTCTCTTCCTTATGGGAGCTTCATTTGTAACCATACTTCTGTTAACGGTAACCCTGTTTATTTTCCGGTATTGGGAAAAGGGATTCACTTCTAGAAACCAGAAGAATCGTTTGGAAGCCGCCGAATCTGAGTTCCCATCAATAGTTGAACTTTTTGCAGTTCTAGTTTCAGCGGGCGAAAGTCCTTCAACCGCTTTGCTGCGAGTCTCTGAACGAGCTAAAGGGGAAATGGCAGAGAAATTTGCCGGGGCATTAGTTGATCTAAAGAATGGCAAAAGTCTCTCTCAATCTCTGGACATTTTGGGCGCGCAAGTAAATTCACCAACGATTCGAAGATTTTGTGACACTTTAATTCTTGCGATAGAGCGCGGAACCTCTTTATCTGAAGTTCTAAATAGGCAAGTCGAAGAAGTTAGGGCGGGGCAACACGCCTCACTATTAGTAGCAGCCGGTAAAGCTGAAATTTCTTTGATGATTCCCGTTATCTTCTTAATTCTTCCTATCTCAGTTCTATTTGCTCTTTGGCCTTCATATGTATCACTTGGTCAGAGCATGCTGTGATCCCAAAGTTGAAATTCTTTCAGATTCCTGACTTATCAACATGCAGCAATCTATTCACATCACTTTTTATTGAGGGCAGGGATGCTCGATCAACAATGAAAACTAGTGCAACCCAACAAAACACAATCCTCCAGAGGATTAAATCGACTAGATGGAGCAAAATGAGCAACGAAGGAATCAGCACTAGCGAAGGAATCAGCACTAGCGAGTTAAAAACTGAGACGTCCTACGGATTTCTCGAGAAGATATCTATGAATTTAAATTCACTACTTATTAATTTTGCATTAGGAATTAGAAATGCATGTCATGAAGTCAGTGAGCAAATTAAGGGAAGTTTCATCGTAATTGAATTCAGCAAACTGGCCAGAATAGATCAGATGAAAAATACTTTTTTGTCCGCGGCGAAGTCTGAGCGTGGAGATGTTCCAGGTTGGGTTCTAGTTGTTCTAATGACAACTGGATTGGTAACTGGAATCTGGACAGTTGCACAACCTCGGCTCTCGAGCATTTTAAAGAACTCGCTGGATAATATGAACAGCATTCGCTAATTGTGAAAATAAGGAAGTTCGATAAGTTTTTAACACCTTTGCTTTCACAATCGGGAACCGTGGAGAGTGCTTTAGTTCTAATTCCTACAATCCTGCTTTTTTTAAGTGTCCTACAAATTGCAGCTTCAGTCCTTGGCCGAGGAGTCGCAGTAAATGAACTTCAGGGTGAAATCAGCAGGCAAGCACTACTCGGCGCCGATTCTGTTAATTCAACGAATCAATATTCAGGTTTGGATTTAGGCAGGCAAGTCTTACCCGGCGGGGGTGAAATTATTGTTGGGAGTAAGAAAGTTTCGGTGGCAAAACTAACCCCAATGCTCCTTTTCCAAGATCAATTTCTAGTTAAAAGCATCGCAATAGATGAAAATTAAAAACTTGCGAGACTTAATCAAAGGTGAAGATGGAAGTGCAATTATTGAGTTTGTCATCTACGCATTGCCGTTGTTTGTGCCTTTAATTATATATTTAACAGCCATAAACCAGAGTGCGCAAATTCAATATGAAGCTCGGAATTTTGCCAGACAATTGGCAAGGGCATACGTAACTAGCCCGAGTCAGGAGATTACAGAAGCTAGAATTTCAGCGGTTAAGAAAGTTTTTGTTGATAGCACTTTTGCCACAAATAAGATCGATTCAAATCCCAGGATTGAAATAGCTTGTTCACTAAATCCGTGCTTATCGCCTAATGGGAAGATATCATTAACCGTTTATCTGACTTCTAATTTTTCGCACACTTCGGCAAGTGCTACAGCTGTTCAGACTGTTGATGCTTGGCGCAGCAATTGATCCCTCGTCGCTTAACTAAAGCGCTCAATCCAACTAAAACGCTCATGGCGAGCGAGGTGGGTTCAATCTCGGTTCTGATCACAAGCCTTTTCCTTCTGGTTTTTATCTTGTCAGTAGGAATAATTGATATATCTGATTCCTATCTTGCAAAGCGTGAATTGATTCAAATTGGCGAAGATGCAATTTTAGTTGCCTCTCATACATTGAACGAAAATCTCTACTATTCTGATTTCCAGGAATTGGATGTAGCTAATGGCAGAGTTCCAATTGATTGTGCTTTGGCAGAAAGTAAGTTCCGTGGAGAAATCACCCTAAGAAATCTCCGAAACAATGAAATATCCGTTTCTGGGTGGCACTGCTCGGGCTATGAAATAACTGCAAGCATAAATTCAAAGATTCAGGCGCTTGTGAATTTTCCAATTCTCTCTAATATAAATAAAGGATTAATCAGCATTGATGCAATTATTGGCGCCACTTCGGAGGTATCCAACACCTTCTGAGTGACCCCACGATGCCTGCGTTCGATAGCAGGACAGATGTGCCATTACGCTTAACCCATGGCAGCCCGCGAATATCTGGAAGAGGTTAACGCTTTACGTGTAACTCTTTCAGCTATTGAACAGGTATTAAATCTACCGAAACTTGAGGCAGATTTTAAAACACTTGAAGCAGAGGCCAGCGAACCGAATCTTTGGGATGATCCCGAGAAAGCACAAGTTGTAACTAGCAAACTTTCTAGAGTGCAGGCAACTTTGAACAAATCGAACACAATTCGCAGAAGGCTTGAGGATATTCCGCTACTTCTAGAACTAGCTCAAGGTGAAAAAGATGCAAGTGCAATTGCAGAAGCCGGGAATGAATTAGATGAAGTGACACGTGCCATTCGTGAATTAGAAGTTCAAACGCTTTTGAGTGGTGAATACGATGATCGCGATTGCTTAATAACTATTCGCTCTGAAGCTGGTGGCGTAGAAGCCGCTGATTGGGCGCAGATGTTGATGCGCATGTATTTGAGGTATTGCGAGCGCCATAGCTTTAAAGTTGATGTTCTTGAAACGTCGTATGCTGAAGAAGCCGGAATTAAATCAACAACATTCCGTGTTTATGCACCCTATGCATATGGCACGCTTTCTGTAGAGCAAGGAACTCATCGTTTAGTTCGTATCTCGCCTTTTGATTCGCAATCACGAAGACACACATCATTTGCAGGCGTGGAAGTAGTCCCTGTTGTTGAACAGAGCGACCACATTGTTATTGACGAGAAAGAACTTCGTGTTGATGTTTATCGTTCATCTGGGCCTGGTGGCCAGGGTGTAAACACCACGGATTCTGCTGTGCGGATAACTCACCTTCCCACGGGAATAGTTGTTTCCTGCCAGAACGAGCGCTCGCAAATTCAAAATAAAGCAACAGCGATGGCCGTTCTGCAATCTAAGTTATTGGAACGTCGCCGCCAAGAAGAGCGCGCAAGATTAGATGCACTTAAGGGTGATAACTCTGGTTCTTGGGGTAATCAAATGCGATCATATGTTTTGGCTCCGTATCAAATGGTTAAAGATTTACGAACAGATTTTGAAGTTGGAAATCCATCAGCAGTTCTAGATGGTGAAATTGATGGCTTTATTGAAGCTGGAATCAAGTGGCGTAAAAGCACCGATTAATTCGAGATTCGAATATCACACGGAATTACGCATAACTGGAAGAAATCTCTCAGCCTTTATCGCGCGTATTTCCGAGCCTGAACGGTGATTTCTGCCTAAACTTCCCATGTAGGCAGAACACTTAATTGAGTTCACCTGAGGCAATTGCTAGAAATTAGTTTTGAATGGAAAGCACAAGGAGGCGATCATGATTCGTTTTGAGAACGTTTCAAAAATTTACCCAAAGCAGGATCGCGCTGCTCTTGATTCGGTGAATATTGATATTCAAAAAGGCGAATTCGTATTCTTGGTCGGACTTTCTGGTTCTGGAAAATCAACTTTTCTTCGTCTAGTCCTTCGGGAAGAACGCCCAACATCTGGTCACATAATTGTTGCCGGTAAAGATTTGAACACATTGTCAGCCCATAAGATTCCAGAACTTCGCAGACAAGTAGGAACTGTGTTTCAAGATTTCCGACTACTTCCAAACAAGACAGTGTCCGAGAATGTGGCCTTCACATTGCACGTGCTTGGGTATTCGCAGAAGGAAATTAATCGAGAAGTGCCAGAAGTTCTAGAACTAGTTGGTCTAGAAGAGAAGGCCGATCGTAAGCCTTCGGAACTTTCAGGCGGAGAACAACAACGTGTTGCGATTGCACGAGCATATGTAAGTCAGCCAGCAATTTTGATCGCCGATGAACCGACTGGAAACTTGGATCCAGCAACAAGTGTTGGGATTATGAAATTACTTGATCGGATTAATCGAGAAGGAACAACCGTTGTTATGGCAACGCACGATTCAAAGATTGTAGATTCAATGCGCAAGCGAGTAATTGAACTCGAAGGTGGCCAAGTTATTCGCGACCAGGTTCGCGGCGTATACGGATATGCGGGATAGGGGCAAAAGATGAGAGCTGGTTTTCTATTCAAAGAGGTAAAAATCGGTCTGCGCCGAAATTTAACTATGACATTTGCCGTAGTAATAACTGTTGCAATTTCTTTGACACTTCTTGGTATTGGTCTTCTGGCTAACTCACAAGTTAAGGTCATGAAAGATTATTGGTATGACAAAATTGAAGTTTCAGTGTTTCTCTGCGGAACACTTTCAGAATCTCCTTCTTGCGCCAGTGGACCCGTTTCACAAGAGCAGAGAGATCAAATTAAATTAGATATTGAGGCGCTGCCTGTCGTGGATACGGTTTATTACGAATCTCAAGCTGAAGCATTTACCCGTTTTCAGGAAAGATTTGAGGGTTCTGCAATTGCACAAAATGTAACCCAAGATCAATTGCCAGAGTCTTATCGAGTGAAGTTGATAGACCCAACACAGTTTGCAGTTATGCAAAGTGCATTTGCCGGAAGACCTGGTGTTGACTCAGTTCAAGATCAACGTAGCATCCTAGAAAAATTCTTTAAACTGTTATCTGTGCTCCGCGATGGTGCCCTTGCAATCGGTTTAGCTAGCGTTCTTACAGCCGCATTATTGATTAGTAATACGCTTCGAATCGCCGCCTTTAATCGACGACGCGAAACTGGCGTTATGAAATTAGTTGGTGCTTCGTCTTTCTCAATCCAACTACCATTTTTACTTGAAGGAATTATTTCCGCAATTGTTGGATGGGTATTTTCGACAGGGCTGTTATCTGCGTTCAAGTTTTTGGTTGATTCAAGAATTGCACCTCTACTTAGTTTCACTAAATTCTTTACCTGGTCTGATGTTTGGGTTGCTTCGGGAATCCTCTTGATTACTGGGCTAGTCGTTTCAACAGTGGCCTCAGTTGCCACTTTGCGTAAATACTTAAAGGTATAACTGCGCACACTGCTCTAAATACGCATACCGCTCCACAACTTTGCCAATTTCAGGCTTTGCTAGGAGAATTCACGAATGCTTTCCCCTTGGCAATCTATTGTTTCGCGTATTCGCGGGGCCGGATTTAGCGCAACAGCAGCTATTGCATCTTTTGCCATAATTTTGGCATTTGCCCTTGGAGATTATGTTGGTCAAACCAGAAATGTATCACCGGTAGAACAATCAATCTCGAAAATTTTGTCAAAGAATCCAACGCCTTCGGATCGAAATACTTTAGAGCGTGCTGCGATTGAAGCAGCGCTAAAAGCTTCAGGCGATCAATGGGCAAACTATTTTCCGCAAGAGAGCGTTCAGAATTTAACCCAGTCACTCGAAGGTCGATATAGCGGAATTGGAATTTGGCTTCGTAAAAATAAATCTGGTGTTCTAGAAGTTTCAAGCGTGCAAGTAAATTCACCAGCCGCAAAGGCTGGAATTAAAGTTTTAGATTCACTGGTTGATGTAAATGGCGTTGGCCTGGAAGGAGCGACTGTTGCGACGGCAATAGCAGCACTTAGGGGAGCACCAAATACAAAAGTGCGGATCGGGCTAGAAAGAAATCAAGATCCAATCAGGCTTGAGTTAACTCGGCAATCTATTCTGAATGGTGATGTAGTTGCCTATCAACTTGCAAGCAAAGTCGTTTATATTCAGGTTTCTTCAATTACCAGTCAAGTTTCAAATGACATTGAAATAGCACTTGCCAAGTATCCGCACACTGGAGGGATCGTTTTAGATTTACGTGACAATCCTGGTGGATTACTGAATGTTGCAGTAGAAGTTGCTTCGCAATTTCTTCCAGAAGGAACAATCGTTTCATATTCCAGAAAAAATGATTCTGAAGTAGTTTTAGAATCAAAAAACAAGAATCCAGAGACCGCCCCAATGACTGTGTTGATCAATAGAGCAACTGCTAGTGCAGCAGAGGTAATCGCTGGTGCACTTCAAGATCGCAATCGCGCCGTAATCATTGGCGAGAAAAGTTATGGCAAAGGCACAGTCCAAGAGATTATTGATTTAGTAGATGGTTCTAAGCTCGAAATTACTATCGGAAAATATCGCACCCCAAATGGCCGCGTTATTGATCAAGCGGGTATTGCTCCAGATCTGCTTATTCCTGATGAAGAAGAAATCTCCAAAGCCCTTCTTGTTTTAAGCGGTCTATCTGCCATCGGAAGCGACAAGTAGCGACAAGTAGCGGCAAGAAGTAATTAGCGCTCCCAACAAACTGGTATCGCTCCCTTATAAGACCGAGGTGAGCGCTTTTCAGCGTATCCTTAGCAATGCAACTAATTGCAAAATTGCGAACTAGCGAACTAGAAACAGGAAATGAGGTGGTCTAAATGGTTAAAGAACTTGGCAAGAAGTTGATTGCACAAAACAAGAGTGCTCGCCATGACTACTTCATTGAAGAAGTATTTGAATGTGGAATAGTTCTGAGTGGAACTGAAGTTAAATCCCTCCGCGCCGGTAGAGCTTCACTTGTTGATGGTTTTGCGATGGTTAATAATGGTGAACTTTGGTTAAGCGGTGTTCATATCCCGGAATACACCGAGGGAACTTGGAATAACCACACCCCTCGTCGGGAACGTAAATTGCTTCTTCATAAGAAGGAGATTGAAAGATTGGCCGCCGATACCAAACAAGGTGGTCTCACACTTGTGCCACTTTCTCTTTACTTCAAAGATGGCAAAGCAAAAATCGAATTAGCTCTTGCAAAGGGAAAGAAGGCTCACGATAAACGGGCCACATTGATGGAGAAACAGGCTAATCGCGAAATAACCCGCGAACTCTCCAGGCGAACCAGCGGCAAATCTGAGCGTTGATTCCGCTCGAAGCGCTGATTCCACGATTTATCTTTAAGGCAATTTACGCCTTACAATTAGCACGTTAAATGAGGATATTTATTTTCTTCAAATATCGTTATCTAACAACAATTCGGAAAAAACTAAATATAGAAAAGTAAATGCTTCATGTTCCACAACCATCATGGGGGTGAACGGTCTCGACTTTAGTTGTTGAGTCAGGTGAAGCGGGCCGAGGAAGCCGGGATGATCTCGTTAACCAATAACCCTGGCAAAACTATAAGCGCCAGTACAACTGCCGCTGATTTCGCTATCGCTGCCTAAGCGATTTAAGTGAATCCGTTAACCCAAGAGTGCTCTCGACTTGGATGTTAGCGTCGCTAGAGAGCTCACTTGATAGTGGTGTTATGGACTCTATCGGGGAAATAAATCTATAACTGAGTTCGTTGACTACATGTGTTTGTGAGAGTCAGGACTGAGAATACGAATAGAACACTACGCCCGTAGAAGCCCTGATTTTGCTCTAGAGGACCCGGGTTCGATTCCCGGCACCTCCACGTTTTACTAGTTAGTGCTCCCAATAAGTTTTATCAAACCAAATCTTTACGAATACAAAAATCGATGCTCCGATTGAAAAGAGCGCAATAACTACGCCGCCTACAGCGGGGCCTGTCAGCAAAATAGATGTTCCAACCATGAAGCCAACCAAGGTAAACATAAACGCCATCAATTTTTTGAACATGGTCGTTGACTGTTTCTGAGTCGGAATCTTCAACACCAACCAACCTATTGGGGCACCTAAAATTGAAACCAAGATCATTATGGTTACTAAGAGCGCAAGAGATTCCATGCCAATAGTTTAATAAGGAATTAGGCGACTTCGTCCATTGGCCTAGCCGGAACAAACCTCTTTTTTCCAAGCGGGGAAGTCCATTCGCAAGAACCATCTTCAAAGCTTTCAAGTTTCCAACCACCATGAGTCTTCAACTGATGATGTCGTTTGCAAAGCAAGCCAAGATTTTTTGGTGAAGTTTCCCCGCCCTCTTCCCATGGAATTGCATGATCAATTTCCCCTTTAATTCCCGATCTTCGACAGCCTGGGAATCTGCAAGTTCTATCTCTTGCGAGTAAAAAATCACGCAATGCTTGCGGTGGCAGATAACTTTCGCGACCAAAATCGAGGAGATTTCCGGTATTCGGATCAGTGATGAATTTTCGCCATTTACCGTCTGCCGCAAGTTCACGGGCAACAGTTGCAGGGATTGCACCATATCCACTTAGTTGTCCTGGATTTTCACTAAGCCCTAAAAGTGTTGGAAGGTCAATAGTTAAATTCACTGTTATCGGTCTTCCGTGATTCATAACTTGATCTTCATTTGTTTCTAAAAATAGAGCCGCGATTGCAGTCATTGCATCGGCGCGATGAGCATCCATTGGATCCATTAAATCGGCGCTGAAATCCGTAAGGTTAAAACTAGGAACTGCTCCGGTATTCAAATCTGCACCGTTAACGACTGAAGTGAAATCGGGCTGCGAAGGGAACGGAGCGGATGAGTTTGCCCGCATTCGGTATCCGCTTTTTTCCTGAAATTCACGAAGTTTCTCTTTGGCCACGCCATTTGTTTTGTGGGCCAATCGATCAATTGCCAGCATTATTGTCTGAGCATCTGCTGCAGGAAGAAACGCAACAATTGTCGCCATTCCATTAGCGTTTGGATAGCAAGAAACTCTACGAGTTGATTTTTCTTCGACAACTGCGGCTTCAAATTGTTCTGGTGCAAACATCGCAATACAGGAGCGAACCTTGTTAGCAACTTGCGCAGGAGTATGAAATTCGGCATGCGCAATTGCTTCGTCTTCAATTAGTTTCAATACTTCAGGCGCAACGCCTTGGCGAATAAGTTGTGCGCTCTCGCGCGCAATTACATTTGCGTGTGCCGGAGAAATATCACCAATTGCAAGAGCTGCGGTTGCGCCAGGTAAATACTGAGTAAGAGTTCTAGCAACATCTATTCGTCCTTGAGCGGTCGATCCTGACATACGAAGCGCCGTTGCGATTTCCTCGCGCTCTGAATCGTCAACGCCGGAATACATGGAATCGGCTCGGCTGGGTTCGCCCCCAGCAATCGCGACTATTGCATTTTGCATCCAGACATTAAACCAACCACTTTGCTTTTCAATCGCAGCCAGATAATCCACGCGACCGGCATAATCTAAAGATTCAGGTGAAATTTTCCATAATTCGTTAACCATCTCGATGCCAGCAGGAAGATGCAGGATTTCTGCAATTCGCTCGCCCAAGATTCGCATCTCTAGAGAACAAACTTTATCGGATTGGTTTTGCATGTTTGTATTATGGACGTGGGCACTGACATGAAGAATAATAATTGGCATGTTGCTCTGAATCATGAGAATTTCTGTGAAAACTTTTTGCCTGTTGATAACTATTTATCATCTGAAAGGTTTCAGGAAAAGCAATTCAAATAATTTGGGCAAGCACTTGGCGTAATCACTCATCTCGAGGATAATTACCCCGTGCCCAATGCCAATGAAATTTCGAAGCTAAACCAGTTAATAGGTGATGTAAAAATCCTGGCTGGCACGCTTTCGACTTTAGATAAAGCGAGCCTGGATAAAGATCAGACACTTTTCGCAACCGCACTGGATGCAATCAATTTTAGGATTCGTGCGATTCATAAAAACGCAACAGATCTTGGCCTGTATCAAGCAAGAACAAACCCAACAAACCCAACAAACCCATCGGCCCTGCAAATCGATGATGTTCTACTCGAGCTAACTAAACCAAATCCTGATGCCAAGGTTTTACACGCATTGTTGGATGACCAATTAGAAACCCTTAGAAAAGTAGCGTTGAGCGAGATCCTGACACTTTCAGTCGAATAAATTCCCAAAGCCCCAGATATTGTTAATGGCACGCTCGGCTGATGTCCTAGACTTCTCGCATGTCAAAAGTCCTTGCATCGCTGCCGGTCGGTGAAAGAGTTGGAATTGCTTTCTCTGGCGGCCTAGATACTTCAGTTGCCGTTGCCTGGATGCGCGAAAAAGGTGCAGTGCCGTTTACCTACACCGCTGATCTTGGTCAATATGACGAACCAGATATTGGTTCTGTGCCAAGTAGAGCAAAAGCTTATGGCGCCGAAGGTTCACGATTAATTGATTGCAAAGAAGCACTTGTTGAAGAAGGTTTTGCTGCGATAGCTTGCGGCGCTTTTCATATTCGCTCTGGCGGAAAAACTTATTTCAATACAACGCCACTTGGCCGCGCAGTTACTGGCACCTTGCTTGTGCGCGCAATGCTTGAAGATAACGTTTCAATTTGGGGCGATGGCTCAACCTATAAAGGCAATGACATCGAACGTTTTTATCGCTATGGCCTACTGGCTAATCCAAAGCTAAAGATTTATAAGCCATGGCTTGATACAGATTTTGTAAACGAACTTGGTGGGCGCAAGGAAATGTCGGAATGGCTTTCGACTCGCAAACTTCCTTATCGCGATAGTGTTGAAAAGGCTTATTCAACCGATGCAAATATTTTGGGTGCAACTCATGAAGCAAAAACTCTTGAGAACCTCGACACCTCACTTGAAATTGTTGAACCAATCATGGGCGTCGCATTTTGGAAAGAATCGGTAAAGATCGCGACCGAAGATGTGAAAATAGAATTTTCTAAGGGTCGCCCAGTTGCAATTAATGGTGAAAAACTTGGCGCGGTCGCACTTATGCAAATGGCAAATGAAATCGGTGGACGTCACGGACTTGGAATGTCGGACCAGATCGAAAATAGAATTATCGAAGCTAAGAGCCGCGGAATTTATGAAGCTCCTGGAATGGCGCTTCTTCACATTGCATATGAGCGTTTGATAAGTGCAATTCATAACGAAGACACAATTGCGAATTACCATGCAGAAGGACGCCGCCTTGGTCGCTTGCTTTACGAGGGACGCTGGCTTGATCCGCAATCATTGATGCTTCGCGAATCACTTATGCGCTGGGTTGCATCGGCTGTTACTGGTGAAGTGACAATTCGTCTGCGTCGCGGGGATGATTTCTCAATTCTTAATTCAACTGGTCCTGGATTTAGTTATCACCCAGATAAGTTATCTATGGAGCGCACTGAAGATGCAGCATTTGGGCCATCAGATCGAATTGGCCAATTAACAATGCGAAATCTAGATATTGAAGACACAAGAGCAAAGTTAGAAATGTATGCAAACCAGGGTCAACTTGGCGATGGCCAATTTAAGTTGATCAAAGAGATAGATAACAAAAAATAGAGGAAACTCAATGAGCAGTATCAACGATTCAACAACAAATCAGGTAGAAACTTCGATAGAGATTCAGTTAACAAATCGCGATCGCAAGACGGTTTTCTTCCGTGGAATTTTAGTTGTTCCAATGGCAGTTTTTATCGGTTCATTTACTCAATCGATGCAGGCAGGTGCCGCATTCGGTGGTTTGCTCTTCGTTCCCGTCCTATTAGCACTTTTAGTTCGTGGTGTTTACCCAAGTTATGTTCTAAGCTTCAACAAATCAATGTTGGAACTAAATGCTCGCATATCAGCCTACGCACTTCTTCTTACAGATGAATATCCTTCAATTGAAGCGAATCCAAATATCAAAGTCGATCTTCCAGATATCGAAGGCGGCGCAAAGTTGTCTCGCGTGCTTCCACTAGTCAAATGGATCTTCGCAATTCCATTATTTATCGTTGGAATAATTTATGCAGTGATTGCTCTAGTCCTAACTTTTTTTGCCTGGATCATCACAAGTTCAACCGGAAACTATCCGGAAAGTATTGCTAACTTTGTTCTTGGCACAATTGAATTCTGGAATCGTCTCTATGGATACGCAGTTATCTTGGTGACCGACGATTACCCTTCCTTCACTCTCTAAAAACCTTCACTCTCTTTATAGGCTTCGCATCCCTAACAATCGCAATTATTTATTTGGGATCACGCTCAACTCACCCAAAAATACCCCTGCAAATTGCGTGTAATTCCCTACTTACTGCTGCGTAGCGACTTACTCTTTTTCCGAACCTTCCCCTCTTCAAGATGGTCGTAGAAACCTCTATGGCCAAATAACTGCAGTATTCATTTGCAACGGAAGGAAAGTGAATGTCACTTTTATCTTGGAAGCTTCATGGAAATGGCAAAACAGTTAAAGATGGCGATGTTGTAAAGCCTGGCGAACGCCTAGCTTGGCCTTTAACAATTGGAATTGGTGTTCAACACATCGCAGCAATGTTCGGTGCAACTTTCTTGGTACCGATCATCACCGGATTTCCACCAAGCACAACCCTGTTTTTCTCTGGCGTCGGAACGCTGATTTTCCTTGCCCTAACTAAGAATAAAGTTCCTAGCTATCTCGGTTCATCATTCGCCTTCCTTGCTCCCATTGCAGCTGCAATGTCGAATGGCGGAATGGCAGTAGCACTTGGTGGCGTTGTTGCAACTGGTGTAATTCTTGCCGTAGTTGGCTTAATTGTTAATGCAGTTGGAATTGGTTGGATCAACTGGCTCTTGCCGCCATTGGTAACCGGTGCAATCGTAATGATTATTGGTTTCAACCTTGCTGGCGCTGCAAACAATAACTTCAAGCAAGCACCAGTAACCGCAATTATTACTCTTGCCGCTATTGCGCTGATTGGCGCAGTTGCAAAAGGCTTCCTTGGTCGCATCAGCATCTTTGCTGGAATCGTTGTTGGTTACGCCTATGCAGCATTTATTGGTGACATCAACTTTGATGGCGTAAAGGCTGCAAAGTGGATTGCAATGCCAACCTTTACAACACCAACATTCGAAACAAATGCAATCCTGTTGTTCATTCCTGTTGTTCTAGTTCTAATTGCTGAAAACGTTGGACACGTTAAGGCAGTTGCGACAATGACTGGAAAAGATCTCGATAAGCAAATGGGAAATGCGTTATTTGCTGATGGTGTTGCAACAACTCTTGCAGGCACTGGTGGTGGTTCTGGAACAACTACTTACGCTGAAAACATCGGCGTTATGGCTGCGACACGTATCTACTCAACCGCTGCATATTGGGTAGCTGGCGTCGGCGCAATTCTGCTTTCACTTTCACCAAAGTTTGGCGCAGTTCTTAGCGCTACACCTCCCGGAGTTCTTGGCGGTGTTGGTGTTGCACTTTACGGAATGATTGGAATTCTCGGTGCCAAGATTTGGATCGAGAACAAAGTTGATTTCAGTAACTCAACCAATCTATTCATTGCTGCAACTACCTTAATTATTGGTATTGCTGACATGACATGGACCCGTGGAGATTACGCCTTTGGCGGAATCATCAACGGAACTTTGGTTGCAGTAATTGGCTACCAGCTTCTACGTTCACTAAATAAAGCAGCCGGAAAGGCCGAATAGCCCTAATCAATTAAGAAAATCGGGCTTTGGCCAGGTGTTGCCAAAGCCCGATTTTCTTTTTCTACACCTAATTTCGTTTACATGATCAAAGCCCGATTTTTATTGATGTGAATAAGGCTCTGCTGCGATTAGACTTCACTAAGATTTAATCAGCTGCATTATTACTTGAATAACGATGGGGGAGCCAAATGTCAGTAACACCATTTCGTTGGGGAATTCTCGGAGCCGGTGGAATTGCTGAACAATTTACCCGCGACGTTCTGCGCCTTGAAGACCATCGAGTAGTTGCAGTTGGATCTAGAACCCAAATTAAAGCCGATGCTTTTGCCGATAAATTTGCGATTGGCCACCGCCACGATTCATATCAAAAATTAGTAAATGATCCAGACGTTGATGGCGTCTATGTTGCCACACACCACCCAATGCATATGCGCGATACCTTGCTGGCGTTAAATGCGGGCAAGCCAGTTCTCTGCGAAAAACCCTTTGCAATGAGCTATGACGAAACAAAGACCATGATTGAAACTGCAAGGTCTAAGAATTTACTTTTGATGGAAGCAATGTGGGCCAGGTATTTGCCACACATGATTCAAATCCGCGAAGTTGTTAAATCTGGAATTCTCGGTGAAATAATTTCAGTGCGCGCCGATCACGGGCAATGGTTCGAAAAGGATCCAAACTTTCGCCTCTTCAATCCAGAATTTGGTGGCGGTGCACTCTTTGATCTAGGAATTTATCCAGTCTCATTTGCCTCAATGGTCCTTGGGACTCCATCTCGAATCACAGCACGGAGCACAAAGGCATTTACCGGTGTTGATGGTCAGACGTCAATAATTTTGGAGTATCCAAGTGGAGCACAGGCGCTCTTGAATACAACAAATTTAGCTGCAACCCCTAACCGCGCATTAATTGTTGGCAGCGATGCCAGAATTGAAATTGATCGCACTTTCTACAACCCAACAACTTGGCGGATAATCAATCACAAAGATGAAGTGATCGGTGGATCGGATAAGAGATACGTGGGCCATGGCTTGCGCGAAGAGGCAATTGAATTCGCGCGATGCTTCCGGGCCGGCGAAAAAGAATCACCGATGTTGCCACTCGATGAAACACTTTCGATAATGGGAACAATCACCGAAATTGCTAATCAAATCGGCCTTAAGTTCGAAAAATTTGCCCAATAAGAATCTAGTAAATATGAGCAATCTATGAGCAACAGAAGCGCAATTCTCTTAGTAGGTGGCCGGGGCACCAGGTTGGCACCGCTAACCAATAACACCCCAAAGCCGATATTGCAGGTTGCCGGTGTCCCATTTACCGAACACCAAATTGTTAAAGCTCGTGGCGCTGGTATCACCGAAATAGTTCTAGCAACATCTTTCAAGGCCGAACTCTTTGAACCATATTTTGGCGATGGCAAGAACTTTGGAATTTCAATTAAGTATGCCGTTGAAGAAGTTGCGCTCGGCACCGGTGGTGCAATTAGCAATGCTTCAGGAATGCTTGAAGGTAGTGGCCCTGTAGCTATTTTTAATGGCTATGTTTTAAGTAAACATGATTTAGATGGCCAATTTAAAGCTCATGAAGCAAATGGCGCAGATGTAACTTTGTATTTAACAGAGGTAGAGGATGCCAGAGCCTATGGCGCAGTCGAATTAGTTGGCTCGGGACGAGTAACTGCATTTAACGAGAAAATGGAAAACCCACCAACTAATATCATCAATGCTGGTTGCTACATTTTTAACCGTGAAATTATTGATTCGATTCCATTTGGAAAGGTGATCAGTGTTGAACGCGAAACGTTTCCTCAATTGTTATCAAATGGCGCCAAGGTATTTGGATTTATTGATAAGTCTTATTGGTTAGATATCGGAACTCCGGCAGCGCTACTTAAAGCATCTCGGGATCTAGTTTTTGAAATGAGTAAGCAATTTTTAGCTTTACCTGATTCAGTAATTGCCGCCGATGCAGTTATTTCTGGTGGTTCTGTAATTGGGCGGGGCGCTCGAATCGAGAGTTTGGCCCAAGTGGATGGTTCGGTGATCGGTGAAAACGCGGTAGTGGGAGCGGGGACCAGACTTAAGAATTGTTTTGTAGCCGATGGATTCCAGGTCCCGGCAAATGTAATTGCTGTCGACAATTACTTTGGCTATTAATTCCCAATCACCGAAAACTGGATTAAACATTGCCCAAAATTGCCGATATTTCCGCTTTTTCTTTGAAATTTATTGGATTTGAGCGTAAATACTGTGTGAAATAACTTGACTTAATCGAGTTACACGCGTGTAATTCTCTTAGTAAACCCGCCTGGTCTAATCAGATCTGGGTGGCCAAGATTTATAAGGAGTATCCGTATGAGCGATCCACGCCCAATTGAAATTCAAGGCGTAATCAACAGCGACGGTATCGAACTTTCCTGGCAAGAGCGTGCCCTATGCGCTCAAACCGATCCAGAAGCTTTCTTCCCTGAAAAGGGTGGTTCAACACGTGAAGCCAAGCGAGTCTGTCTCTCTTGCGATGTTCGCGGTGAGTGCTTGGAATATGCGCTCGCACATGATGAGCGTTTCGGCATTTGGGGAGGCCTCTCCGAACGTGAGCGTCGTCGCCTAAAGCGCCGTTCTGCCTAACCTTAATTTCCATTCAGCTGTGGCTGACAATTTTTTCGTTACTGCGATATTGGTTTCGCATGATGGCCAAGATTGGTTACCAGAAGCGATTGCGGCAATTTCTGCGCAGACCAGAAGTGTTGATCGCATAGTTGCAGTTGATACCGGTTCGATCGATAACTCTGCAAAGATGATTTCAAATGCGGGTATCACTGTTGTAAAAACTGATCGAGATGCCGGATTCGGTGATGCAATTGCCTTAGCACTAGGTTCGGCAAAAAAATTAAAGTCTGATGATCAAGAAGAATTAATCTGGATACTTCATGACGACTGCGCTCCAACTAGGTCAGCGCTAAAAAATTTGATTGATGGTTTAGCGGATAAACCACAAGTTGCATTTGTCGGCCCAAAGTTACTTGGTTGGTATGACCGCAAGCACCTACTTGAAGTTGGAATCAGCATTGCAGTAAATGGTGCTAGGTGGACGGGGTTAGATCCGCGAGAGCAAGATCAAGGTCAATACGATCAACCAACAGAAGTTTTATCCGTAAGCACGGCCGCCATGTTGGCCCGGCGAAAAGTATTTGAAGATTTAGGTGGATTAGATCCGAACCTTGCCCTCTTTAGGGATGATGTTGATTTGGGTTGGCGTGCAAGAGTTGCCGGGTTTTCGGTCTTAACAGCGCCACAAGCCCTGGTTTATCACGTTGAAGCTGCAGCATCCGAACTTCGAAGTGTGGATGTTGAGGAAGCATTCCTTCATCGTCCAAGACTGTTAGATCGCAAGAATGCGGCATATGTTCTTCTTGCAAATGCATCCTGGTGGTTATTGCCCTGGATTGCACTACAAATAGTTGGAAGTGCTGCAATTCGCGCAATTGGATATTTAATTGCCAAACTTCCAGGTTATGCCGCAGACGAAATTGCTGCAGTCGGCTTACTGATTATTAAGCCTCAAGATTTACTAGCTGCAAGAAAGATCAGAAAATCCAAGAGATTACTTTCACCTCGAATAATTCGTGAATTTATCCCACCACCAGGAAGCCAAATCCGACTTGCTATCGAACAGGCGAGTTATGCACTTCGAAAGTTTTTTAAGACCAATGAAGTTGCAGATGATGTCGCAGATGAGCCAATGTCATATGCAGATATTGGGGTTATAGATGAGAATTTTGACGAAGACATTGTCATTAAATCTCGTAAATCCAATTGGCAGACGCTTCGAAACCGGCCATTATTATTTGGCTTGGCAACCACATTCCTGATTTCATTGATTGCATCTAGAAATAGATTTGGTTCAATAAGTGGTGGCGCACTACCAGCTTCACCAAGCGGTGCGATGGATTTGATTTCAAAATATATCGAATCTTGGCATATCGTCGGAATGGGTTCTGCAGAATATTCACCACCTTGGATGGTAATTCTTGCTATCGCGTCGCTTTTAACTTTTGGAAAAGTCTGGCTCTTCATAACGATCTTTTTCTTGCTGATTCCACCACTCGCATTTTTTGTTATGTATCGAAGCGCAAGACGATTTGGATTATCAATCCAGGTCGCAGTTATTGGTGGCCTGATCTACGGTCTGTCTCCGGTGATTTGGAATAGCATCAATCAAGGCCGGCTCGGGACTTTGGTAATTGCACTGCTCGCTCCAATTTTGCTAGGTCTGATGCCACGAGCACTTGATTTTGAAAGAATGAGCTGGCGAAGAACTTACTCACTCGCATTACTAGCTTCACTACTTTCAGCATTCTCTTCCCTCTTTCTTGCCATCTGGACCCTTATTTTTATTGGGCTATTTTTAAATGCTTTAATTATTCGACGCGAAGAGATCCGAAGCACCGGAGCAATTAAATTCTTAATGACTGCTGAACTCTCTCGAATTCGGAGATTTTTCGCTTTCGCGCTTATTCCGGTTCTCTTAACTCTTCCATGGTCGGCAAGATTGATCCTTAACCCATCTCAGGTTCTCTTAGAACCAGGATTACCTCTGTCAGGTGGTTCGCTTCTTGAAATTCTTTCTATGAATCCCGGTGGAGTTTCAGGCGTGCCAGCTTGGTTGGTAGCACCGTTTATCATTTTCTTCTTTGCTCTGCTTATTTCAAAGAAGTTTCCAATCGACGTTTCAGCAGCGATTTTCCTGCTAGCGCTAGCGGCCTTGCTTTCGCAAATCAATATTTCAGGACATGGCAGCAGCGGAAAAGTTTGGACTGGTTCAGTAATAATCTTTATTCAAGTTCTTATTCTTCTACCGACGCTGCACGTGGCATCAAAATTGATTCCGAACCTTAAAGATTCAAAGCTTGGTCTCGGACATTTCGCCTCCGCCTTCGCGGTCTTTTTTACAGTTTTATCTTTATTGGCTACAAGCACTTGGGCAGTTACAAGTGGTGCAAATTCAGCGGTTATCGGTGGGAAGAGTGAAGTTGTTCCAGCTTTTATTGCATCCCTTAGCGATACTCCAATTAGACCAAAAACTTTAGTTATTGGGAAAACTGAAGATCAATTGAACTACTTCATTACCAGGGGTTCTGATTTACAAATAGGGGATCCAGATGTAGCAGTTCGAATTCCTAAAGCAGTAAATAGCGCAGTCATCGATTTAATGAGTGGTGCCGGAATAACATCTAGCAAAGATTTAGGCGCTCAAGGAATTCAATATGTATATTTAAAGAAACCAGTGGATGAGAACATCGCGCGCACTATCGATGGAATCGGCGGCTTTACCCGCAGCTCTTCAACCAATTCCGGAATTATTTGGCAGATTGTTGGAAGTAATTCTCGCGTCTCTGTAACCGATGCAACAGGCGCTGTTACTGCATTGAATTCATCAAACATCGGCGCCACCGATAACCTCATGACACCAGGAACCGTAACGGTTGCCGAAAAATTTGATGAGGGTTGGAAACTGATCGTAAATGGTGCAAGCGTTGAATTGATGCGGTCACCACTTGGATTACCTTATTTTGACGTGGCAGAGATTGGACCAATCTCTCTGATTCACGATGGCACTGAACACCGGGCACTTATTTCACTTCAGGTAATTTCATTTCTAGTAGTTCTTATTCTGGCATTGCCAGCCGGGCGCCGCCGCCGAGATCTATCCAAGGAAAATCTTTCATGATCAAAATACCTAATTGGGTAATTTCGCTCAAAACCCTCGACCACCGAGCAATTGCTGCCCTGTCGATTTTTATTCTAACTATTTCAGGAATTCTTCTTTTCAATCCAAGTAACTCTGGCGTTTCAACTATCAAGTCATATCCAGCAACAGTCTGCCCTGGAAATTTAAGCAGTGGAACCTCAACTTCAGTTCTTCCTTCGTCGAAAACTCTGGTTCGACAAATCCCAACAGCTAAGAACGCGCTGTCAAAGGCTAGAACTACTTTTTATCTCTCGTCCAAACCGGTATTAGTAGATGGAAACAGCGAGACATCAATCAACGTAACCAGAAATCAATCAAATTCTCTGGCAACTGCGATTTGTTCAATCAACGAGAGTGACCAGTGGTTTGTTGGAGGCTCCGGATCGGTTATCAGTAAGTCATCTATCCAGATAGTAAATAGTGGTTTAAGTACTTCGGTCGTTGATCTATTTGTTTATACGCCAAATGCTGTTTCTCCCGTGAATTCTATTCGTGTAGCGAAGAATTCAAGCAAGCAGATTTACCTAGATGCGTTAGCCCCAGGTGAAAGTTCTGTAGTCATACATGCAATCACTAGATCTGGTCGCGTAACTATGTTCTTACATGATCAGCGTCAACGTGGATTACAAAACCTAGGTTCAGATTTTGTCTCTCAGAGTGCAAATCCGGCAAAACGTCTGGTTATTCCTGCAATAAATAATGTGGCTCTCACTGGACGCAATACTTCGCAGATGCTGCGGATTTTGGCGCCAGGAAGTGTCAACGCAAATGTTCGGGCAAAGTTAATTGCCAGTGATGGATCTTTCGCTCCAATTGAATTGGATGACATCAACATTAAAGGTGGAAAAGTTGATGACATAGTCTTTAAGCCAGTATTGGAAGCAAAGAATTTCTCATTAGTTCTTACCGCTGACCAACCAATTGTTGCCGCAGTAAAGAGTGCTGGAACATTTGACGGAACCAATGAATTCACCTGGTCTACATCAAGTAAGCAATTGCAAGAAACAACTCTCCATTTTGGTGGCTTGCGACCTGAAGTCGTGTTCCAAGGGAAGAATATAGAAATCAACATTGAATGGACCGGCACGAATCGCAAGGTTTACAGCAAGACAATTTTGGGCAACAAAGAGAATGACGTCGCTTATTGGTCACCAAAGGGCGGTGTTGTAAGCGCAAGATTTAGCACAAAGCGAGACGAGATTTATGGCGGAATAATCTTCAAAGAAAAACGGGTTTTAAGTTCGCTGCCACTAGTTTCAGGAGCACAACTAGAAAGTTCGGCAATCCCCGTTCTTGACGCGCGCATCATTTCTCGTTAGCAAATCCCAAGTTTTTACGATTGTTCACGCTAATCTCTTAGGTATGACCCGGCCACAACCTCGCGCAGCTCGTCTCTGTTCTCGAGTTGGCTGCCGGCATTTAGCAACAAAAACTCTTACTTATATTTATGCAGATTCAACCGCGGTGCTCGGTCCGCTTGCAACATTCTCTGAACCGCACGCATATGATCTCTGCGATCAACATAGTTTGCGCATGAGCGCACCAGTCGGTTGGACTGTGATTAAACCAGAGCCAGATGCGGCACCTGCAGGTCCTTCGAGCGATGACTTAATGGCAATTGCAGATGCAGTTCGCGAGGCGGGCGCTCGAGAGAATACGAGCGCAAGTGAGATTTCAGGAGTTGAAATTCCGCCGCTTGAATTAGGGCGTCGCGGTCATCTTCGAGCAATTCCCAATTAATCTGGGGCGTTATGTTTAATAGTGAGTTCTTGAACTCGATAATTAAGGCATACGATGTTCGAGGCCTTGTTGAAACACAGATAACTCCAGATTTTGCATTTGTTCTTGGCGGTGCATATGCCCGCTTTCTTCAAGAAGAACGTGAACCCTCAACAATAATTATTGGTGAAGATATGCGCCCATCATCACCAAAGCTTGCTGATGCATTCTCGGATGGCGCAACTTCGCAAGGCATGGATGTAATTCGAATCGGGCTGGCATCCACAGATATGTTGTATTTCGCTGCCGGCAAGTTAAATATGCCAGGCGCAATGTTTACGGCAAGCCACAATCCAGCTGCCTATAACGGCGTTAAGTTATGTAAGAGTGGCGCTGTTCCAATCGGTCAAGATTCAGGATTACACCGGATAAAGCAATTTATTCTCGAAGGATTACCAATCACAAACCGCCCGGTCGGGAAAGAGAGCAAACAGGATTTACTGGAAGAGTATGTTGATTTCTTAATTGCACTCTTCCCAGAAATAGAAGAGGCGAATTCAACACAGCGAAAACTTAAAGTCGTGATTGATGCCGGAAATGGAATGGCCGGCCACACTGCGCCCGCGGTTATGTCGCGCTTAAATGTCGAGATAATTCCGATGTTCTTCGAATTAGATGGAAATTTTCCAAATCACGAGGCGAACCCAATTGATCCCAAGAATCTAGTTGATTTGCAGAAACGAGTTTTAAAAGAGAAGGCAGATATTGGACTTGCATTTGATGGCGATGCTGATCGCTGTTTCTTAATTGACGAGAAAGGTGCTCTGGTTAATCCATCAGCACTAACGGCATTGATTGCAGTTCGCGAACTGAAACGAAAGCCAGGATCGACAATTATTTATAATTTGATTTCATCTAAAGCAGTTCCAGAGATAATTCTAGAAAATGGTGGCAAGCCGCTTCGCTCTAGAGTGGGACATTCTTTTATCAAAAAAATGATGGCAGATTCTGGTGCAATCTTTGGTGGCGAACATTCTGGCCATTTTTACTTTGCAGATTTTTGGCGAGCAGATTCTGGAATGTTGGCAGCACTTTTTGCTCTAACAGAGTTAGCTTCCGGTAAGAGTTCTTTATCAAATCTTTTGAAGCCATTTAATCGCTACGTTTCAAGCGGTGAAATAAACTCAGAAGTTGCTGATGTCCCAGGTGCCATTGCCGCAATTCTTGCGGAATACAAGAGTTTTGAAATTGATGAGTTAGATGGCATCACCTTGACTGGTCCCAAGTATTGGTTCAATGTCCGTGCATCCAATACCGAGCCGTTGCTGCGTTTAAATGTCGAAGGCGATACCGAGGCCCAAATGATCAAGGCTCGCGATGCTCTACTCGCAATCATCAGGGCTAAGCGATAACCTAAGCCCCTACACATAAATTTGAGAAGCCTCTCATTCAAGGTTTAATAGGAGTCATTCGTGAACGTTCAAACAGCTGTAAAACACGACATTGCAAATGCGGCGCTAGCTGCCGAAGGTAAGAAAAAAATTGAATGGGCCGAGCGCAACATGCCAGTCTTGGCACAAATTCGGGAACGCTTTGAGAAAGAACAACCATTTAAAGGAATCCGTATCTCTGCATGTATGCACGTAACAACTGAGACTGCGAATCTAATGCGTGCCCTAAAAGCTGGCGGAGCCGAGCTTGCGCTTTGTGCCTCAAACCCACTTTCAACTCAAGATGACACAGCCGCAGCACTTGTTCATGAATATGGAATCAGTGTCTTTGCTCGAAATGCAGTTGATCGTGATGGTTATTACTCACATATCAATGCATCTTTAGATATCAAGCCACACTTAGTTTTCGATGATGGTTGCGACTTAGTAAATACTCTGCACACAACCCGCACTGAACTAATTGATGGAATTATCGGTGGCTGCGAAGAGACTACAACTGGCGTTATTCGCTTAAGCCAAATGACAAAAGATGGCGCACTTAAATTCCCAATGATCGCCGTAAACGACACAGACACCAAGCACATGTTTGATAACCGTTTTGGAACTGGCCAATCAACTCTTGATGCAATCTTCCGCTCTACAAATTCACTTGTTGCCGGAAAGACATTCGTGGTAGCTGGCTTTGGCTATTGTGGAAAGGGCGTTGCAGAACGCGCAAAGGGAATGGGCGCTGATGTAATCATTACCGAGATCGATCCAACTAAGGCACTTGATGCACTTATGCAGGGCTACCGCGTAATGCCAATGACAGAAGCTGCTAAGTATGGCGATATTTACGTAACTGTCACAGGTAACCGCGATGTGCTTCGCGAAGAGCATTTCAAAGTGATGAAGGATGGTGCAATTCTTTCTAACGCCGGTCACTTCGACATTGAAATTGATGTTGCTTGGCTCGAGCAGAATGCAAAGAGCAAGAATGCAAAGATGCGCCACCAAACAGATGAATATGTCATGGCTGATGGTCGCCGCATTCTTCTTCTTGCTGAAGGACGTTTAGTAAATCTTGGTGCTGCCGAAGGTCACCCAGCATCTGTAATGGATATGTCATTCTCTGATCAAGCTCTTACTGCAGAATATTTGTTAAAGGCCGCTGCAACTCTTGGTGCTGGTCTGCATGATGTTCCAACCGAGATTGATAAAGAGGTTGCTCGCTTGAAGTTAGAGAGTATGGGATCAACAATCGATAAGTTAACTCCAGCTCAAGAGCTATATCTCAACTCTTGGGAGCACGGTAGCTAATGACTTCGATCATGGTCGTCGATGACGATCAAGATCTAGCAGAGATGCTTGGAATCGTGCTGACCGGTGCCGGTTACGAAGTTGATTTAGTAAATCGTGGGGATGAAGTGATGTCGCTATTTACATCACAAAATCCAGATTTAGTTCTATTGGATGTAATGCTTCCAGGATTAAATGGCGTTGAAGTCTGCAAATTAATTCGCGAAGTTTCAATGGTACCAATCGTGATGCTGTCGGCAAAAGGTGACAAGCAAGATATCGTTGCGGGGCTTGAAGCTGGCGCGGATGATTACATGGTTAAGCCCTTTGACCCACTGGAACTTGTGGCGCGAATGAAAGTGCGACTTCGTCGAAGTGTTGTTGAAGTCAATTCTGAACTTTCTATTGGCAATTTAAAAATTGATCAGATCGAACATTCAATTATTCGAGATGGCCAAGCCATTGCACTTACACGTCTAGAGTTTGATTTACTGGTTGCACTTGCAAAAGAACCAGGCCGAGTTTTCTCTCGCGAGGCACTTCTCAGTGAAGTTTGGGGCTATCGACCAGCAACCGACACTCGATTAGTGAATGTTCACATTCAAAGGTTAAGGTCAAAGATTGAAGTAAATCCCGAAGATCCAAAGATTATTGTTACGGTAAGAGGAGTTGGATATAAGGCTGGTGTTACTGGAAATTCCCAATGAAATCTCCATTAAAAGCTTGGCGCTCTTCACTTGTTTTTCGAGTTACCGGAACCATTGTTGCGCTCTCACTTATTCTTATCTGGCTTCTAGGATCAGCGCTATTTAGTCGAGTTTCATCCGGAATTTTTGAAGAAAAACTCAAGCTTTCTATCTTGGATGCGCAATCAACTGCGCGAAATACCGAGATTCAATTAACTTATTCAAGGTATCAAGATCGAGATGCCTTAACTTTAGTATTCAGCGACATCCTCGATCTTCCACCAAAAACTTTCGAAGGCACATCAAAAGAGATTGCAGTCTTCTCATTTTCTAATATAAATAAAATGTTTAAATTTGATGGCACATCGAACCTGATGGATCCAAGGAGTATTCCTGGGAAATTTAGAGAAATAACCCGCGAATCTAAGGAAACTCAGTGGGAGCGAACAGATCTCTATTATTCAAATGGAAAAAGTGAGCCAGCAATTGTCGTCGGACGTGACATAGCCATTTCCGGTGTTGGTAAATATGAGTTTTATGTAGTTTTCAGTTTAGCTCAGCAGGAAAAGACGATGAACTTAATATTTAACTACTTACTATTAGCCGGAGTCGTTCTCACATTTCTTATCGGACTTACCACTTACTTTGCAATGCGCCGTTTAATCGCGCCAATTCAAGATGCGGCCCGAGTTGCTGAAGAGCTAACCAAAGGTAATCTCGATCTTCGAATGGATTTTCAAGGCGAGGATGAAATTGCAAGTTTGGGATATTCCTTTAATGAAATGGCAGTTTCACTGCAGCAGCAAATTTCTAGACTTGAAAACTTATCAAAGTTGCAACAACGATTCGTATCGGATGTTTCACACGAGTTGCGCACCCCACTGACAACAATTCGAATGGCTTCACAAGTTATTTTTGCCACCAAGGACACTTTTGAACCAACAGTTGCTCGCAGCGCGGAACTCCTTATTTCACAGATTGAGAGATTCGAAGCTCTTCTCACTGACCTTCTTGAAGTAAGTAGATTCGATGCTCAAGCGGCAATTATGGAGATTGAAGAAACTGATTTAATTGCGCTAGTAAAAGAGACAATTGATTATGTTCACCCAAGTCAAGATCGCATCGTGAACTTGCAAGCACCTAGAACTCCAATCATGGTCGATGTAGATCCACGACGGATAAAGCGAATCATTAGAAATTTGATTTCAAATGCCCTAGATCATCGTGAAGATCAGAGAATCGATGTTCGAATCGTAGAAACCGAAAATGAAGTTTCGGTGGGAGTCAGAGATTACGGAAGTGGCTTTAACTACACGGACCGGAAGATGCTCTTTGAAAGATTTTGGCGGGCTGATAGTTCACGCGCTCGAAGCACTGGCGGAACAGGTCTCGGACTTTCTATCTCACTGGAGGATGCAAAATTACATCAAGGCGAGATTGAAGCTTGGGGCGAGCGGGGCAAAGGCGCCCACTTTGTTTTAACAATTCCTAAATTTGCTGGTGGAAGTATTGAAACTAGACCAATTTCTGCACAACTTTAGTATTCGCACAAATATTTTGATTTATTAAATTTAATGTTCACGACAATCTAAGATCAATGAGTGAAATTTAGCTCCTTTATTTCGACCATCTCCTCACTAGTTTTTCCAATTAGGTGTCCATCTTGCTTTTTACCTGGCGCCCAAGAATTGACAGAGTTTGGAATCTGTTCAATATGCAAAGGCTCGATTGATTCAGTAGTTTCAATAACAAATCGTGGACCCTTGCGAATCTTTGCAGGGAGCCAGTACACGCTAAATCTTTCTCGGATAATTCTTGCTGCAAAAGAGCAGAATCAAATCCAGGCCAGAGTATTTCTTGCTGAGTGCCTATATCAATCAATGCGTAAGGCACTAGCGGAAATCTCCTTTAATAGAGAACAGGCGATAAAAAATATAGTTCTTGTGCCAATCCCATCGAGAAGATTGGCAGATCGAAAACGGGGGTTTGCACATGTTGAACTTCTGATAGCCCAGTTAATTGACCGCAATAAGTCACTAAATTTTCAAGTTTTGAATTGTCTTATCCATTCCAGAAAAATATCTGACCAAACTTCCTTAAATTTTAATGAGAGAGCCTTGAATATGAAGGGCGCATTTTTGGTTGATCAAATAAAGTATCTTGAGATTTACCCCACCAAGAATTCGAATTCAGTCGTGTTTCTTGTAGATGATTTAGTCACCACAGGGGCCACTGTTCAGGCTGCAAATTCAGCACTTTCTACTCTTGGCGCAAGGGTCGATGGGGTTCTGGCTTCGTGTGCAACACCAGGATTTACACATTAAGATGCTCCCAGGTCCGTAATCGGCTAGCAGGCTTATGAAAGAGGATTTGTGTCACAGCTATTAGACAAAATTTTGCGTGCAGGAGAAGGTCGCCAACTTCGCCAACTCGAAAAAATCGCTAAAGAGGTTGCCGAATTAGAAGGTGCAATTTCTGCGCTAAGTGATGCTGATCTACGTGCTCAAACCACAAAACTAAAAAGTGCTTTCCAATCTGGTAAATCACTCGATGACTTGCTACCAGAAGCTTTTGCTACCGTTCGTGAAGCCGCAAAGCGCACGCTTGGACAACGTCATTACGATGTTCAAATTATGGGTGGCGCCGCGCTCCACCTAGGAAACGTTGCTGAAATGCGCACCGGTGAAGGAAAAACTCTGGTTTCAACTCTTCCTGCATATTTAAATGCTTTAACAGGCAAGGGTGTTCACGTTGTAACGGTCAATGATTATTTGGCAGAGCGCGATAGTGAATGGATGGGTCGAATCCACCGTTTTCTTGGACTTAAAGTCGGTGTAATTCTTTCAAACATGTCACCAGCAGAACGCCGTGAAGCCTATGCCGCAGACATTACCTACGGAACAAATAATGAATTTGGCTTTGATTATTTAAGAGACAACATGGCGTGGTCCTTAGAAGACTGTGTTCAGCGCGAACATAACTTTGCAATTATTGACGAAGCTGACTCAATTTTGATTGATGAAGCTAGAACTCCATTAATTATCAGTGGACCTGCCGATAAGCCAACAAAGTGGTACGTAGAATTTGCAACAATCGCTCAGAAGTTAGAGCGCGATGTGCATTATGAAGTCGATGAGAAGAAGCGCACTGTTGGCGTTCTAGAGCTCGGTGTTACTAAGGTCGAAGAATTGCTTGGTATCGAAAACCTCTACGAATCAGTTAATACCCCAATGATTGGCTACCTAAATAACGGTATCCGTGCCAAAGAGTTATTCAAAAGAGATAAAGATTATGTTGTCATGAATGGCGAACTCTTAATTGTTGATGAACATACCGGCCGCATGCTTGCAGGACGACGCTACAACGAAGGCTTGCACCAAGCGCTGGAAGCCAAAGAACGTCTAGAAATTCAGGATGAGAATCAGACACTTGCAACAATCACCCTGCAGAACTATTTCCGCTTATACGAAAAGCTTTCAGGTATGACCGGAACTGCAATGACCGAAGCCGCAGAATTAATGCAAATTTATAAGTTAGGTGTAATTCCGATCCCAACAAATCGACCTATGCAACGCGCTGATCAACCTGATTTAATTTACAAGACTGAGAATGCAAAATTTGTTGCATCAGCTGAAGATATTGCTGAACACCATAAAAAAGGTCAGCCAGTTTTGGTTGGAACAGTTTCAGTTGAGAAGTCTGAAGAGCTATCTTCACTACTGAAGAAGCGTGGAATTCCACATGAAGTCTTGAACGCTAAGCAGCACGAACGCGAAGCGGCAATCATTGCGCGTGCAGGAACAGTTGGCGCAGTAACAGTTGCAACCAACATGGCTGGTCGTGGAACCGACATCATGCTTGGTGGAAACCCAGAATTTATGGCTGACTTCGAATTACAGCGTCGTGGTCTAAGTCCAGTTGAAACTCCAGAAGAGTATGAAGCAGCATGGGCAGATGAATTAGCGAAGCAGAAAGCCGCTGTTGCTAAAGAGCATGAAGTGGTTGTGGGATTAGGTGGGCTATATGTTCTTGGAACAGAGCGCCACGAATCTCGTCGTATCGATAATCAGCTTCGTGGTCGCTCTGGACGTCAAGGCGATCCTGGCGAGTCACGTTTCTATCTCTCACTGCAAGATGATCTGATGCGCAGGTTTAACTCTGGAATTGTTGAAAGATTCTTAGGCGCAGCAGGAATTGCTGATGATGTGCCAATCGAATCAAAGATGGTTTCAAATGCAATTCGCTCGGCTCAGACCCAAGTTGAATCACTTAACTTCGAAATGCGTAAAAATGTCTTGAAGTATGACGATGTCATGAACCGCCAGCGCACAGTTGTTTATAGCGAGCGTCGCGAAGTTCTTGAAGGTGCTGACATTCAGGAACAAGTTAAAACTTTTATCGTGGATACAGTCACCGCATATGTGGAATCTGCAACGGGTGAGGGCTTTAGCGAAGAATGGGATCTTGATACTTTGCACACAGCGCTTAAAGCGCTCTACCCAATCTCATTTACAGTTGAAGAGTTAATTAATGAAGTTGGTGGACGTCCAGGTTTGGACCAAGACTTTATCTTGGATCGCGTATTAGGTGATGTCGAAAAAGCCTATGAAAATCGTGAAGAAACCCTTACTCCGACAGTGACTCGTGAACTAGAACGTAAAATCTTGCTATCTGTTCTAGATCGCAAGTGGCGCGAACATCTTTATGAAATGGATTATCTGCAAGAGGGAATTGGCCTTCGAGCTATGGCACAACGCGACCCACTTGTTGAATATCAAAAAGAGGGTTACGACTTATTCGCTGCAATGATGGATGCGATAAAAGAAGAACTTGTTGGCTATCTATTTAATGTCGAAGTGAATGTCGAAGAAGAATCTGGTGGCGTAGAAGCTAAAGGATTGAGTCCGGCAATTAAACCTAAGAATAAACTTCGCTATTCAGCAGCAGCTGAAGATGGTGGAGTCGTTGAAACAGGTGGAACTTCTCGCAATGCGCCGTGCCCATGTGGGTCAGGTCGTAAATATAAGCGTTGCCACGGAGCTGCTTAAATCTAGAGAAGAACCAACTCGGTACAGAGCCATCTTTTATCGACGCCTTCAAACCTAAGTATTAACGACCGGACACGCTCTCCAATTCTTAAAGTTACGGTTGTTTCAGCTACCCCTTCAATTGGTTCGCTGATATAAATTTTACGAATCTTTGGCGCGGTCTTTATGGCAGAAGGCTTAATCAATAATTGCTGATGCACTTGTCGATGACACCATCTTGCTAACTGATTTGCAGATCTTCTACCACCCCAGATTTCAACAACCCCAAGAGCAAACTTTGTCACCCATTCTTGAATATCTGGCAGTTCAGATAAAGGCGAAGGTTTAGCAAGAAATTCTGGATCCGAATAATCTTCAACATCTCTGCCGAAGTATTCAGGCGTAGGAATTAAATACAACTTTGCAGGGACCTTGGGAGCTTCAACAACTTTAGGTTCCTGATAGAAAGCAAGAACCGGGTGATTCCAAAGCGTCCTATCAATCGGAGTAATTGAACCCGGGGTTCCATAATTGCGAACTCTAAAAGAATTCCCAGAACTAGTTGTAGTTTCATTCTTTTTCATCAGCCCTCATGTCTTTTTATAGAACCACGTTTATTCACTTGGGCTAACCATGGCGAGGGACTAGTTGGCTTACCTCCTCCTAAAGGATGAATTACTTGTAACTTTGAAGGTCTCTGTGGATTACAAAACCTAGAAAGCTGAAAACTAAGGTATCCATTGCTCCTAACAACTGAAGGAGAAAAGAAGATGCTTAGTCGAAAAACTTCAACTAATTTGAATTTAGAGGTGATCAAGGATCTTGCACTAAAGCGAGCAACAGCTAAAACTTACTTTGCAATCGGCCTACTGGTTCTTTCTCTGTTTGCAGCGTTTGCAATTACTGGTCAGGCAAATAAGTCAGTAAACGTGTGGTCCGCATCAAAGGATCTAGTTGCTGGAGATGCAATCAAAGATGGAAGCCTTACTGCTGTAAAAGTATTTCTACCTACCAACTCTGATAAATATCTATCGGCCGATACGAAAATAGCCAATCAAATAGCTAATCGCATGATTCGAAAAGGCGAACTTCTTCCGACTTCGGCGCTTTCTTCAACCTTTAGGGGAGAGAGCATTCGCAGTGTGCCCTTAAAGATTGCGCGTAATGATCTTCCAAACGATCTCACTAGTGGTCAGAGCGTAGATATTTACTCGCTGCCCCAGAATGATTTGAATTCTACGAAATCTAGAAAGACCGAGCTGATTTCAATTAGCGTGGTCGTGGAAAGCGTTGACTTAAAGAGTAAAGATATGGGCGGCGATATTGGAATAGTTCTCAAGATTCCAGAGCGAGACGTTATCTATTTATTGGAAGCGCTAAATCAGTCAAGAATTGTGGTGGTCAGAAATGAAATCTGAAATTCCTCAACTCCAAGTAGTAACAGCCATAAGTGATTCAGATTGCGAGGACTTCGTTTCTCAGCTTCTCTTCTCACAGGGCTGGAGCATTATTTATCGAGCGATAGACATGGCTGGGCTGATGGAATTTCTTGAAACCAGGAATGGAGATTTGCGAACTGTCGTCATCTTTAAGAGCGATCTTCCCAATTTCAGCAATGAACTGCTGGAATCAGCCGCAAATTCAAAAGTGAAAAACATCTGCATTGATGACATCGAAATCAATTCCCACAAGTTAATGACATTTATTCGAGGCCAACTCAGATTACCTCTCATAGCAAATTCTTCGGCATCAAATTCAAACCAGATAGAGAAATCTCAAAGTTCACAAATTCCATCAGCACGAAAGCCCTGCGTTATTACAATTACCGGGACCGTTGGTGCCCCTGGTAGAAGTTCAGTTGCGATCAACATTGCAAATTACTTGGCTGCTAGTTCGCAAGTGAATCTCTTTGATGCTGATACTCGAGCACCAGCCCTTGAATACTTCATTGGGCGGGCCGGAAATAATCATCAAAACTTAAATTTAGTTAACTTAGTTTCACAGGAAAAATCAATCGAAGTAACCATCGGTAAGACCACAAGTGTCAGCATTGTCGATCTCGGACCACTGCCGCCATTAACCGAAGTAGTAAATGATCGAAGATGGCAGGCAGGTTTTATCAATCGGACTTTAGAGGAAACTACAACTCTGATTTATCTCTGCAAATCTAATGGCTTGAGTTTGATTAGATTGGAACAATTCATGTCTCAATTCCCAGTTTTACTGCGAAATCTTCCGATTATTTATATTCTTAATCAATCAGGCAGCACCCGCGAAGATCGAGCACTTTCAAATAGATTCTTGAAGATGTGTGAAGGTGAAACCGCATTCATACTTCCAATGAATAATCGGATTAATACAAACTTGGCAGAGCCAGCCAAGCGGGAATCCGGGTTTGGAAGAACAATCTCAGAGATTGGTAGGCTTGCGCAGGAAGTTAAATAAGATTTAAAAAGGGAATGGAGGCCAAGTCTTGTTATCTATTGATGAAATGATCGCCTCCCAAACTGCGCTGACACAAGATGATCGCGCACGTTTAATGGAACTTTTAGCAGAGTGGCAATTGCTTTCGGATTTATCTTTTGCAGATTTAATACTCTGGACACCTAAACGCAAGGATTACCAATCTTGGCCGGATGGACATTTAGCGATCGCCCATATTCGCCCGACAACAGCGGCAACAGTTTTTGCTCATGATGTCATTGGAAATGTAATTAACTGGGGAACAAATCCCAGAATTGACCATTCACTTTCAACCGGTGAAATTGACCGGGATTCGGAAGCTGAACTAGTTGGCGAGATTCTTATCAAGGAAGAAACAATCCCGGTTTCATATGATGGAAGAGTAATTGCTGTGATATCTCGCCATCGAAATGCAGATTTAATGCGCTCACCTTCTCGTCTAGAACTAAATTATCGAGAGATCGCACACAAGATTTATCAGATGGTTGCTGAAGGAACTTTCCCAATTCAAAATAGTTTCTATCGGTCTGAATCGGCTCCTAGAGTCGGCGATGGATTAATTCGCTTGGATTCTTCAGGACAAATAACTTATGCAAGCCCAAACGCCAGATCAGCATTTAATCGCGCTGGCTGGAGCGGGGAACTTGAAGGCGAATTTTTAGGACATGTAGTTGAGAGCGTTAAACCTAATTCGAGCTTTCCAACAGATGAGTCTTGGCGCAGTATTTTGAGTGGGAAAAATTTGCGACGCGAGGAATTTGAGAACGAGAGTGGAATATTTGATTTATTGGTGATGCCACTAGTAGCAGGAAGCGATCACATTGGTGCAATTGTTCTGCTTCACAATGTTACGGAATTACGTCGTCGGGATCGTGATCTGATCACCAAAGATGTAACAATCCGGGAGATTCATCACCGGGTAAAGAATAATCTTCAAACAGTTTCAGCACTTCTTAGATTGCAGTCAAGACGGGTGGATGATGAAGTTGCAAAGAATGCACTTGAAGAAGCTGTTCGACGTGTGGCGTCAATTGCAATAGTCCACGAAACACTTTCGAATAGTTCTGCTGAGTCAGTTGCTTTTGATGAAGTTTATGATCGAATCGTTCACAATGCGATTGAATTGAGCACGCACAAGATTAATGTAAAGAAAATGGGAACTTTTGGAACCTTTGATTCTCAAATTGCAACCCCGCTGGCTTTGGTGATCACGGAATTGATTCATAATGCGCTAGAACATGGACTCGCAAATTCAGGCGATAATTTACGGGTAGAGGTATTGAGAAAAGAAGATAGTTGCGAAGTGCGAATTATTGATGATGGCGTCGGACTTCCGATCGATTTCAAGTGGGATCAATCTTCTAACTTAGGTCTCCAGATTGTTAAGACACTGACCGAGAATGAGTTAAAGGGAAGTATTGAGTTAATTCGTGTTGGAAGTGAAACTCAAGCAGTTCTAAAGTTCTAAACTAATCGAGTTAAAATAATTTAGGTTAGAAGCTATTTTGATTTTCTAATAGGCGAGCACGATTTCTAGCTGCACGGCGCTTAAGTGCACGGCGCTCATCTTCAGAAAGACCGCCCCAAACTCCAGCATCTTGACCACTTTCAAGAGCCCAAGCAAGACAAGGTTCTTTAACTATGCAGCGATTACAAACTTTTTTAGCTTCTTCGATTTGAGCCAATGCAGGGCCAGTGTTTCCTACCGGAAAGAAAAGCTCCGGATCTTCATCGCGACAAGCAGATTGATGACGCCAATCCATGATTCAGTGGCTCCTTATAGATATTAAAAACTTAAATCGGGGTTAAATCGGAGGAAGCAAAAGGCAATTACTGCCTTTCACATAGGTTAATTCTCCCGTGGATTGCATGACATAACAAGGACATTTGCTAATTGATTATGTGATTTGTGCCCCCGGCGGGAATCGAACCTGCGCTCCCGCCTCCGGAGGGCGGTGCTCTATCCACTGAGCTACGGGGGCAAATAAGGTAGATATTCAGTGTGTTAAGTAATTGTAGTAATAGTAGTGATTTTAGTGCTTGCACTCTACCTACTTAAAACTAGCAAAAATCTGAAATGATTGCGCCTGGGAAATTGAGAGAGCGGGAGCCAAATGGAAAAGAGCCAAATGGAAAAGAGCGAAGTGGCATATTTTGCAACAGGATGCTTCTGGGGCGCGGAACGAAGATTTTGGCAACTCACTGGAGTTTTGGAAACAAGTGTTGGCTATATGGGTGGAAATCGACCTAATCCAAGTTATGAACAAGTTTGCACTGGAACCACAAATCATGCAGAAATAGTCTGTGTCACTTACGATCCAAATTTAATTACTTATCGAAGATTGCTAGAAGAGTTCTGGGTGATGCACGATCCAACTTCACTTAACAGGCAGGGTGGAGATATTGGGACGCAGTATCGAAGTGCAATTTTCACAACAACCAAGGGGCAGCTTGAAGAAGCGCTCGCAACAAAAGTTACATATCAGGGATTATTAACAGCTGAGGGAATTGGGGAAATTGTTACCCAAATTGAAAGTGCTGACCCACACACCTATTGGCTCGCCGAGGAATATCATCAGAAGTATTTAGCAAAGAATCCAAATGGATATGACTGTCATTCAAGCACTGGGGTCTTATTTTCGTAAAAGTAATGTAGTTTACGTGCCATGAGCACACAGGTCTGGCAAGTCACCCTAGCCGTATTACTTTTAGTCTTAGCTTTTGACTTTGCAATGGCATACCGGCAACGCAACGTTGAAACTTCTCTTAGCACTGCTGTTAGTTGGACGCTCTTCTATGTTGCAGCGGCAGTTGTCTTCGGAATTTCACTGGGTCAGTGGGCCGATACTCAATCACAGAATGAATTTTTTGCTGGTTGGTTGACTGAATACTCACTCTCATTCGATAACTTATTTGTCTTTGTACTTATCTTGGCAAGGTTAAAAGTTGCAAAGGAGAAGGAACAGCTAATTCTTCTTATCGGAATTGCAATGGCACTAGTGATGCGTGGTGGATTTATTGCACTTGGCTCGGTGATAGTTAGTAAATTCGCATGGGTCTTCTTCTTCTTCGGAGCCTTCTTGATCTATACCGCCTATTCCCTAGTTAAGGAATCAGAGCACGAGGAGTGGAAAGAAGGAAAAGTAATAACTTACATGCGGAGCAAAGGTGCCTCAACATTTACGTTAGCGCTTGTAGCAATTGCCATGACAGATGTTCTCTTTGCTTTTGATTCGATTCCAGCAATCTTTGGTCTAACAAAGGAACCGTACATAATCGTTACCGCAAACATCTTTGCACTTATGGGCCTGCGCCAGCTTTATTTCCTCATCGGTGGCCTTATGAACAAGTTGGTCTATCTAACTCAGGGCTTGTCAGTGATTCTTGCTTTCATCGGTGTGAAGTTATTCCTCGAGGCGATGCATTCACAGGGTTGGCACAGCGTAGGGCCCTTGGAACTTCCACACATCTCACTAATTTTTAGCTTGGGCATGATCATTGGAACTTTGGCTCTTACATCAATTTTAAGTTTATACAAGACTCGAGATCGCAAGAGCAAATAGAGTAATTCGATGGCAAAACTTTCAGCGCTACCTCTCTCTCAATTACAGAAACGCAGAAGTGCTAAGTGGCGAATGTTTCCAGGCGATGTGCTTCCACTGCCTGTTGCGGAAATGGATTTTGAAATTGCAAAGCCAATCCGCGATGTCTTAGAAGAAATGATCAAAGGTTCAGACACTGGCTACCTTGGGCCAATTCCAGAACTTGGGACAAATCTTGCAAAGTTTTCGAAGGCCAGGTGGGGTTGGGAGATTGATCCAGAACAAGTATTTGTAGCTACTGATGTCGGCGTTGGAATGGTTGAGATGGCCAGAATGGTCGTCAATCCCGGGGATTTGATAATGATTAATTCGCCGGTATATCACAACATGAATAATTGGATAGCTGAACTCAAATGTAAATCTTACGATGCGCCACTTACAAAAACTGGCCTGCATTACACCATGGACTTAAAGGCAATCGAGAAAGGTTATGCCGCTGGAGTTAAGGCGCATTTCCTGTGCAGTCCTCATAATCCAGTCGGAACTGTTTTCACCAGAGAAGAATTAGCAGAGTTAGCTGAACTTGCGAAAAAATATGATGTAACAGTATTTAGCGATGAGATTCATGCGCCACTTACCTACGATGCGAAAAGCTTTGTTCCATTTCTTGCAGTCAGCGAGACAGCTCGAGAAGTTGGTATTTGTGTTACGGCGGCAAGTAAGAGTTGGAATTTAGCTGGATTAAAATGTGCAACCATCATCACCGCACATCCAAAGCAGTTAGAGCGTGCAAAATCCATGCCAATGGCGGTTCACTATCGTGCTTCACTCTTTGGCGCAGTGGCTTCAGCCGTTGCCTATGAATGCACAGATTGGCTTGATAGTGCGATAGCAACCATGGATAGCAATCGAAGTTATCTTGCGACCTTACTGAAAAAGGAATTACCAAGTGTGGGCTATCGGATTCCTGATTTTTCTTATCTGGCTTGGCTAGACCTTAAGGAGCTTAATTTAGGTGAGAACCCTTCGGATATTCTTTTAGAAAAAGGGAAACTTGCGGTAAATGCTGGAGTTACGTTTGGAGCAGAATCTGCAAGTTTTGTTCGATTAAATTTTGCAACGAGCGAAGAGATCATAAGTGACGCGGTTTCGAGAATGGTTTCCTGTGTCAAAAAGTGAGTCAAAAAGCTTTGATGTAGTAATTGTTGGAGGCGGCCACAACGGATTAATTGCCTCTTGTTATTTAGCAAAGGCGGGCTTGTCAGTTGCGATTTTGGAGAAGAATGATTCTTTAGGCGGAGCAACCGTAAGTCAGAAAGTGTTTCCAGAATATGAAGCTAGATTGTCTCGTTACTCATATTTAGTTTCGCTTCTGCCAGATCAAATCGTTAAAGACTTGGAATTAAAGTTTAAAACGATAGAGCGCGAAGTCTCCTCCTTTACTCCTGAGCAAATTGATGGCCGGGATTTAGGATTACTGATCAATCGTGGTCTGGTCGGGGAAACAGCAGCTAACTTCCTAGAAATAACAGGGAGCGAAGATGAGATTGAAGCCTGGAGAGAATTTTACGCGGATGTGCAGAAGTTGGCAGATGTAATTGCACCGACAATGCTGCAGAAGCTTCCAACACGATCTGAACTTAAGGAAAAAGTCGGTCATGAAATCTGGAATGAGATTATTGAAAATCCTCTAGAGCAAGTATTAGAGCGCAGATTCAAAGACGATTTAGTCCGTGGAATCGTCCTTACCGATGGCTTAATCGGAACATTTTCTGATGCCAAGGACTTAGTCGCAAATATTTGTTTTCTCTACCATCTGATCGGAAACGGAACTGGCGACTGGAAAGTCCCGGTCGGTGGCATGGGAGCACTTGTCGCAGAATTGGTAGAAAAGGCGAAGAATCTTGGCGTCACCTTTGTTTTAGAAAGTGAAGTAGAAGCGATAACTGCAGGTGAAGATAACTTTGTGACAACAGCATCTGGTCATAACTATGAAAGCAAATATGTTTTAGCAAACTTTGCCCCACAAAAGTTAGCCAATGTTCTGTCCAAGAAAGCACCTAAAAGTCTTGATGGAAGCCAAGTTAAAGTAAATATGTTGCTTACGAAGTTACCAAAACTTAAATCTGGAACTGATCCAAAGTTAGCGTTTGCTGGGACCTTCCATTTCGACGAGCGATATTCAGATTTTCAATTGGCCTATACCCAAGCGGCTGCTGGTGAAATTCCTGACATCATTCCAGCCGAAATGTATTGTCATACGCTTTCAGATACTTCAATTTTGGGCCCTGATTTAGTGGCTAAGGGTTTCCAAACTTTGACACTCTTTGGAATACATACCCCCGCCTTCTTATTTGAAAAGGATAATTCTGGAAGCAAAGCTATTATTTTAAAACGCTTGCTCAATCAGTTAAATCAGTATTTGGTCGATCCAATAGAGAGCTGTCTAGCAAAGAATTCTGATGGTTCACTCTGTATTGAGATAAAAAGTCCTTTGGATCTTGAAGACGAAATCGGTTTACCGAGAGGCAATATTTTTCACAAAGACCTCTCTATGCCCTTTCGGGAAGATGGTTCGGCCCCAAGTTGGGGAGTTGAAACAGATATACCTAACTTATTTTTATGTGGGGCAGGCGCAATCCGAGGTGGCGGAGTTAGTGGGATCCCAGGACACAACGCGGCCGCCGCAGTTCTCGAAGCGCGAGGCATGTAACCCATAAGGTAGATTTAGCACATGTTCAAAGCCATCCGCCGCCTGCTAGCCGCAATTACTTTTATCGCTGTGATCGCAACTGCGATCAAGACTGCATTCGAATGGGTAGCGCAAAGTGGCGATGATGATCACGAAGTTTTTGCGGATGAAGACCGCGAAACTGTTTAAGTCTTTTTGAAATTAACGATACTAAAAACATGGAATACATCGCTGGTAGTTGCAACATTGGCAAGGGTGAAGTCCGCCAACGTCAGGTAGTTGCTCTAATAGGTTTAGTTTTAGTTATCGTGACAACGGTTGGTTTGATTGCTTCTGGAAGTGCAAAGAGCGCAAGGCTCGGGGTTCTTCTCCCAGCTCTAGTTTTTTCAGTTGGATTCATTCAATCCAGGCGTAAATTCTGTTTAGCATATGGCTTTATGGGCACCTTTAATTTTGGTCCGCTGGGGAAGCTTTCGAAAGTTGCAACATCTGAAGATCGCAAAGCTGACCGCAAAACTGCACTCTCTATATTGATTCAAGCGCTCTCATTGGCTCTAACAATAACGCTTATTATTTATTTACTTCCGCTTTAATACCTTCTGGTGTAACTTTAAGACGCAATCAAAACTTCATAGCAGTCTTAATGATTCAGGTAGGAGTTTTATGGAAATTGTCATACATGCCAGAAATGCAAACTTGGCTGAAGATTTCAGAACAATTGTCACCGATAAACTCAAATCACTTGATCGATTCAGCGTAAAAGTTGACAGCGTTAAGGTAGAAATTTTGCATGAGCAAAATCCTCGCTTTGGAAAGTCATCTCACGAAGTCCACTTAACAACAAGCGGTAGCGGGCCTTTCATGAGAGCCGAAGGTGCAGGATTTAACGATTTAGCAGCATTTGATAAAGCCGTTACTGCACTGGAATTACAGATGCGCAAAATTCATGAGAAGTCAAAAGATATTAGCCATGAAAGTTTGAGGAAACGAAAATAATTATTGATGGACTCATAGAAGCCTGGTGGATGCTCTTTCATACCTTCTGGGCTCTAATTCTTGGTTTCACATTGTCAGGGGCAGTTCAAGCATTCATCTCTCGCAATAAGATGAAAGAGCAATTGGGCGATGACAGCTTTAAAAGCGTATTAAAAGCATCGGGCTTCGGAATCATAAGCTCATCTTGCTCTTACTCAGCCAGCGCACTTGCCAAGAGTCTTTTCTCAAAAGGTGCAAACTTCACGACTTCAATGGTGTTCATGTTTGCGAGCACAAATTTAGTAATTGAACTTGGTCTTGTTCTTTGGATCATGATGGGATGGCAATTTGCTGTAGCTGAATTTTTTGGTGGCGCAGTGATGATAATTCTTCTAAAGCTATTGATACCAAGGTTGATTCCAGCTTCAATGATCGAGAGTTCTCGAGCGAATGTAGAAAAATCTGCGCCGCCTAAGTCAGAAAAGAAAGCTTCTTGGCACGACGCCGCGGGTTATACAGTTGGCGATTTCAAGATGCTGCGATACGAATTGATAATCGGATTTATTGTTGCCGGTCTTGCAGCAAAACTTATCCCAGCATCATTTTGGAGTGCAATTTTTCTTTCTGGTAATGGCATCATAACTACTATCCAAAATGTGATTATTGGTCCAATAATTGCCTTCATAAGTTTTGTCTGTTCGGTTGGAAACATTCCATTGGCATCTACGCTCTGGCATGGTGGGCTTTCATTTGGTGGCACCATCTCATTTATCTATGCCGATTTAATCGCCTTTCCACTGGTGATGATTTATCGAAAGTATTACGGAACTAAATTAGCAATCAGGTTAACGCTGGTATTTTGGTTGGTCATGAGCCTTAGTGGTCTGATTACTGAAATTGTCTTTCAATCCTTAAATCTAATTCCAGCCATGGATCACTCGATGTCACATTCAATGAAATTTGGATTTAACTACACAACTATCCTTAATTTATTTGCACTTGCGTTAATTCTCTGGATTTATTGGATGTATCGCACTCGAGATAAGTCCAGCCCAGATCAGTTATTTGCGCAGGATTTGATCTGTGGGATGCAAGTCAGAATCGCAGATGCACCTGCAAGTTATGTGCATGAAGGCAAAAGTTATTACTTCTGTATGCCTGGATGCCGAGATAGTTTCGCCGCCAACCCAGACAAATATGTTTCGAATTGAAATTGTTGAATATTCAACTAATATAGGCCGAAGAACCTTAAAAGTTAAGTTAGTTAAATAAGGAGCTATAAATTGCCAGCTGTAACAGTCGCCGACATAACTATCCTGCCAAGAGTTGTTGTTGATCCAAGTTCACGCACTCGCAGCGTCAAGAGCGTTACTACAGCGCCTCAAGGCTATGAGGGTGAAGGTTTTCCGGTTCGTCGTGCATTTGCTGGAGTCGATTTAGCGCAACTTGATCCATTTATTCACCTTGATCAAATGGGCGAAGTTGAATACGCACCAGGTGAGCCAAAGGGAACTCCTTGGCATCCACATCGTGGTTTCGAAACTGTTACATACATTATCGATGGAATCTTTGATCATAAAGATAATCATGGTGGCGGGGGAACAATCACGAACGGTGATACTCAATGGATGACTGCAGGCGCTGGAATTTTGCATATCGAAACTCCACCAGAGCATTTAGTAATGAGTGGTGGTTTATTTCATGGCTTCCAACTATGGGTTAACTTGCCAGCAGAGAAGAAATGGTCGAAGCCGGCATATCAAGATTTGCGCGCAAGTGATGTGAAGTTACTTGCATCAAGTGATGGTGGAACTTTAATCCGCGTAATTGCAGGAGAAGTAGCTGGACATGTTGGACCAGGTTCAACCCAAACTCCGATTTCAATTGTGCATGCGACTTTGGCACCAGGTGCAAAGTTAGAACTGCCTTGGAACAAAAATTACAATGCATTGGTCTACACCTTGAATGGCCACGGCACTGTTGGCGAATCGAAGCAACCAGTTCAAATGGGGCAACTTGCGGTTATGGGCGATGGCGATACTTTGGTTATTCAAGCCGATCCAACTCAGGAATCTAGATCACCAGAGATGGATGTTTTAATTCTTGGTGGCCAACCAATTAAAGAACCTGTTGCATGGATGGGGCCATTTGTAATGAACACAAAGGCCGAAGTTCTAAAAGCTTTTGATGATTTCCAGAAGGGCTTACTTGGCACTGTTCCAGCGATAGATGTCACTGGGGTTCATGGGGCCCCAACAGAAATTGTTGAAGGCAAGTAACTAGTCAGGTTAGTTTGTTATAGAGCTTTTAGCGCATTAACAACTTTGGTTAGCGAATCCTTCGCATCACCAAAGAGCAATGTGGTTTTGGCATCGTATAGAAGATCATTTTCGATACCAGCAAAACCTGGGCGCATCGAACGCTTTAGGAAAATAACATTTCCAGCACTCGCAACATCAAGAATAGGCATTCCATAAATTGGGCAACCTGGAGTCGTCTTAGCAGCTGGGTTCACAACATCGTTGGCACCAACAACTAGAACTACATCGGTCTGCGGGAAAGTTGGATTGATTTCTTCCATTTCAACCAATTGCTCGTAAGGAACATTTGCTTCTGCAAGAAGAACGTTCATATGACCAGGCATGCGACCTGCAACTGGATGAATTCCATATGCAACTTCTACGCCTTTCTCGGCCAACAAATCTGCAAGTTCACGGACTGTGTGTTGCGCTTGGGCAACTGCTAATCCAAAGCCCGGAACGATTACGACTCTTTGTGCATAATTAAGAAGAATTGCAACATCGTCAGGTGATCCAGATTTAACTGGGCGAGCTTCGCCAGCCTCTGTTGCTGCTTGTGGCTTTGCAGTGAATGCACCAAAGAGAGTTCCGAAGAGTGATCGGCCCATTGCTTCTGCCATCTTGCGAGTAAGAATTGTTCCTGATGCACCAACAAGTGTTCCGGCAACAATAAGTAGCGTTGATTGCAGAACGTATCCGCTAGCCGCAACAGTTAATCCAGTGAAGGCATTAAGCAATGAGATAACGATTGGAACATCTGCGCCACCAACAGGTAGAACGAAGAGAACACCAAATAGAAGTGAGAGGCCAGCTAGAACTAGAAGTGGAGTAGTTCCACCACTTGCGATAACCCAACCAGAAGTTCCAAGGGCACCCGCCAAGGTTGCTGCGATAACGAAGCGACCGCCAGGGAAAACAACTGGTCGTGTAGTCATAAGCTCTTGCAGCTTTAAGAAGGTAACGATTGAGCCAGAAAACGAGACGCTTCCAACCAACACAGTAAATACGGTTGCTAAGACTTCGCCGGTGCTTGCGTCATCACCTAGATGTAAATATTCAACAATTGAAACCAGAGCAGCAGCTCCGCCACCAACACCATTGAATAGTGCAACAAGTTGTGGCATTTGAGTCATTTGAATCCTACGAGCCGCAGGAACGCCAACGATTACACCAAATGCAATCGCACCAATGATTAGTAAGGTGTTATTGCGCTCTTCGATAGCAGGATCAAAGAAGACGATTATGGTTGCAACAGTGGCACCAACGGCACCAATTAAATTTCCACGACGCGCAGTCTTCGGAGCCGAGAGCCCCTTAAGTGCCATAATGAAAGAGATGGCAACAACAAGTCCGATTAGGGCATAAAGATTTGAATTCATTACTTCTTACCGCCCTTTCCTTTAAACATTTCGAGCATGCGATCTGTGACCACAAAGCCGCCAACAAGATTTATTGTTGCTAATACAACTGCGAGGATTGCCAAGGTGGTTTCTAGAGTGGTTTTTGCTCCAGCTGCAACCAGGATTGCACCGATCAAAATGATTCCGTGAATCGCATTTGCACCGGACATAAGTGGTGTGTGGAGTGTTGTTGAAACCTTGGAAACAACTTCAAATCCTACGAAGACTGAAAGAATAAAAATTGTCAGAATTGCCATAGATGTCATTTCTTGCCCTCCGGTGTGCGACGAGCGCCGCCATGTGTAAGTGTTGCGGCGTCAATAATTTCGTCAGAGAAATCAGGAATTACTTCGCCAGTAGGTTTTCCGTCGACACTCTTTGTCATGAGCAGGAGCAGATTTACAACGTTTCGTGAGAACAACATTGATGCGTGATATGGCAGCTGACTTGGAACATCTTTTCCGCCCCAAAGAACCACGCCATTTGCAGTTGTAATTGTTTCACCTGGCTTGCTTCCTTCAACGTTTCCGCCAGTTTCGGCTGCAAGATCAACAATCACCGCGCCAGATTTCATCGCTGAAACCATTTCACCAGTTACCAGTCTTGGTGCTGGTCTTCCAGGAACTGCTGCAGTAGTGATAACAACATCAGCAGCTGCAAGATAAGGGGTAAGAAGTTCACGTTGTTTAGCAGCGCGCTCTTCAGTCATTTCGCGGGCATAACCGCCGGCACCTTCTAGTGCTTCAAGTTCGAGGGTAATAAATTTTGCACCCATTGATTTAACTTCATCTGCTGAAGATGGGCGAACATCGTAGGCACTAACAACTGCGCCAAGTCGCTTTGCAGTTGCAATTGCTTGAAGACCAGCAACGCCTGCGCCCAAGATAACAACTTGAGCAGGTGTAACAGTTCCGGCTGCAGTCATAAGCAGTGGGAAGAATCTTGGTGAAAGTTCGGCCGCTACTAATGAAGCGCGGTAACCCGCACAGAGTGCTTGCGAAGTTAAGGCATCCATTGATTGGGCACGAGAAATTCTAGGAACAAGTTCTAGCGAGAGTGCAGTTACACCAGCGCTGGCTGCTGCTTCTATTGAATCAACTGAAGTTGTTGGGGATAAGAACGAAATAGTAAGCGCACCCTTTTTCAGTGACTTCATCTGATCTGGCGTTAGGGCGGTAACGGATGCAACTACATCAGCATCACTGATTACATTTCCACTTTTTACAGTGGCGCCTGCGGCTGTGAACTCGCTATCTTGAAAACCAGAGGCAATTCCAGCCCCGGCTTCGATAACAACTTCAAGTCCAGCCTTGGTTAATTTAGAGATGATGTCTGGAACTAGGGCTACACGAGCTTCACCAGATCGGATTTCTTTAGCTACGGCTATTCGCATGCCAGAAGATTAGTGCCTCGAGCGTGGTGTGTCGCCTTATTTTTAGCGATTACCCTTTAATTACCCTTCAATTCACCGCGAACTAAATGATAGAGAGCGGCTTGAATTGTTGTACGACGGTGAAAAGCCTCGCGCCAGATGACAGATTTGGGCCCATCGATTACCTCGGCCTCGACTTCTTCGCCACGGTGGGCAGGCAAGCAGTGCATAAATATTGAATCGGATGCTGTCAACGACATTAAATTCTTTGTAATCGCAAATGGTGCCAGTGCCTTTAACTTTTCGCTTCTGACTTCTTCCGGATCTCCCATGGACATCCAAACATCGGTATACAAAACACTTGCACCTTTTGCGGCGGCCTCGGGATCGGTTAGCACTTCAAGTTTTGCTCCGGTCTTAGCGGCGATTTCTTTTGCACTCTTTACCGCATTCTCTGACGGTGCCCATTTACCAGCAGGAGTAGCAACAACAACATGTGCACCCATGATTGCGCCCATTGTTAGCCAGGCATGAGCCATATTGTTTCCGTCGCCTACATATGTAAATTTGCGACCGGAAACTTCTGATCCAAATACTTCGCGAATTGTTAGCCAATCTGCAAGTAGCTGTGTTGGGTGATCGGTATCCGTCAATCCATTTAATACTGGAATTGTTGCGTGTGCACCAAGTTCATCAACATCTGACTGGGCAAAAGTTCGAACAATTAAGGCGCTCGCAAAACCGCTTATGACTTTTGCGGTGTCCGAAATAGTCTCGCCCCGGCCGATTTGTAAGTCATCGCCGCGTAAGAATATTGGAGTGCCACCAAGGTGAGCCACAGCAGTTTCTGATGCAAGTCTCGTACGGGTTGAAGATTTGGTCATATAAATTGCAACACTTTGATTAGCTAATGCATCTTTAGAGCGCATTGGTTTACTTGCAAATTGTGCGGCTGTGTCAAGGATAAGTTCGACATCTTCCCGAGATAAATGCTCGGTGCGCAATAGGTCTTTCATCGTTGAATAATACCCAATAAAGGCAGTGGCATCGGTAGAATTTATTTCATGGGAATCTTCACCCGAACACCTAAATCAGCGCCAGGCTTGGATGGTTTACAGCCATTTGCTGATGTCTTGGAGAAGGAAGAAACCAGGCATTCAAATGAAGATGGCGATCATGAAAAATTCGCGCATTACGTTCGTAAAGAAAAAATCGTTGAATCTGCCGTAACTGGTAAAGCTGTTCGTGCGCTCTGCGGGAAGAAATGGGTTCCAAGTCGCGATCCTGAAAAGTTTCCGATCTGCCCGCTCTGCAAAAAAATCTACGATGGCCTAAAGAAGGAATGAGAAAACATCGTCCCAGGCTTTTAACTTTCAGCCTTCTGTTCTCAGTTCTTGCCAGCTTATTGGTCGCTCCACAATCTGTTGCACAAGATAAGGCGTTACGGAAAATCTTCTCGGGTTGGATGACCGATTACAGCACATATGGGGACACAACTCGGGGTCAAATTCAAGCTATGGATTATGTCGTCAAGAATGCCGAAATGTTTAGCCAGATATTGCCATTTTGGTATTCGATAACAAGTGCTTCAAAAATTAAAGATAAATATGTAACCCAAAATTCAATTGATAAGGCAATTCCAATATCTACTCTTCAAAGCCTTGGAATTAAAGTTTTGCCTACGCTCACAGATAGCACCAAAGAGGGCGAACTCTCAAAGATTATGGGGAATGACGCAAGCCGAGCGACGTTAATAAAGACAATTACCGATTTAGTAATGGCAAGTAATTTTGATGGAATCGATTTAAATTTCGAGGGCTTTGCTTATGTCGACAAGATTGCAACCTGGCCTACGATCCAAACGAGGTGGGTTAAATTCGTTGCAGAATTATCTGTTGCAATGCGCTCTAAAAATAAATTGTTATCGGTGACTACTCCGTATCTTCTGGATCCAACCACTGGCAGAAGAGGTTATTACCATTACGCCTGGCCAGAAATATCTAGCTACATCGATAGATTAAATATTATGTTTTATGACTATCATAAATATGATACGAAGCCTGGGCCGATAGGTCCGATAAGTTGGGCAGAACCTTCACTGCTTTATGCACTTAAACATGTTGCCCCCTACAAAATTTATTTTGGAACACCAAACTATGGATATAACTGGGTAACTAAAATTACTGGTGTGTGTCCAACTAATACCCCAAAATCTGAGAGTAAATCTTCAAATGCAGCAATTATTCATCAAAACCGCTCGCAAGCAATTTTGAATAAACCAGGTGCTGTCGCTACTTACAATGAAAAATTTGGCGAAACCAACGTGCTCTACACAGCCGAGTTTAATGGCGTGAATACCAAAGGAGCGCCCACAAGTTGCAAGGTCGATCATTCGGCATGGTTTGTGGATGCCCGAGGTTATTTTGATAGAGCAAAACTTGTTGAAAAATATCAACTTGGTGGCATTTCCGAGTGGGAGATTGGTTACGGCGATGATTTAGCAATTGAAGAAGTTAAAAAAGTTGCAATTGCAATGGGGCAAGACAAAGTCGTCGGCGAAGTTGTTGCAAGTTCAGATTACTTGCTTTACGGAGAGAGCACTACATTCAACGGCACATTTAAATTGGCCGATGGTCGACCACTAGCAAATGTTCCAGTGTTTATTGAGATAAAAAGACCTAGTGGCAATACTCGCAAACCAATTGCGCAGACCGGTCTGGATGGAAGTTTTCAGGCAAGAGTTTTACTGGGAGAGTCTTCAAACATTTCATTTTCAACCGATGAGACCAGGGACTGGACACTTGGATTAACGCCAGAAAAAACTATCGGAATTTCTAGAGTGATCTCTTGGAACCTTCCAGCATCAATGAAGCGGGGCGTTAGCTACAAGATTTCTGGACAGCTACAACCTAAAGTTCCAGGGATAAAAGTTGCTCTGGATGATGGCAAGAGTAAAGTCAACACAACTTCGTTGGTTGATGGAAAATTTGAATTTGAATTTACTGCTACAAAAATTGGGGTTATGCAGTTTAGGATTGTTACAGAATCTGAATCAGGCTTTATCGGTTCAGCAACAACTTTTGCCTCGGTTTTGGTGCGTTAGAAATTGGAAATTACAAACATGGTGAAAACACTTCCTAAAGAAGAAGTAAGCATTAGTGAATTAGTAGATCGACCATGGATAACAATTGTTTGGGATGATCCAGTAAATCTCATGAATTACGTTACGCATGTTCTTATTAAACTCTTTGGGTTCTCGAAGGAACGAGCTCACGAATTAATGATGCAAGTGCATAACGAAGGACGGGCAGTTGTTTCATCCGGGACTCGCGAAGAGATGGAGCGAGATGTTCAACGATTACATGAACATGGCTTATGGGCAACCTTGCAACGTGATGACAAAATTTAATGTCTAACTTCGAAAAAGTCGGTGCTGGTTATTCTCTGGATTTAACCCTAGATGAAGCTCAAATTCTTATTAACTTAGTTGAGCAATTATTGGAGTTACTTGGCGAAGGTGATTTCTTTCATCATTATGATTCCAGTGATCCACTAGCGCAATTACTAGCAATGCCATCAGAAATTGTTACACCAGATGATCCGGTTTTGCTGCGGCTGTTGCCAAACGCATACGCCGATCCAGAAGCAGCATCAGATTTTCGGAGATACACCGAACCACAATTGCGTGGTGCAAAGCAGAAAAATCTGCGGCTAGTTCGTGAGCAATTAACAGTTTTGGTCGATGAAAATTCTGGTGGCGTAATTGAGGATATCGAGGCCAATGTTTGGCTAAAAGCAATAAACGATTTACGAATAGCGCTATCAATTAGGTTAGAAATATCAGAAACTAGTTTCGAAACCTTTGAGCTGTTGCCAGATGAAGATCCGCAGAAACCGGTTTATGCCGTTTACTTCTGGTTGGGTTGGTTGCAGGAAAATTTGTTAGAGTTACTCCTATGACACTTCGAATTCATGCGGATATTGTTGCAAAAATTTTGGAGCAATCACGTGCCGAATATCCAGATGAATGTTGTGGAGTAATTCTCGGCCCTGAAGGCAGCGATAGCGCCGTCGAGTTGAAGCCAATGATAAACGCAGCACATTCACCTACATTTTATGAGTTCGATTCCAAGGATTTGCTTGCTCTATATCGCGAGCTAGATGAAAAATCTAAGGAGATCGTTGTTGTTTATCATTCACACACCGAAACCCAGGCCTATCCATCTCGCACGGATATCGCCTATGCCTCCGAACCAAATGCGCACTATGTCTTGGTTTCTACCCGCAAAGAGATTGCACCTGAGACTGAGTTTCGTTCATATCGAATAATTGATGGTGAAGTTACCGAAGAGCCCGTTGAAATAATCACTACACCCCCTGCAGATTCTACGATTGGCAAGTAAGGCGCGCTTCTAGGATACTTATCCCATGTCCTCCGCAACGATAGAAGTTCGCATCCCAACAATTCTTCGCCCTTACACAAATGGCGAGAAGTTAGTAACAGCTGAAGCGAATAATCTAGGTGAGCTAATTTCTGCCCTAAATGTTAAGTATGTCGGACTGGGCGAGCGGTTACTTGAAAATAACGAGCTCCGTAGATTTATAAATATTTATATCAATGATGAAGATGTTCGATTTATGGGTTCACTTGCCGCAACACTCAAAGCTGGTGATTCTGTAACAATTTTGCCCGCCGTCGCCGGTGGCTGCAAGTGACAAGATACGAATCGTTAGAAGCATCTCTTGGCCACACTCCACTAATTGGATTGCCGAAACTTTCTCCTAAATCTCAGGCAGGGAAACCAGCGGTCCGACTCTGGGCCAAGATGGAAGATAGAAATCCAACTGGTTCAATTAAGGATCGCACAGCAATGGCGATGATTGATGATGCAGAGAAAACCGGAAAGTTAAAACCTGGCGCAACAATTCTTGAACCAACAAGTGGAAATACCGGAATCTCTCTTGCGATGGTTGCAAAAGTTCGTGGTTACAAATTAATTTGTGTAATGCCTGAAAACACCAGCATTGAACGCACTCAGATTTTAGAGATGTGGGGCGCAAAAATAATTTACTCACCAGCTGCTGGTGGATCAAATGAGGCAGTGCGCGTCGCAAAAGATTTAGCAGCCGAAAATCCAGATTGGGTATTTCTCTATCAATATGGAAATCCGGCAAACACTTTGGCGCACTACAAGACAACTGGCCCTGAAGTTTTTGAAGATTTACCTGCGATTACGCACTTTATTGCCGGACTAGGAACAACTGGAACCCTTATGGGAGCTGGAAAGTTTCTACGAGAGAAAAATCCAGATATTGCAATCATTGCTGCAGAACCAAGATACGGTGAAGTTGTATATGGACTTCGCAACTTAGATGCCGGATTCGTTCCAGAACTTTATGATGCATCAGTTATTACAAGACGGTTTTCAGTAGGGGCCGAAGATTCAGTCCGAAGAGTTCGTGAGTTACTTGAAGTTGAGGGAATATTTGCTGGTATTTCAACTGGCGCGATACTGCATGCCGCACTTGGGGTTGCCAAGGAATGTGTAGATGCGGGCGTAGGAGCAGAAATTGCATTCATCGTCTGCGATGCGGGATGGAAGTATTTATCTACCGGAATTTACGGAAAAGATAGCGACCCCGAAGTTTTAGATGGCCAACTTTGGGCTTAATTCTTCACTAAAGGTAGGCTTGGCTATATGTCAGGCGCTGCAGTAACTTCAACCGCACCAATCGGAATTTTCGATTCTGGTGTTGGTGGATTAACGGTTGCTAGATCAATCATTGATCAGCTTCCTGGCGAATCAATTCTTTATGTTGGCGATACCGCTCGCGGCCCTTATGGCCCAAGACCGCTTGCCGAAGTTCGAACCTTTGCATTAGAAATTCTTGATGAATTAGTTGAAGCGGGAGTCAAGGCAATTGTTATTGCCTGCAACACTGCAAGTGCAGCGATGTTACGTGATGCGCGTGAGCGATATTCAGTTCCGGTAATTGAAGTAATTCAACCAGCTGTTCGACGGGCCGTATCTGCAACCAGAAGTGGTCGAATTGGAGTAATTGGAACAAATGCAACAATTGAATCTGGAGCTTACCTAGATGCTTTTGCTGCGGCCCCGCAATTAGAAATTACTTCGGTGGCCTGTCCATTATTTGTTGAGTATGTTGAACGTGGTGAAACATCGGGTACTGCAATCACAAAGGTGGCCCGAGATTATTTGAAGCCACTTATTGAAAAAGATATAGATACTTTAGTTCTTGGTTGCACGCATTACCCACTTCTTACAGGTGTTATTTCCTATGTGATGGGAAATGAAGTGACCCTGGTATCAAGCGCTGAAGAAACTGCAAAGGATCTTTATCGAATCCTGGTTGAAAAAGATTTGCTCAATAGTTCTGGGAAGCCTTCCCACAAGTTCGTATCTACTGGCGAAAGTGAATTGTTTAGCAAGTTAGCTAGACGTTTTCTTGGACCAGAAGTCGCTAAAGTCGAATCGAGGATTTAAATGTCATCAGAGAATAAAGATAGTAAATCGAACCTTCCAAGAATCGATGGCAGATCACCTGAGCAATTGCGTTCAATCAAATTTACGCGTAATTGGTTAAACAATGCCGAAGGTTCAGTTTTAGTTGAATTTGGAAATACTCGAGTTCTCTGTGTCGCATCATTCACCCCAGGAGTTCCACGATGGTTGGTTGGAAAAGGCGGCGGTTGGGTAACAAGCGAATATGCAATGCTGCCACGTGCAACTCACACCAGATCAGATCGTGAAAGTGTTAAAGGAAAACTTGGTGGTCGCACCCAAGAAATTTCACGGTTAGTCGGACGCTCACTTCGCGCAGTTGTTGATACTGCTGCTCTTGGCGAGAACACAATTGTTATCGATTGTGATGTATTACAAGCAGATGGCGGAACCAGAACAGCTGCAATTACCGGTGCCTACGTTGCATTGCAAGATGCAATAACTTGGGCCAAAGGAAAAGGTCACATTCCGGCATCGCGTAACCCAATAACTCAAGGAGTTTCTGCCGTGAGCGTTGGAATTATTGGTGGAGTTCCAATGTTAGATCTCTGTTACGAAGAAGACGTTACTGCCGATACGGATATGAATATTGTCTGCACTGCAGATGGCAACTTCGTTGAGGTTCAAGGAACTGCCGAAGGAAAACCCTTTGATCGTGCGCTACTCAATAACTTGCTAGATCTAGGTGTTTCTGGCTGTAACCAACTTTCGAAATTGCAACAGAACGCACTTAATTAATTAGCAATGCGAAAGTTAGTTCTGGCAACACAAAATAATGGAAAAATTAAAGAATTCGAAAGATTACTTGCCGAGTTTGTAAGTGACATAAAAGTGTTAGGGCTTCGAGACTTTCCTGATATGCCCGATATCGAAGAAACTGGGAAAACTTTTCTGGAGAATTCATTATTAAAAGCCCGTGGGATTTGTGAGTTCACAGGCCTTCCAGCTCTGGCTGATGACAGCGGCCTCTGCATCGATTATTTAAATGGCGACCCAGGAATTTATTCTGCAAGATGGTCAGGTGTTCATGGCGATGATGCTGCAAATATTGCAAAGGTATTGTTTCAGTTAGAAGGTGTTCCACCGAAAGAGCGCAGCGCACACTTTAAGTGCGAGGTCGCATTAGTTTTTCCGAGTGGGCATAAACATCAGGGGCTCGAGATTTCCGAGAGTGGGAAATTACTTGGATCTATCACCCGCTCACCCCGGGGGATAGCAGGCTTTGGGTATGACCCAATTTTTCAACCGGATGGAGCTGAGTTAACACTTGGCGAATTCGCGCACGGCGAAAAGGACAAAATTAGCCACCGTGGAATTGCAATGCGGGCCATCGCACCGCGGATTTTAGAATTGCTCTAGAAATCTAAGTTTTCTTCAGCTCTAAGGTATCCTTTAACTATTGAGCGTTAATTCTGGATTTCAATCTCAAACCAAGGAGCACAACTGTGGCAGTTAAGAAGACAGCTAAAAAAACAGCTAAGAAAACTTCGGCAAAGAAAACCGCGAAGAAAACTTCAGCTAAGAAAGCAGTCAAGAAGAGCGTGAAGAAAGCGCCAGCAAAAAAGAGCGCCGTAAAGAAGTCGGCTAAGAAAACTGCGAAGAAAGCATCATCAACATTTGTTGTTCCTGCGGTCCCTTCAACATCGACTCGCTCTAGTTTCCAGAGTCCTTCAGTAGTAAATCGTCCTGCTAAAACTCCAGGAGCAAGTGTTCCTGCTGCGGTAAATAGCTCATCAAGTGATGCAACCTCAAAGCGGGTAGTAATTGCAGTAATAATTGCTGTCGTGTTACTTGCAATAGTTGTTGTGTCCCGAAATGGTTCTTCAAATACTGAAACTGCAGCACCAGAAGCAACTGCTACTGCACAAGCAACTCAGGAAGCCGAACCAACTGCTGAAGCTTCTGCTGAAGCAACGACTTCAACTGTAATTGATCAAGGTGGCAGCGAACCAGTAGGAATCGTTGCGCAATACACCGCGTCAGGTGCAACTATTTTCTGGAAAGCCCCAGTTGATGGCGCTGCAGTCTCAAATTACAATGTCGAAATTCGCTCTAACGGTGGATCTTGGAAATTGATTTCAACAGTTCCATCTGATCAATATTCAATTGACATTACAAAAGGTGATACAACTGGTTGGGCATCTTTTAGAATTTCATCTGTTCTAGAAGATGGAACAGTTGTTGGCGGTAAAGTCTTCGGACTTCCAGGACAGTGGGCTTAATAACTAATCTGCGTTAAGTGCTTCAAGTATTGATGCAACATAAACATCACTACCAGCTTCAATTAAGTGGACACCATCCGGAGCAAAAAACTCCGGGTGGTTTTCTGCTATCGAGGCCCAATCAACTAAAACGGCATTTGGGTAACTAGAAACAACTTCGCTAATAATTTTATTGTTTCCATCACGCCAAGTTCTAGGCACGGAAGTGTTTACTACAACAACCTTTGGTTGATCCTTTAGTAGTTCCATTAACTTGAACATATCTTCGCGCGAAACCGAATTATTGTTTCCAACATTGAGAACCACTTTTGATTCTCCGGCGCGTGGCTTATCTGCTTCTACCTCTTTTATAAGCTCTTGAATCTGGCGGCCTACGCGCGCATTTATTAGTGCTATTTCTTCTTGCATCGCTAACTTGCTGCGGATACCCAAGATAACTGAATCTCCGGTAACCCAGAGCCCAGATTTACTTACTCCCATAACGGTGTCTGGTAATTCAAGTTCTGGTTTAATTTCAACAATTATTGATTGATCGCGTTGCCAGGCAAGAGCGACCGAACTACCAGAAATTACGACAATAAATGCGGTTACAGAAGCCACAAAAATTCGTTGCCGCTTCTGCATAATCTTGGTGCGATATTTCATTCCTCTAAACCAGTTCTGAACGACGCCGTTGCGAATCGGTATTTCAATCGCACGAAGCGAGATATCAGCAAGTGCTAGAACAACTAAAACTCTGGCAATATTTAACATTGGAAGCGAACCAGTTAAATCAGCGCCCGGTCTTGTAACTTGAAATACCACCCAATGCCATAAATAAATTCCATAAGATCTTTGGCCAATCCAGAGAAAAATCTTGTTGCTTAATATGGGCGAGAATCTTGATGCTGGATGAACAATTGAAACTAGGGTTGCACAACCAAATAATGCAGCAAGTGGAAATGCAATTTGATACAACGTTGCATTTTCTTGATCGATGAATAGAAAAATACAGAGCAAACCAATAAATCCAAAAACTCCTATGCCATCAACAAAATCTTGGGCCCGCTGAGAAATGTTTTGAGTTAGGTTTCTTGGGATCCAGCTAACTGCAAGAGCCGATCCTAGAAATAGACCAAGGCTGTGAGTATCTGTTCCGAAGTAGATGTGGCTGATTCGTCCGGCAGTTGCATTGTCTGCCTGAAGTGAGAATAAAAAGAGAGCAGTGCCTGAGAAGGTAGCAATTACGAGGGCTGCGCGCCTCACAACTCTTTTGCCGAACCTTCGCCAAATGAAAAGCAAAATTATTGGCCAAATCAAGTAAAACTGAAACTCGACAGCAAGCGACCAGGTGTGTTGCAGAAGTGGTGGGCGGCCAATGGCCTGAAAGTAGTCCTGCTGAAGTGCAACTAAGTGCCAGTTATTAGTTCCGGATAATACGTATGGGACATCCTGTATAAATCTACGAATCGCATCAGGTGCAAAAAGTGCAATCATGGTCGAGGTAACAATAAGAAGAACTACCAGCCCTGGGAATAATCTTCTTATGCGCGCCGTATAGAACTTTTTAATATCTAATCCATTGGCACTTTCAATCGAATCTAAAATCAATCTAGTGATTACATATCCAGAGATTACGAAGAAGAGATCAACGCCCAAGAATCCACCCGGAATCCAAGAAATTCCTAGGTGATAAAGAACAACTGCAAAAACGGCAAGCGCACGCAATCCATCAATTGCCGGTATATGTGTTGAAGAAATTGATGCGCGCTGCATCGAAATTACTTACGTTTTTTAGTTGTGCTCTTCTTTGCAACCTTCTTAGTTGGCGCAGTTGCAGATTTCACAATTTCAGATGGAGAAGAGCTTCCTGCTACCGCTGGATTTTTTCCACCATTGCGCACAAAAGTTTTCTCTACTGGGCGATTATTTGAATCAATGTTTGCATCGATATCGCCTTGCAAAGCTGAGAGTCTTTCAAAAGCCTGTTTCAATCTACTTCTGGTTTCACCAATTGCTTGCTCTGCGGCATTTAATGATTGAGTTTGAACTCTATAAAGACGTTCTGATTCCGAGATTGCACTTGTAAGCCACGAACGGAATTCGCCAACTGCGACTGTTGCTTCAGAAATGACCTTTTCAGCTTCACGCTTTGCAGCGCTAGAAAGTGCATTTGCTTCGCGGCGGCTTTCGGTGAGCAAAGTTTCGGCGCTACGTGTTGCCTTCTCGAGTAGCTCTTGCGCTTCAGACTCTGCAGCAGCTATATATTTACGACCGCGAGATTCTGCGCCAGCCAAGATTGCTTTTGCTTTATTTTCTGAAGACTCTAAACGATCCTTTGTGATTCGAGTTGCTTCTGCAACCATCTGCTCGGCTGATGCAGTTGCTCGAGACTCACGTTGCTGTGCGGCTTTGATTAGGCTCATTGCAGTTTCGCCTGCAAGAATTTCAAACTCTTCTTTGCTTAAACTTGTAATGTCACGACGTGAGCGGAGATCTGCTAGTTGAGTTTCTAGTTGGCGAATACGTTCAACCGCATTTTCAGTTGGGACTGCAACAGTTTCTTCTTTAAATCCAACCCATGATCGGAATTTGTTGTCAGACATTTTCGCTCCTTGCCTACGCAGTTATCTCGGCGAAGCCTATAACACCCGGCGGGGTGAGTGCCATGAGTGATTTCCCTTCCATCTCCGCTAGCCATGAGCCTATAGTTGCGTCATGAGCGATTCATTAAAGAGTTCACAAGACCTTTTGGCAGAATTCATCAAGAACGGCACGGAGTTGATTTCATTAGCTAATTCCATATCGCCCCAAGATATGAATAAGGTCGCAATTGCTGGCGAATGGTCTGCAGCTTATGTCTTGCACCATATGTGTGATGGAGAGATGCACTTTGCTACAAGGTATTTAACTTGCCTCGCCGACGATAATCCAGACATAGTTCTTTTCAACGAAGATGTTTATCCAGATCGTTTGCAGTATGCAAAACGCGATGTCTTTGCTTCAATTGCTGCGATTCAAGGAATTCAATTAGCGACTGCAAATATTTTGGGCGCAATTCCTGAAAGTGATTGGTCTCGAACTTCAAAACATCCAGAGCGTGGTCTCATAACACTTCGTGATTTAGTTACCTTGGCAGCGGGACATAACAAATCTCATGCCGGACAACTTCAGGGAATCATTGATGCGCTTTAGTCAAAAGCGCAACCTAAATCTTGGAATTTCACTTTTAATTGTTTCAGTCTTGATTGCTCCAGCAACTAAAGCTGCAAATCCAGACGATGGCTATCCAGATGGACAGGCTGCTCCAGGGCGCACTTGTCCCAATAATGACGAAGGTTTTAAGCAATTAAGTGCTCACAGCGGAAAAACTCTGGTTTGCACATTAATAACCGGAGTGAAGAAATGGTGGATCGAAGGCGAACCACTTCCGGTTGCTCCAACGAAACCATCTGAAGCCTCAGATGACATTTCTGATGACAATATGCCGCCAGGTTTTAAACATACATATTCATTGCCAGCCAAATCACTTGCGAAGATGAAAGTTTTCGATGATGAGAGTTATTCTGCAATTGATACAGATATGCGACTAGATGTTTATTTGCCAAAGGGAATTGCAAAACCACCGCTGATGATCTGGATTCATGGCGGCGGAATGGTTTTTGGAAATGAAAATTCAATTAAATACGACGAGAGTGCCAAACTTCTTGAAGTATTGGTCAAGAATGGAATCGCAGTCGCTTCTGTAAATTATCGATTGGCGACCAAAGTTTCTTATCCGGTCACTGGCCAAGATGTAAAAACTGCAATTAGATATCTTCGAGCAAACGCTGCGAAGTATGGCTATAACCCAAAGAAGTTTGCAGTAGGTGGCGATTCTGCCGGTGGATATCTTGCGCTAATGGCTGCCATAACTGGCAATCAGAAAACACTCTTTGATGATCCAGCTGACCCAAACCTGAAAACTTCTGCAAGTGTTTCAGCCGTTTTTGATCTCTTTGGTAATGCAAATATGTTGACCATGGTTGAGAACAAAATCAAATATCCATGTCAGAACAAAGATGATTTTGCATACGGCATGGATCCTAAAATGAGTGTCTGGTTTGGCGATGTAACGCTGCCAGAAAACCGTGAAAAGGTGGATTCAGCAAATCTTTATCCATTCCTTGCCAAGAATAAGAGTCTTCCAAATTTCTTTATTATCCATGGAACAGCAGATTGCTCGGTCAGCAAATACGATTCAATTGAATTGGATAGCAAAGTTAAGGCCCTCAAAGGTAAAAGTATTCTCAAATTAATTCCCGGCGAGAATCATGGTGGACCAAAGATTTGGGTCGAAGCGAATAAGCAAGTTCCGGCTTTAGCAAAGCTCTTTGCAGGTATTAAATAAAGCTTTAATTATGTAGAAATAAAAAGTTGTAGCTGGTGCGGGAGGCGGGACTTGAACCCGCACGTCCGAAGACACAAGTTCCTAAGACTTGCGTGTCTGCCATTTCACCACTCCCGCTGGAGAGATGAGAGAAGATTAAGGGAACTTAGGCAAAAGCGCCAAACTGAGATTAAATTAGGGCAAGAGAATCTAAACAAGGAGCCAAGATGTCACTAACACCAAGTCCTGCAGATAAGTTCACGTTTGGTCTCTGGACTGTTGGTTGGCAAGCGCGAGATCCATTTGGTGATGCAACTCGTGGTGCTCTAGATCCGGTCCGCAGTGTTACTGAATTAGCAGAACGCGGTGCCTATGGCGTGACATTTCACGATGATGATTTAATTCCATTTGGTTCAAATGATTCAGATCGCAACGCTCATATTTCTAGATTCAAAAAAGCACTTGCAGATACCGGAATGAAAGTTCCGATGGCAACAACAAATCTATTTACCCACCCAATCTTTAAGGATGGTGCGTTGACCGCAAATGAACGCGACATTCGACGCTTTGCAATCTCTAAAGTTATGCGCAACATTGATCTTGCTGCAGAACTTGGCGCTGAAATTTATGTGTGTTGGGGTGGCCGTGAAGGCGCTGAATCTGATGCAGCAAAAGACGGATATGTTGCGCTAGAGCGTTATCGCGAAGGATTTAACATCCTTGGTCAATATGTAATCGATAAGGGTTACAACATTAAATTTGCAATCGAACCAAAACCAAATGAACCACGTGGCGATATCTTCCTACCAACTATTGGACATGCACTGGCATTTATTAATTCACTAGATCATCCAGAATTGGTTGGCGTAAATCCAGAAGTTGGTCACGAGCAGATGGCTAACCTCAACTTTGTTCACGGAATCGCGCAAGCTTTGTTCCATAAGAAGTTATTCCACATTGATTTAAATGGTCAGCATGGTCCAAAGTTTGATCAGGACTTGGTATTTGGGCATGGCGATTTGAAATCAGCATTCTTCTTAGTAGATCTTCTAGAGCGCTATAAATATGCTGGTCCAAAGCACTTCGATTACAAGCCAGGTCGCACAGAAGATGATCGTGGAGTCTGGGTTTCTGCAACTTCAAATATGCGAACATATCTTGCACTCAAAGAGCGCGCATTGGCATTCCGCGCAGATCCTCGAGTGAAGGCTGCTATGGAAGATTCTCGAATCAACGAACTTGAAGTGCCAACACTTGCAAAGGGCGAGAGTTGGAAGGATTTAACTTCAGTAAATGTTGATGTCGATGGCTTGGCCGCTCGTGGATATCAATACGAGACAATCGATCAATTAGCTATCGAGCACTTGATGGGCCTTTAACTGCACTTAAACCTGTAAACTTCGCTAGATGAGCGCCGAGCAAAGTAACCTGAGTATTCAGGATGAAATTAGTGCGGCGATTCTTCAAGTCTTACGTGATGCACATTCACAATTAAATTGCGATATCCCAACGATACTCACCTTAGAGCGACCAAAGAATCGTGATCACGGGGATTATGCAACCTCAATCGCTTTGGCTCTTTCGAAGCCATCTGGAATTGCGCCTCGCAAAATTGCCGAAATTATCGTTGCAGGACTTTCAAACCGTAAAGATATTGCAGCGCTAGAAATCGCTGGTCCTGGCTTTGTAAATATCACGTTAGATAAAAGTAGCCAGGGCGGAGTAATCGCCAACATTCTTACCGCCGGCAGAAATTTTGGGCATGGAAATAAATTAAATGGCATTGCAATTAATCTCGAATTTATCAGCGCAAACCCGACTGGGCCGCTGCATCTAGGTCACACCAGATGGGCTGCGGTAGGCGATGCACTTGGTCGAGTCTTATCGGCAGCTGGCGCAAAGGTAACGCGCGAGTTTTATATAAATGATCGTGGTGTGCAGATGGATAAATTTGGCGCATCTCTGCAGAGCGCAGCACTTGGAGAACCAAGGCCCGAAGATGGCTATCACGGGGCGTATATCGATGACTTAGCTAAAGAGGTTGTCGCTGCAAAACCCGAAATTTTAAAGTTAAGTGGTGAAGAACAGACATTTGCATTCCGGGATATCGGATACAAATTGCAGCTGGCACAACAGCAGAGTGTTCTGGATAAATTTGGAACTAAATTTGATGTCTGGTTCTCTGAAAAGAGTTTGTATGACAATGACTTTTTTGCACATTGCCAAGAAGTTTTGAAATCAAAGGGACATGTATTTGTTGATGGCGGAGCCATTTGGCTTAGAACAACAGATTTTGGTGATGACAAAGATCGCGTAATGGTGAAGTCAGATGGCTCGATGGCTTACTTCGCATCTGATTCTGCTTATTACATTTCAAAGCGCGAACGTGGATTTGAAATCTGTATTTATATGTTGGGTGCAGATCATCACGGATATACCGGAAGATTAAAGGCACTTGCAGCGTGTAACGGTGATAATCCGGAATACAACGTTGAAGTCTTGATTGGCCAAATGGTAAAAATTATGGAGGGCGGCGAAGAGGTAAAGCTCTCTAAGCGCGCTGGAACAATTATCACTCTTGAAGAACTTGTTGAAAAAGTTGGCGTTGATGCAGCTCGTTACACCTTAATCCGTTATCCAGTTGATACTCCAATGGTTATGGATGTTGATATTTTGCGCAGCCGTACGAATGAAAATCCGGTTTACTACGTGCAATATGCACACGCAAGAATTTGTGCAGTATTACGTAATGCAACTGATGTCGGAATTAAATATGGCCCAGATTCAATCCATCCTGAACTTTTAGTGCACGAACGCGAACGCGAATTAATTGGCGCCCTTGGTGAATTTCCAAGAGTTGTAGCCGGCGCTGCAGAGTTGCGCGAGCCGCATCGGGTTGCCAGATATGTTGAAGAGCTGGCTGGGGTTTACCACCGGTTCTATGCTGACTGCAGAGTTCTGCCACTTGGTGACGAAACTCCAAGCGCGCTTCATAGCGCACGCGCTACCTTATGTTCTGCAACAGCTCAAGTAATAGCTAACGGTCTTGATCTACTCGGTGTTAGCGCACCAGAAAAGATGTAAGTGATGAATTTCTTACCAGAAGTCTTTTCAAATAACAGTGCCATGGTGAATGGTGAACTAGTTATAGGTGGCTGCAAAGCAAGTTCATTAGCTAAAGAATTCGGAACACCGCTTTTTGTAATCGATGAGAACGATTTTAAGTCAAGGATTATGGGCTGGAAAAACGCTCTGAATTCTAATTTTGGAAGTAGTGCTGGCGAAGTTTATTACGCATCAAAATCCTTCGTTTCAGTAGAAGTTGCAAAGTGGATTTCGGAAGCTGGAATTGGAATTGATGTTTGCACAGGTGGCGAACTTGCTGTGGCACTTGCGGCGAACTTCCCAGTCGATCGAATTGAAGTTCATGGAAATAACAAATCAGAGGAAGAAATTAGAACTGCAGTCGAAGTTGGCGTTGCAAAAATAGTTATAGATTCAATGCAGGAGATTGAACGAGTTAACCGAATTGCAAAAACCGCCGGTAAAGTGCAGAAAGTTCTGCTCCGAATCACACCAGGCGTTGAAGCACACACTCATGAGGCAATTTCAACAGCGCATGAAGATGTGAAGTTTGGTTTTTCGATTGCAAGTGGCGCAGCCTGGAAGGCAATTAATGCAACTCAGAGCGCAGAAAATCTCGCACTTGAAGGTTTGCATTGTCATATCGGATCTCAAATTTTCGAAAATGAAGGATTTATTCTTGCAACCAAAAAATTACTTGAACTTAGCGCAAAGTTCCGCGATGAATTTAAGAGCGAACTTTCTGAGCTTGACCTAGGTGGCGGCTATGGAATCGCATATCTTGCTGGCGATAAAACATTTGACCCAAATCAAGTTATGGCAGCACTGGCTGAATTAGTGAAGAGCGAATGCAGTCGTCACAATCTGAAGGTTCCTAAAATTTCAATTGAACCAGGTCGTGCAATTGCCGGTCCAACTACAACGACTTTGTATGAAGTCGGAACAACAAAAGATGTGGAATTAGAGGGTGGAAAAACTCGCAGATATATCGCTGTTGACGGTGGAATGAGTGACAACATTCGCCCTGGACTTTACGGTGCTAAATATTCTGCGATTCTTGCAAACCGCACATCTAGTTCATCTGCGTTAAATTCCAGATTAGTTGGAAAGCATTGCGAAAGCGGCGACATTATTATTCGAGAAATTGATCTCCCAAGCGATATTGCGCCTGGCGATGTTTTGGCGATCCCAGCTACCGGGGCATACGGCCGAAGCATGGCGAGCAATTACAACCATATGTTGAAGCCAGCAGTGATTTCGGTAGCTAATGGCGCGGCCCGAACCATCTTGCGCCGGGAAACCGAGGCAGATCTACTTGCTTTAGATGTAGTTGAGGCGCCCCGAACTATTAAATAGCGTTCGGCTTATAAATAGCGTTCGGCTTACGGAAAAAATAGGGGAGAATAGCCCAATGAATTCGCAGAAAACTCTTCGCGTCGGCATGCTCGGCTGCGGTGTTGTCGGAGGCGAAGTTGCCCGTCTAATCATTGCCAACCAGAAGGATCTGACAGCAAGATCTGGCGCAAAGTTAGATTTGGTAAAAATCGGAGTGCGCAACCTGGCTCGACCAAATGTTGCAAAAGATTTATTGACTACAGACCTTAATTCAATTGTTAAAGATGAGAACATTGATCTAATTATTGAAGTCATTGGTGGAATCGAACCAGCCAGAACCTTAATTTTGGATGCCTTTGCAAATGGCAAATCTGTTGTAACTGCTAATAAAGCACTTCTTGCAAAGCATGGCGCCGAACTATTTGCTGCCGCCGATAAGAGTGGCGTAGATCTTTATTACGAAGCAGCAGTTGCAGGTGCGATCCCAATCTTGCGTCCGCTTCGCGAATCACTTGTTGGCGACCATATCCAACGTGTAATGGGAATCGTTAACGGAACAACAAACTTTATTCTGACCAAGATGGATGAATCAGGTGCGGCATTTGCTGATGCACTTGCTGAAGCACAAGCACTTGGCTTTGCCGAAGCTGATCCAACAGCAGATGTTGAAGGTTTTGATGCGGCAGCGAAAGCGGCAATTTTGGCAGGCTTGGCTTTCCATTCACGCGTTACTGATTCTGATGTTTATCGTGAAGGCATCACAAAAATTACTGATGCAGATGTTGCGGTGGCTAAATCTCTGGACTTAGTTGTGAAATTATTGGCAATCGCTGAACTTACAAATGAAGGCAAGATAAGTGTTCGCGTTCATCCAACTTTAATTTCACGCAGCCATCCTTTGGCATCAGTCCGAGAAGCCTTCAATGCAGTATTCGTTGAATCCGAATCAGCAGGTGCAATGATGTTCTATGGCCGTGGTGCAGGTGGCGCTCCAACAGCATCAGCAATTCTCGGCGATTTAGTTGCAGTTGCACGACATCGCGTAAGTGGGGGACTTGGACCACGCGAAAGTGATTATGCAGATCTTGGTATTGCACCAATGGGTTCTACAAAAACTCGCTATTTAATCCGTTTAGATGTTGCAGATCGCCCGGGCGTTCTTGCGGCTGTTGCTCAAACTTTCTCTAAGCACGATGTTTCAATTCAAACTGTGCGCCAAACCGGCCGCGGTGATAACGCAGAATTAATTGTTATGACACATAAAGCAACAGATTCTGCCCTGGCAGCGACAGTTTCTGATCTTTCAAGTTTGGATGCAGTTAAGGACATAGCAAGTGTTATTCGGGTTGAAGGTATGAGCGCATGAGTATTTTTAAGAAAAAAGGCGCACATCAATGGCGCGGAGTTATTGAGGAATATCGTCATCGCTTGCCGGTTTCTTCTAAGACACCGATTGTTTCGCTACGTGAAGGCGGAACTCCATTGGTTAATGCCTGCGTTCTCTCTGAAATGTTAGATAACGAAATTTGGCTAAAGGTCGAAGGCGTAAATCCAACTGGATCTTTTAAAGATCGCGGAATGACAATGGCGATTTCAAAGGCTGCCGAAGATGGTGCGAAAGCTGTTATCTGTGCATCAACCGGAAATACTTCAGCAAGTGCCGCTGCCTATGCAACAAAGGCCGGGATGCGCCCAGTTGTTTTAGTTCCTGAAGGAAAGATTGCAATGGGCAAGCTTGCCCAAGCAATTGCACATGGTTCATCTCTGCTGCAAGTAGATGGAAACTTTGATGATTGTTTAAATCTGGCCCGAGCGCTCTCTGAAAATTACCCAGTTGCACTAGTTAACTCGGTTAATCCATATCGGATCGATGGTCAGAAAACTGCAAGCTTTGAAGTAGTAGACATGTTGGGCGATGCACCAGATCTACATGTGCTTCCAGTCGGAAATGCCGGAAACATAACTGCATATTGGATGGGCTACAAAGAATATTTCAAAGATGGTCTAGCCAAGCAATTGCCACAAATGTGGGGATTTCAGGCTGCAGGTTCCGCGCCAATTGTTTTAGGTGAAGTTGTTAAAAATCCAGAGACAATTGCAACTGCAATACGTATCGGAAATCCTGCATCTTGGCAGCAAGCCGTTGAAGCACGAGATTCTTCAGGTGGCTTAATTGATTCAGTAACTGATGAAGAAATCCTTGCCGCATACCGTTTAGTTGCAGCAAAAGAGGGAGTCTTCGTCGAACCATCTAGCGCCGCGGGTATTGCTGGTTTAATTAAGAAAAAAGCTCAAGGAAAATTGCAAAAGGATAAACGAATCGTTATTACTGTTACTGGAAATGGCTTGAAAGATGTTGGTTGGATTTTGGATCATGCCGAAGCGCCAACCGTTATTCCAGTTGATGTTAAACGCGCCGCAGAAGCGATTGGACTTGCCTAATGTCTAGTGCAAAAAACCGGCTAACTTTTAAAGCAACAATGGCGCAAGTTAGCGTTCCTGCTACTAGTGCAAACTTGGGACCAGGTTTTGACAGCCTAGGTTTAGCTCTTGAATTGCGCGATCGTTATGCAGCACAGGTTTTGGATGATGCAACATTTGATGTTGATGTAACCGGTGAGGGCAGCGCGGATATTAAAACTGATAAAAACAATTTAGTTATCAAAGCGATGCTCCATGGTTTTGAACATATGGGACAGAAGCCAAAAGGAATCGCACTTCGACAGTTGAACGTTATTCCACATGGACGTGGTCTTGGCTCATCTGCTGCTGCAATTGTTGGCGGACTTGCACTTGCTCGGGCCTTAGTTCTTGGTGGCGAACAACTGTTAACTGATGAAGAGATGATTTCACTTGGGTCTGAACTTGAAGGACACCCAGATAACATCGCAGCAGCAGTTCTTGGTGGCGCGACAATTGCCTGGACCTCAGCAAATTCTGGTCATGGTGTTTCAATTAAAGTTGATCCGAAGATTAAAGCGCTCATGTTTGTTCCAGAAGCACACCTAGCTACATCAAAGGCTCGCAAGCTATTACCGGAAACGATTCCTCATCAAGATGCAGTATTAAATGCATCCAGAGCAGCTCTGCTAGTGCATGCAATTCAATCACGTCCTGATTTACTTTTGGAAGCAACTGAAGATTTACTGCATCAAAATTACCGAGCTGAAGCGATGCCGAAATCAATGGCACTTGTTACAAAGCTTCGCGCCGCCGGTGTTCCTGCAATGATCTCTGGTGCTGGCCCATCAGTATTGGTTCTTCATACGCTAGATGACCTTGAAGTCGAAGCCGTTATCAAGGTTGGCGCCGGCTCTTTTGCCGCTCAAAAACTAGCAATCTCAACCCACGGAGTTGAATAAGCCCCAACCTGTGTGCTAAGTTTTCCCTCATCTGGTAGCCGAGAAATCGTCGGTAAGTAAATCTAGATAATCCGAAAAATTCGCTAAATTAAAACTCTTTCCTTTAGCGCAATCACAGAGAAGAAAAAAGTAAAAAATATATGGCAACTACAAAAGCTAGTGCAAAAGAATCTGGCGAACTTTCAGCAATGCTCCTTCCTGAGCTAAAGAAAGTTGCAGGCCAACTTGGTATCGAAGATGCCACATCAATGAAGAAGCCGGATCTAGTCCAGGCAATTGGTGATCTGCAAGCCGCAAACCGTGAAGCCGCAAAGGCCGAGCGCGAAGCTCGTCGCGCAGAACGCGATGCCCGCCGCAAAGGTGGAAATAAGAATTCTAATAATTCCAATAATTCCAACAGTAACAACAGCAACCAGAACGATTCTGATGATGGCGAAAACCAGGGCTCAAATCCAAATGATGCTTCTGATGCCGATGTAAATAAGAAGGAATGGACTGGCGGCGGAAACAACCGCAATGACCGAAATGATCGTCACAACAATCGTCGTGACCGCGGAGACCGTGGCGACCGCAACAACCGATTCCGTGATCGTGGAAATCGTGAAGAGCGCGAAATCGTTATCTCTGAAGATGATGTTCTACTGCCAGTTGGTGGCTTACTAGACATCCTAGAAAATTATGCATTTATCCGCACCGGCGGTTATTTAGCTAGCCCAAATGATGTTTATGTTTCACTTCAACAAGTTCGTCGCTACGGCCTACGTAAGGGCGATGTAATTACTGGTTCAGTTCGTCAACCTCATGAAGGTGAACGCAAAGAGAAGTTCAATGCTTTGGTTCGCGTTGAAACCGTCAACGGCGCAGATCCAGAGAGTTCAAAAGCAAGAATCGAATTTGCAAAGCTTGTTCCACTTTATCCGCAGGAACGTCTGCGCCTTGAGACCGAACCAAACATTTTAACTACTCGTGTAATTGATTTAATTTCACCAATTGGTAAGGGCCAACGCGGACTTATTGTTTCACCACCAAAAGCTGGTAAGACAATGGTTCTGCAAGCAATTGCAAATGCAATCACAACCAACAACCCAGAATGTCACTTGATGGTTGTTCTAGTTGATGAACGCCCAGAAGAAGTTACAGATATGCAACGCTCGATCAAAGGTGAAGTTATTGCTTCAACTTTCGATCGTCCTGCTGATGACCACACTTCAGTCGCCGAACTTGCTATCGAACGCGCAAAGCGTCTGGTAGAACTTGGCCACGATGTTGTTGTTCTTCTAGATTCAATTACTCGTCTTGGTCGTGCTTACAATATTGCTGCACCAGCATCTGGACGTATCTTGTCCGGTGGTGTTGATTCGGCAGCGCTTTACCCACCTAAGAAATTCTTTGGTGCGGCACGAAATGTTGAAAATGGCGGCTCGTTAACAATTCTTGCTACTGCTCTTGTTGATACTGGTTCAAAGATGGATGAAGTTATCTTCGAAGAGTTCAAGGGAACCGGAAACATGGAACTTATCTTGAACCGCAAATTTGCAGATAAGCGCATCTTCCCAGCGGTTGATGTTGTTGCATCCGGAACTCGTAAAGAAGAAATTCTGATGGGAACTGAAGAGCTAAATATTGTTTGGCGTCTGCGTCGAGTGCTTCACGCCCTCGAACCACAACAAGCGCTCGAACTGCTTCTTGAGAAGATGAAGGGCACTAAGTCGAATGTGGAGTTCTTGATGCAAATCCAGAAGACCACAACTTCTGAAGGCGGCTCTTCAGCGAACGGAAGTTAAGGCCGAATTTCAGAAAAGTGGCCCAGTCGGGCTATCCTTCAACCTCGCACTGGTTCACGGTTCAACACCGATCCAGTCAAACCTAGGAGATAAGAAAATGAAGAACGAGATTCATCCAAGTTACGTAGAGACCAAAGTTACTTGTGGTTGCGGTGAAGTATTTACAACCCGCAGCACAAAAGAGTCAGGTTCAATCTACGTTGAAGTTTGTTCAGTCTGTCATCCGTTCTACACCGGCAAGCAACGTATTCTCGATACTGGTGGCCGCGTAGCCAAGTTCGAAAAGCGTTTCGGAGCATCAACAACTAACTAGCTTTCTTAAAAGACCGCAGTGTGTTCACTAAATGTGAATACGTGCGGTCTTTTTTATTTCTTAGATAAAGGACCGCCTAAAACGAATTGGAGGAAGTGCAAATGGCAGCAGACACAACACCTGATCGCTTTGCATCCGTCCATGCGCTTTTAGCGGAATATGATGTTTTAGAGAAAGAGATGGCCGATCCATCAATTCACGCAGATCAAGGTAAAGCGCGACAACTCGGAAAACGTTATGCGGCACTCGGCCCAATCATCGCAGGCTACCGAGCTTGGAAATCTGCTACTGAAGATTTAGCAGCCGGAAAAGAGATGGCAGCAGATGATGCCGATTTCGCAGCAGAAATTCCTGCGCTAGAAGCAAAGTTACAAGAGACCGAAACTGCGCTAGAAGAATTGTTATTGCCGCGCGACCCTAATGATGATCGCGATGTAATTTTGGAAATCAAAGCTGGTGCTGGCGGCGATGAATCTGCGCTATTTGCTGGTGACTTACTTCGGATGTATCAACGATTCGCCGAGCGCCAAGGTTGGAAGACTGAAATTATTGATTACGCCGATTCTGAAATGGGCGGTTATAAAGAAATATCAATGGCAGTTAAGTCAAAGGGAATTGCTGAACCAGGTAAGTCGCCATATGCAAAGTTAAAGTTCGAAGGTGGCGTGCATCGAGTTCAACGTGTTCCAGAAACTGAATCCCAAGGGCGCATTCATACATCGGCCGCCGGAGTTTTGATTCTGGCCGAAGCTGATGAAGTTGATATCGAAATTCGCCAACAAGATTTACGTATCGATGTTTATCGCTCATCCGGGCCGGGTGGCCAATCAGTTAACACAACTGACTCTGCGGTCCGCATTACTCATATTCCAACGGGTGTTGTTGTCTCATGTCAGAATGAAAAATCTCAGTTGCAGAATAAAGAATCTGCAATGCGAATCTTGCGCGCCAGATTGTTGGCACACGCCCAGGAACAAGCAGATGCCCAGGCGATGGCGGAACGTAAATCCCAAGTCCGAACCGTTGATAGATCAGAGCGAATTCGCACCTACAACTTTCCGGAAAATCGCTTGAGTGATCACCGAGTTAACTTCAAATCAAATAACTTAGATGCCGTATTAAATGGCGATTTAGATTCAGTAATTGAAGCGCTGCTTGAGGCAGATAAGACTGCGAAATTGGCATCAGGTGAGCGTTAAAGATTTACTAAAGTTGGGCAAAGACCAACTTGCAACTAAGAACATTGCACCAGTCGAGGCCGAACTTCTCCTTGCACATGCTCTGGGAATTAATCGCATGGAACTTCATGGGCGAGTAATCGAATTAAGTTCTGAGCAAACTGCCGAAACTATCGAACTTTATAATCAGGCGATTGCCGAACGCCTTACTGGTAAGCCAACTCAATACATCGTGGGAAGCGCGCCATTTAGATATTTAGAATATGAAGTTGGACCTGGTGTTTTAATTCCCCGACCAGAAACCGAAAGCTTGGTAGATGAGGTTCTGCATCAATTAAATACCTTTGCCGATCCAGTTAGTTTGGTTGATCTTGGTTCTGGCACAGGTGCTATCGCAATTTCAATCGCATCTGAAACCGCTGGCAAGAAAGTGGTTCATGTCATTGCGGTAGAAAAATCTGAAGAAGCGATTGTTTGGTTGCAGAAAAATATTGCAAAGCATGATGTAAGCGTTCGAGTAGTCAGTGACGATGTCGTTACAGCGCTCGAGGGAATCAAGTGTGATGTGGTTGTTGCAAATCCGCCGTATCTGCCAGATGGCGCACAGATTCCCCAAGAGTTAAATTTTGAACCAACCCAAGCTTTATTTGGGGGACCAGCAAATGGAATGTCAGCCCCACTGGAATTTATTGCGGCGGCTACCAGGCTATTGAAACCGGGTGGGCTTTTTGCCATCGAACATAACGAATTACAAGGCACACTAATTGCCACTGCGTTGGCCCAAGATTTCGAAAGCATCGCGCTACATCGCGACTTAACTGACCGGCCAAGATTTACCACTGCGCGCCGCAGATTCTAGAGAGGCATTACTCTTTACCAATGACTACAGCGACATTCCAAGCCATTGATCCAACAACCGGTTCAGCATTCGGAGATCAGATTTCCGAGATGTCGGCATCAGATGTATCAGGGCTAATTTCAAAAGCTGTTGCAACTAAATCTGCTTTTGCGGCTACAACTCCTAAAGAGCGCGCTGCTGCGATTCGTGCAATCGGCGAAGCAATCGAAGCATCTCGTGAGAAATTAATCGAAATCACAATGCGCGAAACTGCGCTACCAAATGGTCGCCTTACCGGTGAACTAACTCGCACAGTTTTTCAATTAGAACAATTTGCAAAGCTTGTTGAATCTGGTGCGCATTACCAAGCGATCATCGATCGCTCAGATGCTAATTGGGTTCCAGCTCCCAGAGCAGATATTCGTAGAGCAAACCAAGCTTTAGGCGTCGTTGGAATATTTGCCGCAAGTAATTTTCCATTTGCATTCTCAATTATCGGCGGCGACAGTGCATCTGCGCTAGCTGCTGGTTGCCCAGTTGTTGTTAAGGCACATCCATCACACCCAAATACTTGTCGCGCAATGCATGCTGCAGTTGTAGCGGGACTAAAAAAGGTCGGACTCTCTCCTGACATCTTCGCGTTAGTCGAAGGCACAAATCCAGAGATAACTCATTGGATTGCAACCCACCCAGATATCACGGCAATTGGTTTTACCGGATCTGGAAAAGTTGGAAAAATTCTTATGGACATTTGTGCAAAGCGCGAAGTTCCAATTCCAGTTTTTGCCGAGATGGGAAGTTTGAACCCAGTATTTTTCTCGCCAAAGGTGCTCGCCGAAAAGGCAGTTGAATTAGCAAAAGCTGCGATTGATTCAGCAACCTTGGGTTCAGGTCAGTTCTGCACAAAGCCAGGAATTTTAATTGTTCCAACAGGTGCAGAAGGCGATGCATTTATTGCGGAAATAGAGAGCCATCTGGCAAATATTGCAGTTGCCCCGCTTTTGAATAAGGGAATAGCAGATCGTTTTACATCGGCAATTACTGAACTTGCAAAGAGTTCTTCGCTAAAAACTTTTGCAGGCAAAGCTACCGAAGGTGGATTTGGCGTAACACCTACCGTTTTCATTGTGGATTGGGCAGATGCCTTTAAGAATAAAGAGCTACTAGAAGAGCACTTTGGACCAACTACTGTGATTATTCGAGCAGATTTTGCCAAGTTCTTAGATGTAGCGGGCAAGCTAGAGGGTCAGTTAACTGCAAGCCTTCATGTAACCGCTGGTGAAGATGTAGCAAAATTAATTGAGGTGTTGAGTCAGATCGCAGGGCGCGTAATCATGAATGGCTTCCCAACCGCAGTTGCCGTCACAGCGGCAATGCAACATGGTGGACAATTCCCATCTTCATCAAGCCATACAACATCAGTTGGACTGGATTCGATTTATCGCTTCTTGCGCCCAGTTGCTTACCAAAACTTTATTGATGATTTACTTCCTCCAGCGTTGCAAGAATCAAATCCACTTGGAATTAATAGGGTGATCAATGGCTGATTTAACTAAAGCAATTGCTGCTGCGACTAGCTCGCTAGATACCGAGATTTCTGCGCTAATCAACTTTGCTAAATCACTGGAAGCAAATCTAAAGCCAGCACTTGAATTAATTATTGAATCAATTTCTGAAACAAAAGGCCATGTTGTAATCACTGGTCTCGGAAAGTCTGGTCTGGTCGGCGCAAAGATTGCAGCAACACTTTCTAGCACCGGAACTCCATCTTTCTTCTTGCATAGTGCAGATGCACTTCATGGTGATTCCGGAGCCCTGACTCCTGGCGATGTTTTAATTGCAATTTCTAATTCAGGCGAGACCGCTGAAGTAAATGCTTTTGTTGCAATGGCAAAGGGTTGGGGAAATCAAGTTATTGCGATAACGAAGAACGCTAATTCAACTCTTGCTAAGAGTGCGAATGCGGTAATCAACATTGCTTTCGACAAAGAGGCAGATCCATTAAATCTTGCACCTACAACTTCGACAACGCTAACTATTGCAGCCGGAGATGCACTTGCATCTGCACTAATGGCACACCGTGGATTTACCTCAGAAGATTTCGGGAAACGTCATCCTGGAGGAGCGCTCGGTAAGGCAACAAATAAGTGAGACCGAAAGTAACAACGCTCGGAAGTTTTATGATGGATTTGGTGGCTTACACACCAAGACGCCCTAAGAGTGGTGAAACTCTGCGCGGAGATAGTTTTGCAATCGCACTTGGCGGTAAGGGATTTAATCAAGCAATTGCTGCTGGCCGTGCTGGTGCCCAAAGTGCAATGCTCGGCAATCTTGGAACTGATGGTTTCGGTGATGATTTCATGAAAGCTTTTGTCGCTGAAGGCGTTAACTCGGACGATATCGAGCGAAGCACTGATCTTGGAACTGGCGTCGGTCATATTTCTGTGCAAACGACAGATGGCGATAATTCAATCATTATCATCCCGCAATCAAATGATTTGGGCGATGCGCAATATATTTCGCGCCATTCAAAAACAATTATCGAATCAGATATTTTGCTGCTGCAGCTAGAACTTCCAACTTCTGGAAATTTAGCTGCTGCAAAGTTAGCGAAAGAAAATAGCGTGACCGTTGTTTTGACACCCGCACCAGTTGCACCGCTTGTGGGTTGGGAAGGTTTAGTCGATGTCGTTGTTCCAAATGAAGGCGAAGCGGCGGAGCTAACTGGAATTGAAGGCGATGTAGCAAAGCAGGCCGAAGCGCTAACTAAATTACTTGGCTGCAAGAACGTAGTAATTACCCTTGGACCAAAGGGCGCATATGTAACTGATGGTCAAAAGTCAGAAGTTATTTCAGCACCAAAGGTGACTGCTATCGATACCATCGGCGCTGGCGACACGATGTGCGCAAATCTTGCGACCAGACTTGCTGCGGGGGATGACATCTTTACTGCAACCAAGTTTGGCGTTTATGCTGCAACCCTGAAAGTCACTCGTAAAGGTGCGGCGATGGCATCACCAACACCAGATGAAGTTCAAAAATTTATCTCAGAGAACAACTAACTAGGAGCAAAAATGAAATACACCGGAATCATTAATCGCGATATCTCTGCAATGGTTGCTCGCACTGGTCACTTTGATCGCATAGTTGTTTCAGATGCTGGCTTCCCAATCCCTGCCGGCGTTCCTTGCATTGATCTTTCAATGGGGCCAAATCTGCCAAAAGTTACCGATGTTTTAAAGATGCTTACCCTTGAACTTCCAATCGAACAATTCTGGTTCGCAAGTGAAATTCAGCCAAGCGCTGATGGCCGCGCAAAGGAATTATCTGCAATCATGACAAAGGCAGAATGCATTCCATTGCCACATGCTGAATTTAAGAAGCTTGCCTATGGCGCAGTTGGTGTTATTCGCACCGGCGATTACTTAGCATGGGGCAACGTGATGGTTGCTTCGGGCGTTGCTTATTAAGCCTTGTAATTTTTGAAGTGGTTCGTAATTGAACCAATTCCATCAATTCCAGTCTTAACCACTTCGCCACCCTTTAGGTATTTCTCTGGCTTAAAGCCCATTCCAACACCTTGCGGTGTTCCAGAGTTAATGATGTCGCCAGCATGAAGTTCCATAACTTGTGACAGATACCAGACGCAGTAATTGATATCGAAGATCATGTCGCTGGTATTTGAATCTTGACGTGACTCGCCATCAACGGTGCACCAGAGACGAAGGTTCTGTGGATCTTTCAATTCATCTGTTGTAACAATCCATGGACCAACTGGGTTGAATGTTGGGAACGACTTTCCTTTTACCCATTGGCCAGAACGTTCTACCTGCCAATAGCGCTCTGAAACATCTTGTGAAACTGTGTAACCAAGAATGTAATCAGCAGCTTCTTCCGGAGACTTCAAATAAAGTGCGCGCTTCTTAATAACTACACAAATTTCAACTTCGTAATCGGTCTTGACAGAATTTGGCGGAACAATTACATCATCGTTGCCACCAATAACAGTGTCTGGAGCTTTCATAAAAATAATTGGTTCAACTGGTGGGGTAGCACCGGTTTCAATCGCATGTTGCTTATAGTTCAAACCGATACAAATCGCTTTTGTTGGGCGTGCAACCGGAGAACCTAAACGGTAATCCGAAATCTTAACCTTAGGACGGGCTGAGAGATCAAGCTTGGTAACTTTCTCTAGCGCACCATTCTCGAGTTCAACTCGATTCCAATCTGCAATTACATCATCGACAAAAACTGCTTCGGTGTCGTTAAGAACAACAGCCGGCTTCTCTTTATTGAATTCTCCAAGGCGTGCGATGCGCATTTCTTCCCCTTCTTATTGAGATGTATCGAGATGTATTGAGTAATTGAAATTTAGTCCCTTAATTAAATATTACAAAATGGCCAAAATATGAGACGCGACTACTTGTCCTACTTGTTTTAGTAGACGCAGAAGTGCCCGAGGAGTAGATTCCTCGCATGAGCGAAGAGGTATACAAGAGACGTAGCGAGAATTGGTTCAAAGCCGAAGGTAAGCACGGATATATCTATCGCGAGCGATTTCGAAATATGGGATTTGGCTCAGAAGTATTCTCTGACAAGCCAGTTATCGGTATCGCAACAACTTGGTCTGAATTAAATCCTTGCAATGCTCACCTCGATCGCGTTGCTGAAGCAGTAAAGCGGGGAGTTTGGGAGGCTGGTGGCTTTCCACTCGAGTTTCCGACAATGTCACTTGGCGAACCAGTTCAACGTCCAACAACAATGTTGTGGCGAAACTTGCTTGCAATGGAGACCGAAGAGCTAATTCGCTCGAATCCACTTGATGGAGTTGTCTTGCTCGCTGGTTGCGACAAGACCCCACCAGGAATGTTGATGGGTGCAGCATCAGTTGATCTTCCAACTTTAATGATCACCGGTGGACCGATGTTAAATGGTCGCTATAAAGGTGAAACTCTTGGTTCTGGAACAGCGGTCTGGAAATACTCTGAACAAATTCGCGCAGGTAAATTAAGTATCGAAGAATTCTTTGCAATGGAATCTTGTTCTGCACGTTCTAACGGTTCTTGCATGACCATGGGAACTGCATCAACAATGGCATGTGTTACTGAAGCGCTAGGTGTTCAACTTCCAGGTAGCGCAGCAATCCCTGCAGTGGATGCCCGTCGCTTTTCGACTTCACAAGAAGCTGGCCGTCGAATTGTTCAAATGGTTTATGACGATCAAGTTCTTTCAAAGGTTTTAACTCGCGAAGCTTTCGAGAATGCAATTAAAGTTAATGCTGCAATCGGTGGTTCCACTAACGCTGTTGTGCACTTACTAGCAATTGCAGGCCGCATCGGCGTAAAGCTAGATCTTGATGATTTCGACACCCTGGCTCGCGAAGTTCCAGTTCTTGTGAACTTAATGCCATCCGGTAAATACTTGATGGAAGAATTCTTTGATGCCGGCGGACTTCCTGCGGTTATGAAAGAAATCGAAGGCATGTTACATACCGAGCACATAACCGTCTCTGGAAAATCCGTAAAAGAGAACATTGCAACTGCTGAATCTTGGAACGCAGATGTAATTACTCCAGCTTCAAAGCCTTTCCAAAAGGCTGGTTCTGGAATTGTTGTTCTTAAGGGTTCACTTGCACCTGATGGTTGCGTATTAAAAGTTTCAGCGGCAACACCAGAACTTATGGTTCACACCGGTGAAGCACTTGTCTTTGAAGAGATCGAAGATTATTTAATTGCATCTGAAGATATGAACCTTCCGGTTACAAAGGACACGGTTCTTGTATTGAAGCATGCTGGCCCTCGTGGTTTTCCGGGATTTCCTGAAGTTGGCAACATGCCGATCCCTAGAAAACTTTTGGAACAAGGAATTACTGACATGGTTCGTATCTCTGATGCCCGTATGTCAGGAACTGCTTATGGAACTGTTTTACTTCACACATCACCAGAAGCAGCAGTCGGTGGACCACTTGCACTTGTTAAGACCGGCGACATGATTGAACTCAATGTTCCAAATCGTTCAATCAACTTGCTTGTATCTGAAGAAGAGATGGCTAAGCGTAAAGCGGCCTGGGTTGCACCTGCACCAAAGCACACTCGTGGTTGGTCAAAGCTTTATTACGAGACAGTGCAACAAGCACACTTAGGCGCCGATCTAGATTTCCTAAACGGATCATCCGGAAGCGGAATCCCTCGCCACTCACATTAGTTGCTGAACAAAACTAAAAAGGTTTAGCGAATTCGCAGTTCTCAGTAGCTTCAAGTTCTAGCAAGCGATTCCACTTTGCAGTGCGATCTGCGCCATGAGTTGAACCAACTTTTATCTGAGAAGCGCGCCAACCTGTTGCAAGATCGGCAAGCCAAGAATCTTCAGTCTCGCCACTACGAGCCGAAACAACTGTCTTGTAGTTATTTGCTTGGGCTGTAGTTAAAACTTTCTGAGTCGAAGTTACTAAGCCATTTTGGTTGGCTTTAATCAGAATTGCATTTGCACTTTTCTCATCGAAACCGCGCTGCAGGCGGGCAAGATTTGTTGTGAATAAATCATCGCCAAGAACTTGCAGTTTTGATGGGGCAACAGTCATAAATTGTCCCCAAGATTGCCAATCATCTTCGGCAAAAGGATCTTCGATTGAAAGAACTGGGTGATCGCTGACCATCTTGGAAATAAAGGTTACAAACTCTTCGCAGCTAAATTCTTTTCCAAGTGCAGCAAGTTTGTATTTTGAGCCATCAAAGAATTGGGTTGATGCAACATCGATAGCCAAGCTGACATCTTTCTCTGGCTTTAGCCCCACTTCGGTGATGCAGTTAGTAACAAATTCGAGTGCGTGATCAATAGTTGGAAAGGCGATGCCCAGACCACCTTCGTCAGCAATCAAATGTGTAATTGCCCCAGCCTTTGCACCCTTGCTTGCCGCAAGTTCGCGGATTGCAACAACCCAGGAAAGCGCTTCGGCAAATGAAGTCGCACCATTTGGTAGAACTAAAACATCTTGAATATCAATTGTGCGATTTGCATGCGCACCGCCAGAGAGAATATTTACCATCGGCATTGGGATTAGTAACTTGCCCTCTGGCTGAAAAAATCTGGCGAGCGAAAGTCCGGCAGTATGCGCAGCAGCTTTTGCGACTGCAAGTGAAACGGCGAGCAGAGCATTTGCGCCCAAGATGTGATGATCAGGTGTGTGATCAAGTTCAACCAAGATGCCATCTGTTGCTAGCGGAATTGGTCTATGCCCCTTAAGACGTGGCGCAATTATTGAATTTATATTTTCAACGGCTTGGTAAACAGATTTTCCACCATAAAACTTCTCAGCAAATTTGCTATCGGTATCGCGCAGTTCTTTCGCCTCGTGGGCACCAGTTGATGCACCAGATGGAACCCGAGCAGAGTGGATAGAACCATCTGACATTGTCAGTGTTACTGCAACTGTCGGGCGACCTCTGGAATCTAGAACTTGGTAGCCAATTAAATTTTTGATACTCATGCAAATAATCCTTCGAAAGTGATTTGTGGATTCGCAAGCGCGGCTTTGGTCACGCTTTGAACTCTAGCCTTCCCAGCTTCATCTAGGTAGTTAACTGGTGAGACGCCTTCGACTCTGGCAAGTGCTATCACTGCAACATGATGCGGCAATGATTTAGCAACTTCGATATTGCAGGCCCGGGCGTATGAATCAATAAATACTAAGGCAGTTTCTCGAAGGGGATTCTTGTGAGCCGGATCCTCGGTTCGTAAGTATTTGCAGAGCAGGTGAGCGGCTACAAAACCAAGGTCAAATACTGGATTACCGGTATGCATGACTTCAAAATCAAGCACGATTGGTTTATTGACTCCAGTAATCATAATATTTTTTGGCGAGAAATCTCCGTGGACTAAAGAAATTTTCAAAGTTGAAATCTCGGTAATCAACTCTTGGATTCGGGCATCAAGTGTTGGATTCACTTTTGCAACTGCGCGATAAAACGGAGTCACGCGCAATTGGTCAAAGAGCGAATCTTCCATGTAAGCATCGCGCGACTCTTTAGAATCCGCACCGAAGTTGTGCCAGGTTGCAAGGATTCTTCCTAAGTCGGCGCCGATGTTTGGTTTGATAACTCCACTTAATAAATCGCTCTTCCAGACAGTGCATTCGCGGGGCAGGCGTTCCATAGTTAGCGTGAAATCTTCAGGATCAAAATCAATTAACTCTGGGACGCTCGTCGGGGTTATCGAATGCAGAAGCTTCATACCATTTGCTTCAACAATTGCTCGGCGTTGATCTGCCTTCCAAACCGCAGCAACCTTTAATTGCGGGAGCGCTTGCTTTAAAACCAAATCTTTAGCGCCAGCCTTAACTGCCAGAACCACGTTAGAAACTCCACCAGTAAGTTCTTCAACTTCTGCCGGCCCACTGATAATTCCGCGATTCGTTAAATATGCAACAACCGTGGTTTCATTCAGAAGTTCTTTTTCCATAGAGATTAAATGGTTCTGGCGACTGAAAATCCGCGATCAACAAAGATGCTCTGGCCAGAGATACCAGTATTCAAACTTGAGCCAAACATATAAACGCTATTTGCGACATCAACTGGGGTTGCAAGTTCGCCAATAGGTGTCTGGCTTACAACATTTGCAATCTGTTCAGGTGAAAGCGTGCGCGCAACCATCGGGCTGTTAATGATTCCGGGCAAGATGCCATTAACCAGAATTTTCTTCTGGCGACCAAGATCAACTGCCAGCGAGCGAACTAATCCACCAACTGCAGCCTTAGTAACTGAGTAAGCGAATTTTTCTTGACGAGTGAACTGCTCCCAGAGCGAACTCAAGATAACTACGCGGCCACCTTGATTTATGGCATCTGCGCCCATAAGTGTCGAAACGCTTTCGGCGATGACAGTTACATTTGCTTCAAATAATTCATTTAGCTCTTTGGTTCCGGTCTGCATCGCAGATCCATTTACATTGGCGCCTTGCGCAAAGACAACGGCATCAAATTTCTTAGCGGCAAGAATGGCTGAAGTCAGTGGAAGCTGAATGTCGCAATCATTTACCACCTTGCGCACCGCGCAGGTTACATCCCATTTTTCAGAGCGATACTTATCAAGAATTGCCCCGCCAAGAGTTCCGGTTGATCCGAAAATTAAAAGATTTGGCATTAATTATTTTTCAAAACCATAGCGAGTTAGCATTGAATAACCAATCGAAGCGCGGCGAACGCGTTCGCGAGCAGTTGATTCAACGACACCTTGGATATGGGTTCCGGATGGATAAAGTCCTGGAGAATTTCGAACGGTGAATTTTAGATAAATTGGTGCCGCAACTCGAACCAAGTCTGGAACTTCATAGTGTCTAACCGGACCACCAAAATCATCTGGACCTTCGACATAAACATCGACCGGAACATCTACTTGTGCGCGGATTGCAGCAATTTGCTGAAGCGAAAGATCAGTTGCAAGATTCAAAGTTGATGCGCCCATTGAAACCATAAGTTCGGCAGTGGCTGGATTATTGCAAGGCATTGCAACTGAAGTTTTAAGAATGAAATCACTTGGTAGATCACCATTGCGCTTTGCTTCGCCCAAAACTTTTAACAAGCCCATGTCACCAACAAGAATTGAACGCAGACCTAAATCCGCGCCGTGTAGAACATCTTCGACTGCATAGCGAAGTTGGTCAGCGCCACGAAGTGTTGGATTTGCTACACCACCAGCAGATGAAAGAACTTGCTTACCAATATCCCATGATGCGCGTGGGCCGACGAATAAACAGACTTCAATATTCTCACTCTTGCCAATTGCAACCATCTCTTTAATTTCGACATCGGTCAGCATCATGATTCCAGAGCCCTGTGAAATACGGGCGACCGGCAATTTATGTTTCTTAGCTTCTTCCAAAACAACTTTAAATGCGGCTGGGCCTTCGACTGATGGAATTTCAATCTTCCAGCGTGAACCATCAGCAAAACGCTTTGTGGATTCTGGCAACCCATCAGCATCGCTGCTCTGAATCTTCTGCTTGGCGAGGAGTGAAATTGATTTCATCATTGGGCCTTGGGGATCACGAGTTGATGGCCAGCTACTTGATTCGGTCATTTCAATCCTTACCTGTTAGTTACCTGTTAGTTATTAATTAATTTGGAAAGAGAGTAGGTGCAACACCTGGAACTTTAGGTGTGCAGATATATGTCTTGCCCCAGTCTTTGCCGGGATTAGCTACGCCATCATGTGCTGATGTAATAACCATTTGCTTGAAATCTGGTCCAACAAATGCGCAACTTGTCACCATTGGCACAGGCATCTCGATTACATCAGTGATGTTGAAATCTTTATCGAAACGGCGCAGACAAGAGCCATTCCAAAACGCAACCCAGATTCCATCTTCGGCATCGACGCACATGCCATCGGGTAAACCTTGTGAATCATCGGTTAAACGCCAGCGCACCTTGCGGTTAGAAATCTGGCCATCTGCGTAATCAAAGGTATCGATTGATTTAGCCATGGTGTCGATATAAAACATGGTCTTGCCATCTTTTGACCAAGCAAGTCCATTGCTTAGCCAGACGCCATCTAGAACTCTGGTTAACTCTTTTCCAGTTTTATCTAGACGATAAAGTCCACATGCATTTGGATGTTCGGCCCAGTCGTAAGGCATGCTTCCTAAAAATAAGTGGCCATCTGGTGCAACCTTCGCATCATTCCAACGGTTTGGAAATGTGGCATTAACTCCGTCCGCATCAAATCGGGTTGGCAACTTTTGGATTGACCCATTTGGCAATCTGCGAACTGGACCATTTGCAGTTCCTAAAAGTTCGGATCCATCAACTGCTGGGATTACAAAAGAAACTTCCTCAGGCATTTCATAACTACTTGTCATACCTGTTTCAAGATTTCTGCGATGAACTTTTTTTCCGTAGATATCAACCCATAAAACTTCGGAATTATTTGGACCAATCGCTACCGGGCCCTCACCAACATGACATGCCCGCTCATCCCAAAGTTTGAGATTTATATCGTGACTCATGTAGGCACTATAAACGATGGGGTCATTGGACTACTATCGGTTCAGCAAAAAATTTCAATATTTGGGAATATCAGGATTAATGAGATGGAGAATTATAACTAATGACCACTTCAAACTTAACTAGTTTCGCCGGGCAAGTTGTATTGGTAACAGGCGCAGCTAGTGGCATCGGCAAGGCTGCTGCAGAGTTAATTGCTGAACGCGGTGGGCATGTGGTCTGTCTCGATCTCAATGAAGCTGGCTTAAAAACCACGGTCTCCGAAATCTCTGCTGCCGGTGGCAAAGCAAGCTTTAAGACATTAGATGTTTCTTCGCAATCTGGAATTAAGAAAGTTGTAGCCGAAATCTTGGCCGAGCATGGTCAAATTCATGCGCTCGCAAATTCTGCCGGAATATCTGGGCCAACTGGAAAGCCAGTTGAAGAAGTTGATTGGGCCGCATTCCAAAAGACAATTGAAATTAATTTGTATGGCACTGTATGGCTGACCCAAGAATTAATGCCATCGATGAAGGCAAATAAATATGGCCGCATTGTTCACCTGGCTTCAATCGCGGGCAAAGAGGGTAACCCCGGAATGTCTGCCTATAACTCTTCGAAGGCCGGAGTAATTGGATTTGTAAAAGGTGTAGCAAAAGAATGTGCAACTTTCGGAATTACAATCAATGCTGTTGCGCCCGCAGTAATTCGCACTCCAATTAATGAAACTGTCGCGCCAGATGTTCAGGCATATATGGTTTCCAAGATTCCTGTTGGTCGACTTGGCGAGCCAAATGAAGTTGCCGAAGTAATTGCATTTGCAGCATCTAAAGCGTGTTCTTTCACCACCGGTTTCACCTTCGATGTTTCGGGCGGTCGGGCCACTTACTAATGTCAGATTTAATCTCCGGCGTCTGCCCGGTGCTAAGTGTTCCCTTCACTGATTCTGGTGAAGTCGATTACGAAAGTTTTGAATCTCTCGTTAAGTGGATTATTTCGCAAGATGCAAAATCTGTTCTCTTCTTTGGTGTTGCTAGTGAAAATATTAAGTTAACCGATCCAGAGCGTTACAAGTTATTAGAATTACTTCTTGAAACTCGCAGAGGCAGTGAGCTAAAAGTGATTGCCTCGGTCGCAGATCATGCAGCTGAATTAGCGGTAAAGCGGGCTAAAGATTATGAGGCGATGGGCGTCGATCTAATAAATATCTTGCCGCCATCTTTCTTTAATCCAAGCGTAGAACAGATTCGCTTTCACCTGGCCCAAGTATTAGGCGCAGTAAAGATTCCAGTTGTTATTCAACATTTGCCACAGGCGGGTGGAATGGCTGATGTCGCCGATCTATTGACCCTTGCCGATGAATTTCCGAATTTAAAAATTGTGAAATGCGAATCTAATCCGCCAGCAGATTCGATTAAAAGAGTTAATGAAATTACCAAGAGCAAAGTGCAAACATTGATTGGCTGGGGTGGGATTTTCTGGGATACCGGAGATTTGGCTGGCGCTAAGGGAATTCAACCTGGCTGCAGTTTGACTGACTTATATAAATGGGCTGAAGCTGCGCTGGTTTCCGGCGATCGCACAGAGTTTGCACGTCGCTTAAATACTTTTATTCCCTGGATAACAAGTTGGATTGAAAATCTAGAACAACTCATTGCAGTCGAGAAACATATTTTATTTCGACGCGGAATTATTAAATCCGATTATTGCCGACATCCGACTATGACAATAACTGATAAAGCGCGCCTAGAGATTGAAGACTGTCTAAAACTAACTCAGAAAGTTGCAGATAAAAATGGCTAATTACCCTGATCTCTACACCTTCGGCGAATCACTTGCGCTATTCATGACAGTTGATACTGATTCAGTTTTAACCGCGGACACTTATGCATTTTCAGCGGCTGGCACTGAAGCCAATGTTGCGGTCACTGCTCATCAACTGGGGCTCGATGTTTATTTCCAGACCAAGCTTGGTCCAGATCAATTGGGCGATGCGGTTCAAAGTAAATTTGCCGAAGTTGGTTTGAAAACCGATCATTTCTTGCGTTGCGATAATTACACCGGGGCGCTAGTCAGAAATCATGGTGGCACCCAGCCATTTGTAAATACTTATCTGCGCAGAAGCAGTGCTGGTTCTACTTTTTCACCAGCTGATTTAGATGAAGAAATATTGGCTAATTCTAAGTGGTTGCATGTGACTGGAATCAGTGTTGCGATTTCAGATAGCAGTAAGGCTGCAGTTATTAGCGCCTTAGAAATTGCTCGTAAGAATAAGGTCGGTATAAGTTTTGATTTGAATTTCCGCAAAAAACTTTGGAGCGAAGAAGCGGCAAGCGCGGCACTTAAATCAATAATTAAAGACCTTGATGTAGTAAGTGGTGGCGTTGATGAATACGAAGTTATCTTCGGTTCAAAGGATCCAGAAGAAAACTTGGTAGCAGTTGCGGCGCTCGGAGTTAAAACTGTAATCATGACTGCCGGCCCAGAAGAGATGCGGATTTTGCATGAGGGCAGAAGATTCAATTACACCCCAGTTAAAGTAAAGCTAGTCGACCCAGTTGGTTCTGGTGATTCCTTTATATCTGGCACGATATCTGGGTTAATTGGCGGGCTTTCAATCGAAGATGCGATTGCACAGGGCAGTAAATGTGGCGCGGCAGTAGCAGCAAACCGTGGTGATTGGGCCCTTATGATTACTGGTGAAAAGGGAATATTAAAAAGTGGGGGATTAAATGGCTAACGAACTTACATTTGAATCTGGTCTAGTTGCCATTATTCGAACCAAGACTGCAGATGAAGCTCGGGCTGCAGCAACTGCCCTAATTTCGGCTGGTGTTGATGTAATTGAATTTACAACCACTACTCCTGCGGTATTTGATTTGATTGAAGAGTTTGCATCGAATTCTGTTAACACCGGCGTTCATGTCGGTCTTGGAACTGCGATGAATCGATCTCATGTGTTGTCGGGTAAGGATGCTGGTGCCAAGTTTGTAATCTCGCCTCACGTATCTCAAGAAGTCATCGAAGTTACCAAGCAATCGGGGCTGATCTCGATACCTGGAGTTGCCTCACCAACAGATGTCGCAGATGCACTTAGGTTTGGCGCAGATATTCTAAAATTTTTTCCAGCATCCGCACTTGGTCCAAATTATTTGAAGGCAGTTTGCGAGCCATTTCCTGGCTTAAGTTGGATGGCAACAGGTGGCATCAGCGTTGAAACAATTCCGGATTGGATTGCAGCGGGAGTAACTGGTTTCGGAGTCGGAGGAAAATTAACTTCCGGTGGGGTTGGCGAGATTCCAAGTCGGGTTGCCGAATTCAAAGCAGCAATAGCAGCTGCAAGAGGAAAGTAAGTTAAAAATGAAACTTAAAGATCAACATATATTTGTGACTGGTGGGGCAGATGGAATTGGTCGCGCAGTTGTTCAGGACGTTGCCGATGCTGGCGCCAAAGTTTCGTTCTGCGATTTAAATGCTGAAAAGGGCAGAGCCTACGAAGCTGAATTAAATGCAGCTGGGCATCGGGCTTTTTTTGTTCCCGGAAATGTTGGTGTTGTAGCGCAGATGCAAGAAGTGCATGCTGCAATCACTAAAGAGTTTGGCGAAGTAAATGGTCTAGTTAATAACGCTGGACGCAATGCTTATTACGACCCAGTCGAGATGACCGAGGCCGAGTGGGAAGATTTCATGAATGTAGATTTCAAAAGTATTTGGGTGACTGCAAAACTATGTTTACCTGCAATGCGCAAGGCTAAAAAAGGTGCAATCGTGAATATCTCATCAATTCACGCACGTATGTCTTATCCAAATTATTTCCCATATGCAGCTGCTAAATCTGGGATCTTGGGACTAACCAGAAACCTGGCACTTGATGAAGGAAAGCATGGCATCCGGGTCAATGCCGTTCTACCAGGATTTACGTTGACACCGATGGTCGAGGATTATTTTGTTAAGAATCCAGAGAAGCGATCCGAAGCGCTAGCAGTGCAGCCGATGGGGCGCATGGCGCAACCAATTGAAATTGCAAAAGTAATTACCTTCTTGCTAACCGATGATGCCTCATTTGTTAACGGTGCGGACTGGATTATTGACGGTGGGCTCTCCGGAAGATTTGCTTAACAGAAATGAAAATTGTTGTTACCGGTGCAACCGGCTTATTGGGTAAGGCAACTGCCGAACATCTTGTTTCACAAGGTCACGAAGTAATAAGTGTTGATCGCAAAGAGGGAGAATTCGCAGCAGGTTCAAAGTTGGTCGTGGGCGATTTAGCCAACCTAGATTTCTGCGACAGCGTTATCACCGGCGCCGATGGTGTTGCTCATTTAGGTGCAATCCCAAACCCAACCGATGCCCGACAGTTCGAAGTTTTTAAAAACAATTCGGTAAGCACCTTCGCAGTTTTCACGGCAGCAGCACAAGCAAAAGTTAAAACCGTTGTTTATGCCTCAAGTCTTTCAGCATACGGTTTCGCATATTCTGATGAATGGACTTCACCAATTTATGCACCAGTTGATGAAGCTCACCCATTTATCTTTGAAGAGAGTTACGCACTTTCAAAAGAGGTCAATGAAAGATCGGCCTTGATGTGGTCGCGCAGATGCGGCACCGCATTTGTCGGAATGCGCTTTCCGTGGACAAATACCCCAGAGAAAACTTTAGAACTTGCAAGACGTTTCAATGATGAAGATAACTTGCCGCCAGATCCAAGGTTTCCCAAAGGCATTGTCGCGAAAATATTGTGGACTTATTTAGATCTGCGCGATGCGGTTAAAGCAATCGAAATAGTTCTGCAATCAAATATAAAAGGCGCGCAGGTTTACAATTTCGCTGCGCCCGACATTATGGCTAAAGCCCCAACCCTAGAACTCATGCAAAAGTTCCATCCCAAGACCGAAATCCGAAGCCCATTGCCCGGCCACAGCGCCCCGCTTTCCAGCCAGGCATTTGTCGATACATTCGGCTATGCCCCCCAATATTTGATAAATCGGGACGATATCTGAGCCTTGGGTAACAGAACTGTTACGAAATAGCCTCAGAAGTTGCTTGACCTAGCCTGCGTGCCCCACAAGAATTTGGGTCGTGTAGCAGAGCTGCACACTTTATCTACGTAGAGAATGGATATAAATGCAAAAGAACTCAAAACTAGCGATTGTTATTGCTGGTGTTGTTGCTATTGCTTTGGTTGCATTTTTTGTAACCAGATCAGGATCTGATTCAGCAACAGACACAAGCAAGGCAACCGGAAATCTTGAAATCTTTACCTGGTGGGCATCAGGCGGCGAAGCTGCTGGTCTAGAAGGTATGACTACAGAATTCACAACACAAAACCCAAATCTAACTTTCGTTAACGCTTCAGTTGCTGGTGCAGCTGGTGTAAACGCAAAGGGTGTTCTTGTATCACGTATGGAAGCAGGAAACCCACCTGATACTTTCCAAGCACACGCTGGTGCAGAACTTTCATCATATGTAAAAGCTGGACAACTTGAAGATCTAACTGCGCTTTACAAAGCAGAAGGTTGGGACAAAGTATTCCCAGCAGATCTAATCAAGACACTTACAACTGATGGAAAGATCTACTCAGTTCCAGTAAACATTCACCGTGCAAACGTTCTTTGGTGGAATCCAGCAGCAGCAGCAAAAGCTGGAATCACTAAGGCACCAGGTTCACTTGATGAAATGATTGCTGACATGGAGAAGTTCAAGAAGGTAGGAATCGACGGAATCGCACTTGCAGGTCAAGGCGACTGGGCGATTGCTCACCTATTCGACTATGTACTTCTAGCATCTATGGGCGCTGACAAGTTCAACGGCCTATGGAATGGTGGAACTGCATGGGATGGTCCAGAAGTTTCAAAGGCAATTGATTACCTAACAAAGATTCTTTCTTACGGTAACTCAAGCAAGTCACTTGACTGGCCAGACGCTGGAAAGCTTGTAACTTCAGGCAAAGCCGGTTTCTTCATCATGGGTGACTGGGCTTCATCACAATGGCAATCAGAAGGTCTAGTTCTTGGAACTGACTACACATGGGCTCCAGGTCCAGGTACTGATGGCATTTACCAATGGCTATCTGACTCATTCACATTGCCAGTTGGCGCACCTAACCGTGCTGCAGGACTTGCATGGTTGAAGGTTTGCGGATCTCTAGCAGGACAAGACGCGTTTAACCCTAAGAAGGGTTCAATCGCAGTTCGTACTGACTCAGATGCATCTAAGTACGATGACTACCTAAAGGCTGCTATGGAGTCTTGGAAGGTTGACACCCTAGTTGGTTCAACAGTTCACGGCGTTAACTATGGCAACGCAGGTATGGCCGCTCTTAACTCTGCTGTAGGTAAGTTCTACACAGGTGGAGCTAAGGACAAGGCTGGCTTTGTAACTGGCTTAATCGCTGCTTACGACGCTGACAAGGCTTAATTAATTTAAGCTGAAGTAAATTGCAAGAGAGTTCTGGTGGGGCTGGAAACAGCCTCATCAGAATTTGCAGTTAATAGGAAGAAATTGGCTAGAGTTCGCGAAACAGTCCGCGCTCGCCATAGTTTTATAAAGATTAAGTTTTCGAGAGGTGTGTGTTTAGGTGGCAGTAAAGAGCTCTACCAAGACTCAAGTTAAGAGTTCCAAAAAACACATTCAAAGCCCATGGGGTGGATTCTTCTTCGTTCTCCCATCCATTATTGCAATGGCAATCTTTGTTTATGGAATGATCGGTTGGACGGTTAAATTCTCGCTTAGCAATCGCACAAGCGCCTGGAGCAAAGACAATAGTTTCGCCGGACTTAAAAACTTTACTGGTCTATTAGAGGATCCAGAATTCACTCACGCATTTTCAAACTTAGTTAAATTCACTTTAGTTTTTATGATCGGAACCTTGATTTCTGGTCTGATTATGGCTCTACTTCTCGAAAAGGGAATCAAGGGCGAAGGTTTCTTCCGCTCAATTTACTTGTATCCAATGGCGATTTCCTTTATCGCGATGGGAACATCTTGGCGTTGGCTTATGGATTCAGCACAGGGCGAGAAAGCAACCGGTCTTAATTTAATTCTTAATAAAGTTGGATTAAGTGCGCTTGAAAATAACTGGTACACATCAGAAAAAGGTTCGATGTATGCCATGGCTCTGCCCGCTATCTGGCAGATGTCGGGATATGTTATGGCGCTCTTCTTAGCTGGTTTCCGAGGAATCCCAGATGACTTACGTGAAGCTGCCCGAGTGGATGGTGCTTCAGAATTTAAGATTTATCGCCACATATTATTCCCACAACTAAGCCCTACCTTCTTAACTGTCCTTATCATTCTGGGCCATATCTCGATGAAGGTCTTCGATCTTATCTATGGAATTTCCGGTAAGGGTTACGTAACAAAGGTGCTCGCTATTTATATGTGGCAAGTTATCTTTGACTTCCAGAACTATGCCAAGGGCGCAGCAATTGCCGTGGTGATTCTTGTGTTAATTGCGGTAGTAGTTATTCCATATCTAATCTATGTAAATAAGACAGAGGAGGCGAACAAATGAGCACTGACATCGCATCCCGCGTTACGCAATCAAAGGATATTTCGCGTAACAAGAAAAAGCTCGATGGCGCTGGCCAATTCTGGTTGGTCTTCCGTTACATCGCACTCGCACTTCTCTTTGTTATTGCAGCGCTACCGATCTACATCATGGTCATTAACTCAGTTAAGGGCATCACTGGCGTAAGTCAATCTGCAGCATTTATTCCACCAACTTCACTTAACTTTGGCGCCTGGGGCCCAACTTGGGAAATCCTGCGTGAACCAATGTTCCGAACCTTGGTCTTTGTTCTTCAATCCTCAATCATCTCGGCAATTATCGGTTCAATTAATGGTTTCGTCTTTGCTAAGTGGCGCTTCAAGGGTTCAACCATAATCTTTACGTCATTCTTATTCGGCATGTTTATTCCTTACCAAGCAATCATGATTCCACTTACCCAATTCAATAAGTGGGCCGGCATCGGTGGAACAATTTATGTTCTGGTCTTTGCACACATAATTTACGGAATCCCAATTTGCACATTGATCTTCCGTAACTATTACCAAGGTATTCCAAATGAACTAATCGAAGCTGCTCGTGTCGATGGTGCCAGCATGACTTACATCTATCGCTCAATTATTTTGCCGCTATCTATACCCGGCTTTGTGGTTGTGTTGATTTGGCAGTTCACATCGGCCTGGAATGACTTCCTCTTTGCTATCTTCTTAACCGGTGGATCACCGAAGTTATCGGTAGCAACAACCGCTCTTAACTTTATTACCGGTTCAGGTAACCAGGTTTACTACGGAAACAATATGACAGCATCGTTAATCGTTTCGATTCCAACGCTGCTGGTCTATATGTTCCTAGGCCGCTACTTCTTGCGCGGTCTGCTCTCCGGTTCCTTAAAGGGTTAATTTAAAGAACGCCAAATTTCGCGAAAGCTTCACTAGGGGACATTCCCTCTTTGACTGCCTTACGGAATAAGTTCTCGCCAGAATTCTTTTCGATAACGGCTTCAACAACCGCATCAATTGCCGCAACTGGAACGATTGTTACACCATCGCTGTCACCAACAATTAGATCACCAGGATTAATCGCAACGCCATCGATTTCGCATGGCACATTATGTGCAACGACTTCGTAGCGGCCATTTATATCGACCGGCAAAGTTCCAGTTGCAAAGACTTTGAATCCCATGGCATCGGTGCGCGATAGATCGCGAGTTGGACCATCAGTAAGAGCGCCTGCAACACCTTTAAACGCGCAAGCAGTTGCAAGTAGCTCGCCCCAAAGTGCGGCACGTCCGGTGCGATTTGTTGGAGTCACATAAACCTGATCTTTGCCTACCGCATCAAGAGCTTTTAATAATCCGATGTAAGGAACTTCTGGGAAGGCATCAACACTTTCTAAGCGAACCGGAAAGGCATATCCCAGCATGATTCCAGAACCCGAAATCATGAGAATGTCCTCATTCAATACTTGTCGGCCATAGCCCAATTTATCCAGGCAATCTGAAGCCAGAGCTGATGTAAAAATCTTACGAAGTTCTACTAAATCATGTGCCACTTAATTTCCCCAATGCTTAGCGATTTTTTCCTTTAAGAAGTCTGCACTATCAATCATGTTTTGCATACCATCAACACCATCTTCGATGCTGACCCAGCCTGAAAATCCTACGCTTTTGAGAGTTGAAAAGATAGCGTCATAATCATTTAGCCCTTGGCCGATAACGCCATGCTTAAAGAATGAAACATATCCAGCGCTGCCACCCTCTTGCTTTCGAAGTTCTTCAATGCTGCCGCCTGCTAAATGTCGATCACTCGCACCAACGGTCAGCACCCGATGTTTTACTTTCTCCAGCAATTCGAGTGGTTCCTCACCGGCTGCAATTGCATTTGATGGATCAAATTGCACACCAAAACGTGGTGAATCAATTCGAGACACCAAATCAACAAAGACATCCATCATCTGAGCAAATTCTGGCTCGGTCCAGAAATCATCTTTATAGTGATTCTCAATAACTAAAATCATGTCTAACTTCTCGGCTTCGACCAGACACTTTTCGATTGAATCAACGACATAGCCCATGCCTTGCTCGCGGGTAATATCTTTGCGGCGTTGGCCAGATAGAACCCGGCAATATTTAGCACCAAGTTCGGCCGACATCCGAATGCTATGAATTTCGTGATCAACTTCCTTCTGACGCAGAACTGGATCTGGAATTGTGAAATCCGGAGAACAGCACATCATCGGAATCACCATTCCGGTGGCCTCTACATACTTGCGAATCTTCGGCCAATTCGCTTCATCTTTAAAATCTACAAAGTTGTTATACATCTCAAGGCCTTCGATGCCCATGGCCTGTGACATATCAATCCACTCATAAATACTTAACTTATCTGGCGCAACTAAATCCCGAATCCAACCTTTAGGAAATGCGGCAATCTTTGGTTTGTCGCTCATCCCAATTTCTCCGGGTTTCTGCCAATGATTGTGAATTGTTCAAGATCAACAACTGAACCGGTAAATGGTTTTGATTCATCGCTTAACCAATAAATCGCAGCCTCACCCATTTGCTCTGGTGTTGTCATCTTTCCGGAAGGAATTTCAGTGCGTGATAAATCTTCGGGCCAAGTTGATTTCATACCAACTGCCATCTTGTCGCGATATTCGCGATCGGTCAGAACCCAACCGGGATTAATCTGATTAACCCGAATCCCATGAACACCGTTGGCATTTGCAAGGTTTCGAGTCATTGTCTGCATGCCACCTTTGCTGATGCTGTAGGCAAGTAACTTAGATTCGCCAGTGTGGGCATTTATTGAACCGATGTTAAGAACGCAGCCACCAGTTTTCTTAAGCTCTTCGAAAGCAGCCTTAATCAGAAATAGGGGAGCAGTTAGATTGATCTGAATCATTTTGCGGAAATGTTCAACTTCTTGGTCAGAAATATTAGATCCACCAAATATCGCAGCATTATTTACAACACCATCAACCTTGCCAAAGGCTTTAAGTGCAGCGCTAACAATCTCTTTTGGTGCGCTATCTTCGGCTAAATCTGCAATGCAGAGAACAGCGTTGGCTCCCAATTTTTGAACAGTTGCGCGGCCCTCTTCTTCATTGATTCCATGAACCAAAACCTTCGCACCTTCGCGAATCGCAGCAGCTGCAATTGCGGCACCTATTCCGGATGTGCCACCAGTAACGATTATTGCTTTATCTTTTAGTCTCATATTAAGCCGGCTTAATTACAGATTTAATAAATTCGCCAGAGTGCATCTTCTTAAATGCAGTTTCCCATTGTTCGATTGGAAAAGTTCCACCAAGAACCGGAGTTAAATCTAATTGCCCAGTGCCAAGCATCCGAAGCGCGCGCTCCCACATTGGCCAGTTATGACTAAATGATCCTTCAAGCCGCACATTCTTCTGAACTAGTTGGTCGAGTGAGAAGTTAACTGGTTGTGGACCCCAGCCAACTTTCGAAATCCAACCATTTGGCCTGATGACATCAAGTGCAACCTTTAACGTTGCTGAAACCCCTGCCGCATCTACAACACCATCTGCGCCAAGACCATCAACTGCCATCGCCCAATCTTTTACATCGCCAATAACAACATCGCAGCCATATTTCTTTGCAACTTCTAACCGCGCTTTATCGCGTTCTAGACCAACGATCGCTACTTCAGCACCAGCAAGTCTTGCCATCGCACCAGACAAAATGCCGATTGGTCCGGGTCCAAGTACAACAATGCGATCACCAGGTCGAATATGCCCAGGTGTAATTGTTGAAGAGTAAGCAACTGCGCACGGTTCAGTCATTGAGGCATGATCAAATGAGACATTATCTGGAATTTTATGAAGCAACCGGGATGCAACCTTTACATATCTAGTCATTGCGCCATTGACGCCATAACCAAAGCCTTTGCGACTTGGATCTAAGTTATACAAACCTTGACGAGACATTGCGCCAGTCATATCTACGACAGCAGCGGTTTCACTTACGATGCGATCGCCCTCGTTCCACTTGCCAGCAGCAACTACATTCTTTCCAAGTTCAACAACGTGGCCACCGAATTCGTGCCCTAAAACAACTGGATAATTGACGGGCCAAGAGTTTGTGCCCTCCCATTGGTGCAAGTCAGATCCACAAACACTTGCAGCTTCAACCTGAACAATTACATCGTCATCGCCGCAAGCTGGACGTTCGACTTCACGGACTTCAACGCTGTGGGGATCGGATGAAAAGTTAACTACACCAGCAGACTTCAATTATTTTTCTCCCTTAACTTTTACATCGCCAAAGCCATGCACCGCATCGCAAATCTTGCGCAGAACTTCTTCAACATTTCCGGCGCCTTGGCTAAATGAATCAGCATCGATAGCAAGCGGAGCACCAATCACAACAAGAGGTGCACCATATGAAGGACAGGCAATTGCTTGCTCAAGTGTTAAGCCACCAACTGCTTGGACGGGAACACTTACTGCATCAACAACTTCGCGTAATTGATCAAGGGGGTTCATCCATGGCTTGCCGGCAGCTGCAAGACCACGGCGCTCGTCATAACCGATATGGTGAATAACCATATCGCAACCAAGTTCTTCTAATTCGCGCGCACCTTGCACCATGTCGGGACAACCTAAATTATCGCCCATTACCTTTACGCCATAATCTTTTCCGGCTTGCACAACGCACTTAATAGTTTCAGGGTGCGATCTCGCCATAACAACGACATGTGTTGCACCAGCTTTTGCCATCATCTCGGCCTCTAGATATCCACCATCCATTGTTTTTAAATCAGCAATGATTGGATGATTCGGAAACTCTTTGCGAAGCGCCCTGACACCATGTAGACCCTCGGCCAAAATAAGTGGCGTGCCGGCTTCGATCCAATCAACACCTGCTCGAATCGCGGTGTGTGCCATTTCTAGCGCTTCTTTAATATCGGTTAGGTCTAGAGATACTTGAACGATTGGTTTCATGTTTGAAGTTTAGTTCAAATTTGCCAAAGTTGACCTTTCTTTCGCGCAAGATTATTGGTTAGATACTCACATTATGAAAGCCTTTGTTGTTACTGCACCTAAGACCTTTGAAATTCAAGATGTTGCAGAACCTAAGGCCGGCGCCGGCGAAATAATTGCCCAAATTGAACGCGTTGGAATTTGCGGGACCGATGTCGAATTCTTCGATGGTGTGATGCCGTATCTCCATGACGGTCAAGCAAAGTTACCGATGCGACTTGGACATGAATGGTCCGGCACCGTGATCGAAGTTGGCGAAGGCGTTGATAAATCTTTACTAGGAAAAAAAGTAACAAGTGATGTGATGATGGGCTGCGGCAAATGTAAACGGTGCCATGATGGTCGCCAACACACGTGCGCAGATAGATACGAACTTGGAATTCGAAATGGTTTTGATGGCGCTCTCGCCGAGAAGTTATTGGTTCCTGCACGCTTTGCATATGTGCTTCCAGATAGTTTTGATTTTGAATTAGCGGCGCTTGTCGAGCCTGCAGCAAATGCTTGGCGCGTAGCAGATGGCGCAAAACCCGAACCAGGCAAGCAAATTTTGATTTGGGGAACTGGAACTGTCGGACTTCTGACTGCGCAGTTCTGTTTGGCTATGGGCGCAGATGTTCATATGGTTGGTATGGATCCAAAAACAATTGCGCTAGCCCTTGAAATTGGTGTTACTAGCGCAGGAACTGAAGTTAAGAAAATTGAAGGCGGATATCACTCAGTAATTGATGCAACTTTTGATGCAACTGTTCCAGCAAAGCTGGTCGACCTAGTTGAACCAGGTGGTCGAATAGTTTTGATCGGCGTCGATAATCATGCTGCGCCAATTGACTCACGCAAATTGGTCTTCCGAGATATAACTGTTGTTGGAATTCTCTCTGGTTCACCAGGATTTAAAGAATCTATTCGTTATATCGCCGAAGGCAAGATTGATCCAAAGAAGATTCTTGGTGGAACAGTTGGTTTGGATGATGCCGGAAGTATTTTCTTAGGAAAGCGTCCTGCTCATATTGGAGTAGGACCAAAAGTTCTGGTTAATCCCAGGGGTTAATTAAGCAAGCTCTTGTAATCAATACCAATTAATTCACATGGTCTAGTTGTAACACTGGCAAGTGCATCACTTTCAGCAATTCCAATCGAATCCATAATTTCCATGGCCCGCTCTAGGGTGCCAATTCCACCAGCCAAAGTTCCATCACTTCGTCGTGCTTGGCCAGCTTTAACAGTTATCTCCATGCCACCAAATGGATATGTGCCAGCACCCAATCCCGCAGCAGCAATCGGATCATTTGTCACAATAAATCTCTTCGAAACTTTTGCCAAAGTATCTTTAACTAAATCATTTGGAACATGAACCTCATCAATAATAATCTGGATTGCAACATCACTTCTTTCAATTGCGACCTGAGCTGTGCCATCCAGCGGCGGTTTTGGCATCGCATTAAAGAGATGCGTCACGGTTTTGGCTCCTGCATTGAAGCCAGCGATTGCTTCTTCGCGGTTTGCATTTGTGTGGCCAAGTGAAACAACAATGTTATTTGCTACCAAATATTGGATTAACTCAATCGCTCCAGGCAATTCAGGTGCGATAGTCACAATCTTGATCAAACCCGCGCTCAGTAGCGATTTCAGGTGATTTAAATCAGGCTTGGCAATATGTTCAACCGGATGAACACCACGTTTTTCAACTGAAATAAAGGGACCTTCAAGATGAACACCCAAGATCTTTGCTTCACCAGGTAGGGGATTTTTGCGAACTTCTTCAATTAACTTAATTGCCCGAACCGCATCGCTTAGCGCAGAGGTAATAATTGTCGGCAGATAACCAATCACACCATTGTCATATAGCGATCTAGAAACTTTGCGAACTTCATTTGTATCTTTTGCGGTAAGTAAATCAATTCCGCCGTGGCCATTAACCTGAAGATCAATATATTTTGGGGTCATTACTTAGTAAAAGTCCTAATGAGTGGCGCAAATATTCCTGGTTCATTCAGATTTGCAAGGGTGCCAGCGCCATCTAGTGAATTCTTTCCAGAGGCATGAAGACTTAATCCATGAGCTTTGAGTTTTTCACCGACTAATTTAGTTACCAGATTTTCAGCAGCCAATACGCCACCAATTAGTGCAACTTGGAAATTCGAATCGCCGCCACATTCACGTTTTGCGGTAGTAGCAATTAGGACAATTTCATCTGCCGCAGAATTCAAGATTTCAGTTGCAGCAGCGTTGCCAGATACTGCTAATTCATTGACCCTCTTTGCGAATTCAGCAATGGCATGAACTGGTCTATCCAACTGGTGAACAGTGTGTGGAAGTTGATATGGCTCGGAACCAAAGTATTTGCAGGCAACATCCAACAACTCTTGATTGCCACCACGGCCATCGCGGGCTCGCAGCGCAGAGTTAAGCGCCATCTTTCCGATCCAATATGCACTTGCTTCATCACCAATTAGAAAACCATCGCCGGCAAGTGAATGAATCATTGAACGGTTCTTTCCTACTGCAAGTGCAGTAATTCCAGTTCCCGCAGCGATAACAACACCATCTTTTTCAATTGCAGCTGCGCAAGCGCTAACTGAATCGCTGCAAATCCAGAGCTCGGATACCTGCGACTTTGCAAGAACAGATTTAGCGATATCGCCATATTGTTTATCATCGGCAGGAAGCGTCGCTACTGCCAATACAGCTCGGTCGATTGTTCCACCGACTTCGCCTGCAAAATCAATGATCAAATTAGCTAAGTAATCAACTAGCGGAAGCTCGCCAGGTGTGAATCCGGCAAAGTTCTTAGTTATAGATTTACCGGTTTCAGATTGGGATTTTGCGCGAATTCCAGATCCGCCACCATCGAAGAAGATTATGTTTTTTAACATTAGCGAGTAAACGTGACCTTACTAAGCCCCTCGGGACTATCGGGATCCAAACCATTCTTCCGAGCAAATTCCAGAGCGAAAGTCTGCAAGATTATTGAATCAACAACACTTGAAAATATTTCATTTTCGCACTTCGCACCAGGGATTACGACTTCATTTGGCAGTGCTAATTCGCCAGAACCAAACCAGAAGATGCTTGGAGATTTAGCCCGAATTTTTTCGAGATCACCTTTCAGTGATTCAAGTGGGATTCCATTTGGCACAAAGAGAAATACTTGAGACTTGTTAGTAAGGGCAGAAATCGGGCCATGCATGTAATCGGCTATCGATAAACCCTGAACTGAAATCTTGCTGGTTTCTTGGATTTTCAGGGCGGCTTCGCGAGCATTTGGATACGAGAATCCTCGGCCAAGAACCACAATCTCATTTGCGCGATCGCACTTTGCAACTGCATCAGATAGCGCTGAATTATTGGCCAGAAGTTCGGTTGCAGCGGCCACTACTGATTTGTAGTTGGCAAGTTTTGAACTCCAAGCACTAACCAACATCACCGAAGCAAGTAGTTGCGCGGCATAAGATTTTGTTGCGGCAACCGCTAATTCGACACCAGCCATTAGAGGCAAATGGTGGTCTGCAAGTTTGGCAAGTGGCGATTTCTCATCGTTTGTAATCGAAATCAACTTAGCACCAGCAGCTTTCGCAGCGGTCGCATACTCAACTAGATCAGTGGATTGCCCACTCTGGCTGATTGCCACAACTAAGGTATTTTCAAAATTTAATTTTGCGCGATAAATAGTCACTGATGATGGCGAAGTTAGCCCAACTGGTAGACCCAACTGGGTCTCAATCAAATACTTAAGAAAGTGCGCCGCATTATCCGAAGTTCCACGGGCTAGGACGAGAACTGATTTAATCTCACTGGTTTTGAGGAGATTTGCTAGCGCTGTAAATTGGCTCTCGGTGTCAAGTAATTTTGTAAATACTGCAGGGATTTCAGCAATCTCTGATGCCATGACATTCCCGATTTGATTCACGACATATTTTCGCATGAAAGTTGAAACTTTCCTAGCGCGCAGCCTCAGTAGTTGGTAGCGTGAGCACGTGGCTGACCAGGATTCAATATCTATTTTCCATAAGGGAATGCCAATCTCGGCCCAGGGCTCGAGCATCGCAGATTTTCTTTCTACCAAACCGAATCTCTTCACTTCCGGATTTCAGTTTCCGGCAATGATTCTTCGTGACAGCGCCCTCGAACATAACATCAACCGCATGGCTTCATATTGCAAGTCACTTGGTTTTGAATTAGCACCACATGTTAAAACCCCGATGTCACCTCAGATTGCAAAGCGTCAGATCGTGGCTGGTGCCTGGGGCTTAACTATCGCCAATTTTAATCAGGCCCGAATAATGTTTGAGTATGGCTTCAAAAAGCTAATAATCGGAAATGAAGTTATGGAACCAACTTCAATTGCTGAGATTGCAAAGATTAATGGCAGCGGCGCCGGTCATATCATTTTCTACATTGACTCACTTGCTGGGCTAAAAATTGCGCAGGATTCAATTGCGAATGTCGCAAATGCAAAGCTAAATGTTTTTATGGAAATTGGCGCCGTCGGTGGTCGCGCCGGAATTCGAGATCTTGATTTACTAAAAACTATTTTGGGCGAAATTGCGAAAGATGATCGGATTTATGTTCGCGGCGTTTCTGGTTTCGAAGGTGCAGTCCCAGGCGGCGATCGAGCCGGCGATGGAATCGAAAAGTTAAGAACCTTCTTGCGCCATATTGTTGCGGCGGCCGAAATTACTGCGCCGTTTATTCGCGAAGATAAAATAATTATTTCTGCTGGCGGAAGTTCATTCTTTGATTATGTGGCCGAAGAATTTGCAAAGTATCAGGGAGATGCACACCGGATTTTGCGTAGCGGTGGATATGTAAGCCACGACCACGTGCATTACGAGGATCTATATCCATTCATGGGGCTGCCCGATAGCGAACGCTTTTATCCAGCTCTCGAACTCTGGGCTCGGGTGTTAAGCATTCCAGAACCGGATCTGGCAATACTCAATTTCGGTAAGCGTGATGCCGGAAATGATTTAGATAACCCACTTCCGATTCTCAAGTTGGGGAAGAAGCCAGAGACCTTTAAAGGCGAAATCGAAAAGTTAAATGATCAGCATGCCTTTATGAAGATCTCACCGGGAACTGTGGCTGTCGGCGACATTATCGGCTGTGGCATTTCTCACCCATGCACCAACTTTGATAAATGGCAGTTACTGCCATTGGTAAATGACAATTACGATGTAATAGATTTGGTTCATACACATTTCTAGAAACTACAACTACCAGAACAGGAAAGGTCATAATGACTAACTCAACAATCAAGCACGTAACTGCAAAAGGCGCACCAGCACCTGGTGGTTCATATTCACATGGGGTTATTGCAAATGGTTTTCTCTACACCTGCGGTATGGGACCAGTTGATCCTGCAACCGGAAAGATTGTTGAAGGCGGAGTAGGTCCACAAACTCGCCAGACTCTAATTAACTTAAAGGCAATTCTTGATGAAGTTGGCGCGGACTTTAGCCAAGTAGTCAAAACAACTGCGCACCTACAGAACTGTGTTGCAGACTTTGCAGAATACGACAAGGTCTATCGCGAATTTTTCACTGCGCCATTCCCAGTTCGCACAACAGTTGGTTCTGATTTGATCAACATCTTGGTTGAAATTGATTTTGTGGTTGCTCTGTAAATGACCTATCAATTTGCTGCAGAATTAGCTGGTCGCACCATCGTCATAACTGGCGGTGGTCGCAGTATTGGCCGCGAGATGGCGAATGCTGCTGTCGCTGCCAAAATGAAGGTAGCAATAATGGAGGTCAATCAAGTTAATCTTGAAAAAGCCGTTACTGAACTAAAGAGCGCCGGTGGAGATGTAACTGGTTACGTAGTTGACTTACAAGTTGAATCACAGATTATTGAAGCGATCGCAAAGATTGAAAAAGACCTTGGCAAAATCGAAGTCTTTGTAAATAACGCGGCATTTCATGATTCCGCTGAACTGCTTGATAGTTCACTAGAAATGTGGAATAAGACATTTGCCATCAATACCGTAGCGCCCTTTCTATGTATAAAAGCAGTATTGCCAGGAATGATTGCTCGAAAAGGTGGTTCGATTATCAACATCGGAACCGTTAACTCGAAGATGATGATCGGTAGTGATTCTTACACCGCATCTAAAGCCGCGCTTCATGCAATCACTCGCACCGTTGCAGTGCGCTATGGAAAACACAATATTCGTTGCAACACAATTGTTCCAGGAACAATTGCAACTGAAGTTTGGCAAGAGCGCATAGATCGAAACCCAGCAGTCTTTGAGAATCTGAAATCTTGGTATCCAATGGGACGTGTCGGAAAGCCTTCCGATATCACCGCTGCAGTTCTCTATCTTGCATCTGACCAAGCCCCATGGATGACCGGAACCGAATTCCTTGTTGACGGTGGATTGCTTGCCGGCTTTGCACCGATGTATCCAGTTGTCGAAGGTTCTGATTAAAGATGTCCGATAAAACCTTTACAGTTCGCGGGGCCACAATTATTGATGGCTCTGGATCTGCAGGTGTTAAGAACGATGTTGTAGTCGTTGACGGAAAGATTGCTGAAGTTGGAAAAGTAATTAAAGGTAATGAACGCGGCAAGATTGTTGATGCATCTGATTTAACGCTTAGTCCTGGTTTTATCGATATGCATGCACACTCGGATCTTGCCGTTATTTCAGATCACGAACATTTATCAAAGGTAACTCAAGGAGTCACCCTAGAAGTAGTAGGCCAAGATGGCTTGAGCTATGTGCCATCTGATGACACAACCCTTGCAGTTTTGCGTGATCAATTATTTGGTTGGAATGCAGATCCGGCCGGAATCGATTGGAAGTTTAGATCGGTAAAAGATTATTTAAGTATTGTCGATCGTGGCGCTGCTGTGAATGTTGCCTATCTAATTCCACATGGCAATGTGCGAATGCTGGCCTGTGGAAATGAACCAGGCGATGCTTCGCCAGAACAACTTAAACATCAACTTGCTCTTGTCGAAGATGGCATGAAACAGGGCGCAGTTGGAATGTCTGGTGGCCTTACCTATGTCCCTGCAATGTATGCAAGCAACGAAGAGGTTTCTAAACTTGCTGCGGTAGTTGCAAAATACGGTGGTTTCTATTCACCGCATCACCGAAACTATGGCGCAAATTTTCTAGAAGCGGTCGATGAATGTATTGAGATTAGCCGTTCTTCAAAGTGCGCACTCAACCTGACGCACTGTCACATGAGCGCCCCTATATTTCATGACAAGACCGAATTACTCTTCGAAATGCTAGCCAAAGCCGAGCTAGATGGAATTGATGTAACTCTCGATACTTATCCATATTTAGCGGGCTCTACCTACCTCCACGCGCTTCTTCCATCATGGTGCCAAGCAGGCGGTAAAGAGGCGATGCGTTCACGCATTATTGACCCGCAGAATCGTTTGAAGATCATTAATAATCTAAATGTCACTGGTTCTGATGGAAATCAAGGTGGCGTTGTTAATTGGTCTTGCATTGTTATCGCCGGAGTAACGCAGAAACATAATGAGAAATATGTTGGCGTTTACTTAATTGAAGCTGCAAAGGCCGAAGGTAAAGAGCCAGTCGAGTTTTACTTAAATTTAATTGTTGATGAAGATTTCAAAATTTCCTGCATTCTTCACTCTGGATACGAACCAAATGTGCGCGCAATCATGCAACACCCAAAACATATGGTCGGCACCGATGGCATTCTTACCGGAAATCGTCCGCACCCTCGTGGTTACGGAACCTTTGCTAGATATCTTGGTGTTTATGCCCGCGAAGAGAAAATTCTTACAATGGAAGGCGCCATTAATCGAATGACTGGTCGCCCAGCAAAACGGTTGTCACTAAAGGATCGTGGCTTAATTCGCCCCGGCTATATTGCAGATTTAACGCTCTTTGATGCAGCTACGGTAAAAGATCGTGCAACTTATGAAGAACCAAGAGTTCCTGCTGCAGGATTCGAACATGTTTGGATCAGCGGCATAAAGACTTTAAACAGCGGTAAACGCACCGGCGAATTGCCTGGCCGCGCTGTTAGAAGGAATAGCTAATTAGCTAGAGAATTAGCAACCCAAGTTAAATCTCTTGGGCGCCAAGTATCAAGCAGGTAAAAATCAATATCTTTGGTGCCAAGTTCGGTTAATGCTGCAACCTTTTCACGTAATGTTTTTTCATCAGTATTGTCCGGAAAAGTCGGCCGCAATATTGGTTTCAACCGCATTCCAAGGCGATCAACATAATGTTTGTATACAGCTGCAACTTCGGCCGAACTCTTTCGATAAACCAATGGCTCGAAGGCACTGACGGAATTAGCGATTAAATCTGGATCGATTCCAACTAACCAACTTAAATCTAGGGGAGTCGTTGAATCCATATCCAAAAGAGTTGATTGGTCAACAAAAGAAATTTCAACATTAGATTCGGAAGCTATTCGAAATATTTCGGTGTAAACCGCAGATAATGTTGCTTCTCGAACTTTCAAATAATCCAAGATTTCAGAGCCCAAGATCTCGGCCAGTGCAGCCTTTGTAACTGGCGAACCAAGCCAAGGATCCTTCTCGGTCAAAAATGGCTGTAGCGCCTCTTTAACTTTCTCCTTTAGCTGTGCGCCATTTCCACCAGAACTTTCGAAGTTTGAAATACAAGAGCTGCAAAAACATAGAGAAATTAAGAATTCGGTGATGGCACTTAGCTCCATGAAAAAGCGTTCATGATGTTCACCATGCCGCGCGCCATGCCAGTGCATGGATTCCATAGCAATTGATTTTATTCCGCGAGAACTTAAATCTGCGACGAGCCCATACGCATATTTCGCTACTCGGGGATTTGATGGACAGAGTTCAGATAAGAAGTTATTTCCAAGTGCGTTCTGCACGGATGCTTCTGGTTCGACGAATCCGATACCAGAGTTATGCATGAATACGGCCCAAGCGTTAACTTCGATTCCAAGTTGATTGGCCGCATCTAATACGCCTTCCAACATTTTGTTATCCGGCAAATGATCACTGTTTCTGGGACGAATCGCATCGCTCGAATATTTGCTGCTATCCGGAAGGTAGTAGTGAAAGCCATCAGATAAGTATTCAAGTTGCGGACCTTGGCGCAGAAGAAAATCACGTGAAGCATGATAATTAAGTGCAAGGTTAATGCCGGTAAAGCCCGCACGCTTTAGCTCGGAGAGCACCTCAAAAGCATCTTGCCGAAAGAAGGTATATGGAAGCGTAAACGCATTAGCGCGCATCCTTGAATTACTTCACGCTTCCTGCAGTTAGCCCACCAACCAAATACTTCTCAATGCTGATGAAGAGAATTACTACCGGAATAATCGCAATTGCAGTCGTTGTGAAGAGATACTGCCAAGCAACGTCATATTGCCCAATGAAAGTCGTAATACCTGTCGAGATTGGTTGCCGCGAGGTCGAACTAATCACCGTGAGCGCGACCGTGAACTCGTTCCAGGTAGCAACAAAAGTAAAGATCACTGCAGTTACCAGACCCGGAAGTGTTATCGGAAGAACGATTCGACGAAGCGCTGCGAAGCGTGTGCAACCATCGACCAATGCCGCCTCTTCAATTTCGACGGGAACACTTGCAAAGAAACCAGAGAGCAACCAGACTGCAAATGCCAGGTTGAAGCCGGCATTGACGATAATTAAAGCGAGCCAAGTATCAAGCAAGCCAAAGAACTTAACTTCACGGAAGATTCCGATGATTAGAGCAGTTGGCGAAAACATCTGAGTTGCAAGGACCAACAATAAAAATGCACCGCGACCTTTAAATCGATTTCGAGCTACGTAGTATGCAGCCGGAACCGAAACGATTAAAACTAAAATAGTCGCGCAGACCGAAACAACAACGCTCGCCGTTAGGAAGTCTCCGATTGGTGCCTTTGACCAAACGTTAATGTAGTTATCGAATTGCCAAGATTGTGGCAGACGCTTGGTTGGAGATGCATAAAGTTCGCCGCGTGGCTTTAACGAAGTAAATAACATATTTATATATGGGTAAATAAAGAAAAGCCCAATCATGTAAGCACTGATTGCGGTGGCAGCCTTCTTTGGCGTCCAGACGAACTTCACTTTTTCTTTCTTCAATTTTTCTTTCGCCACTTTAGTCCTCATGCTTGATCTCGAGTCGCTTTAGTAACGCGCAGATAAATCAGAACAATCAACATAATAAAGGCGAAGTTGATTACACCAAGAGCGGTAGAAGGCCCCATGTTGTATTCGACGAAGGCCATCTTGTAAGCAAAAGTAATCATTGTGTCCGTGTCATATCCCGGCCCACCGCGAGTAAGCGCCCAAATAATAGGGAACGAGTTAAAGACGTTAATTAAGTTGATAATCGTTGCAATCAATAGCGAATTACGGAGCAATGGGAATTTAATTCCACGATAAATCTGCCAGCTACCGGCACCATCAACCTGGGCGGCTTCAACAATGTCATGTGGAATTGACTGCAAGCCGGCAAGAATTACGAATGTGGTGAATGGAATCGATACGAATACCGCAACCCACACAAGCACGAAGAATGAATATCTAGGATCGCGCAGCCAATCAACTGGCTGACCATTCTGAAGTCCCAGTTGCTGCAGGGTTAAGTTGAATTCACCAGAAGTTAGATCAAGCATCCACTTCCAGATAATTGAAGTCATAACAACTGATGCTGCCCAAGGAACAATCATCGCCCAGCGCACAAATTTACGGCCCGGGAAATTTTGATTAATTAATTGTGCAAGTGGCAGCGAGATTAAGATTGTTAAAGAAACTACCGAGAGAACCCAGATTACAGTTCTGATTGCGATAGCTTTTAAATCAGGATTTTCAAATAAAAGGCGGTAGTTCCCGAGGCCGTTAAAGCCTTCTAGGGTTCCTGCGGAGGTAATTTTAGTTAACGAAATTCTGATTAATTCAACTGCTGGCCAGACTACGACTAAAACGATTAGTAGCAACGCCGGCCCGATCCAAGGCAGTGCGCTAATTATTGAGTTTGCTGTGCGTCGATTCTTTATCTTTGGCGCATCCAAACTTACCGCGGTCAACTCAATTGCTCCTTAAATTTACTTTAATTTACTTTAATTCTAAGAAATAGGGTCTTGGTGGTTTTTAACCTACCAAGACCCTATCTCATTTACTTCTTTTTCCTTCTAGTTACCAATTGCTAAATACTAATTACTTAGTACCTGCAGCAACAGCAACCTTTTGGATCTTATCTAGAACGGACTTAGGAGACTTGTTAACTCCGTTACCGATCTGAGTTTGGATTGATCCAGAAACCTTTGGCCAAGCTGCTAGATCTCCTGGGTAGAAGATTGCATTTGGAAGTTGCTGGATGAATGGAAGCAATGAAGAGTCCACAGCTGATGAAGCTGACTTAGTTGCTGGAATGAATCCGCCAGCAGCCTTTAGGAATCCTGCGTAGTTAGTTGGTTGGAACAAGAAGTTCAACCAAGCCTTTACAGCTGCTTCGTTTCCTGGCTTCTTGAATGCCATGAAGTAGTCCTGAACACCAAGAGTGATTGACTTACCCTTTGGTGAGTGTGGGAATGGAGCAACACCATAATCGACCTTGCTCTTGTAATCCTTAAGTGTTGATGGGAAGAACACTGAAGCATTGATCATTCCAACTTTGCCTTGGCTAAATAGCTTGAAAGCATCAGTACGGTTTGTTGAAGCTGGGTTTGGCTGTGTTAATCCAGCCTTAACCAATGAAGTTAGGTAGTTCATTGTCTCAACGTTTGCCTTTGAGTTGATGACCCACTTCTTTGTCTTGCTGTCGAAGTAGCGACCGTTGTTTCCGCCTGTCCAGATTGCGAATTCAGCTTGAGCTTCTTCAGATCCTAGAGGAATCGCGATTGGGTAAACGCTTGGGTACTTCGCCTTGATCTTCTTTGCAGCAGCTGTTACTTCGGCCCATGTTGATGGAACCTTGTTAACACCTGATGTGTAAAGAATCTTCTTGTTGTAGAAGAACATACGTGCAGAAGCTAGATCTGGAACCGCATATGCAACTCCGTTGTACTTTGAGTTGTCGATGAATGCTGGCACGAAATCAGAAAGTGTCTTTGCATCAAATAGGTCATCTGCTTTGTATAGAAGACCTGCTGCTGCGTAATCTGAGAATGTGTTTAGGTTCAAGATATCTGGTGTTGAGTCTGTTGCAACCAAAGTGCGACCCTTAACCAAGATGTCATCCCATGAAAGGTTTGTGTGTTCAACCTTGATTCCTGGGTTAGCAGCTTCGAAGCGCTTGTTTAGGTCTTCATAGTATGCAGGCATCGCATCTGTGTAGTTAGGTGTTAGAACCTTGATTGTTGTATCTGCCTGTGCTGGCATTACAGACAATACGGTTGCTGAAAGTGATACTGCTGCGATCGCGCTAAGGCGACGTAGGCCGATCTTCTTCATTTATGTATCTCCTTACTCAAGGCGAACCCCGAGTTCTAGTAGTTAATATGAACCGGCAGTAAAAACCCACTGGATTCAGTGGTGTAACTCCATCACCCCCCGCGATGGAAATCAAGGCGGCTGTATAACGAATTCGTAACACTTGCAATGAATCCACCATAATTCGGCCATAATTACGCATATGAATAACCAGGTGAGTAATTCCGGACAGGGTGAGAGAAATAACACCCACAGCAATGAGGAAATCCGCCAGATAGCGCGAGATTTTTTCGAACAAATCTGGAACCAAGGTGATGAAAGTGCAATCGATAGATTTATATCTGTAAATACAGTTGGAAACGATCCGCAATTCGGAACTGGTCGCGAAAGTTTTAGAGCTAAGTGGCGCGAATGGCAGAGCGCATTTCCTGACATTAATTTTCGCATCGATGATGTAATTGTTGAAGGCAATCAAGTTGTAACTAAATGGCATTTAACCGGAACCCAAACTGGCGAATTAGAAGGAATGCCACCTTCTAATAAGAAGGTATCGGTCGATGGTGTGAGCATCGATCAAATCGAAAACGGCCAAGTTGTTTCAGGATTTGATGCCTGGGATTCACTCAACTTTCGCAAACAACTCGGACTTCCAATCTGATGGGATTCTTTAACGATTTGTTCGGTGATCCAAAGGGCAAGAAAGCCAAGCGCGAAGTAGAGCGCCTACATAAAGAATGGTCAGAGGATGTTGCGACTCTGGCTAAGTTAAAAGAAGCATTTATCGCAGTGCAAGCTGGCGAAGATTCTGAAAGCCACAACATAATCACTAAAGCTGGTGAAAATGTTATCTGGGCCGGGATCGGTCAGTATCACGAAGCTGGTAGAACTGCGGGCCAGTATGTTGGAACAAGTCAGGGACTTAGCATCCCGATTGGTGCCGGTGTTAGATACCGAGTTGGTGCCCAACGCGGAACTTTTGTTCCTGGGGAAGAAGTTCAAATCTACAAAGATATTGGCAATGTTTTCTTAACAACAGATCGCGTGATTTTTAATGGCACAACAAATACTGCGGAATGGAAGTTCGATAAGTGGATGGGCGCCGGCGCAAGTCCTGATGGCGCAGACTTTATTTTCCATGTTTCTAATCGCAAGAAATCTTCAGGGATTTTATTCGAAAAAGATGTAGGCGAGGAGTTCAATCGCTTCTTGGCATTTGCATTAATCCACGTCAATGACGGAATCGAACGTGTAATGAAAGAGATTGCAGGTTTAGAGAAACGAATTCCTACTGAAGAACCTAAATTACAGAAAGAGATTGAAGCTCCTCGACCTGAATAAGTCACTCAAAGTAGTTTGTCATTTCTTCGAATTTTCGAACTTTACTTCTACTAGTTGCGGTAACCTTTCGCCAGATGGTCCGGGAATTTCTTCCCGAGCCACCTACCCTTTGTTAGAGGGATTTAGTGGATATAGGCTCACTCATCTTCTGGGTGAGCTTTTCGCAATTTAATAATCGAAATCATTAAATTAGCGAGTATTGCCAATAAGGCAATCCAGTTTCCATAATCCATAATCCATAACATCCTCCCTTCTCGAAATCCCCTGTTACATACAGGGAAAACAAGTGAGACGAAGGCTGGCGGGCGCGCTCACATGCTTCGAGAGAGAAACGGGCATGCAAAAACTAACCTGAGAGAAAATTAGGAAAAGTTTTAGCGCCTGCGATTGTGGAAACTTTAAGGCTGTTAATCATTTATTCTTAGTCATGGCCAAAATTAAGAGTTATTTAATTGCCTGCCACTTTGGCCCAACTCTGCTAGTAACAGCGGTTACTTTCTTACTTGCCACCAGCCTTTGGTGGGAAGGTCCAGCTTTCATAATTGCATTCAGTATTTTCCTCGGCCAATTAATTGTGGGCTGGACCAATGATCTCTATGACTTCCGTGATGACTTAAAACATAATCGCGTTAAGAAGCCGCTAGTTTCTGGTGACCTCAAGCCAGCAGAATTAAAGCGCGCAATCTTCATAGTCCTACCAATTGCAATAGCAATTAATCTCTTTGGGCCACTTGGTTTTAAAGCTGGTGCGATTTCAATTCTCGGAATCGGAATCGGCGTCTCATATAACTTCTACTTAAAGCCAACTGCATTCTCACCAATTCCTTACGCACTTGCCTTCGGTCTTCTGCCAGCTGTGCTAGTTATTTCTACCGATCGCACACCACCGCTCTGGATGTATTGGGCGGGTGCGTTATTAGGCATGGCCGCGCACTTCGCAAATGTTTTAAAGGATTTTCGAGAAGATAAAGAAAGTGGCATCGAAAGTCTGCCAATCAGACTTGGTCGAATTCCATCAAGACTAATCACTGCAACATTTCTAATCGCAGCAACACTTGTATTAAATAGCGTCAACTCCAACACGGCAATTCTTGTAATCGGGATTATTGCCTCGACCTTAAGCATTTTTGCTCCGAGATTTATACTCTTTAAATTATTGATGCTCGTAGCATTACTTGACGTAGTTTTATTGGTAACTGCTGCAGGAGAACTAATCGGTTCTCGAACTGTTTAACTTAAAGTAGTTTTAGATTTCTTGATGTTTTCTAATGAATTGAACACTTCTTGGTATACGCTTTCACCAGATGGTCCGGGAATTTCTTCCCGAGCCACCTACCCTGGTTAGAGGGATTTTGTAGTGCTCATTCTCATCTTTTCTTACGATGAGCGATTAGCCAACTTATGACAGCAATCATAATGTTGGCGATAATCGCAGAAACTGCGATTGCATTTCCAAGATCCATAACGTCCTCCCTTCTCGAAATCCCCTGCGATTAGCAGGAAAATCAAGTGAGTGAACGCTGGCGGGCGTGCTCACTTTTTTCGAGAAGGAAACGGGCAGGCGAAAACTAACCCGGTGCTAAGTTTGATATTTTTTATCTGAAACTAAATGTGGAAAATAAATACTTGTTGATTACTTGTTGCGATTCATGACCAGGTAGAACTCGGCTAAGTTCCAATCCCCAGAAAGGCCACCTTCGTCAATTGATTCGTAAGTTAGGTTCGTTAAATGGACCTTGCCCTTAACCCCAATAGGTTCGTTAATCGCAAGCCGGACATTTGTGAATCCAAAAGTTCCATTCGCGCAATCTGGATCGCAATCATTTGCGAAGTATTCACCAACGCCAGTAGCACCCGATGCTTCCCATGTAGTCCACTCAATCTTTCCGATACCAGTATTGCCATCAGCGCAAGTAAAATAAATTAGCTCTGGTTTTTGTTGCTTAGGAATCTCGCAGACAAATGTGTAAACATCTTCAGAAACAACCCCATCAATCGAAATTGGATCACCCGAAGGAACAACGAAATCAGAATTCTGATCAGAATTATTCGACTGCTCGACACCAGCCCCAGTAATCCCAGCAATACCCGATAGCAAAGCGCCACCAAGCATTACTACAACCAACCCAAGAGCAACTTTCTTCACGCGGTTATTCTTCACCCTCATCGAAGACAACTTCGGCTAATGAAGCGATGCGTCGCTCGATTTCTTGCGCCTCAGATACTCGCCCCTTAATCACAAGGATCGATGCCACTTGACGCTCCAATTTAATTATTGCTCGCCAATCTGGATTCTCAACCCGAACCATCCGCGACTTCGCATCGGCAAATAATTCCAACGCCTCGTCATACTCTTCCAAAACTTTCTTCGCCAACGCCATCCGCGCAGTTGCCCACATCTTGTGAAATTCATCCTCGGCAGTGTCAGCAAAGTCCATCGCAAGTTGGGCATGATGCAAAGCTTCCATGCCATTTCCCAGCCAGAAATAACAGAGCGCAATCTCTTCATCGCAGTGCACAATTTCACTCGGCATCTTCAACGTTTTATATATCGCCCGCGCCGCCAAGAAATTCGTCAACGCCTCGCTCCAACGCTTTAACTTTATTAACGCACTTCCCGCATTTGCATAATTAATCGCAACCTCGCGATCGGCAACATCCGGATTAGCCTCATTAATCGCAGCAACATAAGTCTCATGCGCCTTCTCATATTCCTTTGCGTCATACCAAGAATCACCTTCGCATCGAAGCTGCACAATCGCCTCGGTCGATCCAATCTGGCGATACAAAACCACTGCGCGATCCAACGCCGCAGCTGCATCAGTGTGACGTCGCAATCTATTTAGCGAATACCCAATGCCGGTATAAATATGTGCCAAAGTCGAAGTATTTGCCTGCGCACCAAGTGCTTCATACAAATCCCGCGCAGTCTCACAGAGCGCCAAAGATTCGGCATGATCCCCGCGATTAAACGAGCGATAACTCAATTGAATTAGCGCATCAACTTTCTCTTCACCATCACACTTCGAAGCCAAATCCCAAAGCTCGGCCTCTAACTTCTCATCCTCGTTCTTCATCCAACCTCTTTCTTCTCGTAATTACTCATCAATCCCGTGACCAATAGAACTTTCCATCGCACTTCATAATCTTTCTACACATCGCATCCAACGAGACTGCACCGTTGTATTGCTCGCCGATCCTGTGCCAAGTATTTGTTCCAACAACATTTCCTTCATTATCAACAAGTGGCCCGCCGCTATTTCCATGCGAAACCGGCGCAGTAATCAAAACTTCGGTATCCGTTCCATTCATAACATTTCCGAAAGAAACCGATCCTTCATATCCATCTGCAGTCCCAGCTGCCATCACCCAATATCCAGGATAGGGAAGTGCTTGCGATAGCGGAAGCGGTTCAATAAGCGCTTCAGTCATCAAAAGTGCTAAATCATGTTTCTTATCCATACGAGAAACATCTGCCGCGTATACATTTCCAAAATAAGTCTTTACTTGAACTTTGCCCTTAGAACCTAAGCAATCTTCAATTACATGGTGATTTGTCATAATCGCTGATAAGTATTTCTTCTTGTCCGTAATCGGCAAATCAATTGACCAACCACTTCCTTGCCATGACTTACCTTTTTTCACATCGCAATAAATCGTCGCCGTTGATTCCAATACGTCACCAATCAAAGCATCAATACTTCTCGGCTGAACAAATCCGTCTTCAGTTGGATCTGTATTCATGTAATTCAAATATGGCCCAATCCCTAAATACACACCACCGCCACCCAACAACATCGCAACGATTGCAATCGCACCAGCAAATTTCTTGGTCACGCGATTAAATACCGCAAAGGGGATACGCAGAGGACTCAGGAATTTCTTAGGCTTAGATTCCTTGGGTTCTGCTACGAATGAATCTGCATCATCAAAAATCTCTTCTGCACTCATTCTTTTCTCCCTTCCTCAACATCAATGATCTCGCCGGTATAAGGATTTCGGATCCCACGCCAATCACATTTCGAACAACCGATACTTGGTGCATCGTCACTGATTACACAGCCACCAACAATGTCATTCTTGAAATCAAAATCCGAACTGGGCATCCCATAAACAATTTCTTGCAACGTTCCAACCGCGCCACATTTAAAACATGCCGCCTTCTTTAACTCCGCCTTCATTCCCATTCAACACCTCCAACTTTCACCAGACCGCCCAATCGCTCCAGGACCACCAAACCTATTTACCCCCACTGACATTGCCATCCTCAGGCTTGTTGTAATTGGCAAGCATGAATTCAAACAGGGCATTCGCATATTCCGCCCTTTGCTCCTTGGTAAAACTGGAAAACCCTTCTGGAATAGGGAAGAAAAATTTTCTTGGTTCAGCTCCACTATTTATTTCACTCATGACAAACCAGTCCTTAATGGACCTTACATTTAGAAGATCCGCTCTTCTGGCGGTGTCTTTCATCGCCAGCAGGTCTTCCATCGGAACCACCGTGCGCGGTTAGCGCGGTTGGTATCAAGCTAGCCGTGGCTTAACGCTTGATTTCTTGACCTAGGAAAAAGATAGCAGAGGGTAGTGATATCTGAAAGTTATTTACATAACAACCCCCGTCACACCCAAGGCCTAGACTTACATGCATGTCCGATACCCAGTTCGCTCCATTCATCGAATCGGATATCGCCCACAAGAAAGTTAAATTAAGTTCTGGTGAAGTAATTGATTATCAATTTGGCGAATTCTGGACCAACAAACAACGCCAAGCCCCAAGCATTCACGAGATTTCATACCGCGCATGTTTCAAACCCCAACTCCCTGATTACTTCATCGAACGCTTCACCAACCCCGGCGATCTTGTTTACGATCCTTTCGGTGGGCGCGGAACAACAGTTATCCAAGCTGCAATTCGCGGTCGCCAGATTGTTCAGAACGATATAAATCCGCTCTCCATTGTTCTCACTAAAGCTCGCCTCACACCACCAACCGACGCCGAACTTGCAACACGTCTTAAAGAGATCCCAATTCAAAAAGGCCTCAAGTCAGATCTAGATCTCTCAATGTTCTTCGAGAAGAAAACCTTCCAAGAAATTCTCTCCCTTCGCCAATACTTCATCGATCGCAGAGCAAATAAAAAGAATGACCACATCGATGACTGGATTCAAATGGTTGCCACCAACCGCCTTACCGGTCACTCATCCGGCTTCTTCTCCGTCTATACCTTCCCACCAAACCAAGCAGTATCCGCTAAATCCCAAATCCGCATCAACGAGAAGCGCCAACAAATCCCGGAATACCGCGACACCAAGAAAATCATCCTTAAGAAATCAAAGGGCCTACTTCGCAATCTCTCACAAGAACAACGCGAAAACCTTAACCAAGCTGCAAAAACCGCAAAGTTCCTAAACACCACATCAAACACAACCAAAACCATCAAAGACAATTCAGTTCAACTAATTGTCACATCCCCACCATTCCTAGACATCGTTCAATATGTCGAAGACAACTGGATGCGCTGCTGGTTTAACAACCTTGATGCCGAAGAAATATCGAATCAGATAACAGTCCCTAAAGACTTAACCAAGTGGAACGAAATCATGTCCGATGTCCTGGCAGAACTATTCCGGATAACAAAATCAGGCGGCATAGTCGCCTTTGAAGTCGGCGAAATCCGTAAAGGTTCAATCAAACTTGATGAAGAAATAGTTCCCTTAGGTGAAAAGCTTGGCTTCACCACCGAATTCGTAATGATCAACACTCAAGAATTCACCAAGACATCAAACATCTGGGGAGTCACAAACAATGATTCCGGAACCAACACCAACAGGATTGTTGTGTTCAAGAAGCCTTAAGCAATACTTTCAAGTAATTGTTCCATTTTTGACAGTGAAACCTTTGTAGTCTTTCCAAGTTTTTTGGCTTTGTGCCACTGTCGAACTTGATTTGATTCAATTTTGAATACTTCTACTTCAGGAAATGTCGTAATGCGAGCAACGTAATATCCCTTGATTCCCCTTAGCTTGGCCTGAAAGCCAGCTTCCTTAAACTTACGTCCACTTCCAACCATATTGCTCGGGCAGAAGTAAATTCCCCCCTTTGTAAGCGATCGAACTTCCCACTTATTTCCTTTTCTGTCATAAACATCGAACGAAGAACCCTCTGATTCTGAAATTCTTCCTTTAATTATTTCTCTCGCTATTCGACGTTCTACAACAAATGATCCACGCCGTCCGTCTTTGAAATAGTCAAGCGTTTCATCAACCGTCAAATGCAATTGCTTGGCCAAGGTCTTAACATTCCAGGTTAACTTTCCTACATACATTTAATCTCCTAGGGGGTTAAAGTGAGCTGAGATTACATCCATGAAATGAGCGATTTTATGGCGGGTATTACTCAGCAAATCTTAACTAGACACAGTCACACTGATGGGTGGCTTCATTCCAGCGTATTTTCGGCCCGGTGATAAAGAGTTAACGGAAGCAAGCTCTTACGTACTACTAGTCACGCACAGTGCCGCATGTAATAAGCCTAGTAAACGCTCAATGACCAGATTTCGTATCCTAATGACTATCCGCGTTGCTACCTCGTTGCTACTCTGGATCCATGAAGCGAACATCCTCAGGTTTAGCGCTTGCTTTAATACTCGCCGCTCTAGTATCGATAGGACCACAAACTTCTGCTCAAGCTGGCTTGTTTGATTGCATAAAGCCTAAGAAATGGTCAAACTACACAAAACTGAGAACCGCCTTCAACAAAGACCCACAATTAAAGACAGAGGATGATTGGGCTAGGGCATATATTTTTGCTCGCATCTTTACGGGTTCTTCCAAGTGCTTTAAATCTAAGGATGTTGCGGTTATGAAAAAATGGGTTAATGCCTATAACCAGGCTTGCGTAAATGACCCTTCATGGAACTTCACTTGCAAACTTTATTCAGGCTCGAGCACATTCTCTTCCTGGGTCTATGAGGGATACAAATAAGTGGACACACTTTTAGGTTTTCTGGTGATCGGGGGAGTTGTATATTTTTTTCTGACTTCAGGCAGCAGCACAAAGAAAAAAAAGATAAATACTATTAACGCAAGTCCTGCCAGTAAGCGTAAGACTGCTCATAAATATAAATCACCCTCAAGCTTAAAGTCTTCCTCATCACGTGGAGAGGGATGGATACCGACTTACGATGGCCCAATGTTTTCCCAGCCGGGTGAAGTTGGAGAACTTTTTAGTTACGCCTCATATAGTGGCACGCATTCCTTAGATGCGCCATTTGCTCTAATTGACTTCGAAACTTCTGGGTTTGAGGCAGGGAAATCGAAAGTATTGGAAGTAGCCGTAGTAAAAATTGATTTGAATGGAAAAGTTCTTGGTAGCTTTTCGACACTAATCAATCCAGGTGATGGTGAAGTAGGACGGACGGACATACATCACATCTCCTTAAGCATGGTTAAGAATGCACCTTTAATGAGCGAAGTGATCTGTGATTTAGTGCGGTTTATCGACTCCTCTGTAATTGTCGCTCATAACGCTAAATTTGAAGAGAGATTTCTTAATGCAGCGCTTTTGGAATCTGGTATAAATCTCCGCGGAATTCCAGCCATTGACACCCTGTGGCTCTCTAGACAGGTTATAAAATTACCGAATTATAAGTTGGCGACCGTTATAGAAGGTTTTGGGGAAACAATAGAAAATGCTCACACAGCGATGGGCGATGTGCTTGCAATGACTAAAATTTTGCCTCCAATGCTCAAGATGGCTAAACCAATTAAATACCCGAGCCCCTTGGTGAAGTCACCTGCCGTTAAAACCAGCGGAAAATTACTACCGAGAGCCTGATTTAGTTTGGCTTTATGTGTATTTACCATGCGTGGATAATTAGGTAGCCTTAGGGGCCCGAGAACTTGACCAAAGGAGCAGCGCAAATGTATAACGCAGAAATTAGTCGTTCGCAGCCAACCACATATCTTTTCCTAGTTGACCAATCTGGAAGCATGTCCGACCAGATGGGAAGTTCCCAGCGCTCGAAAGCTCAGTTTGTTGCTGATGTATTAAATAAGACACTTAGAGATTTAGTTGTACGTTGTACGCGCGATGAAGGAGTTAGAGATTATTTCAGTGTTGGAGTACTCGGGTATGGCGCCTCAGGTGTCGTTAATGGACTTGGTGGCTCACTTACTTCTCTTTGGATTAACCCAATAAGTGCAGTATCAGAGGGAACTCTTCGCATAGAAGAACGTCAAAAAATGGTTGATGATGGGGCTGGAGGATTAGCACCCCAGTCAGTTAAGTTCCCAGTTTGGTTCGATGCGACAGCTGGCGGGGGAACTCCGATGTGCGAAGCGCTGGCTAAAGCCTCTGAAGTTTTAGCGGATTGGTGCAATCTGAATCCAAATTCATTCCCTCCAACAGTCCTACACATTACTGACGGTGAGTCGACCGATGGAGACCCAGAAAGCGTCGCCTCATTACTTCAGCAAATTTCTACAAGCAATGGTGGCGTGCTTCTTTACAACATCCACGTTAGCAGCAGTGGTGGCGAACCAATTCGATTCCCATCTTCGGAATCAGTTTTACCTAATGACCACGCTAAATTACTATTTAGAATGTCCAGCGGATTCCCAGAGCACATCCGTAAATATGCCTTGGATGCGCATGGTATAAATCTCCAAGCGGAGAGTAAAGCAATGGTATTTAATGCAGAAGCTGAGGAATTAGTGAAGTTCTTGGACATCGGTTCACGTCCAGCAGCAATGCGCTAAACAAATGCCTGTAAGCAAGATCCTGAAGGCAACAATTTCTAAAGATGTTGCAATCGAAGGTTCAAACGAAGATTCATATTGCCTTCGATTAAATGCCCCAGTTCCGAGAGCGGCCGTTTTTGACGGTGCTTCTGAGTCTTACGCAGCAAGGAAATGGTCAAAACTTGTTGCTGAAGAGTGGGGCAGAAAACATGATAGGGATTGGGGATGGATAGACCGCGCACAGACACGGTATGAAAGAAATTCCAATAAGTCAGGTCTTTCTTGGGCGCAAGAAGTAGCAAGCGATAGAGGAAGTTTTGCAACCGTTTGCTATGTTGATATTGAAGGGGACTGGTTGAATTTTTGTGCAGTAGGTGACTCTTGCTTATTTCTAATTGATGGGAACGAAATTACCTTTTCATACCCGTATGTTTCCGAAACTCAGTTCACCAGCGCCCCGATGGCTGTTTCATCAAGACTAGATAATTTGAAAATGAATAAAGATAATCTTCATATGGGGATGGACAGACTTAGGTTTCGAGCAATCGGGACAAAGCAAATCCTGTTGGCTACTGACGCTGTTTCATGTTGGTTATTAGCAGATAATCAAGAAATTCGAGCAGCAAGACTTTTGCAATTACTCGAATGTAAAACTCCTGTTGAATTCCAACAGCTAGTTTTGGAGGAACGAGCAAACAAGAATATGCATATAGATGACAGCACAGTTGTCTTACTGAGGTGTAGCTAATGCCATATCCAACGACCGAGCAATACATGGAGGCTTTACAATTCCCTAGCAAGCATCTAAAAGATGCTGAATTAGCAAATGCAAAAGTTGAGTCAACTGGCATGGGGCTTCCGTTTGCACGAAGTGGCGGTTTTGCGCTTACATTTAAACTTATCGGCCCTGGTAAATCTTGGGCGTTGAGACTCTTTCAGAAAGACAGAGTTGGGGACAAACTAGGCGAGCGTTACGGCGCAATATCCCGCGGCATAAAGACTTGTGGCCTTCCATACTTCGTTGAATTCTCATTTCTCCCAGCAGGAATCTCAATTCAAACTCAGACTTATTCATGTGTGAAAATGGGATGGGCTGAAGGAACCGTTTTGGGTACTTATATTGAAAAGAACAAGAGAAATAAGACTGTGTTACTACAACTTCGCCAGAATATTCAAAAGATGGCAGCGGATATGGAACGAGTTGGCTTCGCCCATGGAGATTTTCAGACGGATAACCTTTTAGTTTCGCCATCTGGAGGATTGAAATTTGTCGATTACGATGCATTCTTCGTGCCAGAAATTGCGAGCTTAGGGGCTATTGAAGTTGGTTACCCAAATTTCCAACACCCTGAACGTGGCAAGTTAAAGCCTTTTGATAGCAAGATGGATAGGTTCTCATATCTTGTAATTGATTCTGCGTTGAATGCATTAATTTCAAACCCAGATTTATGGGACAAAGTAAGTGCTGACCCACAAGGTCTGCTAGTTAGGGCATCTGATTTTGCTTCCCCGCATACATCGGTTTCTTTTCATGCGTTAGCGCTGGACCCAAACGTTGGAACTATCTATAGACGTCTCGCAGCTATCTGCGAAGGAAAGTATACGGACATTCCACTTCTTAGTGATTTCCTGGCTGGCAAAGGACCCGCCGCCTTAAATTTGAAACCAATTTCTACAATCACTTTAAGTCAATCAACCAAAAGTAGCTCAGGCTCTGCAGGGTCTTCTTACCAAACGAATGCAAGCCAGGTGGTTTCTGGTGATAATTTTCTTGCAGCTAAAGGCGCTGGAGGTAGATTTGTTGAAATAGTAGGATTTATTAAAAATGTAGACACTAGGCCAACAAAATATGGTTCTCCAAAAGTTTTCTTGATTTTCGGCACCGTGTCAGGAAATTCTGTTTATGTACCTATTTGGGCTGAGGGAATCGCAAATTTGAATGCAGCAGGAAAATCAGTTGGCGCTCAAAGCAAAGGTCAATGGGTAAGTGTTACAGGAATGATGGATGCAGACTTTGCAACTGGTTCATGGTCAAGAACTGGTATCACAGTTGTTGATGCTTCACAGATAAACTTTATTTCTGAAGTCGAGGCGAAACGTCGCCTGACTTCTAAGTCAATTTCTTCTTCGACAACCACCACTCCTAGTACGCCTGCTCAGGCAACAGCCCTGAACTCTGCTTCTAGAAACGCACAAATTGCTGCGCAGGCTCGAGCTGCAGCATCTAAGAGCTCACCGTCTTCAAACACCTACAAGAAATCACCAGCTCCGCGAAAATCACCAGCGCGGAAATCAACTTCTTCTGCTTACTCGTCGACTCCTACATATTCTGCGAGACCCAAATCATTCACGAGTGACTGGGGCTGTGGAACTTGGATTGCAATAGGAATCGGTGTTTGGATCGTATTGGCAATCATAGGAAGTATCTTCAATGGTGGATAATAAAACCTTGACTGAGGGGATTATAAATGTCTAAATGGGGAGTCAGTTGGGGAGGACGACTATTTAGAATAGGTCAGAGTCCCGATGGTCGTTGGTGGGGCTATTTCAATATTTTAGGATTTAGATTCTTCCGTTATTTTGATGAAAATGGAAAGCGTAGGTTTACGCGAAATCAGAACAGTATTCCTGCTAGCTATCAGCAACCAATTCCTCCCCAACCACAACAGTCCTATTTTCCTTCAGTCTCGCAATCCCCACCTGTCAACACAGCACCTCAACCACATGAAATAAATACGACGGGCACTCCTCTTGAAGCAACCAATGACAAAATCTTAGAAGCAATTAAAAAACAACAAGACCCTGACAGTGTCAATTAATTCGGTATTAAGGGAGATATATTGAATAAGACAAGAATTTCGATTTTAGTTTTAACCTTTTTGTCGGCAATTTTCTACCAACCTAACTGGGTCTACGAAAACTTCTGGAGCAAAGCTAATTTCTATGACTCGATTCCATTCACTGTGCCCTACCTGGCTTTCTTATTTTCATACGCAGCGATAACAACTTGTGTAGTCGAAATCGGAATTAGGTTTATCAAAAAATATGCGTAGTCTTGTTTAAATTTTTTTTTAGGCTTAATCCTCAAAGTAATCTTCATCAATATCCACGATAGAAAAAGTCTTGCGCTTCTGGACACCAATTCCGTGACGCACCATAAGTAATCCAAACTCAGCCCCATCAATCAAGACAACTCGGGCGCTGAGGTTCTTGCTTGCATAATCCTTAGCATCTGCAGAAAAAGATGAAGTAGTAATGAAAACTCCGCCATTAGCACCTTGCCCAGCGAGCGCACCAACAAACTTTTGGATATCTGGTCGACCAATTGAATTCTCAGCCTTGTATCTCTTGGCTTGAACATAAATTCTTTGCAGACCCAATTCATCCTGATGAATTACTCCATCTACTCCTTCATCTCCAGGACCCCCAACGTGTTCAATAGAACTCTCTGATGCGCCGTATCCCATCGCATGGAGAAGTTCTAGAACTACAACTTCTAGAAATTTTGGTGAAAGGTTTTGAACCCGTTGCACAATTTCAGTGGCAAGTGCCTTCTCAATTTCGCTGACTGCAGTTTCAATTCTTTCCTGAGGGGTCACAGCAGAATCTGAAGCTTCAACAACATCATCAGATTGAGCATCGACGCTGTTGCGCCCACCCCAAGCATTCGCATAATCTGGAAACTCACGAAATTTCTTAACTTTGAAACCCTGAGGGTTCTCCTCGAGAAGTTTTAGCCCTCTATCGGTGATCTCTAGGTAACCACGTTGAGGTCTACTGACGGCACCGGCTTGAGCGAGGAAAGCTTGCGCCCAGTGAACTCTTGAACGAAAAATATTAGTTCCCTTAGGCGTTCTCTGCGCCAGTTCTTCTGGTGACAACTTTTCTGCCTTTGCGACATCTTCCATATTTTCGCGCCTGTGTGTCTTTCCATTTTTCTTTAGAGTGGCAAGAACAGGGATGAAGTAATACTCAAAGTTGCCCAAAGTCATAAGGTCAGAATATTGGCTACAGAGCACAATAAACAGTAGTTAATGAAAAGAATTTTTTAATAGGTTGCTGTTTATTTTAGGCAATGATCAAATGTATTGAATACTTATGCCTTAAGACATAACTCGTCCTCGTACATCCACTTTTACGTTCAAAATCTGAAACATCTAAGTGGGTTATGAGGGAACTTCCCACTGCTGAACGGGTATTTCCCCGACTTTTGGATTGTCGGGTCATAAAACGACAATGTAGTGAGGTTCTCCGAGAGTGCAAAGAGGGAGAGTAGCCTTTCCTTATGCGCCAAACTCTCAAGATCGTTATCGCGTGTTTTTCGATTTTGGCATTAAGTGGATGCGGCGGAAGTGACGGGTTTCCGGAGCCAGAACCAACTATGTCTTTTGAGGAACTCCAGAGTGCCTACATTCAGAAAGTAGGAGCAGCGGGATGTGTCGCATTCTTTGCTGGCGACTATAAGAACGCTTCGTATTGGTTCAGAATAATCGAAGCAGTGGTGCCAGAATGGGAAGGCTACTCACAAGGAGTGCTTCGCGATGGAAAAGCGTTTGACGCTAGGCGCTGCTACTAGATATTTAGCGTCGTAATTATTTCTTACTTTGCTCTGCGTACATTTCAAAGAGCACTGTTAGGATTTCAGGATCGCTCGCATCAGCCTTTAGACCATACATCGAGAGAACTTGCGCATCTAGTTTGGCATGTGCCACACGCAAAGATGTTGGCATCGAATCTCTACTGTAAAGGTCCGCAAGTGATTGTCCTTGAGTCTCTTCTCGGGCAGCAAATATATCCAGTGCTGCTTCACGGACTTTTCGAACTTGCTCGTTATCTTCATTAGGAAATGGGAAGTTGTTGTAGGTGATGGTTGCGCTGATTCTCAGGTCGCTCTTCAGGCGGCCCGATACTGCTCGCGTCCAAGTTACAAACGGTCTAGATTGGATAATCCCGAACGTTTCCAGACTGTTATCTGGAATCACAAGTAAAGCATCCGTTGCTACCACTTCGTTCGAAAATACGGCGATTGGAACGTAATCGCGGTTTTCGGAAGAGACACGTGGCACTGCGATGTAGTTCGTATCAGGCTGGCGAATTTCACCAAATTCTGAAGGACGAAGGGCAAGTTTCTGAGTTGCCGCTCGCTTACTAGAGTTTCGATAGTCACGAACACCTGCGACCCGGGAACTCAGCACGTTGGAAGCTTTTATATCTGAGGCAGGCGCCCCCAGAAGCCAAAGACAATATCGCTTGGTCGCGTTCAGCATTTCTCTTGCGCCCACTATTTCTCGCAAATATTTCGCTGCCACCTTGTCGCTCTTACGAATTTCTTCCGCTTCCTCTTCGCTGATGTTAGAAAGTAGGCCGTCATCATTTGGCATTGAGCCAAAGTCCATTTTAGAAACTCGAGCCAAGAGCGGCGCACTTCGAGCAGTCACTAGGACATCTGGCGCTGCGACTAAGTAGGCATTGATATTCTCAACTTCGTTCACGCTCGGACTGCCACTAATGTCAGCGTAAGACCATAACTTTTTCTTTTCTTTCTGAGTGCCTTTAGAGAAGCCAATGATCACTACGTGAACCGCGGCTTGGCCTTTCGCATCGTTGCTCCATCGGAAAGTTTGGTGAGCAAAGTCAATTCGCATTCCCAGAGGGGAGAGTTCAGACCAGATAATCGCTGGCTGCTCACCTTGGGTAATTGAGTTTGTTGATACGAATGCGGCGCGACCACCAGCGTTGTTAATGTATTTCGCCGCGAGTAGATACCAGTTGGACACGAAATCAAGTTCTCCTGAACCTTTGGTTCCTTCCCATATGTGGGTCGTATCTTCTTTTTGCTCGTCATTCTGGAAACGTGCTCCAAAGAATGGAGGATTACCTACGATAAAAGTCTTTGGCCCCATTGGGCAGACAGTGCTCCAGTCGGTACGCAGCGCATTCGCATTCAAAATTACAGCGGATTCAGTCAACGGAAATCTATTTGGCGCAGAACCAGTTATCTGTTCTAGAGCAAGGTTCGCTTGGTGGTCTGCGAGGAACATCGCTACACGTGCGATGGAAGCACTCCATTCATCGATTTCGATTCCGTGGAATTGTCCAAGATGAACTTGTAATCCAAGAGACCCATCCAACTGTAGTTGAGTGCGGTTGTTATCTAACTCTTGAATTCGGGCAATGATTCGAAGTTCAATATCGCGCAATCTCTTATATGCGACTACGAGGAAGTTGCCTGAACCGCAAGCAGGGTCGAGGTAGTTGTATTGACCCAACTCCATTCGTAGCGATTTGAGAGCCTGTGGTGAATCCCAAGCCTCACGCATTCGCTGGTAGAAATCGTTTAGGAAAAGGTCGTTGATACAACGAAGAATGTTCGTTTCAGATGTGTAGTGCTCACCCATCTCGCGACGGGTTTCAGCATCGCGAACACTCTGAAATAGAGAACCAAAAATCGCAGGACTGATAGTCGACCAGTCGTATTGGGTTGCTGCCACGAGTGCGGTTCGCATCGATTTGTTGAAGTTGAAGTTCGGTAGTTGCTCAGCAAAAATTCCGCCGTTGATGTAAGGAAATCCGGACATCGAATCTGCGAGTGTAGATGGTCGATTTTCGCGGGCAGTATTCAAGGTTACAAACAACTCTTGAAGAATCGCACCGAGACCAGTTCCATCCTCAGGGGAGTTATTCACGACATCGCTAAAAAGTCCTTTATCGGTGCGACGCCACATTGCGGTATCGTCGCCGAAAAGCAAGAAGAGAATGCGAACCAAGAAAACGGAAACTTCGTGGCCTGTATAGCCAGCCTTCTCGAACTGAACGAAAAGTTCAGACATCAGGTTCGCTGCCTTGGTATCAGCTTCTACTTCAACGCGTGAAGCACCAATTCCAGCATCACCAATGATGGCTTCGAATCGCCCAATATTTTTTGGAAGATCACCGAGTGTGAACTCCACACTTTTGCCCGCGAGAACTTCGACAATTCGGAACTTGGCGAAGTCAGACAGGATGATGACTGGAGGGCGCTTTGCCGCTTCCAGTGAAATCAGATAGTCGCGTGCCTGTTGCTCTGCCTTGTCGAGACTTTGTCCAGCCGACTTGTGTTCGACTAGAACAACACCGGGCCAAAGAACGTCAATGAATTTGATGGTTCCCGATTCGTGGGAACGCACTGGATATTCGAATTCGATACCTGTCGCCAACAGGTCATCTACTCCACAAAGTTGCTGGAACACATCACGCCAAAAGGTCTGAGCGAACGATTTCTCACTGGTGATCGTGGCGTATTTCTTTGCCAAGAGTTCCGCTTCGTGAACTGAATATCGCTCTATCGCCATTCATTGAGATTACCAGGCAAGGCCGACAGAACCCTTTAGCTGAAGATTCATATTTTAAGAAACTCTTCCCATCCACCCACAAAGTGCCACACTCTCCCTAGGGGAAACTTCGATAATCTTTTTGGGTCCAAGAGCGAGGACTTCGATACGTCTGCGGTAGAAATGCGCGAATTTGGGCTTTAGGTTTTATTCCTATTACTCCCGGTGCTTGCCCACTTGTTTCAACTTACGCAGAGCTTTCTGGGAGATTGTTCCACCAAAAGTTCCTCGTTTTGGATTAGTTATAAGGCCAAGTTCCATTGCCGTGCTGACACATTCACCGATGAAGTCTTCGGGCAAAACTAATTCGTAAGCAAGATCGATAACAGGTATTTGAGAGCCAGTTTGAACTATGCGGTGATAGAGCCAAGATATTTCGAGAAGATAGCGCTCGTTATCGCTATCGGGTTCTAGGGTGCGAATTCTCTCTAGGGGAAAGTCCATGCTTGAAGTTTATGGTGTGGTGCTGACAGAGGGAACGGATCTAACCTTTACTTCCGCACCAGATTTACCGCATAAGAAATCCCAAAGCCAAAGCCGACTGCGGCATATGCGTAGGTGAACCAATTTAGTTCTGCTGGGATCGTGAGAGTTAGAACTCCGAGTGCAGTGGCGCTGATACACATTACTTTTGCGACGTTACCAACACGTGCATCACTGCTCTGGGATGCGTTGTTCCACATGTTTCCGGCCAGGGCAAAGACTGTTATGCCAATCATGCGCATTGACCAGATTAAGTCATCGCTGGTGTCGAGGGCGAGAAGTTCGAGAAATAGTTTGGGTAGTATTAAAAGGAATAGGGCGGATGCACCAAAGACTATGGAACCTGCTTGCAGGGTTTTGCGGATCGCTGTGTAATTCATGGGGGAAGTTTACGCCTCCAAGTTCAGCAATCTAGATTGCGACTTCGGAAGATGGATTTATTTCACTTACCGCCACGATGCCAAGACGTTTTCCGACCAAAGTTAGATTATAGGAAAGCTCATATTTTTCACCCTTGGAATCTACGGTGAGAAGTTGGTTGAAGGCATTTCTAGAATTTCTGCAGTTACCAAAAGTGAGGTTGCCATTTTCCGTTAAGAACAGATATCCGCTTTCGATAATTAACTTGAATTGATCTACTGAAATCGAACCCTGAAACGATTTAGCCGAGTAACTGTAAGCGCGCTTCCAATCAGACTTTGCTAACGCGCTTATTTGCTTAGTTATATGCTTCTTGACCATTGATTGTTGGCTTTGGTTACAACGATTTTCTTTTGCTTGAGCGGATGTTGGTGAAGATTGCGAAGATAGCCCTATTAAAACGAGCAACACAATGGTTTTGATTCGCACTGACCGAATGCGTTGGTATTTCAAAGTAGCCACATATCTAGTTCAAGGGCATCCATTTGAATTACTTAAGAGCTTCGCAAGCCTTTGCTGCCATTTCGTTGGCGTAATCAGCGTTAGAACCGGTCTCATCGAGAAGCTTTGCGGCTTCAGTCTCAAGACATTGTGAATATGTGACTGCGCTGGTTGTGTCTTCAGCCTTGTCGCCACCGCAAGATGTCAGAACGAATGAGGATGCAAGAGCGAGAGCTAGAAGAGTCAGTTTTTTCATGGGTCAAGAATAACAAATGAGGTAAAAGAAGTAAGATTGCGCCCATGAGTTTTGTTATGTATTCGACTACCTGGTGTGGTTATTGCAAGAGACTGAAGTCCCAATTGGCTGATCTTGGGGTTACTTATGAAGAGATCAACATTGAAGAGGTCCCTGGGACTGCCGAGATTGTCGAGAAGGTAAATGGCGGAAACCGAACTGTGCCAACGCTAGTTTTCTCTGATGGAAGTGCGATGACAAATCCTTCGGCTAAGGCTGTAGTGGAGAAGATAGCTACGCTTGGTTAATTACTTTATCGGCCCAAGTTAGTTCTGATTCGCTGCTGTGAGCAACTAAAACAACAGTTGTGCCGCTTGCTGCAAGTTTTTGCAGAAGTTTGATAATGCGTTCTCTGTTTTCAATATCTTGTGCTGCAAGTGGTTCATCTAGAAGTAACACCGGGGTTTTCTGTGCGATAGCGGTTGCGATTGAAACTCGTTGAGCTTCGCCACCAGACAGAGTGGTTACTTGTCGATCTGCTAGTTCAATTAAAGCTAGTGCTTCGATAATTTCTTTGGAATCGCCAGCCATTTCGATTATTTGTTTAACAGTGAAACCCAAGGTGTAGTTCTGGTTTTGAATTGCCATTGCACGCAACTTAGATAGTTGTGCTGCTGGAGTAAGTGCAGGATTGGTGTCGTCGATTGTGATTGTTCCGGTGGTTGGTGTGATGTCACCAGCAATTGCGTTTAGCAGTGTGGATTTACCTGAACCATTTGGGCCAAGAATTACGGTGATTGCAGCAGCAGGAATCTGGTCGCTGTAATCAGTGATGATTTGCTTGCCACCAAGTTCGATGCTGATTTTGTTTATGCTGATCATTGGGTCTTCCAAATGTTGTTTTTCATAGTGACTAGAGCGATAAGGACCGGTGCACCAACAAGTGAAGTAATTAGTCCAATCGGAAGTTCATTTGGTTGGGCAACACTTCTTGCAATGGTGTCGGCCGCTACAACAAGCAGTGCACCAATAATTGCGGTGTGAAAGATTAGTTTGCGATGGACTGGGCCATAGATAAAGCGCGCGATGTGCGGTGCGGCAAGACCGATGAATGCAATTGAACCAACTGTGCTGACTGCGCCACCTGCAAGAAGTGAGAGTGCGATTAGGGCTAGCAAGCGAGAGCGTGGAACATCGACACCTAAGTGAAATGCAGTGGAATCACCGAGTGAAAGTCGGTCGAGTGCTGGTGAAACTTTCCAGGCAATAGCTGCGCCGAGAATTGCAGTGATGCTTATGCCAACAAGGTTTTCGCGAGTGATTAAGGCAAGTGAGCCAAAGTTCCAGAATGAGATTGATCTGGCATCGGCACGTGTGACCATTGATGAAAGTAGACCTACGATTGCTGTGAATGTGGCAGAGACTGCGATACCTACGATAATTAAAGTGAATGATGAAAGTTTGGAGCGAAGATTTGCTAGCTTGAAAGTTAGGGATGTTGCGAGAAGTGCACCGAGTGCGCCACATGCAATTGCACCGACAGAACCGACTTGAACGAAGCCAGTTAAGACAGCTAGGACTGTGCCGAGAGATGCACCAGCAGTTGTTCCTAAGATTGATGGTTCGGCTAGTGCGTTGTTGCAGGCACCTTGTGCAATTAAACCGGCAAGGGCAAGAGATGCACCAACGATTAGGGCAGCGGTGACACGTGGAATACGAATCTGCCACAAAATTTCGTTGCTGCCGGGGGAGAAAAGTGCGGACCAGAAGTTTTCGATTTGTGCGGCGCCGGTATAAATAGCAATAAAGGTGACGATAACAAGCAAGATTGATGGGGCTAACTTTTTCACTTTGTAACCACCTCTACTGCTTTGGCAAGTGCGGTGACAAGTGAAGGAGTGCGGGGACCGTATGAAAGTAATAACGAATCATCGACATCGATAACTGCTTGGTTTTTGCCGGCTTGAGTTTGGGCAACACCAGGAAGTTTTAATAGACCAGAAATACCACCAACAGATTGCAGACCTTTAGTCATAACAATAATGACATCGGGATTTAGGGTGGCCAGGCTTTCGGCGGTCATTGTGTTGAATGGATTTGGTAAAGATTTGGCACCAACATCGGTTGCACCAATAGCTTCGATTAACGAATCAGAACCCGAACCTGGGCCACCGATGAGATAGACCGAGGATGTGCCGCGAAGATATAAGAATGCAATGCGGGGTTTGGTAGCGATGGTAGAAGTTTTTATTTCTTTAGCGAAAGCTTGATTTAGTAAATCACCTTGCTGCGGTGCGCCGATTGCAGATGCGACTGCTGAAACTTTTGTTGGGATATCAGAAAGTGTCCAGCTTTCAGGGGTTTCAACAACCTTTATGCCGGCATTTCTTATCTGATCGAGTGCTGCCTTTGGTCCGGTAGATGCATCGATGATTACGAGATCAGGTTTGAGTTCAATAACTTTCTCGGGCATTACTTGATGACCTGATGTGACGATTGGAATATCTTTTAATTCCTTCTCGGTGCTAGAAATATCTCGGCCGACAAGGATTGATTTAGCATTTAGCGCATTCATTATTTCGGCTACGCCATTTGCAAGAACTACAACTCGGGATACTGAGAAATCTGAAGTGGAATCAATTGAGATTGCGGTTACATCGTTCTCGGAAATTGTGTGGTTGTGAAACTTCTGAGAAATACCGCATCCAGTTAGCAATATTGCTAGTGCTGTAATCGCAATCACACCGAATTTCTTCACGGGGATAGTGTGCCAATTCTTTTAACGACAGATGTTCGTGTCCTGTCGGATAAGTCTTTTGAGCAAGAGATTTAGAGTTTGCACTATGAAACGCGCACTTTTTATGGTGATAACTGCGCTTACCTTTGCAGTAAATCCAGTCGCGCAAGCGGCAACGGCAACTGGTGCGCAGGGGCAGGTCCTAAGCGTTTCAGCAACAACTGCGAAGAGCGGTGCGATGATCAAGGTAAGCGGAAATAGATTTGATGAGACCGTCGGAATCTATCTGGCATTCTGTGTAGTCCCAAAAAAAGGTCAATTGCCAACACCTTGTGGTGGCGGAGTAAATAAGGCCGGAATTGGTGAGGCTTCATTCTGGATTTCATCGAATCCACCACCGTATGCAGTTGGTTTAACTGAAGAGTTTTTACCTGGAGGGCGTTTCACCCACAAGGTTCAAGTTTCAAAGAAGATCGGCAAATTTGATTGCACCAAAGTTAAGTGCGCAATAACTGTGCGAGCAGATCATTTGCGTGGGGCAGATCGAAGTTATGACATGTTTATTCCAGTCAAAATCAAATAATAAATAGGAGAGTAATGCGAAAGATCGTTCTAGTTCTAACATTGACCATTTCAGTATTGGTGCCTACGGGCGCGCAAGCAGCCCAGACAAAGTTTGTTGGTGGACCACTAACAAACCTTGCACCGCAAGGTGCTGTTATTAATGCACAACTTTCAGAGGTGCCGACAAGAGCCGGTTTGTATATGCAACAGTGCGTAGAAAGCGCGGCTGGTGCGCGGCCAACGTTGTGTAATGAAGCTGCCCAACTTTGGATTTCTACAGCGCAGGGTGCTTCATTTGCACCAACAGCTGCGATTCAATTTAAGCCGGCAGCAAGTTTTATCTCTGGCACAACAACCATAGATTGCACGGTTTCGAAGTGCGGAATCTTTTTGCGCTTCGACCACACAGCGGGTCCAAATTTTTCAGAAGATCAATTCATTCCAATTACTTTTAAATCAGGAACAGCAGCAACGGTTGTGCTGCCGGCCGATGAAATTACCGCAACAATAAATGGGGTAGCAGTAAGCACAAGGACACCAATAACTCTTGGCTATCGTCAGATTGCAAAAGTTGATGCGGTATCGAAAGCTGGGGCAGCACTTACTTATGCCTCGCTATCACCTAATTGCGGGCTTAATGGAAAAGAGATAACACCGTTGAAGGGAAGCGGGGAGTGTGCGATATCTGTAACTTCGGCTGCAACTGCAACTGCTACCGCAATCTTGCCGATTCGTTTAACTCTAGGAGTCCAAACAATTCCGGTGATTGCAGCAAAGAAATCTGTAAAGCTTGCAACTGTCACAAACTTTGGTGAAAAAGTGAGTTACCAGGCGGGTGGAAGCTGCTCAGTTAAGAAGAGTGTTTTAACTGCCAAGAAAGGCAAGTGCACAGTAAACGCGAGTGCAGCCGGCCAAGATGGTTTGTTTGAGGCGTTAAAGCAGAAGGTTGTTCTGCGTATTAAGTAGCTAAACTTTTGTTGCGGCGATAACGCCTAAGCACATTTCATCTGAAGAACCTTCGCCCCAAGTTATGTATCGAGGCTCTAGATCTTTAAGTTGAGGGATTTTCTGTCGCAAAGTTGGATCAAATGTGCATTCGACACGGATTGTGTCGCCAGCCTTAACTGCGACTGGAGCCTTTAAGACTGTTGCAGATTGGTCATCGAAGTTGTAGTTGGCAACGTTGAGAATAGTTTTTTCATCTGCCTTGCCGGGATTGAGAATCAACTTTAAGGAACGACCCAATAGGTGCATATGTGGGGCAGCAGCGATGACGTTGAAATTGGAATTAATGACTTTGTCACAACGTGAAATTAGAGATGGCGTTGGTTTATTTGGATTTTGACCACAGATAACATTTATGCCGGCAGCTTCAAATGCGCTTGTGGTGCTGGTGCGCGCTGCAAGGTCAATCAGCGATTTTCGACGATCACAGAGCGGTCCGGTGATTCCTGGTGGGCAAGCAAGTTCAACTGGTGCCGGGAAGAGTTCGACATGTAGTTGCTTAACATTTGCACCTTTTGCCGGGATTACATCCATGACAATCTTGGATTGATCGGTCTGCATTCCGCCGTGATGACTAGCAAGTAAGTTGTAGTGAACTTGCAATACAAATCTTTCACCCTTTTTAAATGGAGTTCCGTATCCCTTTGGTGAAACATCTTTGCCACGACCAGGGGCCCAAGAACTTAGCCATGGTGATGTAACGAAGGTTGAAAGCATTCCGCCAAGTCCGGTGCCACCGAAGCATGGCCAACCGCCGCCCTTGTTATCAGCCTTTATCGCTTCTTCTAGATCAGCATCGGTTACTCGGAAAATAATTGCATGGTGAACCATGGCTTTTTGTTGCGGGATAAATTGGATAGATCTAATGATTGAATCTTCGGTAACTTTTGGATCAAGTAAGAAACAACGGTAATCATCGGTGCCATTATTTGGGGCAACCGGTAAGTGCGCTTTCTGCATGGTGACTGTGTAGCGCTTCATCTTCTGGACTTTTACGGCATTTGCACTCTGTGGCACAACAGATACCAATAACAGGAGAGCGACCGAGATCGAAAGAAACTTAACCTTCATGGCACAGAGAATACCGAAGTTCTCGAGATGCATCACATCGAAAATCTCACTACCGTAGCGCAGTGAAGATTTCGAGAATAATTGCGGCAGCCGCGCTCTCAGGCTTCGTAATAATTTCTCTCAGTGTTCCGGTCAGTGCCAATGCGGAATCAGTTATCGTAGAAACGATTACAACTGCGCCTGGAATATCGATTGATACCTCTTTGTATCTGCCAAGCGATACACCGGCACCAGCGATACTTATTGCCCATGGTTTTGGTGGCACAAAAGATTCTGTTGAAAGTGATGCTAAATATTTTAGGGATAAAGGTTTTGCAGTTTTGACCTGGACCGCCCGAGGTTTTGGAAAATCAACTGGCGAGATTGAAATGAATTCAATTGGCGCAGAAGTTAGCGATACCCGCGAATTGATTTCTTATTTAGCGAAGAACCAAAAGGTTAAGCAGGACAAAACAGGCGATCCACTTGTCGGAATCATGGGAAGTTCTTATGGCGGCGCGAATGCACTTTTGACTGCAAGCCAAGATCGACGCATTGATGCTGTGATTTCAGATATCACTTGGAACGATTTACAAAATGATCTCTTCCCGCAAGCGGTTGAAGGATCAAAAGTCTCGGGACCATTTAAAAAAGTTTGGGCCGGAACCTTCTTCTCAGCTGTGACGTTTCAGAATGCATATCTTGGCGAATGTGGATCATTTACGCAGCAGTGGTGCGATGCTTATCGCAATGCTGCAATAAATGGTGAACCTTCAGCATCGGAACGTAAATTGCTGGCATCTGTATCGCCAAAGAATTTTGTTTCATCGATTACTGCGCCAACTTTGCTTAGCCAAGGCCAGGCCGATTCACTCTTTCCATTGTCTGAAAGTTATGACACTGCCAAAATCATTAAGAAGGCAAAACCCGAACTGCCGTTGTCGATGATTTGGCACGCAGCTGGCCACGATGGTGGTCTGGATCAGAACGAATACCTGCGTTCACAATATCTAAACTGGTTTAAGAAGCATTTGATGAAAGAAAAGATTGACTTCCCGGTTTTCCAATTCACAAAAACCAATGGAACGATTTCATTGCAAGATTCCACAGTAATACCGAGAGTTTTCAGTAGTTCAAAGTTGCCAATAAGCGCTGATGAAAAGCAGTTGCGTTTACTTACTCCGCTTGCGGCAATTGCATACCCAATTGGTGGAATCCCTAGTGCAATCTCGGCGCTTCCCGGAATCGGCAGTGCTGGGGCACTTGCATCACGAGTAGTTTCGGCAGTTTCTGGATTTAGTCCTGCGTTGTTGCCCGGCCAGAGTGGTCTGATTGAATCGGCGCCGTTGACGGAACCAATTAGCGTTGTTGGTCCATCTTCAATCAAAGTTCGAATCACAAGCACGACTGGCGATGCAACTTTGTTCTTCTCACTTGTCACTAAATCACCAAGTGGCGCAATCACTCAACCAAATGGAATTGTTTCACCAGTCCGACTAACAGATATTCCTCAGGCCGGTGCAGATGTAACAGTTCAGCTTCCGGCAGCGATAATTGATGCAGCTGTTGGCGATGTAATTGCAGTTGGAATCTCTGGAACAGATCAAGGTTACGAGCTTCCAAAGATTTCGCGTTATTACACAGTATCTGCGCTATCACCACTGACTTACAAAGTTTCGGATGCATCAGCATCGACATCATCTGGTGCAAACTTATTGTGGCCGGTTGCAGCACTGATTACTCTTGTTGCAGCGTTTGTTTATGTTCGTATTAGACGGCCAAAGATTGCACCAAGCCACGAGAACAGCACCGCTCTTGTTGAAGTAAATAACCTTGGCAAGGTTTACAAAGATGGTTATCGCGCAGTTTCTGATCTTTCATTTACCGTAGAACGTGGACAAGTAGTTGGTCTGCTTGGTCCTAATGGTGCTGGTAAAACGACAACGCTTCGAATGATGATGGGATTGATATTCCCAACTGAAGGTTCAATATATATAGATGGTAAGCCGGTTTATCCAGGAGCACCTTCGCTTGCAAACCTTGGCAGCTTTGTTGAAGGTCCAGGATTCTTGCCACATCTTTCAGGTCGCGAAAACTTAGCGCTTTACTGGCGTTCGATCGGTCGCGACGGTGATCAGAATCTTGATGAAGTAGTTGCAATTACAAAACTTGGAACCGCGTTAGATAAGAAGGTGCGTTCTTATAGTCAAGGTATGCGCCAACGTTTAGCGATTGCCCAAGCAATGCTTGGTGCACCAGATCTTCTTGTGTTGGACGAACCAACAAATGGTTTAGACCCACAACAAATTGCTGAAATGCGTGATGTTTTGAAGCGATATGCCTCAACAGGTCGCACAGTTATTGTTTCGTCACACTTGTTGGCCGAAGTTCAGCAAACCTGCAGCCATGTTGTGCTGATGCACCGCGGTGAATTGATTGCATTTGGTCCAATGAAGAAGATTCTTAATCGCAACCGTAAATCTGAGACCCTTGAAGAGATTTTCCTAGAACTTATTGGCGATGACTTGGTAATCGGAAAGGATGCGAAATGAGTTATTCAGCAGCAAAGACTCTGCCTTATTCGGTCGAGCTATATCGCCAGTTAAAACGGAAGCGAACTGCATTTGCATACGCATTTATTCTCTCGCTGCCGATTCTGGTTGCAACCGCTGTTAAGTTTGGGCCATCCGGAAATAGCGGGGGACCAACCCGACTTGGTTCTGGAACAACAGATTTAATCGGTCTTGCGACAATTGGCGCGGCAAACTTCACGGTAACGATGTTGTATTTTGCGACACCATTCTTGCTGGTAACAGTTATTGCGTTGTTCAACGGTGACACCGTTGCAAGCGAAGCTTCTTGGTCAACTCTTCGTTATTTACTGGCATCACCGGTTCCAAGAACTCGGTTGTTACTTCAAAAAATTAAGGTAAGCCTTACGCTGTCAGCTTTTGCAATTTTGCTTATGCCAATCGCCGCCTGGATAGTCGGCACAATTGCATTCGGCACAAAGCCACTTCAAACTCCACTTGGTGCAACATTTGAAAACTCGGTCGCGATTTCACGAATTGCAATCATGACTGGGTATCTTGCGTTCTCATTGCTCTTTGTTGCTGGCCTAGCTTTTTACTTAAGCGTTCGAACTGATGCACCGCTAGGAGCAGTCGGGGTAGCGGTTGGTATTTCAATCTTGCTGAATATTCTCGATGCCATCACGGCGCTCGGAAAGATCCGCGACTGGCTGCCGGTTCATTACGCCTTCTCATGGTTCGATGCATTGGCTTCGACCATAGATTGGTCAACCATGATTCGTGGTGCCAGCTATTGCGCGATTTCGGGAATTGTTCTCTTTGCGCTTTCGATAAATCGTTTTGCCCATAAAGACATCACCTCATAGCCCAAAAGATTGGGTGAATTCCGCGAGTCTTTCGATATTGACCGCGCTAATTTCAGGTTTTAGCCTTAGCCTTTAACTCATCCCAAACGGGGGCAAGATTAAATATCTAGCAAGGAGATTGCAATGGATGAAAAAGGCTTATTAGAACTTTGGAACACCAAGCGCTCACAAGTTATTCACGCCCAAATTGCTCCAACTTTGATGCTTATTGGTGTCTTCGTTGTTGCCGCTTTTGGAAAGTTTGAGACCGCAACCGATGGTGCAAAATATCTAGCAATTGGTGTTGCAGCAGCGACTGGAATTCTGGCAATTATTTCCCAGTATGCAACTATTCGTGAAGCCGAAGTATTGCTGATTGATCTAAAAAGAATAGAAAACTCATCAGAGCTTTCAAAGCGAATTGCACAATCTCGTGGCTTTTTGTCAATGTCAGCTATTGCGATTGTTGGGCTTGGAATTGCAGTATTCGCGCTGGTTGTCTGGGCAGTTCTCGGGTAACTAAATGGCAAAATTTATTGTTATCGGCGCCTTTGCCCTGGGACTTTTCTCTTTGCTCATTGCGTACGAACGTCCGGCGCGAAGCAAGAAAAAGATCACTGGCCGAGGCGGCGATTTCGAGTAACTAAAGTTAGTTAGAATCTCGTTACCTTCGATAAGAAAAGAGAATTTCATGGGCGCTTGTCAATGTGGTTACACAAGAGATGAAGAGAAGAACTGCGATGGAACCCACAAGGTTGTTAAAGCGGTAAAGGCTGATCTGGCCGAGAAGCTTGAAGCAAATGGTTTTCCTCACGCATCTGAATATGTGAAGAACAACTAGGTTTCTTCAAAGCAATTTACAAAGTTGTCAAGGCATGAAACCAATACATAGGTTTCCTCAAGTCGTTTTAGGGTTTGCGCTTGCTTATGCCGGCTTAGGTCATCTGACTACAAGCCGCCAGGAATTTCAGGCGCAAGTTCCATCTCTGTTTAAAGATTATGCAGATTTCGTAGTGATTGCATCTGGCATCGTAGAAATTCTGCTGGGACTGGGATTAGTTTTCTTCTGGAAATATCGAGTGCTAATTGGCCGGCTGGTCGCACTTTTCTTTGTGGCAATTTTCTGGGGAAACATCTCCCAATACATAAATGGCATCGATGCCTTCGGATTGAACAGTGATCGTGCAAGATTAATTCGTCTCTTCTTTCAGCCACTGTTGGTGATTTGGGCCTTGTTAAGCACGGGCGCCTGGCGCAAGCAGCATGACTAAAATAGTTGTTATCTATGATGGCAAGTGCCAGCTTTGCAAAAACTCAATTTATTGGATTGAAAAGAAGTTAAAGATTAAAGCTTTAGATTTTCATACAGCTGATCTCTCGAAATTTAACTTATCTTTTGAGCAATGTTCTCGCGAAGTTTTCGTGCTTGCAGATGCGAAAATATTTAGCGGGGCTAAGGCAGTTGCCTTCTTGCTTCGCCGCCGAGGGAACAAGTTTTTATCTTTGCTAATTACCTTATCTGGACCACTTGGCCGAAGTGGTTATAAGTGGGTAGCCCGCAATCGAAGTTCAGCACCAGTAAAGCTGCTTTCGCGGTTGCTAAAGCCTTAAATAGTTCCGTTATCTAAACCCTTTAATACTTCTTGGGCGCGCACCTTTAGTTCTGGCAAATCACTCAATCGATTTAATCCAAATACTTGTTGGCTCATGCGGTGGTTTTTAACAAAAGTTTCTCTGTGACGATCTAGGAAATCCCAATACAAAGTTGTGAACGGACAAGCGGTTACACCGATGCGAAGTTTGGGGTTGTATTCGCAGCCCTTGCAGTAGTTGCTCATACGCGAGATATAAGCGCCACCTGCGGCATATGGCTTTGTCATCATTGCGCCACCATCGGCGTGCACGCCCATTCCAATTACATTCGGAACCATTACCCATTCGCTGGCATCGATAAATACTTCGCGCATCCAATCTAGAAACTCTTGCGGATCAGTGCCGGTGATAAGCGCGAGATTGCTGAGAAGCATAAGCCGCGGAATGTGATGAACCCAGGCACGTTCCTCGATATCGCTGACTGTTTGCTTGATGCAATTCATCTTAGTTTTATTTGAATCTGTGAAGAGCGGAAGCAACTTGCGAGTGGCTTTTAGTTGATTGTTCTCGCGGTAGTCCGGGGCAAGAAACCAATACATGCCGTTCACATATTCGCGCCAACCAATAATCTGGCGGATAAAACCTTCAGCAGATTCGATCGGAACTTTGCCAGCTTTGAAAGCCTTGATTGCTTCGACAATTACTTCTTCAGCATGCAGCAGGCCGTTATTTAAATAAGGCGAAAGAAGTGAATGATGCAGCGCCCAGTTATCTGTTGTCATTGCATCTTCGAGCGGACCAAATTCGGCAAAGTGATTGCCAATAAAGTTTTTCAGTTGGGCAAGTGCCCCATTCTTGGTTGTCGCCCAAGTTGTTGTGGGGGTGTGGCCAAGTTCTTTTGCAACTTCTAAATCAATCTGATCGCGCTTATGTTCTAGATAAGGTGGGCCTTCATACTTCTTTGGGGGTGGCAAACGATTCTCTTTATCGAAGTTCCAGGCGCCACCAGCTGGCTTTCCTTTTTCCATCAGAATATTTAATCGAGTGCGTTGCAGGCGATAGAAATTCTCCATCAAAAAAGATTTTTGCGAGCCAGCCCAGTCTGCAAATAGTGGGCGAGGAGTTAGAAAGAAATCATTTGGAATGAAAGTGGCACCAAATTCTTTTAGTGCGGCAAATTGGCGATGAGAGGAAGGTTCGGCACAGATAATTTCACCTATTTTGTGCTTTGCTTGAATAGTTTTAAGGCCATCAATCGTTGTTGCAGCTTTTACGTATTCAACCGTGAAGCCTGCTTCTTCAAGTGATTTGGCAAAGTGTCTTGCGCTTGAAATTAAAAAGAAGAGCCGCTCTTTGTGCCAATTGCCCCCTGTTGTCATTCGGGCACTTTCGACGAGAGCAATCACATCTTCTTTGGGATTAGCGTTCTTGAGTGCGCCATATTTCTGATTTAAGTGATCAAAGGGAATATAGATAATGCGCTTCATTTATTTTCACGGCATCGATCGCTGCAGTATTTAACATCGTCCCAGTTCTTGGCCCATTTCTTTCGCCATTCGAATTCCAGGCCGCAGCGCACGCAGACTTTGGGTGCGAACCCATTCTTTATTTTGGCTATGCGCGACATTGCGCAATAGTAGGAGTTCTTCAGCCCACGTTCGCGATATTGCAGGAGCCGCAGTAGTATTTGAACGTTGTTTCCGGGGTCGATGTAATTTCGAACCGGCGGTTATAGTCCGCGACCCGATGCTCGCCAGGTATCGGTTGACTCAGTGAAATTCTGAGACCGACGGTTAAAGTCCGGATGATAGGAAATAACAAAAGGTAGGTCCTGCCTACCCTCTTTGTGCTTTCGTGCACCCACCCCGGAAACTCGATTAATGAGTGGGGGTAAAAATGGATTACACAGTTGCGATGCAACGTGCCATTGCCCTGTCTGAAAAAGGTTTAGGTAAGTGCGCACCGAATCCAATCGTTGGCGCCGTAATCATTGATGCGAATGGAAAAGTTGTTGGTGAAGGTTTTCATGATCGCATGACAAGCAAAGATCATGCCGAAGTAGTTGCAATTAAATCTGCTGGTGATTTAGCTAAAGGTGCAACCATTGTTGTGACTTTAGAACCATGTAATCATGCCGGAAGCACTGGTCCGTGCACCCAAGCAATTATTGATTCCGGAATTTTAACCGTTGTTTTTGCCGTCAAGGACCCAAATGCAGTTGCATCTGGTGGTGCCGATGCTTTGCGTGCTGCAGGAATCAAAGTTGTTGATGGAGTTCTTACTGAAGAAGCTTCTTACGTAAATCGGGCTTGGCTAACCAAGATTGAAAAGAGCCGCCCATATTTTGTCTGGAAAGTTGCAACAACACTTGATGCCAAAATTGCTGCAAGTGACGGAACATCAAAGTGGATTAGCAATGAAGTTTCTAGAAGCGATGTTCAAAGGCTGCGCCGAGAATCAGATGCGATATTGGTTGGAACAAATACTGTTATTTCGGATAACCCACACTTAATTCCACGTGGTGAGTTTTCTGGATATTCACGAAACCCAATCCGGGTAATTTTCGGCGAGAGCGATTTACCAACAGATTCTAAGGTTTTTGATAACGCAGCAGAGACTGTGCATGTTAAGTCTCGAGATCTAAATCAATTGGTAGCGAAGTTAAATGAATTGAACATCAATCAAGTCTTTGTTGAAGCTGGTTCAAAGTTGGCAAGCGCGATGGTTGCTGCAGGTTTGATGGATGAACTTGTTATTTACCAGGCACCTGCACTGCTTGGATCAGGGAAGTCTTTCTTTGTAGATGAATCAAAGTCAACAATCGAGGATCAGATGCGCCTACAACATATCAGCACCGAAGTTTTAGCTGGCGATGTTAAATCGGTCTATCGGATTGGGGCTGGTGTCTGATGTTTACTGGACTTATCGCAGAACTTGGATCGATTACTGCAATTGATAAAGGCGCAGATTCGGCAGTATTTAAGATAAATGCACCTGGGCTTATCTCTGAGATTAACCTAGGAGATTCGGTTGCGGTAAATGGAGTTTGTTTAACTGCGACGTCAGTATCGGGCACAGAATTTACAGCCGATGTAATGATTCAAACTTTGTCACTTACATCGCTTGCAAAGACTGTTGCCGGGAACCCAGTGAATTTAGAACTTGCCGCGCAATTGAATGCACGCATGGGCGGACATATGGTCCAGGGCCATGTTGATGGTGTTGCAACTGTTATTGGTTTAACACCTGGCGATAAATGGGCGCAGTTCGATATCAAAGTGCCAGAACATTTAGCCAAATACATAGTTAATCAAGGTTCGATCTGTCTTGATGGCGTTTCACTTACTGTTGGAAAAATCGATGATGCAACAAGTGTGGTCACGGTTTGGTTGATACCAGAGACTTTAGAGCGAACCAACTTGTCTTCGAAGAAGCCAGGGGATTTAGTGAATGTTGAAGTTGATGTGCTTGCTAAGTATGTCGAGAGATTACTTGCCAAGGGAGAAAAGTGATGAGTGATTTCAAAGCCGCACTAGATGACTTTAAGAACGGTAAGTTCTTAATCGTCACAGATGATGCTGATCGCGAGAATGAGGGCGATTTGATCCTGCTGGCACAGAGTGCAACTACAGAACAACTTGGTTTTATGGTGCGACATACATCGGGTGTGATCTGCGGTGTCATCACCGAAGAGATTGCAAAGCGTTTGAAGCTGCCGATGATGGTTGCGCGAAATGAAGATAGCCACGAAACTGCATTTACCGTTTCGGTGGATTTAATTGCAGGCAGAACAACCGGAATCAGTGGCGAAGAACGGGCAAATACTTTGCGCGCAATGGCCAACCCAGATGCCAAGGCATCAGAATTTTTGCGCCCTGGTCATATCTTCCCTCTTGTTGCAGTTGCTGGTGGCGTGCACGAGCGAGGCGGACATACTGAAGCCGGTGTTGCATTGTGTGAATTAACTGGTTCATATCCAGTTGCAGTTATTTCTGAACTTGTAAATGACGATGGTTCGATGATGCGAGGAGCAGCGCTAGAAGAATTTGCAGCGAAGCATGCGATTAAGAAGATAACGATTGAAGATATCAAAGCACATGTCGAGAAGAAGAGTGTGAAAAAGAAAATTGATTTTCAGTGGGCAAAGCTGCCAATGGGTGATCAAGATTGGCGAATCACAACATTTACCTCACGCAATGGCGCCGAACATGCAATCTTGGCACTTGGCGATTTGAAAGCCACAAACGTATTAAGCCGTATTCATTCTGAATGTTTAACTGGCGATGCCTTCGGTTCGCTTCGTTGTGATTGCGGACCACAGTTGATGCAAGCAATAAGCGAGATTGAAGAACGCGGATCTGGACTGGTTGTATACCTGCGAGATCACGAGGGACGTGGAATCGGGCTTAGCGAGAAAATTCGCGCCTATGCGCTTCAAGATCTTGGTCAGAATACTTTGGAAGCAAATATTTCACTTGGCCATGGTGTCGATGAGAGATCTTATGGCGATGCGATTGAAATCCTTAAGGCGCTTGGTATTGCCGATGTTGAATTGCTGACAAATAATCCCGATAAGTTGGCTGCTTTCCAAGGTTCTGGCATCAACTACAAGGGCCGCAAACTGCAGGTTGTTGCAAATGAATTTAATCGTAAGTATCTAGAAACTAAGCGCGATTTATTGAGTCACTCGTTAGGAGAAATCTAATGGCCGGAAAATCCCCAGATTTAGCAATGAAGAATTTCAGCAATCTAAAAGCGGTTGTTATAAGTGCATCTTGGCATCCAGAAATCTGCCAGTCGTTAATCGATGGCGCAGTTCGCGGCTTTGAAAAATCAGGAATCACTAACGTAGAAGTTCGCAAAGTTTCTGGTTCATTCGAACTTCCACTTGCTGCGCAACTTGCGTTGGATTCTGGTTTTGATGTTGCAGTAGTTGTTGGCCTTGTTCTTCGCGGGGAAACCCCACACTTTGATTATGTCTGCCAAGGCGTAACAGCAGGAATCATGGATGTTTCACTAAGTCGTTCAAAGCCAATTGGCTTTGGGGTTCTGATGTGCGACACCATCGAGCAGGCAAATGCACGCGCTGGTTTTGTCGACAGCTTTGAAGATAAAGGCTTTGACAGCGCGATAGCTGCGCTAAGTGTCTTGAATTAAACCGGGATTAAAGTGTTTACGAAGATCTGCCAAGCAAGTGCAGATTTAGCAATCAACGAGAGCGTTATATAAGTGCGTTCGCCGCGGATGTAATCTGACCACTTTCCGACTTTCTTATATTGCAACCACTGCACGAGTGCGAATGAGTTGAAGAAAATAAAGATGGTCAAAACGATTCCGTAAACGAAGGCTGGGGCAGAGGCATCGCCTGAGCCACCGATTGAGAAGACGTAAAAAAGTAGCGCGATCCAAGGAACGATTCCGGTGATGCAACCAAAGATAAATGGAAGCCAGCCACCACTGCCTGGGTTCTCGTATTTCTCTTGCAACCAACCAAATAAAATCATTGATGCATTGACACCAAAGATTGAGATGATTGCTGAAATCTCGGCGACACCGGTCACTTGGGCAATTAAAACAATCATTACTGAAGAGCTGATTGAGTATTCAACCCAACGGAAATAATTTCGCTTTGCTGCTATGCCAGCGCTGTATCTTGGGAAAAATTGCGGACTTGCAACGATGAAGTGTGCCAGCGCAGATAGGCCAAGAAATATTGCAACTGTCAATCCAATTGGGGTTTCAAAAAGCGTAATTGGTTCCGCAAAAGTAGTTCCGGGAGGGCCCGTCATATATGTTGCATTGATCGGCAATGAAAAATCACTGCTTAGGGCGAGGACTGCCACCATCTGTACCAGGTGCAGGATGCCCGCGAAGATATTTACTTTACGAAGACTTTGGGATGTGATCTCTTTGCTCATGAGTAAAAGGGTAGCCGCCAAGACCATAAATTCGGGGGATTACTGTGGTGTCAGAGCTTGGGTCTAGGTTGAAGTCATCGAAAGGAGCAGTTAAATGTTTGAATTTCTATTTGTCGCAGCACTTGTCTATTTGTATATGGAGCGAAAGGCGCGCAAAAAGCGTGAGGGCAAGCGAATGCATGGGCTCGATGCCGAACTAAAAACGTTGATTGAAAATGATGGCGATAAGACCGGAATCGCATTTGAAATTAAGCAGTATTTATTAGTAATTATCGAAGATGACAATAATGATCTAGAGAAATTTTCTGATGCACGCATCGAACAAGCGGAACGAATTTTGGACCGGGCCGGACCATCTGCGATGTATTGGATGACCGATATTGCGGCGCAGCTGGCGTTCTTGGCCGCAGCGAAGGCTAATGGGATTGCAACAAGTGTTGATTCTAAAATTGGTGAACACGCAACACCTGAAGCAATAGTGAAAGCAGTCGTAAAGGGCTAGTTCAGTTTGTAATATGAATAATTCAGTGCAGTTGCTGTTGCAATCCAAAGTTGATATGGAACAAGTGCAATTCCGACTCCAATCGATGCTTTGAAAACGATGATTAGAAGTGGAATTGTTAGAAGAGTTGCAAGTGCCAGTGCGGCCGTTGCCCCAGTTAAATTATTTTGATGATAGAAAAGATAAGCCCAAGTAAGTGCGCAGAAAACAGATGCGGCAAATATTGCAAGAAATGTCAGGGTTGCAGAAGTGCTTAGGTGGTTTGCAACCGTGTAGGCGCTAATGCCAAGAAAAATAAAGTTATATGGCCAGATAAAGCCAAAGACAAAATCAGGTGGCTGCCAAGATGGCGCATTTAAATTTTGATACCAAATCCGGCCCGTAGTTGACATCAGTGCGCCAGATCCAAAGGCGTAAATAACTACAAGTGCGATTCCAATCGCAGTGGTGATCGCGGGTGAAATTCTCACGAATCTTGCTGCATTGACCACATTTTCCAGACATGTGTGCGAACCGAACGTGGTTGACTCATGATGGTTGTGATCTGGAATGCGACATCTTCAGGACGGAGATAAGTTTTTAACTTAGCTTCACCAGGAGTGCGCCCAAAGCCAAGTGCGAATTCAGTTTCAGTTCCTGCCGGACAGACAAGTGCAACACGAACACCCTTTGCGCGAAGTTCGCGATCAAGTGAACCAGCAAAGCCAACCTGCGCATGTTTTGTTCCAGCGTAAATTGCTTCAATATCGCCACCACGAAATCCTGCGACCGAAGCAACGATAATTACATCGCCCTCTTTCTTATCCAACATTGTTGGAAGCGCGGCGCGAATCATATGGACTGTGCCTTCGTAGTTTGTGCGCATCATGCGATTTACATCTTCATCACTGTGATCAAGGATGGATCCATAGAAACCAATTCCGGCATTTGGAACAACTGCATCGATGGTTCCGAAATTATCAAGAGCGGCCTTTGCAACCTTGCGAGCAAGATCTGGTTCTGAACAATCGCCAGCAACATAGACAGAATTTGGACCAAGTGCCGAAACCATCTCTTTGAGGCGGGCCTCGTTTCTGGCATTTAGAACAACTTTGCAGCCCATTTCAACTAGAGCTTTTGCCGCTGCAGCGCCAATACCTGCTGTCGCGCCAGTGATGATTACAACTTTTCCGGTTAGGTCACGCAATTGATATGTCATGGGCAGAGATTAGTGCGATAAATCTATTTTTTCTATCTCTAAAGGCACACTCTCGGTAGTCGCCTCGGTAATCTGATGGTGTGAATACATCGAAGCGGATTGCCCTTGGGCTCTGCTTAGCCCTGATTTATTCAATGAATATTGCCCCAACATCGGCCGCTGAAAAAATCACACTTGTCATTACAGATGATCAGATTGGTGGATATTCGCGCAATTTATTTAAGCATTGGATAGATGTCGATAAGGATGGCTGCAATACCCGATACGAAGTTTTGATTGCGGAAGCGGTTGTGAAACCTAAAGTCGGCGCCGGTTGTTACTTAACTGGCGGCAGATGGCGAAGTTCGTATGACGGAAAAGTTTTTACAAACCCAACTGGTTTGGACATCGACCATATGGTTCCGTTGGCTGAAGCTTGGCGCTCTGGTGCTTGGGCTTGGACCGCAGCGCAGCGAATGGATTTTGCAAATGATTTAGAGGATTCACGCTCTTTGTTAGCAGTGACTGCGAGTTTAAATCGATCTAAAGGTGACCGAGATGTGGCGGCTTGGCTGCCAGCAAGGGCCCAATGCAATTACATATCGAATTGGATAGCCGTGAAGTGGCGTTTTGATTTATCGGTCGACCCTATTGAAGGCGAATTCTTGCAGACGAAAATAACGGCTTGCAAGCTAAGCAACGTTGAGATTATTTGAAGCGTTGACTATGGAGCTAGTGCAATAACCAAGTTAACAACGGCAAGTGCAATCATTGTCGCCCAGACCTTTGTCGAAACAGCTGGCTTCTTTACATTCTTATAACCTAGAACCAGAATCACGGCCAAAATCAGAAACTTAATTCCAACTTTCATATGGTTTGGTTCATCCCACATTGCTGGATCTGAAGAGTGCAGTGAAGTGCGAACTCCAACTAGTGCAATTCCGGTTATAAGTGAGAGCAGCGCACTGTGCATAGCGCCACCAAGAATGCGCTTCTGTGGTTTAGGTATTTGTGAAAGTAGCGTGCCGAGAATTCCAAGGAATCCAATAATGTGAAGGACCAATAAAATATTGCGTGCGATTGTCATGGTTAGAGAATATCCCCTCTAGATTAGAACTAGGCAGTTTCTTGCAGGATAGAAATAAGTGTGGCGCGATCAACATTTTCGATGCCTCTTCGTAGCGCCCCATAGGCAGTTGCTAAATCCTTTAATTCAGAGATAACTATTCTCGGAGCAATCAGAGTGATACTTTGAACCATCTTTGAGATTGTTTTTAAGTGTGGCTCAAGGGCTGGAGCCAAGCCACCTTCAAGGATAAATACCTCTGGGTTTGTAATACAGCAGACTGAAGCAATTCCTCTGGAAAGCAGTTCTAACTGCTGATTTACAAGTTCAATTGCGACTTTGTTGCCATTTGCGGCTGCTTCATAAATTACCTTTGCAGGGACTTTCTCTTTGCCTGCTAATTTGATTATTTCTTTCGCGCCCTCTTTAGTCTTAACTGCTTCGAAATTTCGCTCTAAACCAACGGCGCTTGCGTGAAACTCGAAATTGGCACTTGTTGGTGATTTTAGTTCATCCACAATTTGCAACGGCAAGTTTCCAACTTCACCAGCGATTCCGTTGAAGCCACGATAAACCTGGCCGTTGATTAGCAAACCTAATCCGATACCTACACCGACAGACATGGCCGCTGCATTTGATAAGTCTTTTGCACCGCCACGCCAGTGTTCGCCATAAATCGCTAAGTGCGCCTCATTTTCAACATGCACTTGCTTTTTCAATAATTTTGATAGCTCATCACTTAGTGAGAAATTTTCCCAGTCGGGCAAGTTGTAAGTTCGTGTTATCTCCCCAGTAGTTGGATCTATCGTTCCAGGCGATCCTGCAACAATTGAACCAATATCTGAAGGCTTGATTTTATTTTCGGCCAGTGCTTTTTCATAGAGCACTTTTATTTTAGAAAGAATTGCTTTGCGCCCGCTTTCAATTGGTGTGCTTTCCATTGATGTCGAGATGATGTTTCCATCAAGATCAGAAACCAAGAGGCGAATATTGGACCCGCCGATATCAATTGCAACAATCTTCTTTCGGTCTTTATTAAAAGTTATCTGTTGTGCTTTAGGACCAGGGCGCCCTGAGGTCGATCTACTCTTCACATCGGTTAGAAGGATCAGCTTCTCTTTTTGCAAGATATCTAGAGCCTCATTCACTGTTGGCTTTGAAAGTCCTGAAATCTCACCTATCAATTGGCGGGTGATAGGGCTGTTTAACCGAACCGTCTCGAAAACTCGGGCCACATTTAGGCGTCGCAAACCGGCCGGTGAGCCTGAGGAGGACCTCGTAAAAGCAACCGGAAGAAACTCGGAGAAAGTGCTTGACAGAATAGGAAGACTCCTTGTTCTATTACTTCCTGAGTTAACCACAGATGTGGGACCCAGAGGAAGAGCAGTTTAAAAGTAATTTTCCGATAGGGCAAAGCAATGGAAACCAAAGGAGAGCATTAGTGGTGCAAGCAACGCGAATCCAAATTACAGACGTTTCTAAGATCTATCAAACTGAAACAAAAACTGTGGAAGCTGTGAAGAATTTCTCAGAAAGCGTTAAGGATGGCGAATTCGTCTGCGTTGTTGGCGCAAGTGGATGTGGAAAGACCACTCTTCTCTGGTGCTTATCTGGACTTCATCCAGCAACTTCAGGAACAGTGCACATTGATGGCGAGTTATTAACTAAGCCACTTCCAGATCGAATCGGAATGGTTTTTCAAGATTCAAACCTTCTTCCTTGGCGAACACTTATGGAGAACATCGAACTACCATTTCAAATTAAGAAAAAACCTGTCAATCGTGAATTAGTTGACGAACTTCTGGAAGTTGCCGGTCTTAAAGGTTTTGAAAATTCTTATCCAGGTGAATTATCTGGCGGAATGAAGCAGCGCGGATCAATTGTTCGTGCGCTCGCCCAAGATCCCGAAGTTCTACTTATGGATGAACCATTCGGTGCACTAGATGCTTTCACTCGTGAAGAAATGAACTTATTTTTATTGAAAGTTTGGGAGCGAACAAAGAAGACAATTGTTTTCGTAACTCACTCAATATCTGAGGCAATCTTCTTAGCTGATCGAGTTTGGGTGATGTCGCCAAGACCAGGACGACTTTCGCGAATTGTTGATGTCAATTTTGCAAGGCCTCGACATATCGATCTGCAATTTGAACCAGATTTTATCGAAATTTTAAAATCAATTCGCGAAGATGTTGAAGGTTCTAAATCTGAGAAGGGCAAATAAAAATGGCTACCGATAATCTTGCAGATAAAATTCCAGACTTTAATTCTTCAGGTGGAAGCCAGAGCTCAGGTGGTCCGGTTGACGTTTCTGCGATTGCCGGCATTCGCCGTGCAAAAGGAATAAAAGAAATCGCTTCTGTCGTCGCACTTGCGATTGTTGTTGTGACGCTACTCGAATTCATTTTGATTTGGACGAATACCGAGGCCTACGTTTTCCCAAAGCCAACATCAATTATTCAAAGCTTGTTCACTGACTTTTCGACCCTCTATTGGAAACCACTAACCCAGACTGTGCAGACTTTCTTTATGGGCCTAATCATTGGTTCCACAATTGGACTGGCACTTGCAGTGTTAGTGACACTTAAACCAGGACTAGATATTTTCATCTCGCCCTACATCATTATTTTAGTAACAACACCTATGGTCGCTTTGATTCCATTCTTGATGCTTAAGTTTGGATTTGGAATGACACCTCGGGTAATTGCAATCTCGCTCGCAACTGGTCCGATGGTAATGATCAACTCGGCTACGGGCTTTAGACGAACCAATGCCGAATTGATTGCACTTGGAAAATCCTATGGTGCAACAGAATTCCAACTCTTCCGCAAAATTAGATTCCCGTTCGCGCTTCCAATGATCATCGTTGGTTTCATGGTTGGTTCAATCTTCGGATTGTTGACTGCCGTAGGAGCCGAAATGGTTGGCGGCGGAATGGGTCTTGGTAACCGGTTGATTTACTTCTCATCATTGGTGCAGATGTCGCAATTCGGAGCAGTGCTCGTAATTGTTGCAACCTTTGGTGTTGGTATCTATTCCTTCTTCACTTTCATAAATCGAAAGTATGCAAGTTGGGATGTTTAAAAATAAGAATTGCGTTCTAATCCGAACCCGGAACGCAGATAACAAAAAAGCAAGTCCGCAAACAACAGAAACAGAAAGAGGTAGAGAAATGAAGAATAGAAAGCTATGGCTGGCGGGGGTATCGGCGTTAGCCGCACTCTCTCTGGTTGTTGGACCGACCGTTTCAAATGCAGCACCTAAGATGGACACAATCACATGGATGTCTCCACGTGGTTCTCTAGATGTAATGGATGACTACATGCTTCACGTAGCCATCAATCAAGGTTATTTCAAGAAGCTTGGCATCAATGTAAAACTTATTGCCGGACCTTCTGATGGAACTGCTGCAACTAAGTTCGTTGCACAGAAGCAAGTAGACGTTTCATATCCAAGCCCAGGAATTTTGCTTTCTTCAGTTGCAGCAGGCGTGCCTGTTGTATCTGCATTCAACATGATTCCAGGACAGGTCTTCAACTTTGCAACTCCTAAGGGAAGTTCACTAAAGAAGATCTCTGATTTCGCAGGCAAGAAAATTTGCGTTGGTTCACCAGCATGGGCTTCAATTATTAACCCAATGCTTGTAGAAGCTGGCGTTGACTACAAGTCAGTTGAAATCATTGATGCTGGTTGGCCAACTTGGTCACAGGCAATTGCTTCAGGCAAGTGCGACGCTGGTCTTGCTTGGGATGGACTTATCGCACAATGGGCAGCAACAGGAATCAATGTTGACTGGATCATTGGTAAGGAAACTTCAAAGCAACCTTCAAATGGTTACGACATTCGTGCCTCTGAACTAAAGACACCTGCCGGAAGAGATCTATACACCCGCTTCTTGCGCGGAGTAGCTATGGGCTTGGAGTTCGCAAAGGAAAATCCTCGCGCAGCAGCGCAGATTACCTACAATGCACTTCCAGCACTTGGTGCAACACTCTCACCACAACTTGCAGTTGATTCAATGCGTGAAGGTCAAGTCGGAAACATGATCTCTCGTCTTGATGGCAAGGGTTGGGGTTACCACTATCCAGCTGCTTGGGCAGATTATCTAAAGGTAGTAGCAGACATGGGTCAAACCCCACGTCTTCTAAAGCCTTCAGAGACTTATACAAATGCACTTGTTAAGGGTGCAAATAAGTTCGATCGTGCTGCAGTTGCTAAAGATGCAAAGGCTTTCAAGCTAAACCCAGTCTTCGCAAAGGTAGCAATAAAGTAAAAAGTTAGTCGTGTAGAAGTCGCCCTTTTGGAATCGCAAGGGCGACTTCTATACATTTCAATACATTTAAATCAGTCAAAGAGTTAATCAAATCAAATTAGCAAAGGAGTCCCATGAGCAATCTCTCAATGTTTTCTTATTCTTGGGACCTCGCCGAAAATGGTGTTGCTAAATCAGTTGAAGAATTTAAAAGTCTGGGGATAAATACCGTAACGCTTGCAAGTAGTTATCACGCTGGCAAGTTTCTTCGCCCCAAGAGCAAAGTTAAGAAAGTTTATTTCCCGGAAGATGGCACGGTTTACTTTAAATCTGATGCTTCTAAGTACGGTGAAATTAAGCCAATTTCAAATTCAATTTATGGTGATGGCCAAATACTTCGTGAACTTACCGAGACTAAAGGGCTATCTGTAAGTGCCTGGTTAGTGCTTTTGCACAATACGCAGCTTGGAACCAAGCACCAAGATTCTGCAGTGCAGAATGCATTTGGCGATCCATATGTTTATGCACTCTGTCCATCAGCCCCAGAGGCTCGAGCATATGCAGTTGGTTTAGCTAAAGATGTCACAGAAAGTTATGAAGTAGATGGCATTTCAGTTGAATCAATTGGCTTCCCACCTTATGAACATGGCTTTCACCACGAGATGAGTTTTATTAAACCAAACAAATGGTTGTCACAGAATCTTGGCCTTTGTTTCTGTAAGTATTGTGTGGCTGGCGCAGAAAAAGCCGGCGTGGATGCCAAAGCGCTGAAGGCTCGGGTTGCAAAGAATATTCACGATTATTTAGAGGGCGATTTCGATCTTCAGACAGAAATGGCCGAAGCGCTTTGGCTTGCTGATGTCGAAGGTGATTTGGACCTTAGAAAATTTTTAGATTTTAGAAGTCAGGTCGTGACTTCGCTGGCAAAAGAGATTCGCCAAAGTGTTCGCAAGGATATAGAAGTTGCAATCATTCCGTCAGTAGCGCGTCCAACCGGTGGTGCTTGGTATGAAGGTACAGATTTGAAGGCGATTGCCGAAACCACTGGCGTAATCGAAGCTTGTTTCTATGAACCTTCAACCGATCGCATCAATGCAGATTTGGCTGATATCAAGCGCCGCACAAATAACACCGGAAAAATCAAAGGAATTCTGCGTCCAGCATTCCCAGATCTAACGAGTGAAGCTGCAGTCGTTGATGCAGTTGCAGTCCTTTGGGAGGGCGGCGTTAAAGATATTGGGTTCTACAACTATGGCCACATTCGTAGCCAGAGTCTAAATTGGATAAAGAGAGCGTTGGCTGCGGTGAATAAAAAATGAGTAAATTATTTGATAAAAAAATTGTTGCGATTACTGGTGCCGCGGGCGGTATCGGTCAGGAACTAGCAAGGCATTTTGGCAGAGAAGGCGCAATCATTTTTGCAATCGATAAAAAGGACACAGTTAATACCTTCGCTATCGAACTCGCTGCGGAAGGAATTACGGCGCACCCGCTTACCTGCGATATCGGAGATCCAGATGCAGTGGCAAAAGGACTTGGGAAATTAATCAAAGATTTCGGCGATGTAGATATTCTGGTAAACAATGCCGGATTTTCTGATCATCCAACAATAGAAAAGACATCCCCTGCTGATTGGGCTCATGATGTCAATGGCAATTTAAACGGTGCCTACAACTGTGTTCACACAGTTCTCCCTGGAATGAAGAAGAAGGGCAAGGCTGCAATCGTCACTGTTGGTTCAGTTAACGGACTTTCAGCTCTTGGCGATCCAGCATATAGCGCAGCAAAGGCAGCACTTATAAGTATGACTAAAGCCATTGCTATGGAGAATGGCCGATATGGAATTCGCGCAAACATAGTTCTTCCAGGAACCGTAAGAACTCCAATTTGGAATGCGCGTGCAGCAAAAGATCCAGAAGTTCTAAAAACTTTAATGCGCTGGTATCCACTAGCTCGAATTGCTGAACCCAGTGATGTTGCAAATGCGGTCTCCTTCTTAGCCTCGGATGCCGCAGCTGCAATCACAGGTGTAGAGCTTCCGGTGGATTGTGGTTTAACCGCTGGAAATATTGTGATGTCTCGCGAATTGACCTTGGAAAATTTCTAATCGACTAATCCAAAAAGGGAGAAAAGAATGGATAGATTAAGAATCGGTGTAATCGGACTCGGTTGGTTCGGAGAGATTCACTGTGATGCGATTATCGGAACACCCAGTTTGGAATTAGCCGCGCTTTGCACGAGAACCGAGGACCGGTTAAACGAACTCGGCAAGAAGTATGGTGTTAAGAAATTGCATAAAGATTACAAAGATATGTTGGCAGACCCTGATATCGATGCCGTTTCAATCACGACTATGTGGGATCAACACACAGATATAACAATCGATGCTCTTAAAGCTGGAAAGCATGTATTTCTCGAGAAGCCAATGGCTTCGACAGTGGCAGATTGCGAAAAGATTATTGCGGCATCAAAGGGCGCAAAGGGAATTTTGCAGATCGGTCATATCGTTCGATTTAACCCACGATATCGCGCAGCTAAGAAAGCGATCAGCGAAGGCGCAATTGGCAAAGTTCTCTCATTGAGTTCACGTCGAAATATTCCTGCAGCTTGGACGCCAGAAATTCTAAACAAAATTGGGCCAATTGTTGGAGATGCGATTCACGATACCGACATCATGCTTTGGCTAACTGGCGACACAATTGTTAGTGCATATGCCCAAACAACAGATATGCGTGGCCTTAAATATCCTGATATCGGACAGACTATGTATCGCTTCAAAAGCGGTGCTACAGCAACCCTTGAAACTGTTTGGTGCATGCCCGAGCACACACCATTTGATATCGACGAGCGCATGACAGTTATTGGAACCGAGGGCTTGATTCATATCCAAGACACATTCCCTAACCTTGGGATTGTCACCAAGACAACTGGTGTTCGCAGCCCGGACACTACTTATTGGCCAGAGTTTGATGGGTATCGCGGAGGTGCACTGCGTGAAGAATTCTTATACTTCGCCGATTGCGCACTTCGTGGAATTCAACCAACAGTCAGCACACCAGTCGATGCAATGCGCGCACTTGAAGCAACACTTGCAGCCGAAGAGTCAGCTAGAACTGGGCAAGTAGTAAAGATCTAATTAATTAGTTTGCTGAGATTGCAACTGGGCGACCCTCTTTAAGGGAAGCCTTGGCTGCAAGACATACTTGCAGAGCAGAAACTGCAGCTGGTGTTGGTGATAATTCATATTTGCCGCCACTGCTTGCTTGGTCAAAGAAATACTTAACTTGGCGACCATAAGGATCATCGGTAGCAATTTGTTCGACAGTATTTCCTTTTGAAGAAAATACATGCCAACTATTTACTCCGGCATTGTTTCCGGATGAAGATTCTTCAGTCGCCGAAATAGCTGAAAATTCGTAGTGTGCAATACCGGCGGAACCGAGTAAATCGATGGTGCTTGTAAATGGCACGCCTTCGGCAGCATTCATAAAGCTCTGCACTTGGCCAACGCCACCACCTTCGTACTTAACTGTGATTTCAGCAGGACCGGTTGGTGAAGATTGTGCAGCAAAAACTTCGACAGGTTTTCCGAGATACATGTTTAGCTGATCGAAATCGTGAATTGAAAAATCAACAAGCATTCCACCAGATTGGCTTTCATCGCCAAGCCAGGTAGCCCAGGTTGGTTTAGGGGAGAAGCGGCGGGCGTGGACTGAAAGCAGTTCTCCTAATTCGCCAGATTCATTAACTTCGCGAAGTTTTTGGTAACCAAGGAAGAAACGAACAACATGGGCAACCATTAGCGAACCCGAACTCTTTGCCGCGGCATCAGCAACAACTTTCGCATCAGCAACAGTTAGTGCTACTGGTTTTTCAAGTAGCACATGCTTTCCGGCTGCTAGTAGTGCCACCGCAATATCTTTGTGGGTCGGTGTTGGCGTGCAGACTGAAACGTATTTAACATCGCTATCTTTAAGAATGACATCGAGATCAGAGATGTATTCTGCGTTCTTTGCCGCAGGAACAGAGCCGGCTTTTGGACGTGGTGTGCAGATATATTTAATTGCATCCGCTTGTCCGGCACTTGCCCAAGCCGCAGCATGAGCATTTCCCATATATCCCTGACCAATAATTGCAATTGAAGCCATGAATTTACTTACCTTCCCTTAGGCAGATAGGCGCTTAATTGTGTCTACTGAGTAAGCGAGTGATTCATGAACATCCTCAACACCATTTGGTCCGGCTGGAGTGAATTCAATTTCAATACTTAGGGCTGCAGTGCAACCATTCTTCTTTAACGTCTTTAGAATCCGATCGAAATCTAAATCACCGCGACCAACTGCTGGAAAATTCCATTCGTTCTGCGCTCCAGCTTTCTCCTTTAGGTGAATACCGGTGATTGAACCTGTAGATGCATCTAGATCGTCATACGGCATGATCGCACCGTAGAAGACAACGTTTCCGGTGTCATAGTTCAGGCGAACGTTAGGCATATCAACCTTCTTTAGAAGGGCGATGATGCTCTGGCCGGTTGCATAGTTGTTTCCGTGAGTTTCAATTGCCATAACCAGGCCCAGGCCTTTAGCGACTGAGGCAAGGTCGCGAATTATGTTCACTAATTCGGTGTCATCGCCAATCACTGATTCATCGCCGTGGGTCTCGCCAGTTGAAAGAGTTACGTAATCAACGCCAAGCTTCTTAGCCAGGTGCAGATTCGCCTTGAAGGTCTCTTGGCCTTCTGCGGTTTGAATATTTGTGTGGCCACACATACCAATTGCCTTAATGTCATTGTCAGCCAATAACTTTAGGACCTTTGCAATCTGCTCATCTGAATAATCATTTCTGACATGTTCGGTCCAGCCATTAACTCCGGCGAGCTCGATCAACTTAATGCCGGCACGCTTTGCTCCTTCGACAGCCTCTTCAAGTGTAAAGCCGTGATAGGTGTTGCTATTTAGACAGATTGGATTATTCATTTATTCTCCCTTTCGAACTTAAGTAGTTAAAACCAGCCAGTTTCATTTGGATTTCGGTATTGCATAAACTCAACGACAGCGCCATCAACTAAAACAAATGCGACGCGAACAAAGCCATCAGCAACATCCCATGGTTCTAATAAAATCTCGTGGCCTTTAACGGCTTCATCAACGCTATCTACGCGATATGCAACGTGTGGCAGATGGCGGATTGGTCCTGTTACAGGAGTGTCATGTTCGTAGCGAAGGTATTCAATGTTTGCAGGGTGGACTCTTGGATTTGTAACCCAGACTCGGGTCGCATCCACGAAGTTTTCATCGCCATGCTTCTCTTCGGTGATCACACCTATATGGTCGAAACGGGTGCGATCAAAGTGCTTTGAATTCAAGGGCATTCCTCCTATTTAGCAGGAATTCTCCTTTCGGACATCGAATATGTCAAGACCTCTTCCTATTCGATTTCCGCCTAAAGCTAGCGAATACTGCGTAAGACCGCCGTTACGATTCCGAGAATTTCGGCGCCATCACCAGGGATTGGTGCGTAATTATCGTTGGCTGGAAGTAGCCAGTAGTGGCCATCCTTCTTCGACCAAGTTTTCACAGTTGCCTCACCATCGATCATTGCGGCAACAATCTCGCCTTTGTTGGCATCCTTCTGGGCGCGAATAACAACGTAATCGCCATCGCAGATTGCAACATCAATCATTGAATCGCCCTTAACTTTGAGCATGTAAATATCGCCCTTGCCAACCAATGATTCTGGAAGTGGGAAGACTTCATCGAAGCTCTGTTCAGCCAAGATTGGCGAACCAGCAGCGATTGAACCAAGTAGTGGAACATTGCGGGTCTTCTCCGGAGTGATTGCTTCGCCTTCACTTGGGTAGGTAATTTCTAGTGCGCGCCCCTTTGTGGCGTCGCGACGGATAAATCCTTTTTCAACCAGGGTCTCTAATTGATAAGAAACTGAGGCTGGTGAAGCCAGGCCGGCAGCCTGGCCGATCTCGCGCATTGAAGGGGGATAGCCGTTGGTCTCGATTGCGGTGCGGATAACGTCGAGGATCTTGGCTTGGCGAGGGGTCAGGCCATGCTCGTTGGCTGGGCCATCTGGCAGCTCGCTGACCTTTTCGCTTGGAGAACTCTTCTTTTTAGTCATGGGAAAAGCATAAACCAGATTTCCAAAAAAAGCGAACATTTGTTCGATTTTTCACTTGCATGTGTCAGTGGCTTGACCTATAGTTCCTTTTAGAACACTTGTTCGAATGACCGAATCCCCTCGGTCCTTAGTAACAAGGTTAAGTAGGAGAAGTAAATGAGCAAGAACCGTTACAAGAAGCTAGCCAGAACTTTTGTTGGCGCATCGCTATTGATAGTAATTGGCGCTGGTTTTAGCGCATCTCTAAGCGACCACGGTGTTGCATCATCAGAAGTTGTTAAGACTGGAACTGCCGGTTACATGCAAGTTGTTGTTACAAGTGGCGAGACCATCTGGTCTATCGCCTCTTCAATTAACGCACTAAATAACGGAGCCCGATCTGATCTCTCATCCGTCGTGGATCAGATCGTTTCAACCAATGGCCTGGCTTCTACCGATCTTGAGCCTGGAACCAAGCTCTGGGTGCCCGCGAAATAACCTTTAGTTAGTTGATAAACAAGATCTAGCCCCCGACACGCCGCACAGCCTCCTTTAAACCCTCGAGTTTTGGTCTACAGTTCCTACTACATATAGGGGTCAGACCACGAATAAGTTCCATAAGTTGTGGTTTTCCACTATGTTAGGGCACTTACGCTTGATCGATCGAATAACGGTTAAAAAGGGGAAATCTGAGAATGTTATGTCCATTTTGCAGAAGCGAGGACTCTCGAGTCGTCGATTCGCGCTCTGGGCAAGACGGAACCCTGATTCGCCGCCGCCGCGAATGCACAACCTGCAATCGCCGTTTTACAACCTCTGAGACCTCGATCCTGATGATCATTAAAAGATCAGGAGCTACTGAACCATTTAGCCGCGAGAAAGTTATCTCTGGTGTTTCCAAGGCCTGCCAAGGACGCCCAGTAAATGATGACGACTTAGCACTACTGGCTCAGAGAGTTGAAGAGACACTCCGCTCTGATGGCCAGGCAGAAGTTGAAGCACAGGAAGTTGGAATGGCAATCCTCGCGCCACTCCGAGAATTAGACCAAATCGCTTACTTACGCTTTGCCTCGGTATATCGTTCGTTCTCCACTCTTGAAGATTTCGAAGGTGAGATCGCACTTCTCCGCGCCGCTCCTTCAAATACAGCGAATTCCCAAGCTGTAGCAAATGATTTAAAAAGTGAAACAAGTTCAAGCAATTCAAGTAACTCAAGAAAATCTTTAGTTAATTAATTACTAGCCGGAAGAAGGAAACAAGTCATGTCTATCGTCAATAAGCCAGCAGCGGGAAATAAGAAAACCCTAGGCAAGGGCCTTACTCTCGAACGTATCTACACCACTGCTGGAAAGCACCCATATGACGAAGTGACTTGGGAACGTCGCGATGTTGTGCAGACCAACTGGAAATCAGGCGAAGTTATCTTCGAGCAAAAGGGTGTCGAATATCCAGACTTCTGGTCAGTAAATGCTTCAACGATCGTTACTACAAAATACTTCCGCGGCGCAGTAGGACACGACAATCGCGAATGGTCACTAAAGCAAGTAATTGACCGCGTTGTTCTTACCTACACAAAGGCCGGAAAAGATTTCGGTTACTTCGCAACCGATGTAGATGCAGAAATTTTCGAACACGAATTAACTTGGATGCTTATGCACCAGGTCTTCTCATTTAACTCACCAGTTTGGTTTAACGTCGGAACAAATGCACCACAACAAGTTTCTGCATGTTTCATCCTTTCTGTCGATGACACAATGGATTCAATCCTTAACTGGTATCGCGAAGAAGGAATGATCTTCAAGGGCGGTTCCGGTGCTGGTCTAAACCTTTCACGTATCCGTTCTGCAAAAGAACTTCTAAAGTCTGGCGGAACAGCTTCTGGTCCAGTTTCATTCATGCGCGGTGCAGATGCATCAGCAGGAACAATCAAGTCAGGTGGCGCAACCCGTCGCGCAGCGAAGATGGTTGTTCTAGATGTAAACCACCCAGATATCGAAGAATTCATCGAGACCAAGGTCCGCGAAGAAGACAAGATTCGCGCACTTCGCGATGCTGGCTTCGATATGGATCTCGGAGGGAAAGACATTATTTCCGTACAGTACCAAAACGCTAATAACTCGGTTCGCGTATCAGATGAATTCATGCGCGCATATGAGAACAACGAAAAGTTTGGTCTAGTTGCTCGTGCTTCAGGTGAAGTTATCGAAACTGTCGAAGCTCGCGAACTATTCCGCAAGATGGCAGAGGCAGCTTGGGCATGTGCTGATCCAGGAATTCAATATGACGACACAATCAATGATTGGCATACAAATCCAGAGACCGGTCGCATCAATGCATCAAACCCTTGCTCTGAATACATGTCACTTGATAACTCATCATGTAACTTGGCATCACTTAACCTTCTAAAGTTCCTAGAATCAAATGGTTCATTTGATGCAAAGAACTTTGTTAAGGCTGTTGAATTAATCATCACTGCAATGGATATCTCAATCTGCTTCGCAGATTTCCCAACAGATCCAATCGGTGAGACAACACGCAACTACCGTCAACTTGGTATCGGTTATGCAAACCTTGGTGCACTACTTATGGCTTCAGGTCTTGCTTACGATTCAGATGGTGGCCGCCAACTAGCTGGCGCAATCACATCTCTTATGACCGGAACTTCATACCGACGCTCTGCAGAACTTGCCGGAATCGTTGGACCATATGCTGGTTTCGCTCGCAACGCACAAGCACACACTCGCGTAATGAAGAAGCATGCAAATGCTTCAGCATCAGCAAAGAGCGTTACTTCACTAGATCAAGATGTCTGGCAAGTAGCGAATAAAGAGTGGGAAAAGTGCCTCGAGATTGGCGATAAGAATGGCTGGCGTAACGCGCAAGCATCAGTTCTTGCACCAACCGGAACTATCGGCTTGATGATGGATTGCGATACAACAGGTATCGAGCCAGACCTTGCTCTAGTTAAGTTTAAGAAGCTTGTCGGCGGCGGTTCAATGCAGATCGTGAACCAGACAATTCCACAAGCACTTAAGAAGCTCGGATATTCAGATGAGACCAACGAAGCAATCGTTGAATACATTGCAGAGAACGGAAACATCATTGATGCACCTGGCCTAAAACCAGAGCACTATGACATCTTCGACTGCGCAATGGGTATCCGTTCAATCTCAGCAATGGGCCACGTAAAGATGATGGCTGCATGTCAACCATTCCTATCTGGTGCGATCTCAAAGACAGTTAACCTGCCTTCAGATGCAACAGTTGCTGAAATCGAAGAGGTTTACTACGAAGGTTGGAAGCTTGGCCTAAAGGCGCTCGCGGTTTATCGCGACAACTGTAAGGTCGGTCAACCACTTTCAGATTCAAAGGGTGCACCAACAGATGCAGTTACAGAAGCAGCGCACCCAACTGCTACACGTAAGCGTCTACCTAAGTCACGTCCATCAATCACAACATCATTTATGGTTGGCGGCGCCGAGGGTTACATGACAGCTGGTGCATATGCAGATGGCGCACTTGGTGAAGTATTCCTAAAGCTTGGCAAGCAAGGTTCAACTCTTGCCGGCGTAATGGATGCATTCTCAATTGCAGTATCAATCGGTTTGCAATACGGAGTTCCACTAGAAACTTTCGTAGAGAAGTTCACTAACCTGCGCTTCGAACCAGCAGGCATGACAGATGATGCAGATATCCGCATGGCGCAATCCATGATGGATTACATCTTCCGTCGCTTGGCACTTGATTACTTACCATTCGAATCACGTAGTGCGATGGGTCTTTATACATCATCAGAACGCCAACGTGCACTAGACACTGGTGAATACACTCCAGATCCATCTGCAATCAAAGAGATCGTTGCAGCTGCTGCACAATCAGCATCATTCAAGCCAGTGGGAAAAGCACCGGTTCAAGTGAAGATTGAAAGTGCACCAGCAGAGGGCAACGGAGTCGGTTCTTCAATGGAACTCTTCGAAAAGATGAGCGGCGTTAAATCAGATGCACCTCTCTGCATGACTTGCGGAGTAAAGATGCGTATGGCTGGTTCATGCTTCGTCTGCGAAGGTTGTGGCAACACATCAGGATGTTCATAATCTGAAAACAGATAAGTAATTTAAGCCCTCTGCGAAAATGCGGAGGGCTTTTTACTTTGAATCAAGTTGTCGGACAACTTATCGTTTACCAAAAGCAGCATTTGAACTAGGATTATCTTAGATTTTAAAGAAATTCAGCGAAATTAAGGAGCGGTCCATGGCTAACGTTTCTCAGGTAAAAGCAGTCCTAGATCGGCTGAAAATCGAAACGCCGTCGTGGGCATATGGAAACTCTGGAACCAGATTTAAAGTATTCGCACAACCAGGAGTTCCGCGCGATCCCTTCGAGAAAATTGCAGATGCCGCACAAGTAAATAAATACACCGGAGCCGCACCAAGCGTTGCCCTACATATCCCATGGGACAAGGTCGAGGATTACGCAAAACTTGCTGCACATGCCAAAGAACTTGGTGTTGTTTTAGGAACGATTAATTCAAATACTTTCCAAGATGATGAATACAAGTTGGGGTCAGTCTGTAATCCCGATCCAAAGATTCGAGATCGTGCGGTTGCCCACCTTCTAGATTGCATCGATATCATGAATATAACCGGCTCTCAGGATTTGAAATTATGGTTTGCAGATGGCACAAACTATCCAGGCCAAGACAGCATCGTCGAACGTCAAGATAGATTGGCTGAGTCACTTTCAAGGACGTATAAAGCGCTGGGTGCAAACCAGAGAATGCTTTTGGAATACAAATTTTTTGAGCCAGCTTTTTATCACACCGATGTTCCGGACTGGGGAACTTCACTAGTTCACTGCTTAGCACTCGGTGAAAAGGCTTGGGTCTGTGTTGATACCGGTCACCACGCACCAGGAACAAACATTGAATTCATCGTCGCCAGTTTGCTTCGCGCAAAACGACTTGGCGCATTCGACTTTAATTCACGTTTCTATGCTGACGATGATTTAATCGTTGGCGCTGCTGATCCATTCCAATTGTTTAGAATCATGCACGAAGTTAATGTCGGTGGCGGTTTTGATGTCGGGACTCCGGTTTCATATGTTCTAGATCAATGTCACAACATCGAAGCGAAGATTCCTGGTCAAATTCGTTCAATCATGAATGTTCAAGAGGCGGTCGCTAAAGCGGTATTTGTTGATCAAGATGCACTTAAGGCGGCACAAAAGAGCGGTGATGTTCTTGCGGCACACGAAGTTTTGATGGATGCCTTTAATACCGATGTCCGTCCAATGATTCGCGAATGGCGGGAAGCAAAAGGAATTGATGGCGAACCAATGAAGGCTTATGCAAAAAGTGGATATGCCGAGAAGATTGCCGCTGAACGTGTTGGTGGAAACCAAGCTGGATGGGGTGCTTAGTCTTGAGTGACAAAGTTGTTAAAGATTTACTTGAACGAAGCAATCGATTGGGTTCGAATCCAAAATACACAAATTATGCCGGTGGAAATACTTCAGCAAAGGGCAGTGCAACTGATCCATTAACTGGTGCTCAAGTTGAAGTCCTTTATGTAAAGGGCTCTGGCGGGGATCTTGGAACTTTAACCGAAAAGGGTTTAGCAACTCTCTACCTAGATCGACTTCGTGGAATGACTGCGGTATATAGAGGATTAGATCATGAAGATGAAATGGTTCATCTCTTTGATTTCTGCGCGTTTGGTAAAGGTGGTGCGGCTCCGAGTATCGACACCGCAATGCATGGTCTAGTTGATCAAGATCATGTTGACCACCTGCATCCAGATTCAATTATTGCCCTTGCTACATCAAAAGCTGGTCGCGAATTAACTAAGAAATGTTTTGGTGATGAAATTCTCTGGATTGACTGGCGACGTCCAGGATTTGAACTCGGATTAGATATTTCTAAATTAGCTAAGGAGAATCCCAAAGCACACGGCTGCGTATTGGGTGGGCATGGCTTAACAACTTGGGGCGCCACAAGCAAAGAGTGTGAAGAGCGCTCGGTTGCAGCAATCTTGAAAGCTGAAAAATTTATAGCTGAAACTGGAAAGAAAGATCCCTTTGGAAAAGTTGTTGCCGGGCGTAATCCACTTTCTAAGGCTGAACGCCATGTCAAGGCTGCAAAACTTGCGCCGACACTTCGTGGCATTGCATCAAAAGACAATCGCATGGTTGGCCACTTCAATGACTCAGATGTGGTTTTAGATTTCTTAAATAGTGAAAAATTAGAAGAGCTTGCGGCCAAGGGAACTTCCTGCCCAGATCATTTCTTGCGCACAAAAATCTCACCACTTGTTATTGATTTAGATTCAAATGCTGATGTAGAAAAAATCATTACCAGGGCTAACGAATTACATCTCGAATATCGGGCCAAATACACCGCTTACTACAACAAGTATGCAACTAAAGATTCACCAGCGATTCGAGGCGCAGATCCACTAATCATTTTGGTACCTGGTGTTGGAATGTTTAGTTATGGCAAAGACAAGCAAACGGCTCGAGTAGCCAGTGAGTTTTATGTAAATGCAATCAATGTAATGCGCGGCGCCGAAGCTATTTCAACCTATTCACCAATTTCAGAATCAGAGAAGTTCAATATTGAATATTGGGAACTCGAAGAAGCAAAGCTACGTCGGATGCCAAAGCCCAAGCCACTTCAAGGGCGAATCGCATTGGTAACGGGTGGGGGATCAGGAATTGGAAAGGCGACAGCGATTCGTCTAGGTGCTGAAGGCGCCTGTGTAATTATTGCTGATCGCGATTTAACATCGGCACAAAGTGTTGCGACCGAACTTGGCGGCCCAGATAAAGCTATTGCAGTTGCCGTTGACGTGACAGATGAAGCACAAGTTAGTGCTGCTATTGATGCCGGTGTTCTTGCCTTCGGTGGCATTGATTTAGTTGTAAATAATGCCGGGCTCTCAATTAGTAAGCCACTGATTGAAACAACGGCGCAAGATTGGGATATCCAGCACGATGTAATGGCACGGGGCTCATTCTTAGTATCAAGAGAGAGTGCAAAAGCAATGATTGCTGCTCAAATGGGTGGCGACATTATTTACATCTCATCAAAGAATTCAGTTTTTGCTGGACCAAATAACGTTGCTTACGGATCTACTAAAGCTGATCAAGCACATCAAGTTCGGTTGCTTGCTGCAGAGCTTGGGGCATATGGAATTCGGGTAAATGGCGTAAATCCAGATGGTGTAGTTAAAGGTTCTGGAATTTTTGCAAGTGGTTGGGGCGCCCAACGTGCAGCTGTTTATGGTGTCGAAGAGGAGAAGTTAGGCGAGTATTACGCCCAACGCACAATCTTGAAGAAAGAAGTTCTTCCAGATCATATAGCGGCAGCCGTATTTGTTCTCTGCGCATCTGATCTGCCACTGACAACTGGATTACATATTCCGGTTGATGGTGGAGTCGCTGCTGCATTCTTAAGGTAGTCGTGGCTAATTTCATCGCAGTTGATCTAGGCGCAACTAGTGGCCGAGTAGCAATTGGCCGAGTAACAACCGAAAAAATCGAATTAGAAATCGTGCATCGCTTTGCCCATGAAATTTTTGAGGATAAAGATGGGGCGATTTTGTGGGATTGGAAGTTGATAACCGAACAAGTTCTAATCGGAATTGAAAAGTGCTTAGAACAAGGCACGCCAATATCTCTAGCAATTGATTCTTGGGCGGTCGACTATGGGTTATTGGATGGCAAGGATAAGTTAATCTCAAAGGTCCATTCTTATCGAGACCCTAGAACATTTCCAGCTTTCGAAGAGCTTGTCTCTCGCTTGGGAGAAAAGCGGATCTATCAAGATACCGGTATTCAATTCTTGAACTTTAATACCTTGTATCAATTAGTTTCTGCAAAGAACGATGAGTCATATAAAGCAGCAAGCAAGTTCTTGCTTATACCTGATCTGTTAAATGCCGAACTAACTGGAAAGATTTCAACTGAAGTTACCAATGCATCTACGACGCAGTTGTTAGATGTGAAGAAACGAAACTGGGACTACCCATTAATTGAGTTGGCCGGACTCCGCAGTGAACTATTTACAGAATTACACGAGCCTGGTGCCGAGATTGGCACAATTAGGGGCTTTGGTGTTCTTGATGGAATAAAAGTTGTTGCAACAGCGTCGCATGACACCGCCAGTGCGGTCGCTGGAATTCCATTCGGTGATCGAGATTTCGAGGCATATATATCAAGTGGAACTTGGTCTCTCGTCGGAATCGAAAGTGATATTCCAGTAACTTCTAAAGAGGCACTGGCTGCGAATCTTACGAATGAACTTGGTGCAGCTAACACAGTGCGCATTCTAAAAAATGTAACAGGGATGTGGTTGTTAGAAGAATCCCGCAGAACTTGGCGAAGCGCGAATGAAGAATGGACAATTCCACAGTTGGTTGATGAGGCGAGTAGAAGCCTAGAATTTAATTCTCTAATAGATCCAAATGATCCAAGATTTAGATCCCCTGGCGAGATGCCAGATCGGATTGTTTCTTATTGTGTCGAAAAGGGCATCAATCCACCGCGGACAAAGGGTGAATTCACAATTTGTATTTTGCGAAGCTTGGCTGCGGCATACCAGAAAACTATTTCGGAAATTGAAGAAGTAACTGGGAAGAAAATTGCGACCATTCATATTCTTGGTGGCGGATCACAGATTTCACTGCTAAATCAATTGACTGCGAATGCTTGTGGAGTAAAAGTTAAGACTGGACCTGTCGAATCAACACTATTTGGAAACATTGCAGTTCAAGCACTTAGCGCAGGAGTTGTTACAAGTCTAAAAGCGGCAAGAGAATTGATCGGAAAGAGCTTTATCAGCGAAGAATTTACGCCCAATTAATATAGACGGCGATATCGGGATTCTTACCTGCTGCGATATTGCTAAATAATTTCTCAATACTTGCATCATCGGCTGAGTATTCAGTAGCAATTTTCTCTAAACTAAGAGCATCTGATTTCATCAACTCTAGAGTTTGAACAAGTCGATTTGCTACCCAACCTGAAACAAAGTGAACTGTTAATTCCTGCTTCTGTAAATGTGCCATATCGGCCCAAGTATTTGCGCCATCAGGAGTGTGACCGCTGAAAATAATTTGACCAATACCGGTGCGTGAGTTGCCAAAGGTTTCAGCCGCCCAGGTTGCAGGAAGAGCGCGATAATAAAGTTCGAAGGCTTCTGGGCTTTGAACCGTGTCGATTACTGCGATTGGGGCAAAGTCCGAGAGCGCTTTCTGAGAAACGGTATTTGAATTCGCAGTTTGAATTCCCAGTGAATTTATCTTCTCTAATCTTGAGTCATGGCGTCCAAGTAGAAGAGGTTCAAAACCACGCGCTTTTGCACTGAGTGCGCCGCTGGCTCCGATTACGCCATCCCCAATTACCAATACTCGATCTCCAGCTTTGCCAATAATTCTTGATGCGGCGTTGAAGCCAACTTGGGCAACAACCCCAAATGCTGAACGTGCCGCTGGAATACCAGTTGCATCGAAAACTTCGAAATCTTCGCAGATTCCAAAACTAGTATGTGCGCCCCAGCCCGCAGTTGCATCCGAATAATTGATGCTTGCAGTTGCGAATACTTGCTGGCCAACCTTTACATTTGTAACTTTAGATCCGACAGCCTCCACAATTCCACTTCGTTGATATCCGGGAACTAATGGAAATCCAAAATTACCCCACTCGAAACGTCCTGAAATTACCCACTTATCAGTGCCAGTGCTGACTCCCGAACAAATAGTCTTTATTGCCACTTGCTTATCACCAAGTTCAGCAATCGAAACAGGTGCAAGTGAAGATTTATTCGCCGAAGTTGTTACAACGGCTTTAGAACTTGGCAAGAATTCCTCCATCAGGAATTAGTGATGAACCGGTAATAAAACTTGCACCCCTGGAAAGAGCAAATGCAATTACATCGGCAACTTCCTCTGGTTGAGCAATTCGGCCAATAGCATTTTCACTTGATGGGAAACCTAATTCAGCCAATGTCTTTCCTTCACGTTCTGCATGCTGACGTAGCATCGGCGTATCAGTAGCGCCCGGAATTATGCAGACAACTCGAATATTGTCTGGCGCAAGATCAAGTGCCATAGTTTTTGTAAGAGTTAGAACTCCACCCTTTGCGGCAGCATATGGCGCAACACCGGTGGATGTTGCATAAGCATGAATAGATGAAATGTTTACCACTGCGCCACCACCAGCACTACGAATTAGCGGCAAGGCATATTTAGCCATCAAATAAAGGCTGGTCAGATTGATCGAGATAATTCGCTGCCAATCTTCAAAACTTGTGCTCTCTACACTCATATTGAAGGCGCCAACAGCTGCATTATTTACTAGACCTTTAACGCGGATGCCCTTCTTCTTTGCAATCTCGCAAACTTCTTGGCATTCCTTCTCGCTTGTAACATCGATCGCAATTGCTTGAGTGAGCGCACCTTCTGGGTCAATCGATGCCAGAACCTTTGAAAGGGCCTCTGAATTCTTATCGACAGCGAAAACGAATATTCCTTGATTCACCAAGTTTTCTACAGTTGCAGCACCGATTCCGCCCGCGGCACCTGTAACAATTACCGCATCGCCCTTTGCAGCAAATGATTTCTCTCTCACGCTACGACACCATTCTTGAAGCGATCAAAATTCTTTGGGTCATATAGGGGGATAACAATTGGTGATTTAAGTGCTCGAGCATGTGCATCCATGCATTCATACATGTTTTCAGTTATACCGATTGGATGATTGTTTACAACGTTCTCCATAACGAAGAAGGTATCGCTCAAAACTGCAGTTCCAGCCTTTGTGTCAACCTCGACAGCGATTGATGCGCGGTGATGTCCACCGGACCACCAAGTACGAAGACCCGGTGCGATAGTTTCTTCATCTTCAAGTAGAACAACTCGATCCCAAGATTTACCAACAAGTTCGGCCAAGATATGTGGCGGAATACTTGTGTCACGACCATCATGTGGGTGCTTGTGAGTGGTGTGGAAATGAATCCAACCTCGCTTTGAAATATGGATCTTGGCATTTGGAAATTCAAGAACATTGCTTACAGAGTAAAGCTGTAGGGGAGTCAAGAAAATGTGAGTGATGTCTTCTGGCTTAACGTTATGTTTTGCAAGTTGGTCCAGAATATATTCGCCTTCTTGGCGAGCAAACTTGACGCGCTCACCGAGAAAGGCAACCCAACCTTCATTCATTGGTCCTAAATCTTTTGCCGGACCGGTGTTAACAAGAGCGGTGATGCCATTTCCTTGGATTAGTCCAACCTGGAACTGAAGGCGGAACCAGTTATCCCATTGCCCCATCCAGAAGAGTTCTGGGCCGGGAACTTCGCTGCCGCCCATTGAAAGTAGCGTTAATTTATATTCCATTTTTGCTCCTGCTTTCTAGGTCTCTTTAAATCAGTTATTTAAGTTGTCTGTAGTGCAATCTCAAGATCAGCTCGGACTTGATTCATGTGCATTCGCATCGCAGCTTTTGCTAAATCAGAATCACCACTAATTACCGCCCGCATGATTTCATCATGCCAATAAGTTGCGTGTTCTACCGCATTTGGACGTTTAGCATTTTCAATCCGAACTTTAATTCCGAGATTAGCGATTGAATTATGTAATTGATTAAGAATCGGATTCTGGGTAGCGCGAGATAGCGCGGCATGCCAGGCAATATCAATATGCGCAATATCGGTCTCATCGCCGATGCACAACTTCTGCTCTTCTAAAATATCTTGTAGCTCTTTTAGGTTTTCAGGTGTTGCGTTTCGAGCAGCCAGCGCGGCAATTTCAGGCTCGAACATTTCACGCGTGGTTTGTAAATCATTAAAATATGAACTATCTGAATTAAGGGCCACCCAAATTGGATCCAAAACATTCCACTCGTGCATTGGGGCGATAGTAGTGCCCATGCCTTGGCTGACTTTGATAAATCCTTTGGCATCTAAACTTCTAATTGCCTCGCGAACTACGCCGCGAGTTACGTTATAAGTAGCGCACAGTGCCATTTCAGAAGGAACCGTAGACCCTTCACCAAGTTGGCCTGAGCCAAGCTGGGAAAGAATGTCTTCAACGATTTGATCGCTGAGTTTTCTGACTGACACTGTGCGCTGCTCTCTTTATCTAGTTATTAGAAGTTGAACTTATCGATGTTCTTAGCAGTAAATTCTTGCGGTGGTCCCGCAATAATTTGTGCATCTTTACCGAGCGTCCACTTTCCTGGACCAACACCCTTATAAGCCAGCTTCATTCCCTTTTTAGGCTTTAGGTTCTTGGTCTTGATGTCAACAATTAGATTTGCAGCAATTTGACCCTGTAGACCTGGATCCCAAAGTGAAAATGACTTAACTGTTCCATCTTTAATATATTGACGCATTTGGTTTGGAGTTCCAAGACCAGTTACTTGAACCTTGCCCTTTAGAGGAGAGATTGAAAGTACCTGTGCAGCAGCAGCGATACCAACAGTTGTTGGTGCGTTGATTGCCTTTAGGTTTGGATACTTAGCAAGAAGAGCTTCTGCTTCTGTAGCACTCTTCTCAGGTGCGTCATCACCGTAAACGGTATCAACTAGCTTTAGGCCAGGTTGTCCGCCACCATCGATGTAGGCCTTAGCTCCTGCTAGCCAGGCATTCTGATCTGGTGCAGTTGATGTTGCTGATAGGAACGCCCAGTCACCCTTGCCATCGATAACGCTGGCTGTCTGGTCAACTAGATACTTTCCTAGAACGCTGAAATCAACTGGTGTGATTGATGCATGACGACATGAAGCTGTTGTGTCACCGTTAACGGTAAGAACAACAATTCCAGCCTTCATTGCACGCTTCATAGTTGGGCATAGTGCATTTGCATCATTTGGAGAAATTGCAATTGCATCAACCTTCTGTTGAATTGCAGCTTCGATAAATGGGATTTGATCAGTGGCGCCAGCTTGAGCAGGTGCTACAACCTTTACGGTCATACCCAATCCTTTACCGGCCTTCTTAAAGCCGCCAACGATTGCGTCAAAGTATGGGTTACCCAAGTTCTTTGGAATATAGGTGACCTTGTACTTTGTAGCTGCTGTTGCTGATGTAGCCATGAATGAAGCGCTTACTCCAGTCAGGATGAGTGACATACCCAAGACTGGAACTAGCGCTTTATGCTTTTTATTCATTCCTTTAGCCTCATTCCGTATTCCAATAACGATGTATTTCATCGCTATTGATTAATGATTCGCGATGCAAGTTCCCTTAGGTTCTTGCTTGCGCCTCATTAAATCTCTTTTTTCTATTTCTCTTCTCAACATAATATGAACGAATTTGCGGCACCAGAACAGTGAGAATCAGCAATATTCCAATCGCGGCATCTTGAACTTGACCATTTATGTCTTGAATAACCAGGGCTTCACGAACGGCCATAATTGCGAATAGTGCGACCACAGTGCCAGAAATAGCTCCACGGCCACCAAAAATATCTGTGCCACCTAGAACAACTGCTGTAATTGCCAACAGTTCTAGGCCAAGTCCTACGTTAGAAATTGTAGATCCCAGACGAGATGTGATCATCACTGCACAAATTCCAGCCACAGTTCCACTTAATGCAAATGCAAGTAGGCGGACTCGATCCACACCAATTCCAGAGAAGTTACTTGTAGATGGATTACTTCCTGACATTATGTTTTTTATTCCATAGTTTGAGCGATGAAGAATGTAGTAAAAAATTATTGAAGCAACAATGAATAGCGCTAACGGAGCAGGCAGTCCAGGGTTTCCGCCAATTACCAATCTTTGATCAAAGCCAACAAAGCTCTCTGGGTAATTTGTTACAACACCATCACCAAGCATTACTTGAGTGAGTCCTCGATAAAGCGCAAGCGTGGCAAGTGTTACCACCAAACTTGGAAGGCCAAATTTAATAACGATTAGACCGTTAATTAGGCCAAGAACAAATCCAGTAAAGATTGAAGCGACGCAGCACCAAAAAATTGGAACGCCACTTTCGAACAATTTTGCAAGCACGCCTGCGCTTGCAGCGAGTGTTGATGCTACAGAAAGATCAATATCTCCATTGATAATGACAAAAGTCAGAGCTAGAGCGAGTAAGCCAATTTCTATATATCGACCGGTGTTGAAAATGATTGAAGTTGGATCTAAGAAATACTCTGAACCAAGAGAACCATAAGTCATTGCGATTATCAGAATCAGAATTGGGCCCACCAAATATCCGGGGACCTTGAATCGAGAATTAGCCTTTAGTAACGGTGACATTATTTTACCGTCCTTTGATTTCTAATGGCCAGCAAGAAGTTCTGTTCCTGCCGCTTTCGAACCAGGTTATCGATAGCAACCGCTGCCAAAATAAGGAAACCAGTCGCACAAGCTTTCCAGAATGGTGATACTCCAACAACAGTTAAGCCGTTAGATAAAATGCCAATTAAAATGCAACCAAGAGCTGTGCCAAGAGCAGTTCCGGAGCCACCAAAAATATTAGTACCGCCAATTACAACCGCAGAAATAACATCGAATTCTAGTCCGCGACCAACATCTGCTGGGTTGATCGTTGCATATCGGGCGGTGTAGAGAACGCCGCCAAGACCAGCAAGAACTCCGACAAATACAAAAACCAAAATCGTGATCTTGTTAAATGACAAGCCTCGAGATATCGCGCCTTCAGGGTTGCTTCCAACCGCATAAATACGTTTTCCGAGAAGTGTTTTCGATGAGACATACCAAACGAGAATAATCGAAAGGAAGGCGAAGATTAATAGCCAGGGAATACCAATCGGTGAAGTTGTAGATAGGGCAATAATTCCTTTTGGAACATCATTTGGATCAATTTGAACGTTATCTGAGACTACGAATACTGCGCCTCGAATAATTGCAAGAGTTCCTAGAGTTGCAATAATTGAAGGTATTTTTCCGTAACTTACAAGTAAACCATTAAGCAATCCGCAGAGACCACCAACAATCATCGAAATAACTATTAGACCAAAAATTGGAAAATCTGGATTTTCTCGGGCGACCATTCCCATAACCATTGCCGCCATACCTAGTGAGCTGCCAACGCTTAGATCAATGTTTCTAGTAACAATTACTAAAGTCTGACCGGCACCAACAACCATCAAAATACCAACCGAAGAGAGAATTGCACTTAGGTTTTCAGAGCGGAAAAAGCGTGGCTCCAAGGATCCAAAGACAGCCAATAAAATTAAGATAAAGAGGAAAATTCCAAACTCACGCTTCTTAAAGAGATAAGTAACTTTTGAATTCAACTTAACAGCCATGATTAGTTCCCCTTTCCTGCAGTAGCAAGCCCGGAAGCTAAACGAAGAACTGCCTCCTCAGAAATATCTGAACCCGAAAGTTCGCCAGCGATTCGGCCATTTCGCATAACGATTATTCGGTGAGACAGCTCGATTAATTCCCGCATATCGCTGCTGACCATAACTATGGACATCCCATCTTTGGCTGAATTATTGAGGAATTGATGAATTTCAGATTTTGAACCTACGTCTACACCGCGAGATGGTTCATCAATTAAGAGAATTTCAACTTCTTGTTTCAACCACTTTGCCAGACTAACTTTCTGCTGATTTCCACCACTTAATTCCCGCACTAATTGCGAAGCACTTGAAAGCTTGACGCGGAACTTTTCAATCAATTCCTGGCCGATCTGCTTCTCTTTTCCAAAGTTACGCTTTCCACCTCTGGATGTGAGATTCAAGTTAGTTATGACTAAGTTCTCATTGATTGAACGATTTAAGAACAACCCATTATGTGCACGATCTTCCGGAACTAGAGCAATCCTAGAAGAGATGGCCTGTTTAACTTTTTTGATGCTTCCATGGTTCGTTGAAATAACTTCACCCGCAGAACGCTTACGTAACCCAAAAATAGTTTCCAACAACTCACTTCGACCAGCGCCAACGAGGCCGCCAATTCCTAGAATTTCACCACGCTTGACCTCAAAAGAAACATCGGAAACGTAGCCAGGACTCTCTAGATTTGAAACCTTCAGGGAGATCTCGTTGCTAGAGGTTTTGGAATCAGTTGTAGAGGCGGCAATATTGCGACCAACCATTAATCTGATTAATTCATCCTCAGTGGTCTCAGAGGTCTTCTTTACCGCAACTATTTCGCCATCTTTCAAAACCGTGATTCGGTTAGATAGTTCTAAGACTTCTTCAAGTCGGTGCCCAATAAAGATAATTGCAACACCGCTCGCATTTAACTTGCGAATAGTCGCAAATAGTCTGGCTACCTCTGAAGGTGTTAACGAAGCTGTTGGTTCATCAACAATGAGGAGTTTCAACTTCTTGCGAAGAGCAGAAACCATATCCACCATCTGTTGGTCTGCAACTGACAGCGCCTTTACCGGTGAATGCACACTGAATGAACAACCTAATTGTTCTAGAAGTTCTTTAGTCTCTTCTTCGGCTTTCTTCCAATTAAATCTCTTGCTTTTTCCATCTCGAACTTGGTAATCAACACAAACATTTTCTAATACGGATAAATCCGGAAAAAGTCGTGGTTCTTGGTGAATAAGTGCAACTCCGGAGTTTTGGATCTCGCGAATATTGGAGTAGGTCCGGTCATTGCCTTCAAATTTGATTGTTCCGACATCAACAGGAACTAGGCCAGAGATAATTTTTACCAGCGTGCTTTTACCGGCACCATTTTCGCCGACGATTGCATGAATTTCGTTTTGCGCAAGATCGAAATCAACGTTCTTAAGAACCGCAGCTTCGCCGTACCACTTGGATACAGATTTACATTCCAAAATGTTAATGGTGAACCCTCCCAATCCGCGCCGACTGATCCATTTTTCTGATCACCTTCAGACACTAGAAAACTCACTTGTAAGACAGTTGTCAAGGATAAAAAGAAAAAACTTTTAATTTATGAGAAAAGTGCTAGATTTCTTTTGCGCAAAAAACCTACTTGTCAGAGGAGTTTAGTTATGAAAGTTCTGATTACCGATAATGATTTAGGCGATGGAGCGCTTGAAACTAATTTGTTGAAGGAACATTTGAACGCGGAAGTTTTAATTGCGAAGTGCAAAAGTGAAGACGATGTTATCAAATCGTTATCTGATTTTAATCCTGATGCAGTTATAGTTCAGTGGGCTCCGGTCAAAGCTAAGGCTATTTCACTTATGGCCAATGTCAAGATAATTTCTCGCATCGGTATCGGGATGGACATGATTGACCTAGACGCTGCGGCAAACGCTGGAATTCCGGTAAAGAATGTTCCGCACTACTGCACCGAAGAAGTCGCCACACACGCGGTTTCTCTAGGGCTGGCACTTTGGCGCAAACTGCCCCAGCTTGATGCCGAGATGCGTTCTGGCAAATGGGCAGCAGCTTCCCACGCAAATTCAATTAAGCAAGTTTCTAAATCTACAATCGGCTTAATTGGAACTGGTCGAATTGGCTCTTTGGTCGGAAAGTATTTCTCTGGATTCGGTGCGAAAGTAATTGCCTATGATCCTTATGCAAAAGGTCATGGGTTTGAGAGTGTAGATCTTGCGAGAATCGCAGCGGAATCAGATCTGATCTCTCTGCACTGCCCACTAACTTCAGAGAATAAGTATTTGATAAATGATCAATTCTTAGAATCTACTTCTAAGAAACCGATCTTGATTAACACAAGTCGCGGTGGATTAATTGATCCCTCAGCAGTAGACAGAGCGCTAAAGAGTGGTGTCCTTTCAGGGGCTGGTTTAGATGTTTATGAGGTTGAGCCACTTCCGATGGATGACATTCTTCGCACATCACCGAATGCCCTTCTTACTCCGCACTCATCTTGGTGTTCTATTCAAGCCTTGCCAGAACTTCGCAAAGAGGCTGTAATGAATGTAATCAACTTCTATAAAGATGCGGCAAAGTAGTCGAAATGAGCCACCAAAGTTTAGTTCTAACGAACTTCAATCACTTTGAAGTGAGAGAGCGTACTCTTGCAGAACTAACAGGTGAAAATGCAATCGTAAAAATTCTGGCTACTGCAATCTGTGGATCAGATATTCATGGATCAAGTGGATCCACGGGACGCAGATTTCCGGATCAAGTTATGGGGCATGAAACTTGCGGAGTTGTAGAAAAAGTCTCAGCGCAATCAAGCGCTGGATTAATTGGTAAACGAGTAGTTATAAACCCAGTTATTTCCTGTCACGCATGTGAACTCTGCTCAGCTGGAAAAGAATATGTCTGTCGATCACGCAAAGTTTTAGGTGTAACAAAAGGTGTTGACGGTGCATTTGCGCAATACGTAATGGTTCCGATAAGAAATTTAGCTTTGATTAGTGAAGAGGTTTCGCCAACTCTTGCGACTGCAGTTGAACCTTTGGCGGTTGGATACCATGCTGTAATTCGGGCAGATCTCCTGCCGAACGAGAAAGTTTTAATCCTAGGCGGAGGTCCAATTGGCCAGGCTATTGGACTTGCTTGTGCCCGAATCGGAGTAACCAATTTTCTTATCAGCGAACCTTCTGAATCGAAGCGGAACTTTATTTCTAAATTTGGTTTCAAAAGTGTTTCACCGAATGAGCTACAAGGTATCTACGAAACTAGCGCTAAGCCATCGGTTGTATTCGATGCTGTTGGTAACGCTCATAGTTTTGGGGATGCCTTTAAGTACTCGGACGTAGCGGCAAGAATTGTTTTGGTGGGCATGGACACACCAGACCTAGCGATTCCCAGCTATGAAGTAAGCGCTGACGAGAGATCGATTCTTGGCAGCTACTGCTATTCCAATAAGGAATTTGCAGATACCGCCGACTGGTTGGGTTCCAACCACAAGTTGGTTGAACCTTTTATCTCTGATGTTACGTCAATGAGTAAAGCCCCAGAAATGTTTGAAAAATTGCACGAAGGCAAATTTGAATATAACAGGGTGGTGATTAGCCAAGATGAATGAGATTGGCGGTGTGCTTCCAGTTCTAGCGGTTCCATTTAATAAAGATGGAAGCCTTGATCTGGAATCAATACCAAGACTTGTCGAACACTGCATCAGCAATAAGGCCAACGGCGTTGTTATCTTTGGACTAGCGAGCGAGCTCTACAAGCTAAATGACAATGAACGAATTCAAATCCTAGAAACAGTTATTTCATCGGTGAATTCTCGAGTTCCAGTAATTGTGGGCACTGAACACAGCGGCACTTTGGCCGCAGTTGCAAGAAGTATTGAAGCTGAAAAACTCGGGGCAAGCGCACTGATGCTCTATCCACCAACATTCATAAAGCCAGATGAAGCCAATGTTCTTTCATATTTCAAAGCAGTTGGTTCAGCGGTCAAGATTCCAATAATTATTCAGGATGCACCGGCCTGGACCGGCGTGCCGCTTCCAGTCTCGCTCTTATCAAGAATAATAAAAGAACAGTCAAATGTTTCCTACATAAAACTTGAATCTCCTCCCATCGGAGATAAGGCTAAGTTGCTCAAGGCAGAGGGCTTCAAAATTATCGCTGGGTATGGTGCAATTCATTTGATGGAGGATTTAACAGCAGGTGTTGACGGCTTCATGCCGGGATGTAGTTTGCCTGGAATATTTGTCGAGATCAATGAATTATTTAAATCAGGGAGTGTCGAAAAAGCCAGAACGCTTTATCAACTAGTTCTGCCACTTCTAACGTTTCAGCTAACCAGCCTTGATACCTTCATAGAAATCCAAAAACTTCTACTCAAACATCTGCAAATTTTCTCAACTTCATATTGTCGTGAACCGCACATTTCAATAAGTCCTGATCGAATTGATTACCTAAATCTTCTTCTCGCACAAATAGGGCTAAAGGAACTTGAAGGCGTGAGAGTTTGATGAGCACAAAACCTAGAATCGCCGTTGTTGGAACTGGTTGGTGGTCAACAGAGTTTCATATACCTTCATTAAAAAAATATCCAGATTGCGATCTAGTAGCATTAATTGAACCTAACTCCGAAAAGCGGAAAAAAGCTGAGGAGATGTTTGAAATTCCTTTCGGTTTTGCGAGCGTAACCGAGGCCTTAGCTGAGATAAAACTAGATGGTGCAATCGTTGCAACACCATCGGCTCTGCATTATCCGGTTGCTAAAGAGTTGTTAGAAAACGGTGTTCATGTAATGGTTGAGAAACCATTTACAACTATTGCATCCGACGCTTACGAATTAGTAAATTTGGCGAAGGCAAAGTCCCTCCACTTAACGGTTGGTTACACCTTTCAACACACCAATGCCGCTAAGGCGCTTAAACGTGCCTTGGATAATCAAGAGATTGGTGAAGTTCTACTAGTTAATGGACTCTTCGCAAGCATGGCCGAGGCTTACTATCGCGGTGTTCCAGAACAATATAAAGGAATTTTTAAGTGGGCAATTACTGGCCCAGACCCACAGACATTTTCTGATCCAAAACTTGCGGGCGGGGGACAAGGCCAAACTCAAGTCTCACATGCAATCGGGTTGATTCTTTATGCAATAAATCAAAGGACTACTCAAGTTGCGGCATTTATGGAGAATCGCGATTTGAAAGTCGATCTAATTGATGCCATGGCATTTACATGCGAAGCAAACACAATTGGAAATATGGGCTCGACTGGAAATCTTCGCGATGGCGATAAGCATCAACAAGAATTTAGATATTACGGAACTAAGGGTTACATCCTTCATGACATGAGAAATGGCCAATTACTAGTTCGAAACGATAAGGGCAATCAATATGAAATTACCGGAAAAGATATTGGTGATACCTATCCAGCTCTTGAAACCGCCAGACATTTGGTTGATTTAATAACTGGAAAAGCTGAGATTAATCTGGCGCCAGGATTGCAAGCAGCGTGGGCAGTTGAATTTTTGGAAGCAGCATATGAATCTGCATCAACAAATAGCATCGTCAAAGTGAAAACCAATGAAAAGATCGGGGAAATCAAATGAGTAAAATCGTGAGAGTTAGATCAAGAGTAATTGGATATTCGCAGGCTCCTTCAACGCTTCGTCGAAATTTAATTACAAATGCTTCAGTATTTGAAGATTTCCACACTAAAGAAGGCGGCTGGTTCGGACCAGGATTCTGCACAGTTGTCGAAATTGAGACCGAGAAGGGCGTAATCGGAACTGCAACTGCAGGCGCTTTTAATGGTGCTGCTAAGGGAATAATAGATATGTATATTTTGGATCTTTTAAAGGGCCAAGATATTGAGAACCACGAAGGAAATTGGCAACGCATCTATCGCACCTTGATTCGTTTCGGCAGAAGCGGTGCCGCAGTATCTGCACTATCTGCAATTGATATTGCAATGTGGGATGCACATGCAAAAGAGCTTGGAGTTCCAGTAACCGAACTTCTTGGTGGCAATGTTCAAAGCAAAGTTCCGTGTTATGTAAGCCGCCTTTATGCAATGGAAGATTTAGATGAGCTTGCTGATGAGGCCCGAGGTTATGTGAAACAAGGATTCACCAGACTTAAGCAGCGCTTTGGGTTTGGGCCACAGGATGGTTATGAAGGAATGCGCAGAAATGTGGAGTTAGTTCGGGCGGTTCGAAACGCTGTAGGACCAGATATTGAACTTGCGGCAGATGCGTATATGGGCTGGGACTATGGCTATGCAATAGAGATGTATAAGCGCCTTCGTGAATTTAATTTATCCTGGATTGAAGAGGCGCTAATGCCTCAGTTGGTCGATCGTTATGCAGAATTGCGCAAGACCACACCCGGACAGCGCTGGAGCCATGGCGAACACAGTTACACGAAATGGGACTTTGAAGAGTTAATCAGAAAATCTGCATCTGATATTTTGCAGCCAGATTTTAATCGAGCTGGTGGTCTAACTGAAGCGCGCAAGATTTGTGCGCTCGCAGAGACCGCCGGACTTCCGGTATTTCCTCACTCTAATGAGGCACACAACACTGCAATCATTTTTTCTCAGAGCGCGGCAGTTTGTCCAGTCGTTGAATACTTTCCAAATGTTCTGCCCGACACCGGCAACGAACTCTTCTGGAATCTATTTACTGGATATCCAGAGGCCAAGGATGGATACCTAGCAATATCAAAGAAGCCTGGACTTGGTGTGGAATTAAATCAAGAGCTAGCATCCCAACTAGTTGTCGTGGATGATATTTGGAAAGAAATTTAGCACGAGTTGCTACAAGGAATAGAAATGAAACTAGCACTCGTTACCGGAGCATCTAAAGGAATAGGCCGTGAAATAGCCATCGCTCTTGCAGATGCGGGCCATAAAGTTATAGCTGTATCTAGAACCCCGATGGCGAAGTATGAAAATATTGAAAATATCTGTGGCGATGTAAGTGACATCAACTTCGTTAATTCATTACAGAAGCAAGTAAGTCAAGATTACGGTGATGTCCAAATTCTTGTTAATGCAGCAGGCATATTTGGGCCAATAGATTTGATAAAGGATGCCGATCCTAATCATTGGGTTGAAACAATAATGATTGATGCAATTGCTCCTTATTTCACATCACGTGTTTTCCTGCCTGCCATGTTGGATGCTAAGTGGGGACGCATTATTAATTTGAGTTCGGCCGCCGCCCTACATCCCCCTGCAAAGTTGAATAGCGCTTATGCCACGGCGAAAGTTGCACTTAATCAATTCACTAGACATTTGGCCGCCGAAATTAGCGGAAGTGGTGTGACCGCAAATGTAATTCACCCTGGGGATGTTCGTAGCGATATGTGGGCAGACATAAGTGCGAAGGCAAAAAAACTTGGTGAAGCTGGTGCAGATTACAAATCTTGGGTTGATTGGGTTGAAAAAACTGGTGGAGATGATCCCAAGAAGGCGGGCCGGCTTATCCTGAAATTGGTAAGCAATGAGAGTGCAGGAATTAATGGTCGTTTCTGTTGGATTGATAATCCCTTGCAAGCGCCAATTCCAAGTTGGGAAGATCCAACTGATGAACGACCCTGGATTTAATATGTTTTAGTGAAAATAGTTTTCAGTAATATCCGCAATGAATTTTGACCCAAACAACTAAAAGAAATGGAGAAATAAATGGAGCGAGTAGTCTTTTTACAATGGATCAAGGATGGTTGCCAAGAGGCTTATGAGAAAGCGCATAGCCCAGAGAATCTGTGGCCATCAATAATCGCTGAATGCCAAGCGGCTGGGATGCACAACTACACCGGCTACATCGGTGGACCAGATAATCGAATAGTCGTTGGCTACTTTGAAGTTGAGAGCGTAAAAAAAATGAACGAATATCTCTCAAAGAGTGAGATAAACACGGAATGGTCCAAAATAATCACCCCACTTATGGAGACTGGCGGCGACGTCGCGAACGGCTCAATGGAGTTCATGCGCCCAATCTGGCGAATTGAATAGAATCTAGCCAGAGACTGAAAATCTATGGAGGGTCAACGATGACTACTTTTATTCACCCATTCACATTTGGCGATCGAACGCAATCAGATCTGCTTGGCGGAAAAGGTGCAAACCTCGCCGAGATGGTGAAGATTGGTTTGCCGGTTCCTCCTGGATTCACAATTACAACTGAAGCTTGTCGCGAATTTTTAGTCAATGAGAAAATTCCAGAGACTCTGCCTGCGCAATTAGAAACAGCGCTAGCAAATTTAGAGAAAGAACTTGGAAAAGAGTTCGGCAATCCGGCGAAACCACTCTTAGTTTCTGTTCGCTCAGGTGCAAAATTTTCAATGCCGGGAATGATGGAGACAGTTCTAAACGTTGGAATGACACCAGAGGTTGCACAAGCGATGGGCGAACAATCAGGGAACCCTAAATTTGCTTGGGATTGTTATCGCCGCTTTGTTGATATGTATGGCCGCATTGTTTGCGATGTCCCAAATGAAGAATTCCATAAAATTGCGGCACGAGTCTTGACACAGTTTAAAGCCAAATCAATTGCAGATTTAGATGTCGATGGACTCAAGGCGCTGACCGAAGGTTACATAAAAGAGACGGAAGCGGTTACTGGTGAAGATTTTCCAACTGATCCACGCGAACATTTGGCGAAATCAGTTGAAGCGGTATTTCATTCCTGGAACTCTGAACGTGCGCAGTTGTATAGACAACGTGAGCGGATTCCATCTGATTTAGGAACTGCAGTAAATGTGCAATCAATGGTCTTTGGAAATCTTGATGATCAATCTGGCACCGGTGTTGCATTTACAAGAGATCCGGCAACCGGCGAGAGCGGAAGTTACGGCGACTATTTGGTCCGCGCCCAAGGTGAAGATGTGGTTGCGGGTATCCGAAACACTATGTCTCTAGCCGACTTGGCGAACGAGATTCCACGCATCGCTACCGAACTTGATGATGTTATGGCCAAGCTCGAGAAACATTATCGCGATCTTTGTGACATTGAATTTACAGTTGAAAAAGGCAAGCTCTGGATTTTGCAGACTCGCGTCGGAAAGCGCACTGCAGAAGCGGCATTTCGAATCGCAGTGCAATTGGTCGAAGAAGGAAAGATCACAATTGATGAAGCATTGGTTCGAGTCAGTGGCGATCAACTAGTTCAACTTATGTTCCCGCAATTTGATTTGCGCGGTCAGGTAAATGAGATTGCTCGCGGAATACCAGCATCACCAGGAGCCGCAGTTGGTGAGGTTGTCTTTGATTCAAAGAAGGCATACGAAGCATCAAAAAGTGGTCGCAAAGTTATCTTGGTGCGACGTGAAACCAGTCCTGATGATTTAGGTGGAATGGTTGCTGCGCAAGGAATTTTGACGAGCCGCGGTGGCAAGACTTCACACGCTGCAGTTGTTGCCCGCGGAATGGGAAAGACTGCAGTTTGCGGAACCGAAAGTATTACCGTGGATGAAGCCGGCGGTTTCTTCACAGTCGGTGGCAAGAGTGTTTATGCCGGTGAAGTTATTTCAATCGATGGTTCAAGTGGCGCGGTTTATTTGGGCGAGCTTCCAGTTGTGGCATCACCAGTAACAACTTATCTCGAAGGTCTGCTCGATTCAAAGAGTGAAGAAGCATCAGCAGTTGTAAAGGCCGTTGATAAATTGTTAACTCACGCAGATTCAATTCGCAGATTACAAGTTCGGGCAAATGCCGATACGCCAGAAGATGCAATTAAGGCGCGCATCTTGGGTGGCGAAGGTGTTGGCCTATGTCGCACCGAGCATATGTTCTTGGGGCCACGTCGTTCTTACGTCGAACGTCTGGTCTTAGCCGAAAATGAAGATGTTCAGCGCGGTGTAATTGGTGAGATGGAAATTTTGCAACGTGCAGATTTCGTCGGAATCATGATGGCGATGTCAGGTTTGCCAGTGACAGTTCGGTTACTTGATCCACCGCTTCATGAATTCTTGCCACCACTTGCCGAACTTATGGCACATATGGCACGTGCCGAAGCTTTAAATGAAGAGATTCCAGCACGCGATATCGCGGTCTTTGCAGCAGTAAAGCGGATGCACGAATCAAATCCAATGCTCGGACTTCGCGGTGTTCGACTCGGTATTTTGATTCCAGAACTTTATAAAATGCAGGTGCGCGCACTTGTGCACGCGTTGCTAGAAGTTCGCAAACTTGGTCATGATCCAAAACCTGAAGTCATGATTCCACTGGTTGCAACCCAGCGCGAACTTCTTTACCTGCGTGAAACTTTGGAAGAAGAAATCAAACGAACCTTCAAGGGCACTGGCCAAAGTGAAAATATTCCAATTGGCACAATGATCGAAACTCCACGTGCAGCAATTACTGCCGAACGCCTTGGGGTTTATGCCGACTTCTTCTCCTTTGGAACAAATGATTTAACTCAACTTACTTGGGCCTTTAGCCGCGACGATGTTGAATCTTCATTCTTACCAAGATATTTGGATCTCGAACTTGTGCCATTTAATCCCTTCGAATCCCTTGACCAAGCTGGTGTCGGAATCTTGGTTAAGACTGCGACGGATCAAGCCCGATCAATTCGTCCAGACTTTAAGTTAGGTGTCTGCGGTGAACACGGTGGCGATCCAACAAGCATTCACTTCTTCGACCAAATTGGTTTGGATTATGTTTCTTGCTCACCTTTTAGAGTTCCGGTTGCTAGATTGGAATCTGGAAGAGCAGTAGCAATGAAGGCAAATGCCAAGTCAGCCAAGGAGAGTTCAACTCAGTGACTCAAGTTCCAGATCGCAACTTAGCGTTAGAGCTAATTCGCGTTACTGAAACTGCCGCACTTGCTGCGGCGCCCTGGATTGGCCGCGGTGATAAAGATGGTGCCGATGGCGCAGCCGTAAAAGCAATGCGCTCTTTGATAAACACAGTTGATATGGCCGGTGTAGTTGTAATCGGTGAGGGCGAAAAAGATAACGCCCCAATGTTGCACGATGGCGAAGAAGTCGGAAATGGTCTTGGGCCAAAGTGCGATGTCGCAGTCGATCCAATTGATGGAACTTCGCTTACGGCAAATGGTTCTAATGGTGCAATCAGCGTTATTGCAATTGCCCCGCGCGGCACGATGTTTGATCCATCAGGTGTTTTCTACATGAACAAAATTGTTACTGGCCCCGAAGCCGCAGATAAAATTGATATCACGGCGCCGGTGAAAGCTAATCTGCAAGCAGTTGCAAAAGCGAAGAATCGCAGCGTTAGTGATTTAACAGTTGTTGTCTTGAATCGCCCAAGACATGATCAATTAGTAATGGATATTCGCGAAGCGGGCGCCCGAGTTAAATTCATTCAAGATGGCGATGTCGCCGCCGCAATCGAAGCGGCTCGGCCAAATACATCGGTTGATTTGTTGATGGGCATCGGTGGAACACCTGAAGGTGTAATCACTGCAGCGGCCATGATTTGTTTAGGGGGAGTAATCCAAGGTTTATTGCGCCCGAAAGATGATGCCGAAAAACAGAGCGCGATTGCAGCTGGATATAAGTTAGATCAGGTTTATACAACGAAAGATTTAGTTAATTCTGAAGATGTATTTATGGCGGCAACTGGAATTACCGATGGCGAATTGCTAAAAGGCGTGAAATATTCAGAATTTGGTGCGGTCAGCCAATCACTTGTGATGCGTGGAAAATCTCGAACCGTTCGTTTTGTGGAAACCGAGCACCATCTCAAATAACGTCAGCGCTTGCCGATATGGTTCGCTAGTGATTTCAAATGATTGAAAAGATGCGCAAAGCCCTAGATGCTGCAGTTGAGGCGATTGGTGGACAACCGCGCGAAGGCCAGATTGCAATGGCTGAAGCAGTTGCAAATGCGTTATCTGATCGACATCACTTATTAGTTCAAGCTGGCACTGGCACTGGAAAATCTCTTGCCTACATAGTTCCCGCACTTGTTCACGGCAAGAAAGTATTAGTGGCTACAGCAACACTTGCCTTGCAACGTCAATTGGTCGAACGAGATCTACCAAGAATTAAAGGCGCGCTAGAAAAAGAGCTTGGGCGCGAATTAACTTTTGCAGTTTACAAAGGCGTCGGAAACTATTTATGTCTACAGAAAATGAATAGCGCGGAAGCTGATCCAGATGGTGAAGTCTTGTTAGAAATCGGAACCCTCGAAAAAGATGCAAAGCGCTTGCGGGCTTGGGCTGAAACACCTGGAGTATCTGGCGATCGCGATGATGCACCCGATGTCGATCGCCGTGTTTGGTATGCAAATTCGGTTTCAGGTCGCGAATGTATCGGCAAAGATGATTGTGCTTATGGCTCCCAATGTTTTGCAGTCAACGCTAAAGCAAAAGCTCAGACCGCTGATGTCGTTGTAACAAATCACACGCTACTTGCAATTGAAATTGTGGATTCGCATCCAATTTTGCCTGAACGCGATGCAGTTATTTTGGATGAAGCTCACGAATTTATGGATCGCACAACCCAAGCAGTTACCGAAGAACTTACGGTCGCAAGAGTCGAACGCGCAGCCAAGATGGCAAAGAAGCATTTACCGGGCAAAGCATCGGATGCATTTGCAAAGGCGGCCGACAATTTTGCCGAAGCACTAAATGATTTTGCGGCCGATGTCCGAAATGATCCGACAAAGGCTGGTCGATTGCCCGAACTGCCTGCTCAGCTAGAGGCACCGATACGTAAAGTTAAAGAAGCTTCCGCAGCAGTAGTTGCACTTATTAATGCGGATTCAGATGTAATCGACCCAGATTCGATGGCCGAGCGGGCTCGAGTAAAAGGTGCAACAAACGAGGTTCAACAAACTGCAACCAAGATGTTGAAGCCAAGTGGTCATCAAGTTATGTGGTTTGAGCCAACTTATTCCACGCTTTATTTAGCACCGCTATCGGTGTCGCAGGTATTACGTGCCAATTTATTAACTGACACTCCAGTCATTGCGACAAGTGCATCGTTATCGGTCGGTAAATCATTTGATTCAATTGCTAAGTCAATTGGCTTTGTTGTTGGTGGCTCCGATGATGAAGATTCCGAAGATGAATTTGAAGCTGGCGATATTGATCCGGCCAATGTTCAGATGTTGGATGTTGGTTCGCCCTTTGATTTCGCAAAACAGGGCGCTTTATATCTGCCAAAACATATTCCAGAACCAGGTCGTGATGGTCCAAGCAAAGAGGCGCTTACCGAACTTGCAGAACTAATTGATGCAGCCGGCGGTCGCACACTTGCACTCTTCTCTTCTTGGCGCGGGGTTGAAATGGCCGATGAATATTTACGTAAAGTCTTGGCTGAACTTGAAATTCCAATCATTACGCAGAAGCGCGGAGATAGCGTCGGAACTCTGGTTGAAAGATTTGCGAAGGATCCAAAATCAATCCTGCTCGGAACAATTTCGTTGTGGCAAGGAATCGATGTTCCGGGCCCATCTTGCACACTTGTAGCGATCGATCGAATTCCATTTCCCAGACCTGACGAACCAGTCATGAGCGCGCGTGCCGCCGAAGCAGATGCCGCTGGCGGAAGTGGTTTCATGCAAGTTTCATTGCCACGTGCTGCGCTGTTGTTAGCGCAAGGAACTGGTCGATTGATTAGATCAATTGACGATCGGGGAGTCGTAGCAATTTTAGATTCAAGAATTGTGACAAAGCGTTATGGCTCGGTCTTGTTAAATTCGATGCCGCCATTTTGGCGCACAAGTGATGGCGCAGTAATTCGTGATTCTTTAAAACGATTAAACAAAGATTATCTCGAGGCGGGCCAATAATATTGGCCAAGTTTTTGCAAAGCTAGGATGTAGGTTTTTGCTAACAACATCCTCGAAGGCAACCCATTCGACTTGAAGTGATTCATCGTTCTGTTCATGAGCAACTAAATCTTTATGGGCCTTTGAAATGACAGTGTCATACGACCAGCTATCGTGTTTATCGCTATAGATTTCAATTGGATCAACTAACTTTGTAGAAATTCCAATCTCTTCATGTGCTTCACGGAGCGCTGCTTCAGTGGGAGTTTCATGCGAATCACGTGCGCCACCAGGGATACCCCAAGTGTCACCGTTATGAACCCACGGTGCGCGATGTTGCATCAAAATTGTTCGGTCACGGACCAGCATTAATCCGGCTGCGCCATTCAAGCCCCAATGGCGATTGCCGCAGACACACTCGACCCAACCGTCACCATCTCTATGTGCCACGACTCTAGATTTACACACCTACGCACTTTCCACAATTCAGAAATACCAATCGTTACTTAATTCTCAGGAGTTCTATCTTGCGCAGGTGCCTCTACTTATAGCCCTTCTACTTTTGATATCGATAAATCCAGCAATCGCAGCACCTAATTGCAATACCAAAGTCTGCGTGAAGGTTTATACCGATCCCAAGACTGGAAAATTAATTATTACTGCCAAACAGAATGGCAGCAGCACCTCGCCAAAGCCAAAACCAATTCCAACTAGAACCTGGAAACCAAGACCATATACGCCTAAGCCTTCCCCCGTTGTGAAACCAGTAGTTAAGCCGTCAACAACAATAATTGTTAAGAAGAAATACACCCCAAAGCCGGTTGTAAAACTCTCGCTATCAGACCAATTGGCACAGCTAATTCCGATGAAAGAAATTCATCACCAACCTGCATCAAGTGCTTTAGTGCAAGTTCCAGTTAATTTCTGGACCACAACACCACCAAATTTTAAAACTTCTGTCGTGATGTTGGGTGTTCCGATAACTGTTTATTTGTCACCAACTTATCTCTGGGATTTCGGTGATGGCACAAAGCTTTCCTCCGTCAACAGGGGCGCTCCATTTCCAGACCACAGCATTACTCATACCTATAAACGCACCGGAAGTTATGCCGCATCTCTACAAATAACTTGGGGCGGCACTTGGAAAGCATCTGGTGCAACCAGCGCAGTCAGCGGTGGCGCAATAGTTCAGACCTTATATACCGAAGTCAATGTCGTAAGTGCGCCCTCTAAATATCTAAATTAATTAAACCTATCAATTACTTCAAAGAGAGTAGAAAAATGCCCGAGCTTATGGATCTTGAATTGAACGAATTAGTTTCTCTTGTATCTGAAATTGATTATGAAAGTGGTGACTTCCAGTTACTTCAAAGAGCAGGGGCTTTGGCCTTTAATGATTTAGTAGAAGAGTTCACCCGAACTGGAACTTGCAAGAACAAAGCTTTACTGGCACTTGTTTTTGTGCGCTTGGCAGACTTGCAAGTTAGGGATTATGCAATGGGATTTACAACGCGGGAAAATATTGAAACCGTAAGTTCGATGTGGCGCTGGTTGCTTGAAATTGCGCCAAGCCGGCACATCGCACCCGTAGCCGCACTGCACTCTGCAATAAGTTACGAGCAGGGCAATGGCGAAATCGCTTTGATCTCGTTAGCGAAAGCCCTTGAAGATCAGAAGTCCTACCCGTTGGCTCTGCTTCTTCGACGGGTTTATGCTGCTAATTGGCCGGCTGAGAGTTTTGCCACAATGCGAAAAGACTTACACCCAAAAGTTTGTGCTGCCCTCTTTAGCGAGTAGCCTGAATCCATGATTATTGGCGTGCCTAAAGAGATTAAAAATAATGAATTTCGAGTTTCTGCCACTCCTTCTGGTGTTCATGCACTTGTAAAAGCTGGACACAATGTTTTGGTTGAAACATCTGCTGGTCTCGGTTCAGCAATTACAGATGCTGATTATGTTGCAGCTGGTGCAACAATTATTTCTACATCAGATGAAGTTTGGGCTAAGGCCGATTTAATCCTTAAAGTTAAAGAGCCAATCGCCGCTGAATATCCAAAGATGCGTAAGGGCCAAATCCTCTTTACTTATCTGCACCTAGCCGCTTCTCGCGAATGCACCGATGCGCTAATCAAATCTGGCACCACTGCAATCGCCTTTGAAACCGTAGAATTAAATGGTCAGCTTCCACTTCTTGCTCCGATGTCAGAAGTTGCTGGTCGAATGTCCATACAAGTTGGCGCAACCGCACTTCAGAAACCAGAAGGTGGCCGCGGTGTTCTACTCGGCGGCGTTCCAGGTGTTGCTCCCGCAAAGGTTGTAGTTCTTGGCGGCGGAGTAGTTGGAGTTTCAGCAGCAACAATTGCCCACGGAATGCGCGCCGACGTAACAATTCTTGATTTAGATTTAAATCGTCTACGTTATTTAGATGAACTTTTCAATGGCCAAGTAAAAACTATTGCCTCTTCGGCCTACGCAATCGAAGAACAATGTATGGCAGCCGATTTAGTAATCGGTGCGGTATTGGTTCACGGTGCAAAGGCTCCAAAATTAGTAAGCGACGCCCTTGTTGCAAAGATGAAGCCAGGATCAGTTCTTGTCGATGTTGCAATTGATCAGGGTGGTTGCTTTGAAGGTTCAAAGGCAACAACTCACTCAGATCCAACTTTCAAGGTTCACAATTCGCTTTATTACTGTGTTGCAAATATGCCAGGCGCAGTGCCAGCAACTTCTACTGCCGCACTAGCAAATGCCACAATCAAATATGCACTAGCCCTTGCAAATAAGGGTTGGGAACAAGCTTGTGCTGATGATCCAGCGTTGGGCAAAGGCTTGAACGTGCACGAAGGCAAAATTATGTATCAGGCAGTAGCTACCGCGCACGGTTTGTAACAATCCCGTAACACGACTTTGGCAGTATCTGTGGCATGACTTCCCACAGTGATGAAATAAGCAAGCAAGAAGAGTTCGTAATGCGCACCCTTGAGGAGCGCAATATTCGATTTGTCAGACTCTGGTTTACCGATGTTCTCGGTTTCTTAAAGTCAGTTGCCATTGCACCAGCTGAATTAGAGAACGCCTTTCAAGAGGGAATTGGTTTTGATGGTTCATCAATCGAAGGCTTTGCACGTATAACTGAATCAGATATGTTGGCAAAACCAGATGCCGCAAGTTTCACAGTTCTTCCATGGCGCACTGCAAATCCTGGTGCCGCAAAAATGTTCTGCGATATTGCCATGCCGGATGGAAGTGCATCCGCGGCAGATCCAAGAAATGTTTTGAAACGAGTTCTGCGCAAAGCTGCAGATATGGGTTACACCTGTTACACACATCCAGAGATGGAATTCTTCTTATTTAAAAATGCACCAGAAGATAACGTCGCACCAATCCCAGTTGATTCAGCTGGCTACTTTGACCAGACACCTTCTGCCGTCGGGCATGATTTCCGCCGTCAGGCAATCACAATGCTTGAAGCTATGGGCGTCTCGGTTGAGTTCTCGCATCACGAAGGTGCTCCTGGACAACAAGAAATCGATCTGCGAGATGCCGATGCACTTACTACTGCAGATAACATCATGACATTTCGCCACGTAATAAAAGAGATTGCACTTGATCAAGGTTTTCATGCATCGTTTATGCCAAAGCCATTTACTAATCATGCTGGTTCTGGAATGCACACTCACTTCTCACTATTTAAAGGTGAAGAGAATGCATTTCATGAAGAGGGCGCAGATCTACAACTTTCACCAGTCGGTCGATCATTTATTGCGGGTATCTTGAAGCATGCTCGCGAATTTACTGCGATCACAAATCAGTGGGTCAATTCTTACAAACGCTTAAGTGGCGGTGGCGAAGCCCCAGCACTTGTTGATTGGGGCCACAACAACCGAAGTGCCCTTGTTCGAATTCCGGCTTACAAACCTAAGAAAGAGAACAGCACCAGAGTTGAAGTTCGTTCACCAGATTCGGCATGCAATCCTTATTTAGCATTTGCAGTTATCTTGGCTGCCGGCCTAAAAGGTATCGAAGAGAAATACGAACTCAAATCAACCTCGAATCCAGAATTACTTCCAACGAATTTGGAAGAAGCGATCATTGCGATGGAGACAAGTTCACTGGTTCGTGAAGCGCTGGGCGAGGATGTATTTGAATATGTTCTACGCAATAAGCGGGCCGAGTGGGCCGATTATTGCCGCCAAGTTAGCGCCTACGAATTGAACCGGTATCTGCCAGTCCTATAACTTGCGGTAATCTTGGGGAGTTATGAACTTCCCAAAGCAAACGCCATCGACAATGCCGATCCATCGGTATTCGCCATTTATCCCTGTCGATTTAACTGACCGGACCTGGCCAACCAAGCGCATCGATGTTGCACCCAAGTGGTGTTCAGTGGACCTTCGCGATGGCAACCAAGCACTTATTGATCCAATGGATTCAACTCGCAAATTAGCGATGTTTAAGTTGTTAGTCGAAATGGGTTACAAGGAGATCGAAGTTGGTTTCCCAAGTGCATCACAGACCGATTTTGATTTCGTTCGTAAAATTATCGAAGATGGCTTGATCCCGGATGATGTAATTATTCAAGTTCTTACTCAGGCTCGCGAACAACTTATTGCTCGCACCTTCGAATCAATTAAAGGCGCAAAGCAAGCCGTAGTTCATCTTTACAACTCGACTTCGACTTTGCAACGCCGAGTTGTCTTTGGGCTAGACAAAGAAGGCATCAAGCAAATTGCAGTTGAAGGCGCAAAGCTTTGTAAGCAATATGAGAAAACCGTTCCTGGAACCATCGTTTCTTACGAGTATTCACCAGAGTCATATACCGGAACCGAACTGGAATTTGCAGTAGAAGTTTGTGATGCGGTTAACGATATTTGGAAGCCGACTCCACAACACAAGACAATAATTAACTTGCCAGCAACTGTCGAAATGGCAACCCCAAATGTTTACGCCGATTCAATCGAGTGGATGCATCGCAACCTGAAGTATCGCGATTCCATTGTGCTTTCACTTCATCCACATAACGATCGTGGAACCGGTGTCGCTGCTGCCGAACTTGGATACATGGCTGGCGCAGATCGCATCGAAGGAACTTTATTTGGAAACGGTGAGCGCACCGGAAATGTTTGCCTAGTAACTCTTGGTTTAAATCTATTTAGCTATGGCATTGATCCACATATTGATTTCTCTGATTTAGATGAAGTTCGCCGCACGGTTGAATATTGCAATCAATTACGTGTGCCAGAACGCCATCCATATGGCGGCGACTTAGTATTCACGGCATTTTCTGGTTCACACCAAGATGCAATTAAAAAAGGTTTCGAGCATTTAGAGAAAGATGCCAAGAACGCTGGTAAGCACGTACACGAAATTACTTGGGCAGTTCCTTATCTTCCGATTGATCCAAAAGATATTGGGCGCTCATACGAAGCGGTTATTCGGGTTAATTCCCAATCCGGCAAGGGTGGAATTTCTTACTTGATGAAGAACGATTACCACCTAGATTTACCACGCCGCCTGCAAATTGAATTTAGCCAAGTAGTTCAGAACCATACCGATGAACAAGGTGGCGAATTTAGCGCCGCTGATTTATGGCGAATCTTTGAAGATGAATACTTGCCTGCCGAGCAGAACAAGTGGGGCCGCTTTAAATTGAAGGCGCTTTCACAATCATCGAACCTTGATGAAGATGCGAAGTTGACTGTTCAACTTCTTGAAAAAGATGTTGTGAAAGAACTTAGTGGCTCTGGCAATGGTCCAATTGCAGCCTTTGTAAACATTATGAATGCTTATCTGCCTGAAGCAAATGTTCGGGTTCTAGATTATTACGAGCATGCACTGTCAGCTGGCGGCGACGCAAAGGCAGCGGCGTATCTTGAGTGCGAAGTTGCTGGGCGAATTTATTGGGGCGTCGGTATCGACCCAAGCACAACAACGGCTTCACTTAAGGCCGTCGTGTCTGCTGTAAATCGAGGCTTTCGCTCGTAATTATCGCTACGGTAACCACCGTGGCCGTCTACCGTGATCAAGCAATTGTTCTGCGCACCCAGAAACTTGGGGAAGCAGATCGCATAATCACGCTCTTTACAAAAGAACATGGCCGACTTCGCGCAGTTGCAAAAGGCGTTCGCCGAACAAAATCTAAATTTGGTGCTCGGCTAGAACCAACTTCTTATGTAGATCTTCAGCTTTACTCTGGCAAAACTTTCGACATTGTTACCCAAGCCGAAGGTATCGAAAACTTTGGTGACGCCTTAGCAATGGATTACAAGAACTGGACCACTGCAAATTCGATTCTGGAAGCTGCGGAACGCTTCACTGAGAACGAGCACGAACCCGCACTTCAACAATTCAACTTAGTAGTTGGCGCACTTCGCGCCCTTGCACACGGAACATACGATTCCTCACTTATTTTGGATGCCTACTTGCTTCGCTCACTTGGCGTAGCTGGCTTTGCGCCTTCTATGACAACATGTTCTAAGTGCGATGAGCCCGGCCCACACAAGTATTTCTCGTTAGTCGGTGGCGGAAGTGTTTGTGCAACTTGCAAACCATCAGCCGCTGCGACACCGTCTGTTGAAACCCTAGAACTTATGTCCAACTTAATGACTGGGGATTGGAACAGTGCAGTTGAAAGTGATCTTCGTTCGCGCCGCGAAGCTTCTGGTTTGATTGCCGCATATTTACAGTGGCACATTGAACGGGGTTTACGAAGCCTGCCTCTTGTTGAGAGAATTTAATTATGGCAATTCCAAAGTTGAAGCCCGAACAAATTCCAAACCATGTTGCTGTCGTAATGGATGGCAATGGCCGTTGGGCGAAGAAGCGCGGATTACCAAGAACTGCGGGACACGAAGCCGGGGAAGCAGCGCTCTTTGATGTTGTGCAGGGCGCAATTCAAATCGGAGTTAAAGAGTTGAGCGCATATGCTTTTTCAACCGAGAACTGGCGCAGGTCACCGGAGGAAGTTAAATTCCTGATGGGCTTTAATCGCGATGTTTTGCGCAGGCGACGCGATGAGATGAATGATTTAGGTGTTCGGATTAGATGGGTTGGCCGACCACAGAGATTGTGGGGGAGCGTCATAAATGAATTGCAGGAAGCAGAAGAGCTAACCAAGAAGAATAAAGTTTTAACGCTAAATATGTGTGTCAATTACGGTGGGCGAGCCGAACTTGTTGATGCAGTAACAGAGATTGCAACCGAAGTAGCAAAAAGAAAGTTAAAGCCAGGTCAGATAACCGAAAAATTGATTAGCAAGCATTTATATAATCCCAAGATGAGTGATGTGGATTTGTTCTTGCGTTCATCTGGTGAGCAGCGGACCTCTAACTTTTTACCATGGCAATCTGTCTATGCCGAGATGGTTTTTATGGATGTGCTCTGGCCAGATGTTGATCGAAATACGCTCTGGAAAGCCATCGAAATTTATGCGATGCGAGATCGCAGGTTCGGAAAAGCTTAAATCAACATTTCTTGCATAAGCCAAAAATTTCAGCGGTATGCCCAACATCTCTAAAGCCATGTTCTTCGGCCATTGATTTAGCCCATTTTTCAATTGCGCCGCCTTCGATTTCAACGGTTTCGCCACAACCTTTGCACACTAAATGATGATGATGGCCGTCACCACAAAGACGATAGATTGCTTCACCATCTTCGCGGCGCAGAAGATCTACGATCTTGTCATCTACAAGTGATTGCAGGGCGCGATAAACCGTAGTTAAACCAATCCCATCGCCTTCTCGACGCAGGATTTGATGCAGCTCTTGAGCACTTGCAAAACCACCAGTTCGCTCAAGAACTGCTATCAACTTAAGATCAGATTTATTCATTCTCTGCGTGATCGTGCTTATCTTCGTGAGCATGTTCTTCTTCTACGTGATCGTGCTTATCTTCTTGATGAATTTCTTGACCGGTTCCCTGGGCATGAGCATCTCCGGAATGTAGGAATGCAACTAAGCCCCACATAATCAATACACCTGAAATTGTTGCAGCCATTGTCAATCGTGATGAATGACGTGAGTGTGCTTCAGGCAAGATATGTGATGTAGCAAGATAAATAACAATTCCCGAAAATGCAGCTAAGTAAATAGCAATTACATTGTCACTTAAGACAAGGGTGCTACCAAGCGCGGCGCCGCTGATGCGAGCCAAGGCATCGACACCAAGCAGGCCAAAACTCTTTTTGCCCCAAAGGCCGGATTTAATCATGAAGGAAACTGTGTTAAGTCCATCGCTAAATGCGTGAACAAGTAGAGCCACGAATACAACAAGCCCTAAATCAGAACTGACTTTAAATGCAACACCAAGAGCTAGACCATCAAGGAAAACGTGACCACCCATTGCTATTGCGCCAAAAGCTCCTGCAAAGTTATGCGAATGCTCGTGGTCATGACCGTAATCTGATTCAGCTGGCTCGTGTGAACCAAAGATGCGTTCATAGAAGTGAAGAAGTAAGAAACCACCGATCAAGGCAATTGAAACAACAGGGGCATGCAAGAACTCTTGGCTTCCAAGTTCAAAGACTTCAGGTAAGAGATCAAATGCAACAAGACCAAGTAAAAGTCCGGCTGATAGTCCAAGGACTAGATGGAGGCGGTCCTTAGCTTTCAGGGCTAAAGTCCCGCCTGCAAAGGTTGATACTGCGGTAAGTGCTGCGAGGACGATGGCTATGTTCATATCTGGACAGTATCACAAAAATGGAAATGATTATCATTTCCATATCAAAAGCCAGATTCAGGCGTGTTAGGGCGTTAAACTTGGCCCACGATTGCAACGTTCGTTGCCTTTCGCCGACAGCCAGCCGGATGGAGAAAATAATGGCCGCAGATCGTTTAGAAACAATTGTCAGCCTCGCAAAACGTAGAGGTTTCGTTTATCCCTCATCAGAAATTTACGGCGGACTTCGCGCCTCTTGGGATTACGGCCCACTGGGAGTCGAATTAAAGAACAATGTGAAGCGCCAATGGTGGCGTGCAATGGTTCAAGGTCGCGAAGATGTTGTTGGTTTAGATTCTTGCGTAATTCTCGCCCGCGAAGTTTGGGAAGCATCAGGTCACGTCGAAACATTTACTGATCCGCTAACCGAGTGCACCGAGTGCCACAAGCGATATCGCGCAGATCATCTAGAAGAAGCTTTCGAAGCCAAGAATAAGCGCAAACCAGAATCAATGGCTGAAGTTAATTGCCCAAATTGTGGCAATAAAGGCAAGTTCACTGCGCCAAAACAATTCTCGGGTTTACTAAAAACTTATCTCGGCGCAGTAGAAGACGAATCTGGTCTGGCATATCTGCGTCCTGAAACTGCACAAGGAATCTTTATTAACTTCGAGAACGTGGCAACCACTTCACGCAAGAAGCCACCATTTGGTATCGGCCAAATCGGAAAGTCTTTTAGAAATGAAATTACGCCAGGAAACTTTATCTTCCGTACACGTGAATTTGAGCAGATGGAAATGGAATTTTTTGTAGTTCCAGGAACCGATGAAGATTGGCACCAATACTGGATTGATACCCGTCTTGATTGGTATAAGAATCTAGGAATCAATCCAGATCGTCTTCGTTTATTTGAGCATCCAAAAGAGAAGTTGTCACATTATTCAAAGCGTACCGTTGATATCGAATACAAGTTTGAATTCAACGGAACCGAATGGGGCGAGCTTGAAGGTATTGCAAGCCGCACTGATTTCGATTTGAAGGCGCATGGTGCTGCATCCGGCAAAGATCTATCTTGGTTTGATCAAGAGAAGAACGAACGTTGGGTGCCATTTGTTATTGAACCAGCTGCCGGTGTCGATCGCTGCGCACTCACCTTCATGATGGATGCATTTACTGAGGATGAAGCTCCTAATGCTAAAGGCGAGATGGAGAAGCGGGCCGTTATGAAATTGGATTACCGCTTGGCTCCAATCAAGGTTGCCGTGCTTCCACTATCTCGAAACGCAGATCTATCGCCAAAGGCACGTGATTTGGCGGCACAACTTCGTCAGAACTGGTCAGTTGATTTCGATGATGCCGGTGCAATTGGTCGACGTTATCGCCGTCAGGATGAAATCGGAACTCCATATTGCATAACAATCGACTTCGAAACTCTAGAAGATAACGCAGTAACAATCCGCGAACGCGATTCAATGGCACAAGAGCGAATCAGTATTGATCAAGTTCAAAATTGGCTTGCGCCACGGTTGTTGGGTTGCTAACCACATCTCATAAACCACTAGTTCTTCCAATTGCCAATGGCCAATTCGAGAATAACCAGGTGGTTTTAAATACACCGGTTGTTCTTGCGCCCATGGCGGGCATTACAAACTCGGCATTTCGCACGCTCTGTCGCGAACAAGGTGCTGGTTTATTCGTTTCCGAAATGGTTACTGCACGCGCCTTAATTGAAAGACATCCGGAAACGATGCGATTGATTACACCAGGAAAAGGTGAAACACCAAGATCGGTTCAACTTTATGCAGTTGATCCAAATGTGACTGGATTGGCCGTTAAGTTATTGATGGAAGAGAACTTGGCCGATCACATTGATTTGAATTTTGGTTGCCCAGTTCCAAAAGTTACAAGGCGTGGTGGTGGATCGGCACTGCCATTTAAACAGAAATTGTTTTCACAAATAGTTACAGCTGCAGTAAATGCAGCGAAACCTTTTGGTGTGCCAGTGACTGTAAAGATGCGAATCGGAATCGACCCAGAGAATGAAACCTATTTGACTGCAGGTAAAGCAGCCGCAGATGCCGGAGTTGCTTGGGTTGCGTTGCATTCGCGCTTTGCATCGCAAATGTATGAAGGCCAAGCAGATTGGTCTGCAATATCTAGACTCGTCGAACACCTGGCTCCTACTGGTGTTCCGGTATTAGGTAACGGCGATATTTGGTCTGGTGCTGATGGCGTTCGAATGATGAATGAAACCGGGTGTGCCGGCGTTGTTGTTGGTCGCGGATGTTTGGGACGCCCGTGGTTGTTTGGAGATTTGGTTGCAGCATTTAGCGGTTCGGATTCCCGAATTACGCCATCACTTTTTGAAGTTCGCGATGTGATCTTTAGACATGGTCAGTTGCTAATTGAATTTTTTGAGGCCGAAGGTCGAGCAATGCGAGATCTTCGTAAACACATGGCCTGGTATCTAAAGGGTTTCCGCGTTCCACGCGAGCTTCGTAGCAAATTTGGAATGGTTGCTTCACTTGGCGAATTGGAATACTTACTTGGCCAACTTGAAGATCAACCATATCCAGTTGAAGTAGGCGAATCACCAAGAGGTCGAACCAGCCATGGCCGCCCGGTGCATCTTCCAGATGGTTGGCTAAATGATCCATTTGAAATACCTGAAATCACAATTGATGATTCAGTTTCAGGTGGCTAATTTTGTTTCTAATATTCAAAATAGTTAAACGTGTAATCGCTACAGTTTTATTGGTCGTAATAGTTCTGCCGTTATATGTCGGTGGCCGGGTTTGGTATACCGCTAATCACACTGAACCAGTAAAGAGCGATGCAATTGTGGTCTTGGGCGCTGCACAATTTGATGGTGTGCCAAGCCCAGTATTAGAAGCTAGATTGCTAGAAGCGAAGCGAATATTTGAGAAAGAATTGGCGCCCAGAATTCTTACCGTTGGATCGCGCGCACCAGGAGATCGAACAACTGAGGCTGCAAGTGGTTTCTATTGGTTAGTAAATCAAGGGGTTGCAAAGAAGTATGTAGATTCAATTCCTTATGGGCGAGACACTTTTGATAGCACCAAGAGCTATGTGAATGTAATGAAAAAATTAAATTTAAAAACTGCGATTATTGTTACTGATCAATATCACTGCCTTCGTGCCATAACGATGGCATCAGATCTTGGAATTTCTGCGACTTGTGCACCAACTCGCACCGGCCCTGCTTCAACTTCCAATTCGAGCTTCCGCTATTTAGTGCGTGAAACCGGGGCTTATCTCGCGTATGTCACCCTTGGCCGGCAGGGTATCCACCTAACAGACCAAGTTAAGAATTAGTTAAGGAGTTAGGGTTACCTCACTATGGTTTTAAAAGCGGCGGTCGAACACTCGGGATACAACGAGTTTGATCGTGCGCGCTTTATTGATGAACCAGCAAAGCGATTAGGTCGCACCGAATTTGCACGCGATCGCGCCCGCATTATTCATTCATTTGCACTACGACGTCTTGCCGCTAAAACTCAAGTAGCAGTTCCGTGGGCAACGGATTTTCCACGAACCAGACTTTCGCATTCACTCGAATGCGCACAAGTTGGTCGCGAACTTGGCGCTGCACTTGGTGCTGATCCAGATTTAATGGAAGGTGCGTGTTTAGCTCATGACATCGGCCATCCACCTTTTGGTCACAATGGTGAAGAAGCTTTAAATCAGACCGCATTAAGTTGTGGTGGCTTTGAAGGAAATGCTCAGAGTTTTAGATTATTAGTTCGGTTGGAAGCAAAAACTGTTGATGCAGATGGAATTTCACTTGGTTTAAATCTAACTCGAGCCAGCCTTGATGCAGCCACTAAGTATCCCTGGCCACGTGCAACTAATGCGCATAAGTTTGGTGTCTACGATGATGATTTAGATATCTTCAATTGGGTTCGCATGGATGCACCAATCGGCAGCCAATCATTTGAAGCGCAAATTATGGATTGGTCAGATGATGTTGCCTACAGCGTTCATGATTTAGAGGATGCCTTAGTTTCAGGGCAAGTCAAATTACATGATTTAACAAATGACTTTGCCGATATCTATAAAGATGCGCAATCAAATAATTTAGCCGATATAACAATCGATGAAGCCAGAATTGCGCTAGAGAATTTGCAACAACTTTCATGCTGGCCAAAAGAATATGATGGCAGTCATCGCGCTCTTGCCAGATTAAAAGATTTAGCAAGCCAATTGGTTGGCCGATTTGCCTTAGCCGCCGAAGAAGCAACCCGAGCACAATATGGGCCCGGTCAGTTAACCCGATATAACGCCAATTTAGTGGTGCCTCGGGCTCAACATGTTGAAGTCGCTTTTCTAAAGTCACTTGCAGGCTTCTACATTATTAATTCAGAGCACTCAGTTAAACGCTATGACAACGAGCAAACTTTAATTCACGAGCTAGTAGCAGCGGTTTTAAAGGGCGCCCCAAATACTTTGGAATCTTTCTTTCTGCAAGATTGGCAACGCGCAACAACAGATAGCGCAAGATTGCGGGTAGTTATTGATCAAGTAGCTTCGTTAACCGACCCAGGGGCGATCGCGCTAGCTGCGCGATTAAGATAACGCCATGGCTTCCGGTCGAATTCGCGATGAAGATGTCAGCCATGTCCGCGATAACAGTTCAATAGATGATGTAGTCGGAGACTTTGTTCAATTAAAGAGCGCCGGTGGGGGACAGAAGAAAGGTCTCTGTCCTTTTCATGATGAGAAAAGTCCTTCATTTCACGTAACCCCAAGCAAAGGTTATTTTCATTGTTTCGGATGCGGTGTCGGTGGCGATGTAATTGCATTCCTGATGAAGATGGATCATCTATCATTTTCAGAATCGGTCGAAAGATTGGCCGACCGCATGGGTTACACGCTTCGATATGACGGAACCAATACAAACACTGGACCAAGCATTAATCGTTCGCGTTTAGTTGCAGCAAATGTGGCAGCAATGAATTTCTATCGCGAACAGTTAAATCTTCCAGGCAGTGCCCAAATCGGAAGAGATTTCTTGCAGAAGCGTGGCTTTGATAAAGCCGCCGCCGAAACATTTGGGGTTGGATATGCGCCAGATGAATGGGACGCACTTTATAAGCACCTAAAGAATTTAGGCTTTACTGATTCCGAACTTTCACTTGCCGGCTTAAGTAAAGATGGGACCAAGGGCCCAATCGATAGATATCGCAATCGTTTAGTCTGGCCAATCAAAGATATTTCAGGTGATGTTGTTGGTTTTGGTGCCCGCAAACTTGCGAGTGATGAAGTCGATCAAGGCCCCAAGTATTTAAACACTTCAGAGACGCCGATATACAAGAAGAGCCAGATTCTTTACGGATTAGATATGGCCAAAAAAGAGATTGCGAAGAAGCGCCAGGTTGTAATCGTTGAAGGCTACACCGATGTTATGGCGGCACACTTAGCCGGAATTACCACAGCAGTAGCAACTTGTGGAACCGCATTTGGCGATGATCACATCCGAGTAATCCGCAGATTGTTAATGGATGACGACGCTTTTCGTGGCGAAGTAATTTTCACATTTGATGGCGATGCCGCTGGACAGAAAGCTGCACTACGGGCATTTGATGATGACCAGAAATTTGTGGCACAGACCTTTGTTGCGGTTGAACCTTCAGGAATGGATCCATGCGACTTGCGCATTGCATCAGGTGATGCGGCTGTGCGAGATTTAATTGCACGCCGAGTGCCACTATTTGAATTTGCAATAAAGAGTGAGATTGCAAAATATGATGTGAATTCAGCAGAAGGGCGAGTATCAGCTTTAAATCAAGTTGCACCACTAATCGGCAAAATTCGTGATGCCTCACTTCGTCCCGAATATGCACGTTTAGTCGCAGGTTGGTTGGGGCTTGAAGTAGATATTGTTACAAGTGCAATTAAGAAGAGTTCGACTAGAAGTGTGCCGTCTCAGAATCTTGAACCTGCAGTTCAATCCGAGGTAAATCTGCGTGATCCAATCCTGATGATGGAACGCGAAGTCTTAAAGATTAAATTGCAATTTCCAGAGATGGCAAAAGATTGGTCTCTGCTAGAGAAGAACGCATTCTCTTATTGGGCCTATCATCAACTTCGCACTCAAATTGATGCCGCTCCAGAATTGAACATCCAAAAATTGCTAGAGAGCAGCGAGAGCGAAGATATTCGCGCACTGATTACCGAACTTACTGTAGAACCAATCCGCACCGACCGAGAAATCTCCGAGCGATATATCGCTGCGATTTTCGCGCGGTTACGTGAAGTTGCATTGAGCAGATCAATTGCGGAAATTAAATCAACGCTACAACGCTTGAATCCAACTGAAAATGAGGCGCAATACAACGAGACTTTCTCGGCTCTGGTAGCCATGGAGGCCGAGCGCCGAGTTCAGAAGGATGCCGCTTTAGGCGAATTGGGCTAGCCCTCACGCTTCAGATATAGTTCGCACGTTCAATAACTACATAATCCCTCATAGCTCAATTGGCAGAGCAGCCGACTGTTAATCGGCAGGTTCTTGGTTCGAGTCCAAGTGAGGGAGCTTTACCCTCAAGTCGCGAAGGGATGCTGAAAGTGGCGAGTTATAGTTTTTCAAAGTCATGGCAGAACCTTCCCGTAGCTGCCCGAATTATTCGTTTATTCCTCGGCGTCACTTTTATTTATGGTGGTTGGAATAAAGCTACCGATCCTGGATTTCTAAATCCAAAATCACCGAGCTACATCGGTGTCCAGATTTCTAGTTATCTTGAAACTTCGCCAATTTCATTTTTATTGAAGAACATGGTCGAGAATGCGACTGCAGTTGGTTGGATGATAATTCTTACCGAATTCGCAATCGGTATCGCTACCCTCACCGGAATTGCACTTCAGTTAGCATCACTTGGTGGCTTCTTCATTTCAATAACTTTGTGGCTCACCGCTACATGGACTGTTAGACCTTACTTTCTTGGAAGCGACACCGCATATGCAATTCTTTGGCTCGCGCTCTTCTTCTTAGTTCGTCAAAATACTAAGGGCAGATCTGCAGTAGCGCTGATACCCGACCTTCGAGATCGCCGCGAAGTTATGAGAATTTTTGTCGTTGCAGCAGCATCTGTAGCAGCAGTATTTTTGGGTCGCAGATTTCCAGCCTCTAATCCGACTCCTGAAGCTGGTGCAGCAATCGTTAAGGTTGCTGATTTCCCAATTGGCTCAACTAAAGAATTTACTTCTTTTGATGGAACTCCTGCCGTGCTATTCAGAACGAAAGCCGGAGTCTTTGCTTATTCAAGCGTGTGCACGCACCAAGGTTGCACCGTTAATTACGACAAAACCAATAACCTTCTGATTTGTCCTTGCCACAATGCCCAATTCGATCCAACAAATGATGGTTCAGTAATTAGCGGACCAACCAAGATTGCCCTGCCAAAGATTAAAGTTGCAATCCTCGGCATAAATATCGTCGAGATTTAATTTATTACTTTTGCGCCAGCACTTGGTAGGGCAGAGAAAAATCTAGGGCTTTTATATCGAGCCTTCATAAATCCACCTTTTATTTCACTCTTAATTAACTCAGAATCCTTAGCTTTTACAAGTGCTATGGCGCTTCCACCAAAACCGCCACCAATCATTCTCGAACCAAGGGCGCCAAACTTAAGTGCGGTATCAACGGCTAAATCTAATTCTGGGCACGAAACGGTGTAGTTATCGCGAAGTGAGTTATGAGCTGCAGTAACAATCTCGCCGAAGCCAACAAAATCTCCGCTCTTTAAAAGTGCAACCGCATCTAGAACTCGTTGCATTTCAGTCACTCCATGAAAAGCTCGAATATAAGTCTTCTCATCAAGCTCGGATTTTCGGGCAGCAAAATCTGTCACGGAAATATCGCGAAGTGAGGTAATTCCTAAATCAGCGACAGCTTTTTCGCAAGATGCCCGGCGTTCGGCATACCCACCATCAACTAGCGCATGGTGAACTTGAGTATCAATAACTAAAAGTTCTAGGCCGAGTGGTGCAATATCAAAGGGGATATGTTCGATTGAAAGATCCCGGGTATCTAAGAGCAAAGCATTTCCGGCAGTTGCCATAAGCGATACCGATTGATCCATGATTCCGCAGGGCATTCCGACATAAACATTCTCAGCACGTTGCGCGGCCAGTGCTAATTCTGGAAGAGTTAGGCCCAAATCAAATAGTTCGTTTACCGCAGTGGCCACAGCACATTCAAGGGCGGCACTTGAAGATAGCCCAGCACCCAATGGCACTTGTCCGTCAATCAAGATATCTATTCCAGAAGTAATTCCTAGTGACCAGAGAACTCCGATTGGATATCGAGTCCAAGGTTCGCCACTCTTTGGCGCAACATCCACACAATCAATATTTGAAATCGTGCCTCGCTTTTGAATAGAAGCAGTTCGAATTCTTTTATCAGAAGTTCTAGTTATCGCAACGGTAGTTGAATCAGATATCGCAAAGGGCAGAACAAAGCCATCTAGAAAATCAACATGTTCACCAATCAGATTTACTCGCCCTGGTGCACTTGCAATGATTTCTGGCTCAGTGCCAAAAACTTCTTGAAATTTACTTGCTATTTCGTGCATTCGCTGATTCCCAGGTATCGCTGACCATTTTTTCGATATCGAATTTTGGTTTCCACTTTAAAGCCTGTTCGGCCAGTGAAATATCTGCAACTAAGACTGCCGGATCGCCAGATCTTCTAGATGTAATTTCAACAGGAATTGCTCTTCCTAATACTTTAGTTGCTGCGCTAATAACTTCGGCTACTGAATATCCACTGCCACTACCAAGATTAATTATCTTATGTTGGCTGGGAGACAGGCTTTCTAGAGCAAGAATATGAGCATCGATTAAATCGGCCACATGAATGTAATCTCGAATGCAGGTGCCATCTTTCGTTGGCCAATCGTCTCCGAAAATCTTAATTGGATTATCAACGGTCGAACGCAACAAATTTGGAATCAAATGTGTCTCTGGATTGTGGCGTTCGGCCAGCCAACCAAATTTTGATTTATATGCACCAGCGACATTGAAATATCTGAGACTTAGCGCTGCCAAACCAGATTTTGCTTCTTCTGTGATCAAATTGTCTACCGCTAATTTAGTTGAACCATATGGGCTAGTGGGTTCGGTCTTAGCGCCTTCGCTTATCGGGATAACTTCTGGTTCGCCATATGTTGCCGCTGTTGAAGAGAAGACCAGTTTCGAAATCTTTGCCAGCGACATTTGTTTAAGTAAATTCTTAGTTCCATTCACATTTACATCAAAGTAAAGATCAGGCTTTTCAACTGATTCGCCGACTAAAGATTTCGCGGCAAAGTGGAAGACAGCCTCGCAATCGACGAGCGCCAGGGCTAGAGATTCTTCGCTTAAAACCGAGCCCTCAATAAGCTTTGCACCATCTACAACTGCATCGCGGTGTCCGGTAGAACAGTCATCCAAAACAGTTACTTCAAAGCCACGCTCCAAAAGAATTGCTGTAGCAACCGAGCCGATATAGCCAGCGCCGCCAGTTACCAGAACACGCATTAGATTTTTACATCGCGCAGCTGTGCAGCAGATTGCTCCGGTTTCAGATCCATAATAAATGCCTGCATCGCAGATTCTGACCCAGCAAGATACTTCAATTTTCCGGGCGCTCTGCGAATACTCGTTATTTGTAGATGTAATCCAAGTGCGTTGCGCCCAACATGAACTGGTGCTTGATGCCAAGATGCCATATACGCCATTTCGATTCCAAAAACTCCATCTAATCTTTGTAGTGATTCTTTTGCTACAGCGCCGAAGGAATCGGCCTGGGCATCTGTTAGTTCTGCAAGATCGGCAGTAAAAACCTTTGGTGCAATATGGATTTCAAAGGGATACCTTGAGGCAAACGGCACATATGCAATCCAGTCGCTGTTCTGCGCAACAATTCGAACCTCATCTTTTACTTCACGAGCAATGATGTCGGTTAATAGTGGACGCGAATGTTTTGCTAAATGATCTGTTGCAATTTTCAACATCTTTTCAACTCTTGGCGGTAGATATGAATAAGCATAAATCTGGCCATGTGGATGATGGAGAGTTACACCAACTTCGACCCCGCGGTTTTCAAAGGTAAAAATGTGGGCGATATTTGGCATCTTCGAAATTTCGCGGGTGCGATCGCGCCAGGCTTCCATAACGATTCGAATTTGTTCTAGCGAGAGTGTTCCAAAGTGCGCTTCATGATTATCGGTATAGCAAAGAACTTCGCAGAAACCAGCGGCATCAACTATTGGGGTATCCAAACCGTCATATGCCGGTAGCTTCCAATCAGCTTTGGCTAGTGCAAGTGAAGGTGAAAGATTCTCAAACACAGCAACTTCATAACTAGATTCTGGAATCTCTGATTGCAATCCGGGCTTAGTTGGGCAGAGCGGACATAATTCTTTCGGTGGCAAGAATGCGCGGGCCTGGCGGTGTGCTGCCATAACAACCCATTCATTTGTAAGCGCATCTAATCTAAGTTCACCAAGTCCCGGACGATTTTCCACTGGCCTGGTGTCTACCGCTTCACGCGCAACAGATTTTGAATCGTAGTAAGAAATTGTTCGGCCATCGCTTAACTTGCGATCTTGGCGCACGATGTCGTGGCTAAGCGGGATCGATTTTTCGTGGCTCACAGTAGCCAACTCTATCTTTGGTTATCTTTTAATAACGAATTTGCCCCGCGCAGGTATCTACTGGCTTAGGTGCTGGCTTCTTTGTTGGTGATGGCTTAGGCGTTGGGGTTGGGCCCTGGGTTACTTCGAACATCACCGGCATAACCGCACTTGCATGAGTCTTTGATTCATCGAAGTATTCAACATATCCAACATAGCTACCAGCAGTTAGTCCAGAAACTTTTAATGTCCATCTTCCAGATGCGGATCGAATAACTTGTTGCATCCCAGTCTCAACAGTTGTATCTGCCGAAACAAATTTCACACTTCCTGTGACTACATGAGTGCCATTTGGCCGAACTGCATCTACAACAAAATTCGCACTATCGTTTGTCGTTATCGAACTCGAACTTGATAACAAGGTTGCAGTTGTAGGTTCATTGAAAGGAAGTAGATCAACATCGCTTGGCTTCCATACTCCTTTAGTCAACGAATAAAACTTCTCTTCGCTACCATTAAATACGTTCAGATCAATTCTCGAACTCGCAACGCCATACTTAGAACCTTTGCCACAAGATGAGTACTGCCAAATAGTGTAATCAGCTGTGCAATCTGACTTAGTCCAAGAATGAACAAAGCAGCCAACGCTCTTCATACCTGGATGATTAGTTGGTTCTGCCGGGTGAATTCCATATGCCGCAATCCATAACGGATACTTTGCAAAGTCATTTGATCTCGCCTTGGCGCTCTGCAAGAAATTTGGATATGAATAAACAAAGGGTAGGCGATTAGTTTTAAGAGTTACTTCTTCTAGCCAAGTTTTAGCCCATAATGAAACGTGGGCACGACTAGCGTATTTCTGACAAACACCTGAAATTCTGCGAACGCAGTTCGTTTCCAAATCCAGCGCAACAGGTAAATCTTGTTCGGTATAACCACCAATTTCGCCAAGTCTCCAGATCACTTTCTGAGCTTGCGTTTTTGCATCGGCGATTATTTCGGCTTTAACTTTTGTATCAGGAATATACGCAAAATAATAAAAGCCTGTGTATAAACCAGCGGCCTGGGCTGCTTTGCGATCTTCAATCAAATACTTTTTAGCTTCGGCATCTGCAGTTGGTTGTGAATCTGAACCCTTGATCATCACAAAGCGGACTCCGGATTTTGCCATTTTTACAAAGTTGATTGGCTTGCCATATGGATGTTGCCACTTACTTATATCAACTCCGTGAATTCTATTTCCTGGCCCGGCAGCGACAAGTGGCAGTGGCCCGGCAGCAATAACGTTATTTGAAATCAAAGACAGACAGATTGTTAGGAGGATAAAGATTCTTTTCAAGATTCAATTACCTCCAAATTCTTACCTGTTACTTTCAAGATTGCGGACACTAGTTTGGCAGTTTGTTCGGGTTTACGTGCGCTTTTATAGTTGTGGTCGCCACTAAATTTTTCGCTATCGGCAAAGCTCACCTCCAAAATGCCGCCTTCAAGTTTTACTAATCTGGCATCAAACCAGAGCAACCAAGCGACGCGATCAACTTCTAAGACTTCATCTAGAACTTGATTCCAAGATGCCTTTAAAGTTTCCAGTGAGAATTCTGAGTTCATTGCTTCTGTGATTTTGCAACTAATTCAGCAAGGTGAATAACTTTGGTCTTTACTCGAGCCCGACGAAGTTCAGTCACTAATTGCCTGGTGCATCCCGGATTTACAGATGCGATGTAATCAAGTTTTAGTGCTTTGATATCTGCAATCTTCTGGCTTATAACTTTTCGACTATTTTTCTTCTGAAGCAGCGCATAACTTCCAGCTGCGCCACAGCAATCAGCCGCTCCAGGAACTTCGATGAAGTCGCCCAGTTGTTTCAAGATTTCTCGGGGCTCTGCAAAAACTCCCATTCCATTTCGCAAATGACAAGAATCTTGCAATCCGACTCGAATCTTGCGACCTGCTTTGGTTATTGGCTTCAACTCGATATCGCGTTTAACCCACCATTGAGAAAACTCTTGAACCCGATCAGTGCCGATTACTGAAGAGAGATGTGCAGCGCAACCGCCAGCGGTAGTAAGGATTGTTCCTGACAGTTTTTCGCCCAGCGCCTTCGCCATCTCTTTGCCCTTTTCAAGTTCACCATTATGCGCATGTAGCGCGCCACAACAACCTTGATCAGATGAGCATGAAACTTCTGGTGCCAACTTCGCAACTGCGCGACTTACTGAAGGAAATAATCGGCGTTCAAAACAGCCATACATTAGATGCAAATCTTTATTAGCTTCACGGCGCCTAGCCATTGGTGAAAACAAGCCAAGGGCCCAAATTCCTATTTTCGAATCAACAATCATAAAGAGGCCACGAATAATTAGTGGACGGTTCTTTCCTTGCCAAGTTATGTCCCGCATCTCTTCAAGCAATACGCCATATTCGACACCGGCAGGACAAACCGGTTCGCAAGCACGACAGCCGAGACAGAATGAAGATTCCTTCAACAAATCGAGGGCTGGCAATTTATCGTTCTGCACTGCTCGCATTAAAGTTATTCGGCCACGGGGAGAAGACTCTTCATTTCCAGTTAACTTATAAGTTGGACAAGCAGGCAGGCAGTAACCGCAAGAGATACAGCGGTCTAATTTATCTTGACTAAATTTCTCTCTCATGAACCGATCCGACCAGGATTTAAAATACCCATTGGATCAAAAACTTTCTTGATATCACGTTGTAGTTGCATATTTGCCGGACCAATTTTTGCTTCAAGATATGGCAACTTCGCCGAACCAACACCATGTTCGCCCGTGATAGTTCCGCCAAATTCAAGGGGGAGTGCGAAGATTTCAGCAAGTGCTGCTTCAGCCGCCGCAACTTCACGGGGATTATCTTTATCTAAAACGATTGTTGGATGCAGATTTCCATCACCAGCATGGCCAAAGGTTCCGATGCGAAGACCGTGTTTGACGCCAATTGCTTCGATTCGTTTAACCGCTTCAGCCATAGATTTTCTTGGCACAGCAATATCTTCCAAGATTGAAAGTGAACTTAATCGCGCTAGGGCTGGCAATGAGCAACGTCGCGCATATAGAAGTGCTTCGGCAGCAGCAACATCAGCAGCAAGAGTTACGCCGCGACAACCACTTGATGATTTGGCAATCTCTGCCATTTTGTTAACACTCTGTTCAATCGAAACTAAATCACCGTCATCGCCAAACAATAAAAGTGCGCCAGCCTTGGTATCTAAACCAAGATGTGCAAAGTCTTCGACTGCTACAAGACAGGTGTTATCTAAAAACTCCAATGTTGCCGGCAAGATTCCGGATGTAATAATTTTCTCAACGGCTTGCGCAGCAGCTGCTAAATCTTCGAAGTAGGCAACACCATATTTAGATGCTTCAGGACGAGGCGCAAGTGCAACTGTGATCTCAGTAAAGACTGCAAGAGTTCCTTCGCTTCCGACTAATAATCTCGTTACGTCATATCCAGCAACATCTTTAACCAAACGGCCACCGGTGCGGATAATTTCGCCAGTTCCAAGAACGGCTTCCAAACCTAAGATGTAATTTCGGGTAGTTCCATATTTGAGCCCACGCAATCCACCAGCGCTCGTTGCAACATTTCCACCAATAGTTGAAACATTTCGAGAACCTGGATCTGGCACAAAACGCAGTCCTTCTTTTTCAACAAGTTGATCCAAAACTAGATTTGTCACACCAGGTTGGACGATAGCAATCATTTCGGATTTAGAAACTTCTAATACTTGATTCATGTTGGTCAGGCTCATCACGATTCCACCATTCAGCGGAACAGTTGCAGCGCATAAATTGCTACCCGCACCACGAGCAATAATCGGCGTCTTGGTATCGTGAGCGAACTTAACAATCTTCGCAACTTCTTGAGTATTTCTCGGAGCCACAATTACTTCTGGAAGTCCCTCAAACATCGGAGTCGCATCACGGCTGTAAGCCTGCAGTGAGACCGCATCGCTGCGAACAACCTCGCTACCCATAAGGGCAGTTAGCTGTGAAACTAAATCTGATGCTGACATTATTTAACGCTTGAACCCCTTCATATCGTAAATTATTGGCTTAATTCTGCACTTTAGATGTTGATCCACGTAACACTAGAGACGGTTTGCCATCAACAATTAAATGCTTAATTTTTTTACCATTTAGCATGTCGATCAGTTTTTCCGCAGAAACTTTGCCCATCTCTTCTGCCGGAAGCCGAACACTTGTAAGCGGCGGTGAAAGATATTCGGTCAAAGCAGAATTGTGCAGTGTAATCACAGAGACATCATCTGGGATCCTAAATTTCTTCTCATAAAGTGCCCGGTAAGTTCCTAGCGCATATGAGTTTGAAGAAGGGAAGATTGCAGTTGGCGAATACTTTGTAATTGCTTCGAGAGTTGCCAAGTAACCATCATGAGATGAATAACCTTGGGTAAAAACAATATTTGGTTGAATGTTGTATTTTGCACAAGCCTTCTTGAATCCAACTACACGCCGCTTAGGTGAGTCATTTGACATAGATGCAAAGATTCCAACAATCTTGCGGTGGCCCAAATCAACTAGGTGTTCGACGCACATTTCCGCAGCCTTGGGATCATCCAACGAAACACTCGAATCTATTCCTTTGATTTTTCCATTCATCGGAAGAATTCTTCCGTTGCTATTTCTAGACAAATCCTCCATGAATGAATCATTAATACTGTGAACAAAGGCAATAATTCCGTCTACGTGGCCTTGTGTAAGCATCTGCGAAATAGTTCGGTCGCCACCAATATCAGAATGGTTTGCAATAATTACGCCGTAGCCTAATTCTGCGGCTCGCTCTTGAACTCCGTGTGCAACCAAATCATTTACGGGATTTGTTAGATCTGGGAGCAATAGTCCAATTGTTAATGTTCTTGCCATCTTAAGATTTCGGGCAGCGAAATTGGTTGTGTAGTTAAGTTTCTTTGCCGCCGATAAAATTCTTGCTCTGGTGGCTGACGAGGCAGTGGCGTTAGGGTCATTGTTCAAAACCCTTGACACTAGGCTGGGGTCAACCTTCGCCAGCAAACCAACATCTCGCAACGTTGCTTTTCGTTGAAGCACAGAGCTCTTCTTGGAAGCCAAAATTTGCTCCTACTCATTTACGTCAAATTGAATCAATTTACCTAGCATTACTAGGCAAAGCGTATCAAGACAATTAATTTCCGATGGTTGACTTATCTGGATAGTGAGGCTTCGCTCCCTTGATTCCTAAGTTAGCGCGCGATAACTGCCAGCGGGCCAGACTTGCAAAAATAATCACATCGAGATTTTCACCGAAGAACTCAAGGTTCGTAGGTGCGGCCAAAAATACTGCTTGGGGATCATTGGCAAGCGCTTCAAGGCCGCCATCCGGACTCCACCGTGCAACTAAGTTGGGGGAATAAAAACTAATGATGAGCGAATCATCGGCTGCGACTCTAATTCCATCCGGAACTAAAAGCCCTAGTTCGATAAGGACCTTTCTCGAACCTGCTGACCCATCTGGATTTATCTGAATTTCACAAATTGCACCGGGTTCGGACTCAACCACATAAAGCTTGGTGCCATCTCTTGAAACTGCATTGCCATTTGGGAAGTTCTTAGATTCTTTACTAAAGATTTCAATAGCTTTACCTGGCCGCTTCACCCAGACCTTTCCATCGCCCTTCTGCCAGTCGCCTGAATCAGATAAGTAGTAACTTCCGTCAGGACCAAACGAGCCATGATTTGGAACATTTAAAGGATTGTCTTTAGGGCCTTCTAGCCACTTCTCAGTTGAATTGCTCTTAGGGTCGTAGCGCCAGACACATTTATTTGCGTTGTCGATTGCATAAACTCGATTTTCGGCATCACTTGCTAATCCAAGCATGAAACCTTTTACATTAGCGACCTCAACCGGAACATCGTTGTCAATTCGATAAATCTGGCCAGCTTCACCACCACAATAAATTGTTTGATCTGGAGTGACAGTTACGCCTTCGCTATGGTCGACACCGGCTGCGATTATTTCGACTTTATCTAGATTCAACTTTTTCGTTGTATCAATCATTTTATTGTCTCCCTGTTTTTAGTATTGGTTTTTGGAATTTTTTCATTTCAGAAGTTCATCAGTTTCGCAGATGGCCATAGCAAGTGGCCCTTGACCCCATGGGACTGAGAATCCACGTGGCGTGAATTCATAATGAGACCTTCTTGTTGAAGCAAAAACAGCTGCAGTCACATTTTGAAGTTGCCCTGCAGAATTTGTATCTCCGATAACACCAGCAAGGGCTTTTAACATCGATGGTTCAACAACGCTGTCATCAACTATTCCAAGTTTGATTGCTCGGGCAAATCCAGTGGCCATAAAGCCAGCTGTAGATCCCTCTTCACCAGATTTATCACTATCTACTACACACCACCAACGACCATCTTCGCGTTGCAAATCAATCATGGAATAAATCAATTTCTTTGCGGCATCCTCAATTTTTTTCCGGCCGGGATGATTAAGTGGAATGTTCTTTAGAACATCCAACATTCCTAATAGTGCCCAACCTTGACCACGGCCCCAACCAGGTGCCCAGGTTCCTGGAACTCCATACATAAAGAAGTGATCGAAGATTCCATTCTCTTTCTGTAGCGCATCAATATATGCATGTGCTTGTTCAACTCCAGCAGTGATAAGTGTTTCGTTCTTACTCTCTTTCCCAAGAGCCGTTAGGAATGGTGGGTCAAAATGCAAGCAATCAATACACGTTCCCCCGGGTGGGGTTGCAAGCCACTGCGCTTCTTCTGCCGGAAGCTCTTCACCGCCGTATGGTGGAATCAAACATAAAGATTCCCAGGTGTCGTATATCCCGCGGTTCTTACTTCTACCCATTAAATAAGTAGCGAGGCGATTGAGTGATTCAAAGATTTCTTGGTTATCTGTTTCGCGTGCAACTTCCACCATTGCAACGCCAGGAGCTGTGCAATCTAGAGGTTTAAATGGCTCTGGGCGGCTGGCCCAAGCACGAAACCAACCTTCAGCAAATGCAAAGTAAGTGGGATCTTTGAGTATTCGCCCGGTTTCAAGAATTCCTTCGAAGCCAGTTGAATCACCAAAATTCCAACTCTTGTATGGCATACCAAGCAAGGACTTACCAACTTTTTCCAGAAGTTCAACGCGCGCTTCACGTTTCGGAAGAGTCGGAAGAATTGATGCTTGGCCTAACTTCATACGCCGAGACCCGCTAGCAATCCAGAGTCAGCAATTATTGGCGCACCGGTGATAACTCTTGCCTCATCGCTCGCTAGAAATGCAATTACATTTGCAATGTCTCTTGGCTGAATTAAAAATCCAAGCGGATGTAGAGCTCCCCAATTCTTCATCGCGCCATCTGGATCTGAAGGATTGAATTGTTCGCCCGCAGCTCGTAGCATCGGAGTTTCAACTGAACCTGGCAGAACTGCATTTGCTCTAATTCCATCTGCGGCATAGTCGAGCGCTATAGATCTTGTAAAGGAAATTACGCCACCTTTGGAAGCTGCGTAAGGAGCAACTGTTTGCTGACTTGCCATGGCCTGAACACTTGAAATATTAATTATTGAACCGCTGCCATTCACTCTCATCAACTTTACGGCTTCACGACAAGTTAGGAACATCGCCTTTAGGTTTGTATCTAATTGAAAATCCCAGTCGGCCTCACTTAAATCTTCGATTTTTCCGTAGCGGACAACACCAGCAATGTTTGCCAGAATTGATAACTTAGGAAAAATCTCACCAATTTTTTTGAAGGCTGAAGCGACTGCTTCTGCACTTGTGACATCACATTGCATGGGCGTGATATCCAAGCCGGCACTTTTCCAAATAGGAATCAACTCATTTAATTTAGCTTCGTTATAGTCAAGTGCAATTACTCGTGCACCTCTTTCAGCAAGAACTTCGGCGGTGGCACGACCAATTCCCATTGCCGCACCGGTAACGACTGCATTTCTTCCTGCGAGATTTTTTTCCATAGCTTGCTCCTATTTCATTATTTTCATTATTTTGTGTGGAATGTTCCTTTTGGATCAACGGACTTTATTTTCATTATGTCTTTGGCCGCCACGGTTGATACCGAGAAGGTTGTCCAGGCAGTGCGAACTTCGCCTGGCTTTAAGTAGAAGGCCTGACCGCTAGTTATTGCTGCCTCTAGCCCGAATGAAGGCCAGGTAGAAGCAGGCTCAATCGCTGTTATCTGCGCTCTTCCAAACCACGGAAATCCTTTGCCGCCGATTTCTTGCCAGAACCACAAGTGTGGAAAGGCTTCTAAATCCCACGAAAGTCCAATTACTTTCTTCCCATGTTGCATGGCCGCCCAACCTTCGGGACGATCATGCAGATAACACAAACGTTCTATGTCCGCTTCAGGAACAACTGATAAATCTATTTGGCCACCAACACGATCTGGGACAGTTGGCCAATTACCAGTAGATCCAGGTTTCACATCTTGAAGTTCTCCCATTTCGTTAGCATCTACAAGAATCGGACCTGTCGGAAGATTAATTTTTGATCCACGTGGAAGTGAAAATGCTGGATGCTCGCCCCAAATAAATGGAATTGAAGAATCAGATTCATTTGTTACAGATTGTGTTATCTGAAGTATCGGCTTGTTTGGCAAAAGTTTGTAGGTTCGAGTTAAGACCAAAGGCAATCTCGTGCCAGCTCTAATAACTAATTCAGTTTTTTTCTTTGAAACAACTGTAGTTTCTGTTCTACCAAATTCACCATGAAAGGGGAGAGGCACTCCCATAACAGTGTTCTCATTTCCGGCATTTGGGAACAAGACTTGCCAACCACCTCGATATTCTGAAAGCCAATCCAGAATTGCACTGCCATATGAAGAAGATTTACTGCTCTGTATTGGACTCGACCAATCGAAGTCCGCCAAGAATTCGCTCTTGCCCATCTTTATCGATCTAATTTCACCACCTAATTCTTCATCAACCTTTATTGAAATCAGGCCGTTACTGAGGGATAGCATCGATTAGCCTCCTTAAAGAAATTTGGGTCAGAAACTTAGTTGCTGGGGTGGGGCGGAAGTGGCTCGAATGCTAGTCCTCCAAGCCGTGACTTGAGAAGAGGCTTAAGGAAAGTCGCAATTTGGCTCATCAATCGCTTGATAATAGGAAAAAATAACGAAAGTTTATATAAAAATGGCAAGTCAAACGCTTGACATATGCGCTGAGACAGAGGCTAGTGTTCGCGATAGCCAGTGGGATGCCCCTTTTGAACCTAAAGTTCAGAAAAGTGCATAACGAGGCGCCAAACCAACTGAAAGGTGAAAAATGATCGCAAGAAAGAAGTTAACTTCAGTTCTAGCTGTCGCCGCACTACTGCTGTCGGTACAAAATGCCCAGGCAGCGGCTCCAGACTGGAAAAAGTTCCTTGGAAAGCCAACAAAAGAACTTTGCGCAGGAAAGACATACAAGCTCGGGTTTGATATTTTCTCAGACAACGAGTCTTTCGCTCTAATTGTTAGAAAGGGAATGCTTGCAACAGCCAAAGCTATGGGCTGCGTAAAGGTTGAAATCCTTTCTGATAATGCTGATCCAATCAAGGTTCAAGAGAACCTAAAGATTTTCATTCAGAAGAAGTATGACGGTGTAATGGCTGCTCAAGTTGTTGCAGCTGCAGCACCAGGTGCTGTCCGTACCATGAAAGATGCAAAGATTCCTATGGTTGCAACATTCGTTGTTCACCCAGGAGTTCCTTTCGTAGATGTAGATAACGGTGCCGCTGGTGCAATGGCTGGTAACGGATTAATGAAGGAAGCCTTAAGAAAATGGGGTAAGAACGTTGAACCTTATTTGCTAATTGGCTCACTTAAAGAAGGTGGATTGAACTCAATCCAGCGTATGGATGGTTACTATGTTGGTGTAAACCAAGTACAACCAAACTTCCCTTCAGATCGCTTCATTGATGTTCCAACCCAAGGTGCAGATCCAGCTAAGACAAACGTAAACACTGGTAACGCGCTACAAACAATTCCAAAAGATGCCAAGATCATTCTTGGTGGAATTAACGATGACAACACAGTTGCAATGGTTCAGGCATACAAGGCTTCTGGCCGCGATATGAACAACCTGCTAGCTGTAGGTCAAGGTGCTTCACTGCTTTCAAACATTTGTAGCGGTGAGCTTTATGGAAGCGTTGCTTACTTCCCTGAAAATTACGGAAAATACCTAATTCCAGCCGTAATGGGCCTAATCAACAAGCAATCAGTTCCTAAGCATGTAGTTCTACCAACAACTCTTCTTACAGCGAAGAATGTTGGAAAGTACTATCCAAAGTCAGCTTGTTCATAAGCTGAAACTTACAAGTTAGGAATAAATTGATCGCTACAGATCAGCAAGATAGGGCTCGCAAGAGCCCTATCTTGCAATTAAACTCAATTAGTAAACGCTACGGTGGCGTGCAGGCACTTTCTGATGTTTCAATTCATGTGAATGCAGGCGAGATTCTCTGCCTAGTTGGCGAGAATGGTGCCGGAAAATCTACTTTGGCTGCAGTCGCAGCAGGTTTGGTTGCCCCCGATTCGGGCAAAATTTTTGTTGATGGACAAGAAGTTATTTTAAATAGTCCTCGGGCAGCAGAACTTGCCGGAATTCGACTTGCTTCACAGGAGCTGCAACTCTGCCCTGAATTAGATGTTATGACCAACGTTCTGCTCGGACACTATCCACATAAGAAGCTTCCGTTTCTAGTTGATTATGCCTCAATGAAACGAAAGGCCGCAGAGCGCTTAGCAAGTTTAGGTTTAGATGATATTGATTTACATCAAAATGTAGGAGAAATGCCGGTTGTGTATCGCGCCTTTGTTCAGATAGCTAGGTCTTTGACGCCAGGTGCAAAAGTTTTGATCACCGATGAACCAACGGCTCCTATGAGCGACATTGAAGCGACACGATTATTGAAATTGCTAAAAACTATCTGTGATCAAGGTGTAGGAATTGTTTTTGTTAGCCACAGATTAGATGAAGTTCTAAACATTGCGGATAGAGTTGTTGTTCTTCGTGATGGCAAGCTAGTTGATGAAATGAATAAAAATGAGGGCAACAAAGAGCGAATTGTGTCCTCGATGCTCGGTCACGCCTCTGTCGATGACGTCAGAGCAGGATCAACGACAAATGAGAATTCAGAAGTAGCAATGAAAGTTGAAAATCTCTCTACTTCAAATGGAATTTTTGATACAAGCTTGACCCTAAAGTTTGGAGAAATTCTAGGAGTTTATGGGATTGCCGGATCCGGCCGAGATTCACTAGGAATGACTCTGTTTGGTTCAAATAAACCGACTTCAGGAAAGATAACTGTTGGCGGAAATGAATTGAAATTGGGAAGTATTAAATCCACAATGGATATCGGAATTGGTTATGTGCCTGCAGAGCGTAGAGCTCAAGGACTTCTCTTGGAGCGGTCAATCAAAGAGAACATAACACTGGCTTTCTTGCGCAAACTTTCAAAATTGGGCTTAATTCAAAAGAAAGCCGAGAGCGCTTCAGGACAACTCTGGGCTGATAATTTATCCATTAAGACGAAGAATATTGAAAATGCGGTTCTATCGCTCTCGGGAGGTAATCAGCAGAAAGTTCTACTTTCAAGATGGTTGCTTACAGGTTGTCGAATTCTGATTTTGGATGATCCAACTCGCGGCGTTGATATCGGGTCAAAGCTTGAAATCTATGAATTACTTCAAAATTTAGCTCACAAAGAGAAAGTCGCCGTACTCGTAATTAGCAGCGATATCGAGGAAGTGTTAAAGATTTCAGATCGCATCGAAGTTATGCGTAATGGAAAGATAACTTTAAGTAAGACCAACCCTACTCAACAAGAAGTTGCGCGCGCAGCTTATTTGGAGGAAGCATCATGAGCAGAAAAAAAGATAAAGAGACCATTTCCGGAGATGCTAAACGAAAGATAGATTTTGGTAGTTTCTTCCGCAGACAGGGTCTGTTGTTGATGCTGATTTTGATGATTATCTTCTTTAGGTTTCAAAGTCCAGAGTATTTCTTCACATTTGACAATGCGATAACAATTTTAGTTGGTGCAACCGCTCTGGGAATCATGGCATCCGCGCAGACGCCGCTAATTATTTCTGGTGGAATCGATGTTTCCGTAGGAAGCGTTGTGGCTATAACGACTGTAATTGTTGGCAAGTTGCTGGCTACCGGAATGTCCAGCTGGTTGGTAGTTTTGATAGCGATTTCAATTGGAATGTTGATAGGTGTTCTAAATGGCTTCATTGTTGTTCAACTCGGGGTTAATCCGTTTATTACAACTTTAGGAACCATGTCATTTTTCTCTGGACTTGCTTTCATTCTTTCAGCAGGCCAGACAGTTTCAATCCGGGATCCACTATTTGACTGGTTTTTATATACCAAAGTCTTCAGTATCCCGGTTCTCGTAATCATTGTTGTCTTCGTGATGGCGCTTGCTTATTTCATCGAGAGAAAAACTGTGGTTGGCCGAAACATTTTCGCGATTGGCGGAAACAAAGAAGCTGCGCGTCTCTCTGGAATCTCTACAAAGATGCTTCCGCTAGGCCTCTACGTTGTTAGCAGCCTTTCTGCAGCAGTGGCAGGAGTAGTTCTTGTGAGCCAACTTGGATCAGCATCGCCACAACTCGGAACTTCATACTTGCTATCAGTTGTTACTGCAGTCATCTTGGGCGGAACGAGTTTGGCTGGAGGCCGAGGCTCTGTAGCTGGAACAGCTATTGCGGTTGGAATTTTGGCAACACTTTCAAATGGTTTTGCTCAAATGCAGCTACCTTCTTACGGTCAAACAACAGCACTTGGAGCAGCACTAATTATTGCCGTTCTTGTCGATCAGACTTCGTCAAAAGTAAAAAATAAATAGTTCACCGACTACTAAAGATATTTGGGGGATCAAGTGGCTAGCAGTGCAGTAGTTACCGGAGTAGGTTCCGGAATTGGTCGAGCCATTATTAGAAAGCTTGTCGCAGATAAATACTTTGTCGTTGGTATTGAAAACAATAGCGATTTAGCGAAATCAGCTTCTGAAGAATTTGGAAGTTCAGCGTTAATTATCAATGAAGATCTATGCAAAGATGGCGTTTTTGAGAAAGCTGCGAAGGAAGCTTCGAAAGTAGCGCCCCTAACTTCTTGGGTCAACAATGCAGGAATTGCTCTGGGTGGAAATTTGCATAACCCTAATCCAGCCGAAGTGCAGAGATTATTTGATGTAAACCTAATGGGTGTTTATTGGGGATGCTCTGCAGCAATAAAGTCATTTATTGAAAATAAGATTTCAGGTTCAATCGTAAACATTTCATCAATCCATGGCCGATCAGCATTCAATGGGTGGGCTGCTTATGATGCAGCAAAAGGTGGAGTGGATGCATTGACTCGTTATATCTGCGTCGAATACGGACCACTTGGCATACGTGCGAATGCAATCGCACCGGGAGCTATCAGAACGGAGATGCTCAGCCAAGTGATCGCGGATGCAGCGGACTCAGCGAAAGCAGAGTTGGACATGGCGATAATTCACCCCCTTGAACGACTTGGTGAACCAAACGAGATTGCAGAAGTTGCAGCATTCCTGCTCTCTGAAAAAGCATCTTTCCTCACTGGACAATCAATCGCAGTTGATGGCGGCGCGACTGCTAGATGTTACCGATATGACTCGACCGAAGATATTTTGCAGATTAAAAAAAGTTTTTCCAAGTAATCAAAAAACAAGAGAATAGGTGCACATAAAGTGAGCAGAACTGGACCGCTAGAAGGAATTCTAATTGCTGATTTTACGCAGTTAGCACAGGGACCTTTTGCGACAATGATTCTTGGTGATATGGGAGCAGAGATTGTAAAGATCGAGCCACCTGGCGGCGATTGGATGAGAAATTTTGCCTTAGGCGGAATTTATGCAGGCGGCGAGACAATTTCTTACATGTGTTTCAACAGAAATAAGCGAAGCATCGGAATTGACCTTAAATCTAAAGAGGGGCTAGAACTTGTAAAGCGACTCTGCGATAAAGCAGATGTTGTAATTGAAAACTTTAGACCTGGTGTCATGAAGCGACTCGGTATTGATTATGATACTTTGAAGAAAACCAATCCGGACATAATCGTGGTTTCTAGTTCAGGATATGGAAGCAGCGGTCCTTACGTAACAAGACCCGGCCAAGATTTGTTAGCTCAAGCAATCACTGGTTTCCCAACAGTAATTGGTAGAAAAGAAGATCCACCAACACCTATTGCTGCCGGAATCGCAGATTTGACCGCCGGTTTCCACATTGTTTACGGAACACTAGCGGCGCTAATTTCACGAATGAATACCGGTGAAGGGCAAACTGTGGAAGTTAATTTAATGAGTTCGATTTTGACTACCCAACTAGATCAATTCACGGCATTCTTGAACAACCGGGTTCAACCAGAGAGAAGTAGTTCTGGAATTGCAAACCCTTGGACCGGCGCCCCATATGGTCTATACAAATGTGCTGATGGCTGGATAGCTCTTGCCATGAACCCATTATCTGAAATCGGCGAAGTGCTCGATATTCCAGAGTTTATGAACCTCGAAAGCAAAAATGAAATTGGCAAGAGAGATGAATATAAGAGATTGATCGATGCCAAAACTATCAACTGGAAAGTTGATGACTTGCTTGAGAAGTTGCTAGAAAAAGATTTGTGGTGTGCACCGCTTCAAGATTACGAAGCTGTGTCTAAGGATCCACAAGTGCTTCATAACGAGATGATTGTTTCAATTCCTCATCCAACTGCAGGCTCTTTAGAGACTCTTGGAATTCCAGTGAAATTTGGTGGAACTCCATCAAAGATCAGAAAGCATCCACCACTTTTCTCAGAGCATGCTGATGAGTTGGCCCGAGAATTTTTCGACTTAAACGAGTCAGAGATATCTGATTACATCGCTAAAGGGATTATCTCTAAGCCAAAGAATATTTGACCATGAGCAAAGTTTCTTCAATAAAAGATGCGATTTCTGAAATTGGAGATGGATCTTCAATTGCATTAGGAGGCGCGCTATTCACGCGTCTTCCAATGGCGCTGGTCCATGAAATCAAGAATTCGAACGTCAAGAATCTGCACATGATTGCATGGAGCGGAAACATTCCACTAGAAATGTTTCTTGAAGTTCCAGGAAAAGTTACCGAACTCTCATTCTGTTTCTCGAGTCTCGATATATTTGGATTGGCTCCTAGATTTCGAAAAGCCCTTGAAAATGATGAATTAATAACTCACGAATATTCAGCTTTAACTTTGATGAATGCTTGTGAAGCGGCGATGCGAAACTTGCCATATTCGATATTTAAAGAACCAACAACAAATGCCTTCAATACCTATGAAGCTTTGAATGATGGAAGCGGTCTGGCGCGAACAGATGCGTTACATATCGATTACTTCATCGTTCATGCCCAAGAAGCAGATCGACACGGGAATGTTCTGATTCGAGGCACTAGGGGATTAGACACTGCATATCTTGGTGCGGCGAAAAAGATTATCGTTAGCGTCGAGAAAATAGTCGATGAATTTGAAATAACTCAGAACTGTATTTTTATCCCAAGGACCAGAGAAATGACGATAGTGCTTGCTCCAATGGGCGCATATCCGACTTCTTGCTTGCCAAATTATGTGACGGATTACCGGGCGATCAAGCAGTTTGCCGAAGAGGGGCTAAATGAGAAATTCTTGTTGCCAACTTCCGAAAGAGTCGATTTCGTAGAAAAAGCAGCGAGAATTAAAATTGATGAAGTTTATTCTTTCATCGATGAATACAAGAAGTCTGAAAGCGAAACTATTCAGACCGAAGATAAGATGATTTCATTTCTTTCAGATCTTTATAAACCTGGTGAAATTTTGTCAGCAGGTGCTGTTTCACCACTGGCACAAGGTTCATATTTTCTAGCCAAAATGAAGGAACCCGATGTCGTAATCATGACGACAGCTGGCGGATATGTAGATGTAGATGCCAGACCCTTACTTCTGTCGATAGGGGAGTCGCTGGATTACCACTCCTCTAAATTCCACTGGGGTGGCGACGATACTTTTCACATCTATTACGAACCAGGATTCATTGATTATGAAGTAGTTGCCGTAGCTCAAGTGGATAAATCACTAAGAACGAATAATCTCTGGGTTACTTCACCATCCGGAAAGAGAATTCGATTGCCAGGACAAGGTGGAATGGCCGATGTCTCTGACATGCACAGGAACTTTGTGATCTATCAAATGAATGAAGATCATCTAAGCATGGTTGACTCAGTCGCAACTGTTAGTGCAAGCAGAACACTTGTGACGCCGGAAGAGCGACGCAGTAAAGGATTACGTCCGGGTGCTTGTCTCTATATCTCGAATAAAGGCGTGTATCAATTAAACATGAGAACACGAGAACTCGAAAGAATCGTAGATTTCGAAACTTATGATGTTCCAAAGGAAAAAATGGCTCTAATTAAATATAAGTTGGATCCATTTGGCACCAGATTCTTGGAGAGCGCAAAGGGCAGTGACAGATCTCAGCTGATTGAGCGCTTAATTGAAGTTGAAGAGGCAATTGTCGCTAAGTTTTCAAAAAATCCTAAGTAGAAAAGAGTCACTAAGTCATGTCTGATGTCGTTCTTGTTAAAAACGTTGAGAAAGTTTTTTACATAACAATTAACAGGCCAGATAAGCTCAACGCTTTATCAATCGATGTTTGGCACGAACTTGGAAAAGCATTTGATGAATTTGAAAAATCTGATGCCAGAGTCTGTGTTTTAAGGGGATCTGGAAACAAGGCTTTTGTTGCTGGTGCAGATATTGATGCTTATCGGACAATGAGCGCCAAGGATTTTGGCGATTTCATAGTAGAAGCTGGAAAAATTGCGGATCGTATTTTTGAGATTCCAAAACCTTTTATTGCCGCTATCTATGGTTACGCGTTAGGTGGCGGGCTTGAACTTGCGCTCCACTGCGATCTAATTGTTGCAAATAAGAGCGCCAAACTTGGACTTCCTGAAGCAAACCTAGGACTTCTTCCTGGTGGCGGCGGAACTCAAATCGTTCCGAGATTAATTGGTGTTGCAAAAACTAATGACATGATTATGCGCGGTCGATGGCTTCGCGGCGAAGAAGCTCTAAATTGCGGGCTAATTTCCTCGGTGCTAGATGATGAAAAATTTGAAGAAGAACTTGCAGAATATGTTTCAGAAGTTCTAAAAAGAGCGCCGCTCGCGCTAGGAGTGTTGAAGCACTTGATGCGTAAAGGTTTGGATCTGCCTTTTGCGGAAGCGCTGCAACTTGAAGTCGAATTAACTGCTCCACTAATTGAGACTGCTGATGGTCGTGAAGGTGTTGCTGCGTTCATCGAGAAGCGAGCCGCAGACTTTAAAGGTCGCTAAATCTGCCAATTCATTTGGGTATCCCAAGGATATTTGGGTCGCTCAATATTTTTGTAGGGCAAGTTCTTGATGTCATCTGAACTCATGCCTGGAGTGTTCAATAGGTGAAAAGCCTTTGCTATGTTTCGGTATCCATCACGAAATCCGGCATGTGTTTTAACAACAACAACTTGAGCCTCTAACACGTCGAGCCCGACCGCTGCATAATAAGCCGGGTCGGTCGTAGTCGCAGGATTGCTAGTTACAACCAGATAGATGTTTGAAATTTTGATCAGCGCTGTCATGCCCATCTGCATTTTCATGCCAAGATAACTTTTCTGGGTAAATGTAAATTCAGCATCAGTGATTGAGATTATTTGACCTGAAATTTTTAGCGGCTGATAAAAGTTTCTTCCCCAAGTTGCACCGATTTCAGAAGTTATCGATCCGCCAGAGCCAATTGCTGCGGCTTTTTTCACAAAATCTGGGTCACAAATGCTGATAAATACATTCTTTTCGGGCGCAATTTCAATGGCAGCTCGCAAAACTACAGGACTGTCGCCAGGACTTCCCGCCATTGTGCCATCTGCTAAATCACTTAATACGATTGGGCCACTTTCCTGATGCAGAGCCAAGGCGATTGCTTCACCGGGATCAAGCAGTTCAGTAAATGAAAGTAATTCTCGCTTCTCCCAAATATTTGCCGCGATTATTTTTGCAGTTGTAGCAGCTTCTTGCCTTGAATTATTCGCAATCACAACAACGGCCCAGCCAAGTTCTTCGATATCCAACCAAGGCTGAACCGTAAATACTGAAAGATCTAGAATCTGATTTGCTACTTTTGAAAGTGCAAAATCCAACACATCTTTATAAGCGCCAGGCTCGAAATCAATATGATTTGAAGCCGGAACAACTATAGGTATTTTTACAAGTTCCATCTTTGGATCAAGCTCTTTTTTCAGAATTCCCATTAACAATTTTGCGGCTCGGGCGCCGGTTTGCTTCAGATCAACATGAGGGCAGGTATGAAACCCACTTATTGTGGTTGCTAATTCGACTTTAGATTTCGTTATATTCGCATGTAAATCCATGGTCACAGAAATAGGTATTTCTGTTCCAACTACCTCTCGGACGCGTCGAAGTAATTCTGAATCTCCATCATGAAATTGATCAGTAACTAGTGCGCCATGTAAAGCAATCAAAAGCCCATCAAGTTTTTCGATTTTTGCGAGATTTACGGTTAAGTAATTAACCAAATACTCAAAAGTGTTTGTGTCGACGGCACCACCAGAAACCGCAAATGTCGCAATTATTGGAACAATCTCGACATCTTCTTTCGATAGAACTTCGTAGAAACCGGCTATTTCAGAGTTGCTATCGCCCAATCCAGTCTTTATCTGATCACCGTAGAAAAGGTGAAAATCTTCAAAATCCTTTAAGGTAGTTGGCGGCGCAGAAGTGTTTGTTTCTTGTTTAACTTCAGCGATCGCGACAGTAAATGACATCAGAGCTTAGAGAAAATCAGACCATTTCTTTAGTTGATCTTGATACTTTTTGTTGATTCCCTCGACAGCTTTCTCGGGAGTGATCTTCCCGTAAACCGCTTCGGCCAGAATGTCACCGGAATCAGTCTGAATTTCGATGAAGCCAGGGAACCTTGGGCGAAGATAGCTGTTATCTAAGGTATCCAAAGTATTGGCATAGAAGTTGTTCGTGAAAGCGTTTAAGTCTTGGTCAAGCCAAGCTGATCTGTGACCAGACTGGCCACCGGTTGTTGCGTAAAGAGTTCTTTGAATCTTTGGAGAACCGATTACCTCAATAACCTTTGCGGCTACTTCAGGATTCTTGCAAGACTTCGTGATTCCGATTCCTGCTCCACCCAAAATTCCACCGATAGAACCGAAGCCAGAACTAGGAATTGGCCCGAATTCAATTAGGTTTTTCTTAAAGCCAGCCATGCCGTAATTTGAATATCCAAAGAGAGCAGGGCAATACATAACTTCATCCCCGGTGCTCATCTCATTTAGAAGATGAATCGGATTCCAGTCATACGCTTTTTTAGGGCCATATTTACCAAGTTCAATTATGAAGTTTAGAATCTCTAAGCTTTTCGCATCTGGAAGAACTTGCTTACCATCCTGATACGCATCAACTTTTTGATTTGCGGCCAAAGTCATGAAGAGACACCAAATATTGACTGGGTCCAAAGGTAGAGCCAATAACGGCTTCTTTTCAGCGAACAATTGTTTAGCTAACTCGAGAGTCTCGGTCCAGGTAGTTGGCTTCTTGACGCTATTTTTTGCAAGCAAGTCAGATCTTGCAGCGCTAACGTGGCCAGCGGTATCAATCTGGAGTCCATAAATATGACCCTTCCAGATATAGCTTTCGTAGGATTTTCCAACAGAGTTTGCTTCTTGTTCGGCCAAGAATTCTTTCGAGAGAAATTGGTCAAGTGGGTAGAAGTATTCCTTGGCAGCGATTTCACCGGTCCATGGGTGGTCAAAAACAATCATGTCGTATTTCTTTGAAAGCTCGCTCATTGATTGATCAGCAAATTGCTGAAGTGTGCGCACATCCCAATCAACGTCAGCCGGGAAAAGATTTGAATAGTCTGCGTTGAGCGCTTTTAGTGAGGCGTATCCTCGCTCGTGACCCCATGTAGAACCCTTGAATTTGATTCTGTCAGAGTTAGATTCGGTGGCCATTGTGCGATCCTTTCAAACCGTTAATTCTCGAAGTATCACATAAGAGCAAAAACAAGTCAATCGTTTGACGCGCAATATTTACGCGTAAATCTTGCTGCCGAGGGGTTATATTTAGCCAGGCTTGGGGGAGAAATGAGCGTTTCAAAAGCGGGTATTGATGCTGAGTCAAACGCTGCCCTAGAAGGTTTTTTACTTCAATTTCCAGGTGGCTTAAATGCGATTAGTGATTTAAATGAGCGCAGAGCTGCACTCAATTCAGTCACTAAAAAAATCAACGAAATTGAGCATTCAGATGTTGAAGTGCGTGATATTCAGGCCCCATCTTCTGAACTGGGACGCAGCATTCCGGTTCGGCTATATCGAGCCGCGAAAGAATCCGATGGACGCCAAAAGCCTTGCTTAATTTATATTCACGGTGGCGGCATGATCATGGGGAATTTGGAAACGGGTAATTTGAACTGTCTGAATTTCGCTCGGACTTTTGATATCTCAGTTTTATCTATTGAATACCGAAAAGCCCCAGAATTTCCTTATCCTGCCGCAATTGAAGACTGTATTGATGCAATTTCTTGGATAGTCAGTAATTCTGAATTGTTCAATATTGATTTAGCGAATCTTGGAATCTACGGAAGCTCGGCCGGTGGCGGTTTGGTTTTGGGAACCATGTTAAAAATGCGAGACCAAGGTAGAAATGTTTTTAAATACATGCTTCCGATTTATCCAATGATTGATAGTTCAAATACCTCAAATTCTTCGCTTGAAATAACAAATATTGGCGTCTGGGATCGAAGCACAAATATTGATGCCTGGAACTGGTATCTAAATGGTAATCAGGCTGATGAATATGCAGCTCCAGCGCAAGCAAAGAACTTGGCTGGTCTTCCTCAGTGTTATTCAGATGTTGGAAGTTTTGATCTCTTTCTTGATGAAAATTCATCATTCTTCGAACGCCTTTCAGGCGCAGGAGTTTCGACAGAATTTCAGGTTTTTCAAGGGGCATTTCATGGCTCTGAAAACCTTGCACCAGAAAGTGAACTAAGCAGAAAAATCTGGGAACGCAGGTTAGGAGCTATCGAAAGGTTCATCAAGAGCTAGTTCCCTGCATAGCAGCCATTGGTATGCTCATCGCTAGGCACTCTTGAATTAATCTTCAAGTCACATTTTATGGAGAAAAAAATGGGCATTGATTTAAGCGGAAAAGTAGTAATCGTCACTGGTGGCGCCAAAGGCATTGGTGAAGGCTGTGTTCAGAAATTTCTTGATTCGAATGCCACGGTAGTTTCTTTCGATCTTGATAATTCAGCGCTTGCCACCCAGAAATCAAAATATGCGAGTTTAGATTCAAGGTTTAGTTCTAACGTTGTAGATGTCAGCAACGAGGCGCAAGTTGAAGATGCAGTAACCAAAGTTTTAGCCGCCCATGGCCGAATCGATGGCCTGATTAACTGTGCGGGAATTCAGACCTATGGCAGCGTCACTGATACCACCGAAGAAATCTGGGATCGAACATTCAATGTAAATGTGAAGTCCATGTTCTTAACTGCCAAACATGTTGCTCCAACCATGATTTCTCAGAAAACAGGTTCGATAGTAAATATTTCTTCAGTTCAATCTCTAATGAGCCAGAAGACCGTTGTTGCTTATGCGGCATCTAAAGGTGCAATCAACGCTTTAACTAGAGCATCTGCAATTGATTTAGCAATAAGCAATGTAAGGGTAAATGCAATTCTTCCTGGATCGGTTGATACTCCAATGTTGCGCACTTCAGCAGATATGCATCGTGGTGAAAAGAGCATTGAAGAAGTTCTATCTGATTGGGGCGCTGGACATCCACTTGGAAGAATCGCAAAAAGTTCAGAAATTGGGGATTTAGCTGTTTTCTTGGTTTCAAATGAATCAGCTTTTATTACTGGCCAATCAATTGTTATCGATGGGGGATTAAGTATCCAAGTTCCGGTAATTCTTCCCGGCAAATAACTTGAACATGTCTAGGCTAGCGGCATGACGAATGAGAAGTTTGCGCAAACCGGAGAACGCGAACTTACTACTCGAGGATTTCTCTGTTCCGCAGTTACCTTTGCGATGTTGGGATTTACCTCCAACTGCTGGGGCCCGATGTTGCCGTGGATTGCAGAACGAAATAATTTATCAATCTCTGCTTCAGGTTTGATTTTAGCTGGGTTTACTCTGCACACTTTGGTCGGCACCTTATTAGTGCAAGTTTATGGACCAAGAAAAGATTTGATTTGGTTTATCCGAAACGGAATACTTCTTGCATTCATAGGATTTATCGGAGTCGTAACTCTTGGCAGCTCGATCTTGATCACACTATTTGGCTGCATTGCCGGAGTCGGATTCGGAGTAACCGGGCTTGCTCTTCTTCAGTTGTTTACCAGAAGTCACAATGCGTCACATGTGCAAATGAACTTGGCTGCCACTGCTGGTGGCTTTGGGGTATTGATGGGTCCATTTGCTATCGGAACAATTGGTTCATCAAATATTCCAATTATCGTAAGCGTGGCAATTGGATCTTCATTAATTGCAACCAGATTTTTAACAGGCGCTGATTGGCGAGTCGAGAAGTTTGATCACAAATCACAGACTAAGCAGAATCAATTCAGATTAGTTCTAGTTCTGCTTGCCATAATTTTTTACTCTGGGTTAGAGTCTTCAATCTCTAACTGGTTGCCAACAATAATTAAGAATTCAAATGGCACATTGGAATCTGGAGCGTTGAGTAGCGCTTTCTTCTACCTCTTCTTCTTAGTGGGTAGAATGTTTGGGGTTTACATTGCAAGGCATCTTCAACCTCATACAATTATTTTGATCTCGATTCTGGCAACGCTGTTACCTTTTGCTTTTGCAATACTCAGTAGAGATAATTTGTATTTAGGGCTCGCCCTCTGCGGCTTCTTCCTAGGACCGATTTTCCCAAATGTATCAAGCTGGGTAGCACGAAAAACCCCAGGGTTTCCGCTAGCTACAACGGCGCTAATGCTTGCAATTATGGCTGGAACTTTTATATTTCCGCCAATACTCGGATTCATTTTAGAGCTAACAGGGATAGATGGCTTCTTAGTAGCACTCGCAGCCCTTCTAGGACTGTCATCAATTTTCTTTAGCATTAGTTACAAAGTTTGGCGTAGCTAGTTTTATTCTTTATAGATTTAACCAAAAACAACCTTTAGCCAAGAATTTTTCGAATTGCCTCAGGCACATATTCAATGATTGATGTAGCCGAAATCGGTCCACCTTTTGAAGCAAGTCGAGCGGCCTGGTCGTGGATAAATGCACCCGTAGCAGCTACCTCGGCAAATCGATTCGCCGAATTTAAAATCTCTATTTCATTTGTTGCAGCAAGTGAGCCAATAATTCCGGCAAGGACATCGCCTGAACCCGCAGTTGCAAGCCAAGGTGTTGCGGCAGGAAGTTCGATAATGATTTCGTTATTCGCAACAACGGTCTTCGATCCCTTTAGCAATACGGTAATGCCCAAGATGTCGGCGCACTCTTGGGCCCAACGTTTTGGGTCATCCGAGATTTCGTCAGCAGAAATATTGATTCCATATTTCTTCAGCAGTTTCGCCAATTCACCGGCATGTGGTGTTATCAAAGTTGGCTGCTCCAACTTTTCTGCCAGATAAAGTGCGCCAGCATCCAAAATAGTAGGAACACTCTGTCTTTCGATTACCTTAAACCAGCGATGGCGAAGCCAAGTTGTGTAGTCATCAAATTTTTTCTCAACGATTCCAGACCCAGCAACCCAAGCAGTCACCGCACCTGGTTGAACCACAACTTCAGGAGATGAATGCAAAACCAAATGTGCGAGGCCTGACGAACTATAGAAACGGACCATCCCGACTCCGGTTGCAACAGCAGCCTTTGTAGAGAGAACCGCGGCACCTGGATATTGAGCAGAACCTGTGATGACGCCGAGAACGCCTCTGGAATATTTGTGATCATAAGATTTTGGGATAACCAAGCACTTCTTGCTTTTTGCTGAATTCCAAAGGATAGGTTTCATGATCTAAGTCTATTTCGCTTATTAATTCTCTGGTGGGGCGGGTCGGGCTCGAACCGACGACTACCGAATTATGAGTTCGGGGCTCTAACCAACTGAGCTACCGCCCCGAAGTTTTTTACTTGCAAGGGTTGGGTAAGTCTATGCTAACTCGCGTGATGCACCGAATATCTTCACTGATTTGCCTGCTTTTAATAGCAACTGCAACTCCGGCAAGCGCCGCTCCTAATTATGCCTACCCAATAGTTGGGTGTACAAGCACTTATTCGCAGGCACATCATGATTATCCAGCAACTGATATTTTGGCGGATAAAGGTTGCCGATTTGTGGCACCAACATCTGGCGTAATTGATGAAGTCAGCGCAATAGATAAATACTCTTGGAAAAATAACAACGGAGCCATTCGCGGGGGACTTTCAATATCAATGATTGGTGATGATGGAGTTCGCTATTACGGATCGCACTTTTCAAAGATTTATTCGAAGATTGTTCCTGGGTATCGAATTGAAGTTGGCGAACTTATGGCACGTGTTGGAACTTCGGGAGATGCTGCCGGTACCGCGCCACATGTGCACTTTGGAATTTCATGGCCGACAGAAGCGGGAATTTGGTGGGTTCGTCGTGGCCAAATTTATCCATGGAAATATTTAGATGCCTGGAAAGCTGGTAAAGATTTAAGTCCAGCGAAAGAGGTTAAGGCTAAGTTGAAAAAAGTTGGAGAAGTTCCTAAGCGAGTTGGACATTAAAAAAGCCCCACCCGAAGGTGAGGCTCTCTTATTGTTAATGGTTGATTATGCAGGATTAACTGCGTCAGCCTGTGGGCCCTTTGGACCTTGAACTACTTCAAATGTCACGGCTTGACCCTCGTCTAGAGACTTGTATCCATTGCCTTGAATTGCTGAGTAGTGAACGAATACATCTTGTCCGCCACCATCAACTGCAATGAAACCAAAACCCTTTTCAGAGTTGAACCACTTAACTGTACCTGTTGCCATGTAGCTTTTTCCTTACGGTAAATGTGATCAATAAGAATTCCTTAAAGACCGGTCTTCCTCTGTACAGATTTACCGAGTAAACGGGTACTGCCAAGCGTCGGACTAGGCAAAAGTGTAACTGCATATTGGTGAATAGCGAAAAACTTTTACAGATTTAGGACTAGCCAAAGGTCGGGCAAATCCACCATAATTGCCGAATCGGTAAGTTATAGAAGCGCAATTTGAGCGTGTAATTGGTGGGCTGGGGAAGGTCGCACCAAGGCAACCTGATTGACGGTTCTAGGAGAATTACAGTGGTTTCATTACCGAGCAGTAGCGGGCTATTGGCTGGAGATCTGCGGATCTATTCGGCCCCGAAAGCATTACTTCGACATATCCAATGGTCGCTCAATGAAATATTTGGATACCCAGTTGAATTGAATTGGGAGCAACAACATTTGGCACCGGGTGCGCTCGCAACACAATTGCAATGGCGAGAATTAAAACCAGTTGCATCAAAGATTGCTAGCACCTTGAAATCTTGGCATTACCTACGTTTTGAAGTTCGCGAGTTTTCAAATATTAGTGGCGAAGGTGTTCTTTATCGGTGCACACCAGATCTTGGATTGCACCAAGCAGTAACAGCATCGACGGGGGATGTCATGGTTCATGAAAATAGGTTGATGACAGCCTTAGAAAATACTAGAAGTTATGAAGCACTTCGAGATTCACTATCAAATGCCCTTGGAATTGCCTGGGATTTAGAACTTGAGTGCTACCGCAGGGGAGTTGGTAGCATCGGTGAGACAAGAGCGGTTAATATTTAGCCATGAGTAATGAATTCCAAGAAAAGAAACTGTCCCGTCGTTCAATCACAACTATTGCAGCTGCGTTAATTCTGGCAGTTGGTCTGGGATATGGATTAAGTCTTGTCGGCACCGGACTTTCAGCAAGATCAGGGAATTCAATTACCGTAACTGGTTCAGCAAAGACTTCTGCCATGGCGGACAATGCAGTTTGGACTTTGAATGTGAGCGAGATGTCGCAACAAGTTTCAGTTGCGGTAAAGAAGATCGGCACAAGCGTTGATGCGCTTTCAAAGTATCTAATCGATGGTGGCCTAAGTTCTGATGCAATCGAAGCTGGCGGAGTTACTACATATGCCAATAACGAATATGTAAATGGAAATTCAACTGGGCGAATCCTCAGCTACCAAGCTAATCAGAATGTAACTGTTAGATCTAAAGATGTTCAATTGATAAAGAAGTTATCGAATGGCATGGGCTCACTTTTGCAAACCGGTGTAAACATCAATAACTATGGCCCACAATTTTATGTTTCAAACTTAGATAAATTACGCCCACAACTTTTAGCTGAAGCAACCGTTGACGCAAAAGCGCGTGGACTTTCAATTACAAAAGCTGTTGATTCAAAACTTGGTCCAGTCTTGGCAGTGACAAGTGGTCCAGTTCAAGTAACACAACCTGATTCAGTTGATGCCTCTGCTGGTGGAATGTATGACACATCTTCAATCGAAAAGAGCGTCAGCGTTACAGTTTCAGTTAGCTTTAAAGTTAACTAGCTTTCTTAGCCTTCATACGATTTAAAGACCAGAACAACGTTATGGCCACCAAAGCCAAATGAGTCGTTTAGGCATGCAATAGAACCTTTTGGTAAATCGCGTGGAACATCACGCACAACATCTACAGTTACGGCTTCATCCAAATTTTCGATATTAATTGTTGGTGGGGCTTTGTGGTGATACATCGCAAGCACACAGAAAATAGATTCGATAGCGCCGGCGCCACCAAGTAAGTGCCCGGTCATTGATTTTGTGGCAGAAACTGCAACATGTGAAATATCGCTACCCAGTGCGTTTGCTAGCGCATTTGCTTCCGCAACATCGCCCGCCGGTGTTGAAGTTGCATGAGCATTTAAGTGAACAATTTCCGAAAGTGGGATACCAGCATCAGCCAAGGCTAATTTCACTGCGCGAGTAACGCCTTGGCCATCTGGGTCTGGCGCTGCAATATGGAAACCATCTGAAGTTAAACCTTGCCCCATAACTTCGGCATAAATCTTTGCGCCACGTGCTTTTGCATGTTCAAGCTCTTCAAAGACAAGAACTCCGCCACCTTCTCCAAGAACGAAACCATCGCGATCTTTATCGTATGGGCGAGATGCCTTTGCGGGTGCATCATTGCGAGTCGACAACGCTTTCATCGATGCAAAACCAGCCATTGGCAATTCATGAATCGCTGCTTCAACGCCACCAGTAACAACAATATCTGCGCGATTATTGCGAATCATTTCAAGTGCATATCCGGCAGCTTCTGCGCCAGATGCACATGCACTTACTGGGGTGTGAACTCCGGCTCGTGCTTGTAATTCAAGTCCAACATTTGCTGCTGGTCCATTTGGCATAAGCATCGGAACAGTGTGCGGACTTACAAAGCGCGCACCTTTCTCTTTCAAAACATCATATTGATCAAGCAGAGTGATAACGCCACCGATACCAGATGCAATTACAACTCCGAGGCGCTCTTTATCAACATCTGGAGCACCAGCATCTTTCCAAGCTTCACGCGATGCAATCATCGCGAATTGTTCGGAGCGATCTAAGCGACGCATTTCTACGCGCTCCATTACTTCTGAAGGTTCTACTGCAACTCTCGCCGCGAAGGTAACTGAAGCTTCTTGCGCCCACTCATCTTCAAGTTTGCGAACACCACTTTTGCCAGCAAGTAATGCTTCCCAAGTTGAAGAAACATCACCTCCGAGCGGAGTGGTGGCACCAAGGCCAGTTACAACTACGCGACGTCTTGTCATTTAGAGAAGAGTTTTCTACTTACCGTTTGCAACGATGAAGTTAACCGCATCGCCAACAGTTGCCATCTTCGTAACTTCTTCGTCAGGAATCTTTACGCCGAATTTTTCTTCAGCTGCAACGACAACTTCAACCATACTAAGTGAATCAACATCTAGATCATCAGTGAACTTCTTATCCATTGCGATGATGTTGGCATCAATGCCCGCTACTTCAACAACGATTTCCTTGATTCCTGCTAGAACTTCATCAACTGTTAGTGCCATCTTGGTTCTCCTTATTTGTGTATTGCATTAGTTGCTATTTTGGACAGGTTTAGAGGGTAGTTCAACTACTTGGCCGGCATATACAAGCCCTGCGCCAAATCCTACGAGAAGTGCGCTCTTTCCGTGAAGTTCTGGCTTCTCGGTGAGTAGCGCATCCATTGCCAGTGGAATTGAAGCGGAGGAAGTATTGCCCGAGGTGCGGATATCGTGGGCAACTACAACTGATTCTGGCAATTTCATAGATTTCACAAGCGACTCGATGATTCGGTCATTAGCTTGGTGAGGGATAAATACTTCTAGGGTTTCCGGAGTTAAACCAGCTGCTTCTAATGCACGAAGTGCAATCGGTGCAATTTCATAAACTGCCCAACGGAAAACAGTTTGACCTTGTTGAATAATGTTTGGCCAACCAATATCTGTTCTGCCTGGATTCTTTTTGAATTCCAAAAATGATGGTTCTAAAACAATTGCTTCACGAGTTTCGGCACTTGCGCCCCAAACAGTAGGGCCGATTCCAATATCTTGCGATGGTCCAATCACAACTGCGCCCGCACCATCAGCAAAGATAAATGCGGTTGCCCGATCATCAGGATCGGTAAAGTCAGATAATTTCTCGGCGCCCATAACTAAAACATTCTTGGCAGTTTTATTTCGAACCAAATCGTTGGCAAGTGCAACGCCGTAACAGAAGCCAGCACACGCAGCAGAGATATCGAAGGCCGCAGCTTTTACATTTCCTAGTCGAACTAGTAATTCAGTAGCAGCACTTGGTGCCTGATATGGATAACTAATAGTTGCAAAGATAACGGCATCGATATCTTGAGCCGTCATGCCCGCACGTTTTATTGCGATCAAAGCTGATTTTTCGGCCATATCAATAAGTGATTCATCTGCATCAGCAATATGGCGAGATTCGATACCGGTGCGTTGTTGAATCCACTCGTCAGTTGAATCAATACGTTTAATAACTTCAGAGTTTGGAACCACCCGGGGTGGACGATACGCACCCACTGAAAGGATTCGGGCGTTAGTTACATCTTGCGCAAATTTAAGTGACATTAGTTGCCACCATGTTCTGCAACAAATGCTTTCGCAGCATCTAAATCTTCTGGTCCTTTTAAGGCGAAGGTTTGAATTTCACCTTGGGCGCGTTTAACTAATCCAGCAAGAGTTCCTGCAGGTGGAACTTCAATAATTCCGGTTACTCCACATTTAGCCATTGTTTCCATGCAGAGATCCCAACGGACCGGGCCAGCAATTTGTCCGACTATCCGATCTAAGATTTCGCGACCATTCTCGACAACTGCGCCATCCTTATTTGAAATGAATGGAATCTTTGGATCAGATGTAGTTAGTGAAGCGGCAAGGGTTGAAAGGTGTGAAACAGCAGGAGCCATTGTTGAAGTATGGAAGGCACCAGAAACCGCGAGCGCACGAACTCTTGAACCCTCCGGTGGATTTTGCGCTAATTCTGCAAGTGCAGTGAGGGAACCAGCCGCAACAATCTGTCCGCCACCATTCTCATTTGCAGCGGTTAAACCAGCTGCATGAATTGCTGCAACAACGACATCGCGCTCGCCACCTAAAACTGCTGACATTCCGGTGTCAGATCCCTTTGCTGCAATTGCCATTTGGGCACCACGCGCAGCTACTAATTTCATCGCTGAATCGCCATCAAGAACACCAGCAAAAACAGCTGCAGTTATTTCGCCAACCGAATGACCTGCGGTGTAACTGATACTTGAATGATTTTCACCGAACAATCGCCCCGCACCTAAAAAGCCACCGGCCACCAAGAGCGGCTGGGCATTTGCGGTATCGCGAATTTCATCGGCATCGGCCACTGTGCCAAGGCGTTTTAGATCCAGGCCAATTAGTTCTGACCAGTTGCCTATTAATTCAGCGGCATTTGCATCTTCTAGCCAAGGTGCGAGGAAGCCCGGTGTTTGGGATCCCTGTCCTGGAGCAAGAAGTGCGAGCATCAGCAAAGTTTAAGGTTGCACCCCCGATACTGCCGAGTATTAGAATCGAGCCTAAATAAGTGGCGTATTTGGTTACTCGTGAGTAACATTTGGCTCATGAAAATTGCAGTGTGCGTAAAGCAAGTTCCTGACTCTTGGGCCGAGAAAAAAATGTCGGGTGGCGTCTTAGATCGCGCAAGTGTCGATGCAGTTTTAAATGATTTAGATGAATATGCAGTCGAAGAAGCACTGCGAATCGTTGAAGCACATTCACCAACTAAAGAAGCCGGTGAAGGTAGTGGCCACACAATTACTTTAATTTCGATGGGACCAGATCGTGCAACCGAAGCGATTCGTAAAGCACTTTCAATGGGCGCAGATGATGCGATTCATATCTGTGATGGTGCGCTTGCTGGATCAGATGCGCTCGCAACTTCATTAGTTTTAAGCAAAGTAATTTCTGATGGCGGATTTGATTTAGTTATCTGCGGAACCGAATCGACAGATGCAAGAATGAGCGTTGTTCCTGCGATGTTGGCCGAGCGTTTAGGTTGGGCGCAATTAACTTTTGCCGGAACTGTTGCAGTAGATCCAAGTGCTTCAAAGGTTTCAATCGCCAGATCAACTGAATTTGGAATTGAAAATATGGAAGCTAATTTTCCGGCAGTAATCAGCGTGATTGAGAAGATTAATGAGCCACGTTATCCATCATTTAAAGGAATCATGGCCGCGAAGAAGAAAGTTATTACTGTAAAGACCCTTGCTGATATCGCAATTTCAGCTGATCAAGTTGGCAGTAGTGCTTCTTGGTCAACAGTTAAAGATGCGGTTCTGCGTCCGGCTCGAAGCGCTGGGATCAAGGTTGAAGATGGTGGCGATGGTGGGGCCAAATTAGTGGATTATTTAGCAGAGAAGAGGGTTGTCTGATGAGCGAAGTATTAATCCTGGTCGATTCTGTTGACGGAAAAGTTTCGAAATCGACCGGCGAACTAGCAACTTTTGCTAAAGCAATTGGCAAGGTAAACGCAGTTGTATTTGATGCCGCTCTGGTCTCGCAATTAAGCGCTTATGCAATCGACAATGTAATTGTCTGTTCTGGAATCGATGTTTCAAAGTTTTCACCTGGCCCAATTGCACAATCCCTGGCACAGCTCGTTGCTAGCAAATCTGCAGCAGCAGTTTTAATTACCTCGACATCTAGAGGAAAAGAAATTGCCGGTCGCTTGGCGGTAGCAACAAATTCCGGAATCATCACTGATGCAACTTCAATTGATCCAGATTTGATAACAACCCAAGCAGTATTTGGTGGCTCAACCACAGTTCATGCCGCCGTAACTCATGGAACAACAATCGCAACGATTCGAGCTAATTCGATCGAACCGATTGCCGGAAGCGCCGCCCCAACTACAGAAGATTTCACACCAACTATTTCTGATGCAGCCAAGCTTGGTGTCGTAACTTCTACGCAGCCAGTTGTTAAAGGCGGGCGTCCAGAATTAACTGAAGCTTCAATCGTGGTTTCTGGTGGCCGCGGAACAAATGGCGATTTCAAACCAGTCGAAGCATTCGCAGATATTCTTGGTGCTGCAGTTGGTGCATCTCGCGCAGCTACTGATGCCGGTTGGTATCCACATACTCATCAAGTTGGGCAGACCGGAAAAACTGTTAGCCCACAACTTTATGTAGCGTGCGGAATCTCTGGAGCGATTCAACATCGCGCAGGCATGCAGACCAGCAAGATGATTGTCGCAATCAATAAAGATCCCGAAGCCCCAATCTTCGAATTGGCCGATTACGGGGTTATTGGCGATTTATTCAATGTTCTGCCACAAGCAACCACGGCGCTTGCCGCGAAGAAGGCTTAAGCACTTAACTTAGTTATCCTTAGCGCATGACGATTTATCTTGATCATGCTGCTACAGCACCGATCAATGAGGCGGCTATCGATGCCCTGAATATTGCGATGCGCAAACTTGGCAATGCATCAAGTATTCATAATCAAGGCCGCTCAGTTCGCAAGGATGTCGAAGATGCGCGCCACAAGTTATCAGAACTAATTGGCGCTAATCCTTCAGAAATAATCTTCACTGGATCAGGAACCGAAGCAAATAACTTGGCAATAAAAGGTTTCTTCTGGCAGCACCCTGATCGAAATGTAATTGTGACATCTGCCTTTGAACATCATGCAATCTTGGATCCAGTTGAATGGCTCGTCGAACACGAAGGCGCCGAGCAAGTATTAATCCCAATAACTAAAGCCGGTGTTATTGATTTAGATTTTCTGGCCAAGGTAGTTGCAACAAGAGGCAAGGAAATCGCGGTTATAAGCATTATGCATTCGAATAACGAACTTGGCTCGATTCAGCCAATTGCCGAGATTGTAAAGATTGCTGGAGATATTCCGGTTCATACCGATGCGGTTCAAAGCTTCGGAAAAGTTGATTTTAATTTCTCGAAACTCGATGTCACGGCAGCAACAATTAGCGCACATAAAATTGGTGGCCCACTTGGGGTTGCGGCGTTGGTTTTAAAACGCGGACTTGATTTAACTCCGGTTCTGCATGGCGGAGGACAAGAGCGCGAAATTCGAAGTGGAACGTTAAACGCTCCTGCGATTGTGGCATTTACTGCAGCAGCAGAATTTGCAATTGCGAATATGGAAAGTAACTTCCGACAAATCCGTGAACTTAGAGATTATTTCATTGTCGGTCTGAAGAAATGCGTTCCAGATGTTTCAATAAATTCAGTTTCAGATCCAGCCCTGCCCGGAATTGTTAATGCGACTTTCCCTGGCACCGAAAGTGATGCGCTCTTACTTTTGCTAGATACCGAAGGCATCAGTGCATCTGCGGGTTCCGCATGCAGCGCAGGTGTTCCAAGACCAAGCCATGTGCTGGTCGCACTAGGTTTAAGTGAAAGTGATGCCGATGCTTCACTGCGGATTTCAATTGGGACTACAAATACCAAGAGCGAAATCGATCAAGTTCTTGCAGTAATGCCAAGTGTTGTTGAACGCGCACGCAATGCCTTCGTGGTTAGTGAGTTGAACTAATGAAACTAATTGCAGCAATGAGCGGTGGCGTTGATTCTGCCGTAGCGGCAGCTCGCGCAGTTGAGGCCGGCCATGAAGTAATTGGTGTGCACTTAGCACTTTCAAGTAACCCACAGAAATATCGCTCTGGTGCCCGCGGATGTTGCACAATCGAAGATTCTCATGATGCCCGTCGCGCCGCTGATGTAATCGGAATCCCGTTCTATATCTGGGATATGGCGGAGGAATTTCATGATGGCGTTGTCGAAAATTTCTTATCCGAATATTCCGAAGGTCGCACCCCAAACCCTTGCCTTCGCTGCAACGAGAAAATTAAGTTTGCTGCCGTTTTAGACCGCGCTAAAGGTTTAGGTTTTGACGGCGTAATAACTGGACATTATGCGCAAATGCGCGAAACCGAAGTTGGGCGAATGATGTTTCGCGCAATTGACCCAACAAAGGATCAGTCCTATGTGCTTGCAGTTTTAAATACTGAACAACTTGCTGGCGCACATTTTCCATTAGGCGACACCGTAAAAGATGATGTTCGAATCGAAGCAAAACGTCGTGGACTTTATGTTGCAAATAAACCTGACAGCCACGATATTTGCTTTGTTCCATCCGGCGATAACGCAGGTTGGTTGCGCGATCGATTGGGTAGTGAAGTTGGTTCAATTGTTGATGAAGATGGCACAAAACTTGGTGAACATAAGGGTGCTTACACCTACACAATCGGACAACGCCGCGGACTTGGAATCACAGTTCCTGCTGCCGGCGGTGAACCACGTTATGTTTTAAAGATTGAGCCAAAGACAAACACCGTTGTTGTGGGAAGTCATGAAGCACTTGCGGTATCGAAAATTGTTGGCGATCGACCAATTTGGTGTGGACCAGAGCCAGTTATAAACACCGAGTTCCGCGGCTTTGCTCAAGTGCGCGCGCATGGTTCGCCACTTGCTTGCATCTATACCCAAACTGGAACCGAGATAAAAGTTGTCTTGGACGAACCACTCTTTGGTCTTGCTGCCGGCCAAGGCTTAGTTATTTATGATGGCGATCGGGTTGTTGGTTCGGCCACTGTCGCCAGCACCGAATAGATTTCTCGACATGAGCCAGGAGATTCGCCATCGCATAGTTGATTTGTGCGAACAGATTCGCGATCACCAATTTAAGTATTACGCCCAAGATAAGCCAACCATCACGGATGCTGAATTCGATGCACTGCTAATCGAGCTAAAGAAGTTAGAAGCTGCGCACCCCGAATTCAAATTGCCGGATTCGCCAAGTGATTTAGTAGGCGGGGGATTTGCAACGCATTTTCAGCAAGCAGATCATCTAGAGAAAATGATGAGCCTTGATAACGTATTTGATGCTGGCGAACTTACAAACTGGTTTGAAAGAGTTGCCAAGACCAGCACCAAAAATACTTGGCTCTGTGAAGTCAAAGTAGATGGCCTGGCAATTAATCTGCGCTACGAAAAAGGAAAGTTAACAAAAGCTTTAACTCGTGGCAATGGCGTAACGGGCGAGGATGTAACTTTGAATATCCGAACCATTACAACAATTCCACACGAACTAAAAGGCAAGAACTTTCCAGATTTACTCGAAGTTCGCGGTGAAGTGTTCTTTCCAATTGCTGCATTTAATGAATTTAATGATCAACAAGAGGAACTCGGTAAAGAGCGTTTTGCTAATCCACGCAATGCCGCAGCAGGTTCACTTCGCCAAAAGGATCCACGTGTTACTGCAAGTCGCCCACTTTCAATGGTTGTTCATGGCATCGGCGCTGCATCTGGGGTCACATTTGATTCGCAGAGCGCTGCTTATGAATTACTAAAAGGGTTTGGCTTGCCAACTAGTTCTAGATACAAAGTTGTAAAGAGTGCAGCCGAAGTCAGTGAATTTGTGGCTTATTACGCCGACCATCGCCACGATATCGAACACGAAATTGATGGCATCGTTATTAAAGTTAATGAGATTCCAATTCAAAACGAACTTGGTTTTACGGCCCGGGCACCAAAGTGGGCTATTGCTTACAAGTATCCACCAGAAGAAGTAACAACGAAACTTCTCGATATAAAAGTCAGCGTTGGTCGCACTGGTCGCGTAACGCCATTTGCATTTATGGAACCCGTAAAAGTTGCGGGTTCGACCGTTACAAATGCAACACTGCACAATGCTGAAGAAGTTGTTCGTAAAGGAATCTTGATCGGTGACACCGTCTTAATCCGCAAAGCCGGTGATGTAATCCCTGAAGTTTTGGGCCCAGTAATCGCAAAGCGTAATGGCAGTGAAAAAGCTTTTGTTATGCCAACCAAGTGCCCAGATTGCGGAAGCAAGTTGCGAGCTATCACTGAAGGCGATGTAGATATTCGTTGCCCAAATACCCAAAGTTGCCCCGCACAATTGCGCGAGCGAATTTATTACATCGGATCCCGAGTTGCCTTAGATATTGACGTCCTGGGTTATGAAGCTGCCAATGCGCTGCTGGAAGATAAGTTGATTACTGACGAATCAGATTTATTTGCGTTGACTGAGAAAGATTTAGCTAAGTCACAATTCTTCTTGAAGAAAGATGGGTCACTCGGTCTTAATGTTGAGAAGTTCCTAAAGGGATTAGACGCAGCAAAGAGCAAGCCGCTCTGGCGAATCTTGGTTTCACTTTCGATTAGACATGTTGGACCAACTGCAGCACAGGCGTTAGCTAAAGCCTTCGGCTCAATTTCTGCAATTTCAAAGGCAAGTGAATCCGAGCTTTCAAATACCGATGGTGTTGGTGAAGTCATTGCACAATCAATCATCGAATGGTTTGCCATCGATTGGCATCAAAAAATAATTGCAAAATGGGAAAAAGCTGGGGTGCAGCTAGTTGAGATTCAAAAAGAATCGACTGACCCACAAACACTCACTGGCCTGACTCTGGTTGTAACTGGCTCGCTTGAAGACTTTACTCGCGATGGCGTATCTGAAGTTATTGCTTCGCATGGTGGCAAAACCTCTTCATCGGTATCAAAGAAAACGGATTTTGTCGTAGCCGGTGAATCCGCTGGATCCAAGTTGGCAAAAGCTGAAGAACTTGGGGTTCGCGTTCTGAATGAGAGCGAATTCAAAACTCTTCTTGCAAAAGGCCCGCAGGCTTTGGGGTAAAGTTCTGCCTATGATTTTGTATTCCGAAACCGTTCGCGAACTTCCAGCGTCGCCAGTTTTCTTTGGTCTATTCGCATTCGGAGTTCTTGCACTACTTCTCTATTTAACACTTCGCATGGACCGGGATTAATCTCATCTCTAAAGTAGGAATTCTTGGTGGGACATTTGATCCACCACATCTTGGCCATCTTCATATCATCGAAGCTCTCGCTAAGAAATTTGATCAAATAATGATGATTCCAACTGGTGACCCATATTTGAGACCAGCCAATCCAATTGCAACACCTGGCGAACGTTTGGAGATGTGCAGCAAGGCCCTTGAAGATTTATCGGAAGAACTTCAGGAGAAAGTAGTTGTTCTAGATATCGAAACATCGCGTAAGGGCGCTACTTACACATTTGATACTTTGCAATCTCTTCGGGCATTTTTCCCGAAAGATGAATTCACTTTGGTTCTCGGCAGTGACGCCGCTGCATCTTTTCATAAGTGGAAGCGCAGCGATGATGTCAGAAAGCAGGCCGAAATCTTGGTTGTCAGACGACCAGGAGAAGCAAAATCAGAATTCAAAGAGATTGAAATCAGCGCTCTTGATGTTAGTGCAACACAAATCCGTGAAGATTTTGCAAAGGGAAAAACTCCCGACACAATCTCTCCTTCAGTGCTTAATTACATAAAAGATAGAGGCCTTTATGGCAGCAGGTAAGAGCGTTATTAATTTGGCACAAGTTGCTGCAGAAGCAATTGCCGAGAAGCTTGGTGTCGATATCGTTGCGATAGATATGACTGAACAGATGGTTTTATCTGAAGTATTTTTGATTGCCACAGGTGCAAATGAAGTCCAGGTTGATGCAATTTCGGATGCAGTTTTCAAAGCTATGGCTGCAATTGGCGAGAAGCCGATTCGTCGCGAAGGTAAGGGGCAATGGATTTTGCTCGATTACTCAGATTTGGTTGTTCATATTCAAAGCCAAGAGCTTCGTAATTACTACATGCTTGATCGCCTTTGGAATGATTGCCCACGAATCCCACTATTGGTATCTGAAGCTAGGTAATTTTAAATGAGCGAAAAATCTAAACTTCGAGTTGTTCTCTGGCGTCATGGCCAGACCGACTGGAACGTAGAAAATCGCTATCAGGGACATTCGGATATTCCGTTAAATAAAGTTGGGCAATACCAAGTTGGACATGCCGCAAAAGTATTGGCTGGAATGAATCCAAATCGAATTATTGCTAGCGATTTAATTCGGGCAAAGCAGACTGCACAAGCCTTAGTTGATTTAACTGGAATTAAGATGGAAATTGATCCGGATCTACGCGAAACCAATGGCGGAAATTGGGAAGGCAAAACTGGTCAACAAAATCGCGAAGAAGATGGCGAACGATTTAAGCAATGGATGTTTGGTGAAGATGTTAAGGCTGGCGAAATCGGAGAATCTAGATCTGAAGTTGCAAAGCGTGCACGTAATGCTGTCGAACGTGGCATCGCTGAAGCAACCGGAACAATTATTTTTGTAACACATGGCGGTACATCGCGTGCACTGCTTGGTTCAATATTGGATATGCCATTTGATAAATGGGCGACTCTCGGTGGGCTATCAAATGCTTCCTGGTCTGTCCTAGAACCGAATTCCTTCACAAAAATTGGCTGGACTCTGGTTGAACACAATGCCGGATCCATTCCAGAGCCAGTATTCGGCAACGAATCTCTGGAGGCTGAGGCGTCAGTTTTAAGATAAAGTCTGCCCTCGAAGTAAAGTTCAAATAAAAATTGGGGCTGTGGCGCAGCTGGTAGCGCACCTGCATGGCATGCAGGGGGTCAGGGGTTCAAGTCCCCTCAGCTCCACTCAATTTAAATCTGATTCGGTAAATCTCAATCCTTTGGTCATGGGAGAATTCTCGTTATGCATGAGGCCTATGACATTCAATATGTCCAAGAGAAATGGTTGCCCATTTGGGACAAGCTAGAACCATTTAAATCTGGCCGCAGCGATGACAATCGTCCAAAGAAATATGTCTTGGATATGTTTCCTTATCCTTCAGGCGATTTACATATGGGACATGCCGAGGCTTATGCACTTGGTGATGTGATTGCTCGTTATTGGATTCAAAAAGGTTTCAACGTTATGCACCCAATTGGTTGGGATGCTTTTGGATTGCCAGCCGAGAATGCAGCGATTAAGCGCAATGAAGATCCACGTGCTTGGACCTACGAAAACATTGCAGTGCAGAAAGCGTCAATGCGTAGATTTGCATGTTCCTTTGATTGGGACCGTGTTCTTCACACTTGCGACCCCGAATATTACAAATGGAATCAGTGGCTATTTCTTGAGATGTATAAGAAGGGCCTGGCATATCGCAAAGATTCACCGGTCAACTGGTGCCCAAGTTGCCAAACAGTTTTAGCTAACGAACAAGTTGTCGCAGGCCTTTGCGAGCGATGCGATACCGCCGTAACTAAGAAGAAGTTGAATCAGTGGTATTTGAAGATTACGGATTATGCCGACCGCTTGCTAGATGACATGCAACAACTCGAAGGCCAGTGGCCTGAGAAAGTTCTAATGATGCAGCGCAACTGGATCGGGCGTTCAATCGGCGCCGAAGTTAAGTTTGTTATCGAAGGTCGCGATGAACCTGTAACTATTTACACAACTCGCCCCGATACTTTGTATGGCGCGACATTTATGGTTGTAGCGGCAGATTCTGCGCTAGCTGCTGAATTAGTTTCTGGCTCAAGAGTTGAAGGCGAATTCACTAAGTATCTCGAGAGCGTTAAGGCTGCGACTGATATTGATCGCCTGGCAACTGATCGACCAAAGAGTGGAATCTTCTTAGAGCGTTATGCAATTAATCCAGTTAATGGCGCAAAACTTCCAATCTGGGCAAGTGATTACGTTCTTGCTGATTACGGCACCGGCGCAATCATGGCGGTTCCGGCGCACGATCAACGAGATTTAGATTTTGCAAAAGCGATGAAACTTCCAGTTCAAGTTGTGGTTTCTAGTGAAGAGGGCGATCCAAATAAAACTGGTATTGCAACAACAGGTGATGGAAAGCTAGTTAATTCTGGCTCACTAAATGGACTTGCAAAAGATGCGGCGATTGCAAAGATAATTAAAGAACTTGCCGCAAAAGAACTTGGTAAGGCTGCAAAGAATTATCGCTTGCGTGATTGGCTGATTTCGCGCCAGCGTTTCTGGGGAACTCCGATTCCAATTATTCACTGCGATAAGTGTGGAGAAGTCCCAGTTCCAGAGAATCAATTACCTGTCGAACTTCCATCTGCAGCTGGCTTAGATCTAAAGCCAAAGGGAACGTCGCCACTTGGCGCTGCATCAGATTGGGTAAATGTTGATTGTCCTAAGTGTGGAGCACCAGCAAAACGCGATGCCGACACGATGGATACTTTCTTCGATTCATCTTGGTATTTCCTTCGCTACACCAGCACAGATCGCCACGATGCTGCATTTGATAAGAAGGCTGTCGAAACTTGGTTACCGGTAGATCAATATGTTGGTGGCGTAACGCATGCGATTCTGCACTTGTTGTATTCCCGTTTCTTCACAAAGGTATTGCATGACCTTGGACATTTAAACTTTATTGAACCATTTACAAGGCTGCTAAATCAAGGAATGGTTTTGATGGATGGATCTGCGATGTCTAAATCTCGCGGAAACCTAGTTCGACTTTCTGACGAGCTGGCAAACCATGGCGTCGATGCCATCCGTCTTGCAATGGTATTTGCCGGGCCACCAGAAGATGATGTTGATTGGTCAGATGTTTCACCATCTGGTTCAGTTAAATTCTTAAATCGCGCATGGCGTATTTCGGGCGATGTAACAAGCCCAGCTGGAACAGATTTTTCAAAGGGCGATCTTGCGCTTCGAAAAGTTACACACAAGGCGCTACACGATGTTGGTTTCGCAGTCGAATCATTTAGATTCAATGTTGCTGTTGCCCGAGTAATGGAATTAGTGAATGCAACACGTAAAGCAATTGATTCTGGTTGTGGTCCTGCAGATCCAGCGGTTCGTGAAGCCGCAGAAGCGATCGCAATTTCTCTTTCATTAGTTGCCCCATTTACCGCAGAAGAGATGTGGGAAATTCTTGGACACAAACCAGGTGTAGCACTTGCTGGCTGGCCAGAGGTTGATCCGAAATTGCTCGAAGCAGATGCAGTTACTGCAATTCTGCAAGTAAACGGCAAGATTAAAGATCGAATTGAAGTCTCACCAAACATCTCTGATGCTGAACTAGAGAAACTTGCGATGGCTAACCCAGAAATTGCCGCGGCTATTGTTGGTGCAACAATTTCTAAAGTGATTACACGCGCACCAAAATTAGTTAACATCGTTCTTTAATTCACAGAGGAATTCGCCTCTAATTTCTTAAGTTTTCAGATTAGTTAGATTCCGGGGATGTTAAATCAACTCAAGGAAACTATTCGGGACAAGTATTTAGACTTTGGTTTTACTGACGAACAGCGCAAAGCAGTATTAATCGTCTTTGGTGCCTTTATAGCTCTTGCATTCCTCTTCTTCGCTCTGGCTCAGGGACGAGATTCTCAACCAACTGAAACTGCTATACCCGCAATCATTACTCCGACAATTCCAGCAATAACCGAAGAGTTAATCGTTGATGTTTCAGGGCGAGTTCGAAAGCCAGGTGTTTATTCACTCGTTAAAGGTTCTCGGGCAATTGATGCGCTAAATCTTGCAGGTGGAGCACTTCCCGGAGTTAATTTGGGTGACATCAACTTGGCTCATATTTTGTTTGACGGCGAACAAATTATTGTAGGTGCACCTCGTGTTACGTATTCATCAGGTTCAAGGAGCGCTCCGAAAGCAAAGGCGCCGACTGCTTCATCTCCGCTTAGTTTAAATTCAGCGACGCTTGCACAATTGGATACTTTGCCCGGTATTGGCCCCGTGATGGCAAATCGCATCTTTGCTTATCGCAAGTTAAATGGCCCATTTACTTTGATTGATGATTTAAAGAAAGTTTCCGGAATTGGTGATGCAACATTCGCGGAGATATCGAAGTTGGTCCGAATCTAAAGGAATATGACTATCGACTTCTAGCTATTGGATTAGCAATTTGGCTTGGTGCTGGGATTGCCGGAATCTTAAATGCACCATGGAGCTATCTGGCAATTCTCTTCTGTTTATTCCTTGCCGGGTTAAAGCGAAGTTTGGCGCTGATACTTATCGCAGCACTGTTAACCGGCAGTGCTGGAAGTGCAATTCGTCAGATCGGATTGACCCATAACTTCCTAGCAAAATCTCTGGTCAACAAACCCAGCGTTGAAATCATCGGAACTTTAAAGACCGACCCAACTTGGAGCAAGCCCAAAGTCATTGGGTCAAGATTTCGAAGTAAATCAATGACTGCTCTGGCTTCAGTTTCTAGCGTAAGTATTGATGGTGAAGTTAAATCAATAAGATTGCCGGTTCGAATCACGAGTTCTAAATATATTGATCTGATTCCTGGTGAAAAATTTGCAGTAACAGGTGTTGCATTTCCAACTGCGGAAAGAAGAGTCGCAGCACTTATAGCTACGACTGGAGATTTTGAAAGACTTTCGCAGGCCAATTACTTACAACGAATTTCAGCGAAGATTAGAGATTCGTTCCGGGAAACTGCTAAATCTGTTGGCGGCGCTGGCGGCGCACTTATCCCAGGGTTGGTAATCGGGGATACCTCACTTGAGGAACCAAACTTTGTGATTGAAATGCGAAGAGTCGGACTTTCGCATCTGACCGCAGTTAGTGGCGCAAATTTTGCAATCATCGCGGCATTTCTATTGTGGTTATCGCAGTGGGTTTTCAAACGAGTTAGATCTCGGTTAATCCTTACTAGCTTGGTATTAGTTGGATTTATCTTTCTAGTTCGACCTTCGCCATCAGTATTGCGAGCCAGTGTTATGTGTGCGGTTATATTGATTGCGAAAGCTCGGGGAGTAAAAGCAGATTCGGTTCCGTCACTGGGCCTTGCGATTTCGTTCTTGATATTGATGGATCCATTTCAAGCAATTGATCCAGGTTTCGCACTTTCGGTGGCAGCGACCGCAGGAATTTTATTGTTGGCGCCAAGGCTGGAGATTTGGCTTACCGAAAGATTTGGCCACGAAAAACTTGCCCAAGTCATTGCAATTCCACTTGCAGCCACGTTTATGTGCACACCAATTATTCTGGCAATTTCAGGTCTCTTCTCTCTAGTTTCGATTCCAGCAAATGTTTTAGCTGGGCCGGTAGTCGCGCCGATAACAATCATTGGATTTATTGCCGCTTTACTCTCACCGATTATCCCAAGTGTTTCCCACATTCTGCTTGTGGCAATTAAGCCACTGGCGCAATTCATTGTTTGGATATCAAACACCGCTTCAGCGCTACCGGTTCTGATGCTTCCCAAGAGTTATCTGGGCGCAATCATTGCAATCTTTGTAATTGCTCTAATCAAGTTTAAGAAGTGGTTGGCCCTCTTTTTGCTGCTGATCATTGCGACTTTAATTATTGTTCTGCCCGGAAGCTGGCCCGGATCAAATTGGGCAGTAGCAAATTGCAATGTTGGGCAAGGTGATGGCTTGGCAATCAATCTAGGCAACGACGAAGCTCTTGTGATTGATGTCGGACCTGATTCAAAACTTATGAATGAATGCTTAAGTGATTTAGGTGTGAAGCGCATCCCACTATTAGTGCTTTCGCATTTCCATGCAGACCATGTGCATGGTTTAGATGGTGCACTTGGTGGCAGAGATATTGCAAATGTCTGGGTTTCAAATCTTGATCAACCAAAGAGCGAGCGAGACACCGCTTACTTATTGCTTGGAACTACACCAATCCATCAAGCAACCGCAGGTGAAACAATTGAATTCAAGAGCGCAAGGGGCCCAGTAAAAATTGAAGTTCTCTGGCCAACTAAATCGCAATCAAACTTTGAAGCTCTTCCTGGCGATGGTTCGGCAATCAACAATTCGAGTGTTGCACTACTGGTTACTGTAGGAAATCTTCGAATCTTTTCTGCCGGGGATTTAGAACCTCAGGCGCAAGAAGCGCTATTGGCACTCACGAAGATTGAACCAATTGATATCTACAAAGTTTCTCACCATGGCTCTTCCTTTCAATCTCTGCCACTGATGTCTGCGCTTCATCCTAAAATTGCCCTCATAAGCGTTGGGGCCGAAAATAGTTATGGCCATCCAGCGCCGAGCACGGTCAACGCACTTGAAGTTCTGGGTGCAAAAACCTTGCGAACCGATCAAGATGGTGCCATCTCGGTTGACGGGGCCCTTAAGATCAGAACTAAGAGAAATGATTGGTGGAATATCTCGTGGGGATAACGTTGTTGCAGGGCGGCGAATCTCTGCTTGCCGACCGCGCGATATCTCAAGTAATTGCAAAATTTAAAGACGCAACCGTAAGCGTGCTCGATGCCAGCGAATTAGAACTTGGTGGAATTACCGATGCTCTCGCACCTTCACTTTTTGGTGATTCCCGAATAATTGTAATTAAAGAAATCCAGGATCTGCCAGCCGAACTTGGTGAAGAAATCACCGCATATCTAGAAGCACAAGACGAGAGCGTTGAATTAGTTCTCTGGCACAAAGGTGGCGTTAAGGGAAAAGCTCTTTTAGAGAAGATTAAGAAAGCAAAGCCAACTGTCATACCTTGTGATGTAATTAAAAAAGATGGTGAAAAATCTGATTTCATCCGCGCCGAATTCAAACGACTTGGTCGCACAATTTCTACCGAAGCAGTGCAAGCCTTGATTGATGCGCTGGGCAGCGATCTTCGCGAACTCGGTGGTGCTTGCTCACAATTAGCAGCAGATGTGACCGCCGGAAAAATGATTGATGAAACTGATGTGATGAAATTTCAGAACGGAAGAGTTGAAACAACTGGTTTTGATGTTGCAGATGCAGCGCTAGATGGAAATCGTGATGTCGCTTTAATTTCACTTCGAAATGCCCTAGCAACCGGAACCGATCCAGTTCTAATCACCAGTGCACTCGCTGGTTCGCTTCGAACTCTGGCAAAAGTTTCTGGTGCATCTAGGGGTGTGAAATCTTTTAATTTAGCCGGCCCTTTGGGTCTTGCACCATGGCAGATTGATAAAGCTCGCAGACAACTTTCAAAATGGACGCCTGCAACCTTGGCCGGGGCGGTTGTAGCCGTGGCTCAAGCCGATGCCGACATCAAGGGCGCCGCTGTCGATCCAATCCACTCGCTAGAGCGTGCGATTATTGCCATCACATCTCGAGTTTGAGTAGTAGACCCCTTCGCTGGTAATCTGCGCGTCTGCCTGGCAGAAGCCAAGGCTTAGATTTCAAGAGATTAGAAGGTAGTTCGAAGTGGCAAATATCAAGTCGCAGATCAAGAGAATTCGCACCAACGAAAAGGCTCAAATTCGTAACAAGTCTGCTCGTTCAGCGATCAAGACCGCGATCCGTCGTTTCCGTGATGCAGTAACTGCCGGAGACAGCAAGGTAATTGCAGAAGAACTTCGTCTAGCTTCAAAGACACTTGATGTTGCAGTAAGCAGCGGCGTAATGCATGCAAACGCAGCAGCAAACAGAAAGTCAGCGATGGCTAAGCAAGCTAACAAAGCTGGCGCTAAGTAATTCTTGTTTTACCCAAATCTATTTTCAAATAAGTTTCGGCGAATAATCTCGGGGGATAAATGCCTGCCATTGATTTAGCCAAAGCGCCACAACCAGCTTCAACTAATCCCGCGCAGATCCGTAATTTCTGCATCATCGCTCACATCGATCACGGCAAATCAACACTTGCCGATCGCATGCTCGGAATCACCGAAGTTGTCGAACAGCGCAACATGCGTGCCCAATATCTAGACCGCATGGATATCGAACGCGAACGCGGAATCACAATCAAGAGCCAAGCAGTCCGTCTGCCATGGCGTTCTGGAATCGATGGTCAGGAATACATCCTGAACATGATCGATACCCCTGGGCACGTCGACTTCACTTACGAAGTTTCAAGATCTCTTGCTGCCTGCGAAGGCGCAGTTCTCTTGGTCGATTGCGCACAAGGAATTGAAGCCCAAACTCTTGCAAACCTTTATCTTGCAATGGAGAACAACCTAACAATTATTCCAGTTCTAAATAAAATCGATTTGCCTGCAGCGCAACCAGAAAAATTTGCTGAAGAACTTGCAAAGCTAATCGGTTGCCAACCAGAAGATTGTTTACGCGTCTCTGGAAAAACTGGCGAAGGCGTTACCGAACTTCTAGATCAAATTGTTAAACAAATCCCGGCCCCGGTTGGCGATGCAAATGCACCAGCACGCGCACTTATTTTTGACTCGGTTTATGACACATACCGTGGCGTTGTTACTTACGTTCGCGTAGTTGACGGACACCTTTCTACTCGCGACCAAATTCAAATGTTCTCAACTGGCGTTCGCCACGAAATGCTTGAAGTCGGCGTTATTTCTCCAGAACCTGTTGTCAGCAAAGGACTTGGTGTTGGCGAAGTAGGTTATGTAATTACTGGCGTTAAAGATGTTCGCCAATCTCGAGTCGGTGACACAATCACGACCTATCACAACCCAACAACTAAAGCCCTTGCTGGATATAAAGATCCAAAGCCAATGGTTTTCTCTGGTCTGTTCCCTCTAGATGGCGCCGAATATCCAATGCTTCGTGAAGCGCTAGATAAATTGCAACTAAATGATGCCGCTCTTGTTTACGAACCAGAAACTTCTGCCGCACTTGGTTTCGGTTTCCGTTGTGGTTTCCTAGGTCTACTGCACATGGAAATTGTCCGCGAGCGTTTAGAACGCGAAGCTGGTTTATCACTAATCTCAACTGCACCAAGCGTGGTCTATCGCGTTGTTCGTGGCGATGGAAAAGAACTTATTGTTACAAACCCATCTGAATTTCCTAACGACAAGATTGAAGCAGTCTTCGAACCAATCGTTCGTGCAACCGTATTAGCCCCATCCGAATTTATCGGTGCAATCATGGAACTCTGCCAAGAACGTCGTGGCTCACTTCTAGGTATGGATTATCTATCTGAAGATCGCGTAGAAATTCGTTACACCTTGCCACTTGCTGAAATTGTCTTCGATTTCTTCGACCAACTTAAGTCAAAGACTCGCGGCTATGCATCACTAGATTACGAACCAATCGGAGAAGCCGAAGGCGACTTAGTAAAGGTCGATATCTTGCTGCAGAGCGAGGGCGTAGATGCATTTAGTGCAATCGTGCACAAAGACAAGGCTTACGCATACGGCGTAATGATGACAACGAAGCTTCGCGAATTAATTCCAAGGCAGCAATTCGAAGTCCCTATTCAGGCCGCTATCGGATCAAGAATCATCGCCCGCGAAAGTATTCGTGCGATTCGCAAAGACGTTCTTGCTAAGTGTTACGGCGGCGATATTTCGCGTAAGCGCAAACTTCTTGAAAAGCAGAAAGAAGGAAAGAAGCGCATGAAGATGGTTGGCCGTGTTGAAGTTCCACAAGAGGCATTCATCGCTGCGCTTACAACCGATGCTGATGTTGATAAGGCAAAAGCTAAAGCCAAGGGCTAATTCCCATGAGTCGCCCACTCTCGTTTTACATCCACATTCCTTACTGCGTAAAACGCTGTGGTTATTGTGACTTCAATACCTACACCCCAGGCGAATTAAAAGAGGGCAGCGATATTGCCCAGGTTTCAAATGGCTACATTGATCTTTTGATTCAAGAAGCAAAAATTGCTCGGGCCGAAGTAAAAACAAATGAACCAATCTCAACAATATTCTTTGGTGGCGGAACCCCAACTCTTATGGAACCAGCAGATTTGGGCCGAGTCCTTAATTCAATTGAGGCAGACTTTGGTTTTGCAAAAGATATTGAGATAACAATTGAAGCAAATCCCGATACGGTTTCAAAAGAGAAGTTAGCGGCTCTTCGCGGTGTTGGAATTAACCGAATTTCATTTGGAATGCAATCAGCAGCTCCGCATGTTCTTGCTGTTCTGGATCGGACGCATAATCCAGAGAATGTTGTTAAGGCAACCAACTGGGCAAGGGAAGTTGGTTTTGAGCAAGTAAGTGTTGATTTAATTTACGGAACACCTGGCGAAAGCATTGCGGATTGGGATGCAACAATTGATTCTGCTTTAGCGCTGCCAATCAACCATATTTCGGCCTATGCGTTGATAGTTGAGAGTGGAACAAAGCTTGCTGCGCAGGTTAAACGTGGGGAAGTTGTGATTCCTGATGATGATCAAACTGCAGATAAATATTTGTTAGCGGATGAAAAATTTAGTGAGGCTGGATTTACTTGGTATGAACTTTCAAATTGGGCAAAGCCTGGTGGAGAATGTCGTCACAATATTGCTTACTGGGAAGGTGCAAATTGGTGGGGACTTGGGCCTGGTGCGCATTCGCATATAGATGGAAAACGTTTTTGGAATGTTAAACATCCAAATGCATATCGTGAGCGACTTGAATTAAATCAATCTCCGGTTATGGAGAGTGAAATATTGAAACTGGAGGAGAAAGAGAGCGAGCGAATAATGCTTGAAATTCGCATGCCTGAAGGAATTGCAAAGAATTCTTTAGGTGATGCAGCACTTCTCAGATTAGAGAGCTATCTAGCTGGTGGGCAGATTTCGAAGGAGAACTGGGAGCGAGGGCAGATTTCGCTGACTTTGTCCGGGCGCTTGATGGCAGATCGAATCGTTCGAGAAATATTGATGTAGTAGCGTTTGCCTATGCAATTAGCCCATGACATCTTGCTCGGCCTGTTAGCCGTTGTATTCCTAGTTTCTGGCGCCATGAAGTTAAGTGGTAATCCAAAGGGACTTCAAGGAACCCGAGATGTGAATATCGGAGATCGAATTGCACGGTTAATTGGCTTGGTTGAAGCAGTTGCTGCGATTGGTTTGATTTATGCAATTAGATATCCAGATGAATTGATCGGATGGCTTGCAATCTTGGTTCTTTGGATTGCTATGGGAATTGCGGTTTATGCACATTCGAAGGCAAACAAGATGAAGACTTCTGCTCCTGCCGTGGTTTTGCTGCTCCTGCTTTCAGTAGTTCTTGTAATCAACTAATTTGGATTTGAAATGGAATTAACAATGCAAAATCGACAGCTCGAGATTCTTCGGGCAATTGTTGATGAATATGTTGCGACTGAAGAGCCAGTTGGCTCAAAGGTAATTGCTGAAAAACATGGACTTGGTGTTTCACCAGCCACGATTAGAAATGACATGGCCGTTCTTGAAGATGCCGGGCTGATCAAGCAACCACATACAAGTGCGGGAAGAATTCCGACCAACAGCGGGTATCGCATGTTCGTCGACAAGATTGCGGAAATAAAGCCGCTATCTTCTGCCGAGCGCCGAGCAATTGAAAACTTCTTGGATGGCGCAGTTGATTTAGATGATGTATTTAGTAGAACTGCAAAACTTTTGGCACAGATTACAAAGCAGGTTGCCGTTATTCAGTATCCAGATGAAGATAAAGTTGTTCTTGCTGGAACCGCAAATCTGGCTCGTTCTACTCAAGAGGTTTCGATTGCGATTCACCCGATTCTTGAAGCTCTGGAAGAGCAAGTTGTTTTGCTTCGATTGTTATCTGACGCTGGCACTTCATTGCAGGTAAAGATTGGTGAAGAGCAAGGAGAAAGTTCACTTAAGACAACAAGTTTGGTTTCTATGAGTTTTGGAAGTGGCGCACAAAATCATGGTGCACTTGGAATTTTGGGACCGACCCGTATGGATTACGCCAGTTCAATGGCTGCGGTTAACACCGTTGCAAGATATATCAGTGGTTTCCTAGGAGACAAGGCTTAGATGGCTGATTATTACGGAACCCTTGGCGTAGATCGTGATTCTTCTTTTGATGAAATCAAAAAGGTTTATCGCAAACTAGCCCGGGAATATCATCCTGATGTAAATCCAGATCCAAATGCATCAGAGAAATTTAAAGAGATTACAACTGCTTACGAAATATTGAGCGATCCTGAAAAGCGTCAACGCTATGACATGGGCGGAGATCCATTTTCGCAATTTGGTGGTGGACAGAATTTTGGTTTCGGCGACATTATGGATGCCTTCTTCGGAGGTGGTGGACAAAATCGTGGGCCACGTGCCCGGATGCGTGCTGGTCAAGATGCTTTGATTCGAGTTGAGCTTGATTTAGCAGAAGCTTGCTTCGGAACTGATCGCGAATTGAATTTAGAAACCGCTGCGACGTGCGAGAAATGTTCTGGTTCTGGCTGCGCAACTGGATCGAAGCCAAGTGTTTGTGGAATTTGCAAAGGTCGCGGTGAAACCCAGCAAGTTACGCGTTCAATAATTGGCCAGGTTATGACAAGTCGACCATGCGCTGCATGCCAAGGTTATGGCAGCGTTATTTCAGATCCGTGTTTAGAGTGTTCAGGCGACGGCCGAGTTCGTTCTAGAAAAGTTATCCCGGTAAAAATTCCAGCAGGTGTTGAAACTGGCAATCGAATTCAGATGAGTGGCGCTGGTGAAGTTGGTCCTGGTGGTGGACCTGCCGGAGATCTGTATGTAGAGATAGTTGAAACACCTCATGATTTCTTAGTTCGTGACGGAAATGATTTACATATTTCAATCGTGATTCCGATGACTTCGGCAGCTCTAGGAACGACCGTAAAGATTGAAACACTAGATGGTCCAAAAGATGTATCAATTAAATCTGGATTCGTAAGTGGAAACACCGTTGTCTTGAAAGATTTGGGAATGAGCAAGTTGCGCGGTTCTGGACGGGGCGACTTGATTGTTCATATTGAAGTTACAACGCCGGGTAAGTTGAATAAAGAACAAGAAGAATTGCTGAAGTCACTTGCTAAATCACGTGGCGAAAAGGGCGAGGATGTTGAGATTCATCGCAGGAGTAGTACCCAGAGCACAGGATTTTTCGGTCGCTTTAGAGATGCGTTTCACCGCTAAATGCTGACCCTCTTCTTGGTTGATAAGTTAGAAGATTCAAATTTAATTGAAGTATCTGGCGATGAAGCACATCATGCAATAAAGGTGCTTCGGACAAGTGTCGGTGAAGAGATTTTGATATCGGATGGCGCCGGAAATTGGGTCCGGGCTAGCGTTGAAAATATCGAGAAGAAAACATTTACAGCTAAGGTTTTGGAACGTGGATTTCAACCAGAGAAATCTCCAAGGTTAATTGTTGTGCAAGGGCTACCGAAATCTGATCGAGTTAAAGATGCAATTGAGATTTTGATTGAATCAGGGGTCGACGTAATTATTCCTTGGCAGGCTGATAGAAGTATTTCGAAATGGCGACAAGATTCTCTGGCTAAGTGGCAAAGCGTCGCTGTAGCAGCGACAAAGCAGTCTCGTAGATTTAGAAAGCCAGAAATAATTGACGGCTTATCTCTTTCACAACTTCTGGAAATTGAGAGTGAAAACAGCGCTGTCTTGGTGATGCACGAGTCGGCAACTACAAAGTTATCTGAAGTTGTGACCTCAAAATTTGCAGGGATGAGTGAAATAGTTATTGTTATTGGGCCTGAAGGCGGCTTAAGTGACAGCGAACTCGAGCTATTGCAGAGCACCGGTGCTCACATAGTTGGGCTTGGTCCCGAAGTTTTTCGAAGCGCACATGCAGGTGGTGCCGCTTTGAGCGCGGTATCTGCTTTGATTGGGAGATGGTGATTCTCAAATGAGTTGTTTATTCTGCAAGATGGCATCCGGTGAAATTCCAGTTGAATTCGTTTTTGAATCTTCAAATGTCTTTGCCATCAACGACATCGCGCCTCAAGCCCCAACTCACGTTTTGATAATTCCTAAATCGCATCACGAAAATGCGGCAGAGCTTTCAGTAAATGCTCCAGAGGTGATCGCCGAGATGCATGCCGTTGGCGCCAAAATTGCGGCCGATCTAAAACTCGATGGCTATCGAAGTGTCTTTAATACCGGTGCAAGCGCAGGTCAGAGCGTTTTTCACGCTCATCTTCATATTCTTGGTGGGCGTCCGTTCGCCTGGCCGCCCGGTTAAAAGTAAGATTTCCCTCAATGGACCCCATTAAAACCGCGTTGATTACCGTGCCGACCGCGATTCCTATGGTCGCGCTTACCGGAGCCCAAGATGCACATCTTCGTATCTTTGAAAAAACCTTCCCAAATATTTCTATCACTGTTCGTGGCAATGAAATTTTTGCCGGCGGAGATTTAGCGCAAATAGCAAAATTCGAGGCACTCGTCCGTGAATTATTGGTTTTACTTCGAGCCGGACAGAGTTTGAATAGCGATGCAATTCTGCGTTCCATCGAAATGTTTAACCACGAACCAGTTGATCATCCAGCAGAAGTTCTTTCGTTAAATATTTTGAGTAACCGCGGAAAAACGATTCGTCCAAAGACTGCGAATCAGAAGCGATACGTTGAAGCGATAGATGAGAACACAATTACTTTTGGTGTTGGGCCAGCAGGAACTGGAAAGACATATCTTGCAATGGCGAAAGCGATTCAGGCGCTGCAATCGAAACAAGTTAATCGAATTATTTTGACCAGACCAGCTGTCGAAGCAGGAGAGCGCCTTGGTTTCTTGCCAGGAACACTGCAAGAGAAGATTGATCCATATCTTCGCCCACTCTTTGATGCGCTGCACGACATGATTGACCAAGATTCGATTCCACGCCTTATGCAATCTGGAATCATTGAGATTGCGCCGCTTGCATATATGCGCGGTCGCACCCTGAACGATGCATTTATTATTTTGGATGAAGCTCAAAATACCTCTGCCGAGCAGATGAAGATGTTCTTGACTCGACTTGGTTTCGGTTCAAAGATGGTAATTACCGGCGATATCACACAGGTTGATTTGCCTCACGGTTCGCAATCTGGCTTGAAGATAGTTCACGAGATTCTTGATGGCGTTGATGACATTACATTTATTCGTTTAGACGCTGAAGATGTTGTCCGAAACCGACTTGTTGGCGATATCGTAAATGCTTATGGAAGACATGACGAGAATAAAGTTGTTCCGCCGAATGTAACAAGATCAATTCGATCTGGAAGCGGTGATCGCTAATTCCCATGGGAATAGAAATTGCTAATAACAGCGGCGTCGCCTGCAATGAAAATCAGATTGTTGATGTAGCCGCATTTGCGCTGGATAAAATGGGAATTCATCCCGAATCAGATTTAGGAATAACACTGGTAGATGAAGATGAAATTACCAAGCTTCATATCCAGTGGATGGATTTACCGGGCCCAACCGATGTGCTCTCGTTTCCAATGGATGAGCTAAAGCCGTTTTCAGCGAGCGATGGACCCGGAATTATTGGAGACATCGTTATTTGCCCGCAATTCGCTGCGAAACAGGCAATCAACCATTCAACCGAAGATGAGATTTCGCTGCTTACAGTCCACGGAGTTCTACACTTATTGGGCTTTGATCATGTCGAGGAAGAGGAACACAAAGTTATGTTCGGACTTCAGGATAAGACCCTAGCGGAATGGAAAGCCAAGTAAATGCAAACACTCAAGTTTTTATTTGATGCAATTGTTTGGTTGGTAATCGGTTTCTATATCGGTCGCACATTTGGCAAGAAGCACAACCTAGATTTCGCGAGAGTGATTTCGATACTTCCAGATTCGCTAGTGAAAACTCTGCGCAAGGCTGGTTTTAAATTGCGGACCGGCCAGTTCTCGAATGAAGAAGAGCTTCGAGAAGCTGTTGACCAGGCAAGCCAACATGGTCTAGTTGAAGAATCTGAACGCGAAATGATCCAATCCGTATTCGAATTAGGGGATACCTTGGTTCGAGAATTGATGGTTCCAAGAACCGAAATTGTTTGGATTGAAGGAAATAAAACGCTTCGCCAAGGACTTTCACTGGCACTGCGCTCTGGTTTTACCAGAATTCCGGTAATCGATGAGAATCTAGATAATGTAATTGGAATTGCATATGTCAAGGATCTTGCGAGACGAACACACGAGCATCGCGAATCTGAATCTAGCGAGAATGTTGTAGAACATGTTCGCAAAGCAACATTCGTTCCTGAAACCAAGACAGCCGCAGAACTTTTGAAAGAGATGCAACGAGATCAGATTCATATGGCGATTGTTGTTGATGAATATGGTGGAACTGCAGGGCTGATTACCATCGAAGATATTCTTGAAGAAATTGTTGGCGAGATCGCAGATGAATACGACGATGATGATTTAGAGATTGAATGGCTTACTGAAACCAGTGCACGCCTTTCGGCAAGATTGCATATCGAGGATTTTGCTTCAACTTTTAAGATCGAAATTCCGGAATCAGAGCGCGAAGATGTGGACAGCATTGGCGGACTGTTGGCAAAAACTCTAGGCCGTGTGCCAATTCCAGGCAGCACAATTTCAATTGCTGGCGTTAAGTTAACTGCGGAACGTCCAGTCGGCCGTCGTCATAGAATTGCTACCGTTCTAGCTGAACGAATTGTTGATGAAGCGGAGAACGTTCTTGAGCAATAATCCTGAAGATTTAAAGTTGTTAACACTTGCGAAAGCGACAATGGCTAGAAGTAATTCGAAGTCTGCTGCTGCGCTTAGAGATAACACAGGCCGGACCTATGTTGCGATTCCGGTGAAGAGTGGTGGTTTCGAAGTTGATTCACTTCTTGCAGTGCTGGTTGTTGCGAAAGCCAGTTCAATAAGTGGCATCGAAGCGATAGTTGTTTGCGGTCAAGAACCAGCGCCATCAAGTATTTCGGTAATTAAGAGCGAAGATTCGGGTGCAAAGATATATCTAGCAAGCGAAGCGGACGAATTAATTTCGCTTTGAGTAAGTAGCTACAGGTAGAATTGCCTGATGCGCATCGTTAGATTCTCACCAAATGCCAATGCTGGTTTAGGAAATGACCCACTCTTTGGTGTCTTAAATGACGAAGACCAGATTTTAGTTCTTCGTGGTGATCCAATTTACAGTGGCATCGTTCCAACTGAATCTAAAGTCGCCTTAGCCGATGTTCGCCTACTTGCACCTGTGATTCCGAGAAGTAAAGTGGTCTGTGTTGGTAAGAATTATGCAGATCATGCGGCCGAAATGGGATCAGATGTCCCAAAGGAACCAGTTATTTTCTTGAAGCCTAATACCACAGTTATCGGACCAAATGATTTGATTCAATGGCCTCGAATGAGTGAGCGCGTAGATTTTGAAGGCGAACTTGCCATTGTGATTAGCAGAATTTGCAAAGATGTCCCGGTAGAAAAAGTTGACGATGTTATTTTCGGTTACACGGTCGCGAATGATGTAACTGCTCGAGACCTGCAGAAAGTTGATGGCCAATGGAACCGCGCCAAAGGTTTTGACACATTCTGCCCACTCGGACCCTGGATTGAAACTGATTTCATCCCTGGATCACAGAAGATAATTACGACTTTAAATGGTGAGGTAAAACAATCTGAACCATTGTCATCAATGAACTTTAAGATTCCCCAAATCATAAATTTCATTTCTTCAGTAATGACGCTGCTTCCTGGCGATGTAATTCTCACCGGCACGCCTGCTGGAATTGGTCCGATGCCAGCTGGCGCCGAAGTTACCGTGCTGATTGAAGGAATTGGTTCACTCTCTAATAAGGTATCGCCTCGTGCCAACTAATACATCTGACCGACCTGTTCGGGTTCGCTTCGCGCCTTCGCCAACTGGCGACTTGCACGTGGGAAATATCAGAACTGCGTTATTTGATTGGGCGTATGCCCGTCACACCGGTGGCCAATTTATTTTTAGAATCGAAGATACCGATCGCGAACGCGTAACCGATGAATATATAAAAGCGGCGCAAGATACTTTGAAGTGGCTAGGTTTAAATTGGGATGAGGGTCCAGAAGTTGGGGGACCATATGGTCCATATTTGCAGAGCCAGCGTTTAGATATTTATGCCGAATGGGCCGCAAAGTTTTTGGCACAAGGCGATGCTTATCATTGCTATTGCTCTTCCGAAGAATTAGAAGCTAGACGTGAAGCCCAGAAAGCCGCAAATGTTGCACCTGGTTATGACGGCAAATGTCGAACAATTAGCGACGAAGATTTAGCAAAATATAAGAGTGAAGGCCGACTGCCGGTTCTGCGTATGCGTATGCCAGATGGCTCGACAACTTTCACTGATTCAATTCGTGGCGATGTAACTTTCGACCATAACTTCGTTCCCGACTTTGTTCTGGTTCGCGGCGATGGCTCACCGCTTTACACCCTTGCAGTTGCAGTAGATGACATCATGATGAAAGTTACCCACGTTTTACGCGGCGAAGATTTGCTTTCATCGACCCCAAGACAGATTCGGGTTTACCAAGCGATGGGAGTCAACGAATCCGACTATCCAACTTTTGCGCATCTACCTTTCGTTATGGGCCAAGACAATGCCAAGCTTTCAAAGCGAAATGGTGAAGTTTCAATTGCCTGGTATCGCGAACGCGGCTTCTTACCTGAAGCAATCTGCAATTACCTGGCGCTTCTAGGTTGGTCACCAGGCGATGATCGTGAAAATGTAACGATGAAGGAATTAACTGAACTCTTCACGGTCGAACGTGTTCATTCAAGTCCTGCTCGTTTTGATATGAAGAAGCTTGAAGCTATTAATGGCGACAAAATTCGTGAACTTACTCTTGATGAATTATTGAAGCGCACCACGCCATTCCTGATAAAAGATGGTGTGATTTCCGGAACCGCAGAAGAGCTAGAGCTCGTAAAGAGCGCGCTTCCTATTATTCAGGAACGTATTGCAACACTGGCGGAAGTTTCACAGATGCTTAAATTCTTATTTGTTAGCAAGTTTGAAGTAGATGCTGAAGAGTTGCCAAAGATTAAAGATGAGCAAGCACAAGAAGTTTTAAAGAAATCAAATGCTGTGTTGCAGAAGCTAGAAAATTGGGATCATGAATCGATTCATGTGGCACTAAAGAGTGCACTAATTGAAGAGCTTGGTCTCAAGCCAAGAGTCGCATTCGGCGCTGTTCGTATCGCTGTGACCGGAAGCCATATCTCGCCACCACTTTTTGAATCAATGGAACTCTTAGGTCGCACCCGCAGCCTCGAGCGAATTGCAGGTTCAATAAGCTAATCAGGTATCCTTTGGCCGAAGAATTTATTCTTTGGGGTATGGGGTAATTGGCAGCCCTGCTGATTCTGGTTCAGTAAGTCTAGGTTCGAGTCCTGGTACCCCAGCGTTGTAAAGAGGTAAGAAAAAACTTAATAGAAGTAAATCTCGGCCCCGTCGTCTAGTGGCCTAGGACTCTGGCTTCTCAAGCCAGCTACGCGGGTTCGAATCCCGTCGGGGCTACAACTACCTAGGATTTAATTGAGGCGCAATCGCGCTTTGATGATTTTTTTCAAACGATGAAAGAACTCTCTTGTTATTGCTCTTCCATGCATCCGTTTAATTGAATCCATGTTAACGCCAATAATGGCACGTGCAGCAGTCGCTATCGAAATTGTAGAAACTGGAGCATTTGTGCCGGTAGGAATTCTTGAGAAATCGCTCCGATCAATATCGCCAACAATTTTTATGCCAAGAGACTTAATTTGTGCGACGCTATTTGCATTCAGTTCTGCCGCCTTGGCAATAGCCCAATCAGGTGTCAATATCTTCTCATCACTTGATTCATAAATTGCCGATCCAGTAAGTGCTTTAACATTTCCCTTACGGATAAAAATCTCATAAGAATCCCAATCTAAATCCTTTGGGTAGGTGCGATTGATTTCGAGGAGTAGTGAAGATTCATTAAAGGTGAGCGAGCGATTCATCTCTTGATGCAGTGGTTCTCGAATGATGCCGTTCGGAACCCTAGCCAAATCTGAAAACGAGTTGTAGAGAAAAGTCGGATCTGATTCATCTACTGCAATTAATGAAACATTCTCAGCGCCAAAAACCTCGGACCATCTGGAAACTACATTACCGTGCTTATTTCGCTTCCAGAATGATGGCGTGAATTTTGCTTTGCCAGACGTTTCAAATATTGATTCAAGCCATTCTGGATATGAGAGTTTTAATCCATACTTTAAATACTGTTGATACGAACTTGCCAACATAAATGGCAGCGGCCGCCAAGTTAAAATTACTTGGACATCAAAATTCTGCGTATTCTTTCTCAATACTTGCAGTTGCTCAGCACTCGCTTCTGAGAAAAACTCACTACTAATGATTGCTGCATCTTTACTCGACCTAAGTTTGCGATCCAATTTCTGCCATTCGACCGGAGCCATCAAACGCCCACCACGCTTCTTCCAACCCCAAGTCTTTTCAATAATTGACCAAGCGGCTCGATGATGGGCATTGCCAGCTATTTTGGGATAGTTGAATCCGTTGGCACTTAACTCATCTCTAACTTCGCTCAGAGCTTGTTGCAATGCGGTAGTGCCAGTTTTGTGAAAGCCAGGATGAATAATTAATTTCTTCAATTTAGCCACCGATTAATCGCACGCCATTAATCAGAATAATTGCTACACCAATGAAAATACCAAGTTGTCTTTTGGGTAGCCATGAGACTAACTTCGCGGCAACCGGCGCCATCAAAACACCGCCAAGAGCTAATCCGCCAACTGCAGCCCAATCAATATCTAGACGTGCAATGTTTGCTAAAAAGGCGAGGCTTGCACAAACAGCAACTATAAATTCTGCGGCGCTTACGGTGCCAATGATTTTTCTAGGATCGGTCTGAGTAGTAGCCATCAAAGTAGGTGTAACAACTGGTCCCCAGCCGCCACCCCCAGATGCATCTACGAAACCACCGGTAAAGCCAAGATAAGTTAAATAATTAGGATTAGAAATCTCAACCAAGTTTGGTTGATTCGCCTTAAAAATATGTCGGTAAACAAGAATAAAACCAAGCAACATGAGAATTGTTGAGATAAAAATTCGCCCATTTGTTAAGTCAATTGACGCTAAGAATGTTGCACCAAGCGCTGCGCCGATTCCACCGGGGATTGCAAGACGCATAAGTATTTTTTTGTCTACGTTTTCGCGATGCCAATGAGAAACACCAGAGGCAAGAGTGGTACCAATTTCTGCAAAGTGAACCGCAGCTGAAGCAACGGCAGCAGATGCGCCAAGGGTTAAGAGAAGCGTCGAACTTGTTAGGCCAAAGCCCATACCAAGTGAACCATCAACTAATTGGGCTACTGCTCCAGCTATCGCGAATGGAAGCCAGGTCATTTTGCAATCTCCAGGATGATGTCGGTGTTAACTTTTAATTCTAAAGTCCCATCTAATTCAACTTCCGCGTTTAGTGGTGCTTCATATTCCTGTCCGATACCGGTCATGTTAGGTAAATCTCCGGCAGCTGCTTTCTTATACAAGCCTTTGGGATCTCGTTGCGCACAAAGTTCGGCAGGAGTATTAACCCAAACTTCTATGAACTTGCCTTTAGCAAATAATTCTCTTGCTTGATCTCGGTCTACTCGGAATGGACTTACCAGTGCAACAATCACAATTAGGCCAGCATCCATCATTAACTTTGCTACTTCAGAAACTCTGCGAACATTCTCGGCGCGATCTTCTTTAGCAAATCCCAAATCTTTGTTTAGACCAAGGCGCAAGTTGTCACCATCTAGAACATAAACATGGCGACCAAGTGCGTAAAGTTCTTTCGCTACTTCATTTGCGATCGTCGATTTTCCAGATCCGCTTAGTCCGGTAAACCAGAGAACTTTGCCGACCTGACCTTTCTGCGCTGCACGCTTTTCGCCATCAATCTCATAAGCCTGTTCTGTAACATTTTCTGAACGTCGAAGTGCATGCACAACCATTCCGGCGCCGACGGTATTCAAAGTAGCGCGATCAACGAGAATAAAGTTTCCGGTCTCGCGAGAATCACTGTAGTTAGAGAGTGCAATCGGGGAGTCCGTCGCGATTTCAATGACGCCAATTTCATTCATTTTTAAAGTGCGAGCAGAGTCGTGTTCGCCGGATTCGATATTAACTTTATGTTTGATAGTTGTGACTATCGCTGGAGTTGAAGTAGATCCAGATATCAAAATGTATGAACGGCTGTGAATGAGATCAGATTCGCCAAGCCAGACGATATTTGCGGTAAAGCGATCAGCTGGTTGCTTAGCATTTGATGCAAGATGGAGAACATCACCGCGAGCCGCATCTACTTCTGGTTCGAGAACGATGTTTAACGTCTGCTCATGTCCTGCGGTTGCTAACTCACCATCGAAGGTCACCATCTTTGAAATCGTTGCGCGCTTCTTACTAGGCAAGATAACAACTTCATCACCTAAATTGAACTTTCCATTTACCAAGGTTCCGGCTAATCCTCGGAAGGTATCGACGCGAGAAATATATTGAATTCCAAAGTGTGGGCTGGTCATAGAATCTTCAGCAAGATCCTGGTTCTGAATGTATTCAAGGAGTGTTGGCCCGGTATACCAATTCATGTTCTCGCCTTTGAAAACTACATTATCGCCGACGAGTGCACTAACCGGAATAATTGCATGTTCGTTTAAGTTCAGACGGGCCACAGCAGGAGCTATTTGTGCAGAAATCTCTGCAAATTTTTCCTTGGAATAATCAAACATATCCAATTTGTTTATAACTATTGCAACTCTGCTTACTCCCATTAGAGCACAGATTGTTAGATGTCGAAGAGTTTGTGGTCGAACTCCTCGCGCTGCATCTAACAGCACTAAAGCAACATCTGATCTTGAAGCAGCAACAGCCATATTTCTTGTGTATTGCTCGTGTCCAGGTGCGTCGGCGATGATTAATCTGCTGCCATTTAAAAGTGTCATTGAACGGTATGCAACATCAATCGTGATTCCTTGTTCGCGTTCGGCTTCAAGCCCATCAGTTAAAAGTGAGAAATCTATTTCCCCAGCCGCAATTGTTGAGCCACCACGACGTACGCTTCTAGCTGTTGCGACTGTGTCGTGCGGAATGCTGTCCGTTTCGACAAGTAGACGGCCAATTAAGGTTGATTTTCCATCGTCGACACTGCCACAAGTTAAGAGACGGATAACCGGTTTTACTTTAGGAGTAGCCATTAGAAATAGCCCTCTGTTTTCTTCTTCTCCATAGAATCTTCTTTGTCGCCATCAATTAACCGGGTTGCGCGCTCTGAAAGTTTCACTTCAGAAACTTCTTCAAGGACTTCCGAAATTGTTGTAGCAGTTGATTCAACAGCTGCAGTAAGGGGATAGCAACCCAAAGTTCTAAATCTGATTAAGCGATTTTCGGGAACTTCATCATTTATCAATGGGAATCGCTCATCATCGACCATAAGCATCTGGTCACCGCGCCAAACTACTGGTCGTTCTTTCGCGAAGTAGAGCGGATTTATTGGAATTTCATTAAGACTGATGTAGTTCCAAACATCTAACTCGGTCCAATCCGAAATTGGAAATACTCGCATGGATTGATCTGGGCGAAGCCTGGTGTTGTAAGTTCGCCAAAGTTCGGGACGTTGCTCTCTGGGATTCCAGCGATGTCCAGCTTCGCGAACACTGAAGATTCGTTCCTTCGCCCGGCTCTTCTCTTCATCTCTGCGAGAGCCGCCAATTGCTGCATCAAATCCATATTTATCCAAGGCCTGTCGAAGCCCGACTGTTTTCATAATTCGGGTGTATTCCGAAATGCCACGTGTAAATGGCGTGACGCCTTCTTTTACACCATCTTGATTTGTGTGGACGATTAAATCTAAACCGTACTTAGCCGCAATCTCATCTCGAAATGAAATCATCTCTTTAAATTTCCAAGTTGTATCTATATGTAAAAGTGGAAATGGAATAGGAGCTGGATAGAAAGCTTTCCGTGCGAGGTGCAATAAAACCGAGGAGTCTTTTCCTATCGAATAAAGCATTACCGGTTTAGCGAAGCCAGCAGCCGTCTCTCGAAGAATCTCAATCGATTCATTTTCAAGGGCTTTAAGAATTTGCGGAGAACTCTGCACCATTGAATCTTAGTAATTTGAGCCGAGAATCTTGCAAAAAAAGCTTGTGCGCCGCTATTTTTTAGCTAAATGCTCAGTCAGTCTTGCGGCAGTGGCAACAACGGCAGCGGCATGAATCCGACCTGGTTGGCGGCCAAGTCTTTCAACTGGTCCACTGATACTTACGGCAGCGATAACTTTGTTATTTGGGCCACGCACTGGTGCCGAAACAGATGCAACTCCAGCTTCACGTTCACCAACTGATTGGGCCCATCCGCGACGTCGAACGGCTGCAAGTGATGCTGCAGTAAATTTCGAATTCGCCAATGCCCTATGCAGTTTGTCAGCATCTTCCCAGGCAAGAAGTATTTGTGCACCAGATCCGGCTTGCATTGTTAAAACTGTTCCGGTTGGAACTGAATCTCGAAGTCCTGATAACCGTTCTGCAGTTGCAACACAGATTCTTTGATCGCCTTGACGTCGATAAAGCTGAGAACTTTCACCAGTGGCATCCCGCAGCGCACTAAGTGCAGCACCGGCAACGGCAAGCAAACGATCTTCGCCGGCAGCCGATGCGAGTTCAGAGGAGCGAAGGCCTAGTACAAATCGGCCTGCGTAATCACGGGAAACCATTCGGTGGAATTCGAGGGCAACGGCCAATCGGTGCGCTGTTGGGCGGGCAATTCCGGTTGCGGCCACAAGTTCAGATAGTGAATGCGGGCCAGCTTCTAGGCAAGCAAGAATTTTTACGGCTTTATCTAATACGCCAACTCCGCTATTCTTCTTGTCCACGATGTAATACTGGCATCTCACCATTTGAAATGCAAGTCTTATTGGAAAAAAGTTAAGGGGCTGTAATGGGAAAGACGTTAGCCGAAAAGATCTGGGCTGATCATATTGTTCGCCAACATGAGGGCGAACCAGATTTAATTTACATTGATCTGCATTTGATTCATGAAGTAACAAGTCCACAGGCATTTGATGGCCTTCGTTTAGCTAATCGCAAAGTTCGCCGCCCTGACTTAACTATTGCGACCGAGGATCACAACGTTCCAACACTTAATATTGATAAACCAATTGCAGACCCAGTTTCAAAGTTGCAGGTTGATACTTTGCGCAAGAACTGCGAAGAGTTTGGCGTTCGCCTGCATTCACTTGGCGATGTCGAGCAAGGAATTGTTCACGTAGTTGGTCCACAACTTGGAATAACCCAACCTGGCATGACAATTGTTTGCGGCGACTCGCATACCTCAACTCACGGCGCATTTGGCGCTCTTGCATTTGGTATCGGAACTTCAGAAGTCGAGCATGTTCTCGCAACTCAAACCCTGCCACTAGTTCGTCCAAAGACAATGGCTATTAACGTTGAAGGCAAGCTCAAGCCAGGTGTAACTAGCAAAGATATTATTTTGGCGATCATCGCAAAGATCGGAACTGGCGGCGGTCAAGGCTACGTTCTTGAATATCGCGGTTCTGCAATCCGTGCACTTTCAATGGAATCTCGAATGACAGTTTGCAATATGTCGATTGAAGCTGGCGCCCGCGCAGGTTTAATTGCACCAGATGAAATTACTTTTGAATACCTAAAGTCAAAGCCACACGCACCTAAGGGCGCAGACTGGGATGCTGCGGTTGCATATTGGAAGACCCTTCAAAGTGATTCTGATGCAAAGTTCGATGTTGAGATTTCGCTAAATGCCGATGATCTTGAACCATTCGTAACTTGGGGAACAAATCCTGGACAAGGACTTCCACTAAATTCAAAGGTTCCAAACCCTGCAGAAATCAGCGATCCTGAAGCAAGAGGTGCAGCAGAACGCGCTCTTACTTACATGGGACTTGTTGCTGGGACTCCACTTAAAGAGATAAAGGTAGACACTATCTTTTTGGGATCTTGCACAAATGGCCGCATTGAAGATTTGCGATCTGCCGCCGATGTTCTTAAGGGAAAGCAGATTTCTAAAGAAGTTCGAATGTTAGTTGTGCCAGGTTCTGCCCGCGTTAGATTGCAAGCAGAAGCCGAGGGCCTAGATAAAGTATTTCTAGATGCTGGTGCTGAATGGCGCACTGCTGGATGTTCAATGTGTTTGGGAATGAATCCAGATCAACTTGCTGTTGGCGAGCGATCTGCGTCAACATCAAATAGAAATTTTGAAGGTCGCCAAGGTAAAGGCGGTCGCACCCACTTAGTAAGCCCACTAGTTGCCGCAGCTACTGCAATTCGAGGCACCCTTTCATCACCGGCAGATTTGTAAGGAGAAAAATGGAGAAATATTTAAGCCATACCGGAAGCGTTCTTCCACTTCGTCGAAGCAATGTTGATACCGATCAAATCATTCCTGCGGTTTATCTAAAGCGTGTAACCAAGAGTGGCTTTGAAGATGGCCTCTTTGGTGCTTGGCGAAATGATCCAGAGTTCGTTTTAAACAAGCCAGAATTCGCTGGCGCAACGATTCTCGTAGCTGGAGTTGATTTCGGAACTGGTTCATCTCGCGAACACGCAGTTTGGGCACTTCAGAACTATGGTTTCAAGGTCGTTCTTTCAAGCAGATTTGCTGACATCTTTCGTGGAAATTCGCAGAAGGCTGGCCTTCTAACAGTTGTAATCGATCAATCCGACATTGAAGCAATTTGGAGTGCGGTAGAGGCAGACCCTAAAACCCAAGTGAAAGTGGATCTTGAGGCGAAAACTGTTACCTACGGTTCGAAGTCAATTCCATTTGCTATCGATGATTACACCAGATGGCGATTGATGGAAGGCTTGGATGACATTGGACTTACGCTTAAAAACATTGATTCCGTAAGCTCTTTTGAAGAATCACGCCCAAGTTTTAAGCCTAAAACGCTTCCAGCACTCTCTTAATCACTTGAAACAATAAAACTCTAAAGTAATTATCTAGAGTTTTTCTCGCATAAAAAGTGTATTTTTTTGAATAGGCACAGAAAAATTAAATTCCGACACGCCTATTTATATGTCGCGTGTTATTTGCTTGCACGCGTAGATTTCTAACCACGTTAGGCGAATGTCTAACATTTACGCGTAAATAAGGGGATTTAAATGAACAAGGCCCAGTTCATCGCAGCATTGGCACCTCACTTCGGCGATAGCAAGAAGGAAGCTGCTCGTGCAGTAGATGTAGTTTTTGACACCATCGTTCGCAACATTTCAAAGGGCGAAGATGTAATGATCAACGATTTCGGTAAGTTTAAGAAAGTTGATCGTCCAGCACGTAAGGGTCGTAACCCTTTCACTGGCGAAACTATTCAAATCAAGGCGAGCAAGAAAGTTCGTTTCTTGCCAGCAAAGGCGCTAAAGGAAGTTATCTCAGGCGCACGCAAGCTTGAAGCTGCTCCAAAGCCACCTGTAAAGGTTGTTGCAAAGCCAGCGGCAAAGAAAGCTGCTCCAAAGAAGGCTGCTAAGAAGAAGCCAGCAAAGAAGGCTCCTGCTAAGAAGAAGCCAGCAGCTAAGAAGAAGCCAGCGAAGAAGGCTGCAAAGCGTCGCTAGTCTTTAAACAATTCTAAAGAGGGAGCCAGAAATGGTTCCCTCTTTTTAATGCAATTTAGTTATTGCGAATTAGGATGTAGACATGCAATTTGAAGCACCTAGTGGTTATCCACTTGGAACGAATAAAACTTTCAAGTATGCAGCAGCGATTCTTATTCCGCTTCTTAAACTTTTAACTAAACGCGATTGGCGGGGAGCCGAGAACCTTCCTAAATCAGGGCCAGTGATTGTTATTTCAAATCATGTTTCGTATGCAGATGCTCTGGTCTTTGCACATTATCTATATGTCAATGGCAGGGCAGTTAGATATTTAGGAAAAGATTCAGTCTTTAGAATTCCGATTTTAGGAAAAATTATTTTAAGTTCTGGGCAGATTCCGGTAGCGCGGGAGTCCGACAAGGCTTCACATGCTTTAGATAGCGCTCTGGGATTATTGGAAGCGGGGCATTGCGTTGGGATTTATCCAGAGGGAACTCTGACTCGAGATGAAAATTTATGGCCGATGGTAGCCAAGACTGGAATCGCTCGATTGGCAATTATCAGCAAGGCCCCAGTAATCCCGGTGGCACAATGGGGAGACCAGAATTTATTGGCCCCATATTCGAAGAAGGTAGTTCTTTGGAAGCGAACCAAAATTACTTATCTGGCTGGTGCGCCGCTAGATTTCAGCAAGTGGGCGGGCAAAGAGGAAGATCAGAGTGCACTCATCGAAGCCACCGCGTATGCAATGGCGGAAATTACCAAATTGTTAGAAGAAATTAGGGGAGAATCAGCGCCTGAGCAAATCTTCGATCCGCACAATTCAGATCTACCTAGAACTGGAAATTTCAAAAAGCAGAAAAGAAAGGGAATCAAATAGATGTCAAAAGTTACAGTCCTCGGTTCTGGTGCATGGGGAACAACCCTTGCGCAAGTTCTCTGTGATTCTGGCCAAGACGTTTTAATTTGGGGCCGAAATTCTGATGTTGTAAATGAAATAAATAATCAGAACACAAATGGAAAGTATCTGCCTGGCATCTCGCTTCCAATTCAGCTTCGGGCAACTGTAGATATTCAAGAAGCTTTCGATTTTGGGGATTCACTTGTGCTGGCAATTCCAGCGCAATCTTTACGCGAGAATTTATCGGGATGGGTTAATAACTTTCCTAACGATAAACCAGTTATAAGCACGCTTAAGGGAATTGAAGCTAAGACCCAACTGCGAATGACTGAAGTTGTAACTGAAATTTTGGGAATCCCACCTGCAAGACTTGGTTTGATTACTGGCCCAAACTTGGCCGGTGAACTTTCATTGCGTCAACCTGCTGGCGCAGTCGCAGCTTCTTCCAATACCGAGATTTCACAATTAATGATTGATGCTTTCACTACCCCTTACTTCCGTATTTATCCTTCAGAAGATTTAGTTGGCTGCGAATTAGCAGGTGCGGCAAAGAGCGTTATTGCACTTGCAGTTGGTATGGCAATCGGACTTGAACTTGGCGAAAATACGCAAGCGATGATTATTACTCGCGGCCTAAGTGAAGTCGCAAGATTTGGAAATGGTTATGGTGCTAATCCGCTGACCAATCTTGGGCTTGCTGGAATGGGCGATCTAGTTGCATCTTGCGGTTCTGGATTATCTAGAAATAGAACTTTTGGTGAAGCACTTGGCAGAAGTGGCACCATGGCACAAGCGAGAATTGAAGTTGCAAAAACAGTAGAAGGCGTGGCATCTGCTCCTGCAATTCTGGAACTCGCACACCGCGTAGGAGTAGAAGTTCCAATTATTGAAGTAGTTGCAGATGTTGTTGGCGATCGGATCTCACCTAGTGATGCCATGACTCGATTAATGACTGTAAGCATGGCTGCCGAGCTGTAATGAGCAGAATAAAGGTCGGAATTGTATGTGGTGGAAAATCTAGCGAGCATGAAATTTCATGTATTTCTGCTGCAGGCGTTCTATCTGCAATAGATCTAGATAAATACGACCCACTTTTAATTGGAATCACAAAGTCTGGAACCTGGGTTCTTCCGCCTTCAGATTATCCGTTAACAATCCAAGGTGGAGTTCTACCTGAAATTAAAGAAGGACTTCCGGAAACCAGTATTGAAAAACTAAACCTGGACTTACTCTTCCCAGTGTTGCACGGACCTTACGGCGAAGATGGAACATTCCAAGGTCAATGTGAAATGGCCGGAATCAAATATGTTGGCTCTGGTGTTTTAGCAAGCGCTGCTGGAATGGATAAATCATTTGCTAAACCAATATTTCAGTCGCACGGCCTTGAAGTTGCTCCAGGAATGGTAATTCACGAACGTGATTGGCAGATTGATGAAGCGCGAATTCTGGCTAGTGCTACGCAATTTGGTAATCCACTTTTTGTTAAGCCGGCACGAAGCGGATCTAGTCGTGGCACAAGTAAAGTGAAAAACGTCAAAGAATTAAAGACCGCGATAAATTTTGCGCTGCAATTTGATACTAAAGTTTTAGTTGAAGGCGCAATCGTTGGGCGCGAAATTGAGTGTGCGGTCCTTCAATTGAATGGTGTCGCAGTAGCCTCACCAGTTGGCGAAATTCAAATTTTAGGTGATCACGAGTTCTATGATTTTGATGCAAAATATCTAGATGAATCAACTAAATTATTGGTCCCAGCAGTTTTACCATTTGGAGTTCAGGAAGAGATTCAAAATTACGCTACCCAGGCATTTGATGCTTTAGGTTGTGAAGGATTGGCTCGAGTTGATTTCTTCTACACCGGAGATTCGATCATCATTAATGAGATAAACACTATGCCTGGATTTACAGCGACATCGGTCTTCCCGAAGCTCTGGGCAGCTGGAGGAATTGGCTATAACGAGTTAATTACAAATTTAATTGAAGCCGCGATAGCGCGCCCACTTAATGTGACGCGCTAACTTAATAAGTTAAATAGTTTTTAGTAAGTCGTTACTGGGCAGGTCAAGGTGCGAGTAATTCCTGGCACTGCTTGAACCTTTGCCAAGATCGCGCGCCCTAGTTCTTCCATACTTGGTGATTCGGCACGCATGATTACATCGTATGGACCTGTTACGCCTTCAGCCAGAGTCACACCTGGAATAGCTGAGACAGCTTTTGCGACGCCAGAGGCTTTGCCGACTTCGGTCTGAATAAGAATGTATACCTGAACTGACATTTGAATTGCTCCTAAATTTTTCTGCTTGCCACAGCGTCGTGATTGCAGTGTTAAAGGCTACCGCCTCTAGAGTTGGTTTGGGAATTAATATTTTAGGGAGAATCGACCATGGCTAGCGAGTCCGAGTTAATTGCGGCGCTTGCTGCGGTTTTTAAGCTCTCGGATGCCAATGTTCGTGAGAATGTATTAATTGGAATTGGCGATGATGGGGCGGTAGTCGCACCGAGTTCGCGCAAGTCAGTTCTTGCTGCAGATATGGCGATCGAAGGAGTTCACTTCAACCGGGAATGGTCGACGTTAGGCGAAATCGGAGCAAAAATTACTGCAGCCAACTTGGCAGATATTTACGCAATGGGCGGTGAACCAAAATATTTATTGGTGAGTGCGGGGCTAACAGCTGATTTTGGAATTGCTCAAGTTACCGAACTTGCAAAGGGGATTGCAGAGGAAGCTGCGTTAGTTGGTGCATCTGTTGTAGGTGGTGATATTTCCAGAGCGGAACAATTGGTGATTTCGATATCGGTATTCGGAGAAGTCGAAAATCCGATAACCCGATCAGGGGCAAAGGTGGAAGATTCAGTAATTATTTCTGGGCTACCTGGTAATTCTGCAGCTGGGTTATTACAACTTCAAAGCGGCATAACTGAGTCAACCTTTGTTTCCGCCCACAAGAAACCAATTGTGAATTATCAGATGGCTACGAAGTTTCACGGCGTAAATGCAATGTGCGATGTCAGCGATGGCTTGCTCTCAGAGCTAAACCATATTGCGAGTGCCTCAGGTGTCGGAATCGAATTGGATTCCAAATTGATCGCAGAAATTCCAGGGTTCAAGGAATTAGAAGCAGCAACTAATGCTGATATTTGGGAACTAGTTTTATCGGGCGGCGAAGATCATGTATTCGTCGCTACTACTTCTGCAGACATCCCTGAGGGTGCGTATGTGATTGGCAAAGTTGTTTCAGGAACAGGAGTAAAGGTTTCGGGAATTTCGAAATTACCTGCAATTGGCTTTCGCCATTTTTAGCTCCTTGTGAGAGTATTCGCAAATGTCTAGAGCCAAACTTGAATCATTTCCACGCGAGCAACTAACTTTTGGTCGCTCTCCGCTTCAGCGCCTCGATCGCTTAACAGAACACTTAGGTGGAAAAGTTGAAATTTGGGCCAAGCGCGAAGATGTGAATTCTGGTCTTGCATATGGCGGAAATAAAACTCGTAAACTCGAATACCTCGCAGCTGAAGCAATTGCTCAGGGTTGTGACACATTAGTTTCAATCGGTGGCGTTCAATCAAATCACACTAGACAAGTTGCCGCTGTAGCCGCTCATCTGGGCTTGAAGTGTGTTTTAGTTCAAGAACATTGGGTTGACTGGGATGAAGTGAATTACGAGAAGACAGGAAATATCCTGCTCAGCAGAATCATGGGCGCAGAAGTTCGACTTGATCCAGCTGGCTTTGATATCGGATTTCGAAAATCTTGGGAAGCGGCAATTGCAGATGTAATTGCGCGAGGTGGAAAACCGTATGCGATTCCTGCTGGCGCATCAGATCATCCACTTGGTGGACACGGTTTTGCCGGTTGGGCTTTTGAAGTAGAAGACCAAGAACAAGAACTTGGTTTTAGATTTGATAATTTTATTGTTTGCTCTGTTACTGGTTCCTCTCAGGGTGGAATGATTGCAGGATTTGCACATTCAAATCGAGCCGAATCAGTAATCGGAATTGATGCTTCGGCGACAGTTGGAAAAACTTGGGATCAGATAAAAAGAATTGCATCTCGCACCGCGGCGGCTATTGATTTAGGTCGCGATTTGCGAGATTCTGAAATTGTCTTGCTAGATAGATGGCACGATGGAATTTACGGAGTTGCCGGACCAAGAACTATCGAGGCAATTAAGTTAGTTGGCCAACTTGAGGGCATGATTACCGATCCTGTGTATGAAGGTAAGTCGATGGCAGGAATGATTGATTTAGTTAAAGAGGGATTTTTCAAAGAGGGATCAAAAGTTTGTTACGTTCACCTTGGCGGCCAACCAGCCATCAACGGTTATACAACTGCTTTTTAACGAGTTACTTTTCCAGCCTTAAGGCATGAAGCACAAACGTTCTGACGCTTAGGTGTTCCGCCAACAAGAGTGCGAACGCGTTGGATATTTGGATTCCAGCGGCGACGAGTCTTGCGCATTGAGTGGGAGACCTTGTTGCCGAAGCTAGGACCTTTGCCGCAGATATCGCAGTTAGAGGACACGGTGTTTCTCCCTTGAATCAAGTTAAATTACGGGTTTCGCAATAAGTCGCAAAGATTACCCCGTCTACACGGGGATTGGCTAATCCGCGCGAGAAGATAGGGCCCTATGGCAATAATGGCAACACTTACAGATCGCCTCAAGGGCATCATCGGGGACCGAACGGCCGATGCCCTAAACGAGGTATTTGGGATGTCGACGGTTGAGGACCTGCTTCGACACTATCCAAGGCGTTATGTGGTGCGTGGTGAATTTTCGGATATTTCTAGCCTGATTGAAGGCGATGAAGTGACAGTGCTGGCAGAAATCGCCGCTGTTAAAACTCGGCGAGCAAATGGTCGAAATATTTTGGAAGTTAATGTCACTGATGGCAGCGCGGTTATGTCGCTTACCTTCTTTAATCAACCGTGGCGGGAAAAAGAATTAAAGATTGGCAAGACCGGAATGTTTGCGGGCAAGGTCGGATCGTTCAACGGCAAGCGTCAACTTTCACACCCGGATTATCAATTAATTCCTGATGGTGATGATGTCGATTCTGCGCTCGAAGCTTTTGCTGGAAAGTATCTTCCGGTCTATCCAGCTGGTGGAAAGATGCCATCTTGGAAAATTTCGCAGTGTGTTGAATTAGTTTTAGATTCGCTAGATGAGGTTGATGATTATTTACCAGATGAAGTCATAAAAGAATTTGGATACCCAACTCTCAAAGGCGCCTTCTTATCAATTCATAAACCGGAATCTCTAGAAGCCGCTGATTTAGCAAGATTACGATTAACTTTTGATGAGGCGATCTTGCTTCAACTTTTACTTGCTGGCCGTCGAGCAGAATTAAAAGCACTTGATGCAACTCCGCGCAAAATTGCTACAAATGGCCTAGTTAGCGTCTTTGAATCGAAGCTGCCCTTTAAATATACAAGTGGTCAGATCGAAGTAAATAGTGAGATCGAAAGTGATATGCAGCAACCGCATCCAATGCATCGTTTATTACAAGGTGAAGTCGGTTCTGGTAAAACTGTTATCGCACTTCGGGCAATGCTCTCGGTTATTGAATCTGGAGGACAGGCCGCCCTACTTGCTCCAACAGAGGTCTTGGCTGCTCAACATTTCAAAACTATCTCGAATCTTCTAGGAGATTTAGCACAAGCCGGAACGCTGCAGGGAAGTGGCGAAGGAACCCAGCTTGCACTTTTAACTGGATCTTTGAACGCTAGTCAGAAGCGCGAAGCTCTCGGGAAAATTGCAAATGGTGAAGCCGGGATAGTTATTGGAACACATGCGCTAATTAGCGAGGGAGTTGAGTTCCACGATTTAGCGCTTGTAGTTGTCGATGAACAACATAGATTCGGAGTCGAGCAACGAGATGCGCTGCGAATGAAGGCAACCAAGCCGCCGCACTTGTTAGTAATGACTGCAACACCGATACCAAGAACAGTTGCGATGACAATATTTGGTGATTTGGATGTGTCGACGTTGCGGCAATTACCGAGTGGAAGAAGTCCGATAACTACACATGTGATTCCGGTTTTGGAGAAGCCGCACTACCTAGATCGCGCATGGGAGCGCGTGAAGGAGGAAGTCGCAAAAAGACATCAGGTTTATATCGTTGCACCACGCATTACAGATGCCGGTGAAGATTCACCTAAGGCAAAGATTTCAGCCGCAGATATTGCGATGGCAAAGATGATGGGCGATGAAATCACGAGCGAAGAATTAGCAGGAACCGAGAAGATGACAAGCGTTGAGGAACTTGCTCCAAAGTTAGCAACCGGGGCTCTTAAGGGATTAAAGCTGGCACCGCTACATGGACGTCAAAGCGCAGAATTAAAAGATGAAACCATGACTGCATTTTCTAATGGCCAAATAGATGTGCTCGTTGCAACAACAGTGATTGAAGTTGGCGTAGATGTTCCTAATGCATCGATGATGGTAATTATGGATGCGGATAGATTCGGAGTTTCACAATTGCACCAGTTGCGAGGACGTGTAGGTCGCGGAACAACTCCGGGTCTCTGCTTATTAGTTTCTAGTGCACCCGAAGATTCACCTGCGATGGCAAGGTTAAGTGCGGTGGCTAGCACCCTTGATGGGTTCGAGCTTTCAAGAATTGATTTAGATCAACGTCGAGAAGGTGATGTTTTAGGACGTGCGCAATCAGGAACAAAATCGCACCTAAGATTGCTAAGAGTTTTACGTGACGAAGCATTGATTGAAGAGGCCAGGAGAGTTGCAGTTGATTTAGTTGCGAAGGATGCAAAGTTGGCAAATCATCCAGCGCTAGCCACCCAAGTAGCTATTTTGAAGGAAGAAGAACGTTCGGCTTTCTTAGATAAGGGCTAGCAGGTTACGGTTCTCCAATGAGAATTATTGCCGGAACCAGTAAAGGCAAAAATCTGTTTTCACCAACGGATAAAACTCGTCCGACATCAGATCGGGCTCGCGAAGGTTTATTTTCTTCGCTCGAATCCGAATTTGGATCAATGTCTGAGTTAAATTTTCTTGATCTGTTCTCTGGCTCTGGGGCTGTTGGTGTTGAAGCGCTTTCGCGAGGCGCGGCAAATGTTTACTCGATTGAAGATCATGCTCCAACAGCAGCAATCGCAGCTAAGAATTTCGGATTAGTGAAGAGTGAATCAGGAAAGTTCTCAGTTATAACTTCACCTGCCGAAAGATTCGTTGCAACACCACATCAGATTTCGTTCGACATAATATTTATGGATCCACCCTATGAAGTAGAAAATAGTGTTATCGAGAAATTACTATCGGAAATTCATTCAAATAATTTGTTGAAGCGCAACGGAATTATCGCAATCGAACGTGAGACTAAGAAGGCGCAATTTGCTTGGCCGAAGCCATTTATCGAGGAGAAAGTCCGTTCATATGGACAGGGAAGTATCTTCTACGGCGGATACTCTGCTAGCGTTTTGCCGTGAAACGCGTCGTCTGCCCTGGATCTTTTGATCCCATAACCTTTGGTCACCTCGATATCGTCGAGCGGGCCAGTTCAATTTTTGATGAAGTGGTTATTGCAGTGATGGTAAATAAGACTAAGCAGACGCTCTTTACGGTCGAAGAGCGAATCGAAATGACAAAGGAAGTCACAAGTAAATTTCCGAATGTTAAAGTCGATTCTTGGTCGGGCCTCTTGGTGGATTACTGCAAGAAGAACGATATTTCAATTATCGTTAAAGGCTTGCGTGCGGTGACTGACTTTGATTACGAACTACAGATGTCCCAGATAAATTTGCAATTACAAGGCGTTGAAACCTTATTTCTTTCAACCGCGCCGGCGCACTCGTTTCTTTCATCTTCACTCGTCAAAGAGATAGCCAGCCACGGTGGCGATGTTTCTAGTTATATCCCGGCAATACTTTTAGAGCGATTGAAAGATCGCTTGGCTGGAAAATAAAGGAGAAATAAATGGAAGTTATCGAGCGTATCCAAACCGCAATAGCCATGGTCGAAGAGGCTAGAGGCGTACCACTTTCAGCAAGTTGTGTACTGCACCGTGGCGAAATCCTAGAATTGTTAGATAGTGCTCGTGCTGCATTTCCATCTGATTTAGCGAATGCTCAAGAAATTTTGCGCCAACAAGATAACGTTATTGAAGATGCCCGGGTTCAGGCAGATCAAATCATTGCTCATGCTCGCGAAGAAGTTGAATCGATGATTTCTCAGACCGAGATTGTTGCCGCTGCGAAGAAGGAAGCGCGCAGAATTTTAGATGAAGTAGCCGAAGAGGCAGCGAGCCAGCAGAATGAGATTGATGCTTATGTCGATTCAAGACTGGCAACTCTCGAAGTAATTCTTCATAAGACTATGGAAGTTGTTAACCGAGGTCGAGACCAACTTGCCGGCGTCGATGCTAAATCTGCGCTCTCAGAATTGGGCGATAAGTAATTCATAGATGAGTAAAAATCCCTTCCTCTTTAATACGCATGATCTGCCTCGCCGACCTGGTGAGATGCGCGAGTATGAATTAACTTTCGATGAACACGAAGCTCTTGGTTTCGAAGTTCTAGCAATCGCTGCAGATGAACCAATCGATATCGATTTACGGATTGAATCAGTTGCTGAAGGAATTCTTGCAACCGCTACGGTTCGAACTGAGGCAAGTGGTGAATGTGGTCGCTGCCTTGATGCGGTTTATTACGATGTTAATGAGAGCTTTCAAGAACTTTATGAGTATGTAGAAGATCCGCGCCAAGCTCGAAAAAAGAATAAGCCAGGCAAGAAGCGAGTTAACAAAACTGAAGAAGAAGATTTAGATGAAGATTTAGTTCGCCAAATGGATGGTGAGTTAATCGATCTCGACGGACCGATTCGCGATGCAATTATTCTCAATCTGCCAATCAACCCACTCTGTGAACCAGATTGTCCGGGCCTCTGCCCAGATTGTGGAATGAAGTGGATCGAGCTGCCCGAGGACCACGAGCATGCACCGGCGGATATCCGTTGGGCTGGCTTAGAGAATTGGGGCAACGGCAAGAACGATACGGGTAAGACCGAAAAATAACCCTCGTTTTTGAATATCTGCGGGTTTGGGGGATACTTACGCCCTTAGCAATTCATCGAACAGATATGAATTTATTAGTAAAAAGGGGTGCCCAAAGTGCCAGTACCAAAGCGAAAGATGTCTCGCTCACGCACTCGTCATCGTCGTAGCGCTTGGAAGACTACGCCTGCTGCAATTGCAAATTGCTCACAATGCCAACAACCAAAATTGCAACACACTGCTTGCCCAACTTGCGGTACCTATAACTCACGTCAAGTTGTAGAGGTTTAATCTGTACGATCGTTTGCTCACTTCACTTGGAACAACACTTTCAAGTGAATTGCTTGAACTTGCATTTACGCACGGATCTTATTCACGCGAATTCGGCGGAGTGCCAACAAACGAGAGATTAGAACATCTTGGTGATAGCGTCCTTGAATTAATTATCACTGGCGAGCTATATAAAAAATTTCCGGATGTTGATGAGTCCAGACTTTCGAAGATGCGAGCTGGCTTAGTAAACAATCCCGCCCTAGTCCCAATCGCAAAAGAGTTAGAGCTTGGACAGTATCTGCGAATCGGCAGAGGCGAAGAAATTACTGGCGGTCGCGAGAAGAATTCAATTCTTGCAAATGCCTTTGAAGCTCTTGTAGGAGCGATTTACTTAGAAAAAGGTTATGAAGTAACCGAAGCGATAATTCTTAAGTGGTTTAAACCAGCAATTGAATCTTCAAATGCCCTCGATCTTGGAATGGATGCAAAGACGGCGCTGCAAGAGCTTGTAGCCGCTTTAAACTTAAATCCGCCAGAGTATGAATTAACTGAATTCGGTCCAGACCACGATAAGAGTTTCGAGGCTGTCGTAGTTGTATCGAATGAAAAATTTGAAGTTGGCGAGGGTAAGTCAAAACGCGAAGCTGAACAAGCCGCCGCTAAGTTTGCTTACGACAAGTTAAGTGCCCGAACTTCCTGAAGTTGAAACTGTCAGGCGTGGTTTAGCCGAACACGTAGTTGGCAATAAATTCAAAGAAATCACTGTTCTTCATCGACGTGCAACCTCACCAAAATCAATCGCCGCTTTAACATCACTTAAAGGCGCTCGGGTCACTGAAGTCGCCCGCCGTGGAAAGTTTCTCTGGTTTAAATTAGATCGGTCCGAAGTTTTAGTGGGTCACTTGGGAATGAGTGGACAGTTTTTGATCCAGCCAAAAAACGCTCCTGACGAGCGGCATTTGCGGGTGAAAATCAACATCGGAAAGTATGACTTGAGGTTTATCGATCAAAGGACCTTTGGTTGGCTTAGTGTTGATGAAACCCAAAATGGCTTGCCAACTTATGTTAAAGATATTGCTGCTGACCCATTTGATTCCCAATTCAATTTAGATGAAGCAGTTCAAAGATTTAAAAGGAAGAAGACTGAAATCAAACGGGCCTTGTTAGATCAAGGTGTCATGAGCGGTGTCGGGAATATCTATGCAGATGAATCGCTATGGCGAAGCAAGATGCATCCAGAAACCAGAACTGAAACTATGAAGGTTCTGCGAATTAAGGAACTTATTGAAAATGCAACACTAGTAATGTCCGAAGCTCTTGCTGTTGGCGGAACTTCTTTTGATGACCTTTACATAAATGTGAATGGAGAGAGTGGCTATTTCGAACGCTCCCTTGCGGTGTATGGCCAGGAAGGTGAAGGCTGTCCACGTTGTGGGCGGGAAATCAGAAGGATCAAATTTGCCAACAGATCTTCCCATTTTTGCCCAAAATGTCAGCCCACACCGCGTGCTAGCGGAAATCGGTAAGCCCTTTTCCGATAGGTTGCGCCTGTGTATTTGAAGAGTATGACCCTTAAAGGATTTAAGTCCTTTGCCTCCTCGACCTCGCTCAATTTCGAGCCCGGTATTACCTGCGTCGTGGGTCCAAATGGTTCAGGCAAATCCAATGTGGTCGATGCACTCTCTTGGGTAATGGGCGAGCAGGGAGCCAAATCCCTTCGCGGCGGAAAAATGGAAGATGTTATTTTCGCTGGAACATCGGGCCGCGCTCCTCTTGGTCGCGCAGAAGTTTCGGTAACAATCGATAACACCGATGGCGTTCTACCAATCGAATTCACAGAGGTAACAATTTCTAGAATCCTTTTTAGAAATGGTGCAAGTGAGTATCAATTAAATGGTGAAACTACAAGACTTTTAGATATTCAAGAATTATTGAGCGATTCTGGAATTGGTCGCGAAATGCATGTGATTGTCGGCCAAGGCCAGTTGGATGCAATTCTTCTTGCAAACCCAGAAGAGCGACGCGCATTTATCGAAGAAGCTGCGGGAGTTTTAAAGCATAGAAAGCGCAAAGAGAAAGCGCTTCGTAAATTAGATTCTATGACTGCCAACTTAGCGCGAATTCAAGATCTAACTGTGGAGCTTCGTCGCCAATTAAAGCCACTCGGCAAACAGGCAGAAGTTGCGCGCAAAGCCTCAACTATTCAATCTGATGTTCGTGATTCGAAACTGCGTTTGCTGGCCGATGACTTGTTACAACTTCGCTCGACAGTTGATTCAGAAGTTGCAGATGAATCAGCACTGCGCGCACGAAAAGATGAAGTTGAAACTGCGCTAAATGCGGCAAGAAATCGCGAAGAACAAATTGATGCGACTGCGCTTATTGAGAATCCACTTTTAGTTAAGGCCCAGGAAAACTATTACCAATTAACTGCCCAACGTGAAAAATTCCGAGGAATTCAAAACTTGGCTTCCGAGCGCGCAAGGTTCTTATCTGAAGAGGCCGATGAAGCTCGCGCTAGTGGCCGTGATCCTGAAAGCATGGATCTAGAAGCAAAAACATTGCGCGGCGAAGAGAGCTCACTTCGTAATGAAGTAAATAGTTCAAGTCTTAAATTAGGAGAGCTGTCAACTGAGTTAAAAACTTTGGAGGCAAATCTAACTGCTGAAGAGAATAGTGTTTCAGCGGCGCTTCGTGCGATTGCAGATCAACGAGAAGGCACAGCTCGACAAGAGGGTCACATCAATGGTCTGAAATCTCGCATCGATGCTACTAATGCCGAGATAACTCGTTTAACAAAAGCACGCGACGATGCTTCACAACGTCTACAAAACTTCCGAGAAGAATTCGCTCTACTTGAAACCCAGATTGCTTCTGTTGATTCGAACGAGCCGGGCCTTGATTCAGAGTTTGAAATTGCAAAGTCAGAATTAGCAACTGCGCAAAATGAATTAGATTCACTTGTTTCGAAAGAGAGTGAAGCCCAAAGAGTTCGTTCTGGCTTAGAAGGTCGCCTACGTGCACTGCAAGAAAGTCTGGTTCATAGAGACGGATCCGGAATTGTTTTATCAAGTGGAACTCGAACACGTGGTCGACTCTCCTCATTAATTAGTATTTCTCCAGGTTGGGAAGCTGCAGTAGCGGCCGCATTAGGACCACTTGCAGATTCAGTTGTTGTTTCTGATATTTCATCTGCAGTGTCAGCGCTAACGATGCTTAAGCGCGAATCAGGAGGACAGTCTGAGTTATTAGTTGTCGATGGCGAATCTGGCTTTACTACCTCTAATCGCTCTGTTCCAAATGGATTTACCTCACTGGCAAGTCTGGTTTCATCAAGTGAAGTTTCGAGCGCGATTTCATCGCTGCTATCTGGATTTGTCGCTGTTGAAGATTTAGCCGAAGCCGAAAGCGCCTTAAGAGCTGACCCTTCGGTGATCGCAATTACAAGAGAAGGTGATGTTCTCAGCAGTATTCGAGTGCGCGGTGGTTCAAGTGCGCAGAGTTCGGCCATCGAGATTTCAGCGCTGATTGAGAAAACCGAAGGCGAACTTCAAGAAGTTACAAATAATTGTGATCGCATTAAGTTTGAATTAGTAAGAGCTACCGAGACTCTGGCTTCACGGAGGAACATCTTTGATTTAGCGCTGGCAAAGTTAAACGAATCAGATGCCAAGATTTCTGGCCTTGCAGAACAGATGGCAGTAGCAGGTCAAAATGTAAAGAATGCCCAGAGCGAAGTTGAGCGAATCCTGGTCTCACTGACTGAGGCAAACTCGCAGCGCGATTCTGATGATGCAGATTTGAATGCAGCAATTTCTCAATTTGAATCTCATCAAGCCCCAGCAAATCCAGATTTAACTCACTTGGAAGATCTTCGCTCTAAAGTTTCTGCTGCTAGATCTGCAGAAGTTGAAGCGAGATTAAATCTAAGAACTTTAGAAGAGCGCGTTACTGCTCTGGTTGCAAGAGCAGATGCCCTGGAAGCTGCTGCGCAGAACGAGCGAGATTCTGCGACTCGCGCAGTAAGTCGTAGAGAACAACGTGGTTTAGCTGCACTAACCGCCCAAGGTGTTGCTGACGCTTCTTATGAAGCACTGATTCAAATTGAATCTTCAATAGCTAAAGCTTCGACCGAACGTGAAAGATTAGAGATCTCTCGCTCTGAACGTGAAAGCGAAATTCTCGCTTTGCGTGTTCGCAGCCGCGAGTTAACAGCAGAACTAGATGTCCTAACGTCTAGCGTTCATCGAGATGAAATAGCTCGCGCCGAGCAACGACTTCGGATTGAAGCCCTTGAACAAAAAGCCATTGAAGAACTTGGTGTAGATGTATCTACTCTGGTGAACGAATATGGTCCGGCAAATGATGTTCCAACATTTATTGAAGATGAAGAAGGAAACTTTGTCCCCGGAGATCTAATTCCTTATCGCCGAGATCAACAAGAGAAGCGTCTTGCTCAAGCCGAGCGCTCACTTACTTTGCTTGGAAAAATTAACCCACTGGCCCTCGAAGAATATTCATCGCTGGAAGAGCGACTTCGCTATTTGGCAGAACAGTTAGAAGATTTGAAGAAAACTAAGCGCGATCTGCTAGACATTATTAAAGAAGTTGATGACAAGGTTCAGCAGATATTTAAAGAGGCTTACGACGATACTGCTCGCGAATTTGAATTGATATTCGCACGTCTCTTCCCTGGCGGAGATGGTCGATTGATATTAACTAATCCAGAGGACATGACAATGGCCGGCGTGGATGTTGAAGCCCGACCACCTGGAAAGCGCGTTAAGCGGCTATCACTTCTATCTGGCGGAGAGCGCTCACTTGTAGCCGTTGCACTGCTAATCGCAATATTTAAAGCACGTCCAAGTCCGTTTTATGTAATGGATGAAGTTGAAGCAGCTTTGGATGACACAAACCTAGGACGTTTGCTAGGAGTCTTTGAAGAACTTCGCGAGAAATCACAGTTAATTGTTATTACTCACCAGAAGCGCACGATGGAAATTGCAGATGCTTTGTATGGTGTGACTATGCGCGGCGATGGTGTTTCAGAAGTAATCTCGCAACGTATTCGGGAATCTGAAAGAGCTAACTAGTTTCACTAGTGATAAGTAATGGCGCTATTTAGCAAGCTTTTACAGAAAATCCGTGGCGGTTCAACATCTGTCAGTGATTGGGAAGAGATTGAGCAAGCGCTAATCGGCTCTGATCTTGGCGCAAAGAATGCGGCAGAGATTATTTCATTAGCCAAAAAATCAAAGAGTGATGAGATAGATACTGCAATCACAAGTGCGCTTACTGCTTGGCTAAGTAGTGGAAACCGCAATCTCGCTTTTAATAGTGACCGACCAACAACGGTTTTGATAGTTGGCGTAAATGGCACAGGCAAAACAACTTCTACCGCCAAATTGATCTCGTTTTTAAAACAGAGCAAGCACTCAGTTCTAGTCGCTGCAGCAGATACTTTTCGTGCGGCTGCAGTAGAACAGTTAGCAACATGGGGTAGTCGGCTCGAAGTTGAAGTAGTTACCGGACCTGCAAATGGAGATCCTGCATCTGTTGCATTTGAAGCAGCAACAAAAGCTAAGGCTGCAAACATTGATTATTTAATTATTGATACTGCTGGGCGCTTGCACACAAAATCTGGTTTAATGGATGAACTTGGAAAGATTCGACGCGTTATTGAAAAGGTATTGCCAGTTGATGAAGTTTTATTAGTTGTAGATGCTACGACTGGGCAGAACGGAATCGTTCAAGCGAAAATTTTCATGGAGAGCGTTGCAGTGACTGGATTAATCTTGACCAAGATGGATGGTTCAGCAAAGGGTGGCATTGCTCTGGCCATCGAGCGCGAGTGTGGTATCCCAATTAAATTCATCGGGACCGGCGAAAGTGCCACTGATTTCGAAGCCTTCAACCCTGATCGATATCTGAACGGGCTTTTTAGCTAGCCCAGCCTGGATGTAACCAATTTGTAACACAAGCCCCAAAGCTTTCACCATTTCGTAATCTGCCAGGGCATCTGATGTAACCAACTCCTACGACCCTTCGGGTATCTCAATGGCGAGGCATATGCGTGTAAGGGGTTTGTAATGGAAGAAGTTGTTATCAATTCTGGTGACACTGCCTGGATGCTTATAAGTACTGGACTTGTAACTCTAATGATTCCTGGCTTGGCACTTTTCTACGGTGGAATGGTTCGCGTAAAAAGCGTTCTAAATATGATGATGATGTCATTCGGTGCACTCGCAATAGTTTTTGTGCTCTGGATCATCGTTGGTTTCTCAGTTGTCTTTGGTGATTCACTTGGTGGAAATGGAATAGTTGGTGATCCAACTCAGTTCTTATTCTTAAATGGTTTAGATAATGCTGATGCCGCAATTGGAACAATTCCTGCTGCAGTATTTATCGCCTTCCAAGGAATCTTTGCAGCAATAACAGTTGCGTTGATTTCTGGTTCTATTGCAGATCGTGCAAAGTTTGGATCTTGGATGGTCTTTGCTGCAATTTGGGCGACACTCGTTTACTTCCCAGTTGCACACTGGGTCTTTGCTTTCGATGACTTTGTTGCAAAGACAGGTGGTTGGATTGCAAATGATCTTGGCGCACTCGACTTTGCAGGTGGCACCGCAGTTCACATTAACGCTGGCGCCGCTGGATTAGCTCTTGCAATAATTCTTGGAAAGCGTGTTGGCTGGCGCAAAGAAGCAATGCGTCCACACTCACTTCCACTTGTAATGCTTGGAGCCGCGCTTCTATGGTTTGGTTGGTTTGGCTTTAATGCCGGATCTGCAGTTGCATCTAATGGAACCGCTGGTCTTGCACTGCTAAATACAATCGGCGCAACAGTTGCCGCGCTACTCGCTTGGTTGTCAGTAGAAAAAATTCGCGATGGACACGCAACAAGTCTTGGCGCTGCATCAGGCGTTGTAGCAGGTCTTGTAGCGATTACTCCAGCTTGCGCAGCAGTAAATGCAAGCGGCGCTCTAATAATCGGAGTACTTGCCGGTGCACTTTGCGCGCTATCAGTTGGTCTGAAGTTCAAGCTTGGTATCGATGATTCACTAGATGTTGTTGCAGTTCACCTAGTTGGTGGAATTGTTGGAACAGTGATGATTGGATTCGTTGGCGTTGATGTTGGTCTATTCAACGGTGGCGGAAGCGAACAACTAATAAAGCAGATTATCGGTGCAGGTGCGGTGCTTGGATATTCCTTCATTGCAACTCTGATAATTGGTTACGCGATAGATAAGACAATTGGCTTGCGAGTTAGCAAAGAGGTTGAAGTCGAAGGAATCGACCTCAAGCTGCATGCTGAATCTGCCTATGAAATGTATAGCTCATCACGAGGAGGATCTTCACTATGAAACTAATTACCGCGATCATCAAGCCATTTAAATTGGAAGATGTGAAAGAAGCTTTAACAGCTTTTGGAATAACCGGAATGACAGTTTCGGAGGCAAGTGGATTTGGCCGCCAAGGTGGACACACCGAGGTTTATCGCGGCGCTGAATACACAGTTGATCTAATTCCAAAGATTCGATTAGAAGTATTGGTCGATAGCAGTGACGCCGAAAAAGTTATTGACGTCATTGTTAAGGCAGCTTCAACCGGCGCTATTGGTGATGGCAAAGTTTGGTCTTCACCGATAGATAACATCGTTCGTGTCCGCACAGGAGAGCGCGGCACTGACGCAATTTAAGTAATAAGTAGAATACCTCCGTGGGAACCCGCGAGCGTCGAGATCGATCCAATGAGATTGATAAGGCGCTCCGGGTTTCGTTTTTAGAATGTGCAAGTAAATATCTTTCTAAGCCTGAACTGGTTTCGCTAGCAGCAGTCGGGGGGTATGGTCGAGGCGAGTTATCGCCAGCATCTGATTTAGATTTATTGATTCTGCATAATGGAAGTGAAAAGCCACAAGTAATTTCAGAATTCGTTAATGCATTTCTCTATCCACTCTGGGACCAAGGTCGATCAATAGATCATGCGGTCCGAACTCGAAGTGAAACCCGTGAAATCGCGAATGAAGATATCAGGGTTGCACTTGGCTTATTGGATTTGCGTCATATTGCAGGCGAAGCAGAACTTTCGAATCAGGTGGCATCTGATGCGCTAGAAAACTGGCGAAAGAGTAAAGAAAAGTTCTTGCCGAAGTTACGACAATCTATTCATGAACGTGAAGGCCGTTCAGGTGAGCTGGCATTTTTGCTAGAGCCCGATTTGAAGGAAGCTCGTGGGGGACTTCGAGACATTAACGCGCTTCGCGCAATTGAAATGTCAGGTGCAGTGTCAGTTTCACTTGCCCGTGTTGCTGAATCTGAAGCGCTACTTTCAAGCGTTCGAGATGCCTTACATGGCGAAAATTTGAAGGCTCGAGATTTATTGCTACTAACCGAACAAGATCGAGTAGCTTTGAAGATGAATTACCCAAATGCAGATGCCCTGATGCTAGATGTAGCTAAAGCGGCTCGAGCAGTTGATTATTTGATGGATTCAACTTGGCATCGAATCGATTCAATTGGCGGACAGAGTTGGCTTCGTCGCAGAAAAAATCAGAAGATTGATCAAGGATTAGTAATTCTAAATTCTGAAGTAACAATTGAATCTGGCTATGAAATTTCGAACGATTCGGCAATTGGCTTAAGAGCTGCGTCCGCCGCCGCGCAGCGTGGTCTGCCACTTTCGATTGATGCTTGCGTTCTCTTGGCTGAGAAACTTTCTGATCTGCCCAATCCATGGCCAAAGCCAGTCCTAAATGATCTGGTCTCACTGATTGGTGCCGGTTCGTCAATGATTCGAGTTTTTGAAGCTCTGGACCAAGATGGACTAATTGAAAAATGGATTCCGGAATGGTCACATGTCAGATTCTTGCCACAGCGAAATGTTTTGCATCGCCACACGGTTGATCGCCACATGCTCGAAACCGCTGTTCATGCTGCAGCGTTAACAAGAACAGTCACAAGGCCGGATTTGCTCCTGGTAGCTGCGCTATTTCATGACATCGGAAAGGGCTTCCCGGATAAAGATCACTCAGATTATGGCGAAGAACTAATTAGACCGCTTGCTGCACGGTTGGGCTTTGAAGATAAAGATTGTGAAACTATCGCACTTCTTGTCAAAGAACATTTACTGCTATCTGCCGTTGCAACTCGTCGCGACCTTGAAGATCCAGCAACAATTGAATTTGTTGTTGAAAAAATCAAGGAACCAGAGGCGCTACAACTACTTCATGCGTTAAGCATTTCTGATGGTGAAGCTACCGGTAAGAGCGCATGGAGTGAATGGAAGGCGGGCCTAGTTTCGACTTTAGTTAGCAAATGTCTAGCCGCTATGGCTGGAATCAAACCGGTTTCGCAGCCAGATTTAATACCAACCGGAAGTCTTGTGGATGATATTTCGATAACCATCCTAAGTAATGAACATAGCGCAGATTCAATAGATAACATCGAAATTGAGATTATTGCGAAAGACCAGACCGGTCTGCTCTCTGCTGTCGCGGGGCTTATGACGATTTCTAGATTCAATGTTCGCTCTGCTAAGACCCGAACCACAAATGAAATTGCGGTCATGCGCTGGATTGTTGAACTCGATGCAAATGCTCAAATGCCGTCAGCTGAAAAGTTAACCGACCAATTGAAGAAAGCACTGTCGGGAGAACTAGATCTGGGTCGCAAGATTGAAGAACGAATTGAGAATTATCGTAGGTATCCGGGAATTCCTACTCCACCGCCAGTTGTTTTTGCGGCAAACGACCTGGCAACTAATGCAACGATAATTGAGGTTCGAATGCACGATCGCCCCGGAATCTTATTTAATGTAACTCGTGCCATCTCTAGGTTTGGTGTGGATATCAAATCAGCAATTGTTTCAACCTTGGGAGCAGAGGCGTTCGATACTCTCTATGTGACCGATTTAGAAGGGCAACCTCTGACGGGAGAGCGCGCACAACTGCTGGCCACGAAAGTTGAAAATATTTTAATCACTCACCTTTAACTAGTAATCTCCACCCATGTTCGAATCCCTATCCGCAAAGTTCCAAGGTGCATTCGCCTCACTTCGCAGCAAGGGAAGGCTGAAGCCCGGCGACATCGACGAGATTGCCGCTGAAATTCGAAGCGCGCTCTTGGATTCGGATGTTGCATTAAGCGTCGTAGATTTCTTTATCGATCAGCTGAAGTCTCGAACTGATGAAGTATTAGCAGATTTAAATAAGTCAACCAATCCCGCAAATGCTGTATTTGAAATAGTTAACTCACTTTTAATTGAAATTCTTGGTGGTAGCGCCCGAAGAATTCGACTCGCTAAGAAACCACCAACAGTTATTTTGCTGACAGGTTTACAAGGGGCTGGTAAGACTTCGCTGGCCGGAAAGCTTGCAAATTATTTAAAGGCTCAAGGAAATACTCCGCTGTTAGTTGCTTCAGATCTACAACGTCCAAATGCTGTCACGCAACTTCAAGTAGTTGGCGAGAGCATCGGGGTTCCGGTATTTGCACCAGAACCTGGAAATGGTGTTGGGGATCCAGTAAAAGTTGCCAAAGCAGGATTGAAATTTGCAGAAGATAAGTTACATAACATCGTAATTGTTGATACTGCTGGTCGTCTTGGTGTTGACGAACAACTTATGGAGCAAGCAAAACAAATTAGAGGTGCAGTTACGCCTGACGAAGTTCTCTATGTTGTTGATGCAATGGTTGGTCAAGATGCAGTTCGCACCGCACAAGCGTTCTTTGAAGGTGTTGGTTTCGATGCAATTGTTCTTACCAAATTAGATGGTGATGCCCGTGGTGGTGCCGCACTCTCAATTACCCAAGTCACTGGTAAGCCAATTATGTTCGCCGCAACTGGCGAAAACGTAACTGATTTTGATCTCTTCCACCCGGATCGAATGGCCTCTCGAATTCTGGGACTAGGCGATATTCAAACCCTTGCCGAACAAGCCAAAGGCGCATTCGATAGTGATACTGCTTCCAAGTTAGAAACTAAATTCGCTAGTGGCGAAGACTTCACACTTGATGATTTCTTGGCACAACTAGAAGCCATGAAAAAAATGGGCTCGATGACAAAATTGCTAGGAATGATTCCCGGAGCAAATTCTGGTGCCATGAAGAAGCAACTTGAACAATTCGATGAAGGTGAACTAGTAAAAACACAGTCGATTGTGCAATCAATGACACCGCTAGAACGCAATGATCCAAAAGTTTTAAATGGCTCTAGAAGATTGCGAATTGCAAATGGTTCTGGCCGTCAGGTTTCGGATGTCAATTCACTCGTAGATAGATTTACTCAGGCCCAGAAAGTAATGAAGCAGATGCGCAGCGGAAAAGGGGCCATGCCTCCTGGAATGCAGATGCCTCCTGGAATGCAGATGCCACAAGGCATGCCACAGCAGGGCGCTGCGAAAGTTGTGAATAAGAAGAAATCTCGTTCAGGAAATCCAGCGAAGCGGGCTCTAGAGGGCTAGAGGGCTAGAGAGCTAGAGAGCTAGAGAGCTGAATTTGGGTAATGAGCGCAGGGCTGGCAAGATTGGCATCCTGCAAGGGGCCCTCTACCCCCAAGCGATCTTCACCAATAGGCGGAAGATATTTTGAAAACAGGTTTTATTTTTCGAGTGACGCTCCCACTGTCGCAAGAGAATTAGCACCGCTTAAAACAAGGAGAAAGCCTTCGTGGCCGTAAAAATTAGATTAATGCGTATGGGAAAAATCCGTACACCACATTTTCGTATCGTAGTTTCAGATTCACGTGCTGCTCGTAACTCACGTGCAATCGAAGAGATCGGCCGTTACTCACCAGGATCAGAGCCTTCACTTATTGAAGTTACATCTGACCGTGCGCAATATTGGCTATCTGTTGGTGCACAACCAACTGAAGCAGTTGCTGCGCTATTAAAAATTACAGGTGACTGGCAGAAGTTCAAGGGTCTTCCTGGAAGCGAAGGAACACTTAAGACAATTGCTGAGAAGCCACACAAGCGCATTGCTTATGAAGCAGCCGTAAAGGATGCAATGAATGAGCCAGCAGATGGCGCAACAACAATGAAGAAGAAGGCTGCAGAGAAGTTAGCTGCTAAAGCCGCACCTGTCGCTGTCCAAACCGAAGCCGAGACAGTCGAGGCAGTGGTTCCAGCTACAGATGTAACTGAAGTTACCGAAGTTCTTGAAACTCCAGCCGAAACAGTTGAAGCTCCAGTTGCAGAAGCAGAAGCCACTCCAGAAGCGGCAGCTGAATAACAATGATTGACGAAGCACTAGAACATTTAGTTAAGGGGATTGTTGATAATCCTGATGATGTTGTTATTACAACAAAAGATCATCGTCGTGGGACAACACTAGAAGTTCGAGTAAATCCAGATGACATTGGCAAAGTGATTGGCCGCAATGGTCGCACTGCGCGTGCACTTAGAACTGTTGTCAGCGCAATTGCTGGTCGTTCAGTTCGAGTAGATCTCATCGAGGCAGACGAGGCTCGCTAATAGTGCAACTTGTCGTTGCCAGAATTGGTCGCGCACATGGAGTACTTGGTGAGGCGACAATAGAAGTTCGCACTGATCAACCAGAAGATCGTTTTTATATTGGCTCTGTCCTAGCGACAGAGCCAAATACATTTGGCCCGCTTACTATCACTTCAGTTCGTGATCACAATGGAACTTTGCTCCTTGGCTTCAAAGGGATAAGTGACCGAAATCAAGTTGAAGAACTTCGCAATGTTTTGCTACTAGCCGATGTTGATATTGAAGCTGACTCCACTGAAGATGATTTTCATGTTCAGCAACTTTTGCAGTGCCAAGTAAGCACCCAAGATGGAATCGAGCTAGGGCCGGTTAGCGACGTGATTAATCTTCCAGGGCAAGATGTATTAGCTGTCGACTACAACGGTCGTGAAGTTTTGATTCCTTTTGTTAAGGCAATTGTTCCAATTGTTGATGTCAAGAATCGTAAAATTACCGTCGTGCCACCCGCAGGATTATTAGATGAGTAACGTTAATCGCTTCGATGTAATAACTATTTTTCCAGAGTATTTAGAGCCGCTAAAGCTCTCTCTGATTGGTAAAGCTGTTAGTAATGGCCTAATTGAAATTGGGGTTCATGATTTACGGGCACAAACTACTGATGTTCATGGGTCGGTCGATGACACACCTTATGGCGGCGGCGCTGGAATGGTGATGTCACCAGAACCTTGGGGCAAAGCAATTGATGCAGTAGCCGAACTTGCCCCGAATGAGATTCACGAGCTAATTGTTTTAACTCCAGCAGGCGAAAAATTGACCCAAGAGTTAGCGCAGAGCCTTACCAAATCAAAGCACTTGATATTTGCATGTGGTCGCTACGAAGGTATTGATGTTCGGGTTAGCGATTTTTATTCAACATTAAAAAACTTTAAAGTTCGCGAAGTTTCGATTGGTGACTATGTTTTAGGTGGTGGGGAAGTTGCAACTTTGGTGATTATGGAAGCAATAATTCGCTTGCTACCTGGTGTAATTGGAAATAGCGCTTCACTAGATGAAGAGTCACATACTTTGAGCAGCGATGGCGATACTTTGGTTGAATATCCGAATTACACAAAACCAAAAGAGTGGCGCGGATTAGAAGTTCCGGATATCTTGCTCTCAGGCAATCATGGGGAAATTGCCAAGTGGCGGTTAGAACAGGCACTCATTCGTACTAAAAATCGCCCAAATTAATTCAATTTAACTCGCGAGTAGCGCAAATCTTGCGCTAAGTTCCGCCCATGGCAGCAATCGACCCAAAGATTCAGTCGCGGTTAATTCGCGATCTCGAACCAGCAGTAGCCGTCGAGCTCGAACGACATGTTGCTACAACCAAAGATTGGTATCCACACGAGTATGTCCCATGGAGTGAGGGCCGCACCTTCGCAGGTCCGCTAAATGGCGATGCCTGGGAAGCTAAAGATTCAAAGTTAAGTGCGATTGCCCAAGATTCACTGATTTTAAATTTATTGACCGAAGATAATCTTCCGAGCTATCACACTGAAATTGCGACAGCAATGAGTCGCGATGGTGCTTGGAACACTTGGATTAATCGCTGGACCGCTGAAGAGGCGCGGCACGGAATTGTGATTAGAGATTATCTAATGGCAACTCGTGGCGTTGATCCAAATGAATTAGAAGATTTGCGTATGGCGCATATGACCGTCGGGTATCAGACTCCTTACGAAAACGATATGTTGCACACAGTTTCATATGTAACCTTCCAGGAATTAGCAACCAGAATCTCACACCGAAATACTGGACGAATTTCAAATGATGCAACTTGCGAAGGCATGTTGGCCCGGGTTGCATTAGATGAGAATCTTCATATGCTTTTTTATCGTAATTTGCTCGGAGCAGCACTAGACCTCGAACCAAATGCGGCAATGACTGCAATCAAAGATGTTGTAGTTAACTTCCAGATGCCAGGAGCCGGTATGCCTGGCTGGGGCCGTAAATCTGTACAGATTGCACTTGCTGGTATTTATGATCCAAAATCTCACCTTGAAGATGTCGTTGCTCCTGTCTTACGAGCTTGGAATATTTTCAATCGTGAAGATTTCACAGGTGAAGGCGCAGCCGCTAGAGATGAACTTGCAAAATATATTGAGTCAGCCCAAGCAGATGTTTCAAAGTTTGTTGAAAAACGTGACGCTCACTTTGATCGTTTAGAGGCTAGAGGTCAAAACCCAATCAGATTAAAGGATTAATTGCTCTCATAAGAGACACAGCAATTTAGGCCGGGAATATTTTCGACACGCCGAGAGTTGATTAGGTAAGGAAGCTCTTTATAGGACACTATCCGCCCTATCGCACGAAGAAATCGGCAGTTAAATTAATTGCCCTTTTGAGAATTAGAAGTTTTAGGAGGAGGTGCCATGGCAACGGATTACGACACACCGCGAAAGCAAGATGAAGAACTTCATGAAGAATCACTTGAAGAACTCAAAGCTCGCAGAGCTGATGCTCAGTCTGGACAAGTTGATATAGATGAAGAAGAAGCGGCCGAAAATCTAGAACTTCCGGGCGCTGATCTTTCTGGTGAAGAATTGACTGTTCGGGTAGTTCCAAAACAAGAAGATGAATTTACCTGCTCGAGATGCTTCTTAGTTCATCATGCTTCGCAACTTGCAAAAGGTGAAGGCGCGAAAGCAATCTGCAAAGACTGTGTTTAATTAGTGATCTGCAACGTTTAATAATTTAGCTAATTCATTCGCTCTATTGGTGCTAATCAACCAGTAGGGCGTTCTGTCTTTTGGGTCCCGTAAATCAATTTTTATTGCACTACTTACCCAGAATCTAATCTGTAAATAGCTTGCAGGGTCTGCATCTACGCCGCGAATTCTTTTGAATTCCTTGAAATCGAGTGGGACGAAATTATGAATAAATGCTCGCTCAATGGCAGCTGGGCCGACTAAGAGCCAACCCTTGGTCAGAGTTATCTTTAGCGAACTTTTCTGCTCTGCAACGAAAAGAAGTGCTAATTGAATAGCAGAAAGAATCAATGCACTCGAAATTCCAAGTGCAGCCCAGATTGCAAGGGAGAGCGAACCGGCCATAAAAATTGCGAAGCTCCACAGCCACCAACTCCAACTTAATTTCTCCTGAAAAATCGGGGCGCCATAGTCCAAATCCTTGTGCCGATTATTTTTTCCCACGGGCGCACGCTACGGCAAACCGGTAATGAATGTTTGCACAACCTTGATCAAGGGTTAGGCTTCGCTCATGAGTCGCGTTCCAAGTACGGTGCCACCCGAGGGTTCTGAAATCCCGCCACGTCATCCAAAAGCGCCAGAACCAGGAACTCAAATTCCATCACACTTTGGACATTGTTTTGGCTGCGGTGAATTACACCCAACTGGTTTGCATCTTGTAGCTCATGCTGGCGCTGGTCAGAATTTAACAGCTGTTTTTACAGTTACCGAAAATCATCAAGGCGCACCAGGGCTTGCACATGGAGGTCTCTTATCTCTTGCCTTTGATGAAGCACTTGGAAAGTTAATGTGGTTAATTCGCTCTCCTGCAGTTACTGCAAGACTCGAGACTGATTTTCTTCTCCCAGTTCCAATGGGAACAACACTTCATATCAGCGCAGAAATTACGGGGCAAGTAAATCGCAAAGTTTATTGCAGTGCCGTTGGTCGTATTGGAAGTCCTGATGGACCAATTGCAGTTCGGGCAGCTTCGCTCTATGTAATTGTTCCTATGCAACATTTCCTAGACAATGCACCAAAGGAATATTTGGCCCACGTTAAAGCCCACCCAGAATTATTGGCTTTTGTGGATCCCGAATTTGAAATTAATCCATGAGTGTTCAGGTTTTAATCACCCGCCTAGATAAGTCGGTCCCACTACCAAGTTACGCAAAACCTGGAGATGCAGGTGCAGATTTAACGGCGCGAGTTGATATAACTCTTAAACCAGGGGAGCGCGCACTAGTTCCAACTGGAATTTCAATTGCACTTCCCAATGGCTATGTTGCGCTGGTTCATCCAAGATCAGGGCTGGCAATCAAACATGGAGTAACTATGGTGAATTCTCCAGGAACTGTTGATGCCGGTTTTCGTGGCGAACTACAAATTATTTTAATTAATCACGACCCAAAGGAAGCAATTTCATTTAAGAAAGGCGATCGAATTGCTCAGCTAGTTATTCAGCAAGTAGAACGCGCCAACTTTGTAGAAGTTGAATCACTACCGGGATCAGATCGTGGCGCTGGTGGGTTTGGATCTACTGGAGGCAAGAGCTAATGCAAGAAGAAGATAAAGCAAAAGTTGTAACAGCGCTTGGCGGCAAAAAAGGAATAATTGACTCCACAATTCCATCATTAATTTTCTTACTTACATACAACATCTCTAAGAATTTAATGGTCTGTCTCTATGTCTCGCTAGCGACGGCCGCACTGTTGATGCTTTATCGGTTGATTAGAAGAGATTCTTTAATGCATTCGATTTCGGGGTTTATCGGAGTCGCCTTCTGTGGTTGGTTAGCCTGGCGCACAGGTGAAGCTAAGGATTATTACGCGCCAAGCCTCTGGAAAAATTCGGCTTTCATGCTCGTTTACTTGTTTTCAATATTAATTAAATATCCGCTAATTGGTGTTCTACTCGGCCCAATCCTTGGCGAGAATTTGAAATGGCGTAAGGATCCAAAAAGATTGGCGGCATATACCAAGGCAACTTGGATCTGGTTTGCACTCTTCGCAATTAGATTAGGTGTGCAATATCCGCTATTTAAGGCAGACCAATTAAATGCTCTTGGAGTTGCAAATATTTTTCTTGGTTTCCCGCTTTACCTGGCAACACTTTGGGGAACTTGGATGGTAATTCGATCCGTTCCAATTACAAAAGCTAGTTAAGTATTAGCTATAAAGCAATTCTTAAGTAGTTGTTCTGCTTCAATTGTTGCTATAAATAGGAGTTCATCTCCAGCAGAGTAAACATCATGTGCATGTGGTGTAATTACTTGGCCATCACGAACAATTGCAGCAAGTGTTGCATTCTCTGGAAGCTCAACTTCCTCAACGGTGCGCCCTAAACACTTTGCCTCTTCTGGCAAAGTTATTTCAACCAGACTTGCTTCGCCCTTTTGCAATGAGAACAGTCGGACTACATCTCCTACCGACACTGCCTCTTCAACGATTGCAGAAATAATTCGTGGAGTAGATACCGAAACATCAACGCCCCAAGAGGAATCAAACATCCATTCATTCTTTGGGTGATTTACACGTGCAACAACTCGAGGAACGCCATATTCAGTCTTTGCTAGAAGCGAAGCAACTAGGTTTACCTTGTCATCTCCGGTAGCAGCGATTAAAACCTGGCAGGTATCTAACTTTGCATTATCTAGAGAGGAAATTTCACAGACATCGGCCATCAGCCATTCAGCATTAGGAACGCTCTCTATTTTTAAAGCTTTAGGGTCCCGATCAATCAGAAGAATATTGTGGCCATTTTCAATTAGCTCGCGGGCAATTGAACGCCCAACATTCCCGGCTCCAGCAATCGCAATTCTCATATCTTCTAAGCCTCTTCCGGAGATTTTGCGAGAGTTTCTTCAATACCCTTTAATTCTTTATCTGTAGTCATCACATGGACCAAATCGCCCTCTTGAAGAGCGGTATTTTCAGTTGGAATCATTCCGCTACCTAGGCGAGTAATAAATGCAACTCGCGCTTTAGTTGAAGACTCGATAAGTGAAACCGGTTTTCCAAACCAATCGTGATGTAAATGAACTTCACAGAGTTGAACTTCGCCACTTGCATCGCGCCACTCAGATCTTGATCCTTCTGGGGCCAGTCTTCGAATTATCTGATCTGTGGTCCATAAAACTGTTGCCACAGTAGGAATTCCGAGGCGTTGATAAATTTCGGCGCGGGCTGGGTCATAAATACGTGCAACTACTTTTTCAACACCATAAGTTTCTCTAGCAACTCGCGCCGCCAAGATGTTGGAATTATCACCATTTGAAACAGCTGCAAATGCATCGGCCTTCTCAATTCCAGCTTCAAGCAAGATATCGCGGTCAAAACCAACTCCAGCAATTATCTGACCTTTAAAATCTGGGCCTAATCGGCGGAATGCTTCTTTATTTTGGTCGATTATTGATACCGAATGTCCGGCTGCCTCTAAATCAATGGCAAGACCAGATCCGACTCGACCGCATCCCATAATCACTACGTGCACGAAGTACAACTTACACCCTTAAGGTTGCCCCTATGGAATCCAACATCCGGAAAGACGAAGGCTCGCTAAAAGTAGGCGACCGAATTACCGTAGAAATTGGGCCAGTGGCACATGGCGGCCATTTCATCGCTAGACATAAAGGGCAAGTTGTTTTCGTAAGGTATGGAATTACAGGTGAAGAAGCGGTTGTCGAAATAACTTCAACCTCTTCAAAGTTGGCTCGTGGTGATGCAATCGAAATTCTAAAGCCCTCAAAAGATCGTGTTGTTCCTCCATGTAAGTATGCGGTGCCAGGCGGATGTGGTGGTTGCGATTTTCAACATATAGAAATTTCGGCACAACTTGAATTAAAGCGTTCAGTTATTCGCGAACAGTTCTCTCGCCTCGGAAGAATTGAAATGGATTTGGATGTTCTTCCGGCCGAACCAATTAATGGCCTGCACTGGCGAACTCGTATGGATTTCGCTATTTCAAAGAGTGGAAAACCAGGCTTGTATTCCGCTCGCAGCAAAGAAGTAACTGAAATTGATAAGTGTTTGATTGCTGTTGAAGCGATTAACGACCCAGCAATGTTTGCCAGAAGCTGGAAGGGCGATGATCGTCTTGAAGTTGCGGTCTCTAGCTCTGGTGAAAAGAATGTATCTCGCGGTGGTCGCAGCATTTCTGGCCCAACCCAATTGCATGAAGTTGTTGGTGAACATACCTATGAAATTTCTCCAACGTCTTTTTGGCAGAGCCATAGCGCTGCGCCTAAAACACTTACCAAGTTAGTTATGGATCTGATGGCGCTTCGGCCAGGCGACCAGGTCTGCGATTTATATGGTGGCGTCGGGCTATTCACTGCTCCGATGGCAGAAGATGTTGGCGATATCGGAAAAGTTCATTTGATCGAATCTAGTCATCGAGCAACTCAAGATGCACTTAAGATTTTTGAGAAAGTGAAGAACGTTGTAGTTCATGCCGGTCGGGTTGAACAGAAGTTGCCATTGATTAATCGCGTAGATGTAATTCTTTTAGATCCACCTCGGACCGGTGCTGGCGATATGGTTGTTAAACAGATGGTGGCTAAGAAACCTCGGACGATTGTTTATGTCTCATGCGACCCGGCCTCACTGGCCCGCGACGCCAAGGCGCTAGAAGAGGCTGGATATCACCTAAATCACATCGTTGGCTTCGATCTATTCCCGATGACTCAACATGTGGAATGTGTGGCTCGCTTTTCCCTCGGTTAAGATGCGCTCATGAGTAAAAATTCTTTCAATGCGAAGGTTGAAATTGAAGTAGCGGGTAGCAAATACGAGATATTTGATATCACAAAATTGCCGGCCGCAGACAGTCTGCCCTTTAGCTTAAAAGTTTTACTCGAGAATTTACTTCGCACCGAAGATGGCGCAAATATCACAGCCGCTCAGATCGAAGCACTTGCAAATTGGAATCCAGATTCTGAGCCAGATACCGAAATTCAATTTACGCCAGCGCGCGTAATCATGCAGGATTTCACCGGAGTTCCATGCGTTGTGGATCTAGCAACAATGCGCGAAGCAATCGTTGAACTTGGCGGAGATCCAGCAAAGGTAAATCCACTCGCTCCGGCAGAACTAGTTATTGACCACTCAGTAATTGCCGATAAGTTCGGAACAAACACAGCGTTCGAAGAGAACACAGATATCGAATACCAACGCAACCAGGAGCGCTATCGCTTCCTTCGTTGGGGTCAGAGCGCATTTGATGAATTTAAAGTTGTTCCACCAGGAACCGGAATTGTTCACCAAGTAAATATTGAATACCTAGCTCGCGTAGTAATGACAAGAAAAGTCAATGGTGTCCAACGCGCTTATCCAGACACAGTCGTCGGAACCGATTCACACACAACAATGGTTAACGGCCTTGGAGTTTTGGGTTGGGGAGTAGGCGGCATCGAAGCCGAGGCAGCTCTTCTGGGACAACCGGTTTCAATGTTGATTCCTCGCGTTGTTGGATTTAAATTAAATGGCCAACTTCCAATCGGAACAACAGCGACAGATTTGGTTTTAACAATTACTCAAATGCTTCGTAAGCATGGTGTAGTTGGTAAGTTCGTTGAATTTTATGGTCCAGGTGTTACAGCGCTTCCGATGGCGAACCGAACAACAATCGGAAACATGTCTCCGGAATATGGATCTACTTGCGCGATCTTCCCGATTGATGAAGAAACAATTAAATACATGAAGCTCACCGGACGCACTGCAGATCAATTGGCTCTGGTTGAAGAGTATGCAAAGCGCGTTGGTTTGTGGCACAACCCAGATAAGTCACCACGATTCTCTGAAACTCTCGAACTTGATCTTGCAACAATTGTTCCTTCGATTGCGGGACCAAAGCGACCACAAGATCGAATCGAACTTTCGGATTCGAAGGATTCGTTTGAAAAAATCCTTCCTTCTTACTTTACGGAGAGGACTGCAAAATCAGCGGTCAAAATCTCTCTTAACGGGAAAGAAACCTCCGTTTCAAATGGCGCAGTTGTCATCGCTTCAATTACATCTTGCACAAATACTTCAAACCCAAGCGTCATGATTGGTGCAGCCCTGCTTGCTAAGAAGGCCGTCGAAAAGGGTCTACGCAGTAAGCCATGGGTAAAGACAACGCTCGCACCAGGATCGAAAGTTGTAACTGATTATTACGATCGCGCTGGTCTAACGCCTTATATGGAACAACTCGGCTTCAACTTAGTTGGCTATGGCTGCGTAACCTGTATTGGTAACTCAGGTCCACTACCGGTTGAAATCAGCAAAGCAATCAATGAGAATGATTTAGCTGTAACTGCCGTTCTGTCAGGTAACCGAAACTTCGAAGGTCGCATTAGCCCAGATATCAAGATGAATTACTTGGCTTCGCCACCACTAGTTGTTGCATATGCACTTGCTGGAACCATGGATCACGATTTCGAAAATGATTCAATCGGCAACGATAAAGACGGCAAACCGGTTTATCTCAAGGATATTTGGCCAACGACTGAAGAGATTCAGAGCGTCATCAATTCTTCAATTTCTTCAGAGATGTTTACCAAAGATTATGCAACAGTTTTTGAGGGCGATCATCGCTGGAAGTCACTTGCGACACCAACCGGAAAAGTCTTTGAGTGGGATTTGAAGTCAACATATGTTCGAAAGCCACCTTACTTTGAAGGTATGCCTCGAAACCCAGAGCCAGTAAAGGATATTTCTAAGGCTCGAGTTCTAGCAGTTCTTGGTGATTCAGTTACGACTGATCACATCTCACCAGCCGGAAATATCAAAGCAGATTCACCTGCCGGAAAATATCTTGCAGAACACGGAATCGATCGTGCAGATTTCAACTCTTACGGATCTCGTCGCGGAAATCACGAAGTAATGATTCGTGGAACCTTTGCAAACATTCGCCTTAAGAATTTACTTTTGAATGGTGTAGAAGGTGGTTTCACCAAGAACTTCCTTGATGGCGGCTCTCAAGCAACTATTTACGATGCATCAATGGCATATCAGAATGCGAAAATTCCATTAGTAATTCTTGCTGGTAAAGAATATGGATCTGGTTCATCACGTGACTGGGCAGCGAAAGGAACCGCGCTACTTGGAGTTAAAGTTGTTATAGCGGAATCTTTTGAACGTATTCATCGCTCAAACTTGATTGGAATGGGAGTGCTACCACTTCAATTCCCAGCAGGCCAAAACGCTGAATCACTTGGCTTAACAGGTAGCGAAGAATTTGCAGTGGTCGGAATCGAAGCGCTAAATACCGGCGGAGTCCCAAAGACACTAAAGGTTATTGCGGGTGATAAGAGCTTTGATGCGGTGGTCCGTATCGATACTCCTGGTGAAGCCGATTACTTCCGTCATGGCGGCATCATGCAATACGTGCTGCGTTCACTGCTCTAAAAATATCGACTTGCTCTAGACTACGGCGATGTCAAAGTATCTGGAAAAAATAAGCGCGCCATCTGATTTGGCGAAGCTTTCATTTTCGGAGCTTGCTGAATTATCACTCGAAATTCGAGATTTTCTGATCGAAAAAGTTTCAAAGAGTGGCGGCCATCTTGGACCGAATCTTGGTGTTGTCGAGTTAACGATTGCTATACATCGGATATTTGAATCTCCAAAGGACACAATTATTTTTGATACCGGACATCAGAGTTATGTCCACAAGTTATTGACTGGTCGCATTGCAGGTTTTGATAAGTTACGTCAACGTGGCGGAGTATCTGGTTATCCAAATCGCGCCGAAAGTAAACATGACGTTGTAGAAAACTCTCACGCATCTACTGCGCTCTCTTGGTCTGATGGCGTTGCCCGCGGAAATTTAATCAAAGGCGATCTCGATAAAACTGTAGTTTGCGTTGTCGGCGATGGTGCTCTGACGGGCGGAATGTCATGGGAAGCGCTCAATAACATTGCATCTAGTGATGATCTCAAGCTGGTAATTGTTGTGAACGACAACGAACGCTCTTATTCACCGACTATCGGCGGACTCGCTACTTATCTTTCAACTCTCCGCACAACTAGTGGTTACGAGAAATTCTTGGATTGGGGCAAAGGCGTTCTTGAAAAGACTCCTGTTGTTGGCGGCCCAATTTACGAAACGTTGCACGGAGTTAAAAAAGGAATTAAAGACATTGTCGCTCCGCAGGGAATGTTTGAGGATTTAGGTCTCAAATACCTTGGTCCAATCGATGGCCACAATATTGAAGCTATGGAAAATGCACTAGAGCAAGCAAAGAATTTTGGTGCTCCAGTCTTGGTTCACGTGATTACCGAAAAGGGTCGTGGTCATGCGCCAGCAATTAATGATGCTGCTGAAAAATTCCACGCTGTCGGGATCGTAAGTCCAGAAACTGGCGTTCCAGTTGCTAAGAACGCACCAAATTGGACCAGTGTTTTCTCTGATGAAATATGCGAGATCGGCGCAAAGCGTAAAGATGTCGTTGCAATTACTGCAGCAATGCTTGGGCCAACAGGTTTAGATAAATTCGCCGAGAAGTTTCCGGATCGTGCTTTTGATGTTGGTATCGCCGAACAACACGCTGCAACTAGTGCAGCCGGTTTAGCTTTCACTGGATTACATCCAGTTGTTGCCATTTACTCAACTTTCTTAAACCGCGCATTCGATCAACTTTTACTAGATGTTGCGCTGCATAAAGCTGGCGTAACTTTTGTATTGGATCGTGCTGGCATAACCGGTGATGACGGGCCTTCACATCACGGAATTTGGGATCTAGCTTTAACCGGAATTGTCCCGACCCTTCATGTTGCTGCACCTAGAGATGGTGCGATTCTTCGCGAAACTTTAAATGAAGCACTTAATATTTCGGACGCTCCTTCATTAATTCGATTCCCTAAAGGACCAGTAGGTGCCGACATTCCAGCATTCGAGCGCCGAGATGGCATCGATGTTTTGTATCGCGGTGAAAGCGCAGATGTTCTTCTGGTTAGCGTTGGCGCGATGGCAAAGATTTGTGTTGAAGCGGCATCTCAGGCATATCGCGAAGGCGTAGGTGTGACCGTCATCGATCCACGTTGGGTTAAGCCACTTCCACAGAGCTTGCTAACAATGGCGCAGAGATACAAATCTGTTGTTGTCGTCGAAGACGGAATTCGCCATGGTGGGATCGCAAGCACAATCTCTGAAATGTTTAGAGATGCTGAAATTAACGTTCCAATTCATTCAATTGGCGTTCCACTTGAATTTATCGAGCATTCAAAGCGCGGTGAGATCATGTCTGATCTTGGAATAACTGCACAGAACATTACACATCAATTAGTTTCCTGGAGCAGTTCGCTCAAGGATCAGCTAAATGGAGATGTTATGCCAGCGAAGCAACTCCCGCTGGATGAAAAACCTGGCCGGTAACTTCGCTACTTATTCCCACGCGATCTAAGTAAGGCAAGATTCCACCAAGATGTAGCGGCCAACCGCAGCCAAGCAACATACAGATATCAATTTCAGCAGCAGTAGAAACTAAGCCTTCATCCAACATCATCTTTGCTTCACTTGCTAAAGCTTTAAGTGCGCGAACCCGAACTTCTTCAGATGTTGAAGCTTTAGATCCGCCCTTTATTAGTGCAAGTGCCGCAGGGTTTGGAGTCAATACTCCCTTGTCATCCTTGATATAAAAAGTTTTTATACCTTGTGCAACGAAGGCCTGCATAGTTGGTGAGATTCGGTAGCGATCACCAAGATTATTGTGAAGAGTTTCGGCAACATGAAGTGCAACGCCAGGTCCGACTAAACCTAACAATTCGAGTGAGGTCATCGGAAGTCCTAGAGGCTTCATTGCAGCATCCGCAACATCTGGCGCGGTGCCTTCATCAATCGCATCGGTAATTTCGCCCATAAATCTTGTCAGTAGACGATTCACTACGAAAGCAGGGGAGTCCTTCACGATCACCATAGTTTTCTTCAATTCTTTACCAATGTTTACTGCGGTAGCAGTGGTTACATCATCTGTAGCCGGGGTTCGTGCAATTTCAAGCAATGGCATGACCGCTACTGGATTGAAGAAGTGAAATCCGATTACTCGTTCTGGATTAGCTAAACCTTCGGACATCTTTGTAACAGAGAGAGATGAAGTATTTGTCGCCAAGATGCATTCGACCGAAACAATCTTCTCAAGCTCTTTAAACAACTTCTGCTTTAGTTCTAGCTCTTCGAAGATGGCCTCAATTACAAATGAAGCATCGGCAAAGATAGCTTTATCGGTAGAACCAGATACAAGTGAGCCCAAACGCGCAGCAGCTTCGGAGCTCATGCGCTTCTTCTCTACAAGTTTTGCAAGTTCGCCGCGGATATAAGCCAGACCTTTATCAACACGTTCTTGATCCAAATCTGTAATCACGACTGGAACTTTAAGATTACGAAGCATAATCAGAGCAAGTTGCGAGGCCATGAGACCGGCTCCGACAACACCAACCTTGGTTACCTTACGGGCAAGAGCAGGTTTTGGTGCGCCTTCAACTTTCTTACGCTTCTTCTGAATCAAATTAAATGCATAAAGTGAGGCACGAAGTGGATTGCTCATGATCAAACCCGAAAGTTCTTGATCTTCGGCATCAAATCCAGCGCCCAAAGTATTTGTTCGTGCAGCTGAAATTAAATCCAGCGCCTTTATAGCTTGCGGGATTTCGGCCCCACCATATTTTTTAGCAACTGCTGCTTGACCTACTGCAATTGCTTGGTTCCAGGCCGTTTCATCCTTCGTATGGTCGGCACGTTCAATCTTCTTCGAACCATTTAAAACCGAAGCTGCAAATTTGATTGAGTTCTCCAGAAAATCAGCAGGTTCAAATACGACGTCTGTAACACCAAGAACCAAAGCATCCTTAGCTTTTAACATTGTGTTGTTATTTAACGCATTCAGAATAATTACTTGAACGGCATTTGCCGGTCCGATCAGCTTAGGCAGAATTGTTGCTCCGCCCCAACCAGGAACCAGACCCAAGAAAACTTCTGGAAGTCCAGTAAACGCAGTTGATGCCAGGCTGCGATAGTTGCAATGAAGGGCAACTTCTAAACCGCCACCAAGTGCTAGACCATTTACGAATGCAAAGGTTGGCTTCTTGCTCTCGCCAAATCTGCGGAAAACATCGTGACCGAGTTTTGCAATCGCTAGAGCCTGCTTCTGTTCAGTTAAGAAAGATATCCCAGATAAATCAGCGCCCGCCGCAAAGATAAATGGCTTGCCGGTTATTGCAATTGCAACAGATGAACTGGCTTCTGCAACGGTGATTGCTTCATTTAGCGCTGCCAAAGAATTAGGACCAAAGGTATTTGGACGATTATGGTCGAAGCCGTTATCTAAAGTGATTAGCGAAAGAGTTCCGGTATGACCGAATGGTGCAAGGTCGATTTCTCGAACATGTGCCGCTGTTACTACTTCTTCTGGTGCACCTTCTGGCAACTTAAGATCGCTCATTACTTTGCCGCCTTTCCTGAACCAGTGAAGTGTGGGTTCTCCCAGATGACGCTTCCGCCCATTCCAAGTCCGATGCACATTGTTGTCAGACCAAATTGAACTTCAGGGTGCTCTTCAAAACCGCGAGCCAAGTTGATCATTAAGCGAACACCAGACGATGCGAGTGGATGTCCAACCGCAATAGCGCCACCGTATTGATTTACTCGGGCGTCGTCATCAGCAATACCGAAGTGATCTAGGAATGACAGAACCTGAATAGCGAATGCTTCATTGATTTCAAAGAGACCAATATCTGAAATTGATAAACCAGCTTTTGACAACGCTTTAATTGTGCTTGGCACAGGCCCGTATCCCATAATTTCTGGTGCAACACCTGCAAAGGCAAAAGAAACTAACTTCGCCTTAATCCCAAGACCAAGTTCATTCGCTTTAGATTCGCTCGCAAGAATTGCAGCGGTAGCACCATCATTTAAGCCAGCAGCGTTTCCTGCAGTTACATTTCCCATTGGTCGAAAAGGTGTCTTAAGGGCAGCAAGTCCTTCGACCGTGGTTCCTGGTCGAGGTGGCTCATCAACTGTTGCTACGCCCCAACCAAGTTCGGCAGAGCGAACCGCAACTGGTATTAAATCTCTTTGAATTTTTCCGGCGGTGTAAGCCGCAGCTGTTTTATTCTGTGATGAAACTGCATACGCATCAGCGCGCGCCTTTGTTAAATGAGGAAACTTGTCATGCAATCTTTCGGCAGTCATACCCATTTGGAGCGCATCGGTATCAACTAATTTTTCAGCTAAGTATCTTGGATTTGGATCCATGCCTTCGCCCATTGGATGGTGTCCCATATGTTCAACGCCACCAGCAATTGCAATGTCATATTGGCCCATTGCGATCGCACCAGAAACAGTTGTTACTGCAGTAAGCGCACCTGCGCACCAACGATCAATCGAATATCCCGGAACGCTATCTGGAATTCCGGCGAGTAAAGAAACGCTTCTACCAATGTTCATACCCTGATCACCGCTCTGGGTTGCTGCGGCAATTGCAACATCATCAATCGCACTTGGTGAAACTTTTGGATTGCGTTCTAATAATCCGCGAAGCGTCCGAACCATGATGTCATCTGCTCTGGTCTCGGCGTAAAGACTTCCGGCCTTACCAAAGGGGGATCGAACTGCATCAACTAGGACAACGCGCTCACTCATCAAGGGCTCCTACTCAAGACTATTTAAGAATGGTTGGTATTCCCGTAAGGTTACTCGCCAGTAGGTTAAATTGGAAGCAGCAAAAGAGTCTTACTTTCGGGCTGAAATTCTGCGCTAATTACATCTTCGTTGTCACGGCCAAAAGTGGAAAGTTACTCTTTTTCGAGAGCTAGGGCTTTGGTGAAAATCCCATCAGATTAATGTCACCTTGCGGACTTGCACGGACCAATACGCCTTCGCCAGAATCAAGAGTGATGCCGGTGATAGCTGAAATGTTTACCGCATGTCCGACAAGAACCAGCAAACCTCTGGTGTTTCGATGGCTAACAATTCGCTTCTTTGTTTCAATGGTTTGCTTGTGGTTCTCAAGATCAGATTCCCGGAAAAGTGAATCAAGATTCTTGTTGAGTTTTACACTTCCAATTCCGAGTAATTCTGCGGTTTCTCTTGTCCGACACCATCTGCTTGATTCAACGCTATGAATCTTCAAATCTCTTTGCTCTAGCCATTTTCCGATATCACGCGCATCTTGCCGACCTTCATCAGAGAGATTGCGTTGGGTGGTGCAATCACCTAAGCGGAAACGCTCTGGATCGCCGACTCCGGGCGCAAGTGTGTGGCGCATCAACAACACGTAACCCTTTGGATTTTTTCCTTGCAACTTGTCCCAAATCAACGAATCTTTAGCAAGTGCGCCCTGAGGAAAGAGAGTTGAAATTAGGACAACAGAAAAAACGATGGCCAGCTGCTTAAAGATTCTCTTCACTTTGAATTTCCCAAATATTGCAATAGTTAAAACCAAGTTTAGGAATTAACTAGCGCAGCCTTTTTTGGTTTCAAGTAAGCCTGTAGAACTATGCCCAGATAAAACGCCCAGACAAATAGTTGTGGCCAAGAAATCGTGGTGCTGATTCCGATAGTTCCGGATAGCAAGGTAGTAAGAGTTGGGCTTGCACCTTCCCAATTCCAAGCGTAGGCATCTTCGCCAGGCAAAACACCGAATTCTTGAAATTCATGAATCGCATAGGAGAGAACTCCAGCAGCAATCACGATTAGGGCAACACCGGTAATAGTAAAAAACTTACCTAAATTAATCTTTAAGCTGCCACGATAAATTGCAACGCCCAATAGAACTGCAAGTGCTAATCCGAGTATTAAACCAATAGTTGGAGATGAATCATCAGAAACGGTTTTAAAGTTAGAGTAAACAAAGAGCGCTGTTTCTAGGCCTTCTCGTGCAACCGCAAAGAAAGCAGCCAACATCAATGCGAATTTACCTAGCGGCATCGCGTAATCAATTTTTCCATGCAGATCACTCTTCAAACCGCGAGCTACTCGCTTCATCCAAAAAACCATGTATGTAACAAGCACAACTGCAACAAGCGATGTAACTCCACCGAACATTTGCTCCCCAGCTTCAGAGAGTTGAGTTGTTGTGAAAGATAAGAATGCGCCAAAAGCTAAGCTAGCTGCTAGAGCTACTCCGACACCAGTCCAAAGCGCAGGCAGTGACTGACGTTGGTTTGATTTCACCAGGTAGGCAACAAGAATTCCGATAATTAGTGCGGCCTCTAGGCCTTCGCGAAGCGCGATTAGAAATGTGCTGTACATGCCTGAAGCGTAAAACCAGTTGCCTTATTTTCGCAACTTAAATGTTGCGTAATTCGTCACTTTCCGGAGCTGGGGTTTCACTCTCAGTCACTTCATCTGCCGGGACCTCGACGATAAGTGGCTCAGTTTCGCCCAATATGGCCGCTATCGGGCCCGAAATGAGTTCAATCTGCCAACCACGCGCTCCAAATTCTGCCAATTCTGATGCCACGAATTTCATGCGATCAGTGACTTCTGCCGGAGGGGTCGGCCAGCAAACCCGGCGAACAGCTTCGGGAGAGATTAAATTTTCGGCTGGCATCAAGTTTTCAGCGGCACATTCAAGAACCGCGGCTCTGGCATGTGTAAGGCGGGCATAGCCAAGTGGATTTCGAGATTGCCACATCTTTGGGGCCGGTAAACCTTCAGATGGCATGCGCAGTTTAGGAAGTTCATCGCCAGTTAATTGTTGGGCGGCTTCGAACAACTGAAACCATTCTTCAAATGGCATGGAAGTCAACCTAGTTCGTCTAAGGAGTGCTTTTTTGAAATCGCCAAAACCTTTAGGCGGTTTAGTTGCAATCAATACCAGGGTCTCGTCATTAAATACCCGACCAGGAGCTAAATCAATTTCCTTAGCAAAGTCATTTCGCGCTGCCCAGAGGGAGCGAATAATTGCGAGAGCTGTTAGGTCACGGATTTTGTGGATGCCAGAAGTGCGGCGCCATGGGTCTTTTCTTGGTGGTGGGGGAGGCGATTTTAAAATGGCTGCGAAATCTTGCTTTGCCCATTCTAATTTTTTATTTGCAATCAATAGTTTTTCGATCTCATCACGCAGTTCAATGAGAAGTTCGACATCCAGGGCTGCGTAATTTAACCACTCAGGTCGAAGTGGTCGAAGCGACCAATCTACGGCGCTGTGTTCTTTGGCAAGAGATACATCAAGCAATTGCTCGGTAAGTGGACCCAAACCTACGCGCTCGCAACCTGCAATTCGACCAGCTAATTCGGTATCAAAAATTATTTGGGGATCTATGCCGACTTCACGTAGGCAAGCCAGGTCCTGGGTTGATGCGTGAATAATCCATTCTTGGTCAGCGAAAGCATCGCTCATTTCGGCCCAATAGGGGCTTTGGCCAACTGCGATTGGATCGATTAAATGCAGTCCGCCACCCTTACGTTTTATCTGAATCAAATAAGCACGAGCCGAATATTTATAACCAGATGCACGTTCAGCATCGATAGCAATTGGTCCACTGCCAGCTTTCAATTGCGATAAAACTTCGCCAAGGCCTTCAGAGGTTTCAACTAATTCTGGAACGCCACCGACTGGTGCAAGAAGTGGTTCTGCCATTATCTACTGCGACTTAGCTGGGTGACACCTTCTGGAATCGGTGCAAGCCCCGCTGACATTTCTAAAAGTTCTACCCAAGCCTTTATGTGGTTTGCAATGTTTCCACCTGAGGTTGGCGTCCATGAAGCTCTAACTTCTAATTCACTATCTTCTTCCAAATTTTCTAGCGTTCCGAAAGAAGCACTTGCAACTTTTGTTACCGTTCCACTTGGCGCGGTGAAATCGCAACCATTCGCTTTTAGTGACTCCATCAACCAAGTCCAACCAATGTTACAGAGCATTGGATCAGCAGCCATCTCGTTATCAATTGCAGCTCTCACGAAAGTTACACATCTAAAGTTGCCGGACCAGCCTTCTTGGCCATCTGGATCATGCAAGAGAACAAATCTTCCAGTAGCGGCATCTTCTAAAACATCTGCGGTCATCGCAAAAGCGAATGGCGCAAGTTTTTGTGGAGCCGGAACTTCCTCTAAGAGGATTTCAGCCCGAGGCTTGATAGCGCGAATTTGAGCAATGATTACATCAAAATTCTCGGCCATGTGAAAATGGTAAGGCGTTGCCAGAGTTATCAGGTGAAGGCGCGAGCAATAAATGAGGTGGCATGTATTAACCTCCTCCAATGGCTTCGTTACTCGCACTGCTTTCTAGCATTCTCTGGGGGACTGCAGATTATCTAGCCGGAAATATGACTAAACGGTTTAAAGCCATCGCCGTAACTGGCGCATCGCAAGCAATTGGTTTGATTACCGGAATTGTTTTAGTAGTCGCAACTGGGTCGTACATCGCACCGAATTTAAGTTGGGATGGCTATTTTCTTCCAGCAGTTGGTGCCGGTATCGCTGGATTTTTTGGACTCGTCTCTTTTTATTCAGGTCTTGCAACTGGACGCATGGGAGTTGTTTCACCAATCAGCACATTAAGTGCAGTAATTCCACTGACTTTTGCATTTATTTCAGGCGAGCGACCAACCACGCTTCAAATATTAGGAATGAGCATTGCGCTATTGGGCGCTTTTTGTGCCTCGGGACCAGACATTGTTAAGGGCCTACCAATTAAGCCACTGCTTTTTGGACTTGGTGCGGCACTTGGTTTTGGAATTGCACTAGCTCTTATGGCGCAAGGATCGAAAACAAGTTCACTAATGACAATGACATCGATGCGGGTAATTTCAGTTTCAATGTGCGTTCTCATAGCGCTTCGTTTTCGCACAGTCGGAGGCTTTAAGTCATCTGATCTCTGGTTGTTAATCGTGATTGGAATGACAGACTTTGCTGCAAACTTATTGCTCGGTGTTGCAACGACTAAGGGCTTAGTTTCTGTTGCAATGGTTTTTGGTGCACTTTTCCCAATCGTGACATCGCTTCTAGCGTTTAAATTCTTAAAGGAACGACTTCACAAAGTTCAATATTTAGGAATCTTATTTGCGGTTGCAGGAGTCTCTTTAATCTCAATCGGTTAATTTCTAATCAGTTTAAGAAAAGTTTCACCATCTATTTTTTCACTTGATTCAACAGTGAAATCCCGGGTTAATGCGCTCAGGTCATAAACATTTTCGCCACCGGACTTTTTGCTAAGCGATAGATATAGCTCATCAATTTGATTTCTCACTAGTAGTTCTTCGACTAATCCCATCCCACCTTCGACCAGGACATGCCCACCAAATTCTTTTTGCGCCTTCTCAATCGCGCTAACTGGATCGAGCTCCCAGATTTGAGCTTTTGGATTTCCTCGAACGCCCTCCGGGATGTTCCCAGATCGAGTAATCACCACAAGGGGGACCGGCGTAGTCGCGTAAGGCTCGGACCTGGCCGTGTTGCCGCCGATAAGGATTACTGACGCACGGGTCCGAAGTTCGTGAAAACGCCTGCGATCTTCAGTTGAACTAAGTGATTTCGAACTGCCATCGAGCGATGTGCTGCCATCACTTCCCAGAACCAAGTTGGCCAGAACGCTCATAGCCAAACCGTAGTGTCAGTGGGGCCATTTATCATTTTCAACATGATGATCGATTGCCAAACTTGCACCATGCGCGATATCTCATGTGGAGATTGCGTTGTATCTGTTCTACTAAATATCACGGCAGCTCCTGCTAGTGAAATCTCAAATAACCAAATCAGCGCGCTCTCAGTTCTTTCAGATAAAGGTTTGGTTCCACCGCTACGCTTTCAAACCGCCGCAAATCGAGCGTAATTTAGCAAATATTTGAACTCGAACCATGCCAGTGGTTACCCTTCTCCGATGAAATTAACGAGATCAGTCGCGCAGCTTCTTTGCGCAGTATTGGCAATCTCGCTGCTTCCACTTTCGGGCGCTAATGCAGCACCTTCCCTAAATGATGTCCGAACCAAGATTAGAGTTCTCCAAGAGGAAGCATCAGCCGCTGGCGAAAAGGCGCAGCAGGCAAAGGTTGAATACCAATCCCTGACCCGAAAGCTTGAGTCAGTGCAGCGCCAAGCTGCATCAGATGCTGCAATTGTTGCAAAGTTTAAAAATTCACTAGGAGCTATTGCCAATGAACAATACAAGAATGGTGCACTAAGCAGCAGCCTTGAATTACTTTTCTCATCAGACCCAAAACTTTTTTTAGCGGCAGCAGGGTCCCTAGAGTCGGTTACTAGAAAACAATCTTTACAACTTAAGCAATACAGCGTTGCAAAACAGCGCTTGACTGCAACTTCGCTAACTGTAAATGACAAGCTGGCGCTAGCTAAACGAGCCCAGGCAAGGTTTTTAGCTCAAGAGAAAGAAGTTAAAAACAAGTTAGCTGCGGCACAAAAACTATTTAATTCACTTTCAAAAGCCGAACGCGAACGCCTAGCCAGATTGAATGATGCCGCAGAAAGCGCTGATAAGAAGAAATCTCTGGCAACAGCTGCGCGTTCAAACTTAGGCTCTGGACGTGGCTCACTCGCCTTACGTTATTCGATCAAGCAAATAGGTGACCGTTATGTTTATGGTGGTTCTGGACTAACGTATTGGGATTGCAGTGGATTAACGATGCGCGCATTCGCCACCTCCGGAGTTTCTCTTCCACATTCAGCGGCAGCCCAAATTCGATATGGAAAACGGGTCTCACTTAATCAATTGAAGCCTGGAGACTTGGTCTTCTTCGGCAAGAATAGATACATCTCACACGTTGGAATATTTATTAGAAAAGGTTTGATGGTGAATGCGACCAGACCTGGATCCACTGTGAAAATTTCTAAGTTCACACCGAGCTTCGGCTCACTTAGTTTCTACGGTGCCACCCGAATTTAGCCGCCGAAAGATTCTTCTTGTCACTAATGACTTGGGGCCTCGATCTGGCGGTATTGAAACTTTCATTCATGGTTTGTTAGAAAAATTAGATGGTTCACAAATTGCAATTCTGACTTCATCTCAAGAAGATGATCTAGATTTTGATAAAGAGTTAAATCGCAAGTTCGGGGTAGTTGTTTATCGTGACCGCGCGAAGGTCTTACTACCTACTCCGAGAGTGATACGCAAGGCCAAACAAATAATGAATGACCATCAAGCAAGAACTATTTGGTTTGGCGCAGCAGCGCCTCTTGCATTGATGGCTCCTAATTTGCGCAGGGCGGGAGCTAAGCGAATCGTTGCACTAACCCATGGCCATGAAGTTTGGTGGGCAAAGTTGCCGCCATTTAATTTAGCTATGCGTCGGATTGGCAACTCCTGTGATGTGCTTACCTACCTTGGGCCATTTACAAAATCTGCAATTGCTAAATCCGTTGGCAAAAAGGTTTCACTGGTTCAAATTGCTCCCGGAATTTCAACAGAATTTTTCCAACCAGGTGACAAGCCAGCAGACTTAGTTGAAAAGTATAAAATTGGAAGCCGCCCAACTCTGTTATGTGTAGGCAGATTGGTCCATCGCAAAGGTCAAGATCGATTAATTGAAGCCATGAGCATAATTAAAGCCGAGATTCCTGATGCCCTTCTTTTATTAGTAGGAAGTGGGCCACGTGAAGCTCATTTAAATAAACTAATTAGAACGTTTCATTTAGAGAACGACGTGAAGTTGCTTGGTCGCATCACATATGACCAACTTCCGAAGCATTTTTTGCTTGGCGATGTTTTTGTTTCGCCATCAAGGTCACGATTAGGAGGGCTTGAAGTCGAAGGTTTAGGAATCGTTTACTTAGAAGCAAGTGCTTCAGGACTGCCGGTAATAGCCGGAAAATCAGGTGGCGCTCCTGACGCTGTTCTAAACAATAAAACCGGAATTGTTGTAGATGGAACTGATATCGATGAGATTTCAAAAGCCTGCATCTTATTACTATCTAATCCTGGGCTCGCAAAAGAATATGGAAGTTCCGGGCGAATTTGGGCGGTTGAAAACTGGAATTGGAATTACTGGGGGAGCAAGTTCGCAGAAGTCTTAGAAAGTTAAGAGTTTATTTTCAACGCCGATAGCTATTGCTTGCGATCGATTCTGCACTTCAAACTTTCGATAAATTGTGGCTAAATGACTCTTGATAGTTGCTTCAGTTAGAAATAACTCTGATGCCATTGACTTGGCGGTTAAGCCTCGGGGCAAGAGTGATAAAACTTCCTTCTCGCGCTTTGTAAGAGGGGTGAGAGTTTTTCCCTTTACTCGGTTCTGTTCAAGAAAATACTTTGGAAAGCCGAGAAGCTCCTTTAGTTGCAGCAAAATTCCATCAGTAGAGTCCCGGGCTTCGAGCATCTCATTTATTCCGGATATTGCTCGACGTATCTCAATCGAAAAAATAGTTCGGGAAGATTCGTCAGCAGCCGGAATTTCAGCGCTTAGAAGGTTAGAGAGAATTGAAACCTTCGACCTAAGCTCGCGCAAAAATGCCCGATGATCAGCAGCGCATTCAACGCGGCCAGCAAGAGCATCTAAATCATTGCCAATATTGCTTAACTCTTCACTTATTTCGTCGTGTAGGCCACGAACGGTTTTCACGTAAAGAGCGCTTCGATTTCCTCTGCGAATTCGGCAGCCACAACGTGTCGTTTAACTGACATTTTTGCAGTTAACTGGCCACCCGCAATAGTGAAGTCAGTTGGCAAGATTGTAAATTTACGAATTGATTCTGCGCGACTTACTGCTTTGTTCGCTTCATCAATCGCAGTTTGAATTACTGAATTCAAATCAGGATCTTTGGCAAGAGTTGCAATGGTTGCGCCATCCTTTTTATTTGCGGTAATCCAATTCTTAATTGCATCTGGATCGATTGTTACAAGTGCAGCAATGAATGGCTTGTTATCTCCAACGACCATGCACTGGCTTACTAGTGGGTGCGAGCGAACTCGATCTTCCAACACTGCCGGAGCAACGTTCTTTCCACCAGATGTAACAATTAATTCCTTCTTCCGTCCAACAATTGATAAGAAGCCAGCGTGATCAAGTGTTCCAAGATCACCGCTCTTGAAGAAGCCATCGCTAGTAAAGACTTCGCTATTGGCCGCATCGTTCTGCCAGTAACCGTTCATAACGATGTCACCCTTGATTAGAACTTCGCCATCTTCGGCAATCTTTACTGTTGTTCCTGGAAGTGGACGTCCCACGGATCCAACTCTTTGTGCTGAAGAGAGATTTAAAGTCGCACCTGCAGTTGTTTCAGTTAGGCCATAACCCTCTAAAACATTTATGCCGGCGCCGCGATAAAAGTGTCCTAGACGAGCACCAAGTGGAGCGCCGCCAGAAATTGCAGCTTCTACTCGGCCACCCATTCCAGCTCGGATCTTTGAATACACAAGTTTGTCGAATAGCGCATGCTTAATGATTAATCCAAGGTTCTTTTTCTTTGAATCTTGCGTCTCACTATAAGCAATTGCAACATCTGCAGCTTTGCGGAAGATAGAACCCTTGCCAGCAGCTTCGGCTTTAGCTTCTGCTCCGTTATAAATCTTTTCAAAGATTCTAGGAACTGCAAGAACGAATGTTGGCTTGAATGTGCCAAGGTCCGCAGGAAGTCTGGTTATGTCTCCGCAGTGCGCAAGATGGAGACCAGCCGTAATTGCACCGACTTCAACCATGCGACCAAAGACGTGAGCAATCGGAAGAAATAGAAGAGTTGATCCACCAGGCTTTAGGAATAAATCACTTGCACCTTGGACCACATTTCCGCACTCCGATAGAAAGTTCCTATGTGTAAGTTGAACGCCCTTAGGTTTTCCGGTTGTTCCCGAGGTGTAAATAAGGGTTGCAAGAGATTCTGGTTTAGGTTGATTTCTGCGAGTTTCGACATCGCTATCTGAGATCTTGCTTCCTTGATTTGCAAGTTCATCGAGTGCACCATCTGTAATAACCCAAATATTCTTACATGCTGATGTCATAACTGGAGTTACAACGTCTCGAAGCGCTGGTGTTTCAACAATGATTGCTACTGCGCCAGAGTCATTCAAAATCCATTCAACTTGCTCGGCACTTGAAGTTTCATAAATTGGAACCGAAACTGCGCCGGCATACCAAACTGCAAAGTCCAGAATTGTCCATTCATATCTAGTTTTGGCCATAATCGCTACGCGATCACCAAGAGCAATATTTGCGGCCATTAAACCCTTTGCTACTGCTCGAACTTCGCTATCAAATTCTTTTGCAGTAACCCCTTGCCATCCTTCGCCAAGCGGGCGGGATAGTGTTATTCGGTTAGGTTCATTTGCTGCGCGATTTGCAACAAGGTCAGAGAGATTGCCAGATGTAGCTGGTGGGACGATTGCCGGTACTGTGTATTGATCCATAAGGTGAACGCTATCGCCGCGGCGGCCACTTTTGGAAGATGTCATCTAAAGAATTTACGGGTAACCTTGGCACATGAGCGACATTTCTGAGAATTCGGTAACAATTGAAGCCCCAATCGGCGAAGTAGTTGACGTTTTGACCGATCTAGCGACTTATCCAACTTGGTCAACCGCAATTAAAAGCGTCGAAGTTCAAGATAAAGACGCAAGTGGTCGCGCAACGAAAGTGAAGATGTCAATCGATGCTGGCGTGATGAAGGATAGAGTGATTTTGGATTACGACTGGAGCAAAGCACCAACTGAAATTTCTTTTGCCCTTGATGATGCGGACTTGCTTACCGAGATGTCTGGAACCTACGAAATAACTGACAACGGCGATGACACAACAAATGTGAAATACCAATTGACAGTTGCACTTTCTATGCCAGTTCCAGCCATGATGCGCCAGAAAGCCGAACGCGCAACAATTGATCTCGCACTTAGCCAGTTAAAAACAAAACTCGAAGGCTAATTTGATTTGGCTAATTCTGATTTAGCAATTGGCGTTGATATTGGCGGCACTAAAGTTCTTGGTGGAGTTGTTGATACAAATGGTTCAATTCTTCGCACTTTCAGGGAAGATACGCCGCGTGAAGGCGGAGATGCGCTCAATTTTGTAATCGCGAGCGTTGTAACAGAGTTACTGAAAACTCATAAAACCGAGAACATCGGAATTTCGGCTGCTGGTTTGGTTTCATCTGATCGACAAACAATGTTAGGAGCGCCCAATATAAAAGATTGGGATGGGGTAAACATCGCGCAAGCTCTTCACAAGATCTGCGGAATTAACTGTGTTGTTGAAAATGATGCAAATAGTGCTGCTTGGGCGGAGCGAGTTTATGGCGCGGGCAAAGGGTTAGATAACGTAATCATGGTGACGGTAGGAACCGGCATTGGTGGCGCAGCTATTGTTAATGGCGAGCCGCTTCGCGGTGCAAATGGCACCGGTGCTGAATTTGGTCATATGCGAGTAGTTCCGGATGGTGAATTGTGTGGATGCGGCATTCGTGGATGTTTTGAGCAATATGCATCAGGAACTGCACTAGTTCGACAAGCAAGAGACGAAATTTCAAATAATCCAGAAATGGCAAAAGATTTATTGGCGCGTGGTGATGGAACTGCCGGCGCACTACTTGGAAGTCACATAACTGATGCGGCTAGAAGCGGTGACAAATTCGCAATCGGTTTACTTGCTAATTCAGGGGATTGGCTAGGCGCAGGAATCGCAACTCTGGCAATGCTCTTCGATCCATCGATTGTGGTTATCGGCGGTGGAGTTGTAGATGCAGATGAATTTCTTTTAGAGCCAGCAAGAAAAGCCATGATGCGCGAAATGCCATTTGTTGGAAAACATCCAGTGCCAGAAATTGTTGCCGCAAAACTTGGTAATGATGCTGGTTTAGTTGGCGCTGCAGATTTATCTAGGAGTTAAAGCTCGACACCATCACCGAAATCATCTTCAGGTCTGGCAGAACGCCAAATCAGCGTTGAAAGTCCACCGATGAATGCAAGTAGCCCAGGCCAAGGTCCCATTCCAAGTAAATCAATATCTGAAAACAATTCGAAGAGCATGTAACTTCCGCCACCAACAATTCCAAGTATTGCAAGTCGTGAGGTTTGATCTGAAATCGGCAACTTTGGATTAGGTGGCGTAAATCCTTCTGGGTCAAATTGCGGGGCATCTAATTCATCTAAATATGTAGTAGGAGATGATTCATCTAGCGAAAGTCCAGAAACTATTGAATCAAATTCAGCATCAATCAATTCACGTTCATCAGATTCGCTTATTGATTCACCTCGGGTCAATTCGCCAGAGAGCACGTCCAAGATAAAGTCCATTGATTCTTCATTCAACAATTCAGCGTCGTGATCTAGAGCAACATTATGGAATGACTTCTCGAAAACGACTTCACGAATATCGGCTGAATAAACATTGTCAATAATCGTCTCACTGCAAACTGGGTGCACTACGTGATCATTTAATGAGTATGAAACCATCAGCGGTAGATCGACTAGGTATAAATCGCGCTCTACAATTTCCCAAAGTTTGCGAACTTGGTTTAGCCCGCGCAAAGGAATTCGGTCATATCCATGCTTTGGTGCACCAGGCTTTGCAACATCTCCTGACCCACCAGGAATTGAAGGTAAAAACAATGAGAGCGCTGGGACTAATTTAAAACGCGCACGTTCATCATATATAGAGGCATTTACTAAGATTGTTCCAGCTAGCTCACTACCTCTAATTTGAGATAACCGAAGCGCTAATGCGCCGCCCATGGAAAAACCTGCAACAAATATTTGATCGCAACTCTTTTTCAATTCTAAGAATTCTTTTTCTACTGATTCGTACCAGTCTTGCCAATTAACTTTGTTTAGATCACTCCAATGTGTTCCGTGGCCGGCCAAAATCGGAACCGCAACTGACAATCCTTTTTCATGCAACGAAAGAGCCCAAGGTTTTATTGATGCTGGCGAACCTGTGAAGCCATGAATCATTAGAACTCCAGTTTTGCCCGCTAAAAGCCGCAAAGGTTGGCTTTCTGGGATATTAGTCACGCTCAGATGGTGTCATAAGAAGCAGATAAGGCATAAATTATCCCCGTGGTTTATCAAGCTTTGAAGTCCTTCCTTATCCCGATCCTTACCTTGCTATTCCGCCCGAAGGTTTCGGGACTTCGAAATGTTCCCCAAAGCGGGCCGGTAATTATTGCTTCAAACCATCTTTCATTTAGCGACTCAATCTTTATGCCACTTGTGGTCCCACGTAAAGTAACGTTTCTGGCCAAGAGTGAATACTTCACTTCACCAGGAATTAAAGGTTTTATCAAGAAAATAACTTTTATCGCACTTGGCCAAGTTCCAGTTGATCGCTCTGGCGGTCGTCGAAGTGAAGCTGCTTTACTTACCGGACTAGATCTTTTGGCCGGCGGGGCCTGCATAGGAATTTACCCAGAGGGCACAAGATCACCAGATGGAAAGTTATACAAGGGGCGCACTGGTATTGCGCGTATGGCTATTGAATCTGGAGCGGCAATTGTTCCAGTCGCGATGTTCAATACTGCGGAAATTCAACCAACCGGAAAAGTTGTTCCAAAGGTTCAGCGAGTAGAGATGATTTTTGGTGAGCCGCTTTACTACAAAGGCGATACCTCTGACTTGAAAGTTTTGCGCGATATTACAGATGAGATTATGAATAAAATTCGGGAGCTTTCTGGCCAAGAGTATGTTGATATGTATGCCTCGGAAGCAAAATTGATTTTAATGAAACAACGCCGCGAAGAATTAAAGAAAGAGAAGCGCGAAAAAGATTAATTACAGTCCAGCAAGAATCTCGATGCGCTTGTCAATATATTTGCACTGATCGCAATTTGCTTTTGCTTGTGGAACCGGCCCAGAAATCATTTTAATGAAATCAGATAAACGAGCATCTATTAATTCTGGACTTCGCTCTGTAGGGAACCAGTTGCAAGATAGCTCGAGCCCAAAGTTTCCAGAGGAATTTCCGCGCACCTTTACGGGGGACCAGACCAACAGCCCGGCAGTAGAAACTTTTATCGGAGTATCTTTTGCGGGATTTTCTAGCGCGAAGGCATATGCCTCTAGTTGAACTGCATAAAACTTTGACTTGTCATTTGGGCTAGCCTGGAATTTACAATCCACAATTCCAAAAGTTCCATCGGGATGCTCCATCAATAAGTCGTATTTACCGCGTATTGCATATGGGGTTTCGACGCCATCAACAATTATCGGCTTAGAAACAACCCAGCCCGCGTGCTTGAAAACTTTTCCTTCAGGCATATCTGAATTCAAATCAACTGATGTTTTTCCGACACAGGAGAGTTCTTGCATTTCCGCCAGATCACCAACAAGTGGCATGAACAATGGCGCTTTAACTTGGTGGTTGTAATAAAGCCACAAACAGCGATGGCAGTTATCCCAACCGAAAGTTAAATCACTTGGGCTGATGAATGCGCGGGCATCTTTACTTAAAGTTATAGGTTCCATAATTAGCCTTATTCTCTTCTATGCCACTGACATTGGTGTTGTTATTGGCCACGAATCGCGGAGAGAAGCGTCAATAAACCTAAAATAATCATCACTATTCCGCCAGTCATACGCATGAGCACCAAGCGCTTTAATTCCGTCGCCAACCAATTTCGAATGGTTCCAGCCAAGATTCCCCAGCCACCATCAGAGAAGAAAGCAAGAAATGCAAAAATTGCTCCCATCAAAATAAGTTGGGAAGTGATCTTTCCAGCTTCGCGATCTACGAACTGCGGCAAGATTGCGGCAAAAAACACTATGCCCTTTGGATTTAGGGCACCAACCCAGAAACCTTCGCGCATTGATCGCCATTTTGAGGGTCTGATGTCCCCTTGATTGGTCATATCGCTGGCATGAATCTGACTATGACTTATTGCTGTAATGCCCAGATAAACAAGATATAGACCACCAAGAATTTGAACTGCAATGAATGCAATTTCTGATCGTTGAAGGATTGGACCAAGTCCGACAGCAACGACTACAGATAACGCAAATGCACCAGTTACATTTCCGGCAACAGTTGCAACTGCTGTTGCTCGCCCCCAAGCAATTGCCCGGGCAATAACAAATAGAACTGATGGACCCGGAGCCAAGATGATTACCATCGCCGCAATGCAATATTCCCAGATACGCGAAGGAACAACGATTAGGGAACTCATGAGCGGGAGCCTACCTAATCTTGAAATCTAAAAGGCCCCGTTCTCTTTCGAGTTCAGGGCCTTTCCTCACGGAGAGATGAGGTCTCGGTTTAGATTATTGAATCGGTATCTGCTCTACGTAAATGTGCGAAACCAAGTAGCGCAAGAATCAAGAAGATTAGACCGCCAGCAAATGAAACGTAACTGGCAACCATTGCAATCTGACCTAAGGTTCCAAATGCATAAGCGTTTAGCAACATTCCGCGAAGAGTTTCGCCCTTAAACACAGTTTCAACTGTTCCCGATGCTTGCCTTGCAGCAGCCTGTAGTTCTGGATTTGTTGGATCAGCTGCTAACGCTCCAGCTGCGGCACGATTGGCACCAGATGCTGCGGCGTAAGTTGGCATTTCAGCCATATGAAAACCGATGTAATGATCTGCATACATCTGTGCTTGCTTTCCGGTTTTCATAACTTTGCCACCATTGTCAGCAAAGAATTTCTTGACATCGTCTGTAACTTTTGGATCGCCATTCTCGGCTGGAATTGTTATTTCCTGTGGTTCCAATTGCAAAGCGACTTGGTCAGTTGCAAAGTTACCGCCGTATTGCAAGATGCCACCAATGACGATCAAGAAGCCTGCAAGTAGAAGACCGATTACACTTGCTATTTTGTCGAAGGATTTTCTATTCATTTTCAACTCTTTCTGCTCTCCGGAAAAGTTAGATGTGAAATTTGGAGAGATTTCGCATCAGTGCAATTTTGGAGCATCGATGAGTTTTGTATCCACGAAATAGCTAGGGCTAGCACTTGATGAATAAATCCGAGTGCTAGCCCTAAGAAAAAAATCGGCTTATATAATTTAATCTATGTGTTTATCGCAATATCTGATGCCATCTTCACCAATTTTGCTATGTGAGCAATCGACATTCAATTTATCAAACGAGCCATCGCCAAAGTGTGTGCGATAGGCAAGAGCTAGCAGGACGCGAATATTAGTGTCGCCATCTGACTTGATACCGAATGCTCTTGCCATTCTGGAAACTGTATTCTCAACAACCTTTTCACTATGAGAAGTCGATCTAGCAATAGCTGCATTTGATAAACCATCACAGAGATGATTGGCAACCAAATGCTCGAATGGCGTTAATTCTCGAGACATAATCTTGATGTCCATTATTGGATTACCTAAGCCCTCTCCGACTTTAGAAATACCCTTTGAAATATTGATTGTTCACCATAAACTGCCCCAATGGGTAATATTTTAAGCAATAAAATGGGCCAAGTTCTGCATCTCACTTTGGATCGCCCCGAGAAGAAGAATGCGCTCACTCCAGCGATGTATTCCGATCTTTCCAAGGCGTTAAACGCCGCAAAAGACGATTTTGATATCAGAGTGGTTGTGATTTCAGGAGCCGGAAGTGCTTTCACTGGCGGCAATGACATTTTAGATTTTATGGATACCCCGCCTACCGGGCCCGATTCACCAGTCATGCAATTTCTTGCAGTGCTCCATGATTTTCCAAAACCATTGATTGCAGCAGTTCACGGTAACGCAGTAGGAATTGGCACAACGATGTTGATGCATTGTGACTTGGTTTATGCAACTGCGGATGCAAAGTTTTCAATGCCCTTTGTTTCACTTGGCCTAGTTCCTGAAGCTGGCTCTTCCATACTATTTCCAAGACTTGTCGGACATGCAATCGCATCCGAAATATTTTTGACTGGGCGCAACTTCTCTGGGACCGAAGCACACCAGATGCGATTAGTGAATGAAATAGTTTTGGATCCACTTGCTAGGGCGTTAGAAGTTGCAGAAGTTATTACAAATCAACCACCAACTTCGGTTATAAACACCAAGGCACTTCTAAAGAGTGGACATCATCAAGCAGTAGCAATGGTTATGGAAGCCGAGAGTGAACTATTTAGAATCGCGCTGGAATCAGATGAAGCCCAGATTGCATTTATGAAATTTCTCGAGAAAAAATCAAAGGGGTAGAAAATGTCACTAGCCGGAAAGCGAATCTTTATCACTGGGGGATCTCGAGGAATCGGGCTTGCTATTGCATTGCGGGCAGCAACTGATGGAGCGAGCATTGCCATTGCGGCAAAGACTGCAGAGGAAAATCCAAAACTTCCAGGGACAATTTTCTCGGCTGCTAAGGAGATTGAAGCCGCAGGAGGAACTGCCCTACCAATTCAATGCGATATTAGAGATGAAGCTGCAATTGAGTCAGCTGTTGCTAAGGCAGCAACACAATTCGGTGGGCTAGATATCTTGATCAACAACGCGAGTGCTATCAACTTAACTCCGACCGAAAAGACGCCTGCAAAGCGCTTTGATTTAATGTTCGATGTAAATGTTCGAGGAACTTTTTTAACTTCACAGGCTGCTATTCCATATCTTCGGGAGAGTGCAAAGGCTGGACGCAATCCTCACATTCTTACGCTCTCACCACCGTTGTCGATGAGCCCAAAGTGGTTTAAGAACCATGTGGCTTACACAATGTCTAAATATGGAATGAGTATGTGCGTTCTCGGAATGTCAGAAGAATTTAAGCGTGAAGGTATTGCGGTAAATGCACTCTGGCCACGTACTGCAATTGATACTGCAGCGCTGCAAATGATTCCGGGCGTAGATACCGATTTCTGTCGCAAACCAGAGATTCTTGCTGATACTGCTTACATAATTTTAAATCGCGATGCCAAAACAACCACCGGAAACTTCTTTGTTGATGATGAAGTTCTTGCATCAGAGGGCATCACAGATCTAGAGAAATATTCAGTTAAACCAGGAACTACAGATTTCTTACTTGATTTCTTCCTTGATTAATTAAGATTAATTAATGAATTGGGCCAGATTCACTTTCAACAAGTGAGTCTTTGCCAACGTTAAGCGAGAAGAAGCTGACAATCGCAGCAAGGAATAAGAAGCCAGCACCATATTTAAATGCCGTACTAAATCCATGGACTTGGGCAAATACCTGCACTTTATCGCCGAGCTCGGTATTCGCTTTTGCGAAAGCCGAGGCAGAAGATATTGCTACGGTATTCAATAGTGCGGCACCGAGTGAGCCACCTATTTGTTGACTGGTATTTAGAACAGCACCAGCAACGCCGGCATCGTGTTCTCCAGCATTATGCAATCCGGTTGATGCGCTAGGGATAAAGAAGAGCGCCATGCCGCTAGACATAATCAAGAGCGCTGGCAAAATATCTGCAGCATAAGTTGATGTTGGTGTAATTCGTGAAAGCAAAAGAAGCCCAAGCGATGCTGCTACCAAACCGGTTGTCATTAGTGGCTTTGGTCCAATTTTTGGAAGTAATTGTGAGGCAACACCAGCAAAAACAATTACGCCAGCCGAGAATGGCAAGAATGCAAAACCAGATCTAAGTGACGAATAGTTTAAGAAGCTTTGCAGGTAAATGCTTAGGAACAAGAACATTGCAAAAAGTCCAGTTCCCACGAGGAGAGAGGCTAGATAAGAACCACCACGGTTTCGTTCTGTTAAGACGCGCAGCGGAAGGAGTGGATTTGGAACTTTCTTTTCAATGACGAAGAATGCGATAAGGAAGATTGCTGAAACAATAAAGAAGCGATAGGTAGAAAAGTCTGACCAGCCATCAGTAGCTGCTTGACTAAATCCATATACAAGTGCAACCAGACCTAGAGTTACGGTTGTTGCTCCTGGAATGTCATATTTGTTATCGCCCTTTGCCTTTGATTCGTGAATAAATGGGATAGCAAGAAGAACTGCGACAAGTGCAATTGGAACATTGACACCCAAGCACCAACGCCAGTTTGCGTATTCAGTCAGGACTCCACCAAGGATTAAACCGATAGCTGCGCCACCACCAGAGATTGCGCCATAAACTCCGAAGGCGCGTGCGCGCTCTTTAGGAATTGTGAAAGTTACATTGATAAGCGCAAGAGCCGCAGGTGCAAGTAGCGCACCAAATGCGCCTTGAAGTGCGCGGGCAGCGAAGAGTAATTCTTGGTTTGTGGCGATTCCGCCAAGGCCCGAAGCCACAGCAAAACCGATTAGCCCAACGATAAAGATCTTCTTTCGACCAACGTAGTCAGATATCCGGCCACCAAGTAGCAACAAACTTCCGAAAGCTAATGAGTATGCAGTAACAACCCACTGCCGATTTGCATCTGAAATCCCTAATTCTGCCTGAGCGCTTGGCAGGGCAATATTCACAATCGATGCGTCTAGAACAACCATCAAGGATGCGATTGCAATAACAAATAGGGCGCGCCATCTATTTGGATCTAAACCGTTTTCATCTAATTCAACGCGCGCTTTAGCCATTTTCATCTCCTTGTATTTTTTATAAGGCTTAATTATCACCTAAGTGAGTGGAGTTTCCTTACACAAACATTTATTTAACGTGTGATAAAACTTTCATTCCCCAAGCCTGAATAAATGGCCGCCAGGTAGAGGTAATTTCGTCAACCTTTGCCTGGTATTCCGGAAGTGCCGAAGTTACGCCGGATGTCTGAAAAGCATGATCAGCGTGTTCTTCCCACTTCGCAACTATTGCCAAATCAGCTTCTGGATGGAATTGCACACCATATGAATTTTCTCCAACCCGATAAATCTGATTCGCACATGCCGGGCTACTTGCCAGGGTGACCGCGCCAGGTGGAAGAATCGAAACTTCATCTTCATGCCATTGTGTAACGGGCAGCGGACCAGCAAAATTAAAAATTGAATCCGTAGATGCAGCGGCACTTGGAAAAATTTCTTTGGCACCGATTTCAACAATCTTTGCGCGTGCAACTTTACCGCCGGTTGCTTCTGCCAATAATTGAGTTCCTAAGCAAATTGCAAAGACCGGAATCTCTCTTGCAATTGCATCTGCCAAAAGTGCCCGTTCATTCGGAAGCCAGGGCGCGATGTGATCATCTAGGGCGCCCATGTGACCGCCAAGTGGGATAACTCCAGCAATGTTTTCCGGAACTGTAGGGGGAACAAATTCTCCTGCGTATGCCCGCAAAATTTTTATTTCAAAACCAAGTTCCATTAACCAACGTCCAACTAAATGTGGGGGATCGGTCTCATCATTTTGAATCGCGAGAATTGTTTTTGCGGCCAATGTAGTCATCGGCTAATAATGTCCTAAAAGATTTGAAAAGGTCAGAAATTTTGAAAATTCTTCAAAAATTGTCCAAAATATGGGGGGTGAACACGCACGAAGTCAGCCTATTAGTGCGTTTTCTGGCTTTCCCTGATACCTTCGCCTTTATAAGAAAACTACCAAGTTTTCTCACAAACAAAGGAGCTCGTACCCAAAAGGGATTCGCTGATTGCTAGCGGGCCATCCAACAAAAGGTACTTCTTTCCAAAATGACCTGAACTCTAGAACCACAGACTTTCCGCAAGACCCCAAACGTTGTCACTCCAGTTTCGCCTGAAAAAATAAAAGAACTTATGGCGGCTGAGTGGGCGTTATTTTCAAAATCAACTTTCGCTTCAGGTGTTGAAAGCACCATTGCAAAAGACTCTTCGCCACTTGGCGTAACTTCAAGTTTCCAATACTGGGATCCATACCCAATTAGCATTGTTTCAGCTAAGGGTGCGTGGATGACCGATGTCGATGGTCGCCAACTACTTGATCTATCAATGGGCTTCGGCGCAATGCTTGCCGGCCACTTGAATGAAGAGGTAATTGCGGAAACCAAAACAGCCCTTGAAGGTGGAACTCTCTTTGTAACCCCGTCTCCAATCTCTCGCGATGGCGCAGAACGTTTGTGCAAGCGCTTTGGTATCGAGAAGGTCCGCTTTGCAAACTCTGGAACTGAAGCCACGATGTATGCAGTTCGCACTGCAAAAGCTTTCACTGGCAAATCTGCAATCGTAAAGTTGGAGGGCGGTTACCACGGCAGCTATGACCCACTTACAGTTTCAGCCAAGCCTTCGCTAGATCTGGCTGGCAACCCAGAAGAGCCAAAGCCTGTAATTGGACATGGCGTAAACGCCGGAGTTGTTTTTGTGGTTCCGTTCAACAACCTGCCTGCACTTGAAAAGATTTTTGCTCGCGATCACGAATCAATCGCCTGCTTTATCCTGGAGCCGGTTCTCGAAAATCTCGGGATCGTTCTTCCGGATGCTGGTTATCTTGCAGCTGTCCGCGATCTCTGCACCAAATACAACATCGTCCTTATCTTTGACGAAGTTAAAACTGGTCTAACAGCTGGTCCACAAGGCGCAGCACATCGCATTGGTGTTCAACCAGATTTAATCTGTCTTGCTAAATCAATCGGTGGGGGACTTCCACTTGCCGCATTTGGTGGCAAGTCAGAAATCATGGACACAATCACAACAGGTGCAATGGCACACTTCGGAACATTCAACGGTAACCCGCTTGCAATGGCAGGTCTTCGCGCAATGGATCGTTTGTGCACTGAAGAAGCACTTGCAAAAGCCGAAGCACTAAACAAACAAGCACTCGATCGCATCACTGACATCATCGAAGAATTCCAACTCCCTGCACACACAGTTGGCTTCGGCGTAAAGGGCTGCGTTACTTGGTCGAAAGATCCAGTTCGTAATTACCGTGATTACAAGGCAACTGACTTTGCGATTGCGGAACTTTCATGGCTCTGGTCAATGAACCGCGGAATCATTACGCCTCCGGGACTTGATGAGCAGTGGTTGATTTCTCTGGCACATGGTCAGAAAGAAATTGATTTACTGGTTGAAGATTTCCGCGCATTTGCGGTCGCGCTTCGTTCTTAAAGCTAAGAAGTTAGATTTATTCGAGGGCAATTAGTTCTAGATACTGATTGCCCCATAAATCTTCATCACCATCAGGCAACAATAAAACCCGCTCGGGTTTGAGAGCTTGCACGGCCCCGACATCGTGGCTTACAAGAACAACAGCACCTTGGTATTCGCCAAGTGCGGCAAGAATTTCTTCACGTGATGCCGGATCTAAGTTGTTTGTCGGCTCATCGAGTAAGAGAACGTTTGCAGATCCAACTACAAGAGTTGCGAGAGCCAATCTGGTTCGCTCGCCACCACTTAAAACTTTAACTGGCTTTTGAACATCGTCGCCAGAGAATAAGAACGAGCCAAGTGTTTGTCGAGCTTGCTGTTCGCTGATTTTGTCACCTGCAGAAAGCATGTTCTCTAAAACGGTCCGTTCGAAGTCCAACGATTCATGTTCCTGGGTGTAGTAACCAATCTTTAAACCATGTCCCGGCAGAATTTCACCGGTATCGGATTCGTTGGTTCCGCCCAAAATACTTAAAAGCGTTGTCTTTCCGGCACCATTTAAACCAAGGATTACAACGCGAGAAGATCTATCAATTGCAAGATCGACATCGGTAAAGATTTCTAGCGAACCATATGATTTACTTAAGCCAGTCGCCATAAGCGGTGTCTTGCCACAAGGGGCTGGGGTAGGGAAGCGAAGCTTTGCAACTTTGTCGGATTTGCGGACATCTTCGAGATTAGAAATAAGGGATTCAGCGCGACGTAACATTCCTTGAGCAGCAGTTGCCTTCGAAGCCTTGGCACGCATTTTCTCGCCCTGCTTCTGCAAGATTTCAGCCTTCTTCTCGGCATTTGCGCGTTCCTTCTTGCGACGGTGCTCATCAGCTTCGCGTTGCAATAAATATTTCTTCCAGCCCATGTTGTAAACATCGATAACATTTCGGTTGGCATCGATATAGAAAACTTTATTAACAACGGTTTCAATTAGGGCAACATCGTGAGAAATAACGACAAGGCCACCGGAATACTTTGTTAAGTAGTCGCGCAACCAGTTGATTGATTCGGCATCTAAGTGGTTTGTTGGCTCATCGAGCAGCAGGGTTTCGGCGCCACTAAATAAAAGCCGAGCAAGTTCGACGCGACGACGCTGTCCACCAGATAAAACTTGGATGGGCTCTTCAAATAGTCGTTCTGGTAAACCAAGGTTTGTTGCAATTGATTCTGCTTCTGCTGATGCGCCATAGCCGCCAGCAGCATTAAATTCGCTATCGACGCGGGCATAACGTTCGAGGGCAAGTTCTAATTCTTCGGGTGTAGCTGTTGCCATTGCTTCTTCAGCTTTTCGCATCCGGACAACAATTTGGTCTAGACCGCGCGCAGATAAAATTCGATTTATAACTGATTCTTCTTGATCACCAGTTCGTGGATCCTGGGGCAAATATCCGATAGTTCCGGTCCGGGTAATCTGGCCACCAGCCGGCAGGGTTTCACCAGCGAGGCATTTTGCGAGAGTGGATTTTCCGGCGCCATTTCGCCCAACAAAGCCGATTCGGTCACCACTGTTGATACGGACAGCCACATCTTTAACTAAAAGTCTTGCGCCAGCTCGGAGTTCAACGCTTTGAGTGGCAATCACTGAGCGATACTCCCACACCTTCACCCGCACAATTCCCAGATTCGCAATAAGTGCTTTTAAGTTGCAGATGCAAATTACTTGCAATAAAATTAGGTTATGCATATTCCTGACGGATTTATCGATCTCCCAACTTCTGCGCTTTTCGCTGGAGCTGCTGCGGTCTGCGTTGCTGTCTCACTAAAGGGTGCGAGAAAAGAGTTGGACGATAAGAGCGCTCCATTAGCGGGCTTAACAGCTGTATTTATCTTTGCTGTGCAGATGTTGAACTTTCCAGTTGGTGCCGGAACAAGCGGACATTTACTTGGCGGTGCTTTGGCCGCAGTGCTTGTAGGTCCTTGGGCTGCCACCTTGGCTCTTACAGTTGTTCTGTTAATGCAGGGATTTCTATTTGCAGACGGTGGTCTCAGCGCAATTGGATTGAATGTTTTCAATATCGGAGTTGTCGGTGTTTGGGTCGGTTATGGCACTTACTTACTTGTTAAGCGGATTCTTCCTATGCGCAAAGCATCAGTAGCGCTCGCCGGTGCAATTGGCGGACTGATTTCAGTTCCGATGGCTGCGTTTGGTTTTGTTGTTCAATACGCGCTCGGCGGTAACGCTACATTTTCGTTAACTTCAGTATTCACCGCAATGATCGGAACTCACATTGTTATTGGAATCGGAGAAGCTCTGATAACTGGGCTAACGATTAGTGCAATTATGGCAAGTAGATCAGATTTAGTTCATGGCTGGAAGAGCAATGAAACTAAGTTAGTAATTAAGGAGATCTAGATGCTAAAAAAGAGAGACTTAAAGTTTTATCTAATCTTCTTTGCCTCCGCACTTGTTTTAGCTGCTGTGGTTTCTTTCTACGCCTCATCTTCACCAGATGGACTTGAAAAAGTAGCAGGCGAGATTGGATTTTTAGATACTGCTAAGGATCATACAAATTCTGATTCTGCATTGGCCGATTATGGTGTTGCCGGAGTAGAGAATGAACGTTTCTCGGTTGGATTGGCTGGAGCAATTGGAGTAGTCGCAACCGGAGTTGTTGCCGTTGTTTTATTCATGGCTCTCGGCAGAAAAAAGCAAAAGTAGTTGTTAGGAAACACGAGCGCCCAAGACATCGCTCATAGCCACAATCATGGCCATGATGTAGGAGAGCGCCTTTATATACATCGCCACTCAATAATTCACTCGTTGCCAGCCCACTTAAAAATAGTTGCCGGTTTACTTTTCATTATTGTTGCAGTGGCAACTTCGATTTCAAATTGGCAGGCATTTATAGGTTATTACCTGCTGATCGGATTAGCACTGACCATCGCCCAACTTCCAGTTCGGAAAATTCTCTCGAGAACAACAGTTGAAATTCCATTCGTGCTCTTTGCATTTTTAATGCCATTTTTTGGAACGGGTGAGAAATTCGAACTTTTTGGTTTGAGTCTTTATCGTGAGGGCCTACTTGCGGGTGCTGCAATTATTGCAAAAGGAACACTGGGGCTTCTAGTCGCAATCACGCTTTCTGGATCCACAAAAGCTAGAGAAATTATTGGGGGACTCGAAATCTTGCGACTTCCCGCTCTTATGGTACAAATCGCGACATTCATGCTTCGGTATGTGAATGTAGTGAGCGATGAGATGGAGCGCATGAAAGTAGCTCGCCAATCTCGAGGCTTTGAAGCTAGGGGAATTGCAGATTGGAAGATTCTTACTCAAGCAGCTGGCGCACTCTTTATTCGTTCGTATGAGCGAGGAGAACGTGTTCACCTTGCGATGCTCTCTCGAGGCTATTTAGGAACCATGCCAGTTATGGAGAAGCCAACGATTACAACTCTTCAAAAATCGACCGCATTTGCATTGCCTGCAGTAGCACTACTTATATCTATTTTTACCAATCTGATTTGGAGCCGTTAACCATGAGCGAATTAACACCAAGTTTATTAATCGAAGGCCTTGCCTTTGCATATCCCGATGGTCATCAAGCGCTCTTTGGCGTGAACTTAAAAGTTTCGCAAGGTGAATGTGTAGCGATACTAGGACCTAACGGTGCGGGTAAAACAACTCTTGTGCTTCACTTAAATGGAATTCATCCAACAAGCGTCGGAAAAGTTTGGATAGCCGGAACCTTGGTTGATGCTAAAGATAAAGCAAGCCTTAGCAAGATTCGCGCAAAAGTCGGAATTGTTTTTCAGGATCCAGATGACCAGCTCTTTATGCCAACAGTCGGCGAGGATGTTGCATTTGGACCATACAACATGGGATTTAGGGGAGCCGAACTCGATGGCATAGTTGATACCGCTTTACAACAAGTTGGAATGCTGGAATTCAAAGAGCGCGCCCCACATCATCTCTCTTTTGGTCAAAGGCGAAGAGTGGCAGTGGCAACAGTCCTTGCAATGAAGCCAGAGATTTTGGTTCTCGATGAACCTTCATCAAACCTTGATCCGGCAAGCCGCAGAGAGTTGGCAGATATTCTACGATCTTTAAAAATTACAACTCTTATGGTTACTCACGATATTCCTTATGCCTACGAGCTCTGCGAAAGATCAATTATTTTATCCGGTGGAATTGTTGTTGCTGACGGGGATACCAAAACTATTCTTAGTGATTCAAAACTTCTCAGCGAGAATCGCCTAGAACTTCCCGTCGGATTTTCGCTTTAAATACCAACTTCATTTAAAGTAAAAAGCCCCCCAATTTATTGGAGGGCTTTTTTAACGCTACTTCTTAGAGATCGAAGTAAAGCTCGAACTCTGCTGGATGTGGACGCAAGCGGACGTAATCCACTTCTTCCTTACGCTTCCAAGTGATCCAAGTATCGATTAGATCCTTAGTGAATACGCCACCCTTTAGTAGGAACTCGTGATCTGCTTCTAGGTTATCTAGAACTGCATCAAGTGAACCTGGAACTTGTTGAATAGCGGCTGCTTCGTCGCCCTCTAGTTCATACAAATCTTTGTCAACTGGCTTTGGTGGCTCGATCTTGTTTTGGATTCCATCTAGTCCGGCCATAAGCATTGCTGCGAATGCTAGGTATGGATTTGATGACGGATCTGGACAACGGAATTCGATGCGCTTTGCCTTTGGATTCGAACCAGTGATTGGAATACGAATACATGCAGAACGGTTACGAGCTGAGTAAACAAGATTTACTGGCGCTTCGTATCCTGGAACCAAGCGACGGTATGAGTTAACCGTTGGGTTGGTGAATGCAAGCAATGAAGGTGCATGCTTTAGAAGTCCACCGATATACCAACGAGCCATATCTGAAAGATCACCATATCCATCACCGAAGAACAATGGCTTGCCATCTTTCCAGAGTGATTGGTGAACGTGCATTCCTGAACCATTGTCACCGAATAGTGGCTTTGGCATGAATGTAGCTGTCTTTCCAGCTTCCCATGCAGTGTTCTTAATAATGTACTTGAACTTCATTACATCATCGCCAGCAGACAAAATATCTGAGAAGCGATAGTTAATTTCCATCTGTCCTGCAGTTCCCACTTCATGGTGCGAGCGTTCTACAAGAAGTCCGGCTTCGCCAAGTTTCATAACCATCTGGTCGCGAAGATCTGCAAATTGATCTGTTGGAGAAACTGGGAAATATCCACCCTTGATACGTGTTCGGTATCCACGGTTTGGTGTTCCATCTGGATCGTATTCAACGCCAGTGTTCCATGCGCCTTCGTATGAATCGATGTGGTGGTAAGACTCGTTCATGCCAGTCTTAAAACGAATTGCATCGAATACATAGAATTCCGCTTCTGGTGCGAAGAATGCAGTATCTGCAATTCCGGTTCCTTTTAAGTATTCAACTGCTTTTGCAACTACGCCGCGTGGATCACGGGAATAAGGCGAGTTATCAACTGGATTGTGAACGGAGAATAAAATTACTAAAGTTTTAACATCACGGAATGGATCGATGAAAGCTGATTCCGGAATTGGCAGCAATTTCATATCTGATTCGTGAATTGCTTGGAAACCACGAATCGAAGAACCATCAAACATTAGACCGTCAGTGAAAACTGCTTCGTCAAATGATTCAACCGGAACGTTGAAGTGGTGTTGGATACCTGGTAGATCGATAAAGCGAACATCAACAAGTTTTACATTCTCTTTCTTGATGTAAGCGAAAACTTCTGCAGAATTCTTAAACATTATTCTCCCGATTTAGGATTAGTCCGCCTGGTCAGGTGCTTCGCTGCGCCTGCCAATCTGGTTGGTGATGGGGAAAATATAGGCGGTTCACGTAAAAAACGGTTAACCGAATTGTTACATTTATGTTTCACTCTTCAGACCGCAAGGCGGCGGACGAGGTTATAGCCTTGGCTTATGGGCAATTTTGAGAAAGCAGGAACCGGTCGCCGATTCCTGGCTTTAATCATCGATTGGCTGATGTGTCTGCTGATATCGAGCCTGGTGGGATTCGGATCTAGGTCTATCAGCACGCTGGCCATCTTCTTTGTTGAGGTCAGCATTTTGACGACCTTGCAGCAAGCTTCGGCAGGTCAGCGGATATTACAAATGCGAGTAGTTGATTTTACAAATTATGGAGTAGTTCCGGCTCGCAAAATTTTGGCTAGAACTTTTCTGATCTGTTTAGTGCTCCCAGCAGTTTTCACCCGAGAGGGCAGGGGACTGCATGACTGGGTCGCAAATTCAGTCGTAGTAAAAAGCCTTAAAATTAAAGATTAATTAACGCTTTGGAATTTTCGCATTTCGGTTAATTGGCATTGGGCCTTTAGGAATTGGCATATTCAAGCCACCGACAGCCTTTAGTCGACTGCGAAGTTCGCGCAACTGAATCTTGTTAAGTTTCTTTGGCAACTTCTTCAAGTGCTTCTGTAGTTTACGAAGTGGAACTTGACCAGCACCCTCACCAACAATTACCTCGGTTAATGCCACGCCTGGAATAAAACGTTCCATTTTGCGTCGCTCATCTAGTAGAAGTTGTTTTACCGCAGGACTTCCTTCTCCAACTAGAACGATTCCTGCACGGCCCACACTTCGATGAACCATATCTTGGTTACGTGCGACGTTGACAGCAGTCGTAGTTGTGAAGCCTTTACGAATTGCCATCAGAACTGAAGCACCTGCACCAAGTTGACCCTTGATCGAAAGGAATGCTGCGGTATTGGCTTGTCTAGTAAAGATAAAGAATGCAACAAGAATTGCAATTGGTGTTGCAAGAATTGTGAAATAAATTGGATGACCAACCTGGATTCCAATGATAATTCCGGCACAAAGAGCGACTACAAAAGAAAGCGCCATCCATAAAAATGCAATTGGCTGATGTTTGCGAACTAAGGCGAAGGCATCTTTAAGGACCTTCATCTGCCCTTGCTTCTCGCCCTTAACCTTCTCGGCCTTTGCTTTTCTCTTAAATAGTGCCATTACGCCTTCTCCTCATTCTTTGCTTTCTCTCTTAAATGCTCGGCCCATTCTATTTCAACTTGCTCAGGCGTTGGTGCGGTTCCACCCAAACGGGCAGGCGCCCATCGCTGGCCAACATGTGAATCTGGATAAGAATCTTGAACTTTTGTTAAAAGATCTTTCATCTGCTGTCGCAATTGTCCTTCAGCTTCATCTACATCTTGCCCTTTTTTAACTATAAATGGCTGGCCAAATGCGACAGTAATTGGGAATTTATTCCGCTTCCAATTTGGCTTTACCTTCTTTGTGAAAATTCGCTGGCTACCCCAAACAATTGTCGGGATTATTGGAGTATCCGACCCCATCGCCAAACGGACCGCACCGGTTTTTAGCTCTTTGATTTCAAAGCTTCGGCTAATTGTTGCTTCTGGAAAGATTCCTACTATCTCACCAGCGCGCAGATATCTGAGGGCCGCGACAAATGAACTTGAACCACTCGAGCGATCAACCGAGATGTGGTGCATGCCGCGCATTAGCGGGCCAGCAATCTTGTGGTCGAATATCTCTTTCTTCGCCATAAATCGAACATATCGTTTGCGTGGCAAAACCGCAGTTCCAGTAAGGGCAAAGTCCAAATATCCGATGTGATTGATGGCAAGAATTGCGCCGCCAGTTGCCGGAATGTTTTCGGTGCCTTCGAAATCAAATTTCAATCCCAGATATTTCCAGAGCGTTTTAATCGTTACAACAACTGGAGGATAGACAAAATCGCGCATTAGATATTTGCCCGTTTTTCTTGCGCTTGCTTATACAAGCGGCCCGCGCGATAACTTGATCGAACAAGTGGACCACTCATTACGCCAGCGAATCCAATTTCATTTGCTTCGGCGCTAAGTTCAACAAACTCATTTGGCTTCACCCAACGTTCAACTGGGTAGTGCTTAGGAGTTGGTCGCAAATACTGGGTGATTGTTATTAAGTCACAACCGGCAGCATGAAGATCAACCAGCGCTTGGGTAACTTCTTCACGAGTTTCGCCCATGCCAAGAATCAGATTCGACTTGGTAATTAAACCGAAAGCTCGGGCTTGCGAAATAACATCAAGTGAGCGTTCATATCTAAATGCTGGGCGGATTCTCTTAAAAATTCGGGGAACAGTCTCAAGGTTATGTGCGAATACTTCGGGGCGGGTTTCAAATACTTCATTTAACAAATGTGACTTACCACTGAAATCCGGAGCCAACATTTCGACACCAGTTCCTGGATTTAGTTCATGAACTTTGCGAATTGTTTCGGCATACAACCAAGCACCTTCATCTTCTAAATCGTCACGAGTAACGCCAGTGATGGTTGCATATTTAAGTTGCATAGTTTGAACAGATTCTGCAACACGACGAGGTTCATCTCGATCTAGGGGATCGGGCTTTCCGGTGTCAATGTTGCAGAAGTCGCAACGACGTGTGCACTTCTCGCCGCCGATTAAGAAAGTTGCTTCGCGATCTTCCCAACATTCAAAAATATTTGGGCATGCTGCTTCTTGGCAGACCGTGTGAAGTCCTTCTTTCGCAACGAGTGAGCGAAGAGCTGTGTATTCCGGCCCCATGATTGCGCGAGTCTTAATCCACTCAGGTTTGCGTTCAATTGGAACAGCGGCATTGCGCGCTTCAATTCGAAGTAATGGACGACCTTCGGGTGCAAGTGTCATTGCGAAATCCGATCTAGGGCTAGCAACATGTGACGTTCGAGGACAGGAATAACTTCATCGACTGAAATATCTTTAGCCAGCTCTTTTGCAAGTGAAGTAACGCCAGTGTCAGTGAATCCGCATGGTGAAATATGATCATAGGCAGTGAGATCAGGATTTATATTCAGCGCAAAGCCATGCATCGTTACACCTTTTGCTACGCGGATTCCAATCGCAGCAATCTTTCGATCGGATTTTGAATCTCGGATCCAGACACCACTTCGTTCGCAATATCTCTCAGTTTTTAGGCCAAATTCTGCGCAAACATCTATCAACGCATTCTCGATTTCGCGCACAAATCCGACTACATCATTTCGGTTGCGCAATTTAACGATTGGATACCCAACGATTTGGCCTTCGCCGTGCCAAGTAATTTTTCCGCCGCGATCAACATCAATAACCGGTGTTCCATCGATTGGACGCTCATCAATTTGAGTCCGACGCCCAGCGGTGTAAACCGACGGATGCTCAACTAAAATTAATGTGTTTGGAATTCGACCTTCGATAACTCCGGCTTGAATTTCGCGTTGGTATTCCCAGGCTTTTCTATACTCAACAAGTCCTAAGTGTTCTACTGCAATCTGGCCAGAATTCACTCCAAGGCTTGAAGTCTTCGCATACATAGGTCTGAGCCTAAGGTAACCTACGCTTCTTAACCAATTATTAGGGCTTTATTTCGAAAGGCTAGGCATGTCCTCAGACGCTAAATCAAAAACCCCAAAAACTCGAACAATTAAGGGTCGCAAACCGCTGTGGCTGGCCATCGTTGTAGTCATCGTTTGGATGTCTATCTCAAGTTTCACGGGGCCACTCTTTGGCAAGCTTTCCACAGTTCAAGAGAACAACAACTCATCTTTCTTGCCTGAAGATTCGGTAGCCACAAGAGCAGCTAATGCAATCGCGAAGTTTTCAGATAGTGCGAATGATCAAATCCCAGCGCTAGTTCTATTCAAAGGTGAAGTCACCCCAGAGAAAATTGCTTCGGCTCAGGCTTTTGCGCAGACACTTGGTTCAAAAGCGTTAGTTCACAGTGACGGCGAGTTATTGAAAGATGCCAAGGGCAACGAAGTTTCAATTCCGATTGGGGATTACTTTATTGAAGGTGCGCCGATTACAGCCTTTCCTTCTGAAGATGGAAAAGTAATCCTTGCCAATTTCCCAATTAGCGTTCAAATAGCGACCGAACTGCTTCCGGATGACAAAGAGCCAGCACTAATAGGTGTGATTGATGCGATTCGATATTACGCAAATGAATATGCAGAGAACAACAATTTTGTAACCTACACAACTGGCTTTGCTGGAATCCTGGCCGATCTCTTTGGTGCATTTGGCAGCATTGACTCGGCGCTTTTGCTTACAACTGCTGGTGTAGTCGCAATTATTTTGATTTTTGTTTACAGGTCACCAATTCTTTGGATTCTGCCTTTGTTGTCTGCTGGCCTAGCTCTCACTCTTGCCGGTGGAGTTATTTATCTCTTGGCTAAGAACGATGTGATAACACTTGATGGGCAATCGCAAGGGATTCTTTCGGTGCTGGTGTTGGGTGCTGCAACTGACTACGCCTTGTTGTTGATTGCTCGCTATCGAGAAGAACTACATCTTCATGAATCTCGCTTTGATGCGATGAAAGTTGCTTGGCGTGGAGTAGTCGAACCAATTGTCGCTTCGGGAACCACTGTAGTTATCGGTCTAATGGTTCTGCTTCTAAGCCAATTGAATAACAATCGTGGACTTGGTCCAGTTGGTGCAATCGGAATTATCTGTTCGATGATTACGATTCTTACTCTTCTTCCTGCGCTACTTGTCATTTTCGGTCGCTGGATATTCTGGCCAAAGGTTGCAAGATTTGGTGATGCTGATGAAAAATTAAGTGGAGCTTGGGCCAAGGTTGGTGCAGCCACTGAACGCAAACCTCGTAAGTATTGGGTAGGTGCAACAGCGCTGCTAATAGTTTTAGCTGGCTTTTCAACAACGCTAAATGCAACTGGTCTATCAACTATTGATTCATTTACTAAGCGCACGGATTCGGTAGTTGGTCAAGATGAATTGCTCAAGCATTTCCCTGGTGGACAAGGACAACCAACTCAAGTTGTTGTTAAAGAGACAGTTGCCCCAGCCGCAATTGCGAAGCTGAAATCAAATCCCGGAGTTGATTCTGTCGAGGCGATGTTTATGGGCTTTGCAGTTCCAGGACAACCACTTCCTCCGACCAAAGTTGTAGATGGAAATATTCTATTAAATGTAACTTTAAAGTATGCACCTGATTCTGAAGAGGCCATTGCAATGATTCCAAGGCTTCGCGCAGATATGGGAAGCGTAGATCCATCTATTCTTGTTGGTGGTTCTACTTCAGTTAGTTACGACATCAATCAAGCGTCAAAGCATGATCGAAATCTGATTATTCCAATAGTTCTATTCCTGATTGCAATAATTCTAGGGCTGCTTCTACGTTCGATTTATGCAGCGGTTTTGCTGTTGGGCACAGTGGTTATTTCATTCTTTGCAACACTGGGAGTATGCGCAATTGTCTTTAATCACATATTCGGTTTTGCCGGAGCAGACCCAGCATTCCCATTGTTTGCTTTTATTTTCTTGGTGGCACTCGGAATTGACTACAACATCTTCTTGATGACGCGAGTTCGTGAAGAATCGTTGAGGTTGGGAACTCGCGCTGGAATGACCAAAGCCTTAACTGTAACTGGTGGTGTGATTACATCAGCAGGAATTGTTCTGGCTGCGACATTCGCTGTTCTCGGAATTTTGCCACTTGTCTTCCTTGCACAATTAGGTTTCGCAGTTGCCTTCGGAGTTCTACTAGACACCATGATTGTTCGCTCGATTTTGGTTCCGGCACTCGTGCACGAAATTGGGCCAAAAATTTGGTGGCCTTCAAAGCTTCAATTCAGCAGTAAGTGAATAAATCAGTTGTAGTAGTTGGCGCGGGTTTAGCTGGACTGACCTGCGCGATCTACTTGCAACGCCGAGGCGCAAATGTCACTGTTCTTGAAAGCAGTGATCGCGTCGGGGGAAGAGTTAAAACAGATTCGGTTAATGGTTTCCTATTTGATCATGGATTTCAGGTTATTAATCCAAGTTACTCCGAGATCAAAAGGCTTAATGCGCTCTCTGATTTAGAGTTCTGCGAAGTATTTAACAACCTTCGAATTTTTGAAGGCTCGAGTGAAATCAAAATCGGACTAGGTCACTTAGCAAAAACCCTGAGTATCGGAAGTTTTTCCGAGAAAATCGAATTCGCTAAATTCTTGGCAGGCAACACTGTTGATAACAAACTTGGGGATTCAGCTCTGAAATTTCAGAATTTATATCAAATTGCTTTATCGCCCTTTTTGCGGGGCGTATTCCTGACAAACCCAGATTTAATCCGTGCTGATATCGCCAGAGAAGTTATCCGTTCCTTTATTCTGGGAAGGCCAGGAATTCCAAAGTTTGGTGTCGGAAAATTTAGCGAAAATCTTGCTCTTGAACTTTCGGATATTAGATTCAATTCACAGGTTGATGAGATTAAACAGGGGAGCGTTCAGGGCAATTTTGGCAGAATTGAATGCGATGAAATCGTGGTCGCCACAGATCTGACTACCGCGGCACAGATGCTTGATCTTGGCGAGATCCCAAAAACTTTAAGTTCAACGACTTGGTATCACGCGACCAACGAAGATTTGGTTGACGATAACTACTTGGCGTTAGATTCAAAGAGTCCAATTGTTAACTCTTTAGTTATTTCTAAGGTATCCAAGAGCTATGCCCCAGCGGGGATTAATCTAATTTCTAGCACCACACTTGCAGCGATATCTGAGAGTGAAGTTCGAAAGGAATTATCAAAATTTTGGAATTGCGATACCCGAAATTGGGACTTAGCTGCTCGATATGAAATCAAACAGTCCTTGCCATTTAGAAATGATTTAGAGGAATTGAATCGCAATCCGAAGATTAGCGATGGAATCTATATAGCTGGCGATCACAGAAGTGTTCCTTCGCAAAATGGTGCTATGAAATCTGGGCGCCAGGCTGCACTAGCAATTAATTAGTGAGGAACTACAAGAGTTTCTAAAGCGCTTGTTAGGTGCGGATAATCAAAGGTGAAGTTATCGTCTAACAGTGCTTGTGGAAGAATTTTCTTTGAACCTAAAATCTCAGTAGAAAAACCACCCAGAGCAAGTTTCAGTGCAAAACTTGGTGCGGGAAAAAGAGCAGGCCTATGCATGGCTCGGGCAAGAGCCGCGGTAAATTCTTGATTTGTAGATGGATTAGGAGCAGTTAAATTCACTGGCCCAGAGATTTTTGATTCCATTAAATGACAAATTGCGCGAACTTGATCGTGCAAAGTAATCCAAGACCACCATTGCTTTCCGCTGCCAAGTTTTCCGCCAAGGCCGAAACGGAAGAGTGGAATCATTCTTCCAAGTGCGCCACCGGTTGGATCAAGAACTAAACCAGTTCTTATCTTTACGGTGCGAACATCGCCTGCAAGATCGGCAGCGCCTTCCCATTCGCGACAAACTGCAGCGAGAAAATCATCGCCACCACGATCAGCTTCAATCACCGCACGGTTTCCGGTTTCGCCATACCAACCAATAGCACTTGATGAAATAAAAACTGAAGGCTTTACAGTCGCAACGGCATTTGCGATCGCTGTTGTTCCAAGTAATCTGGAATTTAGGATTGTTGATTTGTATTTCTTAGTCCAACGCTTATCACCTACACCTGCACCAGCTAAATGAATTACTGCATCCACGCCTTCGAGCGCGCTTAGATCTACGGTGCCGGCCTTTGGATCCCAACTAATTTCATCGCGAGCAATTGCGGGGCGACGAACAAATCTTTGGACAGTGTGTCCTTCGCTTCGAAGATGACCAACTAACGCGGTTCCGATTAATCCGGATGCGCCAGTAACCGCTACGCGTTGTGGCGGAAGGCGGGTTGCCATACTTAGGAGAGACCCAAATCAGATTCGAAACGACCGCCTTCTAAGCGATCCTTTAGCGTCACTAAGAATCTTGCAGCATCTGCGCCATCAACGATTCGGTGATCGTACGAAAGACCAAGATAAACCATTGAACGAACTGCAATAGTTTCGCCACCATCAGTTCCCTTCATGACCATAGGGCGCTTAACAACTGCACCTAAGCCAAGAATTGCTACCTGAGGTTGATTAATAATTGGGGTATCAAAAAGCGCACCGCGACTTCCGGTATTTGTAATTGTGAAAGTTCCGCCACCAAGTTCGTCAGGTGAGATCTTGTTATCACGAGTTCTGGCTGCTACATCTGTAATCTTTCGAGCAACGCCACCCATATTTAAATCACCGGCATCGCGGATTACTGGAACTAGAAGTCCGCGTTCGGTATCAACTGCAATTCCAAGGTGTTCGGCGTTGTGATAAGTAATTTGATCGCCATTTACTGAAGCATTTAATACTGGATGCTGCTTAAGTGCTTCACAAACTGCAACAGCAAAGAATGGTAAGAATGAAAGTTTTGTGCCTTCACGGGCTTCGAATGATGCCTTTGCACGATCGCGCAGACGAGCAATCGCAGTTACATCCACTTCAACAACCGTAGTTAATTGCGCACTTACATGAAGTGATTCCAGCATGCGTTCGGCAATAACTTTGCGAAGTCGGGACATTGTTACGGTAGTTCCACGTAGTGGTGAAACCGCAACTGGGGCAGCGCTGGATTGTGCAACTGGCGCCGGCGCAACTGGAGAACTTTGAGGAACCACTGCAGCCTTAGGCGCAGCAGCAAGAACATCTTCCTTACGAATTCGACCACCAATACCGGTGCCCTTAACTTTAGAAAGATCAACATTATTTTCTGAAGCAAACTTACGTACAATAGGAGTTACGTATGCATCATCGTTTGAAACTTGAGAGACAACTGGCGCTGCAACAACTGGCGCTGCGGGTGCAACTGGTGCTACTACAACTGGAGCAGGTGGCGGAGTAACAGGAGCAGCTACTACAACTGGAGCAGCTGACGCAGGAGTTGCAGGAGGAGGTGTTGCAACCGCAGCACCAGATCCACCAATTACTGCAAGTCGCGCACCGACTGGAACTGTGGAATCAACTGCTACATCAATTGAAACGAGAGTGCCTGACGCAGGTGAAGGAATTTCAGTATCAACTTTGTCGGTAGAAACTTCTAGCAGTGCTTCATCAACATTTACTTGATCGCCAACGTTCTTAAGCCAACGTGTAACAGTTCCTTCAGTTACCGATTCGCCAAGTGCTGGCATTGTCACGATGGTTCCGGTTGAAGATGGAACAGCGACTGGAGCAGCAGGAGCAGGAGTTACGGGAGCAGCGACAACTGGCGCGGCCGGCGCTGGTGGTGGAGTAACAGGTGCGGCAGCAACTGGGGCAGCTGGCGCTGGGGTAGCAGCACCTGAAGCACCATCAGCAATAACTGCAAGTTCTGCACCAACTGCAACAGTTGAATCAACAGCAACAACAATTTTTTGCAAAATTCCGGCAACTGGTGAAGGAATTTCAGTATCAACTTTGTCAGTAGAAACTTCTAGGAGTGGCTCATCAACAGCCACCACGTCACCTTCATTTTTTAGCCAACGTGTAACAGTTCCTTCAGTTACCGATTCGCCAAGTGCTGGCATCGTTACAGAAAAGGTCATTTTATTTTCTCCCGTTACCCGTGTGCATGTAGTGGTTTACCAGCAAGTGCCAAGTGCGCTTCGCCAACAGCTTCGGAAAGCGTTGGGTGAGCATGGATCAAAGAAGCAACATCAGATGCTTCTGCTTCCCAGTTGAATATTAATTGCGCTTCAGCCAAAAGTTCGCCAACTCGGGCGCCAACCAAATGAATTCCAAGAACTGGCCCATTCTTTGCTGCAACCAACTTGATCGCACCAGCTGTTTTAAGGATTTGCGCCTTGCCATTACCGGCTAAGTCATAATTCAATTCAACAACATCGTGTCCGCGCTCTTTTGCTTGAGCAGTTGTAAGACCAACTGATGCAACTTCAGGTTCAGAGTATGTGACGCGAGGAACGCCATCGTAATTAATTGGGCGGGGATTGAGTCCACCGATTTCTTCAGCGACCAAAATACCTTCACCAAATCCAACATGCGCTAGTTGAAGTGTTGGAATCAAATCTCCAACTGCCCAGATTCCGGGAACATTTGTTCGGCACTTGTTATCGACCAATACATATCCGCGATCCATAGTTAGACCGGCTTCTTCATAACCTAAGTTTGCTGAAACTGGGCCACGACCGACTGCAACAAGCAGAACTTCAGCGGTGAAAGTTTTGCCATCTTCAAGAGTTACAGTCACGCCATTGGCATCCTTGCTTGCTGACTTAAAGCGTGTTCCAAGTTCAAAATTTATTCCACGCTTTCTAAATGCGCGCTCTAGACCCTTACTTGATGATTCGTCTTCAAGAGCAATTAAATGTGGAAGACCTTCGATGATTGTCACTTCAGAACCAAAGGATTTCCAGACTGATGCAAATTCGCATCCAATAACTCCGCCACCTAAAACTATTACGCTTTTTGGAACTCGATCCATCGCGATTGCTTGTTCACTTGTAATTATTTGGGTGCCATCAATATCCAGACCTGGAAGCGTCTTTGGATATGAACCTGTAGCTAGAACAATATTTTTTCCGGTGTATTTAACGCCATTAACTTCAACTTCGTTCTTAGAAACCAAACGGCCGTGGCCTTCGATATAAGTCACGTTGCGAGACTTAACTAAGCCTTGCAAGCCCTTGTGCAATTTTGAAACAACGCCATCTTTATAGGCGTTAACCGCCAACATATCGATTCCGATGAATTGGGTGTTAACACCAAAATCAGATGAGTGGCGCGAGCTATCTGCTACTTCGCCCGCATGCAATAACGCCTTAGTTGGTATGCAACCACGGTGTAGACATGTGCCGCCGAGTTTGTTCTCTTCGATCAGGGCAACTGATAAACCCAGTTGAGAAGAACGTAGGGCACAGGCGTAACCGCCGCTGCCTCCACCAAGAATTACTACATCAAATTGCGACACTGAGCGCCTTTCGCTGATTACAGATGAAACTTAAGCCCAATCTTGCCACGAAATCCACCAGAGCCTAATTCAGGGTCGATTGATAATTTAGGCTGAACGCGGGGCTTGTGATGAAGCCGACTCAACCAAGGTTACAAGGGATCTGAGGGCGATTCCGGTGCCACCAACTGGCGTATATCCATGTGGAATTGCCTCGTTATATGAAGGTCCTGCAATATCTAAATGAAGCCACGAAATATTAGGCTCGATGAATTCTTTTAGAAATAGGCCAGCTACCAACATGCCGCCCATTCGGTCACCGATGTTTGCTAGGTCGGCAACAGGTGAATCAAGTGATGCGCGGAGCTCTTCCGGAAGTGGCATAGGCCAGAATGCTTCGCCAGCTTTTTCAGAAGCTTCTAAAAATTGGTGAGAAAATTCATCATCGTTTGTCATGACCGCACTTGTTCTAGTGCCCAGCGCGACAACTTGGGCGCCAGTAAGAGTTGCAACATCGATGATGCCATCTAGTCCACCAGATTTCTTGGCAACTTCTTGCGCTCGGACAAGTGCATCGGCTAAAACTAATCGACCTTCAGCATCTGGATTTAAAACTTCTACAGTTTTGCCACCATAAATATTAATGATGTCACTTGGTCTTGTTGCATTTTCGCTGACCATGTTTTCGGCTAAAGGCGCCCACGCATCAATTGCGACTGGCAACTTTAATTCAGCAATCGCAAAAATAGCGCCAATAACAGCGGCAGCACCGCTCATGTCACTTTTCATTGCCTCCATGCCATTCGCAGGTTTTAGTGCCAGACCGCCAGTGTCGAAAGTTATGCCTTTGCCAACAAATGCATAACGCGCTCTGGCTTTATTCGGACTGTAAGAAATGTGAAGTAGTCGCGGTGGATTCGAAGATCCTTGGCCAACGCCAATAATCCCGCCATAGCCCTGATTCTTAAGAGTTACTTCATTCAGGATTTCAACCTTTAGCCCCAATGGTGTGGCTAACTTTTTCATCCGGGTGCAGAAAGAATCTGGAGTTAAATGGCTTGGGGGAGTGTTGATTAAATCCCGAACCGTAGCGGTATTGCGTGCAATTATTTCTGCGCGAACCAATGCTCTTTTGGCTGCTGCATCAGATGTGGATTTTGTCGCAATAATTATCTGTTCAAGTGGCTCTTTAAAATCTGATTTGGTGCTCGATCTAAATTCATTAAAAGCATAGGCACCTAGTGCGGCGCCCTCGGCGACTGCCGAAATCTGGGCGAGAGTTGAAGCCGGAAGCGCAAAGGTTGCAACGCTCTGACCGGCTAATTCACGCGCTGCTGCACCTGCCGCTCTACGTAGATTCTCGGGCTCATAGCTTTTCGAAGTTTCGCCAAGGCCTGTGAAATAAATAGTTTGCGGCTTTGCAAAAGGAACTTTCACGATTTCATCGCTCTTGCCAGTCGCACCTAGATTCTTCAGGATTTCAAGAAGAGCTTTCTCATTCACGGTGACAGCGCCGGATTCAATCTTTAATTTGCCATCTTTGGCGGATAATCCAATTACTGCGTATGGAGTTGCCAGACCAGAAGCTAACTTCAACGCTTTCATAAATCCTCCAGTTAAGTCAGACAAACAATTTAAGCCAGACGAACTATAAATCAACTTTGATGGTTTACCTAAGTTTTAGCTGACGGGCGATAGTTTTAAGATAAATTCGCCCCATGAAATCCCCGGTATATGACTGGCACTTGGCCATGGATGCGAAACTTGCTGATTTTGGTGGCTGGGATATGCCGATTGAATATCCGAAGGGAATAGGCGAGCTTGCTGGTGGAACACTTGCCGAGCATCTTGCAGTTCGAACTCGAGTCGGGATATTCGATGTTTCACATTTAGGAAAGATAAGTGTTAAGGGCCAGGGAGCTAAAGATTTTATTAACTCTATGGTTACCAATGATCTAAATCGTATTGAATCTGGCCAAGCGCAGTACAACCTTTTTTGCAATGACGCAGGTGGCGTAATTGATGATCTAATCGTTTATGAATTTGCACCTGATGACATTTTCATAATTCCTAACGCTTCAAATTGTTCGCAAGTCGCATCAGATTTAAGTGCTGTTGCACCAAGCGGTATCACTGTCGAAAATATCCATCAGGAATATGCGGTCCTGGCCGTGCAAGGTCCAGATAGTTCGAAAGTATTAGCTGATTTAGGAATCAATCTGGATTTGCAATACATGTCATTTGGAAAAATAACTTTGCCCGGCCATGAAAATCTAGGCGAGATAATTATTTGTCGAACTGGTTATAGCGGGGAATTAGGTTACGAACTTCTCCCCAAATGGGAAAGCGCAACCAAAGTGTGGGAAATCCTGGTTGAAAAAATTGCGAAATACGATGGCCGAGTCTGCGGATTAGGAGCACGAGATACTTTGCGAATTGAGATGGGCTATCCGCTACATGGCCATGAACTCTCACTCGAAATTTCCCCAGTTCAAGCAAGTGCAAACTGGGCTGTTGTTCTTACTAAAACAAAATTTCGTGGAAAAGCGGCGTTGGAAATTGAGAAAAGCAAAGGACCAAATAGAGTTCTAAGAGCCCTTAAAGCTAATGATCGGGGCATACCGAGATCAGGCATGACGGTATTAGATTCTTTGGGTAATGAAATAGGTGAAGTAACTAGCGGAACTTTCTCGCCAACCCTAAAGGTCGGCATAGCGCTTGCCTTGCTGAAACCAGAGTTTAAAGTTGGCGACCAAGTTCAAATAGATATTCGTGGCCGATTGAGCAGTGCATTAATTGATCGAGCGCCATTTGTTGAATCTAGGGTTCGTTAGTCAGTTAAATCTTTATTTGCAACGATCACCGGTCGACCAGAATCAAGGGTGTAGACATTTATTCGGTTTTCAAAGGCGCTCTTTAACTCCGGTGAATGGATTACGAATTCCGAAGTTCCGTTTAGAAGCACTCTGCCTTCCTGCATGACCACAATCTTTTCGGCATACATTGCGGCAAGTGTTATGTCATGCATAGTAGAAATAATTGTTACACCACGTTCCTTCAGAAGCTCGATGTTATTCAAAACCGCAATTTGGTGATGCAAGTCCAGTGCGCTGGTTGGTTCATCTAGCAAAATAAGAGTCGGTTCCTGAACAAGTGCCCGGGCAATGAGTCCCCGCTGCATTTCACCACCAGAGAGCAGCGATACAAACTGGCTCTGCATTCCAAACAAGCCAGTTAACTTGAGAATATCGGAGACCATTTTGCGACTTAGGTTGCTTTCGTTGCCCCATCCATCACGTTTGGATCGGCCCAACATTACATATTCGCCAACGCTCATTCCGATAGGTATCTGCGGATGCTGTGGAACAAATGCGACGTTTCGATCATGATTTTTAAATACTTCAACTCCGTCATCAGTAATCGAACCGGAATAGGGAAGTGAACCAAGTAGTGATTTTAAGAGTGTGGTTTTTCCGGCACCATTTGGGCCAACTAAGCAGGTCCATTTACCATCTTCAATTTCAATATTTATATCGGAGAGTATGTTGCGCTGACCTATTCGAACATTGAGATCTGAAATGTTAATCATTGTGCTACCAACCTTTTCTTTCGTAGAACAAATAGGAAGAACGGGGCTCCAACAAATGCTGTGATTACGCCAATCGGAAGTTCGGCGGGCGAGAGAAGAGTTCTTGCACCGAGATCTGCGAGAACAAGGAAGCTAGCTCCTACCAATGCGATAGTAAGTAGGCCTCGATTTGTAACGCGATGTGTAATGCCGCGGACCAAATGGGGAACAACGATTCCCACGAAACCAATCAGCCCACTTGCTGAAACCGCTGTTGCAGTGGCAAGAGTTGCGGCAACAACAGCAATAACTCGCAATTTATTTGGATTTATTCCGAGCGAATAAGCCTCTTCATCGGTGAGCATTAGGCCATCTAATTGTTTTGAGACAGTAAACAAAATGATTAGTGCGATAAGAATGTAGATTGATGACCAAGTTACAACTTGCCAATTTGCGACCGTAAGTTCGCCAAGAATCCAGGAATAAACCGGACGAAGTGAAGAGCTATTTCGCTGCTGCAGATATGTTTGAACCGCGGTTGCAAAAGATCCGACAGCAATTCCTGAAAGTAGTAACGAATTCGGTTCGGCAAAGAATTTTCCAGATATGAAAAAGCTAACTAACACTGCAGATATGGCTCCGAAGAATGCAAAGACTGGAAGCAGACTTCGAAGATCGGCGCCCACACTTGTAAGCGCAATGGTTGCACCAAGCCCGGCACCGGCTGCCGCACCAAGTAGATATGGATCCGCAAGTGGATTGCGGAAAACTGTTTGGTACACAGCGCCACTTGTCGCTAGCGCGGCACCAACAAGTGCAGCAAGAAGCGCCCTTGGCAAACGCAGATCAATTAATAGCGTGCGATCCTGACCGCTTAGCCCACCAGGCAATCCCAGAAGAGTTCGAATTATTTCTTGAAAACTTAGAGAGACTGGACCAAAACTGATTGCAAGAATTCCAACGAATAAGAGCAGGGCGGCAGCGAAAGCGGTTATCTTCCAATTCCAGATTGGAGCCAACCCACCCTCTTCACCCTTGCTCTTATTCTTAATCATTTTCTGGGTTTACTTAACTTTCGCAATGGCATCTGCGATGAACTGGTAGAAATCCACAAGTCTTGGACCCCATCTGGAAGGAATATCTTCGGGCAGAGAAACTACATTCTTGTTTTTAACTGCCGATATTCCATTCCAACCTGGGCGCTTAGTCAGCGTGGCAAGTGATTCGCCATATTGCGCATCAGCTAGAAAAACAATCTTTGGGTTTGCTTTGATTACATATTCAGATTGCAATTGCGGATAACCGGCAGAATCTGCTGTTGCAGCAGGGTCTGAGATGTTAACTAAATTAAAGTCCTTATAGACCTTGCCGATGAAGGTATCTGAAGTCGCGGTGTAAAGCGTGTTATCTAATTCGTGAAAGAAAGAGATATTTTTGCTAGTTCTTCCGCTCTTTACGGCGGCAGATATTTTGCTCTTCATTCCAGAAACCACATTTTGGGCGCCAGATATTTTCCCGGTAGCTCTTCCAAGCGCGGTAATTTCTAGATATGCCTCGCGTAGCGTCTTTGGAGCTCGCTCTAGGAATACCTTGATTTTTAACTTCTCGAGTGCGGCCTTAACTTCTAAAGCTTTTGTGGCATCTGCATTCAAGATGATCAAATCTGGCTTGTAATTTAGAAGGGCTTCAACATTTGGATTAAAGGCAGAAAGTTTTGTCATCGGCGCTTCGGTTGGATAGTTTGAAAGATCGTCGACGGCGATGACTTGCTTGCCAGAACCGATTGCATAAAGAATTTCAGTTGCGCTAGGAGAAAGCGAAATTATTCGCTTCGGTATGTTGGAACTTGCTTGTGTTGGATATGCCGAAAAAAGCGAAACTACTGTTGTTGCAATTACTAACTTGGTTAAAACTTTTCTAGCTTTAAACATAAAAAATCTCCCTCAAGATTTTGAGGGAGGAAGTTTGGGCGAAATAGAAAATAAATTCTCTAGAGGCCCGACCTTCCTCCGAGGTCGGATACATCAATAATGAGTTAGGCGACCTGGCTCGGATCTGGATTCAAATGACTTCAAATCAAATCTCTACAGTTGCGGGACAGCGCCGGGTTTTCACCGGACTTCGCTAAACGCATTACTACTGATGAAGCACTGGGCTTTTCTCAGCGGCGCAAAATTAGCACGCCTTTAGCGTTTTTTACCAGAACGCCTACCGATTGCATATGCGAGTCCGATGGCGATTACTAATCCAGCGCCAGCTGCGAACAATTCGCCACCTTCAATTCCTTCGTGGGCCTCGGTAATGGAGTGCTCTGGATCGTTCCGATGATTCCGGTCATCTTCATCCGCGAAAGCTGAATTTGGGAGAGCAATAGCGAAGAGAAGCAGAATCCCAGAAATTATTGAAAAAAACTTTTGTTTCATGGGATAGAGACTACGCTTTTATCTATGGAATATCGTCGCCTTGGCTCGTCAGGAATGTATGTCTCTGAAATTTCATATGGCAATTGGATTACCCATGGTTCGCAAGTTGAGCAAGATGCAGCGATTAAGTGTGTTCACGCTGCACTTGATGTCGGGATCACAACCTTTGATACTGCAGATGTTTATGCTGGTACCAAGGCCGAGAGTGTTCTTGGAAAAGCTCTAAAGGGCGTCAAGCGTGAAAGTTATGAGTTATTTACGAAAGTTTATTGGCCAACTGGACCAGGCAAAAATGATCGAGGCCTTTCACGTAAACACATCATGGAATCAGTGAATGCTTCATTAAAGCGTTTAAATACTGACCACATAGATCTTTACCAGATGCACCGCTTTGATTACGAAACCCCATTAGAAGAATCCCTCCGAGCCTTTGATGACTTAATCCGGATGGGAAAAGTTAATTACATTGGCTTCTCGGAATGGACTTCAGCCCAGATAAGCAGTGCGCTAAAAATACAGAAAGCGAACGGTTTCGATCGCTTCGTTTCGAGCCAGCCTCAATATTCGATGCTCTGGCGAGTCATTGAGTCAAAAGTCGTTCCACTTTGCATCGAAGAAGGAATCGGCCAGATTGTTTGGTCACCAGTTGCTCAAGGTGTTTTAACTGGAAAGTATTTACCAGGCAAGAAACCGCCAGCGGGCTCAAGAGCTACTGACAAGAAGAGTGGCGCCGAAATGATTTCTCGCTGGATGCGCGATGAAGTTTTTGAAGCGGTTGCAAAGCTAAAGCCAATTGCAGAAAGCCAAGATTTAACGATGTCTCAGCTTGCCCTTGCCTGGGCCTTGGCTAACCCAAATGTATCTTCCGTAATTATGGGCGCTTCTAAGCCATCACAAGTTAAGGAAAATGTGAAGGCTTCAGGAGTCAAACTATCGTCACAAGTTCTTGCAGAAATAGATAAGGCCCTCGGTTCGGTTCCTGAAACTAATCCGGAACGAACAGAGAGCCCAAATCCAAGAGCTTAATAATCCAACAGATTAATTAGGCGCGATCACCAAGTTTTTTCTGCGGTGCCGGTGCGCGCAATTTGCGCATTTGGGTGGAGCGAAGCCAGCCATACAAACCGAGACCCTTTGTTGGTTCACCAGGGAATTTTTCAACAACTATTTTTTTAATTTTGTTGCTAACAAAAAAACCATACACAACGGAGTAAAGCATTACGCCATACATAAATATGATTGCAACTAATCTAATTTCTGCTGAAGGGATAATCGTAAGAACTAAAACAAAAATCATTAGCGGCAAGAAATACTCTCCGAGCGAACGGCGAGAATCGACATAGTCTCGAACAAATCTCTTTACTGGTCCGCGATCTCTTGCTGGCAAAGCATTTTCGTCACCGCGCATATAGGCAGCTCTCGCTTCAGCACGTGCAGCTTTAAGGGCTTCACGATTCTTCGAGCGATCGGCTTTAGAAACAGGAGCAGTTATTGAATTTACTTTTGTGGCAGCTACGGCATCTTTTCGCTTAGGAGTTGCCTTGCCCTTCTTATCTGGGCTTTTTGCAGAATTCTTATCTTCGGATTTTGTCATGTCACTACGGTAGAGCGAGCATTCGCTCGAGCGCAACTTTTGCATAAGTCGCTGTCTGCGAATCTACTGAGATTTGGTTGACCAAGCGTCCAGCCACCAAAGATTCCATCGCCCAAACCAGATGAGGTAGGTCGATACGGTTCATGGTCGAGCAGTAGCAGACGGTTTTATCCAAGAAATGCACTTCTCGATCTGTAAATCTATTTGCCAGTCGCTGAACCAGATTCAATTCGGTTCCAACAGCCCACTTGCTTCCCGGGGCCGAATTTTCTATGGTTTTAATAATCATTTCGGTGCTGCCAACTACATCTGCATTTGAAACTACTTCATGCTGACATTCTGGATGAACCAGAATTTGGACTCCCGGAAGTTTCGCGCGCATCTGAACAATGTTCTCCAAAGAGAACCTTCCATGAACTGAACAGTGGCCGCGCCAGAGAATTACCTTTGCCGCAATAATTTCTGCATCAGTTAATCCACCATTTGGTTTCCAAGGATTCCAGAGAACGCAATCCTCAAGCTTTAGCCCTAAATTCAAAACCGCAGTGTTGCGACCCAAATGCTGATCGGGAAGAAAAAGAACTTTCTCTCCCTTCTCAAAAGCCCAGTTCATTGCGCGCATCGCATTTGAAGATGTGCAAACCGCGCCACCATTTTTTCCGGTAAATGATTTAATCGCAGCAGACGAATTCATATAAGTAATTGGTGTCGTCTTGCCGGCAACGCCAATCTTTTCTAGCGCCTTCCAGCAATCATCGACTTGTTTCGCAGTTGCCATATCGGCCATCGAACACCCAGCAGCTAAATCAGGAAGAATAATTTTCTGATGTTCCGAAGTGAGAATGTCGGCACTTTCAGCCATGAAATGCACGCCACAGAAGAAAATAAATTCAGCAGATTTATTGGATTGTGCAGCCTGTGCCAACTTGAATGAATCTCCAGTTATGTCGGCAAATTGGATAACTTCATCGCGCTGATAATGGTGACCTAACACCATCGCGCGATCGCCTAGTGCGGCTCTTGCGACCCGTGCTCGCTCTACTAATTGCGGGTCACTTGCTGCGGGCAGTTCGCCATCACAGGAAACTCCACGTTCGCTCTTTGGATCGGCGCCTTGGCCGAGCAAGAGCAATTCGGAAAGTCTTGATGAGCCCATAGGGACATTATGGAGTAGCCTTTACCCATAATCGAATTTAGATGGGGAGAACGATGAGCACAGAGACTTCACAAGAGGTAACAATTACAAATGCGCCAGCAACTGGAATTGGACTTACTGATGTAGCCGCAACAAAGGTTGCTGCGCTTCTAGCTCAAGAAGGTCGCGATGACCTAAGTCTGCGCGTTGCAGTTCAACCAGGCGGATGCTCTGGCCTGAAGTATCAACTCTATTTTGATGATCGCTCGCTAGATGGCGACACCGTAACTAAATTTGGCGCAGTAAGTGTTGTCACCGACAAGATGAGCACGCCTTACTTGATGGGTGCATCAATTGATTTCGTTGACACCATTGAAAAACAAGGATTCACAATTGATAATCCAAATGCCCAGGGTTCATGTGCCTGTGGCGACTCTTTTAACTAATCAAACAGTTAAATAACAAGTAATGAAGATTGCTTGCGCTGGCTCTGTCGGGCGCGATCATTTAATGACCTTTCCGGGGAAGTTCACGGATTCTTTGGTGGCTGGATCGCTGGATAAAGTTTCACTGTCGTTCTTGGTCGATGGCTTGGATGTTAGGCGCGGTGGTACCGCAGCGAATATTGCATTCGGGATTGGTGCACTCGGCTTAAATCCTTATCTCATAGCTGCCGTGGGAACCGACTGGTCGGATTACGACTCTTGGTTGACTAGACATGGTGTTGATACAACTTATGTAAAGGTCTCGAAAGATTTGTTAACGGCATCTTTCATGGTGACAACTGATCAAGAGTTAAATCAAATTGCATCTTTCTTTCCCGGTGCCATGAGTGAGGCTAGAGAGATTGAACTCGCACCAATAATTGAGAAAACTGGAAAATTCGATTTACTAATTATTTCGCCGGACGATCCTGATGCGATGTTAAGCCACAGTCAAAGTGCTCGGACAATGGGGATTCCATTTGCGGCCGACCCATCCCAGCAATTGGCTCGTATGGATGGCGAAGCAATCAAACTATTAATTGAGGGCGCGCAGTATTTATTTTTAAATGAATATGAACTTGCACTAACCATCCAAAAGACTGGATGGAGCGATGCCGAAATTTTTAGCAAAGTTGCGGTCCGCGTTATTACCCTTGGTTCTGATGGCGCAAGAGTCGAAGAACATGGCAAAGAACCAATAACTGTTGGTGTTCCAAGAGAGAAGCTAAAGATTGATCCAACTGGCGTTGGCGATTGTTTTCGTTCTGGTTTCGTTGCTGGTCTTGCATGGGGCCTTAGTCATGAGAGATGCGCCCAAATAGGTTCGATGCTTGCGACATTTTGTATCGAGATTAAAGGAACCCAAGAATATCGATTTACAAAGAGTGAATTCGTTACTCGATTTACTGAGGCATATGGTGAAGCCGCGGCTAATGAAGTGAGTGCGAAGCTAGAACCGAGATTAGTCGGTTAATTTAGTAATCTGAAAAGTGTTTGGCTCAGTAGTTTCAACAGAATTTCCGGTCATTCGCGCCCAAGCAACTAAGTCTGGTTGCGAGGCGGGATCATCACTCAAGAGCGTTAACGTAAAGCCAACCGGCTTATCTGCTAGTGCTTTAGCCAACTCGATAATCGGTAGTGGGCAGCGTTTTCCAAAGCAATCTAGAACCATCATCGGCTACGCAACTCACTGATTGTCTGGGATAAAACTTCTAGAAACTCTTTGACCTGTTCAAATGTTGTCGCATGATGAATAGTTAGTCGAATATTTCCCTGAGTTAGAACACCTAATGCGGCTAGAACGTGGCTTGGTTGCATATTTATAGAACTGCAAGCAGAACCCGAATCCACGGCATATCCCTTGTCGGCAAGTGTCGTCACAAGTTGTTCAGCATTTACATAAAGAAATGAAGCGCTAATTAAGTGATCTGCTCCGCCAGGTGCAAGATCAGAATCTGGAATATTGGTAGAAATGTAATTTCGAATATCGCTGTTTATCGTTGCTATTTTTGCTGCAAGATTCTTCTCATCCGCAACCCAACTATCGATTGCCAATGCGCTGGCAACGATTAAAGCAAGAGATGCTGGTCCAGGATTTATTCGACCATCTAGATGGGGGAGTGGGTTCTTCCAATTAGCGCTCTTCGATACGGCAAATACGCCGAGGCCACTTGGCCCCGCCCATGAGGTTGAATCCCAGAGCGCGGTGCTCCAGTCTTCAGGAAGTCCGATTCTGGTTCCTGAAGCAGTTGCATCAATGAATAAGCCCGTTATCTGATCTGGCGATTTTGGTCGACTATTTTGGATAATTCCAGTTTCGCGGTTGCAGAGTTGCATCGAAAGAACGTCGTCGCTTCCCAATTCCGAAAAATCAAGCTGACCAGAAGAGTCGACTTCAAGCATCTTTGATTTATAGCCCTCGGCGATTGCAAAAACTTCCATTCGATCAATATTGCCGTAGACCAATATTTTTTCTTCTGACATCAACCCGCTAATCCCAAGGTGAAAACCTAAATTGGGCTCACCCAAGAAATGTAATTCATCACTGCGAACTCCCAGATGACTAGCAAAGGTTTCTCGGGCTTCATTTAAAAGAAGGGCAGCGCTCTTGGAATCGGCGCCAAGTTTTGTTGGCTCCGGCCAAGTGACCTCAAAAATATGGGGTAGCGCCATCCGGGCAGCGTCATGGAGCCGGGGTTCGGATTGGAAATTCGGGGTGATGGAAACCACGCATCGAACGCTACTCCCGCCTGCTTAAAGAGGCGAATCCGAGGGATATTCTTACCCAATGAGTTTTAAGCCGACCAAGAAATCCTTAGCCAGAACTCTCTTCACGATGATCTCTCTCGGGTCGATTTCATTCCTAACCTCTTGTTCAACTGAAAACATTTCAGGCATGGGATTCCCTAAGGGCGTTTCAAGTGTTAACGATCAAGCGCTACCACTTTGGCAAGGTGCTTGGATCGCTGCGGGAGTTGTTGGTGTCTTCACCGCGATTTTAATTATGTGGCCAGTGTTTCGTCACCGCCGCAAAGGCGATGAAGTTCCGAAGCAAACCCAATACAACGTTCCCGTAGAAGTTGCATACACAATCATCCCCTTCATTATTGTTGCGGTGCTCTTCTATTTCACCGCCGTTAAAGAAGCGAAAATTGTTAAAGTTTCCTCCGACGATCAAGTTAGTCACTTGATTGATGTAAACGCATTTCAGTGGTCATGGCAATTTACTTATCGCGATAATCCAGAAGCGCCGATAGTTACTGGAACGACAGCAAAGCCACCAACACTTGTTCTCCCACTTGGCGAGCGAGTAAAATTCAAAATTACTTCAACAGATGTTGTGCATGGATTCTGGATTCCAGCTTTCATGATCCAAATGCAAAATCTTCCAGGCGTAACTAATTATTTAGAGTTCAGCGCGAATAAAATTGGAACCTACCCGGGTCGGTGCAACATTTTGTGTGGAAGAGCTCATTCACAGATGCTATTCAAAGTTAAAGTTGTTTCACCAAGCGAATATCAAGATTACATAACCAATTTGAAGGTGGCCTAACATGACTACATACGCAACCAGAACAGCGGATTTAGGTGCGCCGGTAACGAAGGAGCTCACTAAGGGCCAGCGTTTTGTAAAGATCGTTACTACAACTGACCACAAGATGATCGGTTATCTCTATCTTTATACAACATTCGCTTGGTTCTTGATTGCCGGGCTATTAGCGTTGATTTTACGTGCCGAACTTGCGCGTCCTGGTCTGCAATTCATCTCTAACGAGCAATACAACCAAGTATTTACAATGCACGGAACGATCATGTTGCTCATGTTCGCGACTCCATTATTCGTTGGTTTTGCGAATGTAATTATGCCGCTGCAAATTGGCGCAGCAGATGTTGCTTTTCCTAGAATGAATATGCTCTCTTACTGGCTCTTTCTCTTCGGTGGGCTAATGGCTTTTGCCGGATTCTTAACTCCAGGTGGAGCTGCTTCATTCGGGTGGACTGCTTATGCGCCGCTTGCGAATTCACAATACTCACCAGGTATCGGTGGCGATTTATGGATTGTTGGATTAGCAATTAGCGGTATCGGAACAATTCTTGGTGGCGTTAACTTCATTACAACTATTTTCACAATGCGCGCTCCAGGAATGACGATGTTCCGCATGTCAATCTTTACTTGGAACGTTCTACTAACTTCGATTTTAGTTCTGCTTGCTTTCCCACCTCTTGCAGCAGCATTCCTAGCTTTGGAATCTGACAGATTATTTGGCTCGCACATATTTGATCCAGCCAACGGCGGAGCCATGCTCTGGCAACATCTCTTCTGGTTCTTCGGACACCCCGAGGTTTATATCTTGGCGCTTCCATTCTTCGGTATAGCAACTGAAATTCTGCCGGTCTTTAGCCGCAAACCAATCTTTGGATACAAGGGACTGATTGCAGCAACAATTGCAATTTCTGCTCTTTCAGTTTCGGTTTGGGCCCACCATATGTTTGCTAGTGGTCAGGTCTTACTTCCATTCTTCTCATTCATGACATTCCTAATCGGAGTTCCAACTGGCGTGAAATTCTTCAACTGGATCGGAACGATGTGGCGTGGCAGCGTCTCATTCGATACTCCAATGCTCTGGGTAATGGGATTCTTGATCACATTCCTCTTTGGCGGTTTAACCGGAATTATTCTTGCTTCACCTCCTCTCGACTTTGCAGTATCTGCTTCCTACTTCGTAGTTGCTCACTTCCACTACGTGCTCTTTGGAACTGTGGTCTTTGCAATGTTCGCTGGTTTCTATTTCTGGTGGCCAAAGATGACCGGCAAGATGCTGAACGAGCGCCTAGGAAAGATTCACTTCTGGACTCTGTTCTTCGGATTCCATATGACATTTCTTATCCAACACTGGCTAGGAATCAAGGGAATGCCACGTCGATACGCAGATTATTTAGCGACCGATGGCTTTACAACAATGAACACAATTTCAACAGTTGGTTCAGTTCTGTTGGCGCTTTCAATGATTCCATTCTTTATGAATGTTTGGATTACCAGAAAGTCTCCAATGGTTGGAGTAGACGATCCTTGGGGTTACGGCGCCTCACTTGAATGGGCAACTTCTTGTCCACCACCACGTCACAACTTCACATCGATGCCACGTATTCGCAGTGAACGACCAGCTTTCGATCTTCATTACCCACACATTAAGACTGAAGGACATTAAGCATGAAAACTGGTTACTGGTTATTTAATGGTCTAGCGGTTTTTTATGCGCTTATCACCGTCGTTTATTGGTTGATTGGTGGCGAGGCTGTTGGAATTACAGCGATTGCTCTCTCGGGTGCCTTAGCTGGTTTGATTGGCTTCTATCTTTGGTTTACGAACAAGCGCCTCGGGAATGTTCTTCCAGAAGACAATGTAACTGCAGAGATTTCAGATTCTGCCGGCGAACTTGGCTTCTATTCACCACATTCATGGTGGCCACTTCCATTGGCATTCTGCATGGTGCTTGCAGGTTTAGGTCTGATAATCGGTTGGTGGCTAACACTTATTGCCGTTGGCGGCCTAGTAGTTAGTATTTTTGGTTTCGTTCTTGAATACGAAAAGCCTTCAAACAACTCTCACTAACCTAACTGCTAGTTTTATCCAACCGCTATTTTTAGTGGTGTCCGCCTTCGAGGGCTTTTGCTTCAGTCTCAGTAGGTGCTGGAATCTGCTCGGCATGCGCTTGGCTAAATCTCGCACGAATCTTGCCCTTGATCCCTTGCGGATTCTTCACACCATTCTCATCAACATCAGGAACAGCAAGTGCCTTTGGCTGTAGGTGCTGGGTGAGTGTGAACTTCTCGCCAGGAGTTAGCTCTTCATGAACTTCAACAAATTCGCCATGAGGAAGCATAACTAAACGACCAGTTTCGCGACCATGTAAGACTTTTTCACGATCTGCGCGTTGCAGCGATAGACAGATCCTCTTAGTAATAACGAAGACCAGCGGTGGAATAACAATTACACCGATTCTGGTGAACCACATGATCTGGTTAATAGTCAGGTCAAAATGAGTAGCAATAATGTCATTTCCGCCATTAATTAACACGATCAAGATGAATGCAATTGACATTGAGCCGATAGCAGTGCGATTTGGATTGTTGCGTGGGCGCTCCAGTAAATGGTGTTCGCTCTTGTCGCCAGTCATCCAAGATTCAATAAATGGATAGAGCGCCATCAAGGTAAACAAAATACCGGGAATAATTAATCCTGGAACCAGAATGTTCCAAGAGATTGTGTAACCAAATATGTAACTCTCAAGTGGGGGAGCCATTCGAACTAAGCCATCTAGCCAGCCCATGTAAAAGTCCGGCTGTGAGCCCGCGGACACTTGCCCGGGGTTGTATGGACCGTAGAGCCAGATGGGGTTAATAGATGCGACTGCTCCTAGGAATGCAGTGACACCAAATACGATGAAGAAGAATCCGCCAGCTTTGGCCATGTAAATAGGCATTAATGGATAGCCAACAACATTCTTTTCTGTGCGACCTGGACCAGGATATTGAGTGTGCTTCTGGTACCAAACCAACATTAAGTGAATCGTGATTAAGGCTAAAAACATTCCAGGCAATAGGAGAACGTGCACTGTATAGATTCTTGGAATAAAGGCTTCGCCTGGGAAGGCGCCACCAAATGCAAAGAATGCTAAGTAAGAACCAACAACGGGGAGAGCCTGAATAATTGCTTCAGCAATTCGGATTCCAGTTCCTGAAAGCAAATCATCTGGAAGTGAGTAACCAAGGAAGCCTTCAACGATTCCTAGTGTCACAAGTCCAACACCAATTAACCAGTTAGCTTCACGAGGCTTGCGGAAGGCGCCAGTAAAGAAGACACGCATCAAGTGCGCGATCATCCCGGCCATGAAAAGAAGCGCAGCCCAGTGATGGATCTGGCGCATCAATAGACCACCTCGAACATCAAAGGAGATATGAAGCGCAGAAGCATATGCAGCTGACATCTTTATATCTTGTAATGGTTCGTAGCTTCCTTCGTATACAACTTCACGCTGGGAAGGATCGAACCAGAAGGTCAGGAATGTTCCTGAAAGAAGCAAGATAATAAATGAGTAGAGAACAATTTCGCCCAGCATAAATGACCAGTGGTCTGGGAAGACCTTGGTTAGATTTTTGCGGAGCCACTTTGCTGCTCCAGTGCGATCATCTACATAACTGGCAATGTTGCCGCCAATGCGTTCTGCTTTTTTCATGATGAGCGCTCCCAAAAGCTAGGTCCGACAGGTTCATTAAATGGTTGTTGGGCAATTAGATATCCATCGCTATCAACAGTTATTGCTAGTTGTGGCAATGGTCTTGCAGCAGGTCCAAAGATAACCTTCGCTGCTCGCGTGACATCGAATGTTGATTGATGGCAAGGGCAGAGTAGATGTTTTGTCTGTTGTTCGTAGAGCGCAACCGCGCATCCCATGTGGGAGCAAATCTTTGAGAAAGCAATAATTCCGTCATAGGTCCAAGAAAGACGCTCGGCATCTAGTTGGAATTCGGAAGGGCGAAGACGTATGAGTAGAACTGCATCCTTAGCGACGTCATACAAGTGGCGCACTTTGCCCGGCTCAAGTTCAGGCAGAACTTGGGCTACTGCTCCAACTTCTAAATCTTCTGGGCGGATTGGTCGATCGCCTGGATCTGTCACTAAACGCGTTCCAGTTTTCCATGAAGTTTTTTCTAATTCTTTTCCTGGCAGCGGACCTAAATCGCGAAGCAGAACAATTGGGGTCAGTGCAGATGCACCAAGCGCCAATCCAAGAGTCCGCTTAATTAAAGAGCGACGTCCCAATCCTGCAGCACCAGCTTGTTCCTTAACGGTTCTTACAAAATCTTCGCGATCTTCATCGGGTGAACGAAATTCGTGGCGCTCGGCAATAACTTCGGTGTCAGGCATCAAGTTTTTTGCCCAATGAACTAAACCAAGACCAATAAATAGAAGAGAGAAAGCCATGCCAAGTCCGAGGAAGAGCTGGTGAGCATTGGTATCGCCCATGATTGGGAGAAAGAAGAAAATATCATCATTGATAAAAACATATGCATAGATTGCTAGAACTGTAGACAGCGCAGATAAAACAAAAAGAATTGCTACTTGACGTTCCGCGCGATCGGCAGCTTTTGGATCTACATCCGCTTTGCGATGAACATGTTCTGGCAGACCAGGGTCTTGAAATTTCTGAATATCGTTCGACATTTTTCTACCCTATTTCGCCTTCATCGTTAGCCACACGGCTATTCCAATTAGTAAACCAAGTCCAAGAGTCCAAACCAGAAGTCCTTCAGTTACTGGACCAACACGACCAAGTGCAGCGCCACCTAGGTTTGGTTCATTCTCCGCTGATTTAATCCATTTGATGATTGAAAGTTTCTCTTCTGGAGTAATTGTTTTATCGCTAAAGACCGGCATCGATTGTGGTCCGGTAATCATTGCTTCATAAATATGTTTAGCATCGACACCCATAACGGTTGGTGCATATTTTCCTTGAGTCAGCGCGCCACCTTGTCCGGCAAAGTTGTGACACATTGCGCAGTTAGTTCTAAATAGTTCGCCACCTTCTGCAGTATTTCCATCGCGTTCGTAAGTTAATTGCGCTTCATTGATTACATCTGGACCTGGTGCAAGCGAAGCGACATATGCGGCGAGTGCAGCTGTTTCTTCTTCAGAGTAAAGCGGCTCCTTACGCATTGCCTGTTGGCTCATATCGGCCATTGGCATACGGCCGGTTCCAACTTGGAAATCAACAGAGGCGCCACCGACGCCGATCAAGGATGGTGCAATTCCACTGCCTTCGAGATTAAGTCCGTGACAGGTAGAACACCCCAGATTGAATATTCGTTTACCTTCTTCAATCAAAGTTGATTTTGGAGTTGATTCTTTCTGACCAGATGTAGGAACTGCGCTTGCAACTTGAAATGTTGTTCCTAGGGTAATTAGCGCAACAATCAAAAGAGCTGGACCAGCAAAGCGATGGCGGCGATACCTTGAGAGCTTCTTGATTCCTGAATTCATTTTATCCATTCTGGTTTTTCACCTTGGTCCGTTACTTAATCAAATAAATCGTTGCGAAGAGTGCAATCCAAACAACATCAACAAAGTGCCAGTAGTAAGAAACCACAATTGCAGTTTGTGCTTGTTTGTGTCCAAACTTCTGGGCACGGAAGGTTCTAATCATTACGATCAAGAATGCGATCAGGCCACCAGTTACGTGCAAACCATGGAAACCGGTCGTCATGTAGAAAACCGAGCCGTAGGCATTTGATGAAAGAGTGAGGTTCTCCTGAACCAAGTGCGCGTATTCATAAACTTGACCGCCGATAAAGAAAGCGCCCATAAGGAAAGTTAGTGCGAACCATTCGCGCATTCCCCACTTGCTAAATTGAAAGATGGAACCAGTTCGCTTAGCCTGGAAACGTTCAGCAGCAAAAACACCGAACTGACATGTAACAGATGAGAGAACTAGAACTGTCGTGTTCGCAGCTGCAAAAGGAATAGCTAAAAGTTCAGTTGACTCAAGCCAAATTTGTGGACCCTGCACTGCGCGCGTTGTGAAATACATTGCAAAGAGTGCGGCAAAGAACATCAGCTCACTTGATAGCCAGACGATTGTCCCGACCGCAACTAGGTTCGGACGGTTTATCTTCTGGGCTGGTATTACGGCAGATGTCATAGAGGCGATTATTCCCGATTCGTGAGGGAAATGAGATATTTTGACGCTAGGGCGGCACTCACTTCTGGTGAATCTCATCACCAAAACCGCCTCCATGATTAAAGCTTTTTCTGGGATTTTTCTGGTGCTTTGATGGCTAGAATTCTGGGCATGTCTTCTGGGAAAAATCTCACAATAGCGCTCTATTCGGATGACTCATCCGTCCGCTCATCAATAATCACTGCACTCGGCCGTCGGGTTTCAGCCGATCTGCCAGAACACAAGATTGTTGAGTTTGCTACAGGCCCAGCTCTTCGACTTTACCTAGATTCAAAGCAAAGCGCCGATCTCTTTATCCTCGACGGGGAAGCGGTTCCGGAAGGTGGTTTAGGCCTGGCCCGTCAGTTAAAGGATGAGGTTTTCAACTGTCCGCCAGTCTTAGTTATTACTGGACGAGTTCAAGACAATTGGCTAGCTGCTTGGTCAAAGGCAGATGACGCAATTCTTCACCCAATCGACCCATTCACTCTTGCATCGAAAGTAGCGAAACTGCTAAAGGATAAAGCTGAAGTCAGCGCATAAATTTCTTTAGTTGCGAGATATTAAAAACCTCAAAACCAGCTAATCGCTCTATCAATCGGTGCAGAACTTCAACTGTAGTTTTTACATCATCCAAAGCTCTGTGATTCGGTAACGCCTCAGTATCAAAAAATTGGGAAAGCGTGCCAAGTTTGTAATTTGCAATTTCAGATCTATCAATAACTCGTCTAGCCAATTTCACGGTATCGATGACCTCATATTTTGGCCAGTCGTGCGAGAGCGTAGCCGCAGCAGCTTTTAGAAATCCGATATCGAAAGGTGCATTATGGGCAACGAGATGAACGTCCTTATGGCGGTCTATGAATTCGATAAAGTCTGGATAAACCTCATCGATTAGCGGAGCGCCCGTCAACATTTCATCGGTAATCCCGGTGAGATTAATTATGTATTCCGGCAATGCAACTTGGGGATTCACGAAGGTCGAAAATTCTTCTAAAACATCACCACCACGAACGGCGATCGCACCAATTTCAGTTATGGCACAACCATTAGTTGGGGATGCGCCAGTAGTTTCCAGATCCAGAACAATAAAAGTGATTTCAGCCAGAGAGGCTTGTTTTTTAGGTGTCACTCGAATTGCCATATTCCAAGATTAGTTCCGCGCACCGACATCTAGCGGTTGGCCTTAAGTCCAATAATCGACGTCGCAAGAATGAGTGAAGAAATCAAGTAAGTTGCGATGAGCCAATTATTTGTGGATTCATAAGTAAAACCAATCAACACTGGGAAAGCTGCTGCGATGCAGTACCCAATTCCTTGGGCCATCGAAGATTGGTGACTCGTTGCCCCTGCGCTCGGAGACTTCATTGCGATTAATCCAAGTGCAAGCGGAAGTGCTGCATGGGTCGTCGAGATCAAAAGCAGTGATGGGATGGTCCAGGTATTCGACATGTAATTTAGAAGTAGGAATCCAATTATCCCTGGAACTGATGTTGCAAGAATTGCGAGTTTTAAATCTTCGCCACGACTAAATACCAGCGGGAGAATTAGAGTTAAAGCAAAGCCACAGAGACTTGTAATGCCAAAGAGTGCGCCAGCCTCGGCAGCTGAATAATCTTTGTCAATCAAAATCTTTGGCATCCAGGCAACCTGTGTGTAGAAAGTTGCAGATTGAAATCCCATATACAGCGATACCAACCAAGCTTTCTTTGACCTTAACAACTCTTTGAAATGATTCTCGTGAGCATCTGGCATTGGCTTAGCTCTTCGAAGTAGTGGCAACCAAATTAGCGCTACCAAGATTGCGGGGATCGCCCAGACCGAAATACCAATTTTCCAGTTGTCACCAAAGTAAGACGCGATTGGAATCGAGAGACCAGAGCCAAGGGATGCCATGAGTGCAAGGACTGCAGAATAAATCGGCATAACAGTTGTTATCTTCGTTGGGTAATCTCGTCGGACAAGTGCGGGTGTAACTATGTTCAATATTGCAATGCTGATGCCAAGAACTACCGTTGCTCCGAAGAGCAAAGAATTTGAGCCGAGTGTTCGAGAAATAGTTGCTGCGGCAAGAGCAAGCAGTGCAAAAACAATTAGTTGTTCAGTTTTAATCTTGCGAAAAATGCGAAGGCTCGGAAGCGGAGCTGCTAGAGCGAAACAAATCACAGGGATTGCTGTGAGAAAACTGAACTGAACAATTCCTAAATTCTGACTATCCCTAATCTCGTTTATCTGCGGACCGATACTTGTAATAGGAGCACGGACGCAGCCAGCTACGGCAAGGAGTGCAATTAGCTGAAAATGACGGGTGGCTCTCATTCAGGCAGTATAAATCTCAATTTTTGCAGATATTCCATTTAACTTTAAACCGCCAGTTGAGACTTTGTTACTTAGACATTCCATTGCGAAACTTGCATGCAATATGCGAAGGGGTAGGGTTTCGCCCACATCAATCCCTTTGAAAAAGGGTTAATCCAGGAGGCGCTTTGAAAAAGTCACTAAAGCTTATTGCGGTAGCCGCATCTCTAACACTTATTACAGGTGTTGCAGTTGCTCCTTCAGCACAAGCAGCAAAAATTAAATTATGTCTCGCTCTAGATACTGGCGGCGTTGACGATCGTTCATTCAACCAAGGTGCCTGGGAAGGCGCTCAAGCTTCAAAGGTTGCAACTGCTGAATACTTAGCAGCAGCTTCATCTGCAGACTTTGCTCCAAACATTAAGGCATTCGTTGATAAGGGTTGCCAGTTAATCGTCGGAGTCGGCTTTGCAATTAGCAGCGAAATTGTTAAATCAGCTAAGGCAAACCCAAAGATTTCATATGCTGTTGTTGACGATGCAGGCGCAGATTGCGATGCAAACTTCAACTGTAAGCCAGTAAAGAATGTTAAGGGACTTACCTTCCAGACAGACGAAGCTGCTTTCTTGGCAGGTTACCTATCTGCAGGTATGACTAAGACCGGCAAGGTTGCAACATATGGTGGCGCTCCTTATCCAACAGTTACAATTTTCATGGATGGATATGTCCGCGGTGTTGACTACTACAACAAGGTTAAGGGCAAGAAAGTTTCAGTTCTAGGCTGGGATACAAAGACCAAGACCGGTTCTTTCGTAGGTAACTTCACTGACCAGAATGCTGCACTAACTCTGTCAAAGGGATTTGAACAACAGGGAGCAGACATCATTCTTCCAGTTGGTGGAAACCTAGGCGCACCTTATGCAGCAGCTAACGAGAAGACTAAGAAAGCACTAACAATCTGGGTTGACTCAGATGGTTACGGCCTACTTCCAGCTGGAAAATCAACACTTCTAACAACTGTAGTGAAGGAAATTGGCGCATCAATTAAGTCTGTTGCTAAGGATGTTGCAGATAAGAAGTTCAACGGAAGTCTTTATGTTGGAACACTAAAGAACAAGGGTGTTTCAATTGCTCCGTATCACGATCTAAGTGGTCGAGTTCCAGGCCAACTAAAGCTTGAAGTTCGTAAGCTAAGAGATCAGATCATCGCAGGAACCTTGAAGATATAGATAGAAAAAGCAAGTTAGAAACAGGAGGTTCCGAGCAATCGGGCCTCCTGTTTTTTTGCACTATTAATCGATAGGATTCCAGAGTGTCATTAGAGTTGCGGGGAATCACGAAAACATTTGGTTCTTTTACTGCCAATGATTCCATTAACTTGAAAGTTGAAACTGGCCAGATTCATGCAATTCTTGGCGAAAATGGTGCCGGCAAATCCACCTTAATGAATATTGTTTATGGTCTTTTGAAGGCCGATTCCGGCGAAATTCTGATCGACGGAAAAGTCGTAGATATTTCTAATCCAAGTGATGCGCTCAATGTAGGAATCGGAATGGTGCACCAGCACTTTATGTTGATTCCGGTATTCACTGTTGCCGAAAACATCATGTTGGGACATGAGAAATCTGGCAGATTTAGAGTTTTAGATTTAGATCAGGCACGCGAAGCTATCCGTGCAATTTCTGAAGACTTCGGGTTACAGGTAGACCCAGATGCAATAGTTGAGACGCTTCCTGTTGGTATCCAGCAGAAAGTAGAAATCATCAAGGCTTTAATTTATGAAGCAAAAGTTCTGATTCTTGATGAACCGACTGCTGTGCTTACTCCGCAGGAAACCGATGAACTTTTAAACACTATGCGGGATTTGAAGAATAAAGGCACGTCGATAATTTTTATCACGCACAAGTTGCGTGAAGTTCGTGCCGTGGCTGATCAGATAACAATTATTCGTCGTGGCAAAGTAGTTGCAGCAGTTTCACCGCAAACCTCAGAAGCGGAATTAGCATCCATGATGGTTGGTCGCGCCGTAGATCTGGCCCCAGAGAAATATCAGCACGAAATGGGTGGCGCAATTTTAGAAGTTGAGAATCTGACGGTTCGAGATTCTTTGGGAACTGCAATAGTTAAAGGCGTAAATTTTCATGTTAATGCAGGTGAAGTACTTGCAGTGGCCGGGGTTCAGGGAAATGGTCAATCTGAACTTGCACGAGCATTGATAAATTTAGAAGACCATATTGAAGGTTCGATTCGTTTAGATGGAAAAGAGATTAGGGGAGCGAGTATTAAGGATTCGCTGCATGCAGGTATTGCTTTTATTCCAGAATCTCGTGAACTCGATGGCGTAATTGGAAGCTTCTCGATTGCTGAAAATTTGATTCTAGATTTGCACGAACAATCACCATATTCGAAAGGCATAAATCTTTCGGCAAAAGTTATGCAATCTGAAGCCGAGAAGCGGGTTGCCGAGTTTGATATTAGAACTCAATCAATTATGGATGCAGTTTCAACGTTGTCGGGTGGCAATAAGCAGAAAGTAGTAATTGCACGAGAGCTTTCTCGACCAATTAAGGTCCTTGTTGCCTCGCAGCCAACAAGAGGTTTAGATGTTGGCTCAATTGAATTTGTTCATGAACGCATACTTGCTGAACGCGATGCCGGCCGTGGCGTAATTCTTTTCAGCACCGAACTTGATGAAGTAATGGCACTGGCTGATCGAATTGCTGTTATGTATCGCGGTGAAATCCTAGATATCGTGGACTCAAAAGTAACCCGAGAAGAACTTGGTCTGTTGATGGCTGGCGTAACTTCTGCAAAAGCTGGCGCCGTATGAAAAATACGATTTCAAGAATTGGTCAGTCAATAAAACTTCCGGGCTTATCTTTCTTGATGGCTTTTACAATTACCGGAATCATCATTGCGGTATCTGATGAAAAGGTAATGAATAAAATTGGTTCTCCGATTGAATTCTTGAAGAGCGCGGGAGCAAGTGTTGGCAATGCCTATTTAGCGCTTTTCCAAGGATCGATTTATGACAACAGATTGGCTAAGAGCAATTTCTTTGAGGGCTTCTATCCATTTTTTGAAACCCTGGTCACCGCAACACCTCTGATTTTAACTGGGCTTTCTGTTGCCCTAGCTTTTAAATCGGGTTTGTTTAACATCGGAGCTCAAGGACAATTTATCTTCGGCGCGATTGGCGCATCTTATGTTGGTTTCAGATTCGATCTTCCAATTGGTGTGCACATTTTCGCTGCAGCACTTGCCGGTATTGTCCTAGCTGCAATCTGGGGTGGGCTCGTAGGTTTCTTAAAAGCCAAGACGGGCGCCCATGAAGTTATTTTGACGATTATGTTGAATTACATTGCTGGATATTTCATCCTCTGGTTATTGAAAACTAAAGCCTTCCTACGTCAAGGTCGCATCGATCCAATTGCGCCAGAAGTAGCTGAAAGCGCCAGACTTCCTCTCTTGGCCGGAGAAAACTTTCGAATCCACGCTGGAATTTTTATTGCTCTAGCAGCTGCTTTCTTTGTGTGGTGGTTGCTAACGAAAACAACAATCGGATATAAGTTTCGCGCGGTCGGTGCAAACAGTCAGGCCGCCCGAACCGCAGGTATTTCCGTTCCATTTGTGATTACTGCAACGATGATGATTTGCGGCGCACTTGCTGGTCTAGGTGGCGCAGTTCATGTTCTTGGAAGCGAGCATGCACTTAATACCGATGTAGCGGGCTCATTCGGTTTTGATGCGATTACCGTTGCGTTGCTTGGGCGCGCTCAACCGCTTGGAACAGTTTTTGCTGCACTTCTCTTCGGTGCTCTTCATACGGGTGGCCGAATGATGCAGTCAAATACTGGTGTCCCACTGGATATCGTTGTCGTTACGCAAGGTTTAATCGTGCTCTTCATCGCAGCACCGGTATTTGTTCGCTATGTCTTTAGATTGAAGAAGCTAAATGCATCTGCAGCGCTTACATCAAAGGGCTGGAACGGATGAAGAAAATACGCTCCAATGTTCAAAAGCGCCGACTTCAAGGCGTATTCGTTATTTCATTACTTTCATCGCTCTCGTTACTGTATTTCGGCTTTTTGAAGCCAGGCAAAGATGTAACAACTTTTGGATTTGTCCTGAATAACGAGTGGGTGATTATCAAGGAGTGGGTAATTGCATCCCAAACTGGCGCGCGAATCTTCGCCACGATCTCACTGATTGCCAGCGCGGTAGCAATTTTCGCCTATAAAAAAAATCGGACGATTGCGATTCCGGTAGCGGTTGCAAGTTTTGGAATTTTGATGTCGTTCTTAACTTGGATAGCTTCTGGAAAATTCATTCCATTTACCGGCCTTCTTCAAGGTGGTCTGCTTCTTTCGATTCCACTTATTTTCGGTTCGATGTCCGGTTTGGTCTGTGAACGATCTGGAGTAATAAACATTGCGATCGAAGGCCAACTCTTGGCTAGTGCTTTTGTATCAGGTGTCGTTGCAAGCGTCACCGGACTTGCTTGGTGGGGATTACTAGCAGCTCCATTTGCAGGCGCAGCGATTTCTTACTTGCTTGCAACCTTTGCTATTAAGTTCTCGGTGGATCAGGTAATTCTTGGTTTCGTGATAAACGTTTTAGTAATCGGATTAACCGACTTTTTATATAAGAAGTTATTGATCCCACATCAAAATACCTGGAATTCACCACCTACCTTTGAAGTAATTCCGATTCCGATTCTTTCTAAGATTCCAGTGGTTGGGCCAATCCTTTTCACACATTCAATCGTTGTTTATCTGATGTTCGCAATTGTTTCGGGCGTCACTTTTGCACTTTACAAAACCAAGTGGGGCTTGCGTACACGAGCAGTAGGCGAGCATCCAACAGCGGCAGACACAGTCGGAATTGATGTAAACAAACTTCGCTTCCGAAATGTGATGATTGCCGGATTAATTGCTGGCGTCGGCGGTGCTTTTTACACCGTCGGTTCAGTAGGCGCTTTTGGAAAAGAGATGACAGCCGGCGCAGGTTTCATTGCGTTAGCCGCTCTTATCTTCGGCAAGTGGAGTCCAATCGGTGCACTATTTGCAGCTCTCTTATTTGGGTTTGCAAATAACCTACAGAGCACACTTTCGATTATTGGAGTAGCAATTCCATCAGAATTCATGTTGATGGTTCCTTACATTGCAACGATCATTGCAGTAACCGGATTAGTCGGACGAGTCAGAGCACCAGCGGCCGATGGAATTCCTTATCGCCGTGGCGGAGCTCATTGATTATGAATATCGATTGGGAAGCACTTCATTCTGAAGCCAAGTTTATTATGAAGAAGGCCTATGCGCCTTACTCAAAGTTTCCAGTTGGTGTTGCTGCCCTGGTAGATGATGGTCGAATCGTTTCTGGTTGCAACGTTGAGAATGCAAGTTATGGCTTAGGCCTTTGTGCTGAATGCGGTCTAGTTTCTAATTTGATTTCCACTGGCGGCGGACGTCTGATCGCTGCAGTGTGTGTTGATGCTGAAGGAAACTTTCTTTCACCGTGCGGGCGCTGTCGCCAATTGTTATTCGAACATGGTGGCAATGAAATGTTATTAATGACACCAAACGGTCCATCGCCAATGTCCGTGATCTTGCCATGGGCTTTTGGTCCGGATGATTTAGTAAAATGAGTGAGGCTTTTGACGCGGTCGAAATAATTGGTGCAAAACGCGACAAGCATGAATTAAGTGACCCACAGATTGATTGGGTGATTGACGCTTACACAAAAGGCGTTGTTGCAGATGAACAGATGTCTGCTTTGCTGATGGCAATACTGCTAAACGGCATGAACTCTCGCGAAATTTCGCGTTGGACTGACGCCATGATTAACAGCGGCGAACGCATGGAATGGTCAATGCTCGATCGTAAAACCGTTGATAAACATTCAACTGGTGGCGTTGGTGACAAAATTACTCTGCCTCTTGCTCCGCTTGTTGCTGCTTGCGGGGGAGCAGTGCCACAGCTTTCTGGTCGCGGGCTTGGTCACACTGGTGGAACGCTCGACAAATTGGAATCAATTCCTGGTTGGCGGGCTTCACTTAGCAACTCTGAAATGTTAGAAGTTATCAAGAGTTGTGGAGCAGTTATTTGCGCAGCTGGTGCTGGGTTGGCACCAGCAGATAAAAAACTTTATGCACTTCGAGATGTAACAGGAACAGTTCAAGCGATTCCACTAATTGCATCGAGCATCATGAGCAAGAAGATTGCCGAAGGAACTAGCGCGCTAGTTCTTGATGTAAAAACGGGTTCTGGTGCATTTATGTCAGATCCAAAGAAGGCCAGTGAACTTGCCAGAGTAATGGTTGATTTGGGAACGCGCGCCGGTGTTAAGACGCGAGCACTTGTTACTGCAATGGATGTTCCACTTGGTTTAACTGCAGGTAACGCGCTAGAAGTTCGAGAGAGTGTTGAAGTTTTAGCAGGCGGTGGACCTTCAGATGTTGTCGAATTAACAATTGTTTTGGCCCGCGAAATGTTGGATGCAGCCGGAATCAAACAATTAATGGATCCAGCAGATGCTCTGAAAAACGGCTCGGCCATGGATATTTGGAAGAAAATGATCCGCGCACAAGGCGGAGATCCTGATGCAAAACTTCCGGTCGCAAAAGAGAATATAAGAATTCTTGCTGATAAAGATGGAACGCTTTCATCAATGGATGCAATGAGTGTTGGAATTGCAGCGTGGCGCTTGGGCGCGGGCCGATCTAAACAGGGTGAAAAAGTTTCATTTGGTGCGGGAATAGAAATCCATGCAAAGCCAGGTGCGCAGTTAAAGAAAGGTGATCTGATTTACACGCTGCATGCTGATGAATCTTCTCGCTTTGATCGAGCACAGAGTGCACTTCAAAATTCAATTGTGATTAGCCAAGATGGTTCAGTAGCGCCTCGTTTGCCTCTTATACTTGAGAAAATTGAGGGATGAGATGACACTGACAAAGATTCCAACTTCCGAGCAGATTAAGCGACTACCAAAAGCTTTGATTCATGATCATTTAGATGGTGGACTTCGGCCCCAAACGATCATTGATTTAGCTGCTGAGATTAATTACAAACTACCAAAAAATAACGCTGATGAACTTGCTGATTGGTATTTCGATTCTTGTAATTCTGGATCACTAGAGCTCTATCTCGAAACGTTTGAACACGTGATTGCTGTGATGCAGACCCGTGAAGCGATCGTTCGCGTCGCCAGCGAATGCGCATTAGACCTAGCCCGCGATGGTGTTGTTTATGCAGAAGTGCGCGGTGCGCCAGAACTTTTCACTCGTAAAGGATTAACACTTGATGAAGTTATCGAAGCAACCATCGAAGGTTATCGCCAGGGTGAAAAAGCAGCGGCAGCCGAAGGATTCAAAATTCGAGTCGAATCTCTGTTGTGTGCACTTCGCCAGAATTCGATTGCGCAAGAAATTGCCGAGAAAGTAGTTAAGTATCGGGATCTTGGTGTTGTTGGTTTTGATATTGCTGGACCAGAAGATGGTTTTCCGCCAACTAATCAATTAGATACCTTTAATTATCTTCGTCAAGAGAATGCACATTTCACAATTCATGCCGGCGAGGCATACGGATTACCGTCGATCTGGCAGGCGATTCAAATGTGTGGGGCCGAAAGATTGGGCCATGGGGTTCGGATTGTGGACGATATTGATTTCTCTGGCGCTAAACCAAAACTTGGCAGACTATCTGCATATGTTCGTGATCGCCGGATTCCGCTAGAACTATGTCCGACATCTAATTTGCAGACTGGCGCCGCTAAAACGATTGCAACTCATCCAATCGGAGCACTTGCAAAGTTGCGATTCCGGGTAACAATCAACACAGACAATAGATTAATGAGCCGAACTTCAATGACTAATGAAATGGTTGAAGTTGTTAAGGCCTTTGATTGGACCTTCCAAGATCTGCAACGCGTGACCATAAACGCATTAAAGAGTTCATTTATTCCATTTGAGGAACGTCTGGCAATTATTGAAGAAGTTGTGAAGCCAGGTTATTTAGCTATAGCTAGCGAATAATTTCTTAAAGTCTTCCCTTATTTTCTCGACCAAAGTATCAGCTAATTTCACTTCACCAATTACTTCAATATATGTCTTTAATTTAGGCTCAGTCCCGCTTGGTCTGACGATAATTCGAACCCCGTCGCCACACTTAATTCGCAGGCCGACGGTTGGCGCAGAACTCTTACTTAAGTCTTCAAAACTTGAGATATCTAGGCCCGCAATCGTGATTGGTGGCTTTGCTATCAGCGAAGAAATTATTTTTGGGATTAACGCGATTTCGTCAACCCTAATCGAAAGTTGCTCGGTGCGGTGGTATCCAATCTCATTCCAAATTTCATCAAGATAGCCGAGCAAAGTTGATCCACGGGCGATTAACTCTGAATTAATCTGAGCAATTTTTAAAGCGGCAGAAATTCCGTCCTTATCATTGACTATTGAAGGGCTAACGCAGTATCCGATGGCCTCTTCATATCCATAAGCAAGATTTTTGACCTTAGATAAATACTTGAACCCGGTCAAAGTCTCTTGAAAATCCGCACCGCAATTTGCAGCAATTTTCTTAAGCGCGCTTGAAGAAACAATAGTTGTTGCAAAGGTTCTGCCAACTACGCTTTCGGTCTTTGATATGTAGTGGCCAAGGATGACTCCAAGTTCATCTCCGCGCAGTGTGCGCCAGTTTCCAGATGAATCTTTTGCAGCGACTGCGCAACGATCAGCATCGGGGTCGTTAGCAATCACCAGATCGGCGTTCGATGAAATCGCCAGATTGATTGCTAGATCCATCGCTCCTGGTTCTTCTGGGTTTGGGAATTCGACTGTAGGAAAATCTGGATCTGGACTGCATTGCTCAGCCACCAAGATAGGTTTTGAGAAGTTTGCTTCTTGAAATACAGATAACAAAGTTTGTGTTCCAACACCATGCATCGCTGTGTAAACGATCTTTTGAGTAGTCGCTTCGGTGGCTGTGCTTACACAGCTTGAGACATAACTGTTGATTAAATCTTCGTCGACGATCTTCCAGTCTGATCCGCGTGGACTTGGGAGTAAGACATCGCTTATAAGTGTTGAAATCTTCTTATCAATTGGCGAAACAATCTGACTTCCCAGGTAGTCAACGCCATCAATAGTCCCGCCTAGATAAACCTTGTAACCATTATCAATTGCTGGGTTGTGGCTTGCAGTCACCATAATTCCGCAATCCATCCTTAATTGATTTACAGCAAAGGCTAAAACTGGTGTCGGTAGTTCACGGGGGAGCAGATAAACATCAAGACCCGCGCCTGAAAGAATCTCGGCACTCTCTTGCATAAATTCTGCCGAACCATGTCTTGCATCACGGCCGATAACTATTTTTCTTAAACCCTTCGAAAGTAGAAATGCAGCTATTCCCACAGCGGTGCGACCAACAACGGCGCGATTCATACCTGATGGTCCTGGTCGAACTGGTCCACGCAATCCTGCAGTGCCAAATTCCAGGAAGCCATTAAAAGATTTGCGCAGTTCAGTTTCGTTGTTTTCCGCCAGCCACTTGCTTAGAAGAGCGGCAGTATCTGGATCTGGATCGTTAGCAATCCAATCTAAAACTTTTATCCGGAACTGCTCATCGATCACAGTTGTTTAAGAACTTTCGCAAGCAATTCACCCATTCGACCAGCAGCAGCTTTCCCGGCTTCCATAACTTCGGTATGACTTAACTTTTCACCAGTAACACCGGCTGCAGCATTTGTAACGAGAGAGATTCCGAGAATTTCTGCGCCAAGTGCATGCGCCGCAATTGCTTCTGGAACTGTGGACATTCCTACTAAATCTGCGCCAACTGTGCGCAACATATTTATTTCGGCCGGTGTTTCATAGGCCGGCCCTCGCCAATGAACATAAACACCTTCGGCTAGCGATGGATCTTCGTGCTTCACAAGTTCGCGGATCCGCTTGCTATACAAATCTGTTAAATCTACAAAGTCAGCACCGATTAGTGGGCTAGTTGCAGTCATAGAAATATGATCACGAATCAGAACTGGCTGTCCAACTTTGTAATCACGATTAATTCCGCCACAGGCATTTGTTAGCACGATAACTTTGCAGCCAGCTTTGACTGCGGTGCGCGCACCATGAACTACAGGCTCTAACCCTTTGCCTTCATACAAGTGGGTCCGACCAAGAAAAACGAGTGCCTGAATTTTGCCGTTAGCGCCGTCAATTTCATAAGAACGAATCAATCCGCCATGACCGACAACTGTCGGTGCTGGAAATCCTGGAACATCGGTTACTGCAAATTCATGAGTCGGTTTTCCGAGGGCATCGGTTGCCGGCATCCATCCTGAACCCATAACAAGTGCAACATCGTGCTTTGCTTTGCCGGTTATTTCCGCAATCTTCGCTGCAGCCAGAACTGCAGTGCCAAGTGGATCAGAATATAAATCGCTCATTCGATAAACCTACCTGTTTCCATCGTGATCTTTAGAACTCATATTCGCCATGTGGTGCTTGCGACAAAGAACTTCATAGACGACATCGGCATCTGGTGAGGTGTCACCAGGAACCAATTGATCACCTTCACGAGTCATTCGGCCATTAATTATGCGCGCGTTGTGTGTTGCCCGAAGTCCACACCAGCAGAGCGCCTCGACTTGTAGGGGATTCACACGATCTGCCAATTCAATTAATCGCATGGATCCCGGGAATAATGAAGTTCTAAAATCACTTAGAATTCCGAAAGCAAAGACATCAATATTTAAGATATCCACGATTCGAGCAAGTTGATCGATCTGTTCGCTTTCATAAAACTGGGCCTCATCAAAGATTAAATAGTCCAACGTTCCATTCTTCTTTTGGTGTTCTTCAACGAAAGCGAAAATATCCATCTCGCTTCCAACTTCGATTGCTGGGCTTTGAAGTCCTAATCTTGAAGAAATGATTCCAGTTCCGGCGCGATCGCGATTTGTAAAAACCAGACCATGTCGACCACGGCTTTCATAGTTGTGAGCTGTCTGCAGAGCTAATGTAGATTTTCCGCTATCCATCGTTCCGCAGTAATAAATAAGTTGAGCCATGGCGGCAGTTTGTCATAATCAGCGCTGAAAGATCAGCACGGCGCGATTTTTATTCTCCGGTGTAATACTTTGCGATTTGCGCCAAGGATTTATCGAGAATTTCCAGACCAAGTCGGGCATCCGCTTCAGAGATATTGCAGGGTGGGCACAAATGGATACGATTGAAATTTGTGAACGGCATCATGCCATTGGCCTTACAAGCCGCAACAAGTTCATTCATTGCTGGACTTGATCCACCATAAGGCGCAAGTGGTTCATGACTCTTGCGATCGCTCACCAGATCGACTCCCCAGAAAACACCAGCACCACGGATATCGCCAATGACTTTATGCTTCTTTGCTAATTCATTGAGACCAGGACCAAAAATATTCTCACCAATCGATGTTGCGTTCTCAAGCATCCGCTCTTCTTTCATCACATCAATTGTGGCTACTGCAGTAGCAGCTGCTAGTGGATGTCCCATATATGTAAGGCCGCCAGGAAATACCTGTTCATCGAAAGTTTTTGAAATCTCATTTCCGATTACGACGCCGCCAAGTGGCACATAACCAGAGGTGACACCTTTGGCGAATGTGATTAAGTCAGGAACCACCTTTGAGGATTGGAAGGCGAACCATTTTCCGGTTCGACCAAAGCCAGCCATGACTTCATCAGCAATCCATAAAATTTTGTATTTGTCGCAGAGCGCGCGAACACCTTCAAGATAGCCGGCTGGTGGGACCAGAACTCCAGCGGTTCCTGGAACGCTCTCCAACAAGATTGCACCGATTGTGTGCGGACCTTCAAAAATAATTGTCTGCTCTAGATGTTGCAGAGCGCGTTCGCATTCTTGTGCTTCGCTATTGGCCCAGAAAGCAGAGCGATAAAGATATGGTCCCCAGAAGTGCACATGTCCAAATGCAAATTCATTCGGAAATCTGCGGGGATCGCCAGTTGCATTAATCGCGGCGCCGGTATTGCCATGATAGGAGCGGTAAGTTGAAAGGACTTTGTGTTTACGAGTATGAATACGTGCCATTCGAATCGCATTTTCAATTGCATCAGCGCCACCGTTTGTGAAGAAAACTTTGGCAAAGCTCGAACCTGCAAGTTCAACAATGCGCTCTGCAGCTTGGTTTCGGATATCGCTGGCATGTTGCGGAGCAAGCGCGGTTAAGGTTGCAGCTTGTTCTTGAATTGCAGCGACTACCTTGGGATGCTGGTGTCCGATATTTGTAAAAACTAACTGTGAAGAAAAATCTAAATACTCTTTGCCATCGTGATCCCAAAATCTAGAACCAGAACTCTTTGCAACTGGGATTGGTGAGATTGCTCCTTGGGCCGACCAGGAATGGAAAACAAAATTGTGGTCTGCTGCGCTTACTTCAGCATTGCTCTTCGAACCTGTGCTCACCGATTGCCCCTAGCATTTGGACGACTTGGACATAATTGCCGTCATTGATTGGCGTCATCATATTGCTCTGGCGTAGATTAATGCTATGACTCAGACAAAAATCATCACACATTGGATAAATGGCGCATTAGATACCGGAAAAACTGAACGCACTAGCGAAGTTTTTAATCCGGCGACCGGACAAGTCTCAGCAAACGTAGCGCTAGCCAATGTAGCAACAGTTGATAAAGCGGTTACAGCAGCCAGCGATGCATTTGTTTCTTGGCGCCACAGTTCGCTTACAAAGCGCACCCAAGTTTTATTCGCATTCCGCGAATTAGTTCTGCAAAACAAAGAGAAGATTGCGGCGCTGATCACGGCTGAACATGGAAAAGTTTTAAGCGATGCAGCAGGTGAGGTCACTCGTGGGCTCGAAGTAGTTGAATTTGCTTGCGGTATTCCACATCTGCTTAAGGGCGGCTTCTCTGAAGAAGTTTCGACCGGTGTAGATGTTTACTCAATTCGCCAACCACTTGGACCAGTCGCGATAATTTCACCATTCAACTTCCCAGCGATGGTTCCGATGTGGTTCTTCCCAATCGCAATCGCTTGCGGAAATACAGTTGTCTTAAAACCTTCAGAAAAAGATCCAAGTGCAGCAATGTTCCTTGCCGAACTTTGGAAGGAAGCGGGTCTTCCTGATGGCGTCTTCAACGTTGTTCATGGCGACAAAGAATCTGTCGATGCACTTTTGACTCACCCAGGAATCAAATCAGTTTCATTCGTTGGGTCAACACCAATTGCTAAATATGTTTACGAAACCGGAACCAAGCACGGCAAGCGCGTTCAAGCACTTGGTGGCGCAAAGAACCATATGGTTGTTCTTCCTGATTCTGATCTCGAACTTGCGGCTGATGCTGCAATCAATGCCGGCTTTGGTTCAGCAGGAGAGCGCTGCATGGCAATTTCGGCAATTGTTGCGGTAGAACCAATTGCAAGTGCGTTGGTCGCAAGAATTAAGTCACGTATGGCAGATATCAAAACCGGTGATGGAACAAAGGGTTCAGATATGGGACCTCTTGTTACTAAAGTTCATCGTGACAAAGTTGCTTCATACATCGAAGCTGGCGAAAAAGCTGGTGCCACACTTGTCGAAGATGGTCGTAAGGTTAAAGTTGACGGCGAAGGTTTCTTCCTTGGGCCAACACTTTTCGACAATGTCACTCCCGATATGAGCATTTACAAGGAAGAAATTTTTGGACCAGTGCTTAGCGTCCTTCGCGTTAATACTTACGATGAAGCGCTTTCACTTGTAAACAGCCATCCATACGGTAACGGAACAGCGATTTTTACCAACGACGGTGGAGCTGCTCGTAGATTCCAAAATGAAGTTGAAGTTGGAATGGTGGGCATAAATGTTCCAATCCCAGTTCCAATGGCTTACTTCTCATTTGGTGGTTGGAAGAATTCATTATTCGGCGACACCCACGCACACGGCACCGAAGGAGTTCACTTCTTCACTCGTGGCAAGGTTGTTACAAGTCGTTGGTTAGATCCAAGCCATGGCGGAATTAACTTAGGTTTCCCTCAAAACAGTTAAGTTCTAATGGAATTAATTCGACTAGAAGAGCACCATCTTCCTGAATTCCTGGCTGCAATCAAATTGGTAATGAAAGATGAAGATTTAATGCACATGGATTTAGACAAACTTCATGAAGAAGCAGTGTCTGATCCTGCGCGCTTTATTCGTGAACAAGATGATCCTCAAGGATTAGGTGCAGATATAGAAATGCCTGATGGAACTTTTGTAAAAAGATTGCCGAGCATTGTGCGACATATGTGGGATGGTGAAATTTGCGGCCGAATTGGTTTTCGCTGGAGTCCTGGAACTAATGAATTACCGCCAACTTGTTTAGGTCATATCGGTTACTGGATTCTGCCTCATAAAAGAGGAAAGGGTTACGCCTCTAAAGCTCTAGGTTTAATGTTAGAAGAGGCTAGATCTCAGAAGCTTGAATACGTAGAACTAACAACAGACCCAGATAACTTAGCCTCGCAAGCCGTGATCAAAGCGAATGGAGGAGTCTTCATCGAGCAGAAACCAATTCCGCCACAACATGGAACTGGAGATTTAACTTATTGGAGAATTAAGCTCTAACTAAAAATCATAAAGCGCTAAAAATGCTGCAATTGAAAGCATGATTACCGCGATAAGTGAATCAAGAATCTTCCAGAAGATCGGTCTTGACATAAATCGCGAAGCAGATTTTGCACCAAAACCAATAGATGTAAACCAGAGAAAACTAGCGATGATTGCGCCAGTAACGAAGAACCATTTATCCGAACCAAATTGATTCGAAATACTGCCAAGCAAAATAACAGTATCCAAATAAACATGTGGATTTAAAAAGGTTAACCCAAGAACGGTAAGAATCACGCTCTTCTTATCGGCAGAAGCTTCCCCAGCAGAATTTAAGGCTGCGCTTTTAAAGGCGGACCTTGCCGACTTAAAGGCAAACCACATGAGGTAAGCAACTCCGAACCAGCGAACTAATTCCAATATGTTTTTATTTGCCTTAATTAAAGCTCCAAGACCGCTGGCACCTAGGGCAATAAGTAGCGCATCTGAAAAAGCACATATTAAAACGGTAAGTAAAACAAATTTCTTGGTCAGCCCTTGTCGGATAACGAAAGCATTCTGGGCGCCAATAGCGATGATTAATGAAAGTCCAGCTAGAAATCCCGGGATAATCGCGAACACCGAATAAGGATACTTGGGATAACGCTTAGCGTCTCCTACTATTGCGAGATGCCTATAGTCCGCCCATTAAGAGCCGAAGATAAGAGTCAATGGCTTCCATTATGGGATGGCTATTTAGAGTTCTATAAAACCGAGTTAAGTGAAGAGCAAACTCAGCTCACTTGGGCAAGATTGCTTGATGAGAATTTCAATCTGCACTGTTTAGTCGTTGAAGAGGATGGTGTAGTTAAAGGATTAACGCATTATTCTTTTCAAAATTCGACTTGGGCTCGAAAGAACTATTGCTATCTTGAAGATTTATTCACTGATCCTGCCGAACGCGGCAAAGGTTTGGGCCGACTGTTAATTGATTCCGTAAAGGAAATAGCCGTAAGCGAAGGTTCGTCGCGTCTTTATTGGAATACCGATGAGACAAATACGACAGCCCGAAAGCTTTACGACTCTTATTCGTTAGATTCTGGGAAAATTCAATACCGAATCCCACTAGATCCAAATGATTAGTAAAGGGAGATAACGTGGCTATTCTAAAGTTAAATGATGGTCGCGCACTTGACTACATTTCGAACGATGTAGAGAGTCAAACCGGGATTCTTTTCCATCACGGAACCCCAGGTGAATGCACTAGTTGGCAGAAATGGTTTAGTGAGATCACGGATGTCAAAGGTGTGGCTGCAAGTCGCCCGGGCTATGGTTTAAGCGATCGCCGAAAAGATAGAACAATTGCCAGCGATATGGATAATCAAAGTGAATTGCTGGAATTTCTAGGAATCAAAAAGTTTGTTTCCATCGGTTGGTCAGGCGGCGGACCTCACGCAATAAATATGACACGACATCCAAACTGTGTTGGAGCAATAACGCTTGCAGGAGTGGGCGAATGGGGTAATTCGGATCTCGACTTCTTAGCGGGTATGGGCCCTGAGAATCACGAAGAATTCGGTGCTGCGCTTTCCGGGGCCCAAGAGATCGAAAACTGGATGCAAAAAAACTATGAGACTTTCAAAAATGTTAAAGGTTCGGACTTAATTGATTCTTTTGGTGGATTAATTGGTGATGCAGATAAACGCGCGTTGACTGCTGAAGTAGCTGAGGTTGATGCGGCTTCTTACCGTCGAGCGCTTTCGATGGGATATTACGGTTGGATGGATGATGATTTAGCTTTCGTTCAGTCCTTCGGATTCAAGTTATCGCAGATTGATAAGCCAGTATTGGTATGGCAAGGGGATGACGACTTCATGGTCCCAAAAGCACACAGTGAATGGCTTGCGAAACACATCCCTACAGCAAAACTAAATTTTGTTCCTGGTCATGGCCATATCTCACTTGGCGAAAGTTACCGCTACGAAATTGTGGAGCAGGCAAGAAGACTTTTAAAAACTTTCTAAAGTGCGAGTTCTCTTAGTCCAGTAATCGCAAACTTCTGCGCATAGTTAATCTCTTGCACGGCGTCGTTGCCCGACTCAATTCGAACAGATGCAACATCTATTGTTGCTTGGACATAAGCGAGTCCCAGTTTCACATCAGGTAACCCAATTTCGCTTAGTGGCTTGATGATTGTGCCCATCAAATCTCGGTGCCCCTGAGCGATATCTGCTTTTCGATAATTTGGAGTCGTAACGGTGTTCAAACTTTTCACCAAAAGGTGTCGACCATCTACCACGTATTGCAAAGCTTCCTCAATCCAGAGGCTGATGTATTCAAATGGATCTTCAACTTTATCAACGGCCTTAAGTAAACGCTTGTTGTAGTAATCCATCTCTTCCATCACTAGATCTGCAATTAAGTCAGCGGATGATGCGAAGTATTCGTAAATCGAGGAACGTGCTAATCCGGCTCGCTTTGCTACGGCCGAAACCGTTACAGAATCGACTCCGTCTTCCATCGCAAGACTAAGTGCGGCATCCATCAATTGACGCTGGCGCATCTGGCGTTGCTCGCGAATTGTCGCTTCTTGAATTCTTGGAGACATAGCCGAACTCTACTTCAGTAGTAGTCCTGGATTCACTCCGAGTCCCATCGAGGCATCAAGAACTGCGCCATGTAATAACTTTCCGGCATCTGTCGTAAGGAAATAACCAAGTTCAGCAATTTCTCGGGGATCTATCAATCGGAATTTAGGAAGTGAGGCAATAACTTTCTTCTGCTCTTCAGCGTTTAAATGATTAAGTGTGCTTGCCTGGAACATTGGTGTATTTGTTGCCCCGGGACAGATAGTGAAAACATCAACCCCGGTCTGAGCAAGATCTGCTCCCAAGGTTCTGCCCAGAAATGCTATTGCTGCTTTGCTCATTCCATCTGCGTAATTAAATCCTGGAAATTGGGTAACTCCGCCGCCGACAGAGGAGAGCAAAATGATTTTTCCGCTTCCTCTTTCTAGCATCTTCGGCATCAAGAGATTATTTAGCCAAAGAGTTCCAATTGCGTTCACCTTAATTAAAGCTTCGGCCTGGCCTTGTGGCGTATTTGAAACTTTTTCCACGGTCTTTGAACCGAGACCAGCATTATGTATTAATACATCAGGAGTTGAGGGAAGAGCGGATGCTAGGGAATCGATAGATGCATAATCAGCAAGATCTAATTTGAATCCAGTGACTGATCCCTTGGGATACGAAGCAGTAACTTCAGCCGGCTTCTCATTTTCAGAAAAATAGGTAAACCAAACCTCGAAGCCATTCTTTGCAAATACATCTACAAATTCGCGACCGATGCCGCTTGTGCCACCAGTAACTAAAACCTTCTTAAGCATTCGGCTCCTCTTTCAATTCCAGCAAGCATAACGCTAACTATTGAAAACTTTGAGCACCCGCTGATAGTTCTTTAGGACATAAGGAGCAGCTTGCTTATAAACCTCATCCTTGCCTATTCCATAAGTTTTCTTCGTAGCATCGTTAAAACTTGGTGCGGTTCCTGTTGCATCCAGCAAATCCAAGAATTTTTGCACACCATGCTTTGCAACAAGCCATTCAAATAGAATCGCACCAACGTAATATCCGGCTTCGACACTAACATCCGCATCAGTTCGCTCAGCCTTGATCAGTAAATTCACTGCATCAGTTTCGGTCTTCATCGGAACTTTGGTGGCGTAGTTGCTCAAGAAGCGCATCAATTGATGATCAAGCTCATCGCTATACCAAGCCACATTAGACATTGGGATGCCAGATCCAAAAAGAACTGCGCTGCCTTCCCAGAGTGTAGGTGGCATCTCGTTGTTGTAGCCAACATTCTTTGATCTATCTATTTGCAAGACATGGGTTATTTCATGTGCTGTTGTTGTAACAAAAACTTTCTGGTCCGTAGTAAAAGAACCAACATGGTAAGTAACGAGATAAACATCCTGACCATTCGAAATCAATGTGTCTTTTCCAGGCATACCTCCGCCAACTGGCCGAGCCTTCTCATAATCCTGCAACTTAGAATATCTATCAAAGAAATTGTTCATCATCTGCAATGAAGTCGGGCCATTGCGAGTTTCGGAAAGTCTTGTCTTAACTTCGGCTCGATCCTTCTCAGTTCCTATCAGTAAACGATAGGGAAGTGGGTTCGAGATTTCGGCTTGCCAGTAGTTAATCGCATCGGTATTTAGTTTTTTATACATCTTGAACAAAGAAGGTTGAACGTTTTTTGTGGGCATCCATTCAATTTCCGAAAGTGCAGCTTTCTTTTTTGCACCGAATGCTTTGATCATCTTGAATGCCTGCGCTCTGATTGGATCAAAGCTCTTCGCTGTTCGCACATCTTTGCTTGTCCAAGCGCATGGTTCGCATCCAGAGAAATCCTGCGATGGAAGAATCTGGCGCTGAAGTTTTTCGCCTACATACTTGTAAGAGTAGTAATCCCATTTTGTGAATTTTCGACTGTTTATATCTGCACTTTTCGCTGAAACCATGGATGGCTCTGAAACGAAGAACAACGAGACTGCTGCAATTACTGCAAAGGACTTCTTGCCGACACTTTTCATGAGCAAACTTTAAGGTTACCTATTTGTATATACAACCTGAAATGAATCTTATTCTCACCTTTTAGGCTTGAATAAAACTTCTTCCGATCCGATGCGGTGAGCCTTGAAGGAATTCACAGGTGAATCGCTCGGATATCCGATAGCCATTCCGCAAAGAAGTCGGTAATCCTTAGGTATTTCAAATTCTTTTCTGACTACGTCATCCCAGATATTCACTGCACCTTGTGCGCATGTGCCAAGCCCGTGACCGTGCGCAGACAACATCAAATTCTCCATCATCAATCCTGCATCTGATGCGGCATACACATGGAGACTTTTGTGGATATAGATAAACATCTCTACTGGTGCTCCGAAGAACGAGTAGTTCTTGCCCCATTGTTTATCTCTTGCATCGCGATCGCCGCGCTTAACACCAAATAATTCATAGAGTTCTTTACCGACTCGTTGCGCTCTTGGTCGAAGCTCTGGCACATACGGCTTAACAATCATTCGGTTGCTAGTCGGTAATCCGTAGCGTGAATAAATAAGGCGTAACTTGTTCTTCAAGCCCTTACGCATGATTCTTGAAAGCACGCCCCAACGAGAGAGAAACTCTCCGCTTATTCGATCCCTAACATCTCCGGTAGCGACTGCAATCTTGAATGGGCGAGTATTCGACCAGCTTGGTGCGGTCAGCGCATCCGTCAAAATTTGATCGATTATTTCCTGCGGGACTTGGGTGGGGAGGAAATCGCGAGTGGACCTTCGAGAAGCAAGAAAGTTAGAAACCCATTCGGCATTGGGACTTGATGAATCTGGAACCATTTTGGAATCCTATAACAGCGACATTTTGCTGGACCTATTTGAAGAGAGAAGAACTTTAATGTCAATCAGCGGTGGGCTGAAATCCATACATCTTGATAATTTGTTCACCTAAGAACTCATAAACCCAGATCCACTCTTCAGTTCGACCATCCTCGTAACCGCTAAAGGTTTCAGAGTGAGTCACGATATTTCCAATTTGGAGACATTCCGAAGATACGTTCTTAAGGTTCGGATTATTGCGCCACGAATTTTGGATTAGTTCGAAGAAGGCCTCGGAACCTTCGATTTGCTTCGTTCCATCCGTTTTAAACCAAATCATCTCTGGATGAATGAATCGCCGAAACGCTTCAAGATTGCGATTGCGGTAACCATCTACGAATGCTTTAACAGCATTAGTTTGTGCCGACAAGATTTCTCCTTCTTTTGTCGCCATAATGCTTAAGAGTTTTGCTAATCAAACGTGGACCGTACTGGGATCGAACCAGTGACCCCCACAATGTCAATGTGGTGCTCTACCGCTGAGCCAACGATCCTTAAGTAACCTTAAGATGCGGAATATTACCCAACTTCTATTTCATGCGCGACCGAAGTCATCCTCCAAGCGTTCGATGTCATCTTCTCCGAAGTAGCTTCCAGTCTGCACTTCTACGAAGATGATTTCATCCTTGCCAGTATTTGCCAGGCGGTGAAGAACTCCGACTTTAAATTCGACGGTGTCACCAGGTTTGACTTGAGATATTGCGCCATCGATCGTTACCTCGCCAGTGCCTTGAACAATGAACCAATGTTCGGCGCGGTGCTTGTGTCGCTGATATGAAAGTCTGGTTCCTGGTTTCATCCAGATGCATTTAACTTTATGCGTTGCGGATTCTTGAAGAACTTCATAGCGACCCCAAGGTCGTTCTGATTTCTCTAAGCCACTCATTGACATTCCTTACTTATAAGAAGTTCCACAATTTGAGTTAGTTAATTATGGAGGTCGGAACGGGATTTGAACCCGTGTAGCAGGATTTGCAGTCCTGAGCCTCGCCTCTCGGCCATCCGACCATCTTTTCCTGCAGCTTTCGTCACATGTGGTGCACCAGAGCGGACGACCGGGTTCGAACCGGCGACCTGAACCTTGGCAAGGTTCCGCGCTACCAACTGCGCTACGTCCGCATTCTTACATTCAACATTTCTGCAGAATCAAGAGGGCAAATCTAGCGCACCAAACGGGCAAGCGCCAAAGCGGGACGATTCGGTTCTGGTCATCTAGCGTTAGGGCGTGGATTTGAACCGACCTTTCTTCTGGATGAATGGGGTTCTGGCAACCGATTTAATCGAAGTGACCAGCGATCCGGATTTACTAAGCGATGGTGGATTCTGGGCGGTATCAACAACGTTTGAGGGTAGATATCTATTCGCAAAATTTTCAACAGTTATTCGGGGCGCAACGTTTCCGGAGACCGGGGAGTGGAACGGTCTTTCTGAAGTTTGGCAGAGTTCAATGTTGCAGCCGGAGTTTGAGGAATATGTAAACAATATTCGCGAGCAGATCAAGTTAGGCAATGTTTATCAAGTAAATGCTTGCCGGATTATTTCGACGAAACTATCTAAAGAGATATCAATTGCCCCGCTCTTTTCAAAGATTCTGGATAAGAACCCAGCACCATATGCATCCTTTTTAAGGCTACCTGACATTGAGATTGCTTCAGCTTCGCCCGAACTTTTCTTGGCCCGCGAAGGGTCAAATGTAAAAACAAGCCCGATAAAGGGAACACGTAAGTTATCTGAAACCGGAGCAGCTTTCTCGGATAAGGACCGAGCTGAAAATGTGATGATTGTTGATCTAATGCGTAACGACTTTGGGCGAATCTGCAAAGCCGGAAGCGTCAAAGTTTCGCAGTTGTTTAGAAGCGAATTACATCCGGGGCTAGAGCATCTGGTTTCTGATGTGGTCGGTGAAGTGCGGGCTGACTTGTCCTGGGCTCAAATCTTTCAAGAGATTCTGGCACCTGGCTCTGTGAGTGGTGCACCGAAAGAATCTGCGATGAACATTATTGCTGACGGTGAATCGAGTGATCGTGGACCATATTGCGGAGCACTTGGATGGATTGAAGGAGATGCGGCAAACCTTAGTGTTGCGATTCGAATCTTCTGGCGAAATGGTGAGAAGTTGAAGTTCGGCGCAGGTGCAGGAATTACTTGGTCGAGTGATGCGACAGCAGAGTGGGAAGAAACGGAACTGAAAGCCTCGAAGTTGCTTTCAATCGCTGGCGGTTTTCGAAGTGATCGTTGGCCATTTGGCGTAGGACTCTTTGAAACTATCCGAGTTGAAAAAGGTAAGCCGCAATTGTTTAAAGAGCATTTAAGCCGGGCCCGTAAGAGCGCTGGTGAATTAGGGTTTGAGATACCGAGCGATTATGAAATTCTTGATGCGATTGGCTCGCTAGATCAGATTGAACTTGGGAGATTACGCCTTACCTTTGGTGAAAATTTTCAGGTTTCGATAGACCCATATATTGACGCTTCGCATTCTGCCAAGGTGGGTGTGAAAAACCTTGATTTTGCGCCCGAAACAAAACTGCATAAAAAGTTTCCATACACATCGAACTTAAATCTTTTAACGCAGGCCAGGGTTGATGGCTTTGACGAGTTCATAATCGTCAATCAAAATGGGAAAGTATGCGAAGGCGCGGTATCGAATTTTGTTTTCCGGATAGATGGCTTGTGGGTAACACCGGATCTTGGCGCGGGAGTTCTTCCCGGAATTATTCGTGGACTAATCATTGCATCAGGTCTAGCGATTGAAGCGGAGATAGACGAGGCGGAATTAAGTAGAGCTTCACATGCCTTTGCACTATCGGCGCTTCGAATCGCACAACCCGTTGGAGAATTAGCAGGTAGAAAATTGCAAGAGGATGAAATAAGTAAGCAGTGGAGCGATAAATTGCGGGAAATCCTCCATGCTCATTCGATAGGCTAAGGACATGGCAAATATTTCGATCGTGGTTGATGGTAAACCGCAATCTGTAGATTCTGAGTCAAAGCCAACTCAAATTTTTGCCGAAGATTCTGAAATTGTTGTTTGCAAAGTAAATGGTGATCTAAAGGATCTTTGGACTGATCTAAAAGATGGCGATGTGGTTGAAGGAATTTCAATCGAATCACCGGAAGGTCTTTCGGTCTTGCGTCACTCAACGGCTCACGTTCTTGCCCAGGCGGTTCAGGAAGTCTTTGCTGATACCAAACTTGGAATCGGGCCACCGATAACAGATGGTTTTTATTACGACTTTGACCCACAGCGGCCATTTAATCCAGATGATTTAGAAAAACTTGAATCAGCAATGCGCAAAATTGTTAAGGCTGGTCAACGGTTTAAGCGTCGCGTTACAATAGAGAAAGATGCACTTGCCGAATTGGCGCACGAGCCATACAAATGTGAACTTATCGGGCTTAAATCAAGTAATGCAGATGACGAATCTAGTGTTGAAGTTGGCGCTGGTGAATTAACTATTTATGACAATTTAGGACGAGACGGGCAACCAGTCTGGAGCGATCTCTGCCGGGGACCTCATCTCCCTTCTACAAAACATATTCCAGCATTTAAATTAATGCGCACAGCAGCTGCATATTGGCGAGGTTCTGAAAAGAATCCAATGTTGCAACGCATTTACGGAACTGCTTGGCCGTCACAGGAAAGATTGGATGGCTATTTACATTTACTCGAAGAGGCCGAGAAGCGCGATCATCGTCGTCTTGGCACTGAATTAGATTTGTTCTCGTTCCCAGAGGAAGTTGGTTCTGGGTTAGCGGTTTTCCATCCAAAGGGCGGAATAATCCGTCGCGCGATGGAAGATTATTCGCGCAAACGCCATGAAGAAGAAGATTATCAATTCGTTTACTCACCACACCTAACCAAGGCAGCGCTCTTTGAAACTTCTGGTCATCTGCAGTGGTATTCCGAAGGAATGTATCCACCGATGGTCATGGATGAAGAATTACATGCAGATGGAACGGTAAAGCGGGCAGGACAGAAGTACTACATGAAGCCCATGAACTGCCCATTTCATAATCTGATTTATAAATCTTCTTCTCGTTCGTATCGTCAACTGCCATTGCGTTTATTCGAATTTGGAACTGTTTATCGTTACGAAAAATCTGGCGTTATTCATGGACTTACTAGAGCCCGCGGTTTTACCCAAGATGATGCGCATATTTATTGCACAAAAGATCAGATGCTGGGCGAACTCGATAGCCTCTTAACTTTCGTTTTAAATCTTCTACGAGATTACGGATTGGAAGATTTCTATCTAGAACTTTCGACTCGTAATCCAGAGAAGTCGGTTGGTTCAGATGCAGATTGGGAAGCTGCAACTGAAGCGCTACGCGTCGCCGCAACAAAGCAGAATCTTGAACTGGTTTTGGATCCAGAAGGCGCTGCGTTTTATGGTCCAAAGATTTCAGTGCAGGCAAAGGATGCGATTGGTCGCACTTGGCAGATGTCTACGATTCAAGTTGATTTCCAACTGCCACAACGTTTTGATTTGGAATATCAAGCATCAGATGGTTCAAGACAACAGCCAGTGATGATTCACCGCGCATTGTTCGGTTCTATCGAACGCTTCTTCGGAGTTCTGACCGAACACTATGCGGGCGCTTTCCCACCATGGCTTGCACCAGTTCAGGTTCGTGCAATTCCGGTAGCAGATACCTTTGTTCCATACTTGGAAGAAGTTGTTGCCAAGATGCGCAAGGCAGGAATACGAATCGATATTGATGCATCAGATGATCGCATGCAGAAGAAAGTTCGTTCTGCCCAACTTGAGAAGATTCCTTTCATGATGATTGCTGGCGAAGAGGATCAAAAGTCAGGGGCGGTTTCATTTAGATACCGAAATGGCGAACAGAAAAATGGAATTTCGGTTGATGATGCAATTGCGGAAGTTCTTTCGGCTATCGCAAACCGAATTCAAATCTAGGAAATTTTAGTGAGCGAAGAAGAACTCTTGGGTGGCGCAGGAATGCCAGATCGTTGGCAGCGGTTGTGGGCACCGCATCGCATGTCTTATCTTGCTGGCGAGAACCGACCACTTCCGGATAATTCAATTGAATGTCCATTTTGTAGAATTTTAAAGTTGGACGATGAAGAGGGTTTGATTGTCGCTCGCGGTCGTGAGGCTTATGTTGTGATGAATTTATATCCCTATAACGCAGGGCACTTGTTGATCTGTGCTAATCGACATGTTGGTGACTTAACAGATTTAACTGCAAGTGAGCGAAATGAAATATTCGAACTCTCGGCCCATGCAATGGAAACTCTTCGTGCTGTCAGCGGTGCAAGTGGTTTCAACTTGGGAATGAATCAAGGTGCCGTCTCTGGTGCTGGTATTGCAGAACATATTCACCAACACGTTATTCCACGTTGGTCTGGTGATTCAAACTTTATGCCGCTGATTGGGCAGACAAAAGTTCTACCGCAACTTCTTTCAGAGACTCGTGCGCAGTTAGCTGCGGCCTGGTAATTTATTTAGAAAAGTCGCAATCTCGAAACTGCCTAGACCACTGCTTGGCAGAAAAGGTATTGCTGGAAATCCAAGTCCTTCTTCAAAACTACTTTCACCAAACTCTTCAGTCGCTTCTAGAAACTCTTTTCTAAATTCAAAGACCAGCACTTTATGTTCAGGATCGCTATCACGTTCTACTCGAGCCCCGGTCGAATAATCAGATAATTTCAAAGTTTCTAGATCGATAAGCGCGATTGGGTTTCCGGAATCATCATGAAGAACTAAAAATGGAGTTTGCACGGGATCGAGCATTCGACCTGCAATTGCACTCATGTCATCAAAATCGGTTTCGCCATTGCTTAACTCTGAAATAAGAACTAGTGAGGGAACGTAAAGTTCGCGAGCAGCGTTCCAAATTTCGATGTCACCTGTTGAAATTCCATCGAGAGCGCTGACGATAAATATTGCAGCGTCTGCTTCATCCAAAGCGGCTGGATTAAGTTTGAAGTAATCAATAACTTCGCGACTCGATTTTCCTACAACGCAAACCTTCAATTCAGGCTTGATTAGCGGGTAGATTTGGGTGCTCACGACCACTAAGCCTACGATGGGAAAGATGTTACAAGAATCATTACGCGCCCCAGTGACCAAGTTAATTACGCCGATTTGTCGCGGATTAATTCGAATTGGCGTCAGCGCAAATATGGTCACAGCCATTGGAGCGTTATTCACGATGGCGGCTGCTATTCTGACTTTTCCGCGAGGCGAGTTCTTTCTGGGAACTATGTTAATTATTTTCTTCGTCCTCTTTGATTTACTTGATGGCACTATTGCAAGACTTTCAGAGAAGGGCTCAAATGCTTGGGGCGCCCTTCTAGATTCAACTCTTGATCGTCTAACAGATGCAGTGATTCTGGGATCAGTTCTCTGGTATCTGATATCCGAAGATGATGCGCTCGTCCCGGTTGTATTAACAACAATTGTTCTTGGATTTCTGATTTCCTACATCAAGGCAAGATCCGAATCATTAGGAATTGAATGCAACGGGGGTTTCGCCGAGCGAACCGAGCGAATAATCATCGTGTTGACCACTACTGGTTTCGCTGGCCTCGGAGTCCCTTACATAATGGGTATCGGATTCTGGGTTTTAGCAATCGCAAGTTTGCTTACGGTTTTACAACGACTTCGAATTGTTTATGTGGGCGCTAGATAGATGGGTCAAACTTTTGTTTATTGGGGTTACAACCTAGCTTGGAAAATCATTCGTTGGATTCCAGAGGGTAAGGCATATTCACTAGCAGATCGCTTTGCTGATTTTATTTACGCCAGAAATGGCAAGGGTGTAAATAGATTGCGCACTAATTATCAACGAGTGCGTCCAGAGTTAGATAAAGCACAATTAGAATTTTTGGTAAATGCTGGAATGCGTTCTTATCTTAGATATTGGTGTGACACATTTAGATTTCCGGCCTGGAGTAAAGAGCGCCTACTTTCGACTACGGTATGTGAGAATGAAAACTTTCTAAGGGATCCGATTGCAGATAAGCGCGGCTGCATTGTTGCGCTACCACATGCTGGAAATTGGGATCATGCTGGTGCATATTTTTGTGCGACTGGAATACCACTAACAACGGTCGCCGAACATTTAAAGCCCGAGAAGTTGTTCCGAAAATTTCTGGAATACCGAACAGCAATCGGTATGGAAGTTTTGGATTTAGATTCACGCTCTATTGCAGTTCTATCTCAGAGATTGCGTTCAGGAAAGTTGGTCGCACTAGTTGCCGACCGGGATTTATCCAAGAACGGAATACTGGTAGATTTCTTCGGCACTGGTGGGCAAATGCCAGCCGGGCCAGCACTTTTGGCAATACAAACTGGCGCAGATTTAATCACCGCATTCGTAAAATATGAAGAAGTCGGAATTCGAATTATTTTTGGCGAAGCTATTGCAGTTCCAGCGACCGGAAGTGTTCAAGAGAAGGCCGCGGTTATGACTCAAGTTATCGCAGATCGTTTTGCGGAACAGTTGGCGGTTCATACTGTTGACTGGCATATGTTGCAACGAATCTGGCGAGATGATGCAAATGCGTAGCCTAAGAATTGGCGTCGTCTGTCCATATGGATGGGATACGCCAGGTGGGGTTCAGATTCATATAAAAGAACTTTCGCAATGGTTAATAGCCAAAGGCCACGAAGTCTCAGTGTTAGCACCAGTCACGGAAGAAGATGGAAATATCGAACCCTGGGTGGTTTCAGCAGGTAGACCGATTTCAATTCCTTACAACGGAGCAGTTGCGAAAGTTATTTTTGGGCCACTGGCTTCATCACGAGTTAAGCAGTGGATTTCAAATGGAAACTTTGACTTGTTGCACTTACATGAACCTGCGATTCCGTCACTCTCACTTCTTGCCGGATGGGCTGGAGATGGCCCAATGGTTGCAACATTTCACGCGGCAGCAAACCCACAAAAAGTAGCAAACGCAATAGGCACAATGCTTGATCCGTTAATAGAGAGAATTACGGCAAAGATTGCAGTCAGTGAAATTGCACGCGAAACTCTAAAAGATAGATTTAATACCGAAGCAGTAGTGATTCCAAACGGAATCGACAGCAAAAAATTTGAAGGTATCGGTGTGCGAGCAGAATGGGCGCTACCGAACACACTCGGTTTCATTGGAAGGTTTGATGAGCCAAGAAAAGGGCTAGCAGTTCTATTAGCGGCTATTCCAAAAATAGTGAACAAGGTTCCAAATTTAAGAATCTTGGTTGCCGGTCCAGGCAATGCCAGTGACTTTGAGAAGTTAGTTCCACCGGATCTGCGTGAGCGAATAACTTTCTTGGGTCGGATTTCAGAGATAGAAAAAGCTCAATTCTTTAAATCGATATCTCTCTACATCGCGCCAAACACCGGTGGTGAATCCTTCGGAATAATTTTGGCCGAAGCCATGGCGGCGAAAACACCAATTGTTGCCAGCAACCTCCCAGCATTTTTAAGACTTTTGGATGACGGAGATTCGGGTGCCATTTTTGCCTCAGAAGATGCCGATGATTTGGCCGAAACCGTTATTAATCTCTTGGAGAATTCGCAGATGCGCGAGAAAATTGCCATTGCGGGATATGAAAAAGCGAAGAGATTTGATTGGGATGCAGTGGGAGATCAAATTTTATCGGTATATGAGATGGCTCTAGCTGGGAACTCGAAGGTGAGCTTGGCATCTGAAAATCGCTTCTGGAATCGGTTACGTTCGAATGATTGAAATTATTGTAATTGCGCTCTTCATTCTTCTACTTGCCGGATGGTATTTATCGTTCCTTGCCTCGAGATTAGATGTGTTGCACCACAGAGTCGAAACATCTTGGGCCCATCTAGACGCCTTACTTCAACGGCGAGCAGCGCTGGCACTTGAAATCGCAAACTCTAAAGGAGTAGATGCCGCAACCAGTTTGGTTTTAACTGCTGCGGCCTATCAGGCTCGTGAGGCAAACATTGTCGAACGAAGTGATGCGGAGATAGCGTTGTCACAGAGTTTGAATTTGATCCTCGAAGATGAAGTGTCTATTCCTAGTGGTATCGAAAGCGAATTAGTGGAGTCGCTAAAATCTTTGTCCGAGAAGATTTCAGTCGGAATCACAATTCACACGGAAGCGGTTCAGAGCGCACAATCTCTTCGTAGTAAACTTCTCTTCAGGATCTTCCGACTAGCCGGACATGCCCCGTTACCTATGCGATATTCATTTGAGGATCACATTCTATGAAAAAGTTCCTGGCCGCAATTTCAATCTTGATTGTCTTAAGTTCGTGTGCATCTCCTTCCAGCCTGGTAAACAAAGTCACGCAAAAAGAAGTTGAGAAGAATGTTTTAACAAATCTTCCAGGAAAAAATGGCCCGGTTCTTGCGGTAAAAATAGATGACACAAATGCCGCACATCCGCAGGTTGGATTAAATAGCGCCGATGTTATTTACATTGAGCAGGTCGAAGGTGGTCTCACCAGACTGGCAGCAATCTTCACCGACAAGGTTCCAGATTTGATTGGGCCAGTTCGTTCAGCTCGAATAAGTGATATTGAAATTCTTGAACAATATGGTCGGGTAGGTTTTGCTTACAGTGGGGCACAGAGCAAGATGCGGCCGGTTTTAGCAGCAGCAAACTTGGAGAATATGTCGGCAGAACGCAATCCACCGTCAATTTATCAATCCGACAATTCTAGATTTGCTCCGACCAACATGATGGTAGACGCCAACGCACTTCTTAAGAAAACAATTGAGGATGAAGGCAAGAAGATTGACATCGTTAAATCAGTGGGCTGGCAATTTGGTGAAGCAAGCAAGCTCGCCAAAAAATTGAAATCCGCAACCGTGAAATGGCCCGCAGCAAAGTATGGAATGACTTGGTCGGTAGTTGAAAAACGCTGGCTTCTAACATTTAACGGCAAACCAAATTTGGATTCAAATGGCCGTCAACTTGGTTCGCCAAATTTTGTAATTCAAAAAGTTGAAATTACTGATTCAATTTATGGAGATAAATTTGGGGGAGTAACCCCAATGAGCAATACCGTTGGCAGTGGCAGCGGCTACTTATTGCGTGATGGCAAAATTGTGGCAATAACTTGGCAGCGACCAAGCGCTGATGTCGGAACTATCTGGACCTTGGCCGATGGATCCGTGGCCAATTTCGCTGATGGTCAAGTCTGGATAGCTCTAACGGACACCGAGCCTGAACTTGAATACCCCGTCCCAGCCAAAAGTGCGAGCCCGCAAAAGTCGAAGTAGACTCTGGGACCTAGAGAAATTTCAATAAAGAAGAATTAAAGAATTACAAAGACAACAGGAGCAGACAATGTCCAAAGCGAATGAAGCCCAAGTCGGTGGCGCACGAGTAAAGCGTGGCATGGCCGAAATGCTCAAGGGCGGCGTCATCATGGATGTTGTAAATGTAGAACAGGCAAAGATTGCTGAAGATGCTGGCGCAGTTGCCGTAATGGCGTTAGAACGAGTCCCTGCAGATATTCGTGCACAGGGTGGCGTTTCTAGAATGTCAGATCCTGACATGATTGAAAAAATTCAAGCAGCAGTTTCTATTCCGGTTATGGCGAAAGTTCGAATTGGTCACTTTGCCGAAGCCCAAATTTTACAGACTTTAAATGTTGATTACATCGATGAATCTGAAGTTCTTACACCAGCAGATTACGAACACCATATTGATAAGTGGAATTTCACAATCCCTTTCGTCTGCGGTGCAACTAATCTCGGTGAAGCACTTCGTCGCATCAATGAAGGTGCAGCAATGATTCGTTCTAAGGGTGAAGCTGGCACTGGCGATGTTTCAAATGCCACAACTCACATGCGCAAAATTGGTTCAGAGATTCGCCGACTAACTTCAATGCGCGAAGACGAACTTTATGTAGCCGCTAAAGAACTACAGGCTCCTTATGCACTAGTAAAAGAAGTTGCCGAGACCGGCAAACTTCCAGTCGTTCTCTTCACTGCAGGTGGAATCGCTACTCCAGCAGATGCTGCGATGATGATGCAACTTGGTGCCGACGGCGTATTTATCGGTTCTGGAATCTTTAAATCTGGCGATGCTGCAAAGCGCGCTGCTGCTTGTGTAAAGGCAACTACTTTCTACACCGACGCAAAAGTTGTTGCGGATGCTTCTCGCGGTTTAGGCGAAGCGATGGTTGGTATAAATGTTGCAGACATACCTGTTCCACATCGATTGGCCGAACGGGGCTGGTAGAAATGAACGTTGGAGTTTTAGCGCTCCAAGGCGATTTTCGAGAACATATTTTCGCACTCGGCGAGTGCGGTGTTACCGGAAAATTAGTAAAGACCGAGTCTGATATTCGGACAGTTGATGCTCTTATTATCCCAGGCGGCGAATCAACAACAATTAGCAAACTTGCAAAAGCTTTTGGGCTCTCTGAATTAATTTCTAAGCGAATTGCTGATGGCATGCCAACCTACGGATCTTGTGCGGGAATGATTCTGGTTGCTAAATCGATAGTTGATCCAGCATCTGATCAAGAAACTTTTGGCGGAATTGATATGGAAGTCCGCCGCAACGCATTTGGTAGACAGACCGAATCCTTTGAAATGGATCTAGATTTCAAATCTATTTCGGGCGCTCCCATAAGGGGTGTATTCATCCGAGCACCTTGGGTGGAATCACACGGCCCCAAGGTAGAAGTTCTATCCAGTATTGAAATATCAGGCGCTTCGCACCCGGTAGCAGTAAGGCAAGGCCGCGTCTTGGCTACGGCATTTCATCCAGAATTGACCGGAGATAATCGAGTGCATCGATACTTCCTCGAAGAGGTTTGTAAAAAGTAATTCAAGATAAACTACAGCAATTGATTTTTAGGGGGTTTTACCGTGTCAGGCCATTCCAAGTGGGCGACCACTAAACACAAGAAAGCCATTATCGATTCCAGACGTGCGAAGAATTTCGCCAAGTTAATCAAGGGAATCGAAGTTGCTGCACGAAATGGTGGCGCTGACATCACAGGAAACCCCACTCTCTTTGATGCAATTGCAAAGGCAAAGAAGAATTCGATGCCAGCAGACAATATTGATCGCGCCGTAAAGCGTGGCGCTGGACTTGAATCTGGCGGCGCTGATTGGCAAACAATTATGTATGAAGGTTATGGCCCTAATGGTGTTGCATTGATGATCGAGTGTTTATCTGACAATCGAAACCGTGCTGCATCTGAAGTTCGGGTTGCTGTTACTCGTAATGGCGGATCTATGGCTGATCCTGGTTCGGTTTCTTATATGTTCAATCGCAAGGGCGTAGTAATTGTTTCAAAGTCTTCAGGAATAACCGAAGATAAGATTTTGGAACATGTCCTGGATGCCGGCGCTGAAGATGTTACTGACCTTGGTGAATCATTCGAGATTGTCAGTGAACCAAGTGATTTAGTAGCGGTCAGAACTGCTCTGCAAAGCGCAGGAATTGATTACGAATCTGCTGATACCTCATTTCTTCCATCGGTTTCGGTCCCGCTAGATGCTGAAGGAGCTACGAAAGTTTTCGCACTAATTGATGCAATCGAAGAGCTAGATGACGTTCAGAACGTCTTTGGAAACTTCGATGTTTCAGATGAGGTAATGGCTAGTCTTTAAAATGCGCGTTCTCGGGGTCGATCCAGGTTTAACAAGATGCGGTCTCGGAATAGTTGAAAATGGAACTGCTCAGAAGTTAGTTATGGTCGGCGTCGGAGTCATTCAAACTCCTACCGATATGGAACTTGCATATCGGTTGCTAGAACTAGAAAAGCAGTTGATGGCTTGGATTAAAGAATACAAACCTGATGTGATTGCAGTTGAACGTGTATTCTCGCAATTGAATATTCGAACTGCAATGTCTACTGGTCAAGCTGCCGGGGTTGCACTATTGATTGCAGCTCGTGCCGGAATTCCAGTTGCGATGCATACTCCCACCGAAGTTAAGGCTGCTGTTACTGGTTCGGGTCGTGCAGATAAGAAACAAGTTGCACTCATGGTTCAAAAGCTGCTCGCCCTAAAAGAAATTCCGAAACCCGTCGATAGCACCGACGCCTTAGCGCTTGCTATCTGCCATCATTGGCGAGGATCTGGTAACGCTCGAATCGAATTAGCTGTTGCCAAAGAGAAGGCTCGAATAGCAAAGGTGGCTAAGAAGTGATTGCCTCGGTATCAGGCGTAGTGAAAGCAACAACGCTTAATTCTGCCGTCGTTGAAGTTGGTGGCGTTGGAATTCAAGTTTCGCTGCCTGCCAGATTTGCTGCTTCACTAGTTGTTGGAACTCATACCGATATTTTTACAACGCTTGTGGTCCGAGAAGATTCGCTAACACTCTTTGGTTTTGACCGCGCTAATTCCCGAGATTTTTTCGAACTCTTGCAGACCGTAAGTGGAATTGGTCCAAAGGTTGCGCAATCTGCCCTCTCAATCTATGAACCAGAAGAATTGGCTAGCGCGATTGCTAGCGAGAATTCCGCCGCGTTAGAACGAATCCCGGGACTTGGAAAGAAAGGCGCACAGCGAACAGTTCTAGAACTTAAAGATAAGGTGAGCGATTTAGCTCGTAGTCAGGGCGCCGGATCAGTTACTAAATCTCATTGGCGCACTCAGTTACAGAGTGCTTTGATTGGTCTTGGATTTACAGCTCGAGATGCTGAAGCGACAATCGATTCTGTTGCAAGCGATCTTGGTGCGAAGATAGATCAAACTGATATCTCCGAACTTCTTAAACTTGCGCTACAAAGCAGAGGGCGCGGTTAAAAATGAGCGAAGAGCAGAGATTGGTCGATTCGAACTCAGATGATTTCGAGCGAGCTCAAGAATTAGCGCTGCGACCAAAGACGTTACAAGAATTTGTTGGACAGAAGCGAGTAGCAAATCAGCTAGATCTTTTGCTATCTGCCGCAAGAAATCGAAATTCTCCTGCCGATCATGTTCTGCTTTCGGGACCGCCAGGATTAGGAAAAACAACACTTGCAATGATCATTGCATCTGAAATGAATGCACCAATTCGAATAACTAGCGGGCCAGCTATTCAACATGCTGGTGATTTGGCTTCGATTCTCTCTTCTTTAGTTGAGGGTGAGATTTTGTTCTTGGATGAAATTCATCGAATGTCCCGGCCAGCCGAAGAACTTCTTTATCTAGCTATGGAAGATTTTCGAGTTGATGTGATTGTCGGAAAAGGTGCAGGCGCGACTGCAATCCCACTAGAGCTACCTCATTTCACATTAGTAGGAGCAACAACGCGTGCTGGCCTGCTGCCAAGTCCATTACGTGATCGATTTGGATTTACTGCACAACTTGATTTCTACGAAGATGCCGAACTTTCAGTAATTGTTAAGAGAAGTGCAGCGCTAATGGGAATTGAAATTAGCGAGGCGGCAATTCAGGAACTTGGTTCACGATCTCGAGGAACGCCGCGAGTAGCGAACCGCTTGCTCAGAAGAGTGCGCGACTATGCCCAGGTTCATTCCAATGGAAAAGTTGATATCAAAGAGGCGAAGTCGGCCCTCGAGTTATACGAAGTTGATGCGATTGGATTAGATCGTCTGGATCTGGGAGTTTTAGAAACCCTCGTGAAGAGATTTAACGGTGGTCCAGTGGGAATTTCGACTCTTGCTATGGCGATAGGTGAAGAGGCCGAAACCATCGAATCTTTGGCTGAACCCTTTCTTGTCCGAATGGGATTTATCTCACGCACTCCACGTGGGCGAATCGCAACTCCTGCGGGATTCGAGCACTTGGGCCTAAAGGCACCAATTGGGTCGACTGGGCAGCTGGATTTTTTCGACACACCCGCCTCTGATGCCTAGACTTGCGCCTCATGTCCGCCATAAATAATTCTCAGAGCCCGAGCGCGAGTTCAAAGAGCGCTAAAACCTCAGGTAAGCCACTTAAGTCGATTGCCATCCTTGGTTTAGTGCTAATTGCATTTAGTGCAGTTGCAGTATTTCAAGATGCAACGAAAGTAAAACTTGGTCTTGATCTTCGAGGTGGAACCAGCGTAACGCTAACTCCACGTGCCACTGAAGGCGCCAAGGTTACGCCAGAAGCAATTTCACAAGCGGTCGAAATTATTAGACAACGTGTTAACTCAATTGGAGTTGCCGAGAGCGAAGTTGCTGCGCAAGGTTCTGGAAATAATCGTCAGATTGTTATTTCGGTTCCAGGTGAAACCGGTGAAGAGATTGTGCAACTAGTTGGACAGACTGCTGAACTTCGGTTTCGCCAGGTCTTAGTTCAAGGTGCACCAAATGCAACATCCGTTTCGGGCGATCCCCAGAATGCATCACTTCCAAGTGGAGTTTCCCCTGAATTGAGCGCAAAGTTTGCGGCACTGGATTGCACAAACAAAATTAATTTGCAGGGTGGATCAACAGAATCACCGGATGTCGCTGTTGTTTCTTGCGATCGCGGTGGAACTGGAAAATACATACTTGCCCCTGCTCAAGTTTTAGGAAATATGGTTTCTAAGGCAACAGCCGCAATCGATCAACAAGGTGCTGCTGGCTGGTTTGTTTCACTAGATTTCAACGGTGAAGGTGCAAACAAGTTTGGTGTTCTTACTCAAGCAGTCACTGGCTTAGCTGCTCCGCAGAATCAAGTTGCGATTGTTCTTGATGGTCTTGTTGTTTCAGCACCAAGAATTAATGAAGCGATCACCGGTGGAAGCGCTCAAATAACCGGAAGCTTTACTCAGTCAGAAGCGTCAAATCTTGCAAATGTTCTGAAGTATGGCGCACTACCTTTGGCCTTCGATCAAGGTGAAGTTTTACAAGTTTCACCAACTCTAGGATCTGATCAACTAAGAGCTGGTTTGTTAGCTGGACTTCTTGGTTTCCTCTTGGTTTTCCTTTATTCCTTTATCTACTACAAAGCGCTAGGAATCGTCACCGTTCTCTCCTTGCTGGTAGCAGCGGCAATTACTTATCTTTCATTCCTGCTTCTTGGTGAGTGGCTTGGCTTTACTCTGACCTTGGCTGGCATTGCGGGTGCAATTGTTGCGGTCGGTATCACTGCTGACTCATTCATTGTTTACTTCGAACGATTACGTGATGAAGTTCGCGAAGGCCGTTCGATTCGCGCAGCTGCAGAGACCGGATGGGTAAAGGCCCGCCATACAATTTTGGTTGCCGATATGGTTTCGCTGATCGCTGCTGCACTTCTCTACTTCTTTGCAGTCGGAGGTGTCCGCGGATTCGCTTTCACTCTTGGGCTAACAACACTCATCGACCTATTGGTTGTGTTTACCTTTACAAAGCCTCTAGTTTCACTGGTTTCCAGAATGAAATTCTTTGCTAACGGAAACAAATGGTCAGGTTTCTCGCAGAAGAGCTTGGGTATGAAAATCAAAACAGATGTCACAGAAAACTCGAAGGGTTAATCGGATGAGATCACTTTCAGGTATTGGCGGCCGGTTGTATCGCGGCGAGACATCAATTGATTTTATTGGTAAGCGTCGTCGTTGGTATGCATTCTCCGGAGTAATCATTGCTATGTCAGCGATTGTTCTTGGAACTCAGGGTTTGAATCTTGGTATTGAATTCAAAGGTGGATCAGAATTCTCAATTTCTAAGCCGGGCGTGACTGTAGAACAGGGTCGTGCTGCAATTGAAGAAGCTGGCGTGCCTGGTGAGAGCGTGGTGCAGATTGTTGGAAATGATCGCCTTCGCATCCAGACTGGTTCCCTTGAATCATTCAACACAGTAAAAGAGTCTTTAGCTAAAAGTTTTGGTGTCAACGTAAATAATATTGATACTCAAATTATCGGACCATCATGGGGCGCGGAAATTACCAAGAAGGCGCTTTACGGTCTAGTTGGTTTCATCATTGTCGTAATGCTCTTTCTTGCGATGATCTTCGAACCTAAGATGGCATTTGCGGCAATCGTTGCAACCGTGCACGACGTTGTTGTAACTGTCGGAATCTATGCGCTGGTTGGATTTGACGTTACTCCGGCAACGGTGATTGGTTTCTTAACCATTCTTGGCTATTCACTTTATGACACGGTCGTGGTTTTCGATAAAGTTCGTGAAAACACGAAATCGATAACGAGCACCGGAAAAGTTACCTATTCTGCAGCTGCAAACTTGGCTGTTAACCAGACTTTGGTTCGCTCTTTCAACACATCAGTCATTGCATTGTTGCCAGTAGGTTCAATCCTCTTTGTGGGTTCAGGATTGCTCGGCGCCGGAACTCTTAAGGATCTATCGCTTGCCCTATTCGTAGGTTTAGCTACCGGAACTTATTCTTCAATTTTCATAGCAACCCCGTTGTTAGCACAATTGCGTGAACGCGAACCAGCAATGCGAGCATTGGCAAAGCGCGTTGCGCAACATGCTCCTGGCTCAGTTACCGCTGAAGCTAAGGGTGCAACAGCAGCTTCCTTGACCGACTTAGGTTCAGATGCGAAGAATTCATGGGCCCGTGGTCCACGCAATCAACCTAAACGAAAGCGTCGATAAACTTTTTAAACTGTTTAACTGGCAGTGGCTAGTTAAGATAGAACCATGAATCCGGTTCTAGATGGTTTAGCGAAGTCTCTTCTCGCTCATCATCCTGGTGCGTCTGTAAAAGAACTTGAACGCGCTTACGATATAGCGGCCGATGCTCATGAAGGTCAGTTACGTAAATCAGGCGAGCCTTACATAACTCATCCACTTGCAGTCTCTGAAATCTTGGCAGATATCGGGCTGGACTTAGAGACGATTATTGCGGCTTTGCTTCATGACACAGTTGAAGATACAAAATATTCACTAGAAGCCCTTAAAAAAGATTTTGGCAAAGAGGTAGCGAATCTAGTTGATGGTGTCACGAAGTTGGATAAGTTGAATTACGGACCGACAGCGGAAGCCGAAACATTGCGCAAGATGGTTATCGCAATGTCGCGAGATATTCGAGTCCTTGTTATTAAGTTGGCAGATCGGTTACATAACGCCCGAACCTGGCAATACGTTGCTCTGGAATCGGCACAACGTAAGGCGCGTGAGACTCTAGATATTTACGCACCCCTGGCAAATCGTTTGGGAATGAGTGCGATCAAGTGGGAGCTTGAGGATTTATCTTTCAAAACCCTAGAACCAAAAATTTATGAAGAAATCGAACGTTTAGTCCAAGAACGTAATCCGGCACGACAAGCTATGACAACCGAGGTGTTAGAACTTGTTGCCAAAGATCTAAATGCGGACGGAATTACCGCGAAAGTTTTGGGACGACAGAAGCATCTCTACAGTGTTTATCAGAAAATGGTTATACGTGGGCGAGATTTCAATGAGATTTATGACCTGGTAGGAATTCGCGTTTTGGTTGAAAGCGTTCGCGATTGTTACGCGGTTCTCGGTGCGATTCACGCAAGATGGAGTCCAATCCCTGGTCGCTTCAAGGATTACATTGCGATGCCAAAATTCAATCTTTATCAATCACTGCACACAACAGTCATCGGCCCGAACGGGAAGGCAGTAGAAATCCAAATTAGAACATTTGATATGCACGCACGTGCCGAGTATGGAATCGCAGCACATTGGAAATACAAATTGGCCACAGTTGGAGACGACGCCACCAAGAAGCCAGAGATGATTTGGTTGAAGCAATTACACGAATGGCAACAAGAGACTGAAGATGTTGGTGAATTTCTAGACACCCTGCGCTACGACTTACGAACTCCAGAAGTCTTCGTCTTCACGCCCAAGGGCAGTGTGATCGCTCTGCCATCTGGTTCGACTCCAGTTGATTTTGCATATGCAGTTCATACCGAGGTAGGGGACAGATGTGTTGGCGCAAAGGTAAATGGGAAGTTAGTGCCACTGGAATCAATCCTTACTAATGGCGATGTAGTCGAAGTTGTAACTAACAAGAGTCCTAGCGCCGCCCCAAGTCGCGACTGGCTCAGCTTTGTTTCATCACCAAGAGCGCGCTCGAAGATCAAAGCTTGGTTTTCGAAGGAACGTAAAGAGGAAGCGATTGAAGCAGGTCGTGAATCGATTGCTCGTCAGATGCGAAAAGTTGGTTTACCGTTACAGAAAATATTTGCCGGTCAAGCATTTTTAGAGTTGTCGCACGATTTACATTATCCAGATATCGAAAGCATGTATGCGGCAGTGGGCAATGGACATATCAGCGCACAATTCGTAATCGAAAAACTTGTTGCAAATACCGATCTGCACGAACCTGATACCGAAGTTGAAAGTCACACTACTCCAGTCCATTCGTTCGAGCATGTGCGCCGAAATTCATCAGGAGTTGATGTTGAAGGTGCGGACGATGTGCTTGTTAAATTGGCAAGATGCTGCACGCCGGTTCCTGGCGATGAGATTGTTGGTTTTATAACACGGGGTAGTGGAGTATCGGTCCACCGAAGTGACTGCATAAATGTGACAGATTTGAAGTTGAATCAAGGCGATCGCATTGTCGGAGTTAAATGGAACAACTCGGCTAAATCTGCATTCTTGGTAAATATCCAAGTTGAGGCTCTCGATAGAGCGCGATTATTGTCTGATGTAACTCGCACGCTGTCTGATCAACATGTAAATATTTTGAACGCTTCAGTTAGCACTTCGAAAGATCGGACGGCGCTCTCAAGATTTACATTTGAAATGGCAGATGCATCACATCTTGATGCAGTTTTGGCAAGCGTTAGATCAGTTGAAGGTGTTTACGATGTGTATCGAGTTACCAACAATTAGGCTTTGAAATCAGCCAGACCCTTTTGTGCTTCGGCTAGCCAAACCTTGCGAGCCTCGGCAGCTTCACGAGCGGTTTTAGCTTTTGCGGCGTTGCCTGCAGCTTCAGCCTTTGCAGCTTGAACTTCGTAGCCAGCGATTGCATCAATTAGACCTTGAACAACATCGTTAGCACGTGCAATCGCTGTTGGATCGGTGCGACGATTTTGCTCTTCAGTTAGTGCATGAAGTTCATCTTCAACGCGCGAAAGACGAGTGTCCAGAGCAGCACGCTTGCTTCGTTCGGTCATTCCAATCTTCTGCCATTGTTCCATCAGCGCGCGGAAGTTCTTCTTAGCACTCTGCAAATCAGTAATTGGAAGTAACTCTTCAAATTTAACGATTAGTTCTTCGCGCTTCTCTAGATTTGCGGCCATAGTTACTTGGCGCTTATCTAGATCAGCGTTCTTTGCGGCAAAAAACTGATCTTGCGCGGCCTTGAATCGTGCCCAAAGTTTTGCATCGACACTTGGCTTGCCGCGTCCTGCTGCCTTCCAAGCATCCATAAGTGATTTGAACTTATTCGCTGTTGGAAGCCATTCCTTTGAGGTAGCTAAGGCTTCGGCCTGCTTAACAATCTCTTCCTTCTTAGCGGCAACTTCATGCTGAACTGATTCGAGCGCTGCAAAGTGAGTACGACGACGTTTATCAAACTTATTACGCGAAGATGAAAAGCGCTTCCAAAGTTCGGTGTCGGTTGTCTTATCCAGGCGTGGGGCGGCTTTCCACTCTTCAAGCAGAACTTTTAATCGCTCGCTTGTTGTTTTCCAGCTCTCCGAAAGTGCCAGAGATTCAGCCTCGGCGACGAGCTTCTCTTTGACGATAAGTGATGCGGCTCGCTTAGCCTCGCGCACTGCAGATTCAATATCTTTACGCTCTTGATATGCAGCGCGGTGATCTTCAATTAAATTTGGAATTTGGTCGACGGAGGCGGCAAGGGTTGCAAGATCGCCAACGCCATTTAGGTTTGCAACTGTCTCACGCAATTTAACTACTGCTTCTGCGGCATCTGACGGGACCATTGCACCGCTCTTGATGCGGGCGGCAAGTAATGCAACTTCTGAAGCTACGGCTTCAAACTTGCGAACGAAATATGCGAGCGCTTCTTCTGGACTCTTGCCAGGGTATGAACCAACTGGTTTTTCACCGGAAGGAGTTAGGACATATACGGTGCCATCTTGGTCAACTCGACCAAACTTGGATGGATCCCCAATTAGCGCAGATGCGGCACTGAGATTTGAATCGCCTGTTGTTACGGCTTGAGCCACTTCGCTTGGGTTGATATCCGTCATTTTGATACTCGCTTTCGTTGCGCGTTAGGTATGCGGGGTTGCAGACCATTCGTTATGACTAGCTTGATTAAAATCTAGTTAGACCCAATTAGATCTAATTAGATATGCGTGCGGGCTAAAGATACCCTTAACTATTGCATTGGCAAAAGTGGCCTAATCTATTTGTGCTTAAAATCGGGCCTGCAGGCGCTCGGAATGGGGTGAACTTTGATTCTCGAGGTTATAGCCGCTCCTTATTTTGCGACAAATTGTTGGATATTCGCCCCAACTAAAAATTCGGAATGTTTCATCGTGGACCCAGGTATTGATAGTCCTGATTTAGTTTCGGCAATTAAATCGGTTTTAAACAGACACAATCTAAAACCGGTTGCAACTCTTGTTACTCATGGACATCTCGACCACATCTTCTCGGTTCGGCCATTTGCAAATGAATATGGTGTGCCAACGCTTATTCACTCATCCGATCGGAAACTTTTATCGGATCCTTTCCGAGCCTTGGAGACCAACGGTGAAAGTAAAAAAATTATGGCAGGGCTTGGGGTAACCAATTTCGAAGAGCCGAAAGTAGTCCGAGAAGTTATTGATGGCGAAAGTTTTGATTTAGCAGGATTCGACATTGTCGTTCAACACGCACCTGGGCATACCGCTGGTTCTGCGATTTTTACCGTGAATGAAGAGTTCTTGATTTCTGGAGATGTTCTCTTCGCAGGAGCAATTGGCCGGACTGATTTACCTACTGGATCAGCTTCAGCCATGCGCAATTCTTTGATTTCTAAAATATTGCCCCTAAATGATGAATTAATAGTCCTTCCTGGGCATGGACCACAAACTACAATTGGACGAGAACGAGTCAACAATCCTTATTTGCAGGAATCTTTTCTGCATTCAAAACCAGGACGGGGGGAGTGATGCGCGAACTACAAGCCCCTAAAGGCGTGAGCGAATACTTTCCACCGAGATCCCAATATTTTGAATTCGTTCGTGAAACTTTAATTCAATCGGCAAGAACTGCGGGTTACTCTTTGATGGAGTTGCCAGTATTTGAAGATACCGAATTGTTCAAGCGCGGTGTCGGAGAATCTACCGATGTTGTTTCAAAAGAGATGTATACCTTTGAAGATCGTGGTGGCAGATCCTTAACACTTCGTCCCGAAGGAACAGCCGGCGTGATGCGCAGTGTTATCGAAAACAATTTAGATAAGTTAACTCTGCCAGTTAAAGTTTGGTATTCCGGCGCATTCTTCCGTGCCGAAAGACCTCAGGCCGGTCGGTATCGTCAGTTCTATCAAGTCGGAATAGAAGCTATCGGCTTAAATGATCCGGAAATTGATTTTGAAGTCATAGCCGTTGCAGATCGGGCATTCAAGGCGTTGGGGCTTAAATCTTATCGACTTGAAATAACATCTCTGGGCGATGCAAAGAGTCGTGCGAGTCATCGCAAAGATTTGGTTTCTTATATTTCTAAGTTGAATTTGGATGAAGCGACTTTAGAACGGGCTGCGCTGAATCCTCTTCGCTTATTCGACGACAAGCGACCTGAAATTAGAGAGGCGATGGCCAGCGCGCCGTTGCTTCTAGATTATTTGTCCGCTGAAAGTAAGGAAAATTTTGCACGAGTCCAAGAACTTTTGGATTCAGCAAAAATTGAATTCACGATTAATCCGCTTATGGTTCGCGGTCTTGATTATTACACCGGAACAACTTTTGAATTCATCAGTGACAAATTGGGTGCGCAGTCAGGTATCGGCGGGGGCGGTCGCTATGACGGCTTGATGGCTGAACTTGGGGGCAATGATTTATCTGGAATTGGTTTCGGCCTCGGTGTCGATCGAGTTCTTCTAGCTTGTGAAGCCGAAGGTATTTTCGATACATCAGTAACTAAATTGGATTTAGACCTTTTCGTAATTTCACTAGGCTCATCCGAAAAAGCCTTCGTGGCGAATCTCGTAAATGAACTACGCGATCAAGGCATTTCATGCGATATGGCTTACGGTGACCGCGCGCTTAAGGGCGCCATGAAGTCTGCAGATAAGAGTGGGGCGAGATTTAGCACAGTTATTGGTGCGGACGAGATTAAATCCGGAACGCTAGCGCTGAAAGATATGAAGACTGGTGAGTCAAAAGAAGTTAGAATCGCGACCTTGATTAATGAATTTAAATCCAACTAAAAATAATGGGGCCTGTTAAAGATGATTAGAACTCACACAGCTGGATCGTTGCGCAAGAGCGATGTCGGTTCAAAAATTACTCTTGCTGGCTGGGTTGCAAGACGTCGAGATCATGGTGGAGTTGCCTTTATTGACTTGAGAGATGCATCTGGCAGCGCTCAAGTAGTCATTAACGATGAAAGCCTTGCTGGATCACTTCGCGCCGAATGGTGCGTATTAATAACTGGAACCGTTCGAGAGCGCCCAAGTGGTAACGAAAATGCAAATATTGCGACTGGTGAAATTGAAGTTGTTTGCCAATCGCTAGAGGTTTTGAGTGAAGCTGCCGCGCTGCCATTTCCGGTAGACAGTGGCGACCTAAGCACCATCAGTGAAGAAGTTAGATTGAAATATCGCTACTTAGATTTACGTCGCGAAGGACCAGCAAAAAATCTGCGTCTTCGTTCGAAAGTCACTTCAGTAATTCGCACCGTTATGGATGACGAGGATTTCCTTGAAATTGAAACTCCATACCTGACACGGTCAACACCTGAAGGTGCTCGCGATTTCTTAGTTCCAGTCCGTTTACAGCCAGGAAGTTGGTATGCACTTCCGCAGTCACCGCAATTATTTAAGCAGTTGTTGATGGTTGCTGGAATGGAACGTTATTACCAGATTGCTCGTTGTTTCCGTGACGAAGATTTTAGAGCCGATCGCCAACCTGAATTCACGCAGTTAGATATTGAGATGTCTTTTGTTGATCAAGAGGATGTCTTAAAAGTCGCAGAGAAAATTCTCGCTCGCGTGTTCAAGAAAGTTGTCGATTACGATATTCCGCTACCAATCCTTAGAATGACATATTGGGAAGCGATGCGAAGATTCGGTTCTGACAAACCAGATTTACGTTTTGCCAATGAATTGACTGACTGCACCGAATTCTTCGCTGACACCACATTTAGAGTATTTCGGTCTTCTTATGTTGGTGCCGTTGTTATGCCTGGGGGAGCAGATTCACCTCGTCGCGAATTAGATGCTTGGCAGGATTGGGCTAAAGCTCGTGGCGCTAAAGGTTTGGCTTATATTTTGGTGGCTGCTGATGGAACTTTAGGTGGTCCGGTCGCGAAGAATCTTTCAGAGAAAGAAGCAGCCGGAATCGTTGCGCACGTTGGAGCGAAGACCGGAGATGCAATATTTTTCGCTGCAGGCGATCGAATTTCTTCACTCAACTTATTGGGAGCGGTTCGTCTTGAAATAGGTAAGCGTTGCAACTTAATAGATAACAAGGCTTGGAACTTTCTTTGGATAGTAGATGCACCAATGTTTGAACAGATCGATAGCGCTGTCGAAAATAGTGGCTGGACTGCGGTTCATCATCCATTTACTGGACCTAAGCCAGAATTCGCGGATACTTTTGATAAAGATCCAGCTAGCGCTCTTGCTTACGCATACGACATTGTGCTGAATGGAAATGAAATCGGTGGTGGTTCGATTCGTATCCATGATCGAAAAATGCAGGCTCGGGTATTTGAAACTATCGGACTCTCAAAAGCCGAAGCTGAAAGTAAATTTGGTTTCTTATTAGAAGCTTTCAACTATGGTCCACCGCCACACGGTGGAATCGCATTAGGCCTCGATCGTCTATGTGCGCTTCTTGCAGGAGCCGAATCAATTCGTGAAGTAATTGCATTTCCAAAAACTGCAAGTGGCGGTGATCCACTTACTGGTGCACCAACACCAATTACCGCGCCTCAACGCAAGGAAGCCGGCGTTGATTTTGTAGCAGAGAAGAAAGCTTCAGATTAAATGGTGGCGGTTGCAAAGCTAATTGTCTCTGGTGTTGGTTTAGCTCTAGCTCTTTTTGCTTTAACGGCTTGCTCACAATCTCAAATTTATGCCGCAGATAAAGAGAGTGGCGCCTATGTTTCAATCCCAAAAGGTTGGAACAAGATAGAGAGAACAGAGTTAGATAGTTTTGAATCAAAATCGACCGCCGAAGGTGCTGAAGAAAAATTAGCAAGCGTGGTCTGGCAGGAAGCCTATTCAACTTCACCTGATGTAACTGCGGAACAAGTTTTAAACCTGAATGCTCCAAAAGGCGCTGTGATGTATATCCGGGTTCGCGATCTCAACTACGAGGAAATGAATTCAATTTCCTATAACAGCCTCAGAAGCGTGATTGTTCCGATAACGTCATGGCTTGCAGAACCTGAGAAAGCAAACTCCAAATTCGTTTTGATTGATGATTATGAGCGCGTTGAAAAGATCGCGAGGGGCGTGCGCACCATTTATTCCTTCGCCGATTCAAAAGGCGTCTTAGAAACAGTCGATCAGACCGCATTGGTATCAGACGACCGTTCGCGAATTTACCTTCTGATTATTAGAGCAAAAACTAAGTATTACGACAAGAACGTTGACGAGCTGTTGGCGATTGGTGATTCATTCACCGTGAGAGGCGATAAATGACAATCCAGAGCCGGCCCCGAGATACCGATCGCAAGACTCGAGTGCACTTAGCTTTCTATGATCGCGTTAAATTCCTTCTCTTATTTGCAATAACTTTCTTCGTTCTGGCTTGGGCCAGCATGGCTGATAATCCGCTACTTTCATTCGGCGATGCGTTAAGTAAAACCGCGAGCGATAGAAAATGGTTGCTGGTTCTCGTTGGAATAGAAATTATCAGGCAAATCCACTTCATTCTCGCTGAAATTCTTGCGCCTTATCACGGAGTTTGGATCAAGTATTTTGCTTTTGTAAATCGCCTCCTAAATAAATTAAGCGATTGGAATAGATTCCGCCTCGGAAGAGTTATTAAGTGGCTTGTCTTTGTCGCAATGCTCTCCATAATTCTCGGCGCAATTTATGACGAAACTCCAGTTCGTGCTCTCTTCTTAGCACCTAAGGCACTCTGGTCAGTTCTTCCAATGATCGGTCAATTGATGTTTGCAGTTGTTTTTGTGATCATTCAATTCGCAGCTATCTTCTGGTTCTTAAGTCGTGGCGGTGTTGATACTTATTTCCCAGATGACATCCGCACCAGATTTTCAGATGTCTGGGGTCAGGATCATGTTCTCAATCGAATAAGAGAGAATCTGCTCTTCCTAGAGACCCCCGAGTTAATTGAAAAACATGGTGGTTATGTCCCGGGCGGAATCTTGTTGTGGGGACCACCGGGTACTGGAAAAACTCTGATGGCCGAATCGATGGCAGGAGAGACTGGAAAGCCTTTCGTCTTTGTTGATCCAGGTGCTTTTACAAATATGTTTATGGGTATTGGCGTTCTTAAAGTTAAAAGTCTTTTTAGAAAGTTGCGCAAGCTTGCTCTTCGTTACGGTGGAGTCGTAGTTTTCTTTGATGAAGCCGATGCATTAGGAAATCGTGGCATTAGTCGTCCGGCAATGCATTCGGCAGATGACAAGGCAACAGTTTTTGGGACACCATGTAATGGCGGTAATTACTTATCGGATCCAGGTAAATCATTAATAACAAGTGTTTCTATGACTAACAAGACCAACAACAAGTTCATGATGGGTGGAGCCGCAGGTGGGGCGGGCTCCGGAACTCTGCAAGCTTTGTTGACTGAACTATCCGGATTGAAGAAACCAAGAGGTTTTATTAATCGAGTTGTTAGACGAGCTCTCGGTATGCGCCCTAAGAATCCACCGAAGTATCGAATCTTGGTCGTCATGGCGACGAATATGCCAGAAGCGCTTGATGAAGCGTTGTTGCGTCCAGGCCGAATCGATCGAATGTATCGAGTTGGGTATCCAAGTAAAGCTGGCCGCGTGCGAACTTATGAAGGCTATCTTGAAAAAGTTTCGCACTCTTTAACCGCAGAAGAGATAGACAAGTTAGCAACTATTACGCCTTATGCAACGGGCGCAATAATCAAAGATACGATTAATGAAGCTTTGATCATGGCAATTCGAAACGAACGGACGACGATAACCTGGTCGGATGTAATCAAGGCCAAACAACTAAAGGATCTTGGTCCGGCTGAAGATGTCGAATATATAGAGCGTGAGCGACATGCAGTTGCAGTTCACGAAGCCTGTCATGGCGTGATGGCGCATTTAGTTCGCCAGCATATGGCGATTGACTTAGCGACTATCGAAAAGGGTTCAGACTATCTGGGGATGGTTGCGAGCATTCCACCAGATGACCAGTTCACAAGATGGCGCACCGAATATGAATCCGACATTCTGGTATCTGTGGCTTCACTTGCAGGTGAGCGAATGTTCTTCGATGGGGACAACTCTTCGGGAGTTTCTGGAGATTTAGAAAGCGCAACTACGATTGCAAGCTTTATGGAAGGTCATTGGGGAATGGGTTCAACGATTTCCTCGCATGCATCTAATCGTCGCTATGAAGTTGGCGCACCTGGTGGAAATCGCGGAAAAGATGAGGGCACCAAAGATTTAAGAATGGCACTGGGGGACCGAATTGAGAATAATCTTGCAACGCTGTTAACAAGAGCTGAAGAGATTCTGAAAGAGAATAAGTTCAAGGTGTTGGCGCTAGCGCATGCATTGGAAACCTATAAAACTATTTCAGGCGATGATGTTATTGCGGTTATGAATGGGGAGAAGGGGCCACTGGTTGATGGTCGGCCTTATTCAAATCAAGCAAATTTGGATGCAATTTGGAATTATCACTTAGCAGCAGTAGTCGCGCATAAGAAGCATGAGCGACCTGATCTTCCGATCCCAGTATTTGAAGCCCCCTAAGTCGCCCATCAGGTAGGCTTCCACTATGGGTCCAGGTGGAATTGCAACGATAATTGCAGCGGTTTCGTTGCTTGTAATCGCGCTAGCAATTAGTTACGCCGTGGTCCGAGTTGGTCGCTTGGTTGACCAAGCAGCAAATGCGATAACTGAACTTACAAATGAAGTTACTCCGCTTTTGGATGAAGTGACTACAACGGTCGAACTTATTAATGGCCCGTTGCACAGCATCAACAAAGTAACGAAAAAAGTTGAAGACTTAAGCACAAAGATTTCAGATTCAACCGAGAATTTCTTGGATAAGAACAAAATGGCGATGGGCGCGGCAAGTGCCCTGCTTGCGGTGACTAAGGCAAAGAAGAATTCTGAACCAAAAGAGGGAAAGAAGAAGCGCGCGAAGTCCGATGAGGGGTTCGAGTAGGAGCGTGAATTCAGCAGAGATTAGATCACGTTGGCTTAACTTTTTCGAATCTGGGAATAGTCAAGGTTTAAAACATACAGTTGTTCCATCGGCATCTCTTATTGCAGATGATCCAAATTTGCTACTTGTTAATGCTGGCATGGTGCCATTTAAGCCATTCTTTCTTGGTGAAATTACGCCACCATATTCCCGAGCGACCTCGGTTCAAAAGTGCGTTCGAACTCTGGATATTGATGAAGTTGGTAAGACCACACGACATGCATCGTTCTTTCAGATGTGTGGAAATTTCTCTTTTGGAGACTACTTCAAAGAGGGCGCGATCGCGCTAGCTTGGGAATTACTAACTAAGCCTATTTCAGATGGTGGTTATGGATTCGCTGAGGAAAAACTCTGGGTAACTGTTTTTCAAAATGATGATGAAGCTGCAGATATTTGGCACAAACAGATTGGCGTTCCAAAAGAGCGCATCCAGCGTCGTGGCATGGCAGATAATTTCTGGTCAATGGGTGTTCCTGGTCCATGTGGGCCCTGTTCTGAAATTTATTATGATCGAGGTCCGGAATATGGTCGCGACGGTGGACCGATTGCAGATGAAGATCGTTATCTAGAAGTTTGGAATTTAGTTTTCATGCAGAACAGTCGTGGCGCTGGTTCTGGAAAAGATGACTTTCCAATTTTGGGAGAATTACCAGCAAAGAGCATTGATACCGGACTCGGCCTAGAACGAACCGCAGCGCTATTGCAAGGCGTTGAAAACATTTACGAAATTGATACCACGATGCAAATTTTGAATGTAGCTTGTGAATTGACTGGAGTTAAATATGGCAAGAACGAGAAGAGCGATGTGGCTCTGCGTGTAATTGCGGATCATGCTCGAACTTCAATGATGCTTATCGGAGACGGTGTTCTACCTGGAAATGAAGGACGTGGGTATGTCCTCCGTCGAATGATGCGTAGAACGATAAGAAATATGCGAATTCTCGGAGCGGGCGACCCAACTTCACGTGAACTTGTCGCAGCATCGATTGGGGCAATGGGGCCTCAGTATCCAGAATTGATTGAAAACCAGGAACGAATAACTGCCGTAACCGTCAATGAAGAAGAAACTTTCCTATCAACCTTGAAGAGCGGAACGCAGATATTTGATGTTGCTGCGAGCAAAGTTAAACAGATTAATTCAGATAAGTTGGATGGCGAGACAGTCTTCAAACTCCATGACACTTACGGTTTCCCATTTGATCTAACTTTAGAAATGGCGGCCGAAGCCGGCCTAACGGTTGATGGCGAAGGCTTCCGAAGATTGATGAAAGAACAGAAGGATCGCGCGAAGGCTGATGCACGAGCCAAGAAAACGGGCCACACAGATGTAAGCGAATATCGAAAAATTTTGGATGCGACAGGTGCAACAAAATTCACTGGTTATGTTGATATGTCGAGCGAGGCAAAAGTCGCGGCAATCATGGTTGATGGCAAGGCGGTAAATGAAGCCGGCCAAAATATGGATGTCGAAATTATTTTAGATCGAACACCTTTTTATGCTGAAGGTGGCGGACAACTTCCAGATGGCGGATTAATTACCCTTTCCAATGGCGCAGTAATTGAAATTGATGATGTGCAAACACCAGTTCCTGGTCTTTTTGTTCACCGGGGCCAAGTTGTTTCAGGGTCGGTCGAAATAAAAAGTAGCGCACTTGCAACCATTGATGTCGAACGTCGATTAGCAATTTCTAGAGCCCATACTGCAACTCATATGGTGCATAAGGCATTTCGTGAAGTGTTGGGAGAGACTGCTACTCAAGCCGGTTCGGAGAATTCTCCGGGACGTTTCCGCTTTGATTTTCCAGCAACCGGAGCAGTTCCAGCCAGTGTTCTAGAAGAAGTAGAGGGAAGAGTTAATAACTTGTTGTTGGATAACTTAAGTGTTACGGCAAAAGTTATGACGCAGCCCGATGCTAAAGCTATGGGCGCAATGGCGCTCTTTGGTGAGAAATACGGTGATCAAGTTCGAGTTGTCAGTGTCGGTGAATGGGCGCACGAACTTTGCGGGGGAACCCACGTTAAATCATCAGGTGAATTAGGAGTAGTCAAACTGCTTTCGGAAGCCTCAATCGGTGCCGGAGTTCGTCGCGTTGAAGCGCTTGTTGGAAGAGACGCATACGGATTTTTGGCTCGCGAACATTTCTTGCTCAACTCTCTGACTCAGATAGTCAAAGGCGCCAGAGTAGAAGAGCTGCCATCGCGTATTTCAGATCTTGTTGAAAAATTGAAGAGTGTAGAAAAAGAATTGGCTACATTTAAGACAGCGCAAATTCTTGCTAGTGCGACAACTCTTTTGAAAACAACTACCAAGGTTTCGGGTTTTGAAGTTTTGAGCGCTGAACTTGAGTCGAATATCTCTGGAGATGATTTGCGAACGATTGCTCTTGATTTGCGTAATCGAATTTCGGATGGAATCGTAATTCTTGCCTCTAAGGGAGAAGAGCGATCAACTCTCGTAGTCGCGACATCTCCTAATGCCGTAAAGGTTGGAGTTAAAGCTGGGGCTCTCGTTAAGTTGGGATCTGAAATACTCGGCGGCGGTGGCGGCGGAAAAGATGATTTCGCCCAAGGCGGCGGTTCTAATCATTCCGAAATTTCAAATGCCCTAAGCGCAATGAGTAAATCAATAGGCCAAACTGTAGGCAAATAAATGAAGCCGGGCCGGAGAATTGCTTTTGATTATGGCGATGTTCGTATCGGAGTAGCAATTACTGATAATTCTGGGATTCTGGCAACGCCTCTACCGTTTATTCCTAATTTGGATGAGACGTTCATCGATCAATTGACCGCGCTCTACACGGAATACGAACCTATCTATACCGCAATCGGTTTCCCGCTTCATTTATCTGGTATTCAAAGCGATAAATCGGAGACTGTCTCTAAGTTTTCCGAGCGAGTTAGTGAAATCACGGAAAATCCAATTTATTTTATAGATGAACGCCTCACAACGGTTTCGGCGGGTCGGACTCTGCGCGAGGCAGGATTAAATTCGAGGAGGGCAAAGAGTGAAATTGATTCCATGGCGGCTGCTGCAATTCTAGATGCAGCTCTTAATCAGGAACGTATTCAAGGCGAACCTATGAATCGTTATTTCAAATGAAGTTACAGCGTCGAATATTTATCATAAGTGGCATCTGCGCTCTTCTGCTATTTGGTTTTCTGCGTTTGCAACCCAGCGATGATTTTTCGGCCAAGGAGCCAGGGAAAGAGATTGAATTTTTAGTTCAGGATGGTGAATTAGGTAGCTCGATTGCGCAAAAACTTGAAAAACAGGGAGTTGTGAAGAGCGCAACGAAGTTCATAGAGGAATTCAATAACGATCCGAAAGCTGCAGGAATTAGCCCCGGCTCGCACTCGATTCAGACTCGAATTCCTGCAAAGACTGCAATCGAACAACTATTGGATCCCAAGCGCATGAAGAACGCCTTGGTCGTTAGAGAAGGTTCGACATTCGCGAGCGTGCTCTCATTGTTAAAAGCCAATAAGAATATTGCTGGAGAAAAGAGCGGCTACGGCGCAGTCAAACCAGTTTACACAAATCCTCGCAACTCGTTAGAAGGTTCATTGTTTCCGGCACGTTATTCTTTCGAAGCAAACACGAGCGTTGAAGCAGCGTTGAAGAAGATGGTCGCAAAAGCAAAGAGTGAATACTCGCGATTAGGTGTAGATGGCGGCTTTGAGAAATACAAACCCTTTGAAGTTTTAACAATTGCGTCAATGGTCCAAATAGAGGGAGATCCGACTAACTTCTCAAAGGTTGCACGGGTTATTTATAATCGCCTGAAAATAGGCATGGCTTTGCAGCTAAACGCGACCGTTCAATATGTAACGAAGTCTCAGGGTCAGATAATGCTTTCCAATAAGGCGACAAAGATCAATTCACCTTACAACACCTATAGATTTGCTGGTCTGCCACCGACACCGATAGCTAATCCAAGCAAAGATGCAATCGAAGCTACTTTGAATCCAGCCACCGGCGATTGGCTGTATTTCATTACAGTTGCCCCCAAAGACACTAGGTTCACGAAGGATTTTGACGAATTCTTTAAGTGGAATACCGAATTCAATAAGAATGTAGCAGCGGGGAAGTTCAAATGATAAATGCAGCAGTTCTCGGTTCTCCTATTTCACATTCGCTGTCACCGAAGATTCACAAAAAAGCCTATGAGTTATTGGGATTAGATTCGGCGTATACCGCCATTGAAGTAACTGAGGAATCATTTCCGAATTTTTACCAAGCGCTCAATTCGAATGGCGAATACTCCGGCTGGTCGGGCTTTTCATTAACAATGCCGCTCAAGGAAATCGTGCTGGAGTATTGTGCGAATTCAGATTCAATTACCAGAAGTATTGATTCTGGCAACACCCTCTTTAAGTCCGAAGGAGTATGGAAAGTTACATCGACCGATTACTTTGCCTTCGAGAATCTTTTAAAGGTTTCAAAGAATTCAAAAGTTGCAATCATCGGAGGTGGTGGAACCGCCCGCGCCGCAATAGGTGCTTTGAACTCAAAGGTTGAAACTGTCGATGTTCTCCTGCGCTCAGAATCTAGAATTGCGGGACTGGTCAAAGCGGCTCCGGAAGTAAGAGTGAATCCATTTGAAATGGGTCACGCGTTAAATAATTACGACTTGGTTATTCAAACTACTCCGGCAGGTGTGTTCGATCAATATGTTTCCAATACAGAAAAGGCAAAAGGGGTTCTTCTAGAAGCACTTTATAAACCTTTGCCAACAAATCTCGCCAAGCACTACGAATCATTAGGTGGCCACGTGATATCCGGAAAAGAACTGTTGGTCGAGCAAGCGCTCTTCCAAATTGAGCTCTTTACTGGATCTAAATTTGATTTCTCAGAGATGCGAAGAGAGCTACTTTCAGTAATCGCTTCTGACTAGCTTTTCCACAGATGATTTTCAAGTGGTCTATCGCAGCAGTAGATTTCCAGAATGTATCGTGTATTCACCTTAACGTTCTATGTCATATTAGCGCTATTTATTTCGAGATCAGATATTAGAAATCGAGTTATCCGAAATCGTGATTTATTAGTTTTCTTTCTCCTTGGTTTCATTCTCAATTTCGAGCGCTACACATTCAAAGGGTTCATCCCATTAGTTTTCATCACGCTGATTTGCCTCGGCTTACATCTGGTCTTTTGGGGGCAAATTGGTGCCGGCGATTTGAAGTTGTTCTGGGTTATTTGGTTTTGGACTTTTAGCTTCACTAATTGGCTAGAAGGTCTGACCCTCGCTTGGGTTCTAGGCGGGCTTTACGCGATTGCTTACTTTGCACTTAACCGAGTAGACAAGCAGAAAGATAAGTCGATTCCATTCGCTCCATTTATTTTCTTGGGATTCCTCTCCGTTATCTAGCGTTATTTTGAGCGCCGAGTATCAACTTTCTGCCACAATAGACCCCTGCGATTCGATAGTCGCGTCAAAGAATTTAAGGGGTAAATCGTGATTCGTTGGTTGACTGCAGGTGAGTCTCACGGTCCAGCTCTCAGCGCAATCCTTGAAGGAATGCCTGCGCACATTGAAATTACTAAAGAGATGATCGATGCTGATTTGATGCGACGCAGGTTAGGTTTTGGTCGAGGCGCTAGACAAACTTTTGAAGCTGATGTGGTTTCCATTCTTGGTGGAATACGTCATGGTAAATCTCAAGGTGGCCCAATAGCACTACAGATTGGCAATTCTGAATGGCCAAAGTGGTCAAAGGTTATGGCTCCAGAAAAAGTCAATGAAGATGAATTGAAAGAACTTGCTCGCAATGCGCCACTTACAAGACCTAGACCTGGTCATGCAGATTTGGCTGGAATGCAGAAATATGACTTTGATGATGCGAGACCAATTTTAGAACGAGCAAGTGCACGTGAAACTGCTGCGCGGGTAGCACTCGGCGCCGTGGCAAGAGCTTTCTTAGAACAGAGCGTTGGAATACAAATAGTGAGTCACGTTGTATCAATCGGAGCGGTTCAGGCAAAGAGTGATTATAAATTGCCCGCTTATTCAGATAAAGATCAAATTGATGAGGATCCAGTAAGAGCTGCTGATAAGAGTTTAAGCGCCGCAATGGTCGCCGAAATCGAAAGCGCTCATAAAGATGGCGACACTCTTGGCGGTGTCGTAGAAATTTTGGCTTTCAATGTTCCCATAGGACTCGGTTCACATACGCATTGGGATCGACGTTTGGATTCAAAATTGGCGGGAGCGCTTATGGGAATCCAAGCAATTAAGGGCGTTGAAATAGGCGATGGCTTCGAATCGGCAAGGCGTCGTGGATCTGCCGCGCACGATGAGATTGAAAAGAATAGTTCTGGAAAAATTGTAAGAAGAACTGATAGAGCCGGTGGCACTGAAGGTGGAATTACTAACGGTGAAGTTTTAAGAGTAAGAACTGCAATGAAGCCAATTTCCACGGTTCCAAAAGCTTTAGATACCGTAGACACTTCAACCGGAGAAGCAGCAAAAGCGATAAACCAACGTTCTGATGTTTGCGCTGTTCCAGCTTCGGGAATAGTTGCCGAAGCAATGGTTGCGCTAGTTTTGGCAGATGCCGTTCTAGAAAAGTTTGGCGGCGATAGCGTTGGCGAAGTATCACGCAACTACAAAAATTTTGTCGCGAATTTAGGGATTGCCTAATGCCTAAGGCGGTTCTAATTGGCCCGCCTGGAGCGGGAAAATCTTCGGTTGGTCGGCAACTAGCAAAATTGTGGGAATGTGAAATTTTTGATTCAGATTCAGAGATTGAAAGAGTGTCGGGAAAAAAGATAGCGGATATTTTTACTGATGAGGGCGAACCAGCTTTTCGTGCAATCGAGAGAGAAGTTGTATTGAAGGCCCTCAGGGAAGAACCTGGGGTAGTGGCTTTAGGTGGTGGATCGGTTTTGGATTCGACTGTTAATGAATTTTTGCAAGCGGCTTCGCTACCGGTTGCTTATCTAGAGGTTTCGATCTCGCAAGCCGCGCCAAGAGTTGGTTTCAACAAAGAGCGTCCACTACTGGCAATTAATCCACGACAACAATGGCTGCAGTTAATGGAGAAGCGACGTCCGATTTATGAAGCGCTTGCTACCCACAGTTTCAATACTGATAATCGAAAGCCAGCAGAAGTTGCACGTGAAATAGCAGATACTTTTGGGGCCGACCATGAAGTCAATTAAGGTCAAGGCAGAGCACGAATACAACATTGATTTTGTAACGAGATGGAATCAGGCCTTTTCCGAAATAACTAAAGCCCACGATAAAGTTATAGTAATAACACCTTCAGAACTTGCAAGTTCTTTTGACTTAAATGCTTTGAATAGCGCACGGGTTAAAGTTATTGAAACCCCAGCCGGTGAAGCAGCAAAGTCGCCCGAGTATTTGCTTCAATTATGGCAAGCGTGTGGTGATTTCGGCCTAACCCGTAGTGATGCAATAGTAGGAATCGGTGGTGGATCAACGACAGATCTTGCTGGATTTGTTGCAGCTACCTGGCTTAGAGGAGTTTCTTGGTATGCAATCCCGACATCGCTAGCGGGAATGGTCGATGCGGCGATAGGTGGAAAAACTGGAATCAATAGTGCACACGGTAAAAACCTAATCGGTTCATTCTTCTCGCCGAGATCTGTGATTATTGACCAAACATTCCTGAAAACTCTTTCAGCGAGAGATTTCAACGCAGGTATGGCAGAGGTGATTAAAGCTGGCTTTATTGATAATTCTAAGATTCTTGAATTAGCACCGAATGCTGTCGAGAACATAAGTGAATTGATCTGGCTAAGTATTGATATGAAGGCAAGAGTTGTATCTCAGGATTTTCGAGAGAGTAAGGCCCGTGAGATTTTAAATTACGGACACACTCTGGGCCATGCAGTAGAAAAAATAGAGGATTACAAGTTGCGTCATGGCGAGGCAATTTCGATTGGCCTAGTTTTCGCAGCTGAATTAAGCAATGTCACTGGACATCTAAGTCGGGAGATCGTGAATCAACATCGCGAACTTCTCTCGAATTTGGATCTACCAATCGCATACGAGAAAAGTGCGTTACCTAAGCTTCTTGATTTAATGGCCAGTGATAAAAAAGCTCGGGGAAACACGATTAGATTCATCGGAATTAGCGATATCGCAAAACCGGTCTGGCTAGAGACTGTAACTGCAGACCAGATAGCCACCGCCTATGAGAGAATTGCCCTATGAAAGTTTTAGTTCTCAATGGCCCAAATCTAGGTCGCTTAGATCTCCGAGATTCAAATATTTACGGTGATCTCGATTTTGCGGGACTCAAAGCGATTATCTTAGAAGCCGGAACCGAACTCGGGTTCGAATGTGATGTTCGGCAGAGTGATAGTGAAGTCGAAATAATTTCATGGTTACATGAAGCGGCAGACACAAATACTCCAGTGGTTTTCAATCCAGCGGCATTTACGCATTACTCATATGCAATTCGTGATGCTGCAGATATGGTCAAAGCTCCATTAATCGAAGTGCATCTTTCAAACCCTATGACTCGTGAAGAGTTCCGGCATACCTCGGTTATTTCAGGGGTGGCCAATGGAACTATCGCGGGTTTCGGTCCGGATTCGTATCGACTAGCTTTAATCGCTTTGTCACGCAGGATTAAGTAGCAGATACTCGCAAATTCACCGCCGCATTTCAGGTATTCTTAGGCACTTACGCTCGGCGCAAATCGCAGCCAAAGTTTTATAGGAAACGGGAAGTTTGATAATGGCAACAACAAATGATTTGAAGAATGGCATGACCTTGGACATTGAAGGTCAACTCTGGAACGTTGTTGAATTTCAGCATGTAAAGCCAGGCAAGGGACCTGCTTTCGTCCGAACCAAATTGAAATCTGTAACAACCGGCAAGGTTATTGATCGCACTCTAAACGCCGGAGTAAAAGTAGATGTTGCCGTTCTTGAGAAGCGCGACATGACTTTTCTATATCGCGATGGTGACGATTTTGTCTTCATGGACCAAAAAACTTTTGACCAAATGAATATCTCGGCAGCAATTGTTGGAGATGCCGCGGATTACATGCTTGAGAATTGCGAAGCGAATGTTGCAATACATGAGGGAAATCCACTTTACATAGATCTTCCAGCGTCCGTTGAATTAACAATTACTTACACCGAACCAGGTTTACAGGGTGATCGCTCTTCAGGTGGCACAAAGCCTGCAACGTTAGAGACCGGAATAACTGTTCAGGTGCCGCTATTTATTAAACAAGACGAGAAAGTTCTTGTCGATACTCGTACCGGAGCATATCTAGGCCGAGCAAACTAGTGAGTGCACGCCGTAAGGCGCGCAAGCGTGCTTTAGATTTCTTATACGAGGCCGATATTCGTAGCGCTAGTCCCTTGGAACTTCTGGGATCGCGCGATGCGAGTGAACTTTCGCAGAGTGAATATGTTGTTGAATTACTGACGGGCGTCGAGGCGAATAAAAGTAAAATTGATGAATTGATCACTACATACGCCCAAGGCTGGGATATGGATCGAATGCCGGCAATCGATAGAAACATTTTGCGGATCGCACTCTTTGAGATTCTCTTCAAGAGTGATCTAGATGATCAAGTAGCAGCTTCCGAAGCGGTTGAAATAGCAGGAGAGTTGTCAACTGATGATTCGGCTCAATACATAAATGGAATTCTTGGGCGCATCATCATTTTAAAACCATCTTTTGCCCTTTAAATTAAGGCTTAATCAATAACAATCCATTTGAAGAGAGCCAGTCGTAAGTAGTCTCTTCATCGCGATTTAGCATAAGACTGAGCGTCGCAAGATCTCCGGATCGGATAGAAAGAACTTCACCATTCCAATCATGTCGTTTCGCACATAGGAATGTGGCGAAACTTCTGAGAATTATCACTGCCGCGTCATTGGATGTTGACTTTGAAGTAGCTCGAATATCGAGGGTAATTCTCTCTTTGGATTGCGTCTTAGATTCTGTTCGTAGTCCCAAAAGTTCGTTAAGTGGCACCTCGTAAAAGTTGGCAAGATTTATCGCCTTCTTTACTGATAGCGCTCGATCGCATCTTTCATACGAACCGATCACAACAGCTTTCCAAACCCCAGCAGATTTGGCCTCGACCTCTCTAAGCGTCATGCCCTTGCTGCGTCGAACTGCTTTCATGGCGGCGGCAATCTCTTCTATCGAACGTTCAGGAATGTTTATCATCCCGCGAGAGTAGACACGAAAAAGCCTAAATGGATTTGGCTGTCCACAAGTGGTATCTTTTCCCCGCCCGAGAGGCAAGAAATTCCTTTAACGATCCGTCCAGAGAGGCGGCGAAGGAGAGTAAATGGCTACAGTCCTGGACGCTGGCGAAATTGGCCGCGCGCTAAAGCGCATCGCTCATGAAATCATTGAACATAATCACGGATTAGAAAATGTGGTTTTGCTCGGCATCCCAACACGAGGTGCCTTCCTTGGCGAACGAATCGCTCAATTCCTTAAAGAGATCCAATCTCCAGTTCCGGTCGGAACCTTAGACATCACACTGCACCGAGATGATCTGCGGCTGCGTCCACCACGGCCATTGTTGCCAACGTTAATCCCGAGCGGGGGAATCGAAGGCAAAGACATCGTTCTGGTAGATGACGTGCTCTTTTCTGGCCGCACAATTCGCGCCGCACTTGATGCAATCGGTGAAATCGGTAGACCCGCAACGGTTCAGCTAGCTGTGTTAGTAGATCGCGGACATCGCCAGCTTCCAATACGCGCTGACTATGTCGGAAAGAATATTCCTACAGCGTCCAGCGAATCAGTGAAGGTATCGCTCTCTGAAATTGATGGAAAAGACTGCGTAGAGATAATTGCAGGCGTCTAAATGAATATGCACTTATTGTCTATCAACGATTTAACCGCTGCCGAAGCGATTGAAATTCTCGATACCGCAAGTGAATTAGCAAAAATCTCGGACGGTCCCATGAAAAAACTTCCAACTTTGCGCGGTCGAACTGTAGTTAATCTCTTCTTCGAGGATTCAACTAGAACTCGGATCTCTTTTGAAAGTGCCGCTAAACGTTTGTCGGCGGATGTCATAAATTTTTCAGCAAAAGGTTCAAGCGTCAGCAAGGGCGAATCTCTTAAAGATACTGCGCAAACGCTGCAAGCTATGGGCGCGGACGCCGTAGTAATTCGACATGGTGCATCAGGTGCGGCACAACGGCTTGCAGATTCGGGCTGGATAAGTGCCTCAGTAATAAACGCCGGTGACGGAACTCATGAACATCCTACGCAAGCTTTATTGGATGCCTACACAATCCGAAGTAAGTTTCCAGAGTTAACTAAGGATTTCAATGGACTTCGTGTGGCGATTGTCGGTGACATCTTGCACTCCCGAGTTGCCCGCAGCAATGTTCTGCTTCTTACAAAACTTGGAGCGACCGTAACGCTGGTGGCACCTCCAACCTTAATTCCAGTAGGTGTAAGCGATTGGAAGGCAAAGGTCAGTTACGACTTAGATAGCGTTCTCAAGAATGTTGATGTTTTGATGATGCTTCGAGTTCAGTCCGAACGAATGGCTAATTCGTTCTTCCCATCGGAGCGGGAATATTCTCGCGGTTATGGTTTGGATTCAACCAGATTAAATTCCTTAAGCCCTAATTCAATTGTGATGCACCCAGGACCAATGAATCGTGGACTTGAGATTTCGGCAGAGAGCGCCGATTCACATAAGTCGGTAGTTCTTGCGCAGGTTTCAAATGGTGTTCTAGTTCGCATGGCCGTTCTTTATCAACTACTTGGGGGCGCACCGCTTACCGGAGAGGCTAGTGTCTAAATGGAATTCACAATTGCAAATGCCCGTTTACTTGATGATCAGGTTGTCGATGTTGTCGTTTCAAATGGCGTGATTTCTGAAATCGGAAATAGCTTGAGCAAAGGTAAAAAGATAGATGCAGAGAAGAATTTACTCATTCCAGGCTTAGTGGATCTTCATACGCATCTCCGAGAACCAGGACGCGAAGATTCTGAGACAGTTGCAACCGGAAGTATGGCGGCGGCCAAGGGCGGGTTTACTGCAATCTCGGCGATGGCAAATACTTTTCCAGTAGCTGATACCGCGGGAGTTGTGGAACAGGTGTATCGACTTGGACAAGAAGCTGGCTTCTGTGATGTTTTTCCGATTGGGGCAGTTACTCAAGGGTTGGCAGGAAAGTCTTTGGCTGAATTAGGTGCGATGGCAAATTCAAAAGCTAAAGTTCGTATTTTTAGTGATGACGGTAAATGTGTTTCAGACGCCTTGCTTATGCGCCGTGCACTTGAATATGTAAAAACCTTCAATGGAATTATTGCTCAACATGCTCAGGAACCAGCACTAACTGTCAATTCGCAAATGAACGAAGGAATAGTGTCTTCCAAGTTAGGACTTGTTGGTTGGCCTGCGGTTGCCGAGGAAGCAATCATCGCTCGAGATATTTTGCTTGCCGAACATGTTGGAAGCAGATTGCATATCTGTCATCTCACAACAGCAGGCGGCGTAGATTTGGTGCGATTCGCAAAAGCACGTGGCATTAGCGTTACCGCTGAAGTTACTCCTCATCATTTGCTGCTTACGGATGACTTAGTTACTAACTACGATCCGGTTTTCAAAGTTAATCCACCATTGCGCACCGAAAAAGATGTGATCGCGCTTCGTAACGGCTTGGCCGATGGCACCATCGATATCGTGGGAACTGACCATGCACCTCATCCAACAGAGGATAAAGATTGCGAATGGCAGAGTGCCGCGTTTGGAATGGTGGGATTAGAGACCGCACTTTCGGTTGTGGTTAAAGCAATGATTGAAACGAAGTTGATGAGTTGGAGTGATTTAGTAGATCGGATGTCGATTGCACCAGCGAAAATCGCAGGATATTCGCGACATGGGCAGAATTTAAGCGTTGGAGCAGCGGCAAATTTAACGATAATCAACACCACCGCGAATTGGGTAGTCGACCGCAATAGACTCGCATCCAAGAGCAAGAACACACCTTTCGAGGGCATGCAAATGCCATCACAAGTTGTGCATACTTTCCTTAATGGAAGGCAAGTTTTGAGTAATGGTGAAATTGTGAATGGGGGAGCAATTGAGTAAGGCGTTCCTTGTTCTAGATGATGGAACTATTTTTGAAGGTGAGAGTTGGACCTGCGAAGGTGAAACTTTTGGTGAAGCTGTCTTCTCTACGGGAATGACGGGGTATCAAGAGACCCTCACAGATCCTTCGTATCACAAGCAAGTCGTTGTAATGACTGCACCGCACATAGGCAACACCGGTATGAATACGACGGATGAAGAATCTAGAAAAATCTGGGTTAGTGGTTTTGTAGTAAGAAATCCATCACCAGTTGTCAGCAACTGGAGGTCAGAGCGAACACTGGAAGATGATCTAAAGAGCAACGGTGTGGTTGGTATCAGAGGTGTTGATACGAGGGCAATAACCCGGCACCTGAGAGATCTCGGTGCAATGCGAGTTGGAATCTTTTCGAATACGGATTTAACACGCGAAGAAATGGTCATAAAGGTTCGCAAGTCGCCTGCAATGGCAGGTGCATTCTTGGCAGACGATGTCTCAACGCAAAATACTTATGTGGTTCCTGCTATTGGAGAGAAGAAATTTACAGTAGTCGCCCTTGATATGGGAATTAAGGGTGCGACGCCAAGATCGATGTCGCAACGGGGGATTGAAGTTCATGTTGTTCCATCGCGGACTTCCTTCGAAGAAATCGTCGCCCTAAATCCTGATGGCGTCTTCTTGTCCAACGGTCCAGGCGATCCAGCAACTATGACCGAGATGATTTTATTGGTTCGCGAGATTCTGAGTGCACGGATTCCACTCTTCGGAATTTGTTTCGGACATCAAATCATGGGTCGGGCGCTGGGTTTTGATACTTATAAATTACCTTTTGGCCACAGAGGAATAAATCAACCGGTAAAGAATTTAAAGTCGGGTCGAATCGAAATCACTGCTCACAATCATGGATTCGCGGTGGCAGCACCAGTTGAAGGTAACTTCAACACTATTTACGGTGCAGGTTTTGTTAGCCATCTTTGTTTGAATGATGGCGTCGTTGAAGGCTTAGAACTTTTAGAAACTCCGGCTTTCAGCGTTCAATACCATCCGGAAGCTGCAGCTGGCCCACATGATGCAAGTTATCTCTTCGATAAGTTTATCGAACTAATGAAGAATGCGAAGGTTTCAAATGCCTAAAGATTCTTCGATAGAAAGCGTTCTAGTTATCGGAAGTGGCCCGATTGTTATTGGCCAGGCTTGTGAATTTGATTATTCTGGAACTCAGGCTTGTCGGGTTCTGCGCAGCGAAGGGATTCGCGTAATCCTGATCAACTCTAATCCAGCAACGATAATGACCGATCCTGAATTTGCGGATGCAACTTATATAGAACCAATAACTCCAGAAATTATTGAACAGATAATAATTAAAGAGAAGCCAACTGCAATTTTGGCAACTCTGGGTGGGCAAACAGCTCTCAACGCAGCGATGCAACTGTACGAGCGCGGGTCTCTTGAAAGACTGGGCGTAAAGTTAATCGGCGCAGATATCCCTGCAATCAAGCGTGGGGAAGATCGCGAAACTTTCAAAGAGATTGTTGAAAAAATTGGCGGTTCCTCCGCAAAATCAATTATCTGTCACACCATGGATGAATGCCTTGCGGGAGCAGAGATTCTTAATTATCCAGTTGTAGTCCGACCTTCATTCACAATGGGTGGATTGGGTTCCGGAATCGCTTATAACAAGAGTGATCTAGAACTTATCGCAGGGGCAGGTTTGCGACATAGTCCAACAACTGAAGTGTTGCTAGAAGAATCAATTATCGGTTGGAAAGAATTTGAACTTGAAGTCATGCGAGATCACAAAGATAACGTCGTGATTGTTTGTAGCATTGAAAACATTGATCCTATGGGCGTTCATACTGGGGATTCTATTACGGTTGCGCCAGCGCTTACGCTGACGGATGTGGAATATCAACAACTGCGCAATTTATCGATAGAAATCATTCGCGAAGTAGGTGTCGCAACTGGAGGTTGCAACATCCAGTTCGCTATAAATCCATTAGATGGTCGAATTATTGTCATCGAAATGAATCCTCGAGTATCTAGATCATCTGCGCTAGCTTCAAAGGCGACAGGTTTTCCGATTGCGAAGATTGCGACGAAATTGGCCATCGGCTACACGCTAGATGAAATCCAGAATGACATTACGAAATCGACTCCCGCTTCATTTGAACCAACACTTGATTACATAGTCGTCAAAGTTCCTAGGTTCGCCTTCGAAAAGTTTCCGGAGGCGGATACCAGACTTACCACCACCATGAAGAGCGTTGGCGAAGCTATGGCAATTGGGCGTTCATTCCCAGAAGCATTACAGAAAGCGCTTCGTTCAGTGGAGAAGAAGGGAACAAGTTTTCACTGGAATACCAGAGGCGTTACAAAAGAATATTTGCTTGCTGCAATGGCTATTCCAACAGAGCATCGTCTTCAACAAATCCAACTCGCTCTTTACTTAAACGCGACAATTGAAGAGGTTTATGCAGCCACGAAGGTAGATACCTGGTTTCTCTCTCAGATCAGCCTGATAAATTCGATTGCTAGGGAGATTTCTGAAGGTAAAGAATTAACGCAAGAACTGCTACAACTAGCTAAAAGCAATGGTTTTTCAGATTTCCAAATAGCAGACCTTACGGGCCAATCAATAACAGAAGTCACAGCATCAAGAATTCGTATGGGACTTAGACCGGTTTATAAGACTGTGGATACTTGTGCGGCAGAATTTGAAGCACACACTCCCTATCACTATTCCAGTTATGACCTTGAAACCGAAGTCGTTCCTAGAACAAAGCCGGCAATAATTATTCTCGGTAGTGGACCAAATCGAATCGGGCAAGGAGTGGAATTTGATTATTCCTGTGTCCACGCAGCGTTTGCTTTAAAAGAAGCTGGTTTCGAAACCATTATGATCAATTGCAATCCTGAAACAGTCTCAACCGACTATGACACTTCAGATCGACTTTATTTTGAACCGCTTACTTTAGAAGATGTTCTCGAAGTTATTTACGCTGAAGAGCAAGCAGGTCCAGTTGTTGGTGTTATTGCTCAACTCGGTGGACAAACTCCTCTTGGCCTGGCACGAGGTTTGCAAGAAGCCGGAGTTAAAATTCTTGGGACCTCTCCCGATGCGATTGATTTGGCTGAAGACCGCGGGCAGTTCGGTGAACTTCTGCGAGTTAATTCATTAGATGCGCCAACATTTGGTATGGCAAATACCTTCGAAGAAGCGATAAAAATTGCACACGAAATTACCTATCCAGTTTTGGTCCGTCCATCTTTCGTCCTTGGTGGACGTGGGATGGAAATTGTTTACGATGACGAATCACTTGCAGATTTCATCAAAAAGGCAACTGAAATAACCCCAAATCACCCAGTATTGATTGATAAGTTTTTGGATGAGGCCGTTGAAATCGATGTCGATGCGCTATTTGATGGTGATGAACTCTATTTAGCTGGAGTGATGGAACATATCGAAGAAGCAGGCGTTCACTCTGGCGACTCTGCCTGCGTTCTACCTAGCTTCTCGATCGGTTCGAATCTTCAAGAAGAAATTCGTGTCGCGACTGAAAAGTTAGCTCGAGGTATCGGAGTTAGAGGCCTAATTAATATCCAATTCGCAGTCGTATCAAATGCAACTTCCTCTGAAAAACTGTATGTCCTTGAGGCGAACCCGAGAGCATCACGAACAGTTCCGTTCGTAAGTAAAGCGACGGGCAATCCTCTAGCGAAATGTGCTGCGCTCATTGCTTCTGGTTCAAAGATTTCGGAACTTCGATCTCAAAACTTCTTGCCAGTATCCGGTGATGGAGTTGCAAAGGGGATTTCCGTAAAGGAAGCGGTTCTGCCGTGGAATAGATTTCGCAGAAATGACGGCACCGGTGTTGATTCAATATTAGGTCCCGAGATGCGATCTACAGGTGAAGTAATGGGAATCGCTAAAACCTTCGGCGAGGCTTATGCAAAAAGTCAGACTGCCGCATTTGGTGCGCTACCAATGGCAGGTTCTGTTTTCTTATCCCTGTCGGAACGCGATAAGAAAGCATCGCTTTATCCGGCGCAAATGTTAAGCCAACTTGGATTCAAATTGTTTACTACTCAAGGAACTCATGATTTCCTTTCGCAAAATGGTGTGCCTTCCGAACTTGTTCGCAAACATTCTCAAGGTCGCGGGCCGAATGGTGAATTTACTGCAGTTGATTTAATTACCGAGGGCGTTGTTGGCCTAGTAATCAACACGCCACTTGGTAGAGGAACCCGCATGGATGGATGGCGAATCCGTACTGCTGCGATTCAGCGCGGGGTTCCATGTATAACAACGATCGCTGGATTCAAAGCAGCAGTAGCAGGAATTTCGGAACTTCAGGGTAAAAGTTTCAGCATTCAGTCGATTCAAGATTGGTTGGCCATCGTCGAATGATGGGCATTAACAGCAACGCTAAACAAGTTCTTGCGGAGATTGTGAGCAATAAAAAAGTTGGCGCATACCATCACATGGTCTTTGCGGTCGGAGAATTATCTAGTTCTGCAAAGCCAGGAAATTTCGTGGCGATTTCAGTCGGCGGTGAAAGTAGCCAGCTGGTATTACGTAGAGCCTTTGCTATTTACCGAACCTTTGATCGTGGTCAAAATGGCGGGCTACTAGAGATTGTCGTAGCGCCTCATGGCGCCGGTAGCACCTGGCTAACGAATCAACAGCCGGGAACAAAGATTGATTTAATTGCACCGTTAGGAACGGCTTTCGGAATTCCAACACAACCTGTTCGAGCGCTATTGGTCGGTGGCGGCTATGGAAGTGCACCACTTTTTGGACTCTCCGAAGTTCTTAAGAATCGCGGATGTCGCATCGATATGGTTCTAGGTGCCAGCACTGCAATGAAAATATATGCACCGCTAGATGGCAAGCGCTCAGTGAGCAGTCTGACCATAACCACGGAAGATGGCTCGACTGGCAAAACTGGAAAAGTTACCGATGTCATGCGAGAAATAATTGAGGCTAACGAAATCGACATCATCTATTCGTGTGGTCCAATGGGAATGCTAGAAGCAATTAATGAGATTGCCGAAGAATTTAATTTGATGCATCAATGCTCGATCGAAGAGTCGATGGCTTGTGGGATCGGTGTTTGCATGACCTGCGTTCTGCCAATTAAGGGCGAAGACGGTCAGATTCGGATGCTGCGCTCTTGCATCGATGGACCAGTTGTTTCAGGCGAGAACGTTATTTGGAAAGCGAAGCGAACAATTCCCAAAGGAACTTGGGGCGCCTAATATGTTTAATTATCAAACAACATTAGGACAGGCAGAGTTCAACAACCCAATTTTCACTGCAAGTGGTTGCGCAGGCTCTGGAAAAGAGTTAAGTCAGTTCTTTGAACTAAACCAACTAGGTGCGGTCGTAACCAAATCGATCATGCTCAAGCCAAGATCTGGTCGAGCAACTCCTCGAATGGCCGAAACTCCAAGCGGAATGCTTAACTCAATTGGATTGCAAGGTCCTGGAATTGATCTATTTCTTGAGAATGATGTTCCTTGGTTGCGAGATCAAGGCGCAACGATAGTTATAAGCATCGCGGGCGAGAGCGTGGAAGATTATGCAGTCTTGGCTCGGAAGATAAGGGCTGTGCCCGGAATTTCAGCTTTAGAAGTTAACATCTCATGTCCAAATGTTGAAAACCGAGGACAAGTGTTCGCTTGTCATCCAGAAACGGCGCGCGCAGCAATACAAGCGGTTAGAAGAAATATTGGTGGCGAGCTTCCAATAATTGCAAAGTTAACTCCAGATGTCACAAGCATTGTTGAAATCGCGCAAGAAGTTGTTGCAGCTGGCGCTGATAGTTTGGCCCTTATAAACACGGTTCTGGGAATGGTAATTGATACAAACACGATGCGTCCAAAACTAGCCGGAAAAACTGGGGGATTGTCAGGGCCAGCCATCAGACCGATTGCAGTTCGTGCCATTTATCAAGTTCATGCTGCGTTACCTCATGTGAACATATTAGGGATGGGCGGGGTTTCATCTGGCCAAGATGCGCTTGAACTCATTCTTGCCGGTGCTTCAGCAGTCTCTATCGGAACTGCAACTTTTGGAAACCCGATGGCTGCAATGAAAGTTAAAGAAGAGTTACGTAACGAATTAATCGACCATGGCTTTGACTCGCTTCGCGAGGCAGTTGGCTATGCACACCGTAGTGAAGGAAATCCAGAATGAGCAGATCTCCAATCATTCTTGCGGTAGATACCAAGGATTTAGATACTGCGAAGAATTGGATCGAGGCGACTAACGACTCAATCAACGTCTATAAATTTGGACTCGAGTTTTACTTAAAATTTGGGGCACAGGGACTGCGTGATTTATCAAGCGCAGGTGATTTTAAAGTTTTCCTGGATCTAAAACTTCATGATATTCCAAACACCGTTTCCAGTGCAGTTGCTAGCGTTGCTGATTTGGCTCCGAAGTTTCTGACCATCCACGCGAGCGGTGGTGGCGCCATGATTCGAGCTGCAAGTGAGGCCGATCCGGATATTTCTATCACGGCTGTTACGGTGCTTACGTCCTTGTCAGATACAGATCTAAAAGAGATCGGATTTTCACAAGATGCACAGACTTCTGCAGTCGCACTTGCGAAATTAGCAAGTGAAAATGGCGCGCGCTCGATTGTTTGTTCGCCATATGAAGCAAGCAAAATTCGAATTGCAGTGGGGGAGAAACTCGAAATCATTACCCCCGGGGTCCGCCCGCTAGGAGCAGAACTCGGTGATCAAAAACGAGTAATGACTCCGAAAGAGGCAATGTCAGCCGGAGCAAACTATCTGGTGATTGGTCGTCCAATTACGGATGAGTCGAAGATATCTTTGGATCGCATGAGAGAGACAGCAGCTTCAATTCTGGATAGTTTGAATTAAGAGATGAATAAGCAGCCGCCGATACTTAGTGCGCAAGCGCGGGCGGAAGCGGGAGCAAAAGCGATTGCATCCCGTAGAGAACGAGCCGAAGTGAAAGCGCTACTCGCCTCTGGAAATATTGGAATCTTTGATGTAATCAATGACGGGCGTGAATCGATTCAACGAATGCGAGTGCGCGAGCTTTTGGATGCCGCCCCTGGGATAGGTTCGAGAAGGACTTTCACAATAATGACGAAAGCTGGTATCTCCGAAACGCGTAGAATAGGCGGACTAGGTTCGCATCAGTTGCAGAAGTTAAGAAGTGAGATGATTTTGAATAAAGTGGCGATAAATCCAGGAACATTGATTGTAATGTCTGGTCCAGGAGGCGTTGGCAAGAGCACAATTACTTCGTTTCTTCGCAACCACCCGGCAATTTGGATAAGCATTTCTGTAACAACACGTGAACCTCGTGAAAATGAAAAAGATGGCCGTGATTATCACTTCGTTACCGAAGAAAAATTCGATCAATTAATCGCCCAAGGAGCCTTACTTGAATGGGCGGAATTTGCGGGTGCGCGCTACGGAACGCCACGTGATGCTGTTTTAGATGCATTGAACTTAGGTAAGCATGTTCTTTTAGAGATTGAGATTGCAGGTGCAAGACAGATTCGAAAAGCGGATCCAAGGGCACTTCTTGTTTTTGTATCGCCACCTTCTTGGCAAGAATTAGTTGAACGGTTGACAGCCAGAGGGACTGACTCACCAGAGCGCCGAGCCGCCCGCCTCGCTTTAGCCGAGGAAGAGATGGCTTGCGCGGGGGAATTCGATGAGGTCCTCGTAAATCACAAGGTCGAAGAAGTAGCTGCCGCACTGCTATCCTTAGCCTCTTCTAGAAGCAAAGGGCTTGAATAAGCAGTCTCCTTTATTTCTTACAAATATGGATCTGATCTATATTTCGGCTCGATTTTGATTTTTGATTTACTAAAGGAAGGCACGTCATGACAACAATGGATGGCATAACAAACCCACCTATCGATCAACTATTGGATGCGGCTGGATCAAAATACAGCCTAGTTCTTTATGCAGCGAAGCGTGCTCGCCAAATTAATGCTTATTACTCTCAACTTGGTGAAGGTCTGCTCGAATATGTTGGCCCACTTGTTGAAACCTATGTTCATGAGAAGCCGCTTTCAATCGCTCTTCGCGAAATCAACGAAGGTCTTCTAACCATTGAAAATTTGGAACCAGTTGCTCCTGAAGTTAGTGTTACCGAATAATCTTTCGTAACTCACTGAGCTAAAAAAATGACACTCCTGGGTAGGGAATTAATCCTTGGGGTAGGTGGCGGGATTTCTGCATATAAGTCGGCAGACTTGCTTCGTAGATTGCAAGACATTGGCTTCGGTATCACCGTGATTCCAACTCGTGCCAGTTTGAAATTCGTTGGCTCGGCCACCTGGGAAGCCTTATCAGGTCGCAGTGTTGATGAAAATCTTTGGAACAATGTGCACGAGGTTCCACATATCAAAAAAGCACGAGAGACCAATCTGATTGTGGTCGCTCCAGCTACAGCTGATTTAATTGCGAAAATTTCAAGTGGTATCGCCGATGATCTTCTCACTAACGTTATTAGCGCGGCGACCTGCCCAATAGTTTTGGTTCCAGCGATGCATCCTGAAATGTGGCTAAGTGCAGCGAATCAAGAGAACATCGCAACCCTTCGCAAACGCGGGATTCTTGTCATAGAACCAGATGAAGGTCGAATGACTGGGGACGATTTCGGAGTCGGACGTTATCCAGAAGTTTCACGAATTATCAAAGAAGTTTCGCAATTTGCGGAAATTAAATCTGATTTACTGGGAAGAAAAGTCCTAGTCACCGCCGGGGGAACTAGAGAAGCTATAGATCCCGTTAGATTTATTGCAAATCGCTCAACAGGAAAACAAGGCTATGCAGTTGCTCAGGCTGCACGCAACCGAGGTGCCGAAGTTGTGTTGATTGCTGCCAATTCAAACCTTAGTCCGCTACCCGGTATAAAAACCATAAATGTTTCCTCTACAGAGCAAATGCAGGCCGCGCTCAATGAAGAATTTCCGAATTGCGAGATACTCGTCATGGCAGCCGCAGTTGCCGATGCAAAGCCAGCAAATATTTCAGGCGACAAGATAAAGAAAGCGAATTATCAAAACATTGAACTTGAGGCCAATCCAGATCTACTCGCCACTCTTTCAAAGACTCGACGTGATAGCCAAGTTCTTGTTGCTTTCGCGGCGGAAACTGCGCCGTTAAATAGTGAAACCCTCGAATCAGCAAAGGCAAAGATGAAAAACAAAGGTTCGGATTTAATTTACTTAAATAATGTGAGCAATGGCGCAATTTTCGGTGCTGATGAAACCTCTGGAGTATTGATCGATAGCAATGGTGAAACTATTGAATGCAGCAATCAATCCAAAGACACGCTGGCTGATCTGTTACTAGATCGAGCTGTTAATAAGTTAGGGTAACCCAATGACTAAACGACTATTTACATCAGAATCTGTGACCGAAGGTCATCCGGATAAGATGGCAGATCAAATTTCTGATGCGATTCTAGATTCATTACTTTCTCAAGATGCTAAAAGTCGCGTTGCGGTCGAAACTTTAATAACAACTGGTCAAGTTCACGTGGCCGGTGAAGTAACAACTAACGGATATGCCGATGTCATGACTATCGTTCGTGACACTGTATTGAATATCGGATATGACTCTTCAGATAAGGGCTTCGACGGAAACTCATGCGGCGTTTCATTATCAATTGGCCAACAATCCAGTGACATCGCACAAGGCGTGGACTCGGCTTTTGAAAAGCGAATTTCCTCTTCTGCAGATCCGCTCGTTCTCCAAGGCGCGGGCGATCAGGGTTTGATGTTTGGTTACGCATGTGACGACACACCAGAACTTATGCCGCTACCAATCTCGCTAGCTCACAAGCTCGCATTTCAACTTTCAGCTGTTCGTAAATCCGGAGCAGTCGATTATCTTCGTCCAGATGGAAAAACTCAAGTAACTATTGAATACGACGGCGATAAAGCTGTTGCTCTCAATACGATTGTGATCTCTACTCAGCATTCGCCATCTGTAGATCTAGAGAAAACGCTTGCTCCAGATTTGAAAAAATTAGTAATTGACCCAATGATTGCGGACCTTAAGATCGACACATCTGATGTTCGAATTTTGATTAATCCAACTGGTCGATTCGTAATCGGTGGACCGATGGGGGACGCTGGTTTAACCGGCCGTAAAATTATTGTTGATACTTACGGCGGAATGGCCCGGCATGGTGGTGGAGCTTTCTCTGGGAAAGATCCATCTAAAGTTGATCGTAGCGCAGCTTACGCAATGCGTTGGATTGCTAAGAACGTTGTTGCATCAGGCTTAGCGTCTCGTTGCGAGGTTCAAGTCGCATATGCAATTGGAAAGGCGCAACCTGTCGGTCTCTTTATCGAAACTTTTGGAACTGAGAAAGTGGCGCCAAGCAAGATAGTTGATGCAGTTATGGCGACATTTGATCTGCGCCCTGCTGCAATTATTCGCGATCTCGATCTACTTCGTCCGATTTATTCTGCAACCGCATCTTATGGTCACTTTGGTCGCGAACTCGCTGACTTTACTTGGGAGAAGACCAATCGCGCGGCCGCACTTAAAGAAGCAGCTTCCAGGTAAATGTAAGTGACGCAGGTAAAGCCACTGCGTTTGAAAGCGCAACGGGCAGCAAAGAAAGTAGTCATCGCCGCAGAAAATCCTGTAGCGCAGGTTTGTGTTGATTCCGGTGTCTTTCATCTGCTCGATACTTATGACTATTTAGTTCCTGAAGAAATATCAGATCAGGTTCGTCCAGGTGTTTTCGTAAAAGTCCCATTTGGAAAAGCTGAAGTTATTGGCTACATCCAATCTCGGATACCATCTCTGCTCGATACAAAATCACTAAAACCAATAACCAAGGTGATTTCTTCGATACCTCTCCTTACCGATGAGTTGATTGAGATTTTTACTCTTACGTGTGAACGCTATGCATGTAAGCCTTGGGATGTCATCAGAAGTGCAATTCCATCTCGAGTTGCATCTGTTGAGTCTCAATTTATTGGACTTTCGACTCCACAAGTTCCTGAGGTGGAACCTAAGCTGGAACATCAAGTGACGATTACGCGAGGTTTTGAAGCGTTGCCGGTCAAAATAAATCAAATACTAGGAGATTTAAACCCCGAAGAGCAGTTGATGGTAATAGTTCCTGATGAACGAGATATAAAACAGTTACTGACTTTTAATCTAGATGCCGAACCCGTTCTTCTAACATCAGACATCTCAAAGTCAGAGCGGTACGAAAATTACCTAAAAGCCAGATTCTTGCAATCCAAACTGATAATAGGAACCAGGGGTGCAATCTTTACCCCATTAGCGCCTAATTCAGTCATCATGATTTTCAATGATGGGGATGAATCTATGTATGAAAGAAGATTCCCTAGCTGGAATGTTCGAGATATCGCGATGTTACGCAGCGGCGAATATTCGCTCCACTTCATCGGGGCAAGTCCAAGTTTAGAAGTAATTCGACTCGCAGAATTGGGCTGGTTAAAGATTAAAAAAACGGAGAAAAGCGTTGAGAAGAATAGAACAATTCTTCATTTTTCAAATTCAGGTGTTTCAGATATCGGTCTTATGAAAGCTGGATTAAAAAAAGGAAACGTTCTTGTGGTCATGGCCGAGACTGGCTATATCAATGCGGTCGCCTGCCAGAAATGTCGCAACCAAGCCAGATGCGAATGTGGTGGCAAAATTTATCTACCAACTAAGAGCGCCTTACTGACCTGCGCAATTTGCGAAAAAACCTCCAAAGATTTTTCTTGTGTCTGGTGTGATGGCAAGACGATCAGATCTATCTCTAAGGGGTCAGCGCGGATAGCGGATGAAATTGCTAAGGCTGTTCCAGGCTATCGGGTTCTGCTAAGTAAGGGGGGATCAAGAATTGACGATATTTCGTCGGTAAAAGAGAACGTGCTTGTGATAGCTAGCTATGGCTGCGAACCCTTAGGCGATTTTCATACTGTAATTCTTCGCTCGCTTGAAAATCTTAGCAACCGTGTCGATCTGAGAAGTTTAGAAAACGCCAGAAGATTGATCTACGAAAATTGGGGCCGCGTGAAAGCTGGAGATGGTTCGACGATGTATCTGGATCTCGCTAGTGATAATCAATTATCACAAGGGCTTTTGAGAAACGATCCATATGCAAATTCGTTGTTCGAAATAGAGGATCGAAAGAATCTGAATCTTCCACCTTTCTGTCGAATTGCGGTTTTGCAAGGGGAGACCTCGGCAGTAAGACAACTAGCCCGAAATCTAGAAGACAACGAACTTTTTTCAGCAGTCGCCCTCCAAGAGAAAATTTCTGGACCTGCGGATGCTAAAGGTAAATCAAGATTAATACTTCGAAGTGAAATAGCTCGCTCCCAAGAATTCTCGGAATTTTTTCGAGATTTAGCGAGGTATCGAGGCATCAAAGGGTTATCGCCGTTACAACTTCGCATGGACCCATTTTCAATTTAGGCGATTGGATTGAACTTAGAATAGAATTCTCGGGTGTCAATTCAAGAAATAAGATTATTCGGCGATCCCGTGCTTACGACTCCTGCAAGTCTGGTCACGACATTTGATAAAGAATTGCGAAATTTGGTCAAAGATCTTACGGAAACCATGTTGGATGCGCCGGGAGCGGGCTTGGCTGCACCGCAAATAGGTGTTTCTTTGCAAGTATTCGTCTGGAATATTGAAGAGAGTGAAGGTCATCTAATCAATCCTTCACTGGACCTGTCTGCAGATCTGCAGGATGGCGAAGAAGGATGTTTAAGTTTCCCAGGCCTAACTTATGAAACTCCTCGTGCCTTCAAGGCGGTTGCCAAAGGATTTAATATGCATGGAGAACCAGTAACTATCGAGGGAACAGAGTTATTGGCCCGAGTCTTACAACACGAAACAGATCACCTTAATGGAATCGTTTTCATCGACCGGCTTTTGCTTGAAGATCGCAAATTGGCGATGGCTGATATTCGCAATTCCGAATGGTTTGGAGAGCAGACATCAGGTCAGCCCACTCCACAATTTAAAATAAGTCCTCATGCGACCAATGGTCGGGCGCTCTAGATGCAGCTATCAATTGCATCTTCATCGCTAATCTCTATTCCAATTATTGAAGCCATCCTAAGTAGCGATCACACGCTTGGTTCGATAATCACTAACCCCGATAAACCTACGGGTCGTGGCAAGAAAATAGAGGCAAATGATTTAGCAAAGTGGGCGCAGGACAAAGGGCTTGAAGTTGCCAAACCTGCAGATACCTCAGAATTAAATCGCCATCTACTGGCTTCGCAGCCGCAGTTAATTATTACTTGTGCCTACGGCAGGATTATTCCTGTTGAATTGTTGCACGGACCTAGATTCGGATGGATCAATTTACATTTTTCATTACTTCCTAAGTTACGCGGAGCTGCCCCGGTTCAGTGGGCGATTTTGAATGGCGAAAGTAGCACTGGATTCTCAATATTTAAGTTGGATAAAGGAATGGACACTGGCCCCATCTACTTGTCTAAAGAGGTAAATATTTCCGATCAGGATACGACACCGGTTCTATTGGAACGCCTTACCGAACTTGCGATACCAGATTTGCTCGATCTAGTTTCTGTGATCGGAAAAACTAAAGCAACTCCACAGCCACTTTCTGGTGCCACCCTGGCGCCAAAAATCTCTAAGGATATGGCGAGAATACTTTGGAAAAGTCCGATAGAAACAGTTCTGCGCCAAGACCGTGCGCTTGCAGATAATCCTGGAATTTGGACCATGTTTAATGGTGAAAGGATTTCACTTCATGGATTGCAAGAAGTATTGGTTTCAAACAATCTAAAGTCGCCGGGGGATATCGAATTAGTTGGGGACCAGCTCTTGGTTAGAACTTCTGACAGTGTGCTTGAAGTAAAAGAAGTTACGCCGTCAGGCAAAAAACGCATGGCCGGCGCTGACTTCGCGCGAGGAGCGAGATTAGATTCGGGTTCCAAGTTTGAGTAATAAGGGCTTTTCGAAACCTAAACCTGGTGCTGCGAGATTGTTGGCCTTCGACCTAGTGAACCAAGTTAATCGCAATGGTGCATTTGCAAATCTAAGATTACCCGAGCTGCTTTCAGAATCTGATTTAGATCTACGCGATCGATCCTTCGTGACCGAACTTGCCTATGGAACTCTTCGAATGCAAGGAAAACATGATTTCGCTATTTCTTTAAAAGCCGATCGCCCAATCAACGAACTTGACGAAAAGATTGTTGATCTCTTGAGACTTGGTATCCATCAAATTTTTGAGATGCGAGTGCCGATTCATGCTGCAGTAGGAGAAACAGTTGAAGTGGCCAGGGCAGTGGCTGGAGAGTCAAAGGCTAGCTACGTAAATGCTCTGCTACGCTCTATTTCTGCCGATTTGGATTTGTACGAAGCTGTTAAAACTGATGAGAAACTACCGGCAATAGAAAAGTTATCAATTCTCTACTCGCATCCGATATGGATAATCAATGCCTACTTTGATCAACTAAAAGACTGGAACGCGGTCGAAGAATTGTTACGGATTAACAATATGCCAGTGGCGCCGCACATCGTTGCTTGGCCTGGTAAATCAAGTGTTGAAGAGATATTACAAGTCGGAGGCGAGAAGCTTCCGATAGGAACTTTTTCGGTGCTATCTGATTCGCTTCCTAACGATTATCCAGCAATCAAGGACAAGCGCGCTGGAATTCAAGACATGGGCTCGCAATTGGTGGCCGAAATCTTCTTCGCGACGAAAAAGGTGTCGCCATTGAAGTGGCTCGATCTCTGCGCTGGCCCTGGTGGTAAGGCCGCATTGCTGCACAACTTGTTGTTGACCGAAAAACCAAACGATTCATTCCTGGCCAATGAGCCAACTTCTCATCGCGCTGATTTAGTTGCACGAGTTGTTCCAAAGAACAAAGTGATCTCCTTAGACGGTCGAGATTTTCAGAGTTTTGGTGAAAAGTTCGATCGAATTCTTATTGATGCGCCCTGCTCAGGTTTAGGAGCGCTGCGACGCAGACCGGAAGCAAGATGGCGTAGATCGCTAAATGATTTGAAAGAACTTCTTCCGCTGCAACGAGATTTAATCGATTCGGCATACGAGATGTTGAATCCTGGCGGCATTATCGGGTTTGCGACGTGTTCGCCCTTATTGGCTGAAACTAAGAGTCAGATCTTGGATGCAAAGTATCGGCATAAGGATTTGGAAATTTTAGATATCGCGCAGTTTTCTCCTTCTGGCAGCACGGGCGTAAACCCAGATGGTTCACTTCAACTATGGACCCACCTCGATGGTTCAGATTCGATGTTCATGGCGTTGCTCCAAAAGTCCTGATGTTCGGTGAATTAGTATTGACTAACAAAAGAATTGAGAGGGGCCAGGAATGATTCGAATCTGCCCCAGTATTTTGAACGCGGATAGAGATAATTTATCGGTTGAAATAGCTCGGATATCAACCCAATCCGATCTCCTGCACCTTGATGTTATGGACAACATATTTGTTCCGAACTTTACTTTCACATTTGAGCAGAGTGAGAAAATAATTGCTGAATGCCCAATCCCAGTAGATAGCCATTTGATGATCGCTGATCCTGATAATCGCGCCCACCTTTATGCGAAAGCAGGTTCGGCCAGTGTTACTTTCCATTTTGAAGCAAGCGCAAATCCGCTTGAAACCATTTCGCGAATCAAGAATGAAGGCGCAAGAGTTGGTGTCGCTCTAAAACCGGCGACACCTTTTCACAAAATAGCTTCACTAATGGAACATATAGATATGGTTTTGATTATGACGGTGGAACCGGGTTTCGGTGGGCAGAGTTTTATGTTCGACATGATGGAAAAGGTAAAAGAGGCGAGAAGGGAGATTGACACTCGGTTCTTTGAGAAAATCTGGCTTCAAGTTGATGGGGGAGTTTCTCTCGAAACAATTGCTCAGGCAGCAGAGTCAGGTGCGGATACTTTTGTGGCTGGAAGTGCTGTTTTTAAGTCTGATGATCCAGGTGCGATGATTGATTCGCTTCGAAGCTCAGCCACGAAATCAAGCACGAGATAGCTGTTATTTAGGTTAAAATTTGAGTATGAAAAACTTTGAATCGTTGTGGAAAGAACTCAATCAGATATCAGAGACTAGACCAGCAGATTCAGGGACTATCCGTGAACTCGATTCCGGGATACATGCAATTGGAAAAAAGATTATTGAAGAGGCGGGCGAAGTTTGGATAGCCGCCGAGTATCAAAGCGACAGTGAATTAGCGCTTGAAATTAGTCAGCTTCTTTATCACCTTCAGGTTCTGATGATTGCAAGAGGCATAAAATTAGATGATGTATACAAGAACCTATAGTGAGGAAATAAATTGACTTTGAAAATTGCAGTTCCAAATAAAGGTTCATTGGCTGAAAGTTCAGCGCTGATGCTGAAAGAAGCTGGGTATCGCCAGCGCAACGATCTTCGTGATTTGGTATTCATTGATCCGGACAACAACGTGGAGTTCTATTACCTGCGTCCCAGAGATATTGCCGTCTATGTTGGAAGCGGAGAACTCGAAGCCGGTATTACAGGACGAGATCTACTTCTTGACTCTGGTGCCAGCGCAACTGAGGTATTGCCATTAGATTTTGGAAAGAGCACATTCAGGTTTGCAGCGACTTCAGGTGCAAAAATGGAGATCCCAGATTTGCAGAATAAACGGATTGCAACTGCGTATCCAGGCTTGCTTGAAAGCTTCCTTGATTCTAAGAAAATCAAAGCATCGATAGTTCGGCTTGATGGCGCGGTTGAAAGCTCAGTTCGCCTAGGTGTCGCCGATGTCATTGCTGACGTTGTGTCTACAGGTGGAACGTTACGTGCAGCTGGTTTAACAATCTTTGGTGAAGTTTTGCTTGAGAGTGAAGCAATCCTAATTACTCGAAGTGGCACAAAAATTTCTCCGGCAATAGAAACACTTATTCGTAGGCTAAATGGCGTAGTTATAGCGAGACAGTATGTCCTTGTTGATTACGACGTAAAAAGCGCAGACCTCGATCGCGCTTGCGCTATCACTCCAGGAATTGAATCTCCGACGATTTCACCGCTGCAAAAGAGCGAATGGAATGCGGTTCGCGCAATGGTGAAACGTTCAGACATCAATCGAATCATGGATGAACTCTGGCAAGTTGGGGCGCGCGGTATTTTGGTAACCGACATTCATGCTTGCCGTCTTTAATCCCTAACCGTTGCGATCCGCATCTTCGATTTCACTTCTAGTGATTCCCATTAAGTAGAGGACTGAATCGAGATATGGTGAATTTATAGAACTATTAGTTGCGGCGCGAACCGCAGGTTTAGCATTAAATGCGATTCCAAGGCCAGCGATTTCTAGCATCCCAAGATCATTTGCTCCGTCACCAATAGCAATAGTTTGAGCCAAGTTAACATTCTCGGCTGCAGCGAAATCACGCAAAGCTTCTGCTTTCGCAGTTCTATCAATTATTGAACCTAGAAGTTTTCCGGTCAGTCTTCCATCAACAACTTCCAATTTGTTTGCTCGATAAAAGTCGATCTTTAACTCTTGCAGAAGCGGTTCGATGACATCCAAAAATCCACCCGATACAACGCCTACTTTGTGTCCTAGTTTGTGGAGTGTCCGGATCAAAGTTCTGGCACCAGGCGTCAAAGTGATGCTGGCTTTGACTGATTCAATGATCTGGACATCTGCTCCAGCAAGTAATTTCACTCTCTCGGTTAGAGAGCCAGTAAAGTCCATCTCTCCTCGCATAGCAGACTCGGTAATCGCAGTTACTTCATTTCCCACGCCATACTGGTCGGCAAGAAGGTTGATGACTTCTTGTTGAATTAAAGTTGAATCCATATCCAGAAGGACTATTCGCTTAGCTCTACGAGTGAGACCGCTCTGCTCCACCGCGATATCTATTCCGTAGTTCTGGGCGATCTCGGCAAGTTCGCGTTGGACTATTTTCAACTTGGCTTCATTAAGATTTAGTGAGACTTCAAATTCGATAGCTGTTAAAGGATAAGAAGCAGTTCTATGGATTCGATCGATATTGCCGCCTTGTTCTGCAATTTTGCTTGCAAGCGCACCGATTCCAATCGGACGAAGATTCTCTGAAAGAACGATTATGTGAAGATTTGACTGTTCAGGTTCACCTTTAGGTTGATCTGAAAAATCTATTGCGAGGTCTAGGCCCAGCTTGGTTGTGGCTTCTAGGAGATCGGTTTCGATAGCAATAGCATGCGCTGGATCTAGTGAGATTAAAGTAGTAAGAATTAGCCGGCCACGGATTACAACTTGTTCAATATCAAGAATGGTTATTGAAAATGGTTCAAGTGCCGCGAAAAGCGCTTGTGTTACCCCAGGGGCATCAACTCCTGAAATAAGAATCAGGCCAGTGTGTTCAGTGTTGATTTGGCTCACCTGCGTAGATTAGCGGTTTATAACCTTAACTCGCCTTCATTACGGGTATCTTTAAGCCTGTGATTCCCGTTCTCAATCTTCGAAGTGTTTCGGTCATTCGTGATGGAAAAACTATTTTGGGCCCAATGGATTGGCAAGTAAACGAGAACGAACGATGGGTAATTTTAGGGCCGAATGGCGCGGGAAAATCCACTCTCTTTTCTATTTGTTCTACACAGATTCATCCAACTTCCGGAACGGTAGAAGTTCTTGGCTCGAAGCTTGGCGCTGTTGATGTTTTTGAATTAAGACCACGAATTGGTTTCATGGGTTCAACTCTTTCGAACCTTTTTCCTGAAGATGAAAAGGTGATTGATATCGTCTTAACTGCGGCATATGCAATGTTGGGGCGATGGAATGAAAGCTATGAACTTTGGGATGAATCGAGAGCACAGGGCCTGCTGACCACACTAGGAGTCCGAGAGTTAGCGCAGCGCAAATTTAATACATTAAGCGAAGGCGAGAAGAAACGGGTTCTGATCTCGCGATCACTTATGGCAGACCCAGAAATCTTGTTACTTGACGAACCAGCATCTGGCTTGGATTTAGGCGGCAGGGAAGATTTGCTCAACAGATTTGATTTGCTCGCTACTGATCCGCATGCGCCCGCGACACTAATAATCACGCATCATATTGAAGAGATTCCTGCGGGTTCGACGCACGCACTTCTCTTGAAAAATGGAAAAATTGTTGGAAGTGGTCCAATTGCAGGTGTCATAACATCCGAGAATTTAAGTATTGCTTATGACATGCCAATAAATGTAACTGAAATCAATAATCGCTACTCGGCCAATGCAGTTAGCTAATGCTCTTTGATTTACTGCCTAAGCACTGGCAACTAGCCATACCTTCATCAAAAAATACTCTAGATCAATTGCAGCTGGCGGAACCATTCATTCCATCTCGTGAGAGAATCTTTGCCGCTTTCCAACAACCGATTTCTGAAGTCAAGGTTTGCATTATTGGACAAGATCCATATCCGAATCCAGATCACGCAATGGGACTTGCATTCAGCGTTCCAAAGAATGTAAAGGTTCTGCCACCAACTTTGAAGAACATTTTTAAGGAACTAGAAAACGATATTGGTTTCACGCCAGCCAGCGGCGACCTAACGCAATGGCAGCATAGGGGAGTGATGCTTTTAAATACTTCGTTAACAACAGTTCCCAACATCAGCCAAGGACATGCAAAAATAGGCTGGATAGATTTTACAAATCAAGTGGTTGCATATCTCGCAAGGTTGCCAGTATTTTTTATTCTTTGGGGAAAGAACGCGGAAAAACTTCAAAAGTTCATTCCCGAAGGCAATTTCATTGTTAGCGCTCACCCCAGCCCACTTTCGTCATACCGCGGTTTCTTCGGTTCAAAGCCATTTTCGCAGGCTAATAACCGGTTGAGTGAATTAGGAATTAAGCCAATCGATTGGAAAATTTAGTCACTAGATTTAGATTTTTTGCTATTGAATTACCAATTAACAAGGCGAAGAGAGCTGTTCCCAAACCTACGGTTCCTCCCAGTGCGCTGCCAATGATTAAAACAGTTACTTCAATAGATAATCGCACTCTAGAAATTCTGATTCCAGTTCGCTTGTGCAATGAGGTCATTAGGCCATCTCGTGGTCCTGGACCAAGGCCGCAAGTGATGTAAATAGCGGAGCCAAACCCCACGAACGCAATACCAAGAAATACATATAGCAACTGAACTAGGAAATTCGAAGTTGCTGCGGGAATGTGATCGACGCCAAGCTGAACGAAGATACTAATGACAACGATGTTCGCAAGAGTTCCAAATCCAGGTTTCTCTCTTAGCGGAATCCAGAGAGCCAGAACACCCAAACTTATGATCGCCGTGCTCTGTCCGATACTGAGTGGAGTTTGAACAGATAGACCTTGCGCAAAAACTGACCATGGAGAATTACCGATAGTAGATTGAATTAAAAGTGCGTCACCAATACCGAAAATCGAAAGACCACCGATCAGAAAAACAAATGTTTTCGGAGTCAAAGACCATCGTGACTTAGCGGTCCAGGAAGTATGCGGAATAGTCTTAGAAGATTGCAGAAAAGAGCGGAACTTCTGCATAAATGCTGAGCTTTTCACTGTTAGAGTCTACCGATTAACAGGAGGTATCGACGATGTTTGTAGGTTTGGGAACGGTAATAAATATCGTAGCTATTCTCGTTGGATCTGCCCTTGGTATATTTGTAGGTGCAAAGTTCCGTGAACATACTCGCGAACTCATAATTACAGTATTGGGTTTTATCACCCTTCTTGCAGCAGCCGATGCGATCAAAGAGTTATGGAATCAAAAATTTATTTCAGAGTTACCCAAGGGGTGGCCAGTTTTCGCGGTTTTATTGGCGCTTCTAATCGGTGCACTTTTGGGAACAGCGTTGGATATAGAGAATCGACTCGAGATTTTCGGCGTTAAGTTAAAAGCTCGATTCGACCCAAATGGCGCCAGCCCTTTTGTTGATGGCTTTGTCACCGCTTCTCTGCTCTTCGTAATTGGCCCAATGGCAATTCTTGGATCGATCAGTGATGGAATGGGAACCGGAATCGATCAGCTTGTTTTGAAAAGTATCCTCGACGGCGTGATCTCTATTCCATTTGCAGCCTCACTTGGCTGGGGTGTTGCGGTCTCGGCAATTCCAGTTGGCATTTATCAACTTGCATGGACAGGAGTCGGGCTTTTTCTTGGCGCAGTTCTACCTGAGTATCAAATTTTGGCGATGACTGCCACTGGTGGAATTTTATTGCTGGGCATTTCGCTGCGGGTCATGAAGATTAAGCAAGTTGCAGTTGGAAATCTTCTGCCGGCGCTTTTCTTAGCACCATTAATCGCCGGCGCTCTTCATCAATTTAAGTAGTTAGCTAGAATTTTTTAGCATCGATGACGAAGCGATACTTCACATCGCTCGCAACGGTGCGTTCGTATGCTTCATTTATATAACCAGGTTCGATCACTTCAACTTCACTCAGAATATTGTGTTTGCCACAGAAATCCAGCATCTCCTGAGTTTCGGCAATGCCACCGATCATTGAACCGGAGATAGATCGGCGTTGGCCAAGAAGCGATGGCGTATTAATCTCGTAAGGTTTCCCAGGTAATCCGATTAGAACCAGAGTTCCATCTAGTTGTAGCAAGTCCACGAACGGTGTCAGGTTCATATCGGCAGAAACGGTATTTAGAATTAGATCGAAATCTTTAGGAAGTTTCGCTAAAGCCTCCGGATCTTTAGTGACGACGAAATCATCAGCTCCCATTGCTCGCGCATCCGTCTCTTTCGAAGGTGAGTGAGAAAAGACTGTTGTGTGTGCTCCTAAGGCTGCAGAAAACTTCAAACCCATATGTCCAAGGCCACCTAGGCCGATGATGCCGACTTTCTTACCCTTGCCAGCGCCCCAATTTTTTAGCGGAGAATACAAAGTGATTCCGGCACAAAGTAATGGCGCGACACCAGCCATATCAAGATTGCCTGGAATCTTCACCGCATAATCTTGGTCAACAACAAAGCTATCGCTATATCCACCTTGCGCAACTGTCTTTCCATCGCGCTCGTAACCGTTATAGGTTCCGGTCATTCCTTGGGTGCAATATTGTTCTAGGCCGGCCTTGCATGAAGAACATTCGCGACAAGAGTCAATGAAGACACCGACGCCGATTCGATCTCCGACCTTGAATTTGGAAACTTTGCTTCCAACTGCTGTGACAACACCGGCAATTTCGTGACCTGGAACCATTGGGAAAAGCGCAGGACCCCACTCTTCGCGTGCCTGGTGAATGTCGGAGTGACAAATTCCAGCATAGGAAACTGAAAGAGCTACGTCGTTTTCGCGTAAGTCTCTGCGATCAAAAGTGAATGGAACTAGAGGTTTCGAAGCTTCGAGAACTGCATAACCTTTTGACTGCATTTTTCTCCTTAGTATGTCGTGCTCAGTTATTTGTGAAAATCTCTCTCTGTTCTGGTGTCCGAGAGGGGACTTGAACCCCTAATCCCTTGCGGGAACTAACACCTCAAGCTAGCGCGTCTGCCAATTCCGCCACCCGGACCAGTGCAAAAAACGGTTTATCGTGGCGAAAGGATACCAATCGTGCGGGCATCATCACAATCGAGTTAAGACTAAGGCAAGATAGGAGAGTGGCGAACCCAAAAAAGGATACTGACGGCATGGAAGCAATAGATCTAGAACTCCTTGAATCCGAGTGCGTTTCAATTTGCCAAGAAATGATACGCATACCAAGTGTCAATCATGGCGAAGGTATTGGTGATGAGCGAGCTATTGCAGCTTACGTCGCTGAAAAGTTAAGTGAAGTTGGAATCGAAAGCGAATTAATTGTCACCGGTGAGAATCGCGTAAATGTTGTTGCAAAAATAGCAGGCAGGGATTCCTCGCGACCAGGTTTGATCGTGCACGGTCATTTGGATGTTGTGCCTGCCAATGCCGAGGACTGGTCAGTTGATCCATTTAGCGGAATTATTAAAGATGGGTATTTGTGGGGTCGTGGGGCAGTAGATATGAAAGACATGGATGCAATGATCATTGCAACCGTGCGAGCTTGGAGGCGGGCAAATTACCAGCCTCCGCGAAATATACTTTTAGTTTTCTTCGCAGATGAAGAGGCAGGTAGTGAGTTTGGCTCTCGTTATCTAGTAAAGAACAGACCGGAAATATTCAAAGGCTATACCGAAGCTATTTCGGAAGTTGGTGGTTTCTCGGTAACGATAACTGGAGGCCATCGCCTTTATTTTATAGAGGGGGCACAGAAAGGTATCAATTGGCTGCAACTTAAAGCTAAGGGCGAAGCTGGACATGGTTCGTTTATAAACCCGAAGAACGCAGTTACAAAGTTAGCTGCTGCAGTTGCGCGAATTGGTGCGTATGAGTGGCCACAAGTTGAAACTAAAACTGGAGCTAAATTTTGGTCAAAAATTGCGGAATTAACAGGGGACAAATACGACCCTAAGAATCCGCGCCCGCTTTTGAAGCATATTGGTGAAGCAGCCCGCATGTTGGGCGCAACTATTCAAAATACAGCTAATCCAACGATGTTGAATGCAGGCTACAAGGCAAATGTAATCCCACAACAAGCCACTGCTGTTGTCGATGGTCGGTTCTTGCCGGGTTACGAAGAAGAGTTGTTTGAAACAATTTCAAAACTAGCAGGCGATGAAATTGAAATCGAAGTTTTGGTTCGCGATAAGGCGCTCGAGGTTGATTTCGAAGGACCTTTAGTCGATGCCATGAAAGCGGCACTTGCAAAGTTTGATCCGGATGGAATCCCCGTCCCATATTTGATGAGTGGTGGAACAGATAACAAGGCACTTTCAGATTTGGGAATTATTGGCTATGGATTTAGTCCGGTTAAGTTGCCACCAGATTTAGATTTCTTCGCACTCTTCCATGGGGTGGATGAAAGAATTCCGGTCGATGGCCTTAAATTCGGCGTTAAAGTTTTGAACGAATTTCTGCAGAATAGCTAGTTAATATCGGCAGAGATTTCATCTAGGGCAGCACGAACTTGTTCTGGCAACGAGATCTCTTCAACGGTTAATATTCCTCGCAATTGCGCCGCAGTGCGTGCTCCGACGATTGCACTAGTAACACCGTAACCTTCGCGAACCCATGAAAGTGCAACTTCAAGTGGTGAATAACCCAATCCTTCACTAGCAACGCAGACCGCATCCACAATCTTTCGAGAACGCTCATCTAAATAGGGGGCAATGAAACCACTGAAATGTGGACTAGCCCCACGCGAATCTGAAGGTGAACCATTTCGGTATTTGCCGGTCAAAACACCTCGGCCGATTGGAGACCAAGCTAAAACCCCAACGTTCATCTCGATACTTGCCGGAATAACCTCGGCTTCTATTCCGCGATTAAGCAGCGAGTATTCGACCTGGGTTGAAACTATTGGGGCTTTCCCGAAGATCGGATTTTGTAGAGTTGCTGCTCTGGCTAATTGCCAACCCGAAAAATTGGATACTCCTACATATCTTACTCGGCCGGAAGTAACTGCCTGATCTATCGCCGAAAGCGATTCTTCAAGCGGAACCATCGGATCCCAGGTATGAATTTGCCAAAGATCAATGTATTCCACACCTAATCTGGATAATGATTTATCTAGATCGTTAAGAAGGTTTGTCCGTGAGTTGTTGACGCTTCTTTCGCCAGAATTGAAAGAGATTCCAGCCTTTGTTGCTATAACTAAGTCTTCACGTTTGGCGAGAGTTCCAATGAAGCCGCCTATGACTCGCTCACTATCGCCATCGCCATACATCGCAGCGGTATCAATCAGATTTCCACCAGCATCCAAAAAAGTTTTTAACTGGTCAGCAGCTTCGTGCTCATCGGTATCGCGACCCCATGTCATGGTGCCAAGTCCAAGCCGTGAAACACGTAGCCCTGAATTACCGAGTATGCGTTTCTCCATGATGCCACCCTAGCAAGACGGCTGCGGATTAATCGGTAACCTTGGCCTTATGCGAGCCGAAAAACCTGCATCTGTTTACTTACTTCGCCATGGTCATTCAACTGCCAATGCGAAGTCGGTTCTTGCTGGTCGGGATTTCAAGGTTGGGCTAACTACAACGGGCCAAGAACAAGCACAGGCGGTTGCAGCTGAGTTATCTGATAAGAAATTCGCAAAGATATATAGCAGCCCACTTCCACGATGCATCCAAACCCTGGAACCTCTGGCATCGAAACTTAAAAAAGAAATTCAAATTTCAGAGGGCCTAATTGAGATGGAATATGGAGATTGGTCGGGGAAAAAGTTGGCCTTACTCTCTCGGAACAAGTTATGGAAGACGATTCAAAATAATCCAAGCCTGGTTCGTTTCCCAAACGGTGAAAACTTTCTCGAGATGCAAAGCAGAGCTTTAGAATCTGTCACAAGTCTCGCCCTTCCAGGAAAGAACGTTTTACTCTGTTCTCACGGAGATGTAATCAAGGCAATAGTTGCAGGCTTTTTAGGATTGCATTTGGATAAATTTCAGAGCTTATCCATCGATCCAGCTTCGATAACCGTTATAGATTTAACCAGCGGCGGTTCACGTTTGCGATTTATGAATAGCACGGGTTACCTAAAAGAACTTAGGTTTACTGCTTCAGGCGATCAGAAATTAAATCTTGGCGGCGGCAGCGGGGCAGCCCGTGAGTGATCGAATAATCCACAACCACGAGGATGCAGTTAGGTTTGTAGTAGGAACTATAGGAGTTCCGGGCGAACGAGCTTTCTTTCTGCAAGTAAGTTCTGGTGTTGGAATAACAACCGTATCGGTAGAGAAGAGCCAAGTTGCGGCTCTCGCTGCAAGGCTGAGAGAACTAATAACGGAAGTTCGCCGGAACAAATTAGCAAGTTTGGATGAACTCAATCTCGCAGCAACTGTCGATAACGACAACTTAGAATTTCCGATAGATGAAGATTTCAGGGCTGGAGTTATGGGGATCTCATGGGATCCACAAACCCAGAGAGTTTCGATAGAGATTCAATCGATAGCAGATGGTGAATTTACGGAACTAATTTCGGATGAGGAAGATTTGGCAGGAGTCGAAGATCCGCCCGATTTACTTCGATTAACAACGCGTCTGAATCAGATCAAAGGTTTTTGCAATCGAGCTGAAAGTATCCTGCAAGCCGGAAGAGCGCCTTGCCCTTTCTGCGGTCTACCTATAGATGCAACGGGACATCTTTGCCCGAGGGCCAATGGATACCGACGATAGAATCTTCGAGACCGGTGAGCTCGAAATAATCGGACGGCTAGTGGATGCTTCTAATGCTTCTTTACTTTGCAAATTGCCAAATGAATTAAAAGTAATTTACAAACCAATTGCGGGAGAACGTCCTTTGTGGGATTTTCCGGATGGAAATCTTGCAAGTAGGGAAGTAGCTGCTTTTTACATTAGCGAAGTAGGGGAATTTGACGTAGTTCCCAAGACAGTGTTACGCGAAGGTCCTTTCGGCATTGGTGCAATTCAGCAATGGATTGAAACATCCGAAGCGGCTGACGTGATTGCAATGGCCCAGAGCGATCATCCGCAAATTAGAAATCTTGCCCTCTTTGACATTGTTATAAATAATGCTGATCGCAAGTTTGGGCATATTTTAATAACGCCAGATGGGCAAATTTTCGGTTGCGACCATGGGGTTAGCTTGCATGAAGAGAATAAATTGCGAACTGTTATCTGGCAATTTGCAGAGCAGAAGCTAACATCAGAAGAAATTGCGAAACTTAAGGACTTGATCTCAAAGATTGATCTGAATCACTTAGCTAAATTCTTGAGCGCAGAGGAGATCGCAGCCTTTTTGCAGAGAGTTCAAGGTCTTATAGAAGATGGCAGATTTAGTAGTCCTAATCCCAACTGGCCTGCAGTTCCTTGGCCACCTTATTAAGAATAAGTCGAATAGATAAACTAGGATGCTGCTGTGAGTAATTGGCCAACACTTGAAGTCCCAAAATGGCATAAAGAATTACCTGCATTGAATATAAATCTGACATCTGGTCACCTTGAATCATTGTCGAGCGATTCAACTTTCAAGATGTATGTCTGCGGAATAACTCCTTATGATGCAACACATTTAGGGCACGCGGCTACCTATCTAACTTTTGACCTAATCAATCGTTATCTACGTCTTTCTGGCCACAAAGTTGCTTTTGTTGAGAACATCACTGATATCGATGATCCGCTCTTTGAACGAGCCAAACGCGATAACCAATTATGGGCTGAACTAGGAAATTCTCAAATAGCGCTTTTCGAGAGTGATATGACGAACCTTAGAATTCTGCCACCTAAGAATTACGTCGCTGTCACTGAGGCGATGCCGTCGATAATCACCGCTATCGAATATTTAGTTGAAAAAGGTTTCACCTATGAGATTTCTGGAAATATCTATTTTCGGATAACGCCTTTCCTCGACAATCTTCCAGTTTCGCCAACAGATGCTGTCAGGATCTTTGCCGATCGCGGCGGCGATCCAGATCGAATTGGAAAGGAGCACCAACTTGACCCGATTCTGTGGATTGCGAATAAAGATGGCGAACCAGGATGGAATGCGAAGATGGGCTTCGGTAGACCAGGTTGGCATATTGAATGCTCCGTTATTGCCCTCGAGAACTTAATCGGAATCGATTATCTCGATGAAGGTGTGAAGAAATCCAAGACCATAAATTTGCAAGGTGGCGGAACTGATCTGATTTTTCCGCACCATTTCATGAGTTCTGCATTGGCTAAAGCTCTTACAAAAGAAGAATTTGCAGATGCATATCTTCATGCCGCAATGGTGGGTCTTGATGGCGAAAAAATGAGTAAGAGTAAAGGAAATTTGGTTTTTGTATCGAAACTGTTAAGTGATGGAACTGACCCAATGGTTCTGCGCCACGCTTTGTTGTCGGAAAAATATTCTGAAGATCGCATGTGGTCAGCCGAAACATTGAACTCTTCATCAGCACGAGTCGCAAAACTTAGATCTGCGCTTTCTCGTATTGAATGTGCACCTACCGATCAAGTGATACACGCTATTGCTGACAGCATTGCTAGTGATTTAGATTCTCCGACAGCTCTGGAGACGTTAGATAAATGGGCCGATGATTCAATTAATGGCGAAAGTGGTGGCTCGGTGGGTGAACTTTCGAGGTTCATCGATTCTGCTTTGGGCTTAGCCCTCTAAGGTAACCTTCTCCTAATGAAAACACCTTCATCTCTTCGGAGCGCCATGTTGCAACGCGTCATCATCGCTGACGGCGCCATGGGAACCATGCTTCAAGAAGCTAATCCCTCGTTGGAAGATTTTGAGGGACACGAAGGCTGTAATGAAATTCTGAATGTTTCGAAGCCAGAGCTAGTGAAATCTGTTCATCGCAAGTATTTAGAAGTCGGCGTGGATGCAATTGAGACAAATACCTTTGGGGCAAACTGGGCAAATTTGGCCGAGTATGGAATTGAAGATCGAATCTATGAACTTGCTTTCGCCGGAGCAAAGTTGGCTAGAGAAGTTGCGGACGAATTCAGTACAGCAGATAGACCGCGCTGGGTTCTCGGCTCACTTGGCCCCGGAACAAAACTTCCCACCTTGTTGCACACGGATTACCTGAATTTAAAGGACGCGTATTGCCTCGCATCAAAAGGATTATTAGATGGCGGTGTTGATGCCTTGCTAATCGAAACCACGCAGGATCTACTTCAAGCCAAGGCGGCCATCAACGGAGCTCGCGAAGCTATTGATCAATCTAACCGTGACATTGTTTTGATAGCTCAAGTTACCGTCGAAGCAACCGGAACCATGTTGTTGGGCTCTGAAATTGGTGCAGCGTTGAATGCACTTGAACCATTGAACATTGACTTAATTGGTTTGAATTGCGCGACCGGACCGGCGGAAATGAGTGAACACCTTCGCGTTTTGGCTAAGAACAGCACTGTTGGAATTTCGGTAATGCCAAATGCTGGATTGCCACAATTGGGAGCTAATGGCGCAACTTATCCACTGGGACCTGACGAGTTAGCGCAATACCTTGAAGGCTTCGTAGATTCTTACGGTTTAACTCTGGTTGGAGGATGTTGCGGAACAACTCCTGCTCACATGCAAGCAGTGGTAGAAAAGATCGGCCAGCATCAAGTTGTCTCAAGAAATGTCACTCGCGAAATCGGAGCGTCCTCGCTCTATCAATTCGTTCCGTTTCGTCAAGATCTTGCATACATGGCTATCGGAGAACGTGCGAATGCAAATGGTTCACGTGCATTTAGAGATGCCTTACTAGCAGAAGATTGGCAGAGCTGTATTGAAATTGCCCGCGACCAAATTCGCGACGGTGCACACATGTTAGATCTTTCTGTGGATTACGTTGGCAGAGATGGCGTTGCCGACATGAACGAACTTGCCTCGCGTCTTGCAACAAGTTCAACACTGCCGATTGTTCTTGATTCCACTGAACCTGCAGTATTGAAAGCTGGTTTAGAACATTTAGGCGGCAGGTCGGTTATCAACTCAGTCAACTACGAAGATGGCGATGGTCCGACTTCACGTTTCGCAAAGATTATGCCATTGGTGAAAGAGCATGGCGCAGCGGTAGTTGCCCTAACGATTGATGAAACCGGTCAAGCTCGAACCCAAGAATGGAAAGTTGCTGTAGCAAGCAGATTGATCGATGACTTAACGAAAAATTGGGGGATGTTAACGAGTGACATTCTGATTGATTGCTTAACTTTTCCGATTGCTACTGGCCAGGAAGAGACTCGGCGAGATGGAATTGAAACCCTTAATGCAATATCAGAATTGAAGAAAAAATATCCAGATGTGCAGACCACGCTTGGAGTTTCGAATGTTTCTTTTGGTCTGAACCCGGCCGCTCGGATAGTTCTGAATTCAGTGTTTCTAGCTGAAGCGGTGAAGATGGGACTTGATTCGGCAATTGTGCATCCTTCGAAAATCACACCGATTTCGCGGATTGATCCTAAGCAACTCGAAGTCGCGCTTGATTTAGTTTACGACCGACGCACTTTTGACCAGGATGGAAATTGCACTTACGACCCACTCTCGATCTACCTGAATATGTTTGACGGAGTTGAGACTACAAGTAGCAAGATATCCAGGGCGGCTGAACTGGCTGCGCTGCCTCTTATTGAACGCCTAGAGCGAAGAATTATTGATGGCGAAAAAGTTGGTCTAGAAGCTGATTTACAAGAAGCGATGTCTACTGGAATAAAGCCGCTAACAATAATCAACGAACACCTCTTGGCGGGAATGAAGATAGTCGGTGAACTATTTGGAAGCGGGCAGATGCAACTGCCATTTGTATTGCAATCCGCAGAAGTTATGAAAACCGCCGTTGCACTGCTGGAACCGCATATGGAGAAAAGTGAGGATGCCGGTAAAGGAACAATCCTTCTTGCAACCGTAAAAGGAGATGTGCACGATATTGGCAAGAATTTGGTTGACATTATCCTTTCAAATAACGGATATAAAACCGTCAATATCGGCATCAAACAGACCGTTAATCAGATTATTGATGCAGCGTCCGAGTCAAATGTAGATGTAATTGGAATGTCAGGCTTGCTAGTTAAATCGACAGTAATTATGAAAGAAAACCTTGAAGAGCTTTCCAGCCGTGGTCTTGCAGAGAAATGGCCCATCATTCTTGGTGGCGCGGCTCTTACTCGAAGTTTCGTCGAGCAAGATCTTGCTGGTTCTTTTGATGGAACCGTGCGCTACGCAAAAGATGCCTTTGAAGGACTCAGTTTGATGGACACCATGATGTCAATAAAACGCGGAGATGAAAATGCAGCGTTACCACCGTTGCGCGAACGACGCACGCCAAATACCCGTGCGAACCGGGTTCCGAATCTTGATACAAAGCGAAGTGATGTAGAGGCACACAACAAACTTCCAACACCACCCTTTTACGGATCTCGCATAGTCAAAGGAATTGCTCTGGCTTCTTATCTTGGCGCACTTGATGAACGAGCCCTTTTCGTAGGTCAATGGGGTCTTCAAGGAAAACGCGGTGAATATGAGGCGATGGTCGAAAATGAAGGTCGACCAAGGTTACGTTCACTATTAAATGATGTTCAATCAAATGGTTGGCTAAATGCGGCTGTTGTTTATGGATATTTCCCTTGTTACAGCGAGGGCAACGACTTAGTGATTCTTCATCACGAAGGTCCGGAGAAAGGTTTAGAGCGAACCAGATTCACCTTTCCAAGACAGACTCGCGATCGCCGGTTATGTTTAAGTGACTTCTTCCGCAGCAAAGAGAGCGGCGAGATAGATACCGTCGCATTCCATGTAGTGACAATGGGGCAGAGCGTCAGCGATGCAACTGCCAAACTTTTTGCCGCAAATGAATACCGGGAATATCTAGAGTTGCACGGACTTTCAGTTCAACTCACTGAAGCTTTAGCTGAACACTGGCATGCAAGGGTCCGCGATGAACTTGGTTTCTCGAGTGAAGATTCTGCCGATATTGATGCGATTCTTGATCAAGGCTACCGTGGTTCTCGCTACTCATTCGGATATCCGGCCTGTCCAGATCTTGAACAACAACTTCAATTGTGCGCTTTGCTTGAACCTGAACGAATCGGTGTCGAACTCAGCGAAGAATTTCAATTACATCCAGAACAATCAACTTCAGCAATTATTGTTCATCATCCAGAAGCTAAATACTTCAATGCAAACTAGATTCTAGGAGCAAATATTCGATGTCGGAATTCAAAGTTGGCGATCGCGTGCAATTGACTGACGCGAAAGGCAAAATGCACACAATTACGCTCCAACTCAATCAAGAGTGGCACACCCATAATGGATGGTTAGTCCACAACGAGGTAATTGGTCTGCCGGAAGGTTCAGTAGTAGAAACGACAGGCGGCCTAAAGTTTTTGGCTTTCAAACCATTACTGGCTGACTATGTTCTAGCTATGCCTAGAGGTGCAACGATTGTTTATCCTAAAGATGCCGCAATGATTCTAGGATTTGCAGATATTGCTCCAGGTTCCAGAGTATTAGAGGCTGGTGTTGGCTCTGGCGCTCTATCAATATCGTTGCTGCGAGCGATAGGGGAGAGCGGAAAGCTCGTATCATTTGAGAAACGTGAAGAATTTGCAACCATTGCAAGCAAAAACGTAAATCAATATTTTGGAAAGCTGCCCACTAACTGGAATCTGCAACTTGGCACTGTTCAGGACTTTGATCACAAATGTGAATACGACCGCGTTGTTTTAGACATGTTGGCGCCGTGGGAATGTATAGATATGGCGAGCAAAGCCTTGGTTCCAGGCGGAGTATTTATTGCTTATGTTGCGACGACAACGCAACTTTCGCAAACAGCTGAAGCAATAAAGGCGAGTGGAAATTTCACTGAACCGGAAAGCAATGAAACTATCGTTCGTGGTTGGCACCATGAAGGTCTAGCAGTTAGACCACAGCATCGGATGATCGCACACACTGCATTTCTAATCATGGCGAGAAGGCTTGCTCCAAACACGATTGCACCTGCTCGACGTAGACGCCCATCGAAAGGCGCCTACGGAACTAATGAAATCGAGAGTTAATACTTACTGTAGGCCAACTAAATCAACTACGAAAGCAAGTGTCTCGTTAGGTCCAATCGGTCCGCTTCCTGAAGCTCCGTAAGCCAACTCTGGTGGGATAACTAATAGTCGCCGGCCACCGACCTTCATGCCAGGCATTCCTTGCTGCCATCCGGCAATAACTCCGCTTAGTGCGAAATCTATTGGTTGTGCTTTCCATGATGACTGCAAAATTTCTCCGGTCTTCCAAGAGATTAATTGGTAGTGAACAGTCAGTGTAGAAGTTGCGACTACTTCATCGCCGCTTCCTACGATGATATCTTGTGAGATAAGAGTGGTCGGAGCATCTCCAATCGGCTTACCAACGGTTGGTTCGACGCCAGGCTTGTCTGATACCGAAAGATATTCACGACTTGAATCAGGCATGTTCTGCTCCTCTTGGGTTTGATTTGAAGTTGCTTCTGGAGATCCGCCATCGAGCGAGCAGGAAGTTAGGGCTGTGATCAAAAGTAAGATTCCTAACCCTTGAAAAATTCTTGGTGTTCTGACGTTCTTCGTATTTAGAAGGCTCATATCTCTCCAGATTAAAGGTGGTATCGATGTATCTAGGTGTTAATAGTGCCTGAAGGTTACCAAACCAGTAGGGTTTTACTGTGTCAGACCGCAAAACTGAGAGATTAATTAACCTTACTTTGGCCCTACTTGCGACCAAGCGCTACCTAAAAAAGTCAGAAATTCTGACTAACGTTCAAGGGTATGAGGGCACGCAAGAAGCTAAAGAGCGAATGTTCGAGCGAGATAAGGACGATCTGCGATCTCTTGGTATCGAGATAGAAGTTGGAGATTTGGATATCTTCTTTGAAGATGAGCCGGGCTATCGAATTCCACAAAAGTCATACGAACTTAGTGTTCCAAACCTTACGAGTCGAGAATTAGCGATACTTTCTGTTGCAAGCAATTTTTGGAATGATTCAATTCTCGCACCTAATGCGCAGTCTGGTATTCGAAAACTGCAGTCTCTCGGAATACCTGCAGCGCTAGATTTCGAATTCAGAGTGAAATACAGATTCGATAATCCATCGGAGCTGTTAGATCAGATATCAAAGGCGATACTTCAGAAATCCAAGATCAGTTTCTCCTACGATTCTGCATCCTTAAAAGAGCGCCATTTAGAGCCTTATCGAATGGTGTTCTGGAATTCTTTTTGGTATCTCATAGGCATGGACATGGATCGTAAGGCAATAAGACTCTTCAAGCTCTCGAGATTTCAAGGAGAGGTTCAGGTTTCCAAGAAGAAGAATGAATTCGAAATACCTAATGACTTTACGGTCAAAGATCACCTCCCGAGACAGAATATTGAAATCATTCGAAAGGCTACGATCGAGATTCGAAAGGATTCAGCTGCTCTATTTCGACAACGAGGAAGATTGATAGCTGAGGGAAACGAATTTGACACTTATGAAATCAATTACGAGAACGAGAGAGCATTTCTTAGAGAGATTGTTTGGCATGGCGAGAACGTAAAGATTGTTGAGCCAAAGGTTCTAAGAGATCAGTTGTTGATTTTGGTTGATGGTGTCTTGAAATGACAGAGTCTGCTCTTGATAGAACGGCTCGCGCTCTAGATCTGGTTCCCTATCTTCTTGAGCACCAAGGAATCTCGATTGGCGAATTAGCTCAAGTTTTTGGAGTATCTGAGAAACAAATCAATGATGATTTGATTCTGATTCACATGTGCGGTCTTCCTGGATACACCCCGCTGGAATTGATTGAGATGTATTACGAGGATGGTTATGTCACCATCTCTGATCCGCAGAGCCTCAATAAACCAAGAAATATGAATCGCACAGAGTTGACATCATTATTGGTCTCCTTGGATCTCCTAAAATCGACGCGATCAGATAGCATCGTTGAAGAAATAGAAACGCTCCAAACAAAACTACGAAAAAGCCTCTCTTTTGAGAATCCATACGTAGTCGTTCACGATTCAAATAATCCGAAATTCGTTGAGCAAATTGAGCAGGCAATAGCGAAAGGAAACGCTTTGGAGATTGTCTACTTAAGTGGAAGTAAAGATAAATCAAGCGAGCGTCTAATTTTACCTCTTGAGATTTATCAGGAAAATAATTTCACCTATCTAAATGCCTGGTGTCAGACTTCGGAAGGTGAGCGAACTTTCCGAGTGGATAGAGTAATTTCACTAAAAGTATCGGACCCAAAGAAGATTAGTCCCGTTCGCACTACCGAGCAGGTCGAGGACAAGGCAACGAACATCGAATTGATCGTCTCGAAACCAGCACGCAATTTTGTTGAAGAAAATCGAGGGGTAATCGAAAACGTTATCGAAGGCGAAGAGCTACATGTGACGTTGCACCCTATTGACATCGATTGGCTCTCGAGAACAATTCTCGGCTATGGCTCCGCGATAAGGGTCATAGAGCCCAGTGAACTTGCAGAGAATTTGACCGCTCGTGCGAAGGCCATCAGGAAGCTATACCAAAATTCCAAGTAATTCAGCCGGTCCAAGAAGGAAGAATGTGAATTCATTGGTTTTTCGAACTACTATAAGCACAGGCACGGAAGAATATTTTGATCTAGAACGGGGGAGCGAATATGTTACGCGGACTTCAAGGTTGGCATTTAATCATCGTCGTAGTGTTGTTTGTTGTTTTATTTGGCGCTAAGAAATTGCCGGATTCAGCTAAATCGATTGCTAAGTCACTTAAAATCTTCAAGAGCGAGATGAAGGATGGCGAACCTAAAGGCGATACCCCGAAGACTGATTCATAGTTTTTGTGAAGGGCAATAACGCAAAGGCGATGCCTTTGCTTTCACATCTCAATGAGTTGCGTTCTCGCTCATTTAAATCTGCGCTTGGAATAATTCTTGCCAGCTGTGTTGGCTGGGTTCTCTACGAGCAGATCATTTCTCGATTAGCCAGCCCCATTTGCGATTTAGACGCTGCTAAATCAGCAGGAGATCAAACTTGCGGGATTCTTTATATAAGCGGTGTTCTCGGACCAATTGATTTAAAATTTAAAATCTCAGTTCTATTGGGGCTAATAATTGCCTCACCTGTTTGGCTCTATCAAATTTGGGCTTTTATATCTCCAGGCCTGCATAAGAAAGAGCGAAGAAATTCAATCTTCTTCCTTGTTGGTGCGGTCCCTTTTTTCGCAATGGGAATTTTCGCTGGTTACTTAGTTCTTCCGATTGCAGTCGAAGTCCTCCTAAGTTTTACGCCAACATCATTGACCAACTTAGTTAGGTTCGATGACTACTTAACTTTTGTGACACAACTGATTCTGGTTTTTGGCATTGCATTCGAGCTGCCAGTCTTCCTCGTTGCACTGAACCTGGCGCACATATTAAGCGGAAGGTCGATACTTCGTCCGTGGCGATATGCCATCTTCGGGATAACGCTCTTTTCAGCGATTGCGACACCAACAGGCGATCCAATTACTTTGTTCTTTTTAGCTGGCCCACTGACACTTCTCTATTTGTTGGCGGGCGGAATAGCTTTGCTAGTTGATAAATCCCGTCTAAAGCGCAACAGCAGAAACGAATAGTCGTGTCGACTCCGGCGCAACGTTTTGCTGAAGCCAAAGCTCGAGGCGCTCATCGACAGACAAATGATTTCCTTGAGCGATATCCATTTAGTATGGATGATTTTCAAATTCAGGGCTGCCAAGCTTTAGAAAGTGGAAAATCAGTTCTCGTGGCCGCTCCTACAGGTGCTGGAAAAACAATAGTTGGCGAGTTTGCAGCCTATCTCGCTATTAACTCCGGTAAGAAATGTTTTTATACAACACCAATTAAAGCTCTATCAAATCAGAAGTTCCAGGATTTATCAGCAATGTTTGGCGAATCGAATGTAGGGCTATTAACTGGCGATACAAGCATCAACTCTGAAGCTCCGATAGTAATTATGACCACCGAAGTTCTTCGGAACATGATTTATTCTGCGTCGTTAACACTTACAGATTTAAGATACGTCGTGATGGACGAAGTTCACTATCTCGCAGACCGTTTCCGTGGCGCTGTTTGGGAAGAAATCTTGATTCACCTTCCAGAAAGCATCCAAGTTGCAGCTCTTTCAGCAACCGTTTCGAATGCTGAGGAGTTCGGGGATTGGCTTCAAACAGTTCGTGGTGAGATGAAGGTAATTGTTAGTGAAACTAGACCGGTTCCGTTGTATCAGCACGTTCTGTTTGGCAATCGATTACTCGATTTGTTTTCTACGAACACGAAAGTAAACCCAGAAATCTTACGTCTCGAAAAGGAGTCGTTGCGTTCCGTTCGAACCAAATATAGCAACGGTGGTGGGAAAAGGAACTGGCGAGATAGTTCGCAGATCACACCAACGATTAAAGCTCTTGGTCGCGCAGAAGTTATTGAAAAACTTGACCGTGAGGGATTGCTACCTGCGATCACTTTTATTTTTTCGCGCGCACAATGCGATAGTGCCGTCAAACAATGCTTAGCTGCGGGTCTTCGTCTTACAAATGCCGAGGAGCGGTCAGAGATCAGAGAAGTAATTTCGGATAAAACTAGGTCCCTTCCTGAGGATGATTTAATTGTTCTAGGATTTCATGAATGGGTCGATTCTCTTGAACGGGGGATCGCTTCGCATCATGCGGGACTTTTGCCAGCGTTTAAAGAGTGTGTGGAAGAGTTGTTTCAAAGAGGCCTGATCAAGGCAGTGTTCGCGACCGAAACCTTAGCGTTAGGTATCAACATGCCAGCTCGAACTGTTGTCCTTGAGAAATTGACCAAATGGAATGGTGAGTCACATGTGTCGGTTACGCCAGGTGAATACACACAGTTAACCGGCCGTGCTGGGCGACGAGGTATCGATGTCGAGGGGAACGCAGTTATTCTCTGGAACAAGGATGTTGACAGTGCATCTGCAGCTGGTCTTGCTTCGACTCGAACTTATCCACTAAAAAGTTCTTTTAAACCTACTTACAACATGACGATAAATTTGATTTCACAGTTCGGCGCAGAACGAGCACGCACTTCACTTGAATCATCCTTTGCGCAGTTCCAGGCTGACAGAGCGGTTGTTGGTTTAGCGCGGCAAATAAAGCGAAACAATGAAGCTATCGCGGAACTTGAGGAGGAGATTAATTGCCATCTTGGGGATTTTGTTGAATATGCTCAGATCCGATTCGAGATTAAAGAGTTAGAACGCGGTCTTTCAACCAAGCGACGCAAGGCGCGAGAGTTTGAAGAAGAGAAAATCGCCGAAGCCCGTAAGGCACTGCGAAATCATGCATGTCATGGCTGTAGCGATCGAGAAACGCATGCACGGATAGCCGAACGCGCGGATAGGTTGCGCCGTGAAAATAGTGGACTAAAGGCTCGCGTTGCGAATCGAACTCACGTTATTGCAAGGCGATTCGATTTAATTAAAGTGATGCTCGAAAAATTTGGTTATCTCAATAATGACTTAATTACCACAAATGGAAAGTTGCTTTCAAAGATATATGGTGAAACAGATATCTTGATTGCTGAGATGATTCGTCGCGAAGCTTTTGGTCAATTAACGGCAGCCGAGTTAGTTTCTATAGTTTCGGTGTTTGTTCATGAAAGTCGGAAGGAAAGTCCTCCCAAGCTTCCTAGGGGAGCGGTTGAAGATGTCCTTGCTGATTTAGTAAAAGTCTGGATAGAGATAAATGATCTCGAGACCGAATTAGGATTGGAGCCAATTCGCGAACCAGATGCCGGTTTCTGTTGGGCTTCTTATAGGTGGGCGAGTGGCCATTCTCTGTCAGCAATTCTCAAGGGTAGCGATTTAACCGTAGGAGACTTTGTTCGTTCCATGAAACAAATTATTGACTTACTACGTCAAATTTCAATCGCTTCACCACATCTATCGCCAATAGTAAAAGAAGCACTCGGACGAATCGATCGCGGCGTCATTGCTTACGCAGGAGCCGTTGTATGACTTTAATGCTCTTGGATAGTGCTTCGCTCTGGTATCGCGCTTACTTTGGCATGCCAGACACACTTCTTTCACCAAGTGGCGAACCCGTAAATGCAATTCGCGGCTATCTTGATATGACATCAAGGCTAATAAATATTTACAATCCAAATAGATTAGTAGCCTGCATCGAAGGCGATTGGCGACCAAGTTGGCGCGTAGATTTGTTTCCGGAATACAAAGCAAATCGATTGGATGTTGAAGGTGAGGAAGAAGAGCCAGATACTCTCGGTCCGCAGATTCCAATTCTCCTAGACCTTCTTGAGGCTTTCGGCATTCCTCTGGTCGGGGTCGATGATTATGAGGCGGACGATGTAATGGCTTCATTCGCAGTAACTGAACCTGGGCCAACAAAGATTGTTACTGGGGATCGAGATTTATTTCAATTAGTGGATGATAAACGAAAAATTTCTGTTGTATATCTTGCGAAAGGAATTACCAATCACGACCATGTGGATCTCAAATGGATTGCGGATAAATATGACATCCCAGGGGAGCGCTACGCTCTCTTTGCCATGATCCGAGGTGATGCATCTGATGGTCTGCCTGGTATTCGAGGCATCGGTGAAAAAGGGGCAGCAGTTATTGCAAAACAATTCACAACTTTGCCTGAGGTAATGAAGGCGGCTGCTAACGATGATGAACGTCTTACGCCAAACGCTCGCAAGAAACTTTTGGAATCATCTGAATACGCGAAAATTGCGCCAAAACTCGTTCACTGCGCACTCGATGTTCCATTGCCAAAGTTAGATCTTAGGATACCAAAACGCCCGAAGAGCCTTGATGAGATTTATCAGTATCAGAAAGATTATGGACTTGGAGCAAGCGTAGACCGACTTATCTCAGCCTTAAAATGGTAGCTATTCTTTTTGCAGCATTTCTTGCAAGTGCCGCATTTGAGCCAATAGGTATTTGGTTTCTTGCAATATTTGGATTCGCACTGTTCTTTCGGAAGTTAAGTATCACTGGTAGGCCGGTATTTCAGAGTTTTCTCTTTGGTTTTTTTCTTAACGCAATAGTTCTTTATTGGACGGGAAAGTATGTCGGAGCACTGCCGTGGCTCCTGCTTGCCACCTTACAGGCGCTGTTTTATCTTCCGGTAGGTTGGATTTACAAGAGAAGTAAAAATCTTTGGTTAAGTGGCTTGACTCTTTTACTTATGGAAGAAATTCGATCTCGTTTTCCATTCGGAGGTTTTGGATGGACGCGGATCGCTTTTAGTCAGGTTGATTCACCAGCACTGCCAATCGTCTCCATAGGAGGCGTAGTAGCGTTATCGGCCTTTACGGTTTTGATTCCGGTCTTATTAACCAAATTCAACTTAAAACGTTTGCTCCTTGTTACAGTTTTATTTTTATCGACTACATTAATGCCTAGTAACCCTCAGGGGAGTGGCTCTCTTAACCTGGTTGCAATCCAAGGAAACACGCCGGATATAGGCCTGAACTTTAACTCGAGAGCGAAAGCGGTCTTTGATTTACACAGCAAAGCAACGCGCGAGTTTGCCAGAGGCGAATTCGACGCAATCATCTGGCCAGAGAACGCTATAGATATAGATCCGGAACTTTATCCAGAAGTAGCTGATGAAATTAGATCTTTAACTAGCAATCTTGGGGCGCCTCTGGTTGCCGGCGTAGTCAAGCAATATAACGGGGGCCCGCAGAATGCGTCGGTTATGTATTCTAAAGAAGGCGCAGAACAAAGTGTTTATATCAAAAGGGGATTGACGCCATTTGGTGAATACATTCCGTTACGGAAATTAGCGGAATTTGTAAGCCCATTTGCGAGAAACGTGAAGGATTTTATCCCGGGCGATAAAGCGGTAATCCATAACATAAATGGCAAAAATATAGGCCCGATAATCTGTTATGAGATCATCAACGACGGTTTGGTTCGAGAAATGGCAAAGCGTTCAGAAGCACTGATAGTTCAAACTAATAGTGCCACTTTCGCAAATACCGCACAGAGCGCTCAGCAACTTGCGATAACACGAATTAGAGCGGTTGAACATTCACGATACGTGCTCAGTGTTTCGACAATTGGGATTTCAGCATTTATCGACAATAATGGTCGAGTGGTGGATAGAACTAAGGAAAACAGCAAAGCGTTTTTAAAAGGCTTATTACTTTTAAGCGATCACTCAACTTTCATCGATCGTCTGATCTCATGAGTAATTTTGTTATTCTTATTCCGACCTACAACGAGGCACAGTCAATAACAGAAATAATTCCTGAGTTAAACAAGCTGAGAAATGAAGGGGAATTCAAGTTCGATTTATTTGTCATCGATGATAATTCACCAGATAAAACCGCTGATGTAGTTGAAAAATTAGCATTTTCATGGGTCAAAGTTTTGCGACGTCCCAGCAAAGACGGTCTTGGCGAGGCTTATCGAGCTGGATTTGCGCAAGTTCTTTTCAACTCTAACTACACACACGTAGTTACTATGGATGCTGATGGTTCGCATCGCGTCGAAGATTTAACCCTGATGTTTAAAACAGTTCAAAAGTTGTCGAATCAACGAAATATCATTATGGGGACCCGTTGGATGCCCGGTGGCCGCGTAATTAATTGGCCAAAATATCGGCAGTTGATCTCTAAATTTGGAACGAGATATGCAAAATTTGCATTGAACATAGATCTTGATGACTTGACAGGTGGATTTCGTATCTATAGCTCCGAACTTTTGAATTCGCTAGATTTAAAGAGAATGAAGGCAACTGGATATTGTTTTCAAATTGAAATGGCATTAGCGTCGATGCAAGTTGGTGCAGAGGTAATTCAGGTTCCGATTACATTTGTTGAACGGAACTTCGGTAAGTCAAAGATGACCGCGGGAATAGCTATCGAGGCATTTATTTACGTAACAAAGGCTGGTTTTGAGCGTGTTTCAAGGTTAGGTAATCGCCGATAATCTACATTATGTCAGATTATGAAAGCCTGCTCAATTAATGGCTAGTTCGGAAATCGGTAGGCAGGAACAGATCAAGTTCCTATCCCCGTGAACACCATCAATGCGGCCGACTGTTGGCCAGTATTTTCCTCTAGAACCTAATTCTGAATCAATTCCAGATGGAAAAGCACCTGTTTCACGAGAATATTTTCGATTCCAATCATTCTGCATTAAATCTGCGCTTGTGTGTGGCGCAAATCGAAGCGGTGATTCTTCACTAGTTATCTCGCCTTTCTCAATGTCTGCGATTTCGGCCCGAATTTCAATCATCGCGCTTATGAATCGCTCCATCTCATTCAAATCTTCAGACTCTGTTGGTTCGATCATCATTGTTCCTGCGACCGGAAAGCTAACTGTGGGTGCGTGGAATCCATGGTCCATTAGCCGTTTAGCAACATCATCAACCGTCACTCCGGTGTTTTTAGTTATCTCTCGTAAATCAATGATGCATTCATGAGCGATATAACCATTCTTACCACGATAAAGAATTGGGAAATGCGGGTGAAGTTTTGCAGCTAAATAATTGGCCGACAAGATTGCTACTTCAGTCGCCTTGGTTAGCCCCTCTCCCCCCATCATTCGAATATAAGTCCAGGAAATCGGCAGAATACTTGCTGATCCGAAAGGCGCAGAACTAACTGGGCCGGGTCCGGTGCTAGGGCCTGCGCTTAGATCTAAAGGATGATTCGGTAAAAATGGTGCTAAATGAGCCTTAGCAATCACAGGCCCAACTCCTGGTCCGCCTCCCCCATGTGGAATACAAAATGTTTTGTGTAAGTTCAAATGCGATACATCAGCTCCGAATTTCCCTGGTTTTGCAAGACCCACAAGCGCATTCAAATTGGCGCCATCAACGTAAACCTGTCCCCCGGCTTCGTGAATCAATTCGCAAATCTCGGAAATAGCTTCTTCGAAAACGCCATGAGTGGATGGATAAGTAACCATAAGCGCAGCAAGGGAATCTTTATATTCAGAAATTTTCTTTTTCAAATCATCAACGCTGACATTTCCAAAATCATCACACGCGATGACCACGACCTGCATTCCTGCCATGACCGCACTGGCGGCATTCGTTCCGTGGGCACTAGATGGGATGAGGCAGATTTTACGATGTTGCTGAGATTTGGAATCTAGATAGTTTCTAATCGCTAATAAGCCCGCGAATTCGCCTTGAGAACCAGCGTTTGGTTGCAGTGAAACCGCATCGTATCCCGTGATCGAAACCAGCCAATCAGATAGTTCTTCGATCAATTTCCGAATTCCTGCGCTTTGATTAATCGGCGCAAATGGATGAAGGTTTGAGAACTCTGGCCAGGTAACCGGAATCATCTCAGTGGTTGCATTCAACTTCATTGTGCAAGAGCCGAGAGGAATCATTGTTCTATCTAGGGCTAAATCCCGATCAGCTAAAGAGCGAAGATATCTCAACATTGATGTTTCCGAATGGTAAGAATTGAAAAGTGGGTGTTGCAAATAAGTTGAATTACGCACTAAATGATCTTCTACAGCTTGAGGTGAATGAGATTTCAAAGTAATCCCGAGAGCTTTTGCAACAAGTTCCAAATCCATTTCTGTAAACGTCTCGTCAAATGTTAGGCCGAGTGTTTTATCATCGATGATTCGCGCATTGAATCCTGACTTCAACAAATTTGACACTGTCGTTGAAGAATCAATATCTCGAATTGTTAAGGTATCAAAAATCTCACCTTCAGTTACATTGATACCAGACGCGCTGAGCGAATCCCGCATTCGGTTTGCGCTGTTTCGGATGTTATTTGCGATCGAATTCAATCCTGCAGGACCGTGCCACATCGCATAAAAGGCTGACATCACAGCAAGAAGAACTTGTGCGGTGCAAATATTCGAAGTCGCTTTATCTCGTCTAATGTGCTGCTCGCGAGTTTGCAAAGCTAATCTAAGCGCTGGATTTCCATGAGAGTCTAAACTTTGTCCAACTAAACGCCCAGGTAGCGAACGTTCAAGACCTTTACGCACTGCCATAAATCCAGCATGCGGTCCCCCAAAACCCATCGGAACACCGAACCGTTGTGCTGACCCGATAGCGATGTCGGCGCCTATTTCTCCAGGGTTTTTGTAAAGAGTTAGTGCAAATAAATCACATGCAACCACTGCAAGCGCGTTCTTACTGTGAACAGCAGCTACTAGCGGTTGCAAGTCAGGAACCTCGCCAGTGCTCTTTACCTGAGCAAAAATCGCACCAAACACCTGCTTATCAATCGCTGAGAAACTTTCGACATCGGCCTCGATCTCAATTATCGAAATATTGAGTGGTTTAGCTCGTGTTGCGATTACCGCTTTAATCTGGGGATGTAAGCCGGTATCGACAACGAAAACCGCTTCGTCATCGCCTTGCCAGACGCGACGAGCCAAAGTCATTGATTCCGCTGCAGCAGTTGCTTCATCGAGCATTGATGCGTTGGAAACATCAAGACCGGTTAGGTCGGTTACAACTGTTTGAAATGCAAAAATTGCTTCTAATCTTCCTTGCGAAATTTCTGGTTGGTAAGGCGTGTAGGCGGTATACCAAGCTGGATTTTCTAGCACGTTCCGTAAAATTACCGGTGGTGTGATCGTTCCGTAATATCCCAAACCAATCAATGATTTAACAACTTGATTCTGATTTGTCATTTTTTTAAGTTCGGCTATTGCCTCAACTTCCGATATCGCTTTCGGTAACGCGCTAGATAATTTTTCAGTCAGAGCAATATTGGGCGGAACAACTTTTGCAATGAATTCTTCTAAGTTCTTTTCACCGAGTTCAGAGAGCATGAACTTAATTTGGTCCACATTCGGACCTATGTGACGATCGGCAAAACTAGAACGAACCGAACTCATCAATACTCTCCCCTAAGTTTGTGGAGCAAATGCTCCAATTCCCGGGGAAGGAAAAAACTAAGCTAACTTTCGCTTTCGTCTATCAGATAGCTCGTCCGATACAGCACCAATTGTAGAACCGCCGACAACACTTTCTCCAGTCGAAACATTTTCACCCTGCAAATTAGCGAGCGAGCCTTCTACTTCACTCCAAACTTTACCAATCGCGATTCCAAAGACACCTTGGCCACCCTGAAGAAGATCTACGATTTCATCAGCACTTGCACATTCATAGATTGTTGCGCCATCGCTCATCAAAGTCATGCGTTCCAAATCATTGACCCCACGAAGACGAAGATGTTCGACAGCGGATCGAATATTTTGAAGCGATACTCCGGTATCAAGTAGGCGTTTAACAATCTTTAAAACTAAAATGTCGCGAAAACCATAAAGACGTTGTGAACCAGATCCGCTTGCGCCTTGAACACTTGGCTCGACTAATCCAGTTCTTGCCCAATAATCTAACTGGCGATAAGTAATTCCAGCAGCTACACATGCGGTTGCACCGCGGTAACCAATTTCTGGTGCCGAAGGGTCAGTCGTTTGGGACATTTCTAACTCACTTCTATGGGGGAAGATCCTTATCGGACTTAAGAGAAGATTAGTTCTACGCTCCCCTCAGAGCAACGACCGACACGCAAAACCCTAAAGTTTCCCTTGAGGTTTAGCCTAAGAAGTCTTCCGGGTTTATCTGATCCAGGAACTCTCGAAAAGCCTCAACTTGGTCATCGGCCTGGTCCGGAATTTCTATCCCTGCCGTTTGGAAGAGATCCTCAGTGGCAAAGATCGAGGCCCCGGTTCGCAAGGCCAGAGCAATCGCATCGCTGGGTCTAGCTGATACTTCAACTCCTTGCTCCATGAGAATTTTTGAATAGAAGACACCATCTGAAAGATGCGTTACTTGAACGGATTCGATCTTTGATCCAAGGCTCTCGACAATGTTTTTCATTAAGTCATGGGTAAGTGGTCTCGGTGGAACAAGTCCCTGTTGAGCAAAGGCTATTGCAGTCGCTTCGGTGGCACCCACCCAGATCGGCAAATACCTAATGCCATCTACCTCTTTGAGAAGAACGATTGGTTGATTGGATGGCATTTCAACTCTTACGCCGACAACTTCCACCTGACGAAGTTCACCCACGAGCGCCTCGCCAACCTAAATTCGATATAAGAAACAATTTATTTGGAACGATGTAAACCTGATGCAACCAATGCCGCGTGTAAGCGGATTGAGAGCGATGCGAGTTCGCGCTGAACTTCCTCAGCCCGTGCCTGAGCTTCAGGATTCTTTTGACGTAGTAAAGGTGTAATAACTTGTTCTACTAATCCGACTTCGCGATCGGCGGCAGTTTTAAAACTGCGAAGATGGCGGGCCTCGATTCCGAACGATGACATTTCTGCGACTGCACGTGCAACTGAAAGTGCATCTGCGTCGTAGTAGCGACCTTTCATCTCAATTAATCCGAAAGACTCGATCTGAGTCAACTGTGTTTCCAGCAAACCTGATGACTGAAGCAACTCTTCTCTCGATAGTCGAAGTTGGCTGTCATGGATGAAATTCGATGGCGCAAATTCGCCGTCAACTGTTGCCAGCCTTGGTGCCGCTGGGGATCCCGGAGTTGCGGATGGAGTTAGACCACGGTCGAGCGCATCCAAATTCTCTTTAATAACTCGAAGCGGAAGATACTGATCGCGTTGTGCTGCAAGAACATAACGGAGTCGTTCTAAATCCACATTCGTAAACTTACGATAACCAGACGGTGTGCGCTGAGGATCGATAAGTCCTTCGGACTCGAGAAAGCGAATTTTTGAGATTGTTATATCTGAAAACTCACCCCGCAACTTGCTAAGGACTTCGCCAATACTCAGATAGGCACGCGCTGGAACACTCATGGACTCCCCTTAATTAATTTCTAGTTAATCTCGCCAGATCTTTGCCCAGTTACTGGACGAAAGAAAGTTAATCGATACTTGCCTACTTGCACTTCGTCTCCATGGTTTAGGGAAGTTTTAATCTTAGAGACTGCGTTTACATACGTTCCATTCAAGCTTTTCAAATCCTCAACTTCAAATGTGGTAACTGAACCACTCTTCGATCTCAAGACCTGACAGTGTTTACGTGAAACCGTTACATCATCGAGAAAAATTTCACTTGAAGAATCACGACCGATAGTTATGCAATCTGTGTCTAGAAGAAACCTAGCTCCTTTGCCGGGACCGGCTAATGAGATAAACATTCCACTGTCTTTTGATAAGTCTTTCAAGACATTGAATTCTTCTGAACTTAGTGAATCTAAGAGCGATTTCTCTGAAACGAAATCAGGAACAGATCTAAGTGAAGATATGTTCAAAGTATTTGTGAGGTCTATTTCGCCCGAATTTTCTGGAACGTCATAAGGAGGTAGACCCATCTGACACCCCCTAATCTCACCCTCAAACCTTGAGGTTCAACTATAGGCTGACACTATTCAATCTATTTGGGTGGGTCAAGCCGTCAGATTCTTGTATTCCGCATCACTTAGAAGCGTTGGGACCTCTCCAACAAGTGAAATCTCGAGAATCCAACCCGAACCGTAAGGTTCAGAATTTATAACCTCGGGGGCGGAATCTAAATTTATGTTTACAGCCGTAACTTCTCCCGTAAGTGGCGAGTAAATCTCTGAAACGCTCTTAGTAGATTCGATTTCACCGCAAACTTCCCCGGCTTTAACACTCTGTCCTATCTTGGGTAATTGAACATACACAATGTCCCCTAGCGCTGATTGCGCGTAATCAGTTATGCCAACTCGGAAAACATTAGTTGCAGGTGTAGACGCTACCCACTCGTGTTCTTTAGTGAACTTTAAATCACTAGGCACTTTAGACACTTTTGCTCCGATCGGATGGTGCTGATTCAATTTCGGGAATTATTGCTCGTTATCTCCTTGAACGCAAGGTATGTGTATTGCAGTGCGGTGACCCAATACAAGGCAATACCCCATATCGCAAAGCCCCAACCAGCAATAAAGAAAATCTGAGCAATACCAGATTCTCCAGCAACCAAAAGAAATGGAAAAGCATATAAAAGATTGAAGGTTGCAGCCTTGCCGAGAAAAGTCACTTCGAAAACACCAAAGCCTTTAGATTTCTTTATTGCAAGAACAAATGTCATCCAAATATCGCGACTTATCAAAAGAAGTAAAACCCATAGCGGCACCACATCTTTGGCTACCAAAGCGATAACTGTTGCAGCTATGTATAGCCGATCAATCGTCGGATCAAGCATGGCGCCAAGAGCTGATTCTTGATTTAAAAACCTTGCTACTTTTCCGTCAAAGTAATCGGAGACTGCGCCGAGAATAAGAATGCCTAAAGCTAGACCGGTGTTCTCCAAGGCAAGATATGCATAAAGAAATAGTGGGATTCCAAGTGCTCGGACACCAGTTATCGCATTTGGGATGGTCAAAATCTCGCGCCGGTTCATATCTAATCTCGCTCTTTTACTTTAACCACTACTTCTACCGGAGTTCCTGGGAATCCAAACTCCTCACGTAATCGGCGTTCGATAAATCTACGGTAAGAAGTTTCGACGAATTCTGTAGCAAAGACCACGAACTTAGGTGGACAGATTGCTGCTTGAGTCGCAAAACGAATCTTAGGTTGCTTGCCACTGCGCACGGGAGGAGGCGTAGCGCCAATAAGTGCACCCAAGAACGAGTTGAGCTTGCTTGTCGGAATTCTCTTCTCCCAACTTGTAATAGCAGTCCGAAGTGCAGGAGCTAAGCGATCGCGGTGCCATCCAGTTTTCGCAGAAACGTTAACTCTTTGTGCCCACGGAAAGCGCTCCAGATTTCGTTCTAACTCTTTATCCAATTGAATTTGGCGTTCTTCATCCACTAAATCCCATTTGTTCATAACAATTACCAAGCCGCGACCAGCTTCCTCAACCATGCTTACGATCCGTAAATCTTGTTCGGTGAGTGGGACTGAAGCATCTAAGACTACGACCGCAACTTCGGCTCGTTCAAGAGCTGAAGCAGTTCGAAGTGAAGCGTAGTAATCGGTTCCACTATCTTGATGTGCCCGCTTACGAATTCCGGCTGTGTCGATAAAACGCCAAGTAGATCCACCAATCTCAATTAGTTCATCAACAGGGTCTCGAGTTGTTCCTGCAGCATCATCAACAATTACGCGAGATTCTCCAGCAAGAATATTTAGCAGACTCGATTTGCCAACGTTTGGTCGGCCTACCAAAGCGATACGACGATAGCCATCATCTGCTTTTTCTGAACCAATTTCGGGTAGTTCCTTGACCAAGTAATCCAATAAATCTCCGCTCCCTCGGCCGTGTAAGGCAGAAACAAATCGTGGCTCCCCAAAACCTAGATTCCAAAGTGCATGCGCTTCAGTCTCTTCAGTTGTTCCATCAACTTTATTGGCTGCAACAATAATTTTTTTCTTAGACTTACGTAATAGATTTACAAGGGACTGATCTTCATCTAGTGCGCCCACTTGTGCGTCAATAACGAAGAGAACGACATCCGCTTCCGCTATCGCCGCTTCGGAACCAGCTGTAATTTTCTCCGAGATACCTTCTGGTGCAACTTCCCATCCACCGGTATCAATCAAAATAAAACGACGGCCATTCCATTCCGCTTCATACTTCACTCGGTCTCGGGTCACTCCTGGCGTATCTTCGACGATAGCTTCTCTTCTACCAATAATTCGATTTACTAAAGTGGATTTTCCAACGTTTGGTCGACCAATTACCGCTACCTTGGGTAATCCCAACAGGCTCTTTCTAGTTAGCCATTCCCAAATTAAATCCACAACTTCATCTAAATCCAACTCAGTTGAATCTAGCTCAAGAGCATCTTCGGCTGGGCGAAGTGGAGAAATTTTTCTCGTAGAATCAATTAGGTCTCTACTGCTGAGCGACTGAGCAACATCGGATGCTTTATCTGCTTTTAATTCTTCACTTTCACGTCGAAGCGCTCTAGCCTGTAAATCTGCATAGAGAAAGACCTTTAAGTCAGCATCCGGCGCAACAACTGTTCCAATATCTCGTCCTTCAACAACGATTCCATTTTCGCTCTTCGAGATTATTGTTTGCTGCATATCGACAAGGAAAGATCGAAGCTCTGCAATCTGACTGATGCGGCTGACATTGTCAGTAATTCTTACTCCACGAATTTCATTTGTTACATCTACATCACCGCAAAATATCTGTGGATTCTTGGGATCGCTCGAGAACAGGATTGGTTGTTCCTTTATTGCCGCAATTATTTCCCAACCTTCGGATACACCTTTGTTCAGGGCTATCCAGGTTGCGGCGCGGTAGAGCGCTCCTGTATCAAGATAATTCCAATTAGCACGTATCGCAATAGCTTTCGATGTACTTGATTTTCCTGATCCACTGGGACCGTCAATTGCTACAACTATTCCGGCCATACACGAACCTTACTGCCTTAACGATGCTCTAATATCTTCGCAAAGGTCGATCAATCTTTTCTTGGAGCGTGCGCTAACCACCCTTTAGCCACCAGATGTTTCTGTAACCTTGTGGCGTCAACTGAAGATAAAGCAAGCGTCACAAGACCAACCGCTTGTCCAGGGCTATGTTCCATACTTAAATCTTCTATATTCACTTCGATCTCGGCACATTCATTAAATATTCGAGCTAATCCTCCCGGTTTGTCATCAATAACTATCGGCAAGTATGTGTAATCCCGTTTTGCAAGACCATGTTTTCCAGGGATTCTGTTCCTTCCTTCTCTCCCCTCGCTCAAAAAATTCTTTACCGATTTCTCATCGCTTGCCTCTAAGGCAATGGCCAACTGCGAAAGTCGATTTATAACTTCACTGATTTTCGGCAAAATTTCATCAGAGTTGCCGACTAAAAGAGTGCTCCATAGTTCAGGATCCGATTCTGCAAGCCGCGAAACATCCCTCAAGCCCTGACCTGCCAGATTTAGACTCGCGGTGTCGACTTCTCTAAGACTTGCACCGAGCGCCGAACTTAGAATCTGCGGCAAATGTGAAATTCCAGCAATCGCGGAATCATGAGTTTTTGGATCGAGTTCGTAAATGGTTGACTCTAATAAAGTTCCGAGATCATTGGCCATTTGAACCGCTCGCTCAGTTGATTTCTCAGATTTAGTGACTATCCAAGCTCTCGATTTAAACAGATCTGACCTCGCTCCTTCTGGTCCCGAAATTTCCCGCCCGGCCATTGGATGAACCGAAACATAATTCCGGGCCATCTCCGAAAAACCTTCAACTTTATTCATGAGTTTAGACTTAATACCAGAGACATCTATAAATATCGCGTCTGGATGCGCAGCGAATTCTGTTAAAGCAACTTCATAAACGAATTCGGGAGGTGTTGCGATTACGATGAGACCAGGTTCTTCCTTACTTTCCGTATTATCGAGAAGATCTGTTGCCAATTCTAAATTTCTGGCGTCTGTGTCGGCCAAGATAAGTCCGAATCCTTCTTCCTTTAGGCGCAAGGCGATAGATGTACCGATCAGCCCGCAACCCACAATTTTGATTGAACCAGCTAGGCTCACTTTTGAACGTCTTTCGAATTCTTAGCAAGATCCGGGCGCAAAATAGCCGCTCCGCCTAGGTAGACATGTGAGATCTGAGCTCTAGAAAGCGATGAATTTGCATGAATCAGAAGGCGAATTGTTCTTGGAAGTGCCCCCTTTATATCTAACTCTTGAGCGCAAATAAGGGGTAAATCAACCAGTCCAAACTCTCGAACCCCTGCTGCGGGGAAATCACTTTGGATATCTGGGGTCGCAGTGAAAAGGATCGAAATCAAATCCTCCTGCCCTAGAGAATTGACCGAGAGTATTTCCTTGAGCAGTTCTACAACAGCGCTCCTCATTTCCTCTTTTGTATCAGCCGACAATTGAGTAGCACCTCGGAAAGCTCTCACGGAATTCATCTGAGAATTCTACCCTGGGGCCCATTTTAATGAAGAGGATTTAAAGTAATTAAACTTTTTAAAGTTTTATCGATAAAACCCCTCTTAACCGAGTCGACAAAATCCTTCGAACTTCAGGGACATTCGATAAATATATATATATCGATATTATTATATATTCTGAGCGTTGAATTACCTATTTATCTATATTTAATTGATATCTTAATAGCCTTTTATAGATAAAATTACAATTCTAGATTCTATTTATTGATTTAACTTCAAAACGTTAAAGAGGTTCTCTTTCTCCACAGAGTTGAGGGTGCGCCAGCGACCTTCCTTCGTCTCCCCTATCGATATCGGACCAAAGTCAGTACGAATTAGACGCATGACCTCAATTTCAAGGAACTCGAACATCCGTCTAATGATATGAAAGCGACCTTCATGAATGGTGACTTCGACCCAGTGATGCTTGGCGTTAACTTCTCGAACCACCTTAACCTCTAAAGCTCTGGCCATCCCGTCCTCCAAAACTACGCCCTTCAGAAGTTGATCTATATGCTCCTTGAGAAATTGGCCTTCGATTTCTAGAAGATACTTTTTCGTCATCCCATAACTTGGATGAGTGGCACGATGCGTAAATGATCCATCATTGGTGAGGAGGATTAACCCTTCACTCTCTTTATCGAGACGACCCACGTGGAATAGTCTCTCGTTCCGACTCTCAAAGAAGTCACCAAGGTTGGCACGCCCTTCGGGGTCAGACATAGTGGAAATAACACCCCTAGGTTTATAAAATGCTATGTAAGACTTAGTCTTATTGTGCTTAATTGCTTCACCATCAACTTCAACTTTAGAGATTTCTGGGTCAAACTTGCTACCCAATTCAAAGATTTGAATTCCATCGACGCTTACTCGGCCATCCAGAATTAACTGTTCGCTGGCTCGCCTGCTGGCTATTCCAGCATCGGCAAGGATTTTTTGTAGACGCATTTCGCTCATTCGGACTCTCTTTTCAACAGCTTCAACAGCGTGGAATTTTCTTGGGTAAGGCTACGGTAAAAACACGCTCACCCCTAATTGGATATATAACGGTTATTAGTCGGTAAGGGTTGAAAGGACCTCATCGAGAGCGTCTACATCAGGCAAGAAGGGCGCAAGAGCCGGCAGATCGGAAACCTGATTAAGACCTAGTTTCTCCAGAAAGAAGCTCGTCGTGCTGTAAAGAATGGCTCCAGTCTCGTGTTCGAGGCCACTCTCCTCTACTAAGCCTCTGGTCACCAAGGTTTTCATTACAGCTTCAACATTCACGCCTCTAATTGCTGATACGCGCGCCCTTGAAACTGGTTGACGGTAGGCGATTACGGCAAGAGTCTCGAGAGCCGCTTGGGTCAGACGTGATTGTTGGCCATCCAAGACAAACTTCTCCACAATCGGTGAGAGATCTGGATGGCTGTAGAAGCGCCATCCCCCGGATATCTGCCGCAGCTCGAAACCCCGACCAGATTGTTCATACTCCGCGGCCAACTCGTGGAGCGCAGCCTGGACTGTTTCCGTGGGGGTTTCGGTAATCTGAGCGAGAATAACCTCAGAAACAGGCTCATCAACGACCATGAGAATCGCTTCAAGTGATCTATTTAGTTCAAGATTAGACATTTGTATCTCCGTTTGTATTATCTTCAGATATAACTATGGGCGTATCGAACTCATCACTTACCTCAATCTCACCTTCAGCGCTTCCTGTCCAGGTGATTGCAAGTTCGCCGAGCGCAATTACCTGCTCGAATCGAACAACTCCTTCACGATAGAGCTCAAGTAGCGCTAAGAATCTAGCGACTACAACTAGAAGGGAGCTTGCATCGCTTATGAGATGTCGAAAAGTGCTTTTTCCCGTTCTGCGCAGTTCGCCTACGATTATGATCGCCTCATCTGCCACACTCACTAATGGGCTATGAATATGAGCGATTCCCACAGTAGGTGTGACTTTCGGGGATAGAACCCGCTGAGCAATTGCTGCGAAGCGTTCGGCTCCTACCCCTATTAGAACCTCGGGCAATAAGGTAGAGAACTGGGCCTCAAGTGCTACCACGCGGGCAAAACTGCGCTCTTCGCGGGCTAGCCGCTCGCTGAATATTGAGGCTATCGACTTAAAAGCACGATATTGCAGTAGACGGGCGAAGAGTAGGTCTCTGGCCTCCAATAGGGCCAGGTCGCCCTCATCTTCGATCTCGCCTGAAGGCAAGAGTCTGGCAGCCTTCAAATCCAAGAGAGTCGCGGCTACAACGAGAAATTCTGTCGTCTTCTCAAGATCCCAGCCATCTTCAGAACCTTCAAGCGCGCGAATATAAGCTATGAAATCATCGGTCACGACGCTAAGAGCCACCTCAGTCACGTCCATTTTATGACGTGAAATCAGCTGGAGAAGAAGGTCGAAGGGCCCTTCAAAATTGGCTAAGTGAACCGAAAATGCAGCTGGTGCATCTGAATTTGAGCCCAAAACTTCTTCTTGGGTTTCACTTATTGTGCCTTCGGTCATTGCGCAAAGGTAATGCACGTTCGCTTGCGCGCCCAATCGCACCGCCGTAGAGTCCGACCATGGCAAAAAGCAATTCGAAGGTTTCTCGCTTAGGAACTAAATCGACAATTCGTGAAGAGGAACTTTCTGCTACCTCTAACGTTTTGGGCAAAAAGCTAATTGATTTTCCGCAGATTAAAACTCCACCAACACCAGGACCAGCCCGCGTAATTTCTGTAGTGAATCAAAAAGGTGGCGTCGGAAAGACCACGACAACCATAAATCTCGGAGCAGCTTTAGCTGAAATCGGTCGCCGGGTCTTGTTAATTGATTTCGATTCCCAAGCAAGTATGACAACCGGACTTGGCATTAAGCCTCAACAGCTAAAAGAACAATACGGTTCTATTTGGTATCTACTAAATGATCCCCAAGCAAAAATAGATGAATACATTTTAAAGTCGAATGTTCCAGGTCTTGATTTTATCCGCGGGCACAAGGATTTAGCTGCAGCGGATGCTGCGTTCGTTTCTGAGATCGCCAAAGAACACAAATTGCGTAAATTACTAGAGCCAGTTATTGATCAATACGATGACATCCTTATTGATTGCTCACCATCACTAGGCACCTTAACTATTAATGCTTTAACTGCATCGAATGGCGTTCTAATTCCGATGGAATGCGAATACTTTGCGGTTCTTGGTCTAGGACTAGTTCGGGAGACAATCGATAAAGTTAGAACAAATACAAATCCTCATCTAGAGATAGATGGAATTTTAGCAACCATGTTCGAGCGTAAAACCGCTCACTCTCGAGAAGTTCTTGAGTTGATTCATAAAGAATTCCCGAATGATTTACTCGACACGATAATTTCCAGAACCGTTCGATTCTCAGAATCAACAGTCAAGGGTGAACCAATAACAACATATGCCAGCAGTTCTACTGGCGCACTTTCATATCGCAGACTTGCACGTGAACTAATTCATCGAGGAGGAGCAAAATGAGCCGCAGAGTAAGCCTTCCAGGGGCCGACGAACTTTTTAGACAGACAACTACGCTAAGTGCGGTGCCTTCTCAAACTCCCACACCCATCGAAGATGTTCCTACTGCGCCAATTACAAGCAAAAAATCCGTGCGCACAACTCCTCGCCGCAGAGTTAACTCATTTGATAAATCTCCAAGTGGTCGAGAGCGACATGATGAGAAAATTACTGTTTATCTATCCCCTGAAGAACTTTACGATCTTGAACAAGCGCGTCTCGCTCTCCGAGGCGATTTAGGTCTTGCTGTAGATCGAGGTCGAATTGTTCGCGAATCTCTTGCGATCATTATTGCTGATCTAGAAACCAAGGGCGACCAGAGCATTATTGCTAGACGCTTACGAGGTAAGTAACCCTGTTTTTACTGAGCTCGTGGATGAGAAGTGGCATAACTTTCACGCAGTTTATCGATCGTAACTAAAGTATAAATCTGTGTTGTTGTGACTGATGCATGACCAAGTAACTCTTGTACAACTCGTATATCTGCTCCCCCGTCTAATAAATGTGTAGCAAAAGAATGTCGAATAGCATGAGGCGTTACATGACTTTTAATCTTCGCTCTTTCCGCGCACACAGTAATGATCTCCCAGGCACTCTGCCTGCTCAATGTTCCACCTCTCGTATTTAGGAAGACGTGATTATTTCTACGAGTCTTGAGAAGATCTGGTCTTGAGGAAGTTAAATATCTTTCCAAAGTGCTTCGAGCAAAGTTTCCAATTGGAACCACTCGCTCACCTCCACCCTTTCCTAGAAGCTTGATAGTGAAATTGTCAGATATCTGAGCGACATCAGGCATTTCTAAATTAACTATTTCACTTATCCGAGCACCGGTCGCATAAAGAATCTCAAGAAGCGCATTATTCCGAAGAGCAATCGAGTCATCTCCAAATTTAGAGGCCTCAATCAAAGCCAGCATCTCATCAAAACTCAACGCTTTAGGCAGGCGCTTTGGAATTTTTGGTGGCGCATAACTGTGAAGTGGATTTGGTTCGCGACTATTCATAGAGAGAAACCTAAAAAGATTTCTGACTGTCACTATCGCTCTTGAATTTGAGCTTTCACTATTTCGCACGTTTCCACCGGATCCACGAAGCGAGGCCAAGAATTCATCGACAACTGAGTGATCGACCGATTTGAGCTCAATTCCATTTCTTCCCAAATACAATGCAAACTTCTCTAAATCGCGCTTATATGAAGAAATCGTATTTTTCGATAAACCTCTTTCAATTGCTGCGTAACTTAGATATTCACTTACAGCCCTTGCGGTGTTAGGACTAATTACCATTTTTTTCTATCGCAGCAGCAATCAACCCGGTAAAAAGCGGGTGCGCCGAAGTTGGGCGCGAAAGGAACTCTGGGTGAGCTTGAGTGCCTACATAGTAAGGATGAACCGAACGTGGTAATTCAACAAACTCAACTAGGTTTCCATCCGGTGACAGACCTGAGAAAGCTAATCCAGTGTCCGATATTTGATCTCGGTATTTGTTGTTAACTTCATATCGGTGGCGATGACGTTCTTGAATTTCATTTGCTCCGTAAACTTCTGCCACTAATGAACCCATGGCTAAAACTGCTGGATAAAGTCCGAGTCGCATTGTTCCACCCATGTCACCTTTGCCTGCGACTATATCCTCTTGATTCTGCATTGTTGAGATAACTGGATGCTTTGTTTCCGGATCAAACTCTGCAGAATTTGCCTCACTTATATTTCCTAAATTTCTTGCAGCCTCAATGACCATACACTGCAGACCTAGACATAAACCCAATGTCGGAATTTTTTTCTCTCTTGCAAATTTTAAAGCACCCAGTTTTCCTTCAATTCCTCGAACTCCAAAACCGCCTGGCACGCAGATCGCGTCCACATCTTTTAGTGCAGAAAGTGCGCCATCTGTTGTTTCACAATCATCGCTGGCAACCCACTTGATATTCACTTTTGCATTATTAGCGAAGCCTCCTGCGCGAAGTGCTTCAGTCACCGAAAGATAAGCATCAGGTAAATCAACATATTTACCTACAAGCGCAACGGACACTTGATGGGCTGGGTTATGAACTCGTTCCAATAATTCATCCCACTCGCCCCAAACCAAATCTTGGGCTGGTAATCCAAGTCGCCTAATCACATACGAATCTAATCCTTCATTGAATAGAACTTTAGGTATGTCATAAATTGATGGTGCGTCGACCGCTGCGACAACAGCTTCAAGGTCAACATCGCACATCGAAGAAATCTTGCGTTTAACCGAATCGGGAATCTGACGATCTGACCTAATCACAATCGCATCTGGCGCAATACCGATAGAGCGCAGAGCTGCAACGCTATGTTGAGTTGGCTTTGTCTTCAGTTCTCCTGATGGCCCAATATATGGAACCAAGGAAACGTGTAGATAAAAGACGTTATCTCGACCGACATCCTGTCTTATTTGGCGCGCGGCTTCGAGAAAAGGTTGAGATTCGATATCTCCAACGGTTCCTCCAACTTCAGTAATGACCAAATCGATATCTGGGCTTGCCATGGCTTTAATTCGCTCTTTGATTTCATTGGTGATGTGAGGAATAACTTGAACGGTATCCCCCAGATATTCGCCGCGTCGCTCCTTGCCAATAACATTTGAATAAACCTGACCGGTGGTTACGTTCGCCGAACCATGGAGATTAACATTTAGAAATCTTTCGTAATGACCAATATCTAGGTCCGTCTCTGCACCGTCATCTGTTACGAAAACTTCTCCGTGTTGAAAAGGGTTCATTGTGCCGGGATCAACATTTAAATATGGATCAAGTTTCTGCATCGTTACGCGCAGTCCTCTGGATGTTAACAATCGTCCGAGACTGGAAGCAGTTAAACCTTTACCTAAACTGGAAGCCACTCCGCCGGTAACGAAAAGATGCTTGGTCACATGCTGGGCGGTCATGGAACGCTAACCTATCATTTCCGCCGATGCTTTAGCGACCATATCAAGCAATTCTCCAGCGTGTTCCTGCGCCGAAATAGACTCATCCTGGCCAGATAACAATCGTGCAATCTCCTTGCGCCTTTCGGTTCCAGTGACTTCAATAATATTGCTCTGAGTAACAGAACCACTATCGCTTTTTGTCACAACTAAATGATTGTCTGCCCATGTCGCCACCTGCGCAAGATGGGTTACAACTATTACCTGCGAATTCTTAGCTAGTAAGGCCAGGCGTTTTCCAACTTCGACCGCTGCTTTTCCTCCGACGCCAGCGTCAACTTCATCAAAAATATATGTCCCAACTGGAGAATTCTTTGCCAGTACGACTTCCACCGCCAACATAACTCTTGAAAGTTCTCCCCCGCTCGCCCCCTTTGAAAGTAGAAGCGCTTTTCCTTCAATATGGCTAGTAAATAAAAAATTGACTTCATCCAGTCCGGTAGCTGCATAATTCTTGGGTTGTGTCTCGTCACTTTGTGAAACCGAGACAATCACCTTTGCATTAGGCATTGCGAGGAGCGCCAGCTCTTTCGTAATTGCTTCCGACAATTTATCTGCTTTCGTATTTCTAGATACCGAAAGCTTCTTGGCCGAAATTTGCATTTCTTTGAACTTTGCATCGCTCTCACGCTTTAACTCTTCAAGTCTCAAATCACCGCCTTGCAAATCCGCCAAGCGTAGGCTTGCTTCTTCCGCCTCTGCCAGTAGGTTTGCATAGGCAATGTCACGATCATTGCCTTCGCCATATTTCTTAATTAATAAAAGTAATTCACTTTTCCTAAGCTGCAGAAAATCAAACCTTGCTGGATCAGCCTCTAATCCTGATAGATATCTTTCAATTTTTCCCGTCACTTCCATCAAACTATAAACGCTCTCCGACTGATCTTCGATTAACGAATCTAGCGCCGAGTCCTTGCCCTTGAGATTTTCAAGAATTTTCTTAGATAAACCGAGTGCTGAAATGGCTGAATTTTCTTCGCCATTGATAACGCCTAATGCCTGCATAAGTCCGGTATTTAATTCCTCAACTGCGCCAAGTTTGTTTATCTCATTCTCAAGATCCACCAACTCCCCACGTTGCGGTTTGATTCTCTCAAAATCCTTAACTATTGCTTCCAACTTAGCGATTTCAAGATCTCGTACAGAAAGCTGTCTTGCTAACTCAGCAACCCGCTTTTGAAGATTTAAATACTCTTCATGGTCCGTCGTATAGGCAGAGACCAAACCGTCGTGACCAGCGAAAGAATCCAATAGTTGCAATTGCACCGAGCTCTTACTCAATCTCGCCGAACTAGCTTGTGCATGAATCTCAACCAACTCTTGAGCGATTTCACTAACCTGTGTCGCGCTACTTACAGCGCCGCCTAACGAAATTTTCGATTTCCCTTGATTAGTCACTGAGCGATTGATTATCACCTCATTATCTTCGACAATTCCGCCGACATCCTCAACAACAAGACTTAAAGCTTCACCTATTTCAAACTTACCGCTCACAAGGAGCCGCTCTTGACCGCTTCTGACAAAATCAGAGTCTGACTTTCCGCCAAGGATTAAGTTCAGAGCTGTCAGAACCATTGTTTTTCCGGCTCCGGTTTCACCAGTCAATACCGTTAGTCCTGACTTAAATTCAATTTCTGCAGTCTCTATCACTCCAAGATTGCGAATGGTTAATTCGCGCAGAATACTTCTTGAGAATTTCTTGTTCACCATGCAAACCTACAGTTGCGACGATTGCTCGGAATCAAGAAGATTCTCCGCGCCAACCTTCAATCGGCAATTTGAATTTAGCCACTAACCGATCAGTGAACTCTCCGCCATTTATGTATGCCAATTGAATTTGTTCGCTGTCTTTAGTTAGAACAATTCGATCTCCGGCGATCAGTTCGGTTTGCCTCAATCCATCAGAAGAAATTTGAGCGCTCTGAGAGGAAACATCAATCACAACTTCACAATCAGGAGAAACAACCATAGGTCTCGAGAAAAGTGCATGCGCAGCGAGCGGCAGTAGAACTAAGGCGCTGACTTCTGGCCAAACAACAGGCCCTCCTGCTGAAAATGCATACGCAGTTGAACCAGTAGGAGTTGCGCAGATAACGCCGTCGCACCCCCACTTCGATAACGGACGACCATCGATTTGCACAAAAAGTTCTAACATCTGCGTTGAACTTCGCTCGATGACAACTTCATTAAGAGCCCAACCTTGGTCGAGCACCGCTCCGCCGCGAAGAATTTCATATTTCAAAACCAAGCGTGGCTCCCTATGAATGTTGCCCTTCTGAACAGCCTCAACAATTTCATTAATCGAAGGCTGTGCAATTTCCGCAAGGAACCCTACATTTCCAAGATTTACGCCGATAATTGCAATGTCGTGCCCGCGAACTATCTCGGCCGCTCGAAGTATGGTCCCATCGCCACCTAAAACCACAGCCGCAGAAATTCCTTCGATTTTTTCAATCGAAGTTGATCCGGGAATGAGTTCCGGAAAGTTTGAAAACACTTCGAATTTTTCCGCCAAGAATTTTTCTGCTAATAAGTTGCCAAATTTAGCTGCTGCTGGTCGTGTTGGATGAACAACAATTAAGACTCTTTTCATTGAGGTCCACTCGCAATCGCTGTATCTAAGGTTGACTCTGAGAGTTCGGTGGCGCCGCGCTTCAACCAGAGAAAATATTCAACGTTTCCAGATGGCCCAGGTAATGAACTTGCCACCACGCCTTCGCAACCAAGGCCCATGTCGTAGGCACAATCGGCCACTTCTAGAACAGCACTTTTACGCAATCCGCTATCTCTCACCACGCCACCTGCACCCAGCTTCTCTCGACCCACCTCAAATTGTGGCTTAACCATAACGAGAAAATCTGCGCTGGTCTTTGAAACTGTTACTAATGCGGGAAGAACTAAGGTTAAAGAAATAAAAGAGAGATCAGCGACTACGAGATCTACGCTCTCCCCTACCTGTTCGATTGTTAAATGACGGACATTAGTTCTATCCAAAATAGTAACTCTTGGATCATTGCGAAGCTCCCAAGCAAGTTGGCCATATCCGACATCGACAGCAACCACATTCTTTACATCACGTTTTAAAAGAACGTCAGTAAATCCGCCGGTTGAAGCGCCAGCATCGAGAGCACGCTTTCCTGCTACGAGTATTCCTGGAAAAGCATCTAAAGCGCCAGCTAATTTATGTCCGCCTCTAGAAACAAAGTCACTTCGCTCACCTTGTATAGTTATTGAAGTTTCCGCGTCTACTTGAGTGGCGGGCTTCGAAGCTGGGATTCCTGTGACCAGCACCGAACGGGATTCAATAAGATCTGCCGCATGATCGCGTGAACGCGCTAATCCGCGTCTGACCAATTCTGCATCCAGCCTTGTTTTCACAAATAACCTCTAAAGGCCATCAATTTCCGATAATGCCTGAACTAAATCAGAATGGATTCCTTCAAATTCTTGCGAGTGTGTATCTAGTGGCTTCTGATTGACCTCAGATATTCGTGTCTTTATTTCCTCAAGATCTCTTCTTTCGGAATTTTGCGATTCATTCATTTAGAAACCTTCTTCTTCGAGGTTTTTACCGCCGCCGAAGTTTTCGGCAACTTGCTAACTTTCTTCGAAGCAGCATTTTTCTTCACGGCTGACTTCTTAGATTTGCTTGAAGGAACTTTCGTTCCAACCGAAACATTCTTCAATCGACTTTCAAGTTCGGCTATTCGATTATTCAGATTCTCTATCTCGCTAGTCTTAGCAAAACCCATTCGAACCGCTGTTTCATCTATTTGTGTTTCAATGCGCTGTTTAACGATTTCTCCATTTTGAACTACCCAATTCCTAATGTTGCGAGTTAGTTCAACCGCTGCCTCTTCGTTCTTTCCTAGGTTCGCGAGATACTTTTTGAGAATCGTATTTATGTCAGATGCCATGGCTTAACCGTATCTAAAGTCGAACTACCTCGCTTGCTTCGACCTGCCAACGACTTGCAAGTCCAGTTGGAGCCCGCCAAAAGCGCCTTCTTACGGACCCCTTTATCTCTACCCAAGTATCAATCTTCAGCGACAAGGCTGCCCTGCGAGTTTTTGAGCTCCAAGCGGCAATGTCAAGAGAATCAACTTCTTTCTTGCTCCCTCTGGATTTATCCCTACCAATTACAAGGCGGAATTCAACAACTCGATCGCCACTTGGAAGCAATTTCTCAACGGCCAAACTAGTTACTCGACCAACCAGATTAACTTCGTTCTTAGGTTCGTGGCCTTGAGCAAGAATGGTTTTCTTTTTTACGGCGGCCTTCTTCGAAGGAAATTGTTTTTTAACTTTTGTATTAGCCACAGGAAACTCAATTCATAAAGTTTCTAGAAATTTTCTAGGAAGCCCGTATTATCCAAAAAAATCAAATGAGTTCGATGCTATTCGTAATAGGCTGTTGATGTAAAAAACCTGTGAATTGAAATAAAAAAGGAGCAATTCCCATAACCAAAGTTAAGGAGTTGCTCCTTTTTATAATGATGTCCGGCGGCGATCTACTCTCCCACAAGGTCCCCCTTGCAGTACCATCGACGCTGAGAGGCTTAGCTTCCGGGTTCGGAATGGGACCGGGCGTTTCCCTCTCGCTATGGCCGCCGAAACTCTATTGAGTTATCAGTCAGTTGCATTTCTATATAACTAATAATTCATGAAATAAATTATAGCTTCTAGAAATTTAACAGTTCCCGACCGTAGCTCGGGAACCACACAGTGAACGCGATGCATTTAATCAACTTAAAGTTAATTAAAAAATGTAGTTAAATCCTCGGCCTATTAGTACCGGTCAGCTCCACGAATCGCTTCGCTTCCACTTCCGGCCTATCAACCCAGTGGTCTTCTGGGGGCCTTACCCGATAAATCGGTGAGAAACCTAATCTTGAAGCAGGCTTCCCGCTTAGATGCTTTCAGCGGTTATCCTTTCCGAACGTTGCTAATCGGCCGTGCTCCTGGCGGAACAACCGACACACAAGAGGTTCGTCCGTCCCGGTCCTCTCGTACTAGGGACAGCCCTTCTCAAGTTTCTTTCGCGCACAGAAGATAGGGACCGAACTGTCTCACGACGTTCTGAACCCAGCTCGCGTGCCGCTTTAATGGGCGAACAGCCCAACCCTTGGGACCTACTCCAGCCCCAGGATGCGACGAGCCGACATCGAGGTGCCAAACCTTGCCGTCGATATGGACTCTTGGGCAAGATCAGCCTGTTATCCCCGGGGTACCTTTTATCCGTTGAGCGACGGCGCTTCCACAAGCCACCGCCGGATCACTAGTTCCTGCTTTCGCACCTGCTCGACATGTCTGTCTCACAGTTAAGCTCCCTTGTGCACTTACACTCGACATCTGATTGCCAACCAGACTGAGGGAACCTTTGAGCGCCTCCGTTACTTTTTAGGAGGCAACCGCCCCAGTTAAACTACCCACCAGACACTGTCCCTGATCCAGATAATGGACCGAGGTTAGAAACTCAAAACGTTCAGAGTGGTATTTCAATGATGGCTCCACGAAAGCTAGCGCTCCGCTTCAAAGCCTCCCACCTATGCTACACAAAACGTTCCGAGTACCAATATCAAGATATAGTAAAGGTCCCGGGGTCTTTCCGTCTTTCTGCGCGTAACGAGCATCTTTACTCGTAATGCAATTTCGCCGAGTTCGCGGTGGAGACAGTTCTCAAGTCGTTACGCCATTCGTGCAGGTCGGAACTTACCCGACAAGGAATTTCGCTACCTTAGGATGGTTATAGTTACCACCGCCGTTTACTGGGGCTTAAGTTCTCAGCTTCGCTCCGAAGAGCTAACCAGTCCCCTTAACCTTCCAGCACCGGGCAGGCGTCAGTCCGTATACATCGTTTTGCAACTTCGCACGGACCTGTGTTTTTGGTAAACAGTCGCTTGAGACTATTCTTTGCAGCCAACTCAAGCTTTGGGGGTAAACCCCTACACCTAAATTGGCCCCCCTTCTCCCGAAGTTACGGGGGTATTTTGCCGAGTTCCTTCACCACGATTCTCTCGATCACCTTGGTATTCTCTACCTGACCACCTGAGTCGGTTTCGGGTACGGGCCGCCTTATACCTCGCTAGAAGATTTTCTTGGCAGCATAGGATCATCCACTTCGCCATACGGCTCGGCATCAGGTCTCAGACATTGGAATGCGGATTTGCCTACATTCCGTCCTACACCCTTACCCCAGGACAACCATCGCCTGGGTTGGACTACCTTCCTGCGTCCCTCCATTGCTTGACTACTACCAACTTGGGTCGGGCGCTCCACCTTCTGCGGATAAATCCGCTCCAGCTTTGGGCCCTTAGCATTATTGATTCGTCATGGGCGGTATAACACGGGTACTGGAATATCAACCAGTTATCCATCGACTACGCCTGTCGGCCTCGCCTTAGGTCCCGACTTACCCTGGGCGGATTAGCCTGGCCCAGGAACCCTTGGTCATTCGGTGGACGGGTTTCTCACCCGTCTTTCGCTACTCATGTCTACATTCTCACTCGTGTAGCTTCCACGGCTAGATTCCTCTGCCGCTTCACTAGCTACACGACGCTCCCCTACCCATCCACACTCCTGGATCTTGCGACCGGGATAGTGTGTGAATGATAGAACGTCGGTGGCGTGCTTGAGCCCCGTTACATTGTCGGCGCGAAATCACTTGACCAGTGAGCTATTACGCACTCTTTTAAGGGTGGCTGCTTCTAAGCCAACCTCCTGGTTGTCTATGCGACTTCACATCCTTTTCCACTTAGCACGCGCTTTGGGACCTTAGTTGCTATTCTGGGTTGTTTCCCTCTCGACGACGAAGCTTATCCCCCGCCGTCTCACTGCTGCACTCTCACTTACCGGCATTCGGAGTTTGGCTGATGTTGGTAAGCTTGTAGGCCCCCTCGACCATCCAGTAGCTCTACCTCCGGTAAGAAACATGCAACGCTGCACCTAAATGCATTTCGGGGAGAACCAGCTATCACGAAGTTTGATTGGCCTTTCACCCCTAACCACAGCTCATCCCCTAATTTTTCAACATTAGTGGGTTCGGTCCTCCACACGGTCTTACCCGCGCTTCAACCTGGCCATGGATAGATCACCTCGCTTCGGGTTTAGATGCTGCGACTATGGCGCCCTATTCAGACTCGCTTTCGCTACGGCTTCCCCTCGACGGGTTAACCTTGCCACAACACACTAACTCGTAGACTCATTCTTCAAAAGGCACGCTGTCACCGCTCAAGGCGGCTCCAACGGTTTGTATGCAAACGGTTTCAGGATCTATTTCACTCCCCTTGCGGGGTTCTTTTCACCTTTCCCTCACGGTACTTGTTCACTATCGGTCACCAGAGAGTATTTAGGCTTAGCGGGTGGTCCCGCCAGATTCATACCGGATTACACGAGTCCGGTATTACTTGGGATACCAAAAACAAGTTGCTGAAGTTTCGGCTACAGGGGTCTCACCTTCTGTGCCAGACTTTCCCACGTCTTTCACCTACTTTAGCAATTTATGACTTGTTGACTGAACGGTAGTTCAATCTATTTGGTCCCACGACCCCGATCATGCAACGCCTACCGGCTTGGCACATAATCGGTTTAGCCTCTTCCGCTTTCGCTCGCCACTACTAACGGAATCACGGTTGTTTTCTCTTCCTGTGGGTACTGAGATGTTTCACTTCCCCACGTTACCTTTATCTGCCCTATGTGTTCAGACAGAAATGATGGGACATGACTCCCACCGGGTTTCCCCATTCGGTAATCCTCGGATCAAAGCTCTGTTGGCAGCTCCCCGAGGCTTTTCGCAGCCTCATACGACCTTCTTCGGCTTCTGGTGCCTAGGCATCCGCCATTTGCACTTAATAATTTTCTTACATTTTTTTGCTTTTTAAAACAAAGATGCTCGCGTTCACTGTGTAGTTCTCAAGATACGGGCGAACCTAGGAACGTTAGCCGCTTAATTAAATAAATTTAATCAGTTCGACTTGCTCACTAGGGCCAGAGGGTTCGTACCCTCAGGACCCAACAACGTGCATGAAACATTTCGCCACAAGATTTTTTCCACTCCCAAATCCAATAAATTGAAATTGAGTTGTACTAATGATTTGTTTTGATGAGATTCAAAAATCAATGCTCCACTTATCTTTTGAGCATCTGCTTTTGGCAGGCTCCTTAGAAAGGAGGTGATCCAGCCGCACCTTCCGGTACGGCTACCTTGTTACGACTTCGTCCCAATCACCGATCCCACCTTAGGCAGCTCCCTCCTTGCGGTTGGGCCACTGACTTTGGGTGTTACCGACTTTCGTGACGTGACGGGCGGTGTGTACAAGCCCCGGGAACGTATTCACCGTAGCGTTGCTGATCTACGATTACTAGCAACTCCGACTTCATGAGGTCGAGTTGCAGACCTCAATCCGAACTGAGACCGACTTTTTGGGATTCGCTCCACCTTGCGGTATTGCAGCCCTTTGTATCGGCCATTGTAGCATGCGTGCAGCCCAAGACATAAGGGGCATGATGATTTGACGTCATCCCCACCTTCCTCCGAGTTAACCCCGGCAGTCTCCTGTGAGTCCCCAACTAAATGCTGGCAACACAGAACGAGGGTTGCGCTCGTTGCGGGACTTAACCCAACATCTCACGACACGAGCTGACGACAACCATGCACCACCTGTATAGAGCCCTTGCGGACACGACATCTCTGCCGCTTTTCCCTATATGTCAAGCCTTGGTAAGGTTCTTCGCGTTGCGTCGAATTAAGCCGCATGCTCCGCTGCTTGTGCGGGGCCCCGTCAATTCCTTTGAGTTTTAATCTTGCGATCGTACTCCCCAGGCGGGGCGCTTAATGCGTTAGCTGCGTCGCAGAGACCGTGGAAGGTCCCCACAACTAGCGCCCACCGTTTACGGCGTGGACTACCAGGGTATCTAATCCTGTTCGCTCCCCACGCTTTCGTTCCTCAGTGTCAGTATTGGCCCAGAGACCTGCCTTCGCCATTGGTGTTCCTCCTGATATCTGCGCATTCCACCGCTACACCAGGAATTCCAGTCTCCCCTACCAAACTCTAGCTCGCCCGTATCGAATGCAGGTCTGGGGTTGAGCCCCAGATTTTCACATCCGACGTAACGAACCACCTACGAACTCTTTACGCCCAATAATTCCGGACAACGCTTGCACCCTATGTATTACCGCGGCTGCTGGCACATAGTTAGCCGGTGCTTCTTTTGCAGGTACCGTCACTTTCGCTTCTTCCCTGCTGAAAGCGGTTTACAACCCTAAGGCCTTCATCCCGCACGCGGCGTCGCTGGGTCAGACTTGCGTCCATTGCCCAATATTCCCCACTGCTGCCTCCCGTAGGAGTCTGGGCCGTGTCTCAGTCCCAGTGTGGCCGGTCGCCCTCTCAGGCCGGCTACCCGTCGTTGCCTTGGTGAGCCATTACCTCACCAACAAGCTGATAGGCCGCGAAGTCATCCTCCACCGAAATTCTTTCAAAACTCAGCGATGCCGCTTATGTTTCAATATTCGGTATTAGCCCCGGTTTCCCGGAGTTATCCCAAAGTGGAGGGCAGATTCTTCACGTGTTCCTCACCCGTTCGCCACTAATCCATCCCCGAAGGAACTTCATCGTTCGACTTGCATGTGTTAAGCACGCCGCCAGCGTTCGTCCTGAGCCAGGATCAAACTCTCCATAGAAAGTTGTGATCTGGCAAAAAAACGAAACTAGCGTTTATAGCTATTTCATTTTTACCAATTGTTTTTGTTTCTGTACCCAATATCCGCCGCCTTTTGAGGGGCGTCGAAGTCATGGAAATACAAAGGAATTTGGCATATTTTTTCTGCTCCTGCAAAACAGGGGCAGGCCAATATATGCCGATTGGCATTGATTTTTTGCACGTTGTTGAGTTCTCAAGGTACGAATGCACACCGGTCTCGGAGATTTCTCACCGATTGCAGGGCAGACTGCCAAACTTAGCGGAAGGCACACGGAAGAGCAAATCCGGTAGTCCTTCATAGAGCTTGGTAATACTTGTTACTTCACATCGTTGCTTGGCCTTATTTACCCCGGTTTTAAAGGGTTTTTCGTCCAATTCGCAAGCGAGGGGTAAAGATAGCCCATGCCCGAGAAAGGGTCAAATTCCCTCCCCTGGGAAAGGTCGAAAATGAGCCAAAAAAGGGCGGTTTGGATGCGAGGTTAATCACCGCAAAAAATGCACTTTTCCACGCTCAGAGAGTGCGAATTTCTTTGGGATGTTTATTGCGGCAGTTCAGGCAAAGACTTAAAGAACCTCGACTGAGGCTAAATCGCGCTTTCCTTTGCGTAAAACCAGAAACCGGCCGTGGATTAAATGATCTGTTGTTGGCGCGAAGTCCTCGCCAGAAATTTTTTCGTTATTTAGGTATGCGCCATTCTCTTTAACAATGCGTCGCGCAGCCGATTTGGATTCAACAACTCCGGTCGCGGCGAGAAGATCAACCCAAGTTGGAAAGGGTTCGTTCTTCTTAATTGAAACTTTTGGTAATTGCGAGAGCGCAGCGGCCAAAGTTCTTTCATCAAGTGAACTTAGTTCGCCTTGACCAAACAATGCAGAAGAAGCTGCTTCAACTTTTTCACTTTGATCTGATCCATGAACCATTGCCGTTAATTCGCGGGCGAGTTCTCGTTGTGCTTCGCGCGCACCTGGGTTTGATTTAACGGTTTCGATGAGACGTTCAATTTCTGCGCGATCTTTAAATGAAAATACTTTCAAATACTTTTCAACATCTGCATCTTCGGTGTTAAACCAGAATTGATAAAAGGCGTAAGGGGAGGTCATCTCGGGATCAAGCCACACTGAACCACCTGCTGTTTTTCCGAATTTACTACCGTCAGACTTTGCCATCAGTGGAATAGTAAATGCGTGTGCAGAACCACCTTCAACCTTGCGGATTAAGTCTAGGCCGGCAACTATATTTCCCCACTGATCAGAACCACCTAGTTGTAGCTTGCAATTGTCTCGTCGATAAAGTTCGAGAAAATCAAAAGCCTGCAATACCTGATATGAGAATTCAGTGTAGGAAATACCGCCGCTTTCTAGGCGTGAGGCTACAGAATCCTTTGCAAGCATTTGGTTAACACTGAAGTGCTTACCGATGTCACGTAAAAATTCCAGTGCTGAAACTGGCTTGGTCCAATCCAGATTGTTTGCCATTACTGCCGGATTTACTTTTGTTTCGAAGTCCAAAAATTTTGAAAGCTGCTTCTTTATATTTCCGACCCACTCAAGGACTACTGATTCCTCATTAAGAGTGCGCTCTTCGTTGCGGCCACTTGGATCTCCGACCAATCCGGTCGCTCCCCCAACTAAGGCAATTGGAAGATGGCCCGCCAACTGAAAGCGTCGCATTACGAGAATGACAACCAGATTTCCAACATGCAAACTCGGAGCTGTCGGATCGAAGCCGATGTAGAACTTAGTTGGATTCGCTGATAAATCTTTTATTAGCGCTTCACGATCGGTTGTTTGAGCCAACAAACCGCGCCATTCTAAATCTGCAAAGAGGTCCAAACTCATGGCTTCATCATGCCTGAAAAGCGTGCAACCTCGTTGGATATCCAACTCTTTGCTTCCTTCGTGGCTTCTTTCAAATCTGAAATTTGAGCGAGCACACTAGAAGGTGCAGTTCCCAATGTTGAGGTTCTCGACGCTACTGCCCCTGATGTCGTGAGAATGTCTCTTAGATCGGCTCCAAGTTCTGGATGAATCTTTAATAGTTGTTCATCGGAGAGTTCGTGCAGTTCGATTCCAGATTTTTCACATTCTCGAACGCACTCGCCAGCAGCCTCGTGTGCCTGCGCAAATGGAACCGACTTCTTCGCTAAATAGTCTGCGATTTCGGTAGCAAGAGCGAATTCGGCTTGTGCACCACTTGAGATGACTTTCTCATTAAATTTAGCAGTTTCCACCATCCCTATAAGTGCAGGAAGTAGAACAATCAAAGTTTCAACAGAATCAAAGATTGGTTCTTTATCTTCTTGTAAATCGCGGTTATAGGCGAACGGAAGTCCCTTTAAAGTTGCGAGTAATCCAGTTAAATTGCCAATCAATCGACCACTCTTACCTCTAGCTAATTCTGCAATATCTGGGTTCTTCTTCTGAGGCATGATTGATGATCCAGTCGAATATGCATCGTCAATAGTTACCCAATCAAATTCCCAAGTGCTCCAAAGGGTAAATTCTTCACCGATTCTAGATAAGTGCACTCCTAACATCGCCATTACAAATAGTGCTTCTGCTGCAAAATCGCGGTCGCTAACTGCATCAATACTATTTGCGAGCACGCCATCGAAACCTAGAGTTTCAGCACTTTTCTCTGGATTAGGTTGCAAAGAACTTCCTGCTAATGCCCCAGCGCCCAGCGGCGAGAAATTATTTCTTACTAACCAGTCACCAATTCGATCTACATCACGTAAGAGCGCTTGGGAATGTTTAGCTAATTCATGACCAAAAACAATCGGTTGAGCATGTTGTAGATGAGTAAATCCAGGCGCAACTACTTCTGCCAGTTTCTCGCTCTGTGAGTTGAAGACCGAAATCAGATCCGTAGTTAACGATGCAATCTCCAACAGATGATCGACCAGATACAACTTAAAGTCAGCGACAACTAAATCATTTCGAGATCGGCCAGCTCTAAGCGCACCGCCGATCGCACCTATCTTCGCAATAAGACCGCGCTCAATAGCACTATGAACATCTTCGTCAGTATCGTTGTAAGTGAACTTTCCGGAGATAATTTCAGTCCCAAGAGCTTTCAGTCCGGCACGAATAACTTCACCATTACCGACGGCGATAACCCCAGATGCAACTAGACCATCAAGGTGGGCAAGGTTAACTTTGATGTCATAAGGAGCTAGACGCCAATCGAATTCCACGCTGCGAGAAAGCGCAGCAACTGCTGATGAAGGTTCTGTCGAAAATCTTCCACCCCAAAGCGACATTTATTTCCTCTTCCCATTTGTCTTACCATTTGTCTTATTCGATCTGCTTGCATAGCTTGTAATTGATTTCGCGAGTTCAGCCCCACCGTTTGCGGTCTTAGCTACCACTAAAACTGTGTCATCTCCTGCAATGGTTCCAATTGCGCTTTTAAGCAATCCATTTAATGAATTGCGATCTATTGCACTTGCCAACAATTGCGCGCCGCCAGGTGGAGTTCGAACTACAGCTAAGTTGCCACTTGCCGTAACGCTTACAATCAAACTAGCTGCCGAATTAGTTTTCGGGTTCGAGTTCTCTGGAATTACATATTGGAATTCGCCATTCGCATCTCTAACTCGAGTCGCTCCTAAATCATCCAAGTCGCGACTCGCTGTTGCCTGCGTGACTTTTACACCCTCGCGGGCAAGTAACTTCACCAAGTGCGACTGAGATTCAACGCCCCCTTGTTTTATCATCTTTGAAATCAACGCTCTACGTTGACTCGAAGTGAGAATTGTTTTAACGCTCATAGTTTGCAGACACCTTTCTGAATACATCAATAAATTGTGATACTTGGGAATCCGAAACAATTAGTGGCGGTGCAATCCGAATTACCGAATCCGAAGTGGCGTTAGCAAGAATTCCATTTTGTTGTAAATCGCTTATGAACTTCTTCGCAATCGGCTCTTTGAGGACTATCCCAATCAAGAGGCCCGAACCGCGAACTGTGGCGACTATCGGGTTCTTCGAAATTTCAAGTTTCAGTGTTAGTTCAAGGTTTTTAACACGCTGCAAAAGATTCTCATCTTCTAGATATTTTATTGAAGCTAGAGCTGAAGCGCAGGCGACTGGGCTTCCGCCAAAAGTGCTTCCATGTGAACCTGGTTCGAAGAGTGAAGAAGCACTTCCCATTGCAATCATTGCGCCCAGCGGTAATCCACCACCAAGTCCTTTAGCCAAAGTAATTACATCCGGCACTACTCCCTCATGTTCAAAACCGAACCATTCTCCGGTTCTGCCCATGCCTGTTTGTACGCAATCAAAAACTAAAAGGGCGCCTTGCTTTGAAGTTAGTTCGCGCAAAGTTTTGAGGTAACCAAGATCCGGCACGACAACACCATTCTCGCCTTGAATCGGTTCTACAATCACCATTGCGATTTTCTTACTTATGGCTTTCTTTGCGGCTTTAACATCGTTGTATGGAATGAAAGCGACATCCTTTAGGAGCGGCAGAAAGGCTTTGCGTTTAGCAACTTGGCCAGTAATTGAGAGAGCGCCAATAGTTCTTCCGTGGAACGAACCTAAGGTGGAAACGATTTTCTTGCGTCCACTTAGTCTGGAAAGTTTGAGTGCCGCTTCGTTTGCTTCGGCTCCTGAATTGCAGAAAAAAACTTTCGCTTCTGTCGAACCGGTTAAGTCCTTTAATTTCTCGGCTAATTCGATTGCTCGTGGATGAGAATAAAGGTTGCTCACATGACCAAGTTCGTTTGCTTGTTTTGTAATTGCCGAAATCAAAGCTGGATGCGCATGGCCAAGAATATTCGTCGCGATTCCACCAAGAAAATCTAGATATTCATTCCCGTCGGCATCCCATACTTGAGCTCCTACACCTTTAACAAGCGAGATATCAGGCGCACCATAATTGTTTTGGATCGAGGCTTTCCAACGCTCTTGCTGTAATTGGTTTTTGTTCATTGAGAGAGCACCAACGTTCCACCTTCGCCTTTAAGTGCGAGTTCTATGTTAAAAATATCCCGACCATCAAAGATTTGAACTTTTTTCGCCCCGGACTTGATTGCGTTGATTGCAGATTCTGCTTTTGGAATCATTCCCCCCTCAAAAGTCTGAGAGATTTGAGTGAGCTCTTCAACGTTAATGCTCTGAATCAAAGAATTCTTATCCGGCCAGTTGCGATAAATACCTGAGACATCAGTTGAAAAGAGAACTGACTCCGCTTTTAGCGCACCACCGATTGCGCCAGCGATAATGTCTGCATTCATGTTCACTGCTTGACCGTTCGGCGTAATCGAAATAGGTGAGATAACGGGAGTGATCCCAATATCAATTTGAGAGATTAGATAGTCAGGATTTACTGAGACTACTTCTCCGACAAGCCCGAGTTCTGGCTTCGATATTTTTGCCCTAGTTAAATTTCCATCCCCGGCAGTCAAGCCCACAGCATTAACGCCAAGGGCGATTAACTGGTTAACCAATTTTCTCTGAACTTCACCACACAAAGTCCGCTGAACGACTTCAAGTATCTCGGGCGTAGTTTTACGAAGACCGCCGACCATCTCACTTTTCACTCCGTGGATTTCTAATTCTTTATTGATTGCCGGTCCACCGCCATGAACAATGATGATCTTCTTTCCTGCGCTGATTTCTTTTGAGAGGAGAGCCAAAACTGGATCTATCCCCTGGCTATCCGAGATCGCATGACCGCCATATTTAAAGAGAATCATTACTTGGCAGCTGACTGATTGAGCCCAGTTATTTCTGGATATCCGCACATCAAATTTGCATTCTGAATTGCCTGACCGGCTGCGCCTTTGCCTAAATTATCAATCGCAACAGAAACCATCAGGCGATTAGCATGCTCGTCAACCGCAACCTGTAAGAAAGCAAAATTGGTTCCAATTGTCATTGAAGTTTGTGGGAGTTCTCCAATTGGTAACATTTTGACGAAGTCAGACTTCGCAAAATATTGCGAATAAATCTGATGTGCTTGCTCGGTTGAAATCATTTTTTTTAATTGCGAACTAATCGTGGCCAATATGCCTCTGGGCATTGGAGCCAAAATCGGGGTAAATGAAAACTTAACCGGGGAATCTCCTACAGCGCTTAGGCACTCTTCTATTTCTGGTGTGTGTTGATGAACGCCACCGAACTTATATGAACTCATATTGTTCATGACTTCGCTAGCCGAAAGATTGATTTTTGCATTTCTTCCAGCTCCGGTTGTGCCACTTGCCGCTACCGAGATGAAATTATGATTGTCGACCAAGTTTGAAGATACGGCTGGCGCGCTTCCCAAAATAATTGCGGTTGCATAACAACCTGGATTTGTGACCCGATTTGATACTGAAATAAGCTTCCGGTTATCTCCTAATTCAGGTAAACCATAGACAAACTTTCCTGCATATTCTCCGGAGTAATACTTTCTCCAGGAATCTTCATTCGCAAGACGGAAATCTGCACCAAGGTCTACAACCTTTACGGACTCTGCAATCTGAGAAACTAAGGAACCGGATTCACCGTGCGGAAGCGCAAGAAAAACTAGATCACATTTATTAATTTCTGCAAGATCAGTAGCACCAAATTTTTGCCCGGAATACGAGATCAGTTGTGGGTGGATAGAGGTTATAAGTTCTCCGGCGTTTGACCCAGCGCTTGCGTAAACAACTTCGAAATTCTCATGACTAGCAAGAATCCTCAGAAGCTCTCCTCCAGCATAACCGCTGGCACCAACTACCCCAATTTTCATGGTTTAATCATATCCCATATGTATATTTATGCAAAAACATGCATATTTATGCGCAAGCCTAAGCTCTTAATACCGCCCCGCACTTTTTAGCCGCAGATTCGGTAGCCGCCTGACGGAACTTAGAGACCTCATCTGCTGTAAGAGTTCGGTCAGTTGCCCTGAAGACCAAGGTGAAAGCCAGTGAAACCTTTCCATCTTCGACCTTCTCGTATCTATCGAACAAAGAAATACTCTCAAGAAGATCGCCGGCTCCCGCGCGTAAAGCGTCTTCGACTGAAGCTGCAGGTATTTTTTGATCGACGACTAATGAAATATCTTGAATTGCTGGAGGCATTGTCACGAGAGATGAAGACTTTTTTGATTCTGTAAATGGAATTGCGCTAAGCACTACGACAAATGCGCATGAACGCTCAGGCAAGCCAAGCAACGAAACAACGCGTGGATGCAACTCCCCCGCATGCCCAACTGGCTTTCCATCTATTTGAATTTCGGCACAACGTCCTGGATGCCAAGGTGCGAAATCGGAAGGAACCGTAGTTGTGATGCTGCCTGTGTTTTCGATAATTGATCGTGCAAAACCAATTGCTTCTACCCAAGTAAATTTCTCGCCCTTGGTGTGCCAACTATCGGCCGAGAGTTTTCCGGCCACAACGGCGCCAACGTGAAGAGGTTGATTTGGAACACTCTTGTAAATACTTGTCTTGATCTTCTCGCTTGGAACCGCATCTATTCCTACTAGACCCGGGCTCTCAAGTTTCTCGGTATTTCTAAAAACCGAACCAATCTCAAAAATCGCGATGTCCTTGGCGCCACGACCTTGATTGCGAACCGCCGTGAGCAATAAACCTGGAAGTAAATGTGTCCGTAAATCCGGAAATTCTTCTGACATCGGATTGGCTAGTTTAAAACTCTTGGCCCGATCGCCAGTGAAGCCAAGATCCGCAACATAACTAGGATTAACAAACGGCGAGTTGTAGACCTCTGCAAAACCTTTGCTCGCTAAATAATTTGCCGTAGCCCTTTTTCTTATCTGGGCTGGCGTTAATTGCGCACCGCTTTTACCAACCGGAAGCTTAGACGGAATGCGTTCGTAGCCAATCATTCTCGCGACTTCTTCAACTAAATCTGGAGCGAGTTGTAGATCTGCTCGCCATGAAGGTGGATCAATCAACCACTGTGTATCTGACTTTTTAGAGACATCACAGCCAACTATTTTGAGTTTTTGCTCAACCTCATCGAGTGCAACGTTTGTTCCGAGATATTGCGATACGAAGTTGGGGTCAAACGTGACGATTGGGGCGAACCTTGGTTCACCTGATTTAGCTGAGCCAACATGTCGCGCGCCACCAAGTTCAATCATCAGGTCAATTGCTCGAGCCGAAGAAATCTCCGCTAGCGAGGGATCTACACCGCGTTCGAGTCTGCGAGAAGCTTCAGAAGATAACTTATGTCTCCTTGATCCTCGTGCAATGGACACTGGATCGAAGCGTGCTGCCTCGAGTGCAATAGAAGTTGTTGAGCTCGTCACTTCAGAACTTGCACCGCCCATTACTCCAGCCAGAGCAAGTGGGCCATTTTTATCTGCGACTACTAGGTCCTCTTTATCAAGTTCACGTTCTTGGCCATCTAAAGTCGTGAACTTCAAAGTATCGCCAGCTCGCTTAATTATTAAGGAACCATCTATTTTCGATGAGTCAAAAGCGTGAAGTGGTTGCCCGAGTTCGAGCATCACATAATTTGTCACGTCAACTGCAAGCGAGATCGATCTCATTCCACATTTTTCAATTCGACGACTCATCCAAATCGGGGTGGGTACGGCAGCATCAAAACCCGAAATGCTGCGGATATAAACAATTGAAAGCGCGGATGGATCTTCAACGTTTACCTGAACTCCATCTTTATTGATTTGATACTTCTTTGAATCCACGTTCGAGACAGGATCGAAATACTTCAAGTTCAAGGAAGCCGCTAGTTCACGAGCTAGGCCTCTGATTGATAATGCATAACCACGATCCGGATTTACCGCAGCATCAACGATTACATCTTTAATTTCCAACAGAGCTATTGCATCCGCACCTGGACTTGATGAATTTGCTGGCAATACGATGATTCCAGAATGTTCATCACTCAGTCCAAGTTCACGAGACGAACAGATCATTCCGTTACTTGTTTTGCCGTAAGTTTCGCGTGCTGAAATAGCAAAATCATTTGGAAGCACTGCACCTGGTAGAGCTGCAACGACTAAATCTCCGACCTTAAAGTTGGTGGCTCCGCAAATTACATACCTGATGTTGCCCTCACCGCAATCAAGGCCAACATATCTAATTGGCTTCTTATTACCTGATAATTCCTCTATCGATTCGACTTTCGCCACTACGAGCGGACCAGTTAAATCTGATCCCGCTTCGATAATTTCTTCTACTTCAAACCCGACCCGAACAAATGCATCTTCTAAATCAGAGTTAGATATCTTTGCTGGAAGTTCAACAAACTCGCGAACCCACGAAAGTGGAATCTTCATTTGATTCCCAATCCAAAGCTGCGAGTAAATCGGATATCGCCTTCAACAATGTCGTGCATGTCAGTGATTCCGTGACGAACCATAAGAGTGCGTTCAAGTCCCATGCCAAAGGCAAAACCAGAAAATTCTTTGGTGTCTATTCCACAAACTTCTAGAACTTTTGGATTGACCATTCCGCAACCGCCCCATTCGATCCAGCGTCCGTTGAAAAAGAAATCAACTTCGGCGCTTGGTTCTGTGAATGGGAAAAAAGATGGTCGCAATCTAGTTACAACGTCTGGGCCGAAGATGCTTTGAGCGAAATAATCTAACGTGCCTTTCAAATCTGCCATCGTAATTCCGCGATCAATCACAAGTCCTTCGACTTGACTAAAAACTGGAGTGTGCGTCGCGTCTAATTCATCTGCGCGATATGTGCGACCGGGACAGATGACATAAATGGGAGGCTTATTCTCTAGCATTGTTCGAATTTGAACCGGAGAGGTGTGTGTTCGTAAGACCAACCTAGAATCCAAGGGTTCGATAAAAAAAGTATCTTGCATCGTGCGTGCCGGATGGTCGGCCGGAATGTTTAGCGCGTCGAAGTTGAGCCACTCGGCCTCGAGTTCAGGCCCTTCAGCAACTCGATAACCTAAACCGAGGAATAAATCTGAAATCTCATTTGTAAGAATTGTTAATGGATGCAATCCACCCTTAGGAATATTTGTGGCAGGAAGGGTTACATCAACTCGCTCTTCGACAAGAACACGGGCATCTCGATCAGCTTCTAGAACCTTTATTCGCGCTTCAAAAGCCGCTGAAACTTTAGCTTTAGCTTCGCCAACAATTTTTCCAAAGCTAGCTTTCTCCTCGGCTGCAACTTTTCCTAGAGCCTGGCTCGCTTTGGATAGCCCCGATTTATCACCAAGATGTTCAATTTTAACGGCCTTTAATTCTGTGAGATCTTTTGCTCCGGCAATCGCGGTCAGTGCACTAGCTGCACTCTCTTCAACCTCTGCGATGCTTATCGACATAATGCCGAAATCCTACCGAATTCCAACCTCAAACATCGCGATTGCGGCTGCACTAGCCACATTTAAACTTTCTGATTTGCCCCTCATGGGAATAGAAACTCGAGCCGATAGACCAGATATCTCTGGAAGTCCTCGGGCCTCGTTGCCAAAGATGAGAATTGTTTTATCGCTCTTTTCCAGCGCAAGAATAGATCCTGAACCATCTCCAGCGAATGCCACTGTCGAAAAGTCTTCGTCACTAGCGAATTTCATAAGCTCTTCAACTTCGATATTTTCGACAACCGGAATATGCCACAGTGCACCAACGGTTGCCCTGACGGTCTTTGGAGAATAAACATCGACGCTATTCTTTGAGAAAACCACTGCATCAAAGCCAAGCGCTTCAGCTGTTCTGATCACGGTTCCAGAATTACCTGGATCTTGAATCTCCCAGAAATAAGCGATCTTCTTTGCCTGTCGTTGCTTCAGTTTATAGAGCGTAATTTCCGTGAACTTACAGAGCGCAAGAATTCCTTGTGGTGATTCGGTTTCAGCCATCTCATCCATCACGGCATCTGAAACATGAACAATTGGAGCGCTTTCAAGAACCGTGTTATCAATCTCGGCCTGTAATTTTATGTAACCTTTTTCAGTTACATAAATATGGATTAAGGCTGGTGCATCTTCAAAACTTGGGGCCAAAACTTCACGGACACTCTGAATTCCATCAGCGATGAACTCGCGTTCGGTTGTGCGAATTTTTTTACCACGAGAACCCAAAAGAGCCTTCACTCTCGCAACATGCGGAGATTGAAGGCTCGTAATTTGGTTATTAGGCATTTACGACGTGCTTGCGAGCCACTTCAACTAAAGCAGCAAATGCAGCTGGGTCATTAGTTGCAAGCTCGGAGAGAATGCGGCGATCGACTTCAACACCGGCACTCTTTAGACCTTGGATGAAACGGTTGTAAGTCATACCGTTTGCACGTGTTCCTGCATTGATGCGTTGAATCCAAAGACGACGGAAATCGCCTTTCTTATCTTTACGATCATTGAATGCGTAAACAAGTGAGTGAGTAACTTGCTCTTTAGCTTTTGAGAACAGACGGGAACGTTGACCACGATATCCGGCTGCGCGCTCTAGTGTTGTGCGACGCTTCTTTGCGGCGTGAACGCCACGTTTTACTCTTGCCATGGTTTATTCCTTCCTGTTACTTCAAGCCGAGCATGCGCTTGGCGGTGAATGAGTTTGGTGCCTTAGCTACTGAATCGCCGCTAAGACGACGTGTTACACGAGATGATTTGTGTTCGAGAAGGTGGCGCTTGCCTGCACGCTCGTGCATGATTTTGCCAGTTCCAGTTAAACGGAACCTCTTCTTCGCACCACTATGGGTTTTCATCTTTGGCATTCGCTAACCTCCCAGTTAGTTGTTTACTAAAACTTTTTAAGCTTCGGTTACTTCTTCTACTGCTTCTTTCTTGCGGCTAGCTGCCTTCGCGGCTTTTTGCTGCGAAACTGACTGACCCTTCTTTACATTCGTTCCTAAAACCATTGTCATATTTCGTCCCTCTTGCTTTGGCGCAAATTCAACGAAAGCTACCTCTGATAATTCTTCTGCGAGTTTCATAAGTAAGCGGTAACCGATCTCTGGTCTTGCTTGCTCACGTCCTCGGAATTGAATTGTCACCTTAACCTTGTCGCCACCCTTTAGAAAACGTTCGATATGTGTTTTCTTTGTTTCGTAATCATGTGGCTCAATCTTTGGTCGTAACCGCATTTCCTTGACAACAATATGTGTCTGGTTCTGTCTAGCCTCACGAGCTTTTTGTGCGATTTCGTATTTGTATTTACCGAAATCCATCACTTTGCAAACTGGAGGTTGGGCTTCTGGTGCAATCTCGACGAGATCTAAACCGACTTCATCTGCCATCTTTAATGCAGTATCGATATCGACTACGCCTACTTGCTCACCAGAAAAACCAATCAGACGAACTTGCGGAACGCGAATCCGATCGTTGATTCTTGGTTCAGTGCTGATAACTTCTCCCCCCTGGTTAATCGCTTCTAATGAAGTTCAGTAGAAACAGGTGAAGACAGTCGCAAATGCAGGTTCAAAAAACCTGTAATGACCTATTCGCCGAAGCAATAAAGGTGGGAGCGACTAGCTCCACTTGATTGCGCAAGGTTACCCCAGGATCTCGGTATCCCGAAATCAGCTACCGATTGCGTGAACTCCCCCATCTACATGGATGATTTCACCTGTAGTTTTTGGGAAAAATGGCGAGAGTAGAGCTACTGCCCCTTGGGCTGCCGGGACTGGATCCGCGACATCCCAGAACAATGGAGCTCTTTCATTCCAAACATCTTCGAATTCTTGGAATCCGGGAATCGATTTAGCTGCCATAGTTTTGATGGGTCCGGCCGCAATTAAGTTGCAGCGAATATTTTCTGGACCGAGATCTCGCGCCAAATATCGGTTTGCGGATTCCAAGCCTGCTTTAGCTACGCCCATCCAGTCATATTTTGGCCAGGCAACTGTTGCGTCGAAAGTAAGGCCAACAATTGAAGCACCCGATTCCTTATTGAAAAGCGGCTTACAAGCCATCGCTAAAGATTTATATGAGAATGTGGAAACGTGAACAGCAGTTGCAACATCTTCCCATGAAGTGTTTAAAAAATTTCCACCAAGAGCAGCCTCAGGCGCAAAACCAATTGAGTGCACAACTCCATCTAGATGTGGCAGATGCTCTTTAACTAACGAAGCCAGACGATCTAAATGTTCAACACTTGTGACATCCAGTTCCAGAACAGGAGCGGGCTTAGGCAATCTGGTTGCTATCCGATTTGTAATACTTAGTGCTCGACCGAAAGAGGTCAGCAGAACATTTGCGCCTTCTTCTTGAGCGATTCTGGCAATATGAAAAGCGATTGAGGATTCTGTTAAAACTCCTGTCACCAAAATATTCTTGCCAGCCAGAACTCCCATTAGTGCCCCATTCCTAAACCACCATCAACCGGAATAACAGCGCCGGTTATGTAACTCGCCTCTTGTGATGCCAAGAACGCTACTACTCCTGCAATTTCATCTGCCGAACTAAATCTCCCAAGCGGAACCGCAGCGCTGATTTCCGATTTACGCTTTTCATCAAGAACTGCAGTCATCTCGGTTTCTACAAATCCCGGAGCAACCACATTCGCCGTGATTCCACGGCTGCCAAGTTCGCGAGCAAAACTTCTCGCCATTCCGATCAGTCCACTTTTCGTCGCCGCATAATTCACTTGACCCGCCGAGCCCAGCATTCCAACTACTGATCCGATAAATATCATTCGCCCCGATTTCTGTTTCATCATTCCTCTAGTACAGGCGCGGGCTACTCTGAAAGCACCGTTTAAATTTGTATTAATCACTGAATCAAAATCTTCATCGCTCATGCGCATTACTAAGCCATCTTTAGTTATTCCGGCATTGGCAACCAGAATATCTATCTTGCCGAATTTTGCTTCGATACTTGAAACAGCCGCATTAACACTTTCGGAATCTGCAACATCCATAATTACCGATTCAAAACCATCGGGCGCAGAACCTGAGCGATGGGTAATAACAACCTGGTAGCCATCGGACTTAAACTTCTTCGCTATCGCAAGGCCAATTCCCCGGTTGCCGCCCGTAATTAAAGCAACTTTTGAATCAGAAGTCATAGGAGAAACTTACCTGTTACTACTGCGTAGCCAGATATCCACACTGAAGCCAGCGCGATATTTTCTGCTCATCCGCATAGAGTTCACCTATGGCATCAACTCCAGAGGGTCCTGCGAAATCCGTTTCGGCTTCAATTTCTAATGTAGGCCAACCACTTTCGGTCGATCAATCCTCACGGGCACGTAAATATTTTATTTCGATGATGATTAGAACTGCCTGCTTTATTCTCGCTGTTGTTCTGCCCAGCCCATATCGGTGGATTGCATTGTTTGGCGCAGTAGTGCTTCCATACATAGCCGTTGTCGTCGCTAATGCGGGTCGCGAAAGTATTAAGGGCCAAGCCACTGTGCTGAACAAAGGTCCGAAGGAAATCGGAAGCAACTAATTGTTGAAACGCTTTTTTAATCCGGCCTCACTGCTCCAAAGTTTCGTAGCACTAGCTTTAGTTGCGGGATGTTTATTCGCTGCCCATTGGCAATTTAGTAGAGGATTGAGTCAATCGGCAACAAATAAAATCATTGCATCCAACCTAGAGTTGCCTAGTCTTACTATGTCTGACATTGAAAACCTAAATCCCGTCAGTAGTCAATGGCGCAAAGTGACCCTGCAGGGCAGTTTTTCTAAAGATAAACAAGAACTTGTTCGCAATCGTTATTATGAAGGAAAGTTTGGTTTTGAAGTTCTGACCTTGTTCAGAGCAGCGAATGGTGAAAATTTCTGGGTAGACCGTGGCTGGGTTGCAGCCGGCCCTAACGCCGCTACCCCACCAGTTGTTGAACCAGTTGCAAGTGGAAACTTAGAAATAACCGCTCGCATCAGATCTGAAAACTTAAGCCGCCAACTTCAAGGCTCTTTCTTTGTAACAAGAGCATCGAGTGAAAAGCCCGAATCAATTGCCAAACTTCAAGGCGTGGATGCGAATCCTTATTATTTGGATCTACTTGGAAGTCCTGATGGAAAGGTCAAACCGCTAACCGAAATTGAATTACCAGAACTATCGAATGGCCCTCATTACGCATATGGAATTCAATGGTTGGCCTTCGCGCTTCTTGCGATTATTGGAAGATTCTTACTGTTCCGTGAAACCAAGAGATTGTCTTTGGTAAAGGTCGAAATATAAGCCGCCTTTGGCAACCAGTTCATCATGTTTTCCAGATTCAACTATTCGACCATTCTCTAGAACTAAGATCTGGTCTGCATGAACAATTGTTGACAGTCGATGGGCAATAACGATGCTTGTTCTTCCTGATAGCGCCGAAGCAAGAGCGTTTTGAACCAAAGCTTCGTTCTCGGAATCCAAATGTGCAGTTGCTTCATCCAACACAACTATTTGAGGCTTCTTTAACAACAATCTAGCAATCGCTAAACGCTGTTTCTCGCCACCAGACAATCTGTGGCCTCGTTCGCCAACAACAGTGTCCAAACCATTCGGAAGTGTTCGGATAAATTCACCGATTTGCGCTGCATCGCATGCGGTCCACATTTCGTTCTCTGTGGCATTCACTTTTGCATATCGAAGATTTTCGGCAATGCTCTCGTGAAGCATATGAGAATCTTGAGTGACGATTCCGATTAGTGATCTGAGTTCTAAAATGGTTGTATCTCGTATATCAACACCATTGATAGATATCGAGCCCTCTGTTACATCATAAAGTCTTGGCAATAAGCCAGAGATTGTGCTTTTACCAGCTCCTGATGGGCCAACGATTGCAGTCAACGTTCCTGGTTCACAGGTAAAGGAAACTCCTGCTAACACAGATTCGTTCTTGTCCGCTTCTCCTACTGATGCACCTTCTAAAGAGGCGATGGATATCTCATTAGCTTTTGGATAGGTGAAGCTAACATTAGAAAACTTGATTGTTGGCATTGCTTGAGGGATAGATTTTGGATTGGCTGGATCAGTAACCATTGGCTCTAAATCCAAAACTTCGAATACTCGCTCAAACGAAACCAGCGCAGACATAACATCGACTCGAATGTTAGAAAGCGAAGTTAGCGGTCCATAAAGACGAGCAAGAAGCGCAGTTATTGCGAGCAAAGTTCCTATTGTAATTTCCTTGTTGATCGCTAAGTGCCCGCCGATTCCGTAGGCGAAGGAAGTAGCGATTGCCGCAACCGAGGTCATTGCGATGAAGAAAACTCGGTTGAGCATTGCAATCTTTATGCCCATGTCTGCAACCCGTCGGGCTTTGCCTCGGAAATTGCTTCCTTCGGCTATCCGATCTCCGTAAAGCAAAACCAAAAGTGCACCCGAGACGTTGAATCGTTCAGTCATAGTCGAAGACATTTCGGCATTCAAATCAAAAGATTGTCTGGTGTAATTTGCGAGTTTTCTGCCAATCCACTTAGTTGGGATGATAAAAACTGGAAGAAGGATCAAAGAGACCAACGTTATCTGCCAAGATAATGTCAGCATTGCGATTACGACCAAAAGCAGAGTGAGCGAATTGCTAACAACCCCGGAAAGTGTTGATGTAAATGCTTGCTGAGCACCAATTACATCGCTATTGATGCGCGAAATCAGTGAGCCGGTCTGTGTTCTAGTGAAGAATGCGATTGATTGCTTTTGGACATGTTCAAAAACTTGACTGCGAAGATCGTAAATTAAACCCTCACCGATACGACTCGAAAACCATCTACCTAACATGCTGAAAGCCGCGTCAGCTATAGCAAGCGCAGCGACAATCAGTGCAAGCCTTGTAACAACGTCCGGACGACCAGGAACTACGCCGTCATCAACCAACGAGCGCAATAAAAGCGGTGTGGCCACAACCAAGATTGCATCGATAACAACCGTAAAAATGAAAATTGTTAGAAATTTTCGATACGGAAGTGCAAAACTAAATATTCTCTTTAGTGTTCCAGCCTTTAACTTCTGGTGCTTAACCGATTGATCCGAACTCATCGATCTCAAGGCCATCCACTGGCCATGCATTGACACCTAGTTAGACCGTAAACCCAATCGCCCGAAGTTGTTCGCGACCATCATCAGAAATTTTTCCTGGGCCCCAAGGTGGCATCCAAACCCAATTGATTTTCACATCTGAAGTTAAATCAGCCAAAACTTGGTGAGTCTGATCTTCAATCACATCCTGCAGTGGGCAGGCAGCAGAAGTTAGCGTCATATCTAAAATTGCAACATTATTTTCATCAAGACGCATGTCATAAACCAGACCTAGATCGATTACATTGATTCCTAATTCTGGATCAATCACATCTTTCATGGCTTCGGTTATGTCATCCAAAGTTGTATTAGCGCTGCTCATATTTCTCCTTAGTTTTTCGAACTCTGAATTGCTGCATCTTTAAAAGCCATCCACCCTAATAGCGCACATTTTATACGAGCCGGGAACTTCGAAACACCAGCTAACGCAACGCCATCTTCAAGAATATCTTCATCGCCAGCCATAGTTCCCTTGCTGCTCATCAGGTCCGAGAAGGATTCAACAATCTTGAGCGCTTCTTCCAAATTCTTGCCAGTCATCAAATCACTTGCTATCGATGTGCTCGCCTGCGAAATAGAGCAACCAACACCTTCCCAAGTAACACTAGTGACGATTCCGTCAGAAATATTCACATTCAATGTGATCTCGTCACCACAACTGGGATTGACGTGATGGACCTGCGCTGTGAAAGTAGGGTTCAACTTCTTATTCAAAGGGTGTTTATAGTGATCCAGAATCACTTCTTGATACAACGAATCAAGTTCCATGTTAAACCTTAAAATATTTCTGGGCTTCAAGAATTGAATCAATTAGAACGTCGACATCGGCCTCATCGTTGTAAACATAGAACGAAGCTCTAGTAGTTCCAACGAGTCCCAGCTTTCGCATAAGAGGCCATGCGCAGTGGTGACCGGTTCGAACTGCGACACCATATTGATCAAGAACCTGTCCAACATCATGTGGATGAATTCCATCAATAGTGAAAGATATGACTGAACCACGATCAGTATTGTTCTTTGGTCCTATTACTTCTACTTTATCTAGTTGCAAGAATTTCTCGAGAGCGTAAGCAGTTAGATCGTGCTCGTGCTTTGCAACGTTATCCATTCCCAATTCATTCAAATAATTTATGGCAGCCGCGAACCCAACGGCTTGCGCCATATTAGGAACTCCTGCTTCAAATCGCTTCGGTGAAGGCGCCCATTTAGCTTCTGTCATTGTTACTGATTCAATCATCGATCCACCAGTCAAAAATGGCTCCATTGAATTCAGGAACTCACTTCTGCCCCATAAAATTCCAATGCCAGTTGGACCCAGAGCTTTATGAGCAGAGAAGGCAAGAAAATCGATGCCCAGTGCTTTTACATCAATTGCAAAATGCGGTGCCGACTGACAAGCATCAAGGATTACAACCGCGCCAACTGCGTGCGCTCTTGCAACAATATCCTTCAGTGGAACTATTGTTCCAAGCACATTTGATTGATGAGTAATCGCAACTATCTTCGTAGATGGATTAATCAATTCTTCTAGATTGCCCTGATCTAAACGACCTTCAGAATCGACAGAGAACCAAACTAATTCAGCGCCGGTTCGCTTGGCCAACTGTTGCCAAGGAATCAGATTTGCGTGATGTTCTATTTCTGAGACAACAATTCGATCCCCTGGTTTTAATGCGAAGCGAGAACCATTTGCGCTGTTACCAAAAGAGTATGCAAGAGCGTTGATACTTTCGGTGGCGCTTTTTGTGAAAATTACTTCATCTAACTCTGCGTTAATGAAATCAGCAAGAACCTGTCGCGCGCCTTCGTAGGCGATACTCGCTTCTTCTGCCAATAGGTGTGCGCCTCGATGAACGGCTGCATTGTGCTTTTCATAAAAATTTCGTTCAGCATCCAAAACCTGACGGGGCTTCTGACTTGTCGCCCCACTATCGAGATACACCAGACGATTTCCACCGCGCATGACTTTGGAGAAGATTGGAAAATCTTTCCGAATCTCTAACGGGGAAAACATTGGTTTCATCAATTATGCAGTTGTGTACTCTGCATAACCCTTCTCTTCTAGCTTGTCAGCTAGTTCTGGGCCGCCCGCTTCGACGATTTTGCCAGCTGAGAACACGTGAACGAAATCTGGCTTGATGTAGCGCAGAATTCTTGTGTAGTGAGTGATTAGCATGATTCCTAAATCACTATTTTCTTTTACGCGATTTACGCCCTCGGAAACAATTCGAAGTGCATCAACGTCAAGACCAGAATCAGTCTCATCCAAGATTGCAAACTTTGGTTTCAAGAGTTCAAGTTGCAGAATTTCATGACGTTTCTTCTCGCCACCAGAGAAACCTTCATTTACATTTCGTTCCGCAAAGTTTGGGTCCATGTTCAAAGACTTCATTGCTTCTTTGACCTCGCCAACCCAGGTGCGAACCTTAGGTGCTTCGCCGCGTATTGCAGTTGCTGCGGTGCGTAAGAAATTGGTTACTGAAACTCCGGGAACTTCTACTGGGTATTGCATGGCAAGAAAAAGACCTGCTTTAGCGCGCTCATCTACAGACATCGCTAAAACATCGGCGCCATCTAAAGTTACTGATCCACCGGTAATTGTGTATTTTGGGTGTCCTGCAATTGAATAAGCAAGAGTTGACTTGCCTGAACCATTCGGTCCCATAATTGCGTGGGTTTCACCAGACTTGATCGTTAAATCTACGCCCCTAAGAATTTCTGTAAAGCCGGCCTCGGTTGCTACCGATACTTGTAGCCCCTTGATATCTAATGTGCTCATTTTCTCTCCTTAGCCTTCTGCAGATTTTCTGCTGGAAATAGTTAATTCATCGCCATTACGTTTTACTTCAAAAGTTTCAACCGGAATCGATGCCGGCGGAGTTGCTACTTCTCCAGTTCGTAAATCGAACTCGGCTCCGTGTAGCCAACATTCAATTTTGAAATTAGTTACATCGCCTTCAGATAACGAAGCTTCTGAATGTGAACAAGTATCAGCAATCGCAAAAACCTCATCACCGATTCTGGTGACACACACCGGTGTTCCGTCAAGATCTATCTTGACTGGCTTGCTGTCAGCTAGGGAATCGAAAGAAAGATTCGTCATTAAGCGCCAACCTTTGCGAGTTCGGCATCGATGCGATCCATAAGACGATTCTCAATCTCTTCGTCTCTGATCTTTCCGACAATTTCAGCGAAGAAACCGCGGATAACAAGTCGTCTGGCGATTTCTGCTGGAATTCCACGAGATGAGAGATAGAAAAGTTGCTCGTCATCAAATCGACCAGTCGTGCTTGCGTGACCAGCGCCGACAATCTCACCAGTTTCGATCTCTAAGTTTGGAACCGAATCTGCGCGAGCTCCATCGGAGAGAAGTAAGTTGCGATTTAGCTCGTAAGTGTCAGTTCCTTCGGCATTCGAGCGGATGTAAACATCCCCGATCCAAACTGTATGTGCCTTATCGCCAGCAAGTGCGCCCTTGTAATTAACACGGCTCTTTGCATTTGGAACATTGTGATCGACATGTAGACGATGTTCTAAGTGTTGACCGTCGGTTGCGAAATACAAACCTTGTAAATCAGCGCTTGATCCAGGGCCACTGTATTCAACTGTTGGCAACAGTCGGACGAGCGATCCACCAACTGTTACAACTATCGAATTGAAAGTCGCATCCTTAGCAATAACTGCATGTTGGCGCCCTAAGTGAATTGCTTTGCTGTTCCACTCTTGAAGCGAAACAAAAGTTAGTGTTGAGCCTTGAGCCAGATCGAATTCAATTTCATCGGACAATATTGCATCGCCAGAGTTATTGATAATAATCGTTGCATGCGAATTAGCACCACATGTGATCAAGGTTCGGGACGCCTGAGGCTTGCCAGTTAAGTTTGCTCGCTCTAGAAGCAGAGGTTGCTCTAACTGGGTATTTGCAGCTATTTCAACATGTGAAACTTCGGTTACAACTTCACGAGCTCGAATAGTGGCCAAATCATCGCTTGTCGAAATCGCAGGTTGATCGCCCACACTTTTAACTGTCAGCTTCGCGCCATTTTGAGGATTAGCAATCTTGACACTGCTAACGCTACTAACTGCAACGGCAGGATCAAGTAAGCCACCAACTCTGGCAAGAGGAGTGAAGCGCCAAGCTTCTTCTCTACCGGTTGGTGCTAAATAATTTGTGGTTAAAGTGCTCATTAACCAACTGCACCTTCCATCTGCATTTCAATTAGACGGTTGAGTTCAAGGGCATATTCCATAGGCAATTCACGAGCAATAGGCTCGATGAAACCACGAACAATCATCGCCATCGCTTCATCTTCTCCTAAACCACGAGACATCAAATAGAAGAGTTGATCATCGCTGATCTTTGAAACTGTAGCTTCGTGACCCATTGAAACGTCATCTTCGCGAACATCAACGTAAGGATAGGTATCTGATCTAGAAATTGAATCTACAAGAAGGGCATCACACTTCACTGTTGATTTAGAGTGATGAGCGCCCTCGTTAATTTGAACGAGTCCGCGGTATGACGTACGTCCACCACCACGCGCAACTGACTTTGAAATAATTGTTGATGATGTGTGTGGCGCTGCGTGAACCATCTTTGCGCCAGCATCTTGATGTTGGCCCTCGCCAGCAAAAGCGATTGAAAGAGTTTCACCCTTTGAATGTGGGCCCATCAACATAACTGCAGGATATTTCATCGTTACCTTGGAGCCAATGTTTCCATCAATCCATTCCATGGTTGCACCTTCAGCACACATTGCGCGCTTTGTTACTAAGTTGTAAACGTTGTTCGACCAGTTTTGAATAGTCGTGTAACGAACACGAGCTCCCTTTTTAATGATGATTTCTACCACTGCACTATGCAAAGAATCTGAAGAGTAAATAGGTGCTGTGCAACCTTCAACATAATGCACATATGAATCTTCATCCGCAATAATCAAAGTGCGTTCGAACTGTCCCATATTTTCGGTGTTGATTCGGAAATAGGCTTGAAGAGGAATATCTACCTTTACGCCTTTAGGAATATAGATAAATGATCCGCCGGACCAAACCGAAGTATTCAGCGCTGCAAACTTGTTATCTCCAACCGGAATAACTGTTCCGAAATATTCTTTGAATAATTCTTCATGTTCACGAAGTCCGGTATCAGTATCAACAAAGATAACGCCCTGGGCTTCTAAATCTTCACGAATCGAGTGATAAACAACTTCTGATTCATATTGAGCCGCGACACCTGAAACTAGGCGTTGCTTTTCTGCTTCCGGAATTCCAAGGCGATCGTAAGTATTTTTTATATCATCAGGCAGGTCTTCCCATGATGTTGCCTGCTTCTCGGTTGATCGCACAAAATACTTTATTGTGTCGAAGAAAATTCCAGTTAGGTCTGATCCCCATGTTGGCATCGGCTTCTTCTCAAAGAGGTTTAATCCCTTAAGTCTTAAGTCCAACATCCATTGCGGTTCGCTCTTCTTTGATGAGATATCGCGTACAACCTCTTCGTTTAATCCACGACGTGAATTCGCGCTGACATCGTTCTTATCCGACCAACCGTATTCATAATTTCCGATTCCCTCTAGTCCAGGGTTCTTCGCTAAAACATCACTCATATTAAGCTCGCTTTCCGGATTTACTTAGGTTTTTTGGATTTGGTATGAACGTGGTGCAGACACCGTCGCCATGAGCGATGGTGGCAAGTCTTTGAACGTGCGTGCCGAGTAGTTCTGAAAAGGCTTCGGTTTCAGCCTCGCAAAGTTCTGGAAACTGCGATGCTACGTGCGCAATTGGACAATGATTTTGGCAAAGCTCTTCGCCAATTCCTTGGGAATGATTATTTGCCGCGTAACCTTCATCGGTTAAGAATGCTGCCAACGCTTCGCTCTTATCGCTTAGATTCTTCTTGTTAGCAAGTATTTGAGCAGCGCGCTTTGTGATTTCTTCAGCGCGATTTCGGGCAAACTCTTTTACTAAAGTCTTGTCGCCCTTTGAAGCCATAAATCGCAGAGCTGAAACAGCAAGGTCGTCATAAGTATGTTCAAATTTTTCGCGACCGAGATCTGTCATAACAAAAACTTTGGATGGACGGCCACGGCCTCTTGAATCTTTGGCACTTGTAAATGGTTCGCGAGCAGTCAGAACGCCTTCTGCAATTAAATTATCTAAATGCCTGCGTATTCCGGCTGGAGTTATGTGAAGTTTTGCCGCCAAGGCCACAGCTGTAGCTGGGCCATTTTCGAGGATGGCGCGAGCTACTAAATCGCGGGTTCGATCCTCAGTCTTTTTCACAACATTATTGTTGCGTAATTCGGCCAAACCCGCCACTCGGCTCACTACCGCGGGAGCGCCCGTTCAACGCCTAGGCTACGAGCATGAAGCTGCGCGCAATACTTTTCACCGCTCTCCTAGTTCTGCAGGCGGGGTTGGTGGTGACAGGCGGTGCCGTTCGTTTGTCTGGCGCCGGACTTGGATGCCCAACCTGGCCGGAATGCGTGGACGGCTCGATCAAGCCGGTTATCGGCCAGGATGAAAGCCAATTACATGCATGGATCGAATTCGGAAATCGCTTGATTGCTTGGCTAATTCTTATTCTAGCTTTAGCAGCTTTAGTTTATATCTTTAAGAGATTACGTAACCGAAGCGATTTCAAGCGTCTGCGCCTATTGGCAATTCTGCAAATTCTTGGATTTTTGGGACAAGTAGTTCTGGGTGGAATTACCGTTCTTACTAAGTTGAATCCGATTTCAGTATCTGCGCACTTCGTTCTAACTCTTCCGCTTATTGCGGGAGCCCTTGCACTTCGCCATCGAGTTTTAGATCGTCCAGTAATTCAAGTTCTGCCGATGACAAGGAATTTGACTAGGGTGGTTACAGCCTTAACTTTCATAGTTCTTCTCTTCGGTGTCGTAGTTACTGGGACCGGACCGCATGCTGGTGACGCGGATGCAAAGCGATACCCATTTAATTTTCGCGCAGTATCTTGGCTACATGCTGAATCGGTCATTGTTTTAATCTGTTTGACAATTGCTCTTTATTTAGTTGTCAAAGTTTCAGAAACAACCGAAGTCAAGAAGTTATTTGGTCGTATGATCCTAATCTTTCTAGGTATCTCCTTAGCCCAAGGTGCCATTGGCTACCTACAATACTTAACGGGACTTCCGGAGCTCATAGTTGGTGCACATTTGTTGGGAGCAACTCTGGTTTGGATACATGGATGGCGATTGAATCTAACCGCAAGAACTGAACAGGAAGTGAAGATCAAATGACTGATAACTGGAACTCATTAGATGACCAAGCCGTCGTTGTTAGTCGCGCCCTTGCGATGGATTCAGTGCAGAAAGTTGGCAATGGACATCCAGGCACAGCAATGGCCTTAGCGCCGGTTGCATACACGCTCTTCCAAAGAATTTTAAAACATGATCCATCAGACCCTAATTGGCTCGGTCGAGATCGCTTTGTTCTATCTGCAGGACATTCTTCACTAACTCTTTATGTTCAATTGTTTCTATCTGGTTATGGTTTAGAGCTATCTGATTTGCAAAGTTTTCGAACAGCTGGGGCAAAGACTCCGGGACACCCAGAATTTGGTCATACCGCCGGCGTTGAAATTACTACTGGTCCTTTAGGTTCTGGAATCTCCAGCGCTGTTGGAATGGCAATGGCTGCACGTTATGAAAAAGGTTTATTTGATCCAACAAATAAGACGGCTTTGTTTGATCACGATATCTGGGTGATTGCCTCTGATGGCGACTTACAAGAAGGCATCAGTTCTGAAGCTTGTTCTCTAGCCGGAACTCAGGAGCTCGGTAACTTGAAAGTGATCTATGACGACAACCGAATTTCAATTGAAGGTGATACTCATGTTGCATTCACTGAAGATGTATCGATGCGATTTAAAGCTTATGGTTGGAATGTAATTGAAGTCGCAGCTCTTGCAAATGGCGACGTTGATCAACCATCTCTAGAGAAGGCAATGCTTGCCGTAGTTAGCGAGAAGAAGAAGCCTTCATTAATTCGATTGAAAACAGTTATTGCCTGGCCCGCCCCCAATGCTCAAGGCACTGCTGAATCGCATGGTTCTGCTCTTGGGGCAGATGAAGTTGCGGCTACAAAAATAGCGTTAGGACTTGATCCTGAAAAATCTTTCGATGTGCCAGATGCCGTCTTGAAACATACTCGGAAAGTGGTTGAACGAGGCGCTGCAGAGCGAGCAATTTGGGAGACCGAATTAGCAGCCTGGGCGAAAGCTAATCCTGAGCAAAATGACTTGCTAAAAAGATTGCAGACCCGCAATTTGCCAAAAGATTGGCAGCAAGTTATTCCAACATTCGAAAGCGGAAAAGATCTAGCCACTCGTGCAGCATCAGGAAAGATCATCAACGCAATCTCTGCTGTGTTGCCCGAGTTTTGGGGTGGTTCCTCTGATCTTGCGGGAAGCAACAACACAACCATAAATAATGGAGGTTCATTCTTGCCTGCAAGTAGCAAGATGAAAGATGCAAATCCATATGGTCGCATTGTGCACTTCGGAATCAGAGAGCATGCGATGGGAGCAATACTTAACGGAATTGCACTTCACGGCCTAACTCGATCATTCGGTGGAACGTTTCTGGTTTTTAGTGATTATATGCGCGGTGCGGTTCGTTTAGCGGCACTAATGAACATTCCATCCGTCTTCATTTGGAGCCACGATTCAATTGGTTTGGGAGAAGACGGTCCAACTCACCAACCAGTCGAACATATTGCGTCTCTGCGCCTGATTCCAAATTTTTCAATTGTTCGTCCTGCCGATGCCAACGAAACTGCAATCGCTTGGCGCGAAATAATTACGCGCGATAAGCCAGTGGGAATTGCGTTATCACGTCAGAATCTCCCGGTTTTTGACCGAGCCGTATGTGGCAGTGCGGAAGGCGCAGCAAAGGGCGCCTATGTGATTGTTGAAACAAAGAATGAACCTGATGTCATTTTGATTGCCACTGGTTCAGAAGTTCATCTTGCTATCGCCGCATCTAAGATTCTTTCAGAACAAAACATTGCAGCGCGTGTAGTTAGCGCTCCTTGTTTAGAGTGGTTTGAAGAACAATCTGATTCATACAAAGAGAGCATTCTTCCTAGCGCCATTAAAGCGAGAGTAAGTGTTGAGGCTGGAGTCGGCGCCGGATGGCATAAGTATGTTGGCGATAATGGCGAGATTGTTAGTCTCGAGCACTTCGGCGCATCAGCATCTGCCGGAACTCTTTTCAAAGAATACGGTTTTACTCCAGAAAATATTGTCGAAGCCGCAAAGAGAACTATTGCAAGGACTTAAATGATCGAAATCTCCGGTCGAAAATTAAGCAAGTTCGATAGTAGTTCATCTGTCGCGGCAGATTTAAACTCGATCGCAGGTGCACTTGCCAGCAAAGATTCAACACTCTGGGGTGTTGATGCCCAAGCCGAGGCTCGAAATCGACTTAACTGGATTGACTTGCCAAGAGCTAGTCGAGATTTACTCCCCCAGTTGGATGCACTCAGTGCCTGGGCAAGATCGAAGAAATTAAACAACTTTGTTCTTTGTGGAATGGGTGGGTCTTCTCTTGCACCTGAAGTTATTGCAAAAACCTTTGGCAAGAAGTTAACCGTTTTAGATACAACAGATCCAGAACAGATCCGACTAGCAATTCCCGAAGACCTAAATCAAACTTTGGTAATTGTTGGGTCCAAGTCCGGGTCAACAATCGAGACTGCTTCGCAGAAAGCGCTCTTCGAAAAACTTTTTCTTGATGCGGGCTTGAATCCTCAGGAGCACTTTGTAATTGTGACCGATCCTGGATCGCCCTTGGATGTATCAGCAAGATCATCTGGCTTGCGAGTTATCAATGCAGATCCACTAGTAGGTGGAAGGTTTAGCGCCCTGAGTGCTTTTGGTCTTGTTCCAGCAGCGTTACTAGGGATTGATATTTCGGTTCTGCTTGATGATGCCGACAGTGCGGCCCATACTTTTACAAGTAAAGATTCACCGGCAATAAAGATTGCAACTTTGATCTACGAGCAAACCACGCAAAACTTCTCACTTCACGATTCTTCATCAAATGTTCCAGGTATCGGTGATTGGATCGAGCAATTAATTGCTGAATCAACCGGCAAAGATCAGAAGGGCCGCTTACCAATTGTCATCGAGTCCCATAAATCAAAAGTCTCTGGGCCAGTGTTCTCAATTGGATTTGGGAATGAAGAATGCGACTTAAACATAAATGCATCCTTGGGCGAACATTTCATACTTTGGGAATGGGTAACGGCGTTGCTGTGCCGAGCACTCGGTGTTGATCCATTTAATCAACCAAATGTGACTGAAGCTAAAGATCTAACAGGCAAACTTTTAAGTGACTGGAGCGAACAAGGAAGACCTAAACTTCAGCCGATTTTCGAAACGAGCGAGTTAGCACTTTATGGCAACGATGCTGGCGAGAACGTCGCCGATGTTCTGCGGGTTTTAATTGGCCGTTCTGAGAAATATCTCGCGATCATGGCGTATTTAAATCGAGAATCAGATGTAGAGATACTGAAATTAAGAGAAGCAATAGCTAAAAAGAAAGATGTTGGAGTCACGTTTGGTTGGGGTCCCAGGTTTTTACATTCAACCGGACAGTTCCATAAAGGTGGCGCAAGTAATGGTGGATTTATTCAAATCACTGCAGACTGCGCGACCGATATCGAGATACCTGGAAAAGATTTTTCATTTAGCGATCTTCTAATGGCGCAAGCGCTGGGTGATGGTGACGCACTCTCTTCACGTGATTTACCAGTAGTCAGAGTTCACCTAAAGAATCGAGCTTTAGGAATTGCGGCACTTCTAGAAGCAGTAGCTAAGATCTAAAGTTTTAATCTTCACCACGAAGTCGAGCTAAAGCATCTTCCAAAATCTTCTTTGATTCAGCTTCGGTGCGACGTTCTTTAACGTAAGCAAGGTGAGTTTTATATGGCTCATTCTTAATTGGCATTGGTGGTTTATCTTTGTTCAAGCCTGCTGGGTAGCCGCATCGTGGACAATCCCAAATCTCTGGAATCTGAACAGTTTCATCTTCGGCAAATGAAGGACGAGTCTCATGGCCTTGCGCACACCAATACGAAACTCGGAAACGAGCAATGGCATCGCCACGCTCTGCTTCGCCCATAGGACCTGCGCCAACGCGACTTCCACGAATTGCGCTACCCATAATTAACTCCCTTATTCAATTACTGCCGACTATTTTTTAAAACTAATTTACTTCTTCAACACCAAGCTAAGCACAATTACTCCTGCAAACCAGAGACCACCAACAACAATAGTTATGCGATCTAGATTTTTCTCGACCACTGATGAACCACCATAGCTAGAAGAGACTCCGCCACCAAAGAGGTCAGATAGTCCGCTTCCCTTACCTTTGTGAAGTAACACAAGCAGAACCATCAGAACGCTGGTTATAACTAGCAAGATTGATAGAGCTAAAACCACGAATTTCTCCCTCTAATTTGAAAACTGTTTACGACTGGATATTTCATCCCCGAGCACTGGCGTAAGGATACCCGTCAATTGCTCCTGAATTACGCGGTAACCGCCCGATGGAATCGGGCAATTCTGGCAAATTCCTCGGCATCAAGGCTGGCTCCGCCGACTAGAACGCCATCGACATCCGGTTGTTTCATGATTTCTACTATGTTCGAAGACTTCACTGATCCGCCATAAAGGATGCGAGCAGCCTCAGCTATTTCTGGTGAAGCAAATTTAGCCAACTCGACGCGAATCGCAGCACACACTTCTTGTGCATCTTCAGCACTCGCAGTTTTACCGGTTCCAATAGCCCAGACCGGTTCGTATGCAAAAACGACTTTCTTTAAATCAGGCTTATGAAAACCCTTAAGACCATTGCGGATCTGACTTAGAACATGATCAACATGATTTCCCGCCTCACGAATTGCCAGCTCTTCTCCAATGCAAAAGATAGGCGTAATTTCATTTGCGAGAGCAGATTTAATCTTCCGATTAACAGTCTCATCACTTTCACTGTGAATCGCTCTGCGCTCGGAATGGCCAACTAAAACATATGAGCATCCAAGTTTGTTTAGCATTGAGCCACTGATGTCGCCGGTATATGCCCCACTCGCTTCTGGTGAAAGATCCTGTGCCCCGTAGGAGAGACGAAGTCGATCGCCATCAATAAGAGTTTGGACTGATCGAATATCGGTAAATGGTGGAATTACAACAACATCAACCGCATCAAAGTCCTTGTCGTCTAGTGAGTATGAAAGTTTCTGGGTAACAGCGATAGCCTCAAGATGATTGAGGTTCATCTTCCAATTCCCTGCGATTAATGGCTTACGCATTCTTCCTCCAGATTTAATCTTTCATTGATGTAAAAGAAATTATTGTAAAACGACCAATCCCGGCAATTCTTTTCCTTCAAGATATTCAAGAGAGGCTCCGCCGCCGGTCGAGATATATCCAAAATCAGTATCGGCAAATCCTAGTTTACGGACAGCGGCTGCAGAGTCTCCCCCGCCCACAACACTGATTCCACTCACTTTAGTTAGCGCTTGCGCCAAAACTTTTGTTCCATTTGCGAAATTAGGGAATTCAAATACTCCCATTGGCCCGTTCCAGAAAACCGTTTTACATTCACCAATCGCGGCTGCAAATGCAGCGGCGCTATCTGGCCCGATATCTAACCCCATCTGATCGGCTGGGATTGCATCGGCTGCAACAATTGTTGGCTTGGAATCTGCACTAAATTCTGGAGCAACGACAATATCGCTTGGTAATAGAAACTTAACGCCACGCTTTTCAGCGCGTTCCATGAGTTCAATAACAGTTGGGATTAAATCTCTTTCAACTAGCGACTTTCCGATCTGCAGACCTTTCGCTGCAAGAAAGGTGAAGAGCATCCCGCCACCAATTGCAATTGTGTCTACCTTCTCCAAGAGGTTCGAGATCACGCCAATTTTGTCCGACACCTTAGACCCGCCTAATGCAACACCATATGGGCGCTCTGGAGTTTGGGTGAGTTTCTTCAAAACATCTACTTCAGCAGCGACTAGATAACCAGCTGCATGTGGGAGTAATTTTGCGACGTCATAAACCGAAGCATGTTTACGGTGAACCGCGCCAAAGCCATCACTAATGAAAACATCTGCGTAAGTGGCAAGTTCTTTAGCAAGCACCAATCTTTCCGCTTCATCCTTCGAAGTTTCGGCAGCTTCATATCTAATATTTTCAAGAAGAGTCACACCGGTGCCACTTAGCTTTGCTCCGACAATCTCGTTCGAGAATTGAACGCTCTGTCCAAGGAGTTCTGACAATCGCTTAGCAACAGGGGCCAATGAAAGCTCCGGCCTGCGCTCACCTTTTGGTCGACCAAGGTGCGCGGTGATCACCACAGATGCACCTTGGGTTAGCAAATATTTGATTGTCGGAAGTGATGCTTTTATTCGACCGTCATCTGTTATTTCGCCATCTTTCAGCGGAACATTTAGATCGCATCGAAGTAGAACTCGCTTCCCACGAACATCAACTGTTTCGAGGGTTTTGATATTCATTAAAGCTTCTTGCCTACATATCCGACTAGGTCTACTAAACGATTTGAGTAACCCCACTCGTTGTCATACCAGCCAACAACCTTTGCAGTTGTTCCAATTACCTTGGTAAGACCTGCATCCAAAATACATGAACTTGGGTCTGTAACAATATCTGCAGAAACAATTGGATCTTCGGTGTAAGTCAGGTAGCCCTTAAGTGATCCTTCAGCAGCTTTCTTCAATGCCGCATTAATCTCTGCTGCAGTTACTTCCTTTGAAAGTTCAACAGTTAAGTCAGTTGCTGAGCCAGTTGGCACTGGAACTCGAAGTGCAAAACCATCTAACTTGCCCTTTAGGTTTGGAAGAACCAGGCTGATCGCTTTTGCTGCGCCAGTTGTGCTTGGAATAATAGAAACCGCAGCTGCGCGCGCACGGCGTAGATCCTTGTGAGGCTGATCTAAAACTGATTGATCATTTGTATATGCATGTATTGTCGTCATCAAGCCGCGAACAATTCCGAATTCCTCATCCAAGACCTTGGCCATTGGAGCTAGGCAGTTTGTGGTGCAAGAGGCGTTAGAAATTACGTGATGGTTTGCAGGGTCATACTTCTCATGGTTCACGCCCATAACTACGGTGATATCTTCATCCGTAGCTGGAGCTGAAATAATTACCTTCTTTGCGCCTGCAGCGATGTGCTTCTTTGCATCTGCAGCTTTAGTGAAAAATCCAGTTGATTCAATAACGATATCTGCTTTAACTTCGCCCCAAGGCAAGTTAGCTGGATCGCGCTCTGAAAATACTCGAATTGTTTTGCCGTTTACGGTAATTGAATCGTCAGTGAAAGTTACTGGTAATCCAAGACGACCTAGAATCGAGTCATACTTAAGTAGATGAGCCAACGTTGCGTTATCTGTTAGGTCGTTGATGCCTACAATTTCAATATCCGCACCTGATTGAAGTGCTGCTCGAAAGAAGTTACGACCAATGCGTCCAAAACCATTAATTCCAACACGTACCATTTAATTGCCTGCCTCAGAAAAAGAGAAAATTATTAAACCACAACGTTGTAGAGGCCTAATCCTATCAGCCGCGACTGCCCTATTCGGCTAAGAGATCTGGGCTTAAGCCAGCCTCGGTATCTGGAATTCCCAAATCGTGAGCCCGCTTATCGGCCATTGCCAACAATCTTCTGATCCGCCCGGCGATAGCATCTTTAGTCATTGGTGGAGTTGCGAGCGATCCCAACTCTTCAAGACTAGCTTGCCCGTGATTAATTCTAAGTTCACCTGCTTGCTTTAAATGATCTGGAATTTCCGGTCCAAGAATTTCCATAGCACGAGCAACGCGTGCCGATGCAGCTACAGCTGCACGAGCAGAGCGCCGTAAATTTGCATCATCAAAATTGGCTAATCGATTTGCGGTTGCCCGAACTTCGCGACGCATCCGACGTTCTTCCCATGCCAGAACACTTTCATGTGCACCTAATCTTGTGAGCAACGCACCAATTGCATCGCCATCGCGAAGAACAACTCGATCAACGCTTCTGACTTCTCGTGCCTTCGCGGTGATTCCTAATCGTCTGGCGGCGCCAACTAGAGCAAGTGCTGCTTCAGGTCCAGGGCAAGTAATTTCTAGCGCCGAAGATCTGCCTGGTTCGGTAAGTGAACCGTGTGCTAAAAATGCTCCTCGCCATGCGGCTTCAGCGTCGCAGATTCCAGCCGAAACAACTTGAGGTGGCAAGCCACGAATTGGGCGATTATTTGCATCGATTAAACCAGTCTGTCTTGCCAACGCATCGCCATCAGAAGTTACCCGAACAACGTATCGACTTCCTTTTCGCAAACCACTTGGCGAAAGAACTGCGAGTTCACTTTCATGGCCAAAAATTTCTGAAATATCTTTTCTTAATCTACGAGCACCTTGTGCGGTATCAAGTTCAACTTCGATAGAAATCTTTCCTGCTGTTATGTGCAGTCCACCTGCAAATCTTAGAACTGCAGAGACTTCGGCTTTGCGACAGCATGGTTTAGAAATAGATAGTCGACTTAATTCATCTTTTACTGCTGCAGTCATTGCCATGGGCGCTATTTAAGCAGGGTTCAATGGAAAATGTGGCTGAAAAGCAAACTCATTTTCCGAGGATCATGATGATTTCGGTCTTGCTCTCTGGCCACATCACTCACTATTACTTCCCCGCCGAGATCCTTAACCAGTTCCTCTAGCCTGCTAGCCGAACCGAGAACGCTTGGGTCGGCAATAGCGATATCTAATTTGAAAGAGGGAAGGTGCGAAAGGACTAGCTTGAGATGAGCCTCCGGGGTATTGCCAGCAAATTCATCTGCATTGTCCGGTCCCTGTAGATTTAATATCACTATCTTCTTGGCCGAACTTTGTGACACTGCCTTTGCTAAATCCTTTAATAAGAAATGTGGCATAACACTTGAGAACCAGGACCCCGGTCCAAAGACCAGCCAGTCAGCCTCCGAGATAGCTTGAATCACTTGCGGTGTCACCACTGGATTTTCTGGCAACAGTTTCAATGATTTTAACTTCCCTTTTGCAGTAGCTACCTCAATTTGTCCTCGAATAGTTTGCTCGCCGGAACTAGTTTCAAAGACACCTTCTATTTCAAGCGGCTCGAGCGACATCGGTAGTACTCGCCCAACAATTTTAAGTAAATCTCCAACTCGATCTATTCCTGCTACTAAATCATCTGAACTATCCCAAAGCGCGGCCATTAATAAGTTGCCTAGCGCATGCCCATTTAAATCTCCGGAAGTATTAAATCTATGTTGAATTATCTGTGCCCAGCGCTGACCCCAGGCATCCGAACCACAGAGCGCAGCCAAAGCCATCCGCAAATCACCAGGTGGAAGAAAGTTAAATTCTTCTCGAATTTTTCCACTTGAACCACCGTTATCGGCAACTGTTACAACTGCGGTAATAGTTGGCGTCACATCGCGCAAAGCAGTTAACGTTGCTGCAAGTCCGTGGCCACCGCCGAAAGCGACTACTTTCGGAGTTGAATTCGACATTAAACTTCTCGGCCCAGGTCTCTGTGAACAGCTTGTGCGGAAATTGATCGTGAATTTATCTGAGGTGAACTAGCAAAACGCTTAGCAAGTTCTGCAGAGATTGCTACGCTGCGATGTTTTCCGCCCGTGCAGCCGACTGCAAGTGTCAAATACTTTCGTCCCTCTTGCATAAAACCAGCTGCCATAGTTTCAAAGAGTGATTGATACTTAGTTAAGAACTCTTGAACATTTGAACTCGACAAGACATTATCTGACACCGCCTTATCCAAACCAGTAAGTGGTCGAAGTTCGGGAATCCAATGTGGATTTGCGATGAATCTACAATCCATTACCAAATCGGCATCGACTGGGATTCCATATTTGTAACCAAAAGAGAGAATATTTACTCTCAAATCTGAATCGGAGTCCTTACTAAATATTTCTCCGATCTTGGCTTCTAGTTGATGAATATTTAGTGAGGAAGAATCGATCACGAAATCTGCTGCAGCACGAACATCTTGCAAACGCAATCGCTCTTTTGTGATTCCATCTAAAATCCGATCCTGACCCTGAAGCGGATGAGGTCGCCTTGTAGCTTCAAATCGTCTTACTAGAGCTTCGTCGGATGCATCTACAAAGAGAATTCGTCTTGAAATTTTTAAATCACCTAAGTCTGAAAGCGACTTAGTTAGATCATCAAAAAATTCGCCACCTCGAACATCAATTACAACTGCAATCGCCGAAGGAGTTTTTGCCGCCATCTCACATAATGAAGCAATCATCGAAGGTGGAAGATTGTCTACGACATACCAACCTAGGTCTTCTAGTGCGTGTGAAACCGTTGATTTACCGGCGCCGCTCATGCCAGTGATAACTAGAACCTCGTTAGAACTCATGGCTTAATCCTCTCAAGTAATTTCGCCAGTTTCCATATTAATACTGTGTCCTGTATTGGGTTCATTACTTAGATAAGTAAATATCGATTCAGCAATGTTGGGCCCAATTCCTGGTATCGCAGCAAGTTCAATCACCGAGGCTTTCCGGATTGCCGAAACCGAGCCGAATTGAGCAAGTAACGCCGTTCTACGCGCTTCGCCTAATTTGGGAATATCATCTAAAAGCGATTCGAGCATCACCTTTGAGCGCTTGCTTCTGTGGAAGGTAATTGCAAAGCGATGTGCCTCGTCTCGAATTCGCTGTAGAAGATACAAACCTTCGCTATGTCTTGGGAAAATCACTGGTTCTTTGCTATCTGCAAGCCAGACTTCTTCGAGACGTTTAGCTAGCCCACAAATAAAGATGTCGGATATTCCTAGTTCAGCCAACGCTTTAGAGGCCGCAGCTACTTGAGGTGCGCCACCATCAACAACAATTAGCTGTGGTGGATAAGCAAACTTTGGCCTGGCTCCCCCAGAAATCGAAAGCTCTGACGTATCAATCTCGCGCTCAGCTAAATATCGTTTCAATCTTCGAGTGAGAACATGGTGCATTGCGCGCGTGTCATCAAATCCTGCATCGTCATCGATGGCGAATCGACGATAGTCACTCTTCTTGATCTGGCCATCCTCAAATACCACCATTGAAGCAACCATGTGTTTGCCCTGGATATTTGAGATATCGAAACATTCGATGCGTAGCGGAAGCTCTGGAAGATCCAAAAGATTCGCAATTTCTTCTAGGGCTCTACCCGATACCGCGGCATCATTTGAACGCTTACTTAGATATTGAATTAAAGCCTGATGTGCATTTCGCTTTACAGTATTTATGACCTCAAATTTATCGCCACGTTGGGGCTTAGAAATTGAAACCCGATGTCCAGATTTATCGGTTAACCAATTTTCGATGGTTTCTAAGTTATCGGGTAGTTCATCAACCAAGATTTCTGCTGGAGCATCGAGTTCAGAATAAATCTTAGAAATCATGGCTTCGATTACATTCTGGTCTTCAAGAACGTCAGAGCGATCTAAAATCCAGGAGCGTGAACCGACTACTCGGCCAAATCTCACTGTGAACATGGTTATGCTCGCATGCGTAATCTCGGAATGCGTTGCAAGCAAGTCTGCAGAGAAATTGTCGCTTAAGAATGTGCCAGAGGTTTCGGCAGACCTTTCAATCGCAGATATTTGATCTCGAATTCGCGCCGCTTGCTCGAATTCTTCTCGTTCTGCTGCATCAAGCATCTCTTTGTTGAGCGTTGCTGCAATATCGCCGGAACTGGTATCAACAAATTTAACCAGTTTCTTTGCAATCCCCAGATGCTCCTCTTTCGAAACCCAAGAAACACATGGTGCGCTGCATTTGCCGATATCGCCTAGTAAACATTGTCGCTTGCTCTTGACTGCTCTTGAAAAATTGGAATCTGTGCAGCTACGGATTGGGTAGAGTTTTTGAATTACATCGAAACTACTGCGAAGCGCCCAGGCATGCGCATATGGACCAAAATATTTAACTCCGGGCCGCTTCTTTGCTCGCGAAATAAATAGCCGCGGATACTCTTCGGCAATACTCACAGCAAGATATGGATAAGACTTATCGTCCTTGAACTGAATGTTGTATTTAGGATTCTCGGTTTTAATCCACGTAAACTCCAACTGCAAAGCTTCGATTTCGGTGTTTACTATTGTCCAATCAACACGGACCGCTTCGTGGACCATCCGATAAGTTTTCTCAAGCAAGTTCTTCTGAAAATAAGAATTTAGTCGATTCTTTAAATTCTTAGCTTTACCGACGTAGATCACGACGCCCTTATCGTTAAAGAAACGATAAACGCCAGGTTCAGTGGGGATTGAATCGGGACGGTAACTCGCTGGATCGCTCACTGCTATCCCTTTAGCGAGGCAGCCAGAAACGTTCCGGTATAGCTGGCTTTATTCTTTGCAACTTCTTCGGGTGTTCCTTCAGCAACCACTACACCGCCACCAGATCCACCTTCTGGACCTAGATCGATCACCCAGTCTGCAGATTTGATTACATCTAAGTTGTGCTCAATCACAATCACGGTATTGCCAGTATCTACCAAACGATTTAAGACGATCAGAAGCTTTCGAACATCCTCAAAATGAAGTCCAGTTGTCGGTTCATCTAAAACATAAATTGTTCGTCCAGTTGAGCGACGTTGAAGTTCAGTTGCTAACTTAACCCGCTGGGCTTCTCCACCTGAAAGTGTTGGTGCCGACTGTCCAAGTCTCACGTAACCAAGTCCAACATCATTAAGTGTTTTCAAATAACGTGCAATCGCGGGAACTGATTCAAAGAAGGTAAAGGCTTCCTCGATTGGCATGTTTAAGACTTCGGCAATGGTCTTGCCTTTGTAATGAACTTCTAAAGTTTCTCGGTTATAACGCGCGCCATGACAGACTTCGCAGGGAACATAAACATCGGGCAAGAAGTTCATCTCAATTGTGATTGTGCCGTCACCAGCACAATTTTCGCAACGCCCGCCTTTGACGTTAAACGAGAAGCGCCCTTGTTGATAGCCACGAATTTTTGCCTCGGTTGTTTCCGCAAAAAGCGCCCGAACTTTGTCGAATACACCAGTGTAAGTAGCGGGGTTAGATCTTGGGGTTCGGCCAATTGGTGATTGATCAACGTGAACTACTTTGTCGAGAAGCTCTAGCCCGGTGATTGTTTTGTGGCGGCCAGGGACGATTCGCGCGCCATTTAGCTTATTTGCCAGAACTGAATAGAGGATGTCATTAACTAGCGTTGATTTACCAGAACCACTTACGCCAGACACAGCAACGAAAGCACCTAGTGGAAATGAAACATCAATATTCTGTAAATTGTTTTCGCGGGCGCCTTTGACGGTCAAGCTGCGCTTCGCATCTAATTCTCGTCGCTTCTTTGGAACTTCAATCTTTGTTCGCCCGGATAGATAAGCGCCAGTGATGGAATCTTTCGCGGTTATCAATGCTTGATAATCGCCAGAGGAAACTACATGCCCACCATGTTCGCCGGCGCCAGGACCAATATCAACAATCCAGTCTGCGGTTCGAATTGTGTCTTCATCATGTTCGACAACAATCAAGGTGTTTCCGAGGTCTCGAAGTCTGGTTAAAGTATCAATCAGTCGTCGATTATCGCGTTGATGCAAACCAATACTTGGCTCATCCAAAACATAAAGCACGCCGACGAGTCCAGAACCTATTTGGGTAGCCAGACGAATTCGTTGCGCTTCTCCCCCGGACAGTGTTGCAGCAGGCCTAGCAAGAGATAGGTAATCCAAGCCGACATCAAGAAGAAATCCGAGACGAGCATTTACCTCTTTTAGAACGCGCTCGGCAATCTGTTTCTCACGTGCACTTAGTGAAATTTTCTTAAGAAATTCTGCGCACTCTTTAATTGAAAGTTCGCAGATTGCAGCGATACTTTTATCACCAATCGTTACTGCAAGAACTTCAGGCTTTAAGCGAGATCCTTTGCAGACTGGGCAGGGAGTTTCGCGCATGTAAGCTTCAAATTTATCCCGAGAATAATCGCTATCAGTCTCTAAATGGCGACGTTCGATGAAGGAGACAACGCCTTCGAAACCAGTTGAGTAATTGCGATCACGACCATATCTATTTTTATATTTAACATGAACTTCGAAATCCCAGCCATTCAGAAGTGCATCCTTCGCTTTTGCAGGCAACTTCTTCCACGGGGTATCCATCGAAAATTTAAGCTCTTTCGCCAAACCTTCAACCAAGCGCGCCCAATATCCAGTTGATTGACCACCAGCCCAAGGTGCAATCGCACCCTCGTTGATTGAAAGTTCATCGTTCGGGATTACTAACTCTTCATCGACTTCAAGTTTCGTGCCAATACCGGAGCAATCTGGACAGGCGCCAAAGGGTGAGTTAAATGAGAAAGATCTGGGTTCAAGTTCTTCAAAAGAGAGGCCGCAATCATGACATGCCATGTGCTCGCTATATGTTCGCTCTTTATCTGGCGAACCAACCTTCTTATCTACGAAATCTAAAATGACTAAACCGCTTGCAAGTCGTAGCGCAGTTTCAATCGAATCTGTTAAACGCGTCTTTGATTCTGCCTTCACTGTCAAGCGATCGACTACAACATCGATTGTGTGCTTTTCCTGTTTCTTCAACTTTGGAACTTCGGCTATTGGATAAACCGTTCCGTTAACGCGAACTCGAGAAAACCCCTGCGTTGTGAAATCTTTAAATAAGTCGAGGAACTCACCTTTACGGGCTCGCACTACTGGAGCAAGGACCAAAAATTTTGTGTCAACAGGCATCGCAAGAATTTGATCCACAATATTCTGTGGAGTCTGTTTCGCAATTGCTTTTCCACAGTTAGGGCAATGTGGTCGACCAGCTCGAGCAAAGAGCAAGCGCAGATAATCGTAAACTTCAGTGATTGTTCCGACCGTTGAACGTGGATTTCGATTCGTGGATTTCTGATCGATTGAGACTGCTGGTGAAAGTCCTTCTATAAAATCAACATCTGGCTTATCCATCTGTCCTAGGAATTGACGCGCATATGCCGAGAGTGATTCAACATAACGGCGCTGTCCTTCAGCAAAGATAGTGTCGAATGCCAAAGAGGATTTTCCGGATCCAGATAGCCCAGTGAAAACAATTAATGCATCTCTTGGAAGATCAATTGAAACATTCTTAAGGTTGTGTTCACGAGCACCGCGAACAACTAAACGATCAATACTCAAGTGCCCGCCTCTTCCATTCCGCGAAGCTCTTTCTTGAGCTCTCGAATCTCATCTCGGAATCTGGCTGCAAGCTCGAACTGTAAATCGCCCGCTGCCATTTTCATCTGATCTGTGAGGGATTCTATGAGACCAATAAGCTCTTGTCTCGGTAAAGAATGGCCGCTTCGCTTAATTCCAGATGAAGAAACCTTAGATTTCAGCCCTTCAGTGTCTTCCGCCTCTTTAGTAATCAAATCTGTAATGTCCGCAATCTTTTTGCGCAGTGGAGTTGGATCGATTCCATGTTCGGTGTTGTAAGCGACCTGTTTTTCCCGGCGGCGATTTGTCTCATCAATTGCCTGCGCCATCGCGGGCGTAATGCTGTCGGCATACATGTGCACTTCTCCTGAAACGTTTCGAGCGGCACGACCAATAGTTTGAATAAGTGAAGTTGCTGATCGCAGGAATCCCTGTTTATCTGCATCCAAGATCGCAACTAAAGAAACTTCTGGAAGATCAAGACCTTCGCGAAGTAAGTTGATTCCAATCAAAACATCATATTCACCTGATCTAAGTTCGCGAAGTAATTCGACTCGTCGTAGCGTGTCAACTTCAGAATGCAGATATCGAACTCTGATTCCTAGACCCATCAAATAATCCGTTAAATCCTCAGACATTTTCTTGGTAAGAGTTGTGACGAGAATTCTCTCATTCTTCGCTGCACGAAGATTTATCTCGTACACCAAATCATCGATTTGACCCTTAATTGGTTTGATAACTATTTGAGGATCGATGAGTCCGGTCGGTCTAATCACCTGCTCTACGAATTGTCCACCAGTCTTCTCGAGCTCATATTTACCTGGTGTCGCAGATAGATAAACGGTCTGCCCTTTTCGCTCTATGAATTCAGAGAACCTTAGTGGTCGGTTATCCATCGCAGATGGAAGTCGAAATCCGTGTTCAACTAATGTGCGTTTGCGTGAAGCATCGCCTTCATACATCGCACCAATCTGCGGCACAGTTACATGGGATTCATCAATGACAACTAGAAAATCTTCTGGGAAATAATCCAGCAGACAGTTCGGTGGCGAACCCGCTTCTCGACCATCGATGTGACGGGAATAATTTTCGATACCTGAACAGAAACCAAGCTGGCGCATCATCTCGATGTCAAAGGTAGTGCGCATCCGGATACGTTGGGCCTCAAGCAATTTGTTCTGCCGCTCGAACTCGTCAACCTTTCTTTCCATCTCAATTTCGATGGCCGAGATCGCGCGATTCATTGTTTCTGGGCCAGCCGAATAGTGGCTAGCTGGAAAGATATACATCTCTGATTCATCTCTAATGATTTCGCCAGTTAGCGGATGCAAAGTTGTAATGCGTTCAATTTCATCCCCGAACATTTCAATCCGAAGTGCAAGCTCTTCATACATCGGGATTATCTCTATGGTGTCGCCGCGAACCCGAAATGTTCCCCGCTCGAATGCCATGTCATTTCTTTTATATTGAATATCGACAAACTTGCGCAACAGTTTATTGCGCTCAATCGAATCACCGACCTGCAACTTAATCATCCGGTCTACATATTCTTGAGGAGTTCCCAGACCATAAATGCAAGAAACCGTTGCGACAACAATTACATCCCGTCGCGTGAGGAGTGAATTAGTGGCAGAATGTCGAAGCCGTTCTACCTCGCTGTTTACCGAGCTATCTTTCTCGATAAATGTATCGGTCTGTGGAACGTATGCCTCTGGTTGGTAATAGTCATAGTATGAAACAAAGTATTCGACTGCGTTGTTGGGCATTAACTCACGAAATTCGTTTGCTAACTGAGCAGCTAAAGTTTTATTAGGGGCCAGAACCAGAGTTGGACGTTGCAACTTTTCGATAAGCCAAGCAGTCGTCGCAGATTTACCTGTTCCAGTTGCTCCCAGTAGAACGACATCAGACTCACCCGCATTGATTCGCATCGCAAGTTCTGCAATTGCCGCAGGTTGGTCTCCTGAGGGAATGTAATCGCTTATGACTTGAAAGGGATTTACTTTGCGCTGTAGATCAGTTATTGGGCGCATATCTTAGGAAATGTTCGCTCTGGCCCGTGGAAGTAAGACATCCTCATAAACATTTTCTACCTGCCGAAGCAATGAATCGAGATCGCCATCATTTTTGAAGATTAGATCTGCAATCTCAGCTCGTTGCTCATCTGTAGCCTGAGCTTTCATTCGAGCTTCAATTTCATAACTCTTAAGCCCACGATTTTTAAGCCTTGAAATTCGATTTTCTAAAGTGGCCTCTACAGTTATTACATAATCAAATCTATTTTGACCCTTTGTTTCAACGAGAATTGGAATCTGGTAAATAATCACAGCGTCCTCTGGGCTATCTTCAATAATTTCATCAAAGGCTTCTGCTACACGCGGATGAATAATTGCTTCCAAAGTTTTGCGAGCAGCAGGATCGGCGAAGACGATTTGGCCTAACTTGCTGCGGTCCAGGATTCCGTTGGTGAGAATTTCATCGCCAAAAGTTGCTACTAGTTCATCAAAGCCATCTGTTCCGCGTTCGATAACGTCACGGGAAAGTTGATCGGCATCAACTACAACTGCGCCCAGATCTTCGAAGAAATCTCCGGCAGCAGATTTACCGGATCCGATTCCGCCAGTTAGGGCAACTTTTATCACGTTGGAATCTTATCTTTTAAAGTGCAGTTCAAATGAAAAGGGCCCCGACCGAAGTCAGGGCCCTTAACTCTATTTATTATTCTGCTGCTGTTTCTGCAGCAGGTGCATCGCCAGCAGCGGCATCGGCAGCTTTGGCCTCTTCCTTCTGCTTACGGTGTGCCATGAAGCGAGTTTGTGCTTCGGCATATTGACGTTCCCACTCTTCGCGTTGCGCTTCGAATCCTGGGCGCCACTCTTGAGAATCAGCATCGAAACCTTCTGGATAAATGAAGTTTCCTTCAGCGTCGTAGCGAGCAGCCATTCCGTATTGCGTTGGATCGAATGCTTCGATCTCTACTTCATGACCTTCGTTCGCTTGCTTTAATGAAAGTGAGATACGACGACGTTCTAGGTCGATATCAATAATCTTCACGAATAGCTCGTCGCCAACTTGAACAACTTGCTCTGGAATTTCAACGTGACGTTCAGCCAACTCTGAAATGTGAACTAGGCCTTCGATCCCTTCGAATACTCGAATGAATGCACCGAATGGAACTAGCTTGGTAACTTCACCAGGAACAACTTGGTTAATTGTGTGTGTGCGAGCAAATGCCTGCCATGGATCTTCTTGAGTTGCCTTAAGAGAAAGTGATACGCGCTCACGTTCGAAGTCGACTTCTAGAACTTCGACTGTAACTGCATCGCCAACTTCTACAACTTCATTTGGATGATCGATGTGCTTCCATGAAAGTTCAGATACGTGAACCAAACCATCTACGCCACCAAGGTCCACGAAGGCACCGAAGTTAACGATTGATGAAACAACACCAGAACGAACCTGACCCTTTTCGAGTTGGTTCAGGAATGTTGTGCGTGAAGCTGATTGGGTTTGCTCTAGGAATGCACGACGTGAGAGAACTACGTTGTTGCGATTCTTATCTAGTTCGATAATGCGAGCTTCAACTTGTTGTCCGATATAAGGAGTCAAGTCACGAACGCGACGCATTTCTACAAGTGATGCTGGAAGGAAGCCACGAAGACCGATGTCTACGATTAGGCCGCCCTTAACAACTTCAATAACAGTTCCGGTGACAACTTCGTCACGTTCTTTCTTACCTTCGATATCTCCCCAGGCGCGTTCGTACTGTGCACGCTTCTTAGAGAGGATAAGACGACCTTCTTTATCTTCTTTGGTAATTACAAGTGCTTCAACGCGATCGCCGACAGAAACTATCTCTGAAGGATCAATGTCGTGGCGGATAGATAGTTCGCGGGAAGGAATAACACCTTCGGTCTTGTAACCAATGTCTAACAAAACTTCTTCGCGATCAATTTGAACAACGGTTCCGATAACTAGATCGCCATCATTAAAATTCTTAATTGTGCCTTCAATTGCGGCAAGAAAATCTTCGGCTGAGCCGATGTCGTTTACTGTGATTTGTGTAGGGGTCAAAATTCTCCGAAGGGATAGAAGTAGTAGGAATAGGACGGTTCATAAATCTGGCTGATCCACGAAGGGCTAAGGCTACTTGCGTGCTGGTAGATGGTCAAAATCGGGGTCTAGAATCGGTAAATGCACGAGTATTTAGAGCTATTGAAAATGTCTGAAGTTCGAAAACTTCTAATTAGCTCGATTCCGGCTCGATTGGCATACGGGATGATCTCCCTTGGCATCTTCTTTAAAGTTCAAAATACAACTTCTTCAATTTCGATTGCTGGATTAGCTGTTGGATTAAATGCCCTGGCTTCATCGCTCTCGGTTGGAATCCGCTCAGCTTTTATTGATAGATACGGCCTAACTTGGCCATTGCGCGTTTTAGTCCCCTCTTATGCAAGCCTCATTGTCATATTTAATTACGCGAACGGAAAAGTTGCGCTGATTGTCATTGCGACCGTTCTTGGCGCGGTCGCACCACCGATAAATCTTGCGGTTCGTCCACTCTGGAAAATTGTTGTGCCAGAAAAAAAGCAGCGTGCAATTTTTGCAGTCGATACTGCAGTGATGAGCGCGACTGCGGTCATTGGACCAGTTCTCGTTACTTCCCTTGCGCTATCGGATTCACCAAAGAGTGCGCTAAATGTATGTGCAGCTGCAATGTTGCTGGGTGGAATCGCACTTGCAATCCTGCCAGTAACTAGAAATTGGATTCCTGAAGTTAAAGATCCAGGGGCAGATCACCTTCTGAAGCTGCCAGCAATCCGGTTATTAATCGCTGAAGGTATCTTTATAGGTCTTGCTTACGGTCTCTTTGAAACTGGAGTTCCAGCTTTCACGACAATCGAAGGTGTAGCCGGTAGAACGGGAATGATATTTGCAGTCATGGCAATCTTCAATATTTTTGGAAGTTTATTGGCTGGATTGATTTCAAAGAAAGTTTCTCCCTTACTAGCATTCAGAAGAACCTATCTATTCTGGGTCATTGTTTGCGCTCCGCTAGCTTTCACTAATCCGGATTGGTCGATCATAACAATTTCAGCTCTCCTCGGCCTCGCCGGTGGGATGCAGATGGTTTTCTATTGGGAGATTGTCGAAAAAGTTCGTACAAAAGGAACGGCTGCATCGGCGATCGGTTGGTTGTGGACCTTTGAAGGAACCGCAACCGCGTTAGGTGCAACAGCAAGTGGTTACATCAGTGAAGCCTTTTCACCAAGATATTGCTTAGCTTTAATGAGCATCTGCGTATTGATTGGATATCTAATTATTTGGCGAGGACACCCTTTACTCAAAGCCGCAAATACTCTGCCTACTCAGGAGCAAGATGAGATCGCAATAACAACTGCTCTAGATAAGACAAATTAGTGGGCTGCTAAATCCCAACTCGTTCCAATTCCGATATTTACATCGAGCGGCACTGAAAGCTTAAATGCACTACCCATTCCATCTTTCACAAGTTGAGTAAGAACATCAATCTCGCCATCTGCAACTTCCAAAATTAATTCATCGTGCACCTGCAACAGCAACCTTGATTTCAAATTCTTTTCTCTGATCCCAGCAGCAACATTTAGCATTGCAACTTTTATAATGTCAGCTGCCGAACCCTGAATTGGTGCATTTAGCGCCATTCGTTCTGCGACTTCTCGTCGAGGTCGATTATCACTAGTTAAGTCGGGAAGATATCGACGCCTTCCCATAATTGTTTCGGTATAGCCCTTTTCTCGTGCAATCACTACGACCTGCGCCAAGTAATCTCGGATTCCGCCAAAACGCCCAAAATATTTATCCATCAAAATTGCGGCATCTGTCGGCGACAAATCAAGCTGTTGAGCTAACCCATATGCCGAAAGTCCATAAGCCAATCCATATGACATTGCTTTGATTTGTCTGCGCATCTCTGGATCAACACCATCAGGTGAAACTCCGAAGACCAGACCAGCAACGGTTGAATGCAAATCTTCTCCCATTTTGAATGCTTCAATTAAGTTTGCATCCTTGGAGAGATGAGCCATGATTCGCATTTCAATTTGACTGTAATCAGCGGTTAAAAGAGTTACATAAGGTGCTTTTGAAACAAAGCAATCGCGTATTTTGCGGCCTTCTTCGGTTCGCACCGGAATGTTCTGCAGGTTTGGGTTTGTTGAAGAAAGTCGCCCGGTTGCAGTAACAGTCTGTTGGAAAATTGTATGAATTCGACCATCGCTTGCAGTTGCATCAATCAATCCGTCAACCGTTGTGAGTAACTTACTAGTCTCTCGAATTCGCAGCAGATGCTTGAGAATTGGATGCTTAGTCTTGGCAAATAACCAGTCCAAACTTTCGGCATCCGTCGTGAAACCAGTTTTAATTTTCTTTGTCTTTGGCAGATCTAATTCATCAAATAAGACCGCTTGAAGTTGTTTAGGTGAGCCAACATTGAATTCTTTTCCGGCTTCTTTATGGGCACCGCTAGTTTCGCGCTCCACTTCGCCCTTGAAGAATGCTGAAAGTCTTCGTAACTTATCTAAATCGACTCCGATTCCCGTGGCTTCCATTTCGGCCAATTCGGTCAAAACCGGGATTTCCATCTCATTCATCAGAGCTGACATCTCTCGTTCCGAGATCTCTTTACTTAAGATCGGCACTAATTTCATTATCGAGATTGCACCTAAGCCATCGAATTGCGAAAACAACGATTCTTCCTGCTCGGCATTTACTACACCAAGAAATCTTTCGGTTAAATCATCTAGCGCCAAGTTACGACCGCCAGGATTTATCAAATACGCCGCTAATTCGGTATCGAAGGTCAATCCTGAAACTGGAAAGTTGCGAGCAATCTCTTTTGCTCCATGCAAGTATTTTGGAAGCTTAGGATCTTGCCACCACTCTCCCAACTTAGAATCTCGAACAATAAGCAATTTAGTTTCATCAAGGGCTATCGAATATTCGAGAATCTTTCCTTCAGGAGCATTAAGTGAAACCGCTATGGGATCGGTTCGTCCAACTAGCAACTTTGAAAGTTCTTCAGAAGAGATATCTTTTGAATCAATTTTTGAAATTGTTGGTTCACTTTTTACTGGAACGGTTTCAGCATCACTCGAACCTAAAGACTTAACCCGCTCTTTAAGTGCCTTAATTTCTAACTTATCGAGGAGTAAATTCAATTCCGATACCAGGGCCCCCTCCCACAGTAATTGCGAGATTGGAGTTTCTATCTCCATGTCACTTCGCAGCCGGGTGAGTTCTGAATTTAATTCAACGCTAGAAATATTTGCGCGGAGCGAATCACCTACTTTTCCGCCGACCGATTCAATGTTTTCAATCAATTTTTCTAGGCTGCCATATTCCGTAATCCACTTTGCCGCGGTCTTTTCGCCAACACCAGGTATCGATGGCAAGTTATCACTTGGGTCTCCGCGCAACGCCGCAAAATCTGGATACTGCGCAGGGGTCAATCCATATTTTTCGACAACCGCAGCTGGAGTCATACGTGCAAGATCTGTAACTCCGCGCTTGGGATACAAGACCGTTGTCTTTGAATTAATCAGCTGGAACGAGTCGCGATCTCCAGTGCAAATCAAAACTTCAAACCCATCAGATTCGGCGCGTTTAGCTAGTGTTGCAATGATGTCATCCGCCTCGAAGCCTTCGACTGCAAAATGTCTAATCCCAAAGCTATGAACTAATTCAAAGAGATAGCTCGTCTGCGATCTAAATTCATCTGGGGTTGAGGAACGGTTGGCTTTGTACTCTGGAAATCGCTCTGAACGGAAAGTTTTCCTGGAGACGTCAAAAGCGGTTGCAATGTGTGTTGGTTTCTCAGAGGTAATCAGGTTTATGAGCATCGATGCAAAACCATAGATCGCATTTGTGTGCTGGCCACTTGAGGTCACGAAATTTTCGGCTGGCAGCGCATAAAACGCACGATAGGCCAGTGAATGGCCATCGATTAGTAAAAGTTTTTTAGTTGCGCTCATTTCCGGTGAGTCTATTGGTTAGACTTACCAACATGGATGATTTCCTTGAGATTCTGCGAAAGCGTGGCAGTGGCGCCCTTGGTGAAAAGATGGGAATTGAAATTCTCGAAGCTTCACCTCAACGACTAGTCGCGAAGATGCCCGTTGAGGGCAATACCCAACCAATGGGCTTATTGCATGGCGGAGCAAGTGTTGTTCTAGCTGAAAGCCTTGGCTCGATCGGAACCGCTCTACATGCCGGAATGAATCGAAAGATTGTTGGTGTAGATATCAATGCAACGCATCATAAATCTGCGACATCTGGATATGTAATTGGAACTGCGACAGCGATTTCTCTTGGGAAAACTCTCTGTTGCTATGAAGTTGTAATCACTAATGAAGCCGGCGAAAGAACTTGCACATCAAGAATTACTTGCTTGATCCTTGCCGAACGCTCGTAACTTAGTGAGCGTCTGCTCCGGTTCCTAGGTAAGCCGCACGAACATCTGGATCATTTAGCAGATCAGATGCTTTAGCTTCCTTAACAACTTTTCCAGTCTCTAGAACGTAAGCACGGTGCGCACGCTGTAGCGCTTGCTGCGCATTCTGTTCTACAAGAAGAATCGTGGTTCCGAGTTCAGTATTAATCTCGGTGATAATTCTAAAAATATTCGCAATCATCATTGGCGCTAGTCCCATAGAAGGTTCATCAAGCAATAGAACCTTTGGACGAGCCATCAACGCGCGACCAATAGCAAGCATCTGCTGCTCGCCACCTGAAAGTGTTCCACCAGCCTGAGATGCACGTTCTTTCAACCTTGGAAATAAATGATAGACCTTCTCTAAATCTTCATTCATCTCGCTTCTGCGATCTTTTCTGAAGTACTTTCCAATTTCTAGATTCTCGAGAACAGTCATTCCAGGAAAAATGCCGCGACCTTCTGGCGCCTGAGAAATACCAAGAGCTACACGATCGTGGGCTTGCATCTTGGAAATATCCTGACCATCAAATGTTATTGAGCCACTTCCTACTGGACGGATACCAGAAATTGTTTTCAAAGTTGTGGTTTTTCCAGCACCATTGGCGCCGATCAAAGTAACAATTTCACCCTGATTTACAACAACACTGATTCCCTTGATGGCCTCAATTTTTCCATAAAAAACATGTAGATCTTTAATTTCAAGACGCATCAGCAGGTGCTCCTAAATAAGCTTCGATTACCTTTGGATCATTCTGAACCTTGCTTGGAATATCGTCAGCAATCTTCTTTCCAAAATCTAGAACGATTACTCGATCAGAGATTCCCATAATCAAAGACATGTCGTGCTCGATTAGCAGAACGGTATATCCCGCATCACGAATCTTTTTGATGTCATTTGCCAGCGCAACCTTTTCGGCTGGGTTGAAACCAGCTGCTGGTTCGTCTAAAAGTAGAACTTGTGGTTCGGTGCCAAGTGCACGAGCAATTTCAAGACGACGTTGATCTCCATATGGAAGATTCTTTCCTAATTGATCTGCACGGTGATCGATTCCCAAGAAGGCAAGCAGTTCATGCGCACGCGCTTTTGATTCGCGTTCTTCCCGACGAGATCTTGGTGAACCAAATAAACCACCAACCAAGCCAGATTTCTTGTGAACATCAGTTGCCGTTATTACATTTTCAAGCGCGGTCATTTCGCCAAATAGCCGAACGTTCTGGAAGGTTCGAGCTAGGCCAAGTTTTGTAATCAAGTGGCGCTTCTTGCCAAGGATAGAAGCACCATTGAAAACAATGTCCCCCGATGTTGCAGCGTAAACTCCAGTTACGACGTTGAAAACCGTTGTCTTGCCAGCTCCATTCGGGCCGATCAAGGCGCAAATTTCGCCCTTATTTAAATGGATACTGACATCATCGAGAGCCTTCACACCACCGAATTGCATGGTTAGATTTCGGAGTTCAAGAATTTTTTCAGACATTATTTGATCTCCTTTTCTTTCTGCTTGCTCTTATCACTGATTTTTTCGCGCTTCTTTCGTGGAAGCATTCCATCTGGACGGAAATTCATCATGATTACTAGAACAAGACCAAAAGCAAGTTGGCGAGTTTCGGTCAAGAATCGGATGCGCTCTGGAATATAAGCAAGTGCGACTCCACCCAAGACCACTCCCCAGATATTTCCAATTCCACCAAAGACCACGCAGGCAAGAATCAAAATTGAAACTTGGAAATCAAACATGCCTGGTGCAATAACCATTACCTTTGAAGCAAAGAGCACACCGGCTGCGCCACCGACGCCACCACCAAGTGTGAAAGACCAGAGTTTGTAGCGAAGAGTTGGAACACCCATAAGCATTGCTACGTCTTCATCTTGTCGAATCGCTTCCCAAGCACGACCAGCGCGGCGAACCGATAGACGACGCACCATCCAAATTGTTAGGAGGATCATCACGATTACAACATAGTAGTAATTCTGTGGATGCATGATGTCAAAAACGATTGGACCAATTTTTGGTGGTGGTGGAATATTAGGAATTCCATTTGTTCCACCTGTGAATTTAGAGTTCAAAACAACTATTCGTGTAATTTCGCCGAAGCCCAAGGTAACGATTGCCAAGTAATCTCCGCGAAGTCGAAGTGTAGGAAGCCCTAAAATAACTCCGGATAGCATTGCAAGACCAATGCCGATTGGCATGATCTCCCACATATTTAATGAAGTTGTCGTGGAGAGAATTGCTTGGGTGTAAGCCCCGATTGCGAAGAACGCAACATAACCCAGATCTAGAAGGCCACTTTTACCAACAACAATGTTCAATCCAAGGCCCATGAGAACGAACATGCCAATTGGATAGACAAGAGCATCTCTAAATGAAGCGATAGGCGTGTTTATGAAACTTGTTGGACCGAAAGTATCCATGTAAGGAACGAGTAAGAGGAAGCCAACTACTAAAAGAACAAATGTGGTCCGCTGAACTCGATTTAACTTATCCCAAAACTTAGCACCAGCATCTCTAAGATTTATCATTTGCCTATGCCCTCGCTTGCTGAATAGCTTCGCCAAATAAACCATTTGGTCGAACTAATAAAACTAGAACTAAAACTACGAAGACTGTAACTGCCTTCCACTGACTTCCTAGAACAGCAGCAGACATTGTTTCTAGAATGCCGAGTGTAATTCCACCCCAGAAAGCGCCGCGCAGATTGCCAATACCGCCAAGGACTGCCGCAGTAAATGCTGCTAGGCCAAGGCTGAAGCCGACATTGAATTTCGTTGTTTCATAAACTGTCATGAATAAAAATGCTGCTGCCCCAGTCATAATTCCACCGACTAGGAAGGTAACCGAAATAACTCGGTTTAAATTGACGCCCATTAGTTTGGCATTTTCCTCGGACATAGAAACAGCGCGAATTGCAATACCTACGCGAGTCTTATTCACAAAGCGATCAAGTAGGAAGAACATAATGATTGCCGAAACCAGAACGAGAACAGTATCAATTCTGAAATTTGCACCAGCGATTTCGCCTAGTGAAGTTTTCTCTAACAACCGTGGATTGGATTGTGGTCGAGCATGAGTCAGAACGCTTGCAGCTTCAGAGAGTGCAATCGACATGCCGATTGCTGAAATCAAACTAGCAAGGCGATTATTTCCTCGAGCGCGCAAACGTCGGTAAGCCAAAATTTCTACCATTACGGCGGTGAATCCAGATGCGGCCATTGCAATTAATAAGGCAAGGCCCAAAGTTAAAACTAACTGCGTGCCTTTAAGTGGCTCGGAATCTAATGTGTGTCCGGTTAATCCGGTTTCGGCGAAGACCACAGCGAAGGTTCCGACCATAAATATTTCAGAGTTTGCGAAGTTGATTAGGCGAAGAACGCCATAAACCATTGTGTAGCCAAGGGCAATCAAGACATAAATAAGTCCAAGTGCAACACCCGAGAGCAATAAGGACCAGAACTGAGTGGTCAAAACTGAAAAATTCATAATCTCCTCAAGTGCGGTTCAAAGAACATTGGTGTGACTCAAATCGCGATATTACAAGATTAGTGCCTGTAAACCAATGTCTACAGGCACTAATTCCTAGCTAATTTAGTTTCCTAAATTAATTGATTAAGCGATGTGCTTATATGTAATTACGCCGTCTTCAACATAGAAAGCTCCGATTGGTGCTGGATCTTTAGTGTCGCCATAACGGTTGAATTGGAATGTTCCACCAGTGAAGTCAGCGAAAGTTCCATTCTTGATACAAGTCAGGATTCCTGGACGTGTCAGTTTTCCTTCTTTGATGCATTGTAGGAATACGTTTGTAGCGTTGATTGTGTTAGTTACATAACCGCCAGCAACCTTTACGCCAGATGCCTTTGTGAAAGCTGCCTTTTGTGCGGCTGTCGCAATGTTATCGAAAGGAATTTCACCTTGTGTGATACGTGCATCTTGAGCAGCCTTCTTACCAGCTGTTGTGATGAATGATGATGTTGCTGCGCCATCGCCAACAGCGAATACACCGGTGTAACCAGAGTCGCGAAGTGACTTAACGAATGCACCAGCATCAATGTCGTAACCGAAGTAAACAACAGAGTTAGCCTTTGCAGCCTTTACCTTTGCAGCAATAGCTGAGTAGTCGCCACCAGCAACTGGAAGTAAGGAATCCTTACCAACAATTGTTGCAAGCTTCTTCAAAGTTGGAAGTGCTTCGTCGCGAAGTCCTTCACCGTATGGTGATTGATCATCGACATAGTAGACAGCTGGGCTTGAAACACCCTTAACTGCTAGACGAGCAAGTGCTGGACCTTGGAGGCTGTCCTTAGGAACAACACGGTGGAAAATTGGGAAACCTGAGTCAGGTGCTCCTGGCTTTGTAAGAGTTACGCGTGATGCTGATGGTGAAACCATTGGAAGACCAGCAGCCTTGTATGAAGGGAATGCGTTTTCTGTTGCACCAGAGTATGCAGATCCAATTAGGCCAACTACAGCCTTATTGCGAGCAACACCTGGAGAAACGATCGCAGATTGTGTTCCGTTTCCTTGATCGTCAACTTGAATTAGCTTTACCTTAACTTTTGGATTTGTAGCGTTGTATTCCGCAATTGCGTAAATAGCACCTGCAACTTCATCCTTACCAGCTTGCGCTGCTCCACCAGATAGTGGGCCTTGGAATGCAAGTGTTACTTCCTTCTTACCTGCAGCGTTAGCTTGTGTAGTCGAAACTGTTCCAAATGCAAGAACAGCTGCCGCTACAACAGCAAGAACGCGCTTTGAGTTCTTATTCATGTAGACCTTCCTGTTTTCCTGTGCTTCGCACAGATTATTTTTTTCCGTCCCGGGACAGGGAGGAGAGAAGGCTATAGGTGAACTGGAGGTGAACTCAAGTCAAAAAGTTCGGAATTGGCGCTCGTTACCTGATTGTTATCGAGATTTACACAGGTGCTTTTCGGTCTAGCGCTCTAGCGGTCTAGCGGTCCAGCGCCGATTCTGGGGAAATCACTGCTTCGGCTACAGCCTTCATGCTTATACGCCGGTCCATGGCTGCTCGTTGAATCCAGCCAAAAGCTTCGGGCTCGCTCAGATTCATGGCAGCCATCAAGATTCCCTTTGCCCGATCAATTACCTTGCGCGTCTCAAGGCGCTCGTGTAAATCGCTTACCTCATCTTTTAGTGATCTCATCTGAAGGTGTCGGCTCATTGCGATTTCGATTGCAGGCGTTAAATCATTAATGCTAAATGGTTTTACTACGTAGGCCATGACGCCGGCATCTCTTGCACGTTCAACTAATTCTTTTTGACTAAAGGCGGTAAGCATTAACACTGGTGAGATTTCAATAATTTCTTGGGCTGCAGAAATACCATCTAGTTCTGGCATTTTCACATCAAGAATTGCTAGATCTGGTTTAAATTCTTTAGCTAAGGCAATTGCTTCAACACCATTGGTTGCTTGGGCTACAACTTCGTATCCGGCTTCAGTTAACATTTCTACAAGGTCAAGGCGAATCAACGCTTCATCTTCAGCAACCAAAATCCGGGCTGGTCTATTTTCTTCCTTATTATTTAAAGTATTTATCATGTGCCTCGAGTCGGATTTGAACCGACACTGTGCGGATTTTGAGTCCGCCCTCTCTACCGTTGGAGTACCGAGGCAATTACTTCAGATTAACTCCCCTACTTTAACTACTTGCGATATGCCGGAGCAATTCCTTCGACTGCATCACCTACGCGGTGAACCCGCATGGCATTGGTCGAACCTGGAATTCCAGGTGGCGAACCGGCGACGATAATTACGCTCTCGCCCTTGGCTACTCGATTTGAATCTATGAGTATCCGGTCAACTTGCGCGACCATTTCATCGGTGTGCGAAACCATTTGAGTGATCTTTGGTTCGACTCCCCAAGAGAGTGCAAGTTGATTAAAGACTTCGATGGTTGGAGTAAGCGCCATGATATTTATGGGAGAACGTAGTCTTGACATTCGACGGGCTGAATCGCCGCTCTGTGTGAAAGCCACTAAATACTTAGCTCCAATAATTGCGCCTACTTCGGTTGCGGCTTTAGTTATTGCGCCACCTTTGGTTTTTGGATCATGGCGTAGCGCTGGAATTCGGTCCAGCATGACTTCTTCAGTTCGTTCAATAATTCGCGCCATTGTTGTGACAGCTTCAATGGCAAATTCGCCAACACTTGTTTCGCCAGAAAGCATCAGGGCGTCAGCGCCATCTAGAACTGCGTTTGCACAATCTGTTGCTTCAGCTCTAGTTGGTCTGGAATTTGAAATCATTGAATCAAGCATTTGAGTCGCCACGATGACAGGTTTCGCAGCCTCACGAGCAAGCATCACACATTGCTTCTGAACTAGCGGAACTTCTTCGATTGGCATTTCAACACCAAGGTCACCTCGAGCAACCATGATGCCATCGAATGCCGCAATGATTTCTTCGAGGTTTTCGACCGCCTGTGGTTTTTCAATCTTTGCAATTACTGGTCGACGAATTCCTTCTTGATCCATAATCAAGTGCACATCTTTAATATCTTTTGCGCTACGAACAAATGAAAGCGCAATGAAATCCGCACCAGCTCGAAGACCCCAACGTAAATCTTCTTTATCTTTCTCGGAAAGAGCAGGAACTGAAACTGCAACACCTGGAAGATTGATTCCTTTGTTATTGCTTATGGCACCTGGTTCGATGCACTTTGTTATGACATCATTTCCCTTAACTTCAAGAACTTCGACTGTAACTTTTCCGTCATCAATAAGAATTCGATCACCTGGCTTGCAATCTCCTGGCAATCCTTTGTATGTGGTGCCCACTCGCTCTTTAGTTCCAGGAACTTCATCAGTAGTAATTGTAAAAATATCGCCACGTGAAAGATCATGTGGTCCATTTTCAAATCTTGCTAAGCGAATCTTTGGGCCTTGTAGATCGACAAGGATTGCAACTGCTACGCCAGCTTTCAGCGCGGCTGCTCGAACTGCATCCAGTCTGGCTTGATGTTCCGGATAGCCTCCGTGAGACAAATTGAGGCGTGCCATATTCATGCCGGCAGCAATTAGCTCCTCAACCTTTTCAGGTGCTTCAACAGCTGGTCCCATCGTGCAAACAATCTTTGCTCTACGCATTTTTTCAGAACCGCTTTCTAATTGTTAACTCTTTTGTTTCGAGAATTTTGCTAGACCATCATTGGGCGAGCAGTTGGTTCGATTGGTGCTGGTAATTGGGTTTCACCAACTAAAAATTCATCTACGGCAGCAGCAGCGCTACGACCTTCGGCAATAGCCCAAACAATCAGAGATTGTCCACGGCCAGCATCACCAGCAACATAAACTCCTTCGACTGCAGTCGCATATTTGTCATCACGGACAATATTTCCGCGATCATCAAAGGTAACTTCGAGTTGCTTCAAAAGTTCGGACTTCTCGGGACCAACGAATCCCATAGCAAGAAAGACTAAATCTGCTGGCAATTCTTTTTCAGAGCCTTCGACCTTGGTGAATTTGCCATCGATTAGTTCAGTTTCAACTAATTTTATTGCACGCAAATTGCCATTGCCATCACCAAGAAATTCTTCAGTCGAAACTGCGAACATTCGCTCGCCTGCTTCTTCATGCGCACTGCTCACGCGATAAATCATTGGGTAAGTTGGCCATGGCTGTGAAGAAGGTCGCTCTTCGGTTGGCCTTGGCATAATTTCAAGTTGGGTAACGCTAGCCGCGCCTTGACGAATTGCAGTTCCCAAACAGTCGGCTCCGGTATCTCCGCCACCAAGAATTACAACGTGCTTTCCCTTGGCATTTATTTGTGGCTCACCGCTTAATTCGTTTAGCCCTTGCGCATTACCCCAAGGCAAATACTCCATCGCTTGATGAACGCCTTGTAATTCGCGGCCAGGCACTTGCAGATCGCGCCAGTTGGTAGCACCAACAGCAAGAACGATTGCATCGTATTTAGATTTGAGTTCACTTCCGGTTATTTCTACGCCAACGTTAATTCCACTTCTAAATCGTGTTCCTTCAGCTTCCATCTGTGAAATTCGGCGATCAAGAATTGATTTCTCCATTTTGAATTCTGGGATTCCGTATCTCAGTAATCCACCCGGCTTTGCGCCTCTTTCATAGACAGCCACAGTGTGTCCGGCTCGAGTCAGCTGTTGCGCTGCTGCTAAACCTGCAGGGCCCGAACCAATTACTGCAACAGTTTTTCCGGTAAGGCGCTCTGATGGAAGTGGAACAACTGATCCATTTGCGAAAGCTTCTTCGATTGTTCGAAGTTCAACTTGCTTGATTGTTACTGCATCAGCATTTATCCCAACTACGCATGCGGTTTCGCAAGGCGCTGGGCACAAGCGGCCAGTAAATTCTGGAAAGTTATTCGTCGCGTGAAGGCGGTCAATTGCTTCGCGCATCTCGCCACGCCAGATTAAGTCATTCCATTCAGGAATCAAGTTTCCAAGTGGGCAACCTTGGTGACAAAACGGAATTCCGCAATCCATGCAACGTCCAGCTTGCTTCTTAAGCACGGATAAATCTTGTGGTTCGTAAACTTCTTTCCAATCAAGAATCCGAACATCGACCGGTCTGCGCTTCGGTGTTTCTCTAGGAGTTGTTAAAAATCCCTTTGGATCAGCCATTCACTGCCTCCATAACAACCTTATCGACTGGTAAGCCTTCACGTTCTGCGCGATCAATTGCAGCGAGAACTCGAGCATAGTCGCGAGGCATAATCATCGAGATTCGCTTCTTGCTCTCTTCCCAATTCTTTAACAACTGCGCAGCAATAACCGAACCAGTTTCAGCTTCGAAGTTAGAGAGCAGGTTCTTAACAAATGGTTCCTGATCTGCAGGAAGTGCCAACACATCTACTAGTTCAGTGTTAACAAGTGCTGGATCTAAATCGAGAACAAATGCTCTTCCGCCAGACATGCCTGCTGCAAAATTGCGACCAGTGCGGCCAAGAATTAATGCGACACCACCAGTCATGTATTCGCAACCATGATCGCCAATTCCTTCAACTACAGCAACCGCGCCAGAGTTTCTTACACAGAATCGCTCGCCAACTCGACCACGAATGAATATCTGACCGGATGTAGAGCCATAGCCAATTACATTTCCAGCAATAACATTGAGTTCGGATGCAAAAGTTGCTTTCTCATCTGGGCGAACAATTACTCGACCACCGGACAATCCCTTTGCAACATAGTCATTTGCATCGCCATAAAGCCGCAAAGTTAGACCCTTAGGAATGAAAGCGCCGAAAGAGTTTCCAGCAGTTCCATGGAACGAAACATTCACGGTGTTATCTGCAAGTCCGGCGCCACCAAACTTGCGAGTGATTTCAGATCCCAACATGGTTCCAACTGTTCGGTTCACATTCTTAATTGGCATTTCAATATTTACAGACTCTCCAGAATTAAGTGCAGGGGCCGCTAGTTCAATCAGTTGATTATCAAGCGCTCGTTCTAATCCATGATCTTGAGTAGTTGAATTTCTGCGTGGTGCATCAGTGTCGAATATCGGTGCCTGCAAGAGCGGTGCTAAGTCAAGACCACTTGCCTTCCAGTGTTTGATTGCTTTCTTGGTATCCAAGTATTCAACTTGTCCGATAGCTTCTTGCAAAGTCCTAAAGCCAAGGGATGCCAAAATTTCGCGAACTTCATCCGCAATGTATTCGAAGAAAGTTTCTACGAATTCTGGCTTGCCATTGAACTTTGCGCGCAATTCTGGATTTTGTGTTGCAACTCCAACTGGGCAAGTATCGAGATGGCAGACTCGCATCATTACACAACCGGATACAACAAGTGGCGCAGTAGCGAATCCAAATTCTTCGCCACCTAAAAGTGCGGCAATAACAATGTCACGTCCGGTTTTCATCTGGCCATCTACCTGAACAACAATGCGATCTCGCAATCCATTGAGCATAAGTGTTTGCTGAGTTTCGGCGAGCCCTAATTCCCAAGGCGCTCCTGCATGCTTCAGTGAAGTAAGTGGCGAAGCTCCGGTTCCACCATCGTGTCCAGAAATAAGAACAACGTCAGCATGAGCTTTGCTTACGCCCGCCGCAACAGTTCCCACACCAACTTCTGCGACAAGTTTCACATGAACACGTGCATTCTTATTTGCATTCTTTAGATCATGAATGAGTTGCGCTAAATCTTCAATTGAATAAATATCGTGATGAGGTGGTGGTGAAATCAAGCCAACGCCAGGAGTTGAATAACGAACCTTCGCAATCCATGGATAAACCTTGCCGCCCGGAAGTTGTCCGCCTTCTCCAGGTTTCGCTCCTTGTGCCATCTTTATCTGGATGTCATCTGCGTTAACCAGATATTCGCTAGTAACGCCAAAACGACCTGATGCAACCTGCTTGATTGAAGATCTACGGGAATCGCCATTTGCTTCTAGCTTGTAGCGCTCTGGATCTTCGCCACCTTCGCCAGTGTTTGATTTTCCACCAAGACGATTCATTGCGATAGCAAGAGTCTCGTGCGCTTCTGCAGATATCGAACCGTAAGACATGGCTCCGGTAGAAAAACGCTTGATGATTTCAGATCGAGATTCAACCTCATCTATTGAAATGGCTGGACGAACGCCAGTTTTGAAATCAAAGAGACCGCGAAGTGTCATTAATCGTTTTGATTGATCATCTACTCGGCTGGTGTAGCGCTTGAAAATGTCATATCGCTTATTACGAGTTGCATGTTGCAGCGCGAATACAGTTTCCGGATCAAATAAATGTGGTTCGCCCTCGCGTCGCCACTGATATTCGCCGCCAATTGGTAGGCGCTTTGTTCCAGGAATTTCGCCTCCTGGTGGATAAGCGATGTGATGACGGGCAATAGTTTCTTGGGCAATCATGTCGATTGATACGCCACCAAGTTTTGAAGTGACGCCAACAAAATATTCATCGACAACTTCGCGAGACAGACCGATTGCTTCAAAAACTTGCGCACCGGTGTATGACGCAATTGTCGAAATACCCATCTTCGACATAACTTTTAAGACACCTTTACCAAGTGACTTAATTAAATTTGCTACCGCTTTTTCTGGGGTAATTCCGGTGATTACACCTTGGCGAACTAAATCTTCGGCAGATTCCATTGCAAGATATGGATTGATCGCTGCAGCTCCGAAGCCGACAAGTAGGGCAACATGGTGAACTTCACGCACTTCCCCTGATTCAACAACTAGCCCAACCTTAGTGCGAGTCTTCTCGCGGATTAAATGATGATGAACTGCGGCAGTTAATAGAAGTGAAGGAATTGGTGCATCTTCCGCATCGCCATCGCGATCTGAAAGCACAATTATGTGCGCACCATCTTTGATTGCCTGTGAAACTTCTTGGCGAATTTCGGTAATTCGATTTGCTAGCGCTTCTCCCCCGCCTTGCACCGGAAACAAACCACGAACAACATGTGCAGCAAAGCCTGGATGATTTCCGTCAGCATTTACGTGTATCAGTTTTGCAAGTTCGTCATTATCAATAACTGGGAAATCAAGGGCGATCTGACGACATGACGCTGGTCCTGGGTCAAGAAGATTAAACTCTGGGCCGACTGAACCGGCCAAACTTGTTACCAATTCTTCTCGAATCGCATCTAGCGGTGGGTTTGTAACTTGCGCGAATAGCTGTGAGAAATAATCGTAAAGAAGTCTTGGCTTTGCAGATAATGCAGCAATTGGTGAATCTGTTCCCATTGAACCAAGTGCTTCGCCACCAGATTTAGCCATTGGTGTCAAAATAATTCTGATCTCTTCTTCGGTATAACCGAATGCGCGTTGGCGTCTTAAAACAGATGAGTGCGGATAAACAATATGTTCGCGAGCTGGCAAATCTTCTAGGCGTACAAGTCCGGCATGCAACCACTCGCCGTATGGCGCTGCGCTTGCTAAGCCATCTTTAATTTCATCATCTTCAATAATTCGGCCAGCCTCGGTATCAACCAAGAACATGCGACCCGGCTTCAATCGGCCCTTGCTCTCAATTTCTTCTGGCTTAAAATCTAAAACACCAAATTCACTAGCAAGAACAACTAGACCAGATTTGGTGATCCAGTAACGAGATGGACGCAAACCATTTCGATCCAGAACGGCGCCAATCTGTCGCCCATCTGTGAATGTAATGCAGGCAGGTCCATCCCATGGCTCCATGATGCTTGAATGGAATGCGTAAAAATCTTTTCGGGATTGTGACATTGTTGCGTGGTTTTCCCAGGCTTCAGGAATCATCATCAGAACTGAATGTGGAAGTGAACGTCCACCTAGATAAAGAAGTTCTAGAACTTCATCGAACGAACCGGAGTCGCTACTCGAATCATCAACGATAGGAAATAACCTATTTAAATCTCCAGGAATGATGTCACTAGCCAATAACGACTCGCGAGCACGCATCCAGTTTCGGTTTCCACGAACTGTATTAATTTCACCATTGTGAGCGATAAAACGGTAAGGGTGCGCAAGTGGCCAAGAGGGAAAAGTATTTGTTGAGAATCTGGAGTGCACAAGAGCCAGAGTTGAAACTACTCGAGAATCAGATAAATCAGGGAAGAATTCTTCAAGCTGACCAGTTGTAAGCATTCCCTTATAAACAATTGTTCTAACCGAAAGCGAAGAGACATAAAGTGGGAAACGATGCTCTATTCGCTTTCTAAAACAGAAAGCTAATCGCTCTAAATCCAAATCAAATTCGCCGTTGGCTCCTGCAACAAAAATCTGCTCGAACTTCGGCATTACCGATAGCGCAGTTTTGCCAATTGATTTTGCATCGATTGGGAGCTCGCGCCAACCAAGAATTCGCAGACCTTCTTCGTGTGCAATCGCTTCTAGAGCAGCACGATCTGAGAAAGATTTATCAATAAAAATAATTCCAGTTGCATATTTTCCTGATTCAGGTAATTTGAATTCAACAACATCGCGATAGAACGCATCTGGAATACAAATTAAAATTCCGGCGCCATCTCCACTATCCGGTTCGGCTCCGGTTGCGCCGCGATGCTCCATGTTACGAAGCGCGGTTAATCCTTGAGAAACAATTTCATGGGTTGCTTTGCGAGTTAGCGTTGCGACCATTGCAACGCCACAAGAGTCGCGCTCTTGTGTTGGGTCATACAAACCCTGTGCCGATGGCACCGTTGAAAATAAAGTCACGAAAACTCCCAAGAAATGTATTAGGTGATTCGGGACGACAATGGCCCAAAGGGTTTAACTAGTAGAGGTTACAGCAGAAAGGATAGCAATCGCAGGTCGATTTATATACCCGTCAGATGGACCAAGGAACCAATTCCTGCGGTGATTGCCATTCCCAAGGAGCCGCCAATCAAAATTCGGATGGTGGTTTTGAGATATGGCGAGCCAGCGATTCGAGCGCTCAACACCCCAGTCCCAACAAGACCAGCCAGTGTGAAAACAATAATGCTGGCAACCTTTGTGCCGACCGTTGGTGCAAGTGCTCCGGCGAATGGGATAAGTCCACCTGCTGTAAAACTTAGAGCAGAAGCAATTGATGCTTGAACTGGGCGCGCTTTGGTATGCGGAAATTGTCCAAGTTCATCACGAAGATGCGCTTCAAGAGCATCTCTTTCAGTCATTGCTTTCGCAACCTCGGTTGCTAATTCTCGGCTGAGTCCACGATTCATATAAATTTCGATTAGCTCTTCTAATTCTCCTGCAGGGTCTACCGCAAGGTGCTCAATCTCTAATAACCGATCTGATTCTTCAATATCGTTCTGAGATCTAACAGAGATGTATTCACCAACTGCCATTGACATTGCACCTGCTGCAATTCCTGCTGCTCCTGCTGTTACTAAGAAATTATCTGCACGTGCGGCTGAAACACCAATCATCAAGCTTGCAGTTGAAACTAGACCATCGTTTGCACCAAGAACCGCAGCCCGCAGCCAACCTGCCCGATGAGTTTTATGATGGGCATTCCTGCGATAAACATCTTCCAAAGCCATGGGCTAACCATATCTCTTGGCTTTATGACTTTTGGGTATTTCCTGAAACTCTCCTTAAGAAAAGCGCCAAGGCTCCAAAAAAGAGCAATCCGGATACCCAATTGTTTAGTCGAGCCCCGAGAATCAAGTTGGCCTCATCGATTCGAATCGCTTCAATGAAGAAGCGTCCAAGTGAATACGCGAGCACGTAGAAAATGAATACCGTCCCTGCTTTAGAGAAGTTTTTGAAAAAGCTAAATTTCATAATTATTGCGGCAACTAAAAAGCACCAAATGGCCTCGTATAAGAATGTGGGATGAAAGGTTGCGAAATTTTCATATCCATAAGGTCTGCTTTCTTCCGGAATTTCTAGCGCCCAGAAGAGAGTTGTTGGGCTGCCGAATAACTCGGCATTAAACCAGTTGCCGAATCTTCCGATTCCTTGAGCGATTAACAATCCTGGCGCGATTGCATCTGCCAACTGATAGAACGAGATTGAAGTTTTCTTTACTTTGAAAAACATAAATGCAGCCAATGCGCCGAAGCCAATCGCGCCCCAAATACCGAGCCCACCTCGCCAGATCTGTAGCGCTTGTATGGGAGCGCCATTTTCGCCAAAGTATTTTTGTGGTGAGGTAATTACATGGTAAATCCGGCCACCGATAATTCCAGCAGGAACAACAACAAGAACCAAGTCGGTTATGTCATTTGGTTCGCCGCCAAGAGCTTTATACCTTTTCTTTGTTATCCAAACAGCCACAACAATCCCAAGCAATATTGCAATGGCATAGAAGTGAAAAGTAAAAAATCCCAACTCCAAAGTTGATGAACTCGGAGTTGGGATAAATTTCCTCATTTAGGGTTACTCAATGTTTGCGAATATCGTCCCTATTTACTTAATTCCAGCAGCTGCAAGTGCTGCTTGGAATTTAACTGGGTTGTTATATTCGTTGTCAGGAGTCTCTCGGCTTAATTCTTTGCCGTTAACAGTAACGGTTGGTGTCGAGTTAACGTTCTTGACTGCGGCATATGAAGCGCTTGCTTCAGTCCAATCATCGTAATTGCCATTTCTAACGCAATCTTGATACTTGGCTGAACTCAAACCAGCTTTGAGTCCCAGCATGATCATGAATTCTTTTGAAAATCTTCCAGCATTCTCTTCGCCTTGATTTTGATAAATGAGTTCATGCATTTCAAGGAACTTACCCTCATCCATGGCACAAGCTGCAGCATTTGCAGCGATGATTGACTCATTGACTCCGTTGTTTGAGCGCGCACCTACGAATGTGAGTGGGTGATAAACAACTTTCGCCTTCTTCTCAACAATCATCTTTTTGATGTATTCGTTATTTATCGCTTCGAAGCTACGGCAAGCCGGGCACTGGAAGTCTTCCCAGATATCTATTTGGTTGGTTAGGTCAGGGTTGAAGACCAATCCTGAACCATCGGCTTTAGAGATTGATGCTGGCGCAGCAACATTTGTCGCAGGCTTCTTGTCAAAATAAATGAAAATTCCGGTGACTGTTATAACAAAAACAATCATTCCAATTACGATCGCGCGTAATCCTTTGTCGCCTGATTTACCGTTTGCCATTGCATCTCTCCTTGATGTTATTTGTCGAAACCTAATTTACCCTGTGGGAAGCGATATATGTAGACAGCGAATGCTGCGAGAACAATATCTCGAGCAATCTCTAAGGTGTAATTCCAAACTGGGAGTTCATCCGAATCGAGCAATCCACCTTTGCCGAAACAGCCGCAATCTAGCGATATTCCTCTGGCCCACGCCTGACCAATTGCGATGATGAACATGACCATTAAAGCGCCACCAGCAATTGCATTGAGGCGAACCCAGATTCCAACTATTAAGAAAATTCCAATTACAACCTCAGCAAACGGCAATACGAAACCGAGGAAATTTGCTAAATCGACTGGAAGAATTTGGTATGCCCGGACTGAAGTGGCCGATGAATATGGATCGGTGACTTTAAGTGCGCCAGCAACTAAAAGAACTCCTCCCAGAATTAATCTAAAGAGAAACGTTAACCAAGGCTGAAATTTCATCATACAGTCGGGTCGATTCCATCATTTAGTGCGCTCCATGCGCTCTCGGGTTTACGGTCATATTTCTTGGAAATTCCTTTTCTTGAAATTCGAAATATCAAATAGCCAAGAACTCCGGTAGAAACCAGAAGCAGAATTACTTTAATCATGCGAGTTTAATTTCTGAGTGAAAACAAGTGCGTTCACCGGTGTGGCAAGCCGCTCCGGTCTGCTTCACCATTAAGAGCAAACAATCACTGTCACAGTCAAAGGCGAGTGAAACTAGATCTTGATAATGCCCTGAAGTTTCACCTTTAATCCAAAGTGAATTCCGACTTCGGCTCCAATATGTTGCACGTTTAGTCTCTATGGTTTTAGTTAGCGACTCTTCGTTCATCCAAGCCATCATCAAAACTTCTTTTGATTCTGCGTCTTGCGCAATAGCAGCAATTAATTCACCAGCTTTGAATCGCTCAGCGATAGCTGGAGGCACTTTAGACATGTTCCTATTCTCCACTATTTCGGCTTACGCGCGAATTGGAAAACCACGTTTTGCCAGGTCATTTTTAACATCCAAAATCCTTAGTTCACCAAAATGAAAGACACTGGCGGCCAAAACTGCATCGGCACCCGCATTAAGCGCTTCGGCAAAATCAGAAATTTTCCCAGCGCCGCCACTTGCAATCACTGGAACACTAGAAATCTTTCTAACCGCTGACAACATTTCGATATCAAACCCAGATTTTGTGCCATCCGCATCCATAGAATTCAAAAGAATTTCTCCTACTCCTCTAAGGATTGCATCTTCTATCCAGGTCAAAGCGTCAAGCCCGGCGCTCTCTCGTCCGCCATGAGTTGTTACTTCGAATCCAGATTTGGTCGGTGCGCGTCTAGCATCAACTGAGAGAACCAAAACTTGATTGCCAAATCGGTCCGAGATCTCATTAATTAAATTTGGTCTCGCGATAGCCGCAGTATTGATAGAAATTTTGTCAGCCCCGGCCCTGAGTAATTCGTTAACATTTTCGGCGCTTCGAATTCCACCGCCGACGGTTAATGGAATAAAAACTTGCTCAGCAGTTTTACGCACAATTTCTAAAGTTGTTTCTCGTGCTTCTACGCTTGCTGAAATATCAAGAAAGGTTAATTCATCGGCACCCTCGAGGTCATATTTTTTTGCTAGTTCTACCGGATCTCCAGCATCCTTCAAATCCTTAAAATTAACACCTTTAACTACGCGCCCGCCCGCGACATCAAGGCACGGAATAATTCGCTTTGCTAGTGTCACTTGTTTGCAACTTCCAAAGCCTGGGCAAGTGTGAATGCGCCGGCATAAATTGCCTTACCAACGATTGCGCCTTCAATTCCAATATCGGTCATTCCACGTAAATCAACTAAATCTTGGAGCACTGCTATTCCACCGCTGGCGACGACTGGAGCCTTCGTGGCGGAGCAAACTTCACGAAGTAAATCTAAATTTGGTCCAGTAAGAGTTCCATCTTTGCTCACATCGGTAACTATGTAACGAGAACAACCAGCGGCATCTAGTTTCGCAATCATTTCAAAGAGATCACCACCGGATTCCGTCCATCCTCGAGTTGCAAGGGTGTGGCCGCGCACATCCAGACCCACAGCAATCCTTGGGCCGAATTGCGAAATAACTTTCGCAGTCCATTTGGGATTTTCGATAGCCGCTGTTCCTAAGTTAACTCGGTTGCAACCAGTAGAAAGCGCACTTTCAAGTGAAGCATCATCGCGGATGCCGCCCGATAGCTCTACCTTTATATCAACGCTGGAAATAACTTCTCTGATCAAATTAAAGTTGCTGCCCGTTCCAAAAGCTGCGTCAAGATCAACTAAATGAATCCAATTCGCGCCTTGTGAAACAAAGTCGTTAGCTACTTCTACTGGAAGACCGTATGTACTGGTTGCAGATAATTCGCCTTGAACCAACCGCACCGCTCGTCCATCTTTGACATCGATTGCAGGCAAAATCTCTAACTGCCGGAGGCTCATAGTGTTGCCACCCAATTTGAAATCAACTTAGCTCCTGCGGCGCCACTCTTCTCTGGGTGGAACTGTGTGGCGACAACAAAATCTTTCTCGACCGCAGCCAAGAAATCTTCACCGTAATTAGTAATCGTGTTCGCTGCATTTGGAATCGAAGTTTTTGCAGCATAAGAGTGAACAAAGTAGAACGATTGATCCTCTACACCTTTAAAGAGTTTCGAATTAGGCGCAGTTGCAACGCTATTCCATCCCATGTGTGGCAGAACCGGCGCGGCTATTTCACTTACCTTACCTGGCAAAATTCCCAGACCCTGAGCTTGACGCTTCTCGCTGCTTGAATCGAAAAGTATTTGCATGCCAACACAAATTCCGAAGATGGGACGTGCTTTTGCTGCTCGATCGGCAATTATTTCTGCGCCACCAACTTCAATTAGCTGTTCCATGCATGCGGCAAATGCGCCTACGCCGGGAACAACAAGCGCCGTCGCTTCAATACAAGTCTTTGCATCACGAGTTACAACAACGTTTTTCGCTGCAAGTTCGAAGGCTCGCTGCGCTGAACGTAAATTGCCAGAACCGTAATCAAGAATTGCGATCAAAGAACACCCTTGGTTGAGGGAATTCCACTCACTCGATTATCGATTGCACATGCATCGCGAAGCGCCCTAGCAACTGCCTTAAATTGAGCTTCGAAAACGTGGTGCGCATTGCGGCCCTCTAGAACTCGAACATGCAAAGCAATTCGTGCCTCAGCAACAATTGACTCCCAGATGTGTCGACCAAGTGTTGTGTCGAATGTTCCAATAAGTTCAACGATTTCAGGTTGGCGGTGAACTAAGTAAGGTCTTCCAGAAAGATCTACTGCCGCTTGAACGAGAACTTCATCGAGAGGAACCATGGCATCTCCGAAGCGACGAATGCCAGACTTATCCCCTAGTGCTTCTCGAAGCGCTTGGCCAAATGCAAGTGAAGTATCTTCAACCGTGTGGTGTGAATCCACATCAACATCACCCTTAGTTTTTACGGTTAAGTCAAAGCCAGCATGCTTACCTAACTGCGAGAGCATATGGTCGAAAAATGGAACACCAGTATCAATATCTATTTCGCCAGTTCCATCTAAATTGATTTTTACATCAACGCTGGACTCCTTGGTCTGACGTGCTACGTGTGCTGTTCTCATTTTTCTCCTTTGTTTCTTCTTTTCGAATAACTAATTATGACCTAAGAGCCGCGATGGCCGTTAGAAATTCATCGTTCTCAGCCGGCAAGCCGATTGTTACTCTCAGATATCCACTAAGACCGACATCTCTTACAAGAACTCCGGCAGCGACCAATGATTCCCATGCAGATCTTGAATCCCCTTTGAATCCTCGGAAGAGCAAGAAATTCGCGCTACTTGGCGAAACTTCAAATCCTAATTTTGTAAGTTGGGCTGTGACTCGTTCACGCTCTGCGATTAGTGCATCGACTTCTGCAAGCAACGCCTTTGAATTATCTAGAGCAACTAGAGCAAGTGCTTGAGTCGTAGAACTTAGGTGGTAGGGCAATCTAGTCACGAGCATTGCATCTACTAATACTTCATTTGCGACTGCATAGCCAACTCGAGCGCCCGCGAATGCGAATGCTTTGCTCATAGTTCTGACGACAACAACATTTGGATATTGCGCAATCAAATTGACCGCAGACTTCTCTTGCGAGAATTCGGCATATGCCTCATCAACAATTAGCAAGCCGTTAATTTCGCTGCAAGCCCCTGCAAGTTCCTGAAGATCAGAATAAGGAGTAGCCGTTCCGGATGGATTATTGGGCGTTGTAACAAATGTGATTCCTGGTTTGTTATCCGAAATCTTCGCGATTGCCTTCTTGACGTCAAGATTGAATGACGCTTCACGATTACCAGAGATCCAGAGCGTTCCTGTTGCTTTAGCAATCAATGGGTGAACCGAATATGAAGGAATAAAGCCAAGTGCTCCTCTACCTCCACATGCCAACATAAGTGTCTGCAAGATTTCGTTGCTTCCATTTGCTGCCCAGATGTTTTGCACGTTAAATTCTTTACTCGTAGATTTATTTATATATTTTGCTAGGGCACTTCGCAGCGCAACTGCGTCGCGATCTGGATAGCGATTTAGGTTTGCTAATACCGGCGGAAGCGCTTCGAGCATCTCGGCTACAACTTTGGCCGGCAACTCATAAGGATTCTCATTTGTGTTTAAAGCGCGAACACCAGAAATTTGTGGCGCACCGTAAGGCTTGAGATCCGCTAACTCATTGCGGATTGGCAGCCAACTTGGCCAGTTCTTTCGCTCTTCGTTCGCCATTATTTCTTGCCTTCAAAGCGCGCACTCATAGCTTCACCATGTGCTGGAAGATCTTCCGAGTTAGCAAGTGTTATTACATTTGCTGCAATTTCAGTAAAGGCCTTCTCGTTATATTCAATAAAACTAACGCCCTTAAGAAAAGTTTGGACGGAAAGCCCGCTTGAATGACATGCGCAACCCCCTGTTGGTAGAACGTGATTTGAACCAGCAGAGTAATCACCCAATGAAACTGGTGTGAACCGTCCGATAAATACTGCGCCAGCATTTCTGATTTGCTTTGAAACTTCCTTTGAATTAACAGTTTGAATTTCAAGGTGTTCAGCCGCATATGCATTAGCCACATCAACACCTTGGTCAATCGAATCGACAAGGACTATTGCAGATTGCTTTCCAGATAGTGCAGTTCGAATTCGCTCTTCGTGCTTAGTCTTTGAAACCTTTATTCCTAATTCAATCTGCACCGCTTTCGCTAATTCAGGTGAATCAGTAATCAATACTGCCGCCGCAATAACATCGTGCTCGGCCTGACTAATTAAATCTGCAGCAACTTCATTTGCATTCGCACTTTGGTCGGCGATAATTGCAACTTCTGTTGGTCCGGCCTCGGAATCAATTCCAACTAAGCCACGTAGCGCGCGTTTAGCGGCTGCCACATAAATATTTCCTGGCCCGGTTACAACATCAACGCTTTCACAAACACCTTCAACGCCGTAAGCAAACATCGCAATAGCTTGCGCGCCTCCGATTGCATAAACCTCGGTGATACCAAGCAGTGCACATGTTGCAAGAATTGTTTGATTGGGAAGGCCACCATTTTCGATTTGTGGTGGCGAGGCAACGGCGATGCTGGCAACTTTAGCGATTTGAGCCGGAACAACATTCATGATTACTGAACTTGGATATACCGCTCGCCCACCGGGGACATAAAGCCCTACTCGATCTACTGGAATTTGTTTGTGAGTTACTTCGCCACCAGCAACAACTTGGGTAAAGATCTCGCTTCGCAATTGATCGGTATGAGCTTTAGTAACTCTCCGAATTGCTTCTTCCAAAGCTTGCTTGATGCTCGGATCAAGCGATTCCAGTGCAGAGTTAATCTCAACTATCGGAACTCGAATCGATTTAGGTCGAGCGCCATCGAACTTTTCACATAAATCGATGAGAACAGATTCTGAACCGTTCTTAACGCTCTGCAGAATCGGCGCGATTGTTATGAGAGCTGCATCGATATCTAGTTCGGCCCGAGGAAGTTCGTTTCGATAGCCGATTTTTGATAAAGCGCGCCCACGAAGATCAACTGTTCTAATCGCGGTGGGATTCACGCGGTAATTCTAATCTAAACCAGACAGTCGGGGCCGAGAATTGCCTTAAGGTCAGCGCTCAAACTTGGTGAAGCCGTAACTCTTAAATCATCGCCGATTTTCATAACTAGGCTCTTTCGCCCATCATCTAGTTTCAAATGGACTTCTCGTTTTCCGGGGTGTGACCTGAGAATTTCTTTTATCCGGTCAACAACTGGCGGAGTACAACGAACGGTATCCATTGAAATTATTAGCGGACCAGTTGGAGCGAGTGAGATATCGGGAGTCGATAAATCTAGGGCCATGATTTTTACTTGTTCTTCGCGCTTATCTACTCTTCCTCGAATAATCACGATTCGATCTTCCATAAGATTCATTGAATGTTGGGTATATGAATTTGAGAAGAACATGACATCCACTGCACCTTCTAGATCTTCGACAGTGACAATTGCCCAGGAATCTCCGCGCCTAGAAACTTTGCGCTGAATTTGAGTGATGAGCCCACCGATTGTGACAATCTGTTCGTGGCCAACTGATTCATCATTTACCTGACTAATTGGCATATCCGTCGAAGAGCGAAGTAAGTGTTCGACTCCTAGCAACGGATGGTCCGAAACATAGAGTCCGAGCATTTCTCGTTCGTAGCTAAGTAAAAGGGCTTTCTCCCATTCTTGATTTGGGATCTCAATTTCTACATTAGTAATTGTTGAAGATTGCGAGGACATACCGCTTCCAAACAAATCAAATTGCCCAATCGACTCGGCTCGCTTTGCCTCCATGACTGAATCAATCGCTTCTAAATAAATCAGGGTCAATCCCTTACGAGGGTGGTTTAGCGAATCAAATGCGCCACCTTTAATCAAAGATTCGATGGTCTTCTTATTGCAAACATTTGCATCGACCTTACTCAAGAAATCTCCGAACGATTCGTAACGGCCGGAAGTTTCACGATTGGCAACAATTGAAGCGACCACGTTTTCTCCAACATTTCGAATCGCTGTTAAACCAAAACGAATGTCATTGCCCAGCGGCGTGTAATCTGATTGAGATTCATTTACATCAGGTGGCAAGACTTTGATTCCCATCCGACGGCATTCATTTAAATAGAGGGCGCTCTTATCTTTGTCGTCACGAACGCTGGTTAATAGTGCGGCCATGTATTCAGTTGGATAATTCGCCTTTAAATATCCGGTCCAATACGAAACCATTCCATACCCAGCGCTGTGCGCCCGGTTGAATGCATAGTCCGAGAATGGGATAAGAGTTTCCCATAATTTATCGATAGCGGACTTGGAGAAACCGTTATCGGTCATACCCTTTTCAAAATTTACATATTCCTTATCCAGAATGTCTTTATTCTTCTTGCCCATTGCTTTTCGCAGAAGATCTGCGCGACCAAGACTAAATCCGGCAACCTTCTGTGCGATCGCCATAACCTGCTCTTGATAAACAATTAGTCCGTATGTGTCCCCCAATATTTCGGAGAGCGCATCTACTAATTCTGGATGGATTGGAACAACTTCTTGTCTTTTATTCTTGCGATCCGCGTAATCATTGTGCGCATTTACGCCCATTGGTCCTGGTCGATACAAAGCGATAACTGCAGATATATCTTCGAAAGAATCTGGATTCATCTGTCGAAGAAGTGCACGCATAGGCCCGCCGTCGAGCTGGAACACTCCGAGGGTTTCACCGCGGCCGAGTAATTGGTAAGTCTTTATGTCATCCAAAGTTAGCGTCGAGAGATCTAAATCGATTCCCTTATTTGCCTTTATGTTTAACAAACAATCATCTAGAACCGAAAGATTTCGTAGACCTAGAAAATCCATCTTTAATAGACCGATTGATTCGCAGGCTCCCATGTCGAATTGCGTAATGATTGCGCCATCAGCTTCGCGGCGATGAATTGGGATTACATCCAATAGTGGCTCTTTACTAAGAATCACTCCTGCTGCGTGAACGCCCCACTGTCGCTTCAATCCCTCAAGTCCACGAGCAGTATCTACGATCCGTTTCGAATCTGGATCAAGTTCATAGAGCGATCTAAATTCTCCGGCTTCGCCATAACGCTCATTAGTTGTATCAAAAACTCCAGCGAGTGAAATATCTTTACCCATTACAGATGGTGGCAGCGCTTTAGTTAATTTGTCGCCTATGGCGTATGGATAACCGAGAACTCTGGTGGAATCTTTTAGAGCTTGCTTGGATTTAATTGTTCCGTAAGTAATGATTTGCGCAACGCGATCTTCGCCATACTTCTGGGTTGCGTAGGCAATCATTTCGGAGCGTCTTCTTTCATCAAAGTCCAAGTCGATATCTGGCATTGAAATACGTTCTGGATTTAGAAAACGCTCAAAGAGTAGTCCGTGCTTTATTGGATCTAGTGCAGTGATACCGAGCGCATAAGAAACCAGAGAACCGGCCGCTGAACCACGACCTGGGCCGACTCGAATTCCAACACTTCTGGCATGTGAACATAAATCCGAAACAACTAAGAAGTATCCAGGGAAACCCATCTTTATCATTACATCTAATTCATAATTTAAACGTTCCTGATAGGCTGCATCAACTTTGCCATCAAGTCTTGCGATTAGACCTTTATTTGATTCCTTACGTAACCAAGAATCTTCTGTTTCACCAGCGGGGACTGAATACTGCGGCAAGAGATTCTCATTTTCGCGCATCTGTATATTGCACCGCTCGGCTACAAGCAAAGTGTTGTCACAGGCCTGCGGAATATCAGCAAATAATCTTCGCATTTCTGCTGCACTCTTTAGATAAAACTCATTGTTATCAAATTTGAATCGCTTCGGATCTGCAAGGGTAGAACCAGACTGAACACAGAGCAGCGCCTCATGTGAAGCGGCATCGGCATGATGCGTGTAGTGCAAATCGTTTGTTGCGAGTAACGGCAATCCAAGTTCTTTGCCAAGTTTCAGTAAATCTGCCTTGACCCTAGTTTCAATATCGATACCGTGATCCATAACTTCAAGATAAAAGTTCTCGGCACCGAAAATATCTCGGAACTCACTTGCAGCCGCTATCGCTTCTTTGTATGCCCCCATGCGCAGTCGAGTTTGGATTTCGCCACCTGGGCAACCTGTTGTCGCAATTAGGCCACTTGCATACTTTGAAAGTAAGTCGCGATCCATTCGTGGTTTGTAGTAATAGCCTTCAAGAGAGGCGAGCGATGAGAGTTTAAAAAGATTAGAGAGCCCAACGTTATTCTCCGCAAGAATTGTCATGTGGGTATATGCGCCACCGCCCGAGACATCATCTTCGCCGCCGTCGGCCCACTTAACGCGCTTCTTTTCAAATCTAGATTCCGGAGCTACATACGCTTCAATACCAATAATAGGTTTAACGCCCGCAGTATTAGCCTTCTTATTAAAATCATATGCACCGAAAACATTTCCGTGATCTGTAATCGCAATTGCTGGCATTCCTTCTTTAGCAACTTGCGAAACCAATTCTTCAACCCGAGCAGCGCCATCGAGCATTGAATACTCGGTATGAACGTGTAGGTGGACGAAGCCTGGCTCTGCGGACATTTAGGTGAGATTACTACTGAGCTTCAGGGAGTTGGCCCTTGGCCAATATTTCTAGGCAGCGTGTCAGGTCTTGCGGATATTCAGAGAAGAATGCAATCTCAGAGCCCGAGGATGGGTGGATGAATTTTAACTCCCGGGCATGAAGCCATGGGCGAACAATTTGTAAACGTTCAGCGATTGTGTGGTCCGCTCCGTAAGTCAGGTCACCAACAAGCGGATGGCGAAGCGCCGAAAAGTGCACCCGAATCTGATGTGTGCGACCAGTCTCTAACTCAATCTCTAATAAAGATACTGCTGGGAAAAATTCGAGCGCTTTGTAATGCGTGATGCTCGGTTTTCCATCTGCGACAACTGCAAATCGGTAGTCTTCTTTAGGATGTCTATCAATAGGTGCATCAATTGTTCCTTCAGTTGGATCCATATGACCTTGGACCAATGCGTGATAAACCTTAGTAACGGTTCGATCCCGAAATTGTTGCTTTAAATTGCTATACGAATTTTCATTCTTTGCAATAACCATTAGGCCCGTAGTCCCAACGTCTAATCGATGAACAACTCCTTGGCGTTCGGCAGCGCCACTTGTAGAAACTTGATATCCAGCTGCAACTACACCACCGATAACCGTTGCACCGCGCCACCCCGGGCTTGGATGGGCCGCTACACCAGCTGGTTTATCGATAACGATTACATCTGAATCATCATAAACAACTTTAAAATTCTCGATCGGTGTCGCAGTTAATACTGGCTCTCCAAGAATTGCCGGCATCTTGATTTCCAAATAATCATCGGTGTTTACCCGATCGGATTTCGTAAGTGGCTTGCCTTTACGAGTCACTTCATCATTTTCAATCAGGGTAACTATTGTCGATCTTGAGAGACCTAACAGTCTAGAAAGCGCAGCATCTACTCGCTCCTGGTGCAATCCTTCGGGTATCGAAACAAATCGCACTTCGCGTTCATTCTTATTTTCACTCATTTGGTCACTGATCTCGAAGGAATCTTGGCCCAAATAAGCCAGACGATTGTTGCGGCGCCAATAACAATGGAACTATCAGCAATATTAAAAGTTGGCCAATATGGCAACGAAATCCAATCAACTACTGGACCTTGAAGACCACCAGGATTTCTAAATATCCGATCGGAAAGATTTCCAAAAATTCCACCTAAAACTAGACCGAGACCAACTGCCCACTTATTTGAATCAATTCGAGTAGTGAAGTAAAGAATTCCCGCAGCAACCGTCATTCCGAAAACGGATAAGAAGATTGTCTGACTTGTCGCCAAGCTAAATGCCGCACCAGTATTGAAGACCAATTCAAATTTGACGAAATCACCAATGATTTTGATTGGCCCATCTGTTAGAAATTCAACTGCCGCAAATTTCGTCAAGTAATCTGCAAGGAAAACTAGGAAAGCTGTCACTGCCAACTTTCGCCGGACAACTACATTCAGCGTCGTTCCTCTTTTTGCTTACATGACATACAAAGGGTGGCACGTGGAAATACTTGAAGCCGAGCTTTACCAATTGAATTCTCGCACTCTTCACACCGACCATAAGTTTTATTGTCGATTCGTTCTAGAGCACGTTCGGTTTGAACAACCATGTCTCTGGCGTTATAGACAAGTGACATCTCGTGTTCACGTTCAAAAGTTTTTGTGCCGGCATCGGCTTGATCATCGCCAGCTCCCATGCCTTCGGCATTGATCAAATCTTCCATTCCACTTTCAACCTCTGCCAGTTCAGCACGGAGTCTGATTAAATCCTTTGAAAGTTCGCTGCGCATTGATTTTAATTCTGTGGCAGTCCAATTTTCGATTCCGTCGGAAATTATTAGTGGCGCCGGTGCGCTCTTAATTGGCTTAAGGCCAACTCCTTTTTTGATTGTTTTATTTGGACGTGGTGGTGGCAGCATCGTTAGGCGACGCTCTTCAACCAAAACTTCCGCTACTGCAACTTCGTTAGGAGTTACGGTAATTGTTGTCGAGTTTCCTTTAGTTGTGCTCTGCAGTTTTGCTGGAAACGGTTTACCGACAACCTTCTTTGCACTCTTTGCGAGTGAAGGTTTTACAATGTTTGGCGAACGCTTTGCTGGTGCTGCTTTCTTAGCAGGAACTTTCTTGGCGACAGCTTTCTTGGCGGGCGCTTTCTTGGCTACCTTTTTAACAGGCTTCTTTGCTGGCGCCTTCTTGGTTGCCTTGCTAGCCACTTTTTTTGCTGCTGTTTTCTTTGGCACCGTTCCACCAGTCTGTTGTAAATCAATTGAATTTGCGAGATTTTGACACGCAAGGCGGACAGATTAGAACCTTAGGTGCTTAAACACCAACTTCGCCGCGCTAGAATTCCCCCTGACTCTGCAACAGGGCGTAGATGAGGCCATCACCTCGGAGCCTGCAAGAAGAGCCGAATATAGAAGTAGCAATATTCGGGGTAGAACTAGCGCTGAGTTGTATTGCAAAAAGTGGTGCGATTATTTCGCACAAGGCGGGTGGTACCGCGGTGGATTTCGCACCGTCCCTCCAAGTTAACTAGCGGACAAGTGTTTGCTGGAATTAATTTGAGAGGCGCTATTTAAATGTCAACGATTAAATCACTGGCACCGCAGATTGATCTGCCTGCAGTTGAACATCAGATACTCTCATTCTGGGAAACCCAAGAGATTTTTAAGAAAACTATTAGTGCCCGCGATGGTCAACCAAATTGGACGTTCTACGAAGGCCCACCAACCGCAAATGGAAAACCAGGAACTCACCACATCGAAGCTCGAGTATTTAAGGATTTATTTCCGCGCTACCAAACTATGAAAGGCAATCAAGTAATCCGTAAAGCTGGATGGGATTGTCACGGTCTGCCAGTTGAGATTGCTGTTGAGAAACAACTTGGTTTTAGCGGAAAAGGTGATATCGAAGAATATGGCATTGCCAAATTCAATGAGCAGTGCCGAGTTTCAGTTCAAGAACATGTTGGTGAATTTACATCGATGACCCGCCGGATGGGATTCTGGGTTGATTTTGATGAAGCTTATTGGACGATGTCTAGTGAATATGTAGAGAGCGTTTGGTGGTCGCTGCAACAAATTTGGAAGAAGGGTTTGCTGGTTCAAGATTACCGAGTTGCGCCATATTGCCCCCGTTGCGGAACCGGGCTTTCGGATCACGAACTTTCTCAAGGTTACGAAACCATCAAAGACCAATCTGTTTATGTTCGCTTTCCAGCAACTTCCGGGAAATTAGCCGAACTTAACGCGAGCCTTCTAGTTTGGACTACAACTCCTTGGACGCTAGTTTCGAATACTGCGGTTGCGGTAAATCCCAAGATTGAATACCAAGTAATTGAAATAACTACTGACGAAAAGATTGAAAGATTGGTCGTTGCTAGCAATCTGGCAGCAGTCCTTGGCGAAGAGCGCAAAGTTATCGCCACATTTAGCGGTGCCGAATTGGAACATACAAAGTATGCAGCTCCTTTGGATCTAGTTGAAATTGCTGATGCGCATTACATTGTCTTAGCTGATTACGTAACTGTTGAGGATGGAACCGGCCTGGTCCATCAATCCCCCGCATTCGGTGCCGATGACTTCGCGGTTTGTCGTAAATATGGTCTTCCAGTTACAAATCCAATTGCTGCCGATGGACACTTCTTGCCAGATCTAAAAATAGTTGGCGGAGTATTTTTTAAAGATGCAGATAAGTTGTTAATTAAGGAGCTCAAATCAAAGGGGCTGCTATTTAAGCAGCAGCAATATGAGCACTCCTATCCCCATTGTTGGCGCTGTCATACGGCATTGATGTATTACGCACAACCTTCTTGGTATATCCGCACAACTGAAATTAAAGATGCGCTGCTTCGAGAGAATGCGAATACCGATTGGCATCCTGAAACCATTAAAACAGGTCGTTATGGCGATTGGTTAAACAACAATATTGACTGGGCAATTTCTAGAAATCGTTATTGGGGAACCCCGCTTCCAATCTGGCGCTGCGAGAATAAACATGAAATTTGTATCGGCTCTCTTGCCGAACTAGGAAAATTAGCAGGAACTGATCTATCAAAGTCCGATCCGCATCGTCCTTTCGTAGATGACATTACTTTCGATTGTGCAGAGTGTGACTTGAAGATGAATCGCACTCCAGAAGTTATCGACTGTTGGTTTGATTCTGGAGCCATGCCATTTGCACAATGGGGCTACCCACACAAAGCAGGATCTGTCGAGAAATTTGAGGCCTCTTACCCAGCAGATTTCATCTGCGAAGCTATCGATCAAACCAGAGGTTGGTTCTATACCTTGATGACAATCGGAACCTTGGTTTTCGATAAAAGTTCATACAAAACTGTTTTATGTCTAGGACATATCTTGGATAAAGATGGTCGCAAAATGAGTAAACACCTGGGCAATGTTTTGGAGCCAATGCCACTTATGGATCAGCACGGAGCCGACGCGGTTCGTTGGTACATGTTGGCCGCAGGATCACCGTGGAGTGCGCGCCGCGTTGGGCACGAGGCAATTACCGATGTTGTAAGAAAAACGCTTCTTACTTACTGGAACACCGTCTCGTTCTTCACTTTGTATGCCAAGGCGTCTGATTTCAAGTTGACTGGACTTTCGCAGACATCTTCAACTATGGATAGATGGATTCTTTCAGAGCTCAATCACTTAATCGCTAAGGTTGACGAGGCCTACGAGAATTACGATTCGCAAGCCGCCGGAATGATTATCGGACAGTTCATTGATGACTTATCAAATTGGTATGTCCGCAGATCTCGCCGCAAATTCTGGGATGGCGAGAGCGAAGCGCTCAATACTCTTTATCACTGCCTAAAAGAACTCACGAAACTTATGGCACCAATGGTTCCGTTTATCACCGAACATGTTTGGCAGGAGATGATTCGTAATTTAGAGCCAAGTGAATTCGAATCTGTTCACCTAACTAATTTTCCGGTAAGTGATGCTTCAAAGATTGATGAGAATCTTTCGAAGTCAGTTCGACTATCTCGCAGACTTGTTGAATTAGGCCGTGCTGCGCGCGCCGAATCTAAGGTGAAGATTCGCCAACCTTTAGCGCGAGCTCTTGTTGCGGCAAATGGCTGGGATGAGATGGACGACGAAATTCGCTCCCACATTTCTGATGAATTAAATGTGCAGAGCTTGGATGAAATCTCTTCTGCTGGCGCAGATTTGGTCAGCATCTCGGTTAAAGCAAATTTTCGAACAATCGGTGCAAAATTTGGTGGCGATGTTCAAGCAATTGCTAAAGCAATTACTGCTCTTGATCATGGCTTGCTCGTCGCTGAAATTCGCAAATCCAGTTTCTTCGAAATTGAATTCGGTGGTTCAAGCACTGCTCGAATTGATATTGAAGACCTAGTAATCACTGAAACCCCAAAGGCCGGCTGGTCTGTAGCAAGCCACAACGGCGAGAGCGTTGCACTTGATCTGGCGCTGACGCCAGAATTGATCGAGGCTGGAATCGTTCGTGAAGTGATTAGAGCAATTCAAGAAGAGCGCAAACAATCTGGTTTTGAAATCAGTGACCGAATCTCCGTGAACTGGAGTGCAAATCCAGAAGTCACGGCTGCCATCACGAAAAACCTTGCAGAAATTGGTGAAGAGACTTTAGCCACCAAATTTGAAAATGTTTCAGCAAAGACCGAAACAGATAATGAATTGGGGCTTTGGCTAGAACTAATTAAGAATTAAAGGCTAGCTGCAATACTTGAAAGCACACCTGATAAAAGTTGGGCTCCAAGGAAGATGACAATGAAAGATAAATCTAGTGAGACCGGACCTAAGCGCAGCGGTGGAACAAAGCGACGAACAAAATTCACTGCTGGATCGGTTATTGAAAAGATGAATTCTGCAAGAGCTAACAAGATTCCTTTTGGACGCCAATTAGGTGCAAAAATTCTTGCGTAATCTAAAATCAATCTGCCCACCAGTGCCAAAATAAAAATATTTAGCGCAGTGTCAAGTATGCTAAAAAGCAGACTCACTTAAAGATCAGCTCTGGTTGAAAAAACTAGCCTGTGCGGCTGCAGTTTTATCTTCGTTACTTACTTTTACATTTGGCGGAGTCAAAAGAAAGACCTTTGAAGTAACTCTTTCAATACTTCCGTAATGACCAAAAACTAAACCTGATGCAAAGTCAATCATGCGTTTGCGCTCTGACTCTTCCATGTCGCTTAGGTTCATGATTACTGGTTGACCAACACGATAGTGCTCACCAATTGCACGAACATCGCTATACATACGTGGGTGCAAAGTAACTATGTGATCAACAACAACATTCGGTTGAGCCACTGGAGTTGCCGCGCGAGTCGGTGTGCTACGAAGATATGTAGGACTCTGCTCTTCGGCCGGAGCTGCACTACGCAGTGGTCGACTAAAACGTGATTCACTCTGGGTTGTTACTGGAGTCGATTGATCAAGTTCTTCATCATCAACTAGTCCAAGAAAGTTCGCTGCTTTTCTAAATGCATTAGCCATGGGATAAGCCTAAGTTAAGTACTAACGAACCCCGAGTATTTGGCTACCAATTCGGATATGTGTCGCACCCTGAGAAATTGCCGCCTCAAAATCATTGCTCATTCCAGCCGATATCTCTCTGGCTTCTGGGTGCTCTTTAACGACCCGGTCCGAGAGCTCTTTCAAACGTAGAAATGCTCGAACTGGTTCCTCGCCAAGCGGAGCGACGGCCATTAATCCACGGACATTTAGATTTGAAAAAGCTGAGACTTCATCCAAAAATTCTGGAATCGATTCGGGCAATACTCCCCCGCGATTTGGCAGATTATCGAGTGAGACTTGAATGAAAATATCCTTTTTTGAATCTGGAGAAACTAAGGAATCCAATTTTCTTGCATGCGCCAGATCGTCAATGGAATGTAGAACATCGGCCCAATTAGCAATAGATTTCAATTTGTTGCTCTGAATTTGTCCCTGAAAATGCCATGTGCAATCTTCTGGTAATTCCGCTGATTTGGCCGATGCCTCTTGATCTCGATTCTCCCCAAAATCCCGAACTCCAAGTTCATAAAGAATTTTCACATCGCTTGCTGGAAAAGTCTTGGTTACAACAATAAGTGTAATTTCACTCGAACTCCTACCCGAACTTTGAGCTGCCGTATCAATCCGAGCTCTGATGGAATCTAGATTCCCGAGCAATTCTTCGCTGCGGGTTTTCATAGGACTATGACCCCAGCATTTCTGCCAGTGATTCCATCGCGACGATAGGAGAAATAATTCAGGTCATGTGCTGTGCAGATTCCAACATCAACTACCTTGATATTTTGAATCTTCAATTGTTCGGTAGCTGCCCTTTTGAGATCAAGACAATGTGAATCAGGATTTGTAGCCAGGCTTGGTTCTCGCTCTATTGCATCTAGATACATCTCGAGATCTACTTCGTAACATTTTTCACAAATTGCTGGCCCGATCGTTGCAACGTATTCACCATCGCTTATCGAACGCACTGTCTCAATTACCTTGCCAATAATTCCATTCAAAACTCCTTTGCGACCAGCGTGAATTGCAGCAACAATATTCTCACCCTCAATTAATATGGGTAAACAGTCCGCACTCAGAACTACGAGTGGAACTCCTTTGCTGCGTGTAACTAGCGCATCGACAGTAACTGGCGATACTGAATCTTCATCAACTTCCATAACTTCATTCCCGTGAACCTGATTCATGAATTTAAGCTTTGGCTGACTTATCAAACCCTGCAGAACCTGGCGGTTATCTTCCACGCTCTTTGAAGCATCACCAACATGATCGCCTAAGTTGAAGGAATCGTAAGGACTAACTGACGTGCCACCCGCTCGCGCAGTAAATAAAATTTGCGCCATGTTTCAGTGTTGGAAGCTTTTGGAATTACTTCATAAAGTCTGGGATATCGATATCGTCTTCTGATACCAAATCCTCAAATGTAATCCGCTTCCGTGGACTGTTTGCTGTCGAAATTGCAACCGTTGGAACATCGAGAGCCACCGCCAACGGATCGTTTGATGCGATTGGATCGGCATTGCCGGATAGTGAGGCTGCATCAATCACTGGAACTGAAACTCGCTTTGGTAATCCGCCATCGAAACCAGCAGCAATAACCGTGACTCGAACTTCATCACCTAAGGCATCGTCGATTACGGTTCCAAAAATAATGTTGGCATCTGGATGCGCAGATTGTGCAACTAATTCTGCCGCTTCACTTAGTTCAAACAACCCGATATCAGAACCACCGGCGATAGATAATAGAACTCCGTGTGCGCCATCAATTGAAGCTTCAAGAAGCGGGCTTGAAATTGCAAGTTCAGCCGCGCGAGTAGCACGTGCTTCGCCTCTTGCGGATCCGATACCCATAAGGGCCGAACCAGCACCAGACATCACGCTCTTCACATCCGCGAAGTCCAGATTGATAAGTCCTGGAGTAGTAATCAAATCTGTTATTCCTTGAACACCGGATAGCAAAACTTGATCAGCACTTCTAAATGCTTCTAGTTGACTAATTGAGCGATCTGAAATTGCTAGTAAGCGATCATTAGGAATCACAATTAAAGTATCAACTTCTTCTCGCAACAGCGCGATACCTTCATCAGCTTGAGCAGTGCGTCGCTTTCCTTCAAAGGTAAATGGTTTAGTAACTACGCCAACAGTTAGCGCACCTAAATCTTTTGCAATCTTTGCAACTATCGGCGCACCTCCTGTTCCAGTGCCACCACCTTCACCAGCGGTTACGAAAACCATATCGGCACCACGTAACATTTCTTCAATTTCTTCTGTGTGATCGACTGCAGCTTGTCTTCCAATTTCAGGAGCAGCGCCAGCACCAAGGCCGCGAGTTAATTTTCTGCCAATATCTAATTTCACATGAGCATCACTCATTATTAATTGTTGTGAATCGGTATTGATTGCAATGAACTCAACACCTTTTAATCCGGCTTCAATCATTCGATTGATTGCATTAACACCGCCGCCACCAACACCGACAACTTTGATGACTGCTAAATAATTCTGTGGTGTAGCCACAATCCGCCTCTTTCTAAACCCTAAATCTCTACTTGAGATTTATGTGATGCTTACTTAGTGGTAAAACTATGGGTGTTGGCACTCGCAAGCAACGACCGACACGAAGAAAAAAAGTTTAAATCTAAGAGAAAATTTCTAAGCTTTTATTTAACTACTGGCGAATTAGCAACAGTTAAATCAACATTAGTAATTTTCTTATTCTCTGGAAGGTCCAATAAGTCCTTTAATACATTGCTTTTAACGGTGATTTCTTCTGGTGAATTTGAGCTACCCCAGTTGATTCGTAGGGTCGGTTTTCGCAATTTCGTGACCATCAGGACTTCGCCCTTATTTGTGATCTCCAAGTTCTCTAAACCCGGGATTAAATCGGTCGGAAGATTAGCTACAAAACCCGCGATGATTCTCCGTTGACCAACTAGATTCTGTCCGTTATTGATTAATGAAATTGTTGCCAAATTCGTGAAAATTTGAGGGCTAGAGAAATCACTACCATCGCTCGCTAAATAACGTGGCTTGGTTTCAGAAGTTCCTGCGACCTTGAAAATTGCAATTGGTATTTTAGGTGTAACCAAAACCTGCACTTCTCGTGTCCACCAGTTCCTTGAAACCTCTGCAGCGTTAATCCATTCTAAATCTGTAATCAGATTCTCTTCGTGCTTTGGATTAATTCTTGCCAGTGGTTCACCTAAAACTAAATTTGAAGCTCCGGCCGAAAGCTGAGCCGAAATCAAATTAACTTGATTGGTTCCTTTGATCTCTACTGCTTGGATTGTGATGAGCGATGACCATCCCAGAACATAAACCAAGCCACCAAGAATTGCTGTTGCGAAAAAAGTTATGCCAATTCGATTAAATCTACGGTGCAATTTTTTCCTCTAGCGTCTGCAGAATAAGTGGGACCAATAAGTTAACATCGCCGGCGCCTAAGGTGATTATTAGATCTCCGGATTTTGCTTCGTTTACTGCCGCTGAGACCACATCAATCATTGATGGCTCGAATGTCACCTTCGCAGAGTCCATTGAATTTGCAATCAGAATCGATGAAACTCCCGGCATCGGTGATTCGCTCGCGGCGTATATCTCTAGGAGATAAACCAGATCGGCAATTGCCAGAACCTCGGCAAATTCTTCAACAAACATTGCAGTTCGGGAATAGCGGTGTGGTTGAAAGATTGCTATTACCCGACCTGATTGTGCAAAGCGTTTTGCGGTTTCTAAAGTAACGCGGACTTCAGTTGGATGATGGCCGTAATCGTCAATTACGGTGACGCCATTTACACTGCCACGATTTTCGAATCTGCGCTTTGCGCCGCTGAATTTATTCAATCCTGCCAGCAATTCCGCCACTGGCGCCCCTAATTTCATGCCCACAGCCAATGCAGCTGCTGCATTTTCAATATTGTGGTTGCCCGGAATTGTTAGTGAAAGTTCTCCTAGAACTTTGCCCAACTTAGTAATTCGAGCATGACTTTGGGTTGGCTGGAGAGAGATGTGCGAAATAGAGAAGTCCGCGCTTGTGCCATACGTAATTATCTCAATGTCGCTTCTCTTGATCTGGGCGAGCAGATTAACGACTCCGGGGCTATCAATTCCGGCGACCAGGAACCCACCTGGTTGAATTGACTTTACAAAGTCTAGAAAGATTTGATTTACCGATTCAATGTCCGGGAAATTATCAACATGATCTAATTCAATATTTGTGATTATTGCGCCATATGGCTTGTATGCGAGAAAGGAACCATCTGATTCGTCGGCTTCGGCTATGAAGATTTCACCCGATCCTAAATGTGCATTTGTTCCACCGCGATTAATCATTCCGCCGATTGCGAAAGACGGATCCAATCCAGCTTGCTGTAACGCAACGGTCAGCATTGAAGTTGTCGTGGTTTTGCCATGAGTGCCAGCAACGGCTACTGATTTCGATTCAGACATCAGCAAAGCCAAGGCCTGCGCTCGTGTCAAAATAGTCAAGCCTTTAGATTTCGCTGCGCTTATTTCTGGATTTGCTTCATCGATTGCACTTGAAACCACCAAAACTTCTGCATCACCGATGTTACTTGCCTGATGTCCTACAAATACTTGTGCTCCTAAAGTTTTTAACGCTGAAAGCACCGTCGAATCTTTAGCATCAGAGCCTGAAACACTTGCGCCTTGAGCCAGAACAATTCTCGCAATTCCACTCATCCCGGCGCCACCAAGCCCGATGAAGTGAATACGGCTAGCAATAAACTCAGTGAGATTCATTTTCTACTTTCCAGATACTTTCTTAAGAATTCTACTTCCAATTAATTCTGCTGCCCGTGGCTTAACACCTTGAACTCTCTTGATATTCCAGTTATCTGCGGCAAGCGCTAAAGATTCGATATTTGAAAGTAGCCATTCCGCGGTAAATTCAGAATTCATGCAAATCCTTGCCGCACCTTTATCCACTAAATCTTGAGCATTGGCGACTTGTTCACCATTTCCAATTGGCAGCGGAACGATCAGGGCATAAGAATTTGCGGCATCGAGTTCTGCGCAAGTTACAGCCCCTCCCCTCGAAATAACTAAATCACTGGCGATATACATATCTGCCATATTTGTGATGTAAGGAAGTGGTGCATAGCCAGGAGCGGCTTTTGGCAATTGATTATTTTTGCCAACCGCGTGGATAACATTGAACCCAGCGCTCAAAAGTCCCGGAAGCGCCTTCTCTACTACTGCATTAATTGATTGAGCTCCAAGTGAGCCGCCAAAGATAAAGATTGTTCGATTGCTTCGATCAAGTTCCAGTTTGCGATAAGTGGCGTCCCACTTAGTCGAACGATCAGATTTACTTAAGCCAGAAATCGCAAAAATCTCTTCTCGGATTGGCATGCCGGCCAGAACAGCCGATTCCCACTTTCCGCCAAATTTAGACGTGCTTGAAAAAGCTGTAAAGGTGAGTTCTGCGAAGTTAATCCCTAATTTATTCGCCCAACCTGGAATTGCATTTGCCTCGTGAATAAATATTGGAACCCTGCTCAATTTTGCGGCGACATAACAAGGGGCACTCACATATCCCCCGAAACCGATAAGTAGATCTGCGCTTCGCACAATTTTTAGAGACTGGATAATTGAAACAATAATTTTATAGGGCCAAATAAGTGAAGAGGGATTGAATTTTCTAGGAAGTGGCGCTTTTGTAACTAAATGCAATTTTAATCCAGCCGCAGGAACCAGCTCCATTTCGATACCACTCTTTGTTCCTACGAATTCACAGGAGATATCCTGACTGTTCTCTAGCAACCAATCTGCCACTGCTAGCGCTGGCTCAACATGTCCAGCAGTTCCGCCCCCAACTAAAAGTATCCGCTTCACTATTTCACCGTCTTGCGAGCAAGTCGAGCTGCTTTAAAATCAGGTTCTCTACTGGCAACATTCAAAACAAATGCAATAGCAAAACAGTTTGCGATTAAAGATGAACCGCCATATGAGATAAATGGAAGCGTCACTCCGATTACCGGGATAATCCCGACAACCGTCATCAAGTTAACTAGCACTTGCAGAATAATCCAGCACCCGATACCTGTAACAACATACTTTTGAAAGAGATCCTTTGTAGTTATAGCAACTCTAAATATTGCGTAGATTAAAGTTGCGAAGAGAATTACTACGGTAAGAGTTCCAAGAAGTCCTAGTTCTTCTCCGATTACCGAGAAAATAAAATCGGTATGTGCTTCTGCAAGATTGGCCCACTTCTGTTTACTTGCGCCAATTCCGGCTCCGAAGAGGCCACCACTGGCCAAACTCATGAGGCTATGTGCTGGCTGCCAACCAGCCAATTTGTATACCTCTGGCGCAAAGGGATCAATCACTGCGCTAAACCGACGTAATCTCGCCGGATTACTGACCGCGAGAGCCATACCCACGAGGGCAAATACTCCTGAAATTGAGAAGAGAACTTTTAAATTCACGCCAGAAATAAATAACATTCCGAAGACAATTCCAGCGACAATAATCGCAGTTCCTAAATCACGACCAAGAAGAATCAGAAATAGAAAGCCCAAAGTCCCAATAGAAACCATTCCAATTGCATTGGACTGCAGGCCCTTGGCTTTGCGCTCAAGGTGCTTTCTAAGTTGAAGAGCGCAATAAAGAATAAGCGCTAGCTTTGCAAACTCACTTGGCTGCAGGGTGAATGGTCCCAGCGGAATCCAATTTCGGTTTCCGTTGATGTTCTGGCCAAAAATAATAGGTAGGACGAGTGCAATTGCTCCAATGGGCAACGCCAAGCGAGCCAGGCTCTCCCAATGGGATAACTTCATTCGCATCGCAATAAATGAGAGGCCGATGCCTACTACTAAAAACAATAATTGCTTAAGAAAAATTGCAAAGGTGTTTCCACTCTCAGAGAGCGAAGTTACTGAAGAGGCAGACAAGACCATAACAAGACCGAGACCAGCCAAGGCGCCAGTGCAACCGAGGATTAATAAATAAGTTGCGGTTGGCTTTGAGAGAAAGTTTGCGTAAGCCTGTCCTCGACCTTGCATCCGTTTTTTCATTTAGCCACCAAGTTAGCAACTGACTGCGCAAATAGATCGCCCCGATGCGAATAAGAAGTAAATTGGTCCATCGATGCACATGCTGGAGCCAACAGGACAGTGTCCCCTCGCTCTGCAATCTCACTTGCGCATGCCACTACCTGATCCATTAATTCCTCTGGGCTTTTACACTTTGGCATACGAAAAATTTTTACATCAGGCGCATGCTTTTCTAGCGCTGCTGCGATCTGCTCGCCATCTTTACCAATAATAATTGCAGCTTTTATTCTTGAAGCGGTTCGACGAACTAAATCATCCATCTTCGCACCTTTGGCCAAGCCACCAGCGATCCAAATATTTGATAGGTGAGAAAGTAGCGCAGCTGTTGCGGCATGTGGGTTTGTGGCTTTTGAATCATTGACCCAGGTAATTTCATCCTTTGATAAAACAGTCTGCAAGCGATGTTTATCTAGCTCGAAGTTATTGAGTCCAGATTTAACCTTTGGGTGGGCGATTCCAATGGCAAGCGCCAATCCGGCAGCCGCCATAGCATTTGAAACATTATGCGGAACTGCTGGCTTTATGTCAGCAAGTTCGGCAATCACTTCTGCATTTTCAGGAGATGACACAAAAGCGCGATCAATTAAAAGTTCTTCAACCAATCCAATTTCGCCAGCTTGCGGTGAATCGAATCCAAAGAACACTTTACGACCAGTCCAGCTAGCGCCCCTTAAAATTATTTCTGGGTCATTAAGATTTAATACAGCGGTCTTACTCTGATTCAGTAGCTTCATTTTTGCATTTGCATACTCTTCAAAACTTCCATGCCAATCAATATGGTCCTGAGCAATATTTAGAATTGCTACTGCGTGATATTGCGGCAGCGAGCTCCAGCTAATTTGAAACGAGGAAAGCTCAAGAGCTAGAACATCAAATTTATTTCCGCCAGTCAGGGCGTCAACAACTGTGGTTCCAACATTGCCACAAGCAATCCCAGATACCCCAGATGCTATAAAAATTGATTCAAGCATCTGAATTGTCGTTGTTTTTCCATTGGTTCCGGTAACTGCTACCCAAATCTGATCGGGATTCATTTCAGTCTTGAGGTTCCACGCAAAATCAATCTCACTTACAACTTCTACGCCCGCGGATTGCAAATTTGCAATTACAAAATGATCTTGTCGCCAACCAGGAGAGACAATTGCCAAGTCGTAAACCGAAAAGTCATCAATTTCGGTGGCCACATCGAGACCATGCTGAGTTGTAGATTTTTCATCAAACACTGTGAAGTTCGCGCCCAAGCTTGAAAGATAATTCGACAACGACTTCCCCGTAGTACCGCCACCAACTACAAGAATATTTTTGGTTTTAAGTTCGGCTATGAAAGACATTATTGCGAGACAACCCATTGCCCATAAAAAAGACCTAAGCCAGCTGCAACGCTCATTCCCGCTAAAATCCAGAACCTAATAACAATAGTTACTTCGCCCCAACCGAGTAATTCGAAGTGATGTTGGAGCGGCGCCATCTTAAAGACTCGTTTGCCACCAGAAAGTTTGAAGTAACCAGTTTGAATAATGACCGACAGGGTAATTAGAACAAAGAGCCCGCCAAGTGCGGCCAGCAAAGCCTCTACTCGCAGCACAATAGCGATTCCTGAAATTGCACCACCAAGCGCCAATGAACCTACATCACCCATAAATATTTTTGCTGGCGCGGCGTTCCACCAGAGAAATCCAGCACACGAACCGGCAAGCGCTGCTGAAAGCACCGCAATATCTAACGGATCTCGGACGTTATAACACTGAGGTGTAATTGCAATTGCGCAGCTCTGACCGAATTCCCAAACTCCAATAACAATAAAGGAAAGGAAAGTCATAATTGCAGCACCAGATGCGAGTCCATCTAGACCATCAGTTAAATTGACACCGTTGGAACTTCCTAAAACTAGGAAAATAACCCAGAGAATGACAAAGAACATTCCAAGCTTTATTGAAGTATCCCGAACACCTGAGAAATACATTGATATTGGCGCCAAGCCTGATTCATCTTCAAATTGCAATCCGGTATATGCAAAACCAGCCGCAAAGATTGCTTGCCCCAATAATTTCTGTCTTGCAGTTAGTCCTAGAGATTGTTTTCTGTAAATTTTCAACAAGTCATCTAGTAAGCCGATTGCACCGAGTCCAACAATTAGTGCGATAACCAAGATTGCTGATGCTGTTACGCCTGTGCCAGTAAATAAATGGCTAGCAAAGTAGGCAATAATCGTGGATAAAATGAGGACGATGCCACCCATTGTTGGCGTTCCACGTTTTACATGATGCGTTTGTGGGCCATCGTCTCTGATCATTTGCCCGATGCCACGCTTTGCAAGTATTCGAATAAGCGTAGGCGTTAAGATAAAACTTAACAGGATTGAGAGTGCGCCAGAAAAGACAATACCTTTCACTGGTCTGCCTCCTGCAATCTCTCTTTAATCAAATCAGCAAGCAGGTTAAATTCTTCGGATCGTGAAGCCTTCATCAAGACCACATCACCCGGAGTGAAATGTTCCACGATTGAGAGCGCTTCAGATTTAGTCTCGAAATATTGCACTTCGCTCGCTCCCCCATCTTCAATTGATCTTAAATCCGCTAGGTAGTCCTTATTTCCAATGACAACTAGATTGTCGATTCCAATCTCAGAGACGAGTCTGCCAATTGCAGCATGTTCGGCAGCGGATGACTCGCCGAGTTCCTGCATCTTGCCCAAAATTGCCCAACTAACGCCGCCACTTTCCTGGGAAACTAGCGCCAAAGTTCGTAGCGCCGCCGCCATACTTTCTGGGTTTGCGTTATAAGAATCATTAATCAAAGTGATCTCACCAACTTGTGAAATCTCCATGCGCCATTTGCTAGAAACTTCAGCAGTTGAAAGCGCTGCCGAAATAGTTTCGATTGGGATCTTTAGCGCAGTTGCAACTGCAGCTGCAGCTAAAGCATTTGAAACTTGATGCATACCTAAAAGTTGAAGTCCTACTGCCGCTCTTCCATCAGGAGTTACCAGATCAAAATGCGCTCTACCTTCACGAACTTCTACATCAGCAGCTCTTACCTCGCATGTAGATTTTTCGCCGAAGAAAATTCGTTTAACACCGGTTGGAACAACCATCTTTGGAGTGAATTCGTCATATGTTCCCAGAATCGCAGTTGCACCTGTAGTAAGTGAAGTTATCAATTCAGATTTAGCAGCAGCTATAAGTTCTCGGCTACCGAATTCACCAAGGTGTGCGCTTCCAACTGTTAGCACAACCCCAACATGTGGCTTAGCAATATCGGCTAAGTGTGAGATGTCGCCAACATGACGGGCCCCCATCTCGACAATGCAATATTTAGTTGACTTTGTGCACCTTAGAATTAAAAGTGGCACACCGAGTTCGTTATTCAGAGATTCTTCTGGTGCAACAGTCTCGCCAGAAACCGCCAAGATGTGTTTCAGTAAATCTTTAGTAGTTGTTTTACCCTGCGATCCGGTGATTCCAATAACCTTCAAATTCTCTAATTTACCGCGGACGTAAATTGCTAAATCACTTAAAGCTTTTCGAACATCTTGAACTTTAATGGCCGGAGCCAAACAGTCTTTGCTGACCAGAGCAAATTGGGCACCTTTAGAAATTGCATCTTCAATGTAATCGTGGCCATCTACATTCGATCCAACGAATGCGACAAAGAATGTATTGTTTGTGGCCTTATTTGAGTTGATTACTGGAATCGCTGAAGTGGTTTGTTTTCCATCCGAGTTGATTACTTCGCCATCAACAATTTCTGCAATTTGATTTAAGGTTAGCTCAATCATGCGAGCTCCTCGATTGCTCGGGCTAGCTCAACTCGATCATCAAATGCAAACTTTTTTCCAGAAATCTCCTGGCCTGATTCATGGCCTTTTCCGAGAATTACAACACAATCCCCCGGAAGCGCACTAGCTACAGCAAAGGCTATTGCTTCGCGTCGATCAACAAGTTTGGTGCTGTTTTCTTTCAGTTTTAAGCCTGCGGTCATATCAGCCAAAATACTTTCTGGTGATTCACTTCTTGGATTATCACTAGTAAATATTGCTAGGTCAGATCCTTCCAATAGCTCTCGTCCCATAATCGGGCGCTTGGCTTTATCTCTATCTCCGCCACAGCCAAGCACAGCAATGATTCTGCCGCTAACAGATTTTCGCAAAGTCTCCAGAATTCTAGTTACGGCATCAGGTGTATGCGCATAATCAACAAGTGCTAAGAATTTCTGACCGATTTCAACACTTTCTAAACGACCAGCGGCGCCTTTAAGTTGCGCCAGACTGTTGCCGATAACGAGTGGGTCAATCTCTAATTGCGCCGCAATAGCTGCGGCCATCAAAAGATTATCGAGATTGTGATCACCGATTAAGTTGAACTCACCTTCAATTAGGATTCCACCGGTTCCGCGGATTGCTACCGAATATCCCCTCGGAGTTGATTCAATACGTTCATAATGCCACTGCGCCCCACGATTTTCTCTTGACAGCGAAATCGTTGGAATTTTTGGGTTCTCATGCAATTTTCTGCCATAGGCGTCATCTATGTTGATAAAACCCAAGTCACTATATTCTGAAGCAAACAATTTTGATTTGGCAGCAAAGTAATTTTCCATATCACCGTGAAAATCTAAGTGATCCTGTGTGAGATTTGTAAAACCTACTGCGTTGAATTTTGTCCCGGCAATTCTGAGCGCTTCAAGTGCGTGGCTACTTACTTCCATAGAGACATGAGAAATATGACGCTCTCGCATTGTCGCCAAGAGACTTTGCAACTCTGATGCCTCTGGCGTAGTGAAATTAGCCATAATCTTCTCCGGACCAATTTCGATTCCGACTGTTCCGATTAACCCAGTTGATTTACCGGCAGATTTAAGAATCTGATTAAGAATAGTAGTTGTTGTTGTTTTTCCATTTGTTCCGGTAATTCCAATTACTTGCATAGATCTGGAAGGTGAACCATAAAACCAAGAACAAAGATCGCCTAAAATTCGACGAGGGTTTGAAATTAAAATTACCGGCAGTTTTGTTCCTACAAGCTCTGCGCCGGCTTGATCCGTAATTATCGCAAGCGCACCATTGCTTTTAACGTCATCGATGTATCGGGCACCATGCGAGTTTGAGCCAGGAAGAGCGACGAATAAATCACCGATTTCAACACTTCTGGAATCAGATGTGATTCCAGTGAAGTCCAACTTGAATTCAGATTTAATTCCTAGAAAATTCGATAGCTCTGAAATGGATTTAGCATGATCAGAAACTGGGCGAATCATTTTACAATCGCACTTTTCTTTAGTGCCGCTTCAGTTAGCGGATAGGCCTTGAATTTAGTTGAAGAAGGCTCGATGTGTTTCGACTGCAATACAAACTTCATAACCTTTGCGAATACAGGACCACCAAGTGCGCCGCCCCAGTGCATTCCTTGGGGATCTTGAATTGCAACACTCACAACATATGCCGGCTTGTCTGCTGGGGCAAACCCGATAAATGAAGCGGTGTATCCGCTGTAGCAAGAACAGCTTGAATCAAAACGGTTTGCTGTACCGGTTTTGCCGGCAACTCGATAACCGGGAATCGCAGCAGTTGGAGCAGTTCCGCTTGGTGAAACTACGCTTTCAAGCATCTTTCGAATTTCTTTTGCAGTTTCGGCGCTTATCACTCGCTTGGTCTGCTGATTCTTTGCTGGAATGTAATTTCCACTTGCATCAGTTGTTCCTGCGACAACAGTTGGAGTAACTCGAACTCCGTCATTAGCAATTGTTGCAAAAACGCTAGTCGCCTGTAGTGATGTTACTGAATAGCCATGTCCAAATGAGAAAGTTGGTAGCGAGGTTCCAGACCAGTCGTTTACTGGACGCAATAAACCTGCAGATTCGCCAGGTAGGTGTGATCCCGTGCTTTTTCCAAATCCAAAGTTAGTTAGATATTCATAAAGTTTTTTACTTCCAAGCTGCTGGCCTATTTGAATTGAGGCGGTGTTACTTGAAACTGCCAATGCTCCAGTTGCAGTCAGACGTTGCACTGGATGGCGTTCGTGGTCAGAAAATTTAGTTCCGGCAACCTTCATTGAGTAAGGAACTGTATAAACCGAATGTGGGTTGAGCAGTTTCTCTTCTAGGGCTGCGGCATAGGTAATCACTTTTCCAGTTGACCCAGGCTCATAAACATCTTGCACTGCCGGATTTCTAATCACATTTAAGTTTCCAACGATTGGTTTTGCCGGATCGAAAGTTGGTGCGCTGGCCTGAGCAATGATTGCCCCGGTCTTTGGGTCCATAACAATTACGGTTCCAGATTTAGCTCTTGAACTCTTAACTGCTTTGCTAATAGCGTCTTGCGCCACCCACTGAATATCCCTATCAACAGTTAATCGAACTGATGTTCCGGTTTTCGCTTCAGTTTTGATTCTCGCGGACCCTGGAATGATTGTTCCTGCACCATTTTCGTAGATATATTCGCCATTTTGTCCCGCAAGTTGTCTGTTTAAACTACTTTCAATTCCTGCAGCGCCCACACCTTCATGATTGATGAAGCCGATAAGTGAAGATGCCAGAGTTCCAGTTGGATATTCTCTGACGTATCCGCGCTCAGAGAAGAAACCAACGATTCGCTTAGATAGACCGCTCTTCTCTTTTAGAACTTCGGTGTTGTAATCTGAAATTGTCTTTTGCAGCTCACGCCACATCGCCGGTTTACCGTTTTTTACAATAATTTTGTAGCGAAGCTTCCCAGTAAATAATTCAACGAGTTCATCTTCATCCATTTTTAAGACTGGACTTGTGATCTGTGCAGTTAATTTTGGATTAGTGATTTGGGCTTGGTCCACGACAATCGTAATTGCAGCAACACTTCGAGCAAGCTCGACACCGTTTACATCGCTTATTACGCCACGGGGTGCTAGAAGTATTGAAGTATTTAGAAGCTCTTTAGCGGCGCGTTCACTTATGGTGCCAGCTCTCACGACTTGCACTGAGAACAATTGCCCAACGATGATTGCAAATAACACAAATGTCACACCTAATAGGGTTCGAATTCGTTTGTGGACAATTGCATTGTGGCTCATTGCGTCACCGCATTTTCTGAATAAGTCAGATAGCCAATTTTATTTGCGGGCTTCATCCCTAATTCGATTGCGGCCTTAGAGAGATTTACTGGAGAATTCTTCTCATTAACAAGATTTAAAATTGCATCCTTCTGATCCAACGCAATATTTCTCTGGCTCTTGAGTTCTTGAAGGGTAAAGGCATCTTGAGTCATCAAGATGTTAATTCCAGCAATCACTAGAAGATTTATAGTCACAGCACTTGCCATAAGAAATAGAAATTTGCGAGTATCTAGTCTTTGTGAATTAATCGAAACTTCTGCTTCATTAACCTTTTCAATTTTTTCAATTTTTTCAAGCGCCCGAACTGCACCTAGGCGTGGTCTAATTATTGGTGGAAGGGTAAGAATCGCCATTAGGCAGCCACCCTCTCCAAAGCGCGAAGTCGCATCGATTGCGCTCTGGCATTAATCTCAATTTCAGATTCACTTGCACCTTCACTGCCACTAATAATTAATTTGTAACTTGCAGCAGAATTAGGAAGATCGAATGGAAGGCCAAGAGGTGAATTCGATCCGACAACTTCAGCGAATGCTCGCTTTACAATCTTGTCTTCCAGCGATTGATAAGACATAACAACTAAGCGGCCACCAATTTTGATGGCACTGATTGCCTTTGGAATTGCCCGCTCTAAAACTGCTAGCTCCTGATTTACTTCAATCCGAAGCGCTTGAAATGTTCTCTTTGCTGGATTGCCCCCGGTCCGTCTTGCGGGCGCTGGAATACTGTTCTTAACTAGTTCGGCTAAATCTTTTGTGGTCTTTAAAGTTTGGCTTTCGCGGGCCTTAACAATGTTGTCTGCAATCTTGGTTGCATACTTCTCTTCTCCGTAGTTTCGAATTACTCGGACTAATTCACCATATGAATAAGTGTTCAAAATATCGAGCGCGCTTGGACCCGTGCTCTGATCCATTCGCATATCTAACGGAGCATCTTGCGAATAGGCAAAGCCTCTATCAGCTTGATCTAGTTGCATCGAAGAAACACCAAGATCAAAGAGAATTCCATCTACTTCAGCGATGCCTCGGTTTGCCAGGACTACATCTAATTCATCATAAACAGCATGAATGATTTCAACGCGACCGATATGTTCGCTTAAATTATTTGTGGCAATTGCGATTGCACTTAAGTCACGATCAAGAGCGATAACTTTTAGATTGGAAAATTTGGTTAACAAAGCCTTTGTATGTCCACCCAAACCCAATGTGGCATCGACAATTACTGGATTTTCTTTAGCTTCTATTGCAGGAGAGAGCAGAGCAATGCAGCGATCTAATGCAACTGGTATGTGTAGCGCATCTTGCATCTTCTCCCCCTTTCTAGGTCTTTCTAGTTCTTACTTTTTTTTACTGCACCTTCTAAACTTTTCTAAACTCTGGTCATCGCCGGCCGACGGATCTGGGGGTAACGGCGCCGGGGAAGGGGCGTCGTTATAGAGGTCGGCGATGGCCACAATTTAGAAAAGGCCTGGAAGCACCTCCGATGAAACATCAGAGAATGTTTTTTCACGATCTGCTAAATAACTTTCCCAGGCTGCGTTATCCCAAATTTCTAAACGAGTATTTGCGCCGATTACAACGCAGTCTTTTTCTAAACCTGCATATGTGCGAAGTCCACTTGGGATTGTTACGCGACCTTGTTTATCTGGAACTTCATCGTGTGCGCCAGCAAACATCACGCGCATGTAATCGCGTGCTGCTTTTTCGGTGACGGGTGCTTGGCGCAGACGATCAGTAATAGAAGAAAATTCACCACTAGGAAATACGTAAAGACAGCGTTCTTGGCCCTTTGTTATTACAAGTCCATTTGCTAATTCATCTCGGAATCTGGCGGGCAAAATAATGCGGCCCTTTTCATCGAGTTTAGGTTCGTGGGTACCGAGAAACACTTCGCCCCACCTCCCCTAGCTTTTACGCTCAAATCCCCCCGGATTTGATAACAATCACCACTTTACTCCATTTTTACCCACTTTGCACCATTTTCTGCCATTTATTTCCCATTTGTTATTGATTTCCTCCCTCTCCCATCCTGATTTTGGGCATAAAAAAACCACCCGATTGGGTGGTCGATGGGCAGCAAGTAATCGTCAGTTTTCGAAGTTACGTCGCTCCCAGCGATCTTCTAAGCGTGAGCTCCACTTTGGGCGAGCGCTCTTAGGGTTCTTGAAGCTTGATTTTCCGAAGGAGAGGTTTGATACAAATAGGACCAGGCCAGCCAAGGAGACCAAGAAGCCAGCGATTCCAACCGGAATGATTTGGGCAATTAGGCCCGAAAGCAATACGACCATACCCACAAGGATTGAAGCCAAACCAAGCAAGGCTCGAGATCCTTTTGGTGTCCGTTCGCGACCATTTAGCGTTGAGACTAAACGAGGGTCATCGGCAACAAGGGCAGCTTCCATCTCGGCAAGCATGCGCTTTTCGTGTTCGGATAGTGCCATGTCCCCAACAATACGCCAGGTAGCCAAAGTAGGAAAGTCGAAGACCAATGTTTTCTGCAGTTATAGGCAGTTTTTAAGTATCTTCTTCCGATTCATCTAATAATTCATCGAATAACCGCGCTGGGCGGACGCTGCCCTGACCAAATCTGGCGCTCGCCTTGTCAATCGCAGCAGTTGCCTGGCGCCAACCCTTCTCGCGCTCGCCCAATATCAACTGTTCAGAGGCATCTACCCCATCTTCCAACCCATCAAGGCTTACTCCAACCAATCTAATTCTGGCGCGATCTAATTTGAGAGCAAGAAATAAATTTTTAACTACTTCGAAAACTTCATGTGTTGCACTTATTGCAAGTGGGACTGTCTTTGAGCGAGTAATAGTTTTGAAATCTGCAAAGCGCACCTTTATCGAAATCGTTCGCGCACTAAAATCTTTCTCGCGCATTCTATAAGTAGCTTTTTCGGTAAGTCGCAAAAGTTCGCGCAGAACAATCTCTTGATCCTCGGTATCTGAATCAAAAGTTTCAGCTGCGCTTATGGATTTATCAACTTCTTCCGGCTCGACATCACGATAATCACGCCCCCAGGAAAGTTCGTAAAGTGAGGCACCTGCTGCTTCGCCGAGTGCCCGAATCAAAGTTTGCCGCGGAGTATTGGCAATATCAGCAACAGTTCGTAGTCCCAGTTTTTGTAACTCTTCATTGGTCTTTGGCCCTACACCCCAGATTGCATTTACTGGCAAAGGATGCAGAAATTCAAGCACGCGATCTGAAGCAATTTCTAGCATGCCATTTGGTTTACATCTTCCTGATGCAAGTTTTGCAATAAATTTTGTGGTTGCGATTCCGACAGAGCACGTAATGCCCTCGCTCGCTTCTACCTTTGCTCTGATTTGTTTTGCAATTTCGCGACCATCACCAAGTAAGCGTTTTGCGCCGGTTACATCAAGAAAGGCTTCATCTAGCGAAAGTGGTTCGACTAGTGGAGTAACTGATCTAAAGATTTCCATGATGTGTGATGAAACTTCGGAATAACGAGACATATTCGGTGGCACAAAGATTGCATGAGGAGCCAATCGTTTTGCCCGACCAACTGGCATTGCAGAATGGATACCAAATTTACGGGCTTCATAATTTGCGGCAGATACAACTCCGCGGACCCCAGTTCCGACAACTACAGCTTTGCCTTTAAGCGCAGGATTGTCGCGCTCTTCTACTGACGCAAAGAAGGCATCCATATCAACATGGAGAATTGTTGACTCACTCATGTTGTGCTGGCTCCATAAACTGCGAGATTACGCCACTTTTCGTGAGAATTTGCTAACTCCCACGCACCAGTTCCGAGAAGTGAAATCCCCCTTGGTCCGGTTCGACGAATTTCACCGCGAACTAAAAAGAGCCAAGAATTTCGTAGCACCGAAGCAAAGTCAGCCTGCTTATCTTCGAAGAAAGTTATGTCGTTGCAACCATGACCATCATCAATCGTTAAGAACATTACTCGCCGGCCCGAACGAACTGGTGGGGTTTGAAGCGCAATCTTTACGCCAGCGACCAATACCGATGTTCCTGAGCGATGCTTTATTAAATCGCAAGAACGCACTGCCCCAATCTTGTTTAGAAAATCCCCATAAAACTCGAGCAGGTGGCTAGATACATCCATGCCCAAAATATCTATCTCGTTCTTTACCTGCTCGCTCGCTGTTATATCTGGTAGCCCGCTTGGTTCAAATTTTTCTGGCTGCAATTCAAAGCTCATCTGGCCCTGACTAGTCGCGCTCTTTGATCCAGCCAAGCGATACAAATCCTGAAGATGGAGCGCTAGGTCGCGACGATTGATATTTGATGTTGAAAGTTTATGAAGATCATCGAATGCGCCGATCATTAAGAGTGACTCGGTGGTTGGGCGACTTGCGCCAGAGCGATAAACAAAGTCGGCTAAATCTAAATATGGGCGTCCCGAAATTATGCTTCTGACCTCTTTGCTATCTATACCGTCGATGTCACTTAGCGCCATCCGAATTGCAAAGCCTCTGGCATCCGGAAGTTTTAGTTCGGCCCCAGAACTTAAAACATTTGGCGCAAGATATGGTGCTCTAGTTTCTTTTGAACTCTTCTCGACCCGATAAGTTGCATCAGATAAATTCACATCAATTGGCGCAATTTGAATTCCCCACTGCCGGGCTTCATCCAAGATAACGCGCTTTGGATAGATGCCTGGTTCGTGCGTTAAGACGCCTGCTAAGAATGCAGCGGTGTGATGTGTCTTTAGCCAAGATGATTGATAAGTCGGAAGCGCGAAAGCTGCGGCATGTGCTTTACAAAAACCGAAAGAGGCAAAGGCGCGCAGAATTTCCCAGACTTCTGTGACAACGGTGCTGGTGTAACCACGGGCAAGCGCGGCTGGATAAAACCAATCACAGACAAGTTGTTGAGAGGCGATATCGCCTAGTTCGCGCCGCTTTTCATCAGCCTCGGCCAGTGAGATTCCGGTCATGGTCGAGATAATTCGAATTACTTGTTCGTGAAAAACAACAACACCTTGGGTCTCTTGCAAAATACTTTCCAGGTCGGCGTGAATTACTGGGCGGACTCGAAGCCCATATTTGGTTGCCAGAAATGGCGTGATCATGTCGCTCTTAACTGGGCCGGGGCGAAAGAGTGAAATATCAATTATTAAATCGTTAAAAGTTTCTGGCGCAAACTTTCCGACTAATTCACGCTGGCCCGGACTTTCAATCTGAAATATTCCCAAGGTTCTAGCTGATTTAATTAAATCAAAAGTTGCGTGATCATCTAAGGCAATTGCATCGATATCTAATGGTGCGCCTTCGATTCGTTCGATTTCCGATAACGTGTAAGAAATTGCTGATTGCATCCGAACCCCAAGAACATCTAACTTCAGCAGGCCAATTGCTTCGACATCATCCTTATCAAATTGCACCATTGGGTATCCGCTCGCATTTATCTGCTGTGGCGCGTAATCCCCCAACCCGATATCCGATAAAACAATTGCACATGGGTGCATCGATAAATGTCTGGGCAGTGAATCCAAACGACCAGCAAGTTCGATAGCCATCTTCAAAATCGGAGTATCTAGGTTTAAATTTTTCAGCTCGGGCAAATTAGCTAAGGCTTTTGGAATATTGCTTGATCTAATGTGCGGCATTGATTTTGCAATTAAATCAATCTCCATCGGGGATATTCCAAGCGCCGCCCCGACATCTCGAATTGCATGGCGCGATCTATAAGTTTCGACCATCGAAACTGTTGCGCAACGTTGGCCATACTTCTCAAAGATTGCATCATAAATTTCAAGCCGTCGGGCAGATTCGACATCGATATCGATATCTGGAAGTTCGCCCCGAAGTGGTGAACAGAAACGTTCCATCAACAAGCCATGCGTTATTGGCTCTACTCCAGATATTCCAAGCACATGACAAATTAATGAACCAGCGCCGCTTCCCCGGGCCGCAACTCGGATCCCTCTGTCGCGCGCTAGATCTGTTATATCTGCAACTGTTAAAAAATAAGATTCGTAGCCCAGAGTTCTAATTGCACTTAGCTCTTCTTCTAGCCGACTTGCTGCAACAACTGATTTTGATCCGACATATCTGCGAGACAAACCGGCTTCACATCTAGACCGCAGTTGTGCTGTTAGTTCGCCCTGATTCTTTGCACCAAGTGCAGCAGCATCGGGCAAATGAATCGCTCCGATTCCAACATCTTTACGTGGTGAAAGAAGAGCGCGCTCGGCCCAAGCCGCTGTTGTATTTAATAACAACCTGCCATCACGTTCGCCAGCAAGTCGAGAAATTTCATCGCTGAGATAACTCATTTCAGAACTATCTTTGAAGTAAGCCTCACTGTTCTGTCTGCTAACGCTCTTATTGCTTAACGGGACTAATTTGCGGGCAGCATCCAAGACATCTGCAACCGGGCCATCGCTGCGATCCAACATCCGCACCGCATTGCTTAAAACTGCAGGCAAATGATTATCTCTAGCAAAGCCCAGCGCCCGAGCGGCATGCGACGTTGAAAATTGGCCATCGCCACGAATCAAATGTGAAACGCATTCAATCGCCTGGTCGGCAAATAGTTCGCGGGTTGCGTTATAGATCGATAGCGCTTCAGCGCTTTTGCGAGCCGAAATCGCAGATGCCAGCTGTGATTCTGGACCATGCAGGACAAGTAAATTCTTTGAGTATTGACTAAAGCGCTCTAGTAATGAATGCGTTAATAAATTCTCACTATTTTCAAGATTGACTGCAGTAACTAAACGGTAAAGCGAATCAAGATGGCCGCTCTGGGCAAGAAGAGTGATGCGATATTTCTTCTGGATAAAACTTAGGTTAATTCCAAGAATTGGTGTGATGCCATTTGCTTCGCAGCTTTTGGTAAACCGAATTGCACCAGCCATTGTGTCCATGTCAGTAAGTGCGAGCGCCGACATTTCGAATTCGGCTGCGCGTTCTACTAATTGGTCGGCATGAGCGGTTCCGTATTTAAATGAGTAACCGCTAGCAACGCGTAGATGAGTAAAGCTCTTCATGGTTTTTACTGCGGCCGAGAAGTTGGGCGGATCAACCAAGTTTTTGTTACTTCATCTAATTCAATTTCAAAGGTAGTTAGTGCACCTTCAGGCGCAGCTTCTACCCGCCAGATTGCGCGAGCGCCATCATCGAAGATGGTTGATTCGGTTACGCGATTTTTGCCATCGCTTATGCGATTCCACCAACCACCAGATTCGCGCCATCTTGAAACGATTGCATGGATATGAAACCTGCGGCCGTTGTAGATGAACTCGATTGGTTCACCTTCTGGAGCAAGCACGCGGGCGCTTATTGGCCCTGGGGTTATGGATTCTTCGAACATATGTTCGAAAGATAACGGCCTCCCCTGACAGGCGCAAGTAAGCCCCAGCCCGGCAATTCACACACGATCTAACCCCAACACGCCGGCTAATTAGTTGAAAGTTCAACCAATTTCCCTTACCTTTGAACCCGAAAGATGTAAACAACTAGCAACACAACAAGAAAAGGAAAACAATGGACCTAATTATCGTAATCGGCCGAATTCTATTTGGCGGCTTCTTCCTAATGTCAGGCATCAACCACTTCACAAAGCTTGAAGCAATGACAGGTTATGCAAAATACAAGAAGCTTCCGGCAGCAAAGCTTGGCGTTCTTATCTCAGGCCTAATGCTTGTAATCGGCGGTATCACAATAATCCTTGGCTACTACGCCGATCTAGGTGCGCTACTACTTGCAATCTTCTTGGTTCTAGCAGCAGTTATCTTCCACAACTTCTGGAAAGAAACTGATGCAACTGCAAAGCAGAATGAAATGTTGGGCTTCATGAAAGACATGGCTCTTGCAGGTGCGGCGCTTATCCTTTTCGCACTAGTTGTAAAGCATGGAACCGATCTTGACTTCGGATGGGTTCTTTCAGCGGAGAACATCTCGCTCTGGAAGTAACCAAAAGGTAATTTAAAAATAACTAAGTAAAGGGCCCTCGGCGTAACTGCCGGGGGCTTTTTTTCTTGCCCTAGGTGGCACCATTAACCCTATGGATATCGCGCTCGCACTAGTTGCTGGAATATTTATCGGCGCAGTCCTTGGCTTTATCGGCGCAGGTGGCGCGATGCTTACAGTCCCGATTCTGATTTACCTATTTAATTTCACACCAGTTCATGCAACTACCGCAGCCCTGTTGGTTGTATTTCTTGCCGCTGCATTTGGTCTAGTCCCCAAAATAAAGGCTGGCGATGTTCAAATCAAAATCGCGCTATCCATTTGGTCACTCGGTTTAATCACAAACCTTGGTGGCGCAATTGTTGCGCGGCACCTATCTGATGCTTTCATTATCACCGGGTTTTCAATCATCCTCGTTTTAGCTGGGCTTTCGATGCTTCGTGCGCCAATAACAGAGCGCACCGAGAAGAAGATTCCAATTATCGCCTTAGTTCCGCTCTCTTTGGTTATAGGTTCGATGACTGGAATCTTTGGTATCGGTGGCGGCTTTCTTGCAATCCCGATACTCGTGATTTTCTTTCACACCCCGCAAACCAAAGCAGCCGGAACTTCACTTTTTATCATTTCAATTAACTGCCTAACAGCTCTACTTGGACGTCAGTATTTATGGCAAGAAATTGATTGGAAGATTCCGGTCATAATCTCGATCTCAGCAATAATTATTTCAATCTTTGGTTCACACCACAGCTCGAAAGTCCCGACAGCAATTCTTCGTAAATCCTTCGCTTACTTACTCTTCGCTATTGCCGTATTTTCGATTGTTGAAATCTGGTTTATTTCCTAACGGTAAAAGTAAAGGACGAAGAGACTGGATGTCCATCTTCTGAGACCACGCGCCAAGAAACTCTAATTTTCCCGGTAGCACTTCGATCCTTAAGATTCACACTAACTCGTGCGCCATCAACAAAAGCTTTGCCATCGCTTAGTTCTTTGCCTTTACTGTTTTTGACAGTTAAGAAATTAGTTTGCTTATCTGCAATCGTGATTAACTTGCCATCAAATTCCACCCAAACAACTTTAGGTAGTTTAGAAACTGTGGACTTAGCCTTGGGGTTAGAACTAACAAAACTTCCATGGGCCTGCGCCACATCTGAAGCGCCCAGTAGTAGCCCAAAAACAAGAACAGTTCCTAAACTTAAGGTGAACTTGCGCATATTTGAAGGCTATCAAAGTATTCCCATCATAAGATACCAATATGCCTTCAGTCCTATTTGTTTGTGTTCACAACGCCGGTAGATCTCAGATGGCAGCTGGATTTATGTCCACACTTTCTGGCGGAAAAGTTGAAGTCCTTTCAGCAGGTTCTGCGCCAAAAGATTCAATTAATCCCATCGCAGTTGAAGCAATGGCCGAAGTCGGAATCGATATCGCAAACAATGTTCCAAAGATTTTGACCACTGAAGCTGTCCAGCAATCTGATGTTGTCATAACAATGGGTTGTGGCGATACCTGCCCATTCTTCCCGGGCAAGCGTTATGAAGATTGGGTCTTGGATGATCCCGCAGGTCAAGGAATTGAATCTGTTCGAGTAATTCGAGATGAGATTAAGAAGCGAGTGGAAGATTTACTCAAAGAAATAATCTAGTTTCATCTAAAGTAAGGCTATGGAAAACGTCCTTCAAAACCCTTCGGTCCAGCGTGTAACCGCAGAATTAAAAGAGCTTGGCGTCAAGGGCGAAGTCCACGTTTTATCTGACAGTGCGCGCACCGCACAAGAAGCAGCAGATGCTCTTGGAATTTTGGTTGGCCAAGTTGCATCATCAATAGTTTTTAAACTTGATGACGAATCACCGCTTCTGGTAATCACAAGTGGCCGTCATCGCGTAGATACTAAATTGGTGGCAGAAAAATTGGGCGTTGCAAAATTGCATCGTGTAGATGCCGATTACGTAAAAGAGAAATCAGGTTTCTCAATAGGTGGCGTTTCTCCTGTGGGTTGGGTCAGTTCAGCAACTATTTTGATTGATGAAGCCCTTAATGATTATGAAGTTGTCTGGGCCGCAGCTGGTCATCCGCATTCGGTATATCCAACAACATTCGCGGAATTACTTGAATGCACTGGTGCAAAACCTATGGTTGTTGGGGATTAATGGTTGTCTTAGTTTATTTCTGGAAGCTAAATCTGAAGTCAGTGCCCGTTGCAATTCTTCATATGGCACTGGACCGATTGAGCCTTAAGCGAAATAAGAAGATAACTTTCTTCAAATCCTTAGGGACCGGTAAAGGCGAAACATTTACACCCAATGACGCTGATGCAAAGCAATGGGGTTTATTGATTGTCATTGATGCCAAGGAAGTTGACTCATTTGATTCATCCAGATTAATCAGAAGCTGGCGCAAGATTTCGACTTCAGAATATCGAGCGATATTGCAACCGATTTCATCTCATGGCTTGTGGTCAAAGCGCGAACCATTTAGCCAGAATCAGATCTCTGATTGGGAGGGTCCGGTTGCTGCAATCACACGTGCGCGAATCAAATGGTCAATGAACTCTAAGTTTTGGCGGGCTGTCCCGCCTGTAACAGTCAGTTTGAAATCATCTGCCGGTTTGCTAAGTGCTATCGGTATTGGTGAAGCACCAATAGGTCTTCAGGGCACATTCTCTAGATGGGAATCTGGGGCGGCGCTTAGAACTTTTGCATATCAAGGTCCGGCACATATCGCGGCGATTCAAGCGACCAAAGATTTGGATTGGTATGCCGAAGAACTCTTCGCACGTTTTGCCATCATCCAAGAGCATGGTGGCTTCTAGCCCGACTTAAGGCAGAATTCACCTATGTCTATTCGCCAATACCGCCCGAGAAATAATCGGCGCCGTGGAATTTCAGCGAATCAAAGTATGGGTTTGTATTTTCTTTTTGCACTCGCAATTGGATTGCAGATTTCTTATCCCCTAGTTTCTGGAGACACGCTTCGCTATGTAACAATCTTTTTTGTTATCGCTGGTGCACTCCTGATGCTGGTGCACGCACTTTTATCTTATGGTTTTAAATACTTTGCAATTTTCGGCAGTGTCACATTTATCTTCTCGCTTCTGGTTGAAATTTTAGGAAGTAAAACTGGTTGGCCATTTGGAACTTATGCTTATTCTGATTCCCTTGGATTCAAAGTTGCAGGGGTTCCGATTATCGTTCCCCTCGCTTGGATCATGATGGCGCACCCTGTTTTAATTGCTGCTAGAAAAACTTTTCCTAATTGGGCATTTTTATATGGCGGCGCCGGACTAATGGTTTGGGATCTCTTCTTAGACCCACAGATGGTTTCGGTTGGTAAGTGGACCTGGGAAGTCGTTGGGCCGCACGTTCCATTCCAACCAGAGATTCCACTTTCGAATACTGCAGGTTGGTTATTTTCTGGCATGGGGCTAATGGCGCTTTTGAATTTATTGCTGCCGAAAGAGCGACGTAAAAATGGAGTGAATTCAACAATCCCAGATGTTTTCTTGGCGTGGACGCTCTTCTCTTATGTCGTCGGAAATCTATTCTTCTTTGTTAGACCAGGAGTCGCAGTATTTGCTGGAATTGCATTTGCGCTCTGGGCTGCTCCGTATTTGTTTGTAATCTCTTTTGGCAAACCAGATTTACTAAAGTAAATGCTCGAATTCTGGCTCTGCGCTATTGCGCTAATAATTACCGTTGCAAATGTAATAAACATGCGGGTCGTAGGGCTAAAAGGTGCGACCACAATTAGCGAGAGCGTTGATGTTCTAATACCGATGCGCGATGAAGAAGAGAATGTTGAAGGCTCTCTGAAATCTGCATTGAATAGTGAATTGCTAGAAACCAGCAATGTTTTCGTATTAGACGATGGTTCAACAGATCAAACTGGACAACTAATTAGTGAGTTCAAAGTTAACAAGTTAACCGGCACTCAGCTTCCATCTGGCTGGCTTGGAAAAGTCTGGGCTTGCCACAATTTGTCTAAAGCTGGGTCTGGCAAGTATTTAGTCTTCTTAGATGCTGATGTGCGACTACATCCATATGCAATTGCATCAGCAATCACAAAAATGAATAAATTTGGTTGGGACTTTATCTCACCATATCCAAGACAAATTGCTGGATCATTCCTTGAGAAGTTAATCCAGCCACTTCTGCAATGGTCTTGGCTTGCAAGTGTTCCGCTTCGACTAGCCGAAAAGTTTCCAAACCGTTCGATGACAATTGCTAATGGCCAATTCTTTGTAGTGAAGCGAAGTGCTTATGAAGAAGCAGGCGGGCATGCAGCGATACCAGGTGAAGTTCTGGATGATCTTGAACTTGCACGTTTGTTGGTAAGTAAAGGATTTAAAGGTGGTGTGGCAGATGGAAGCGCTGTTGCAAGTTGTCGGATGTATAAAACTAATTCGCAGTTAATCGATGGTTATACCAAGTCGCTTTGGAAAGCCTTTGGTGGGCAGTTTGGAACTGTTGTTACAATTCTTCTTCTCTTCTTTACTGGGATTTCACCATATCTAGGAATTGGCGCACCAGCCACATTTATTTTTCTCTCACGCTTTCTTGCGGCGATTAAAACTAGATCTAATCCGGCTTATGCTTTCTTGCATCCAATTTCAATCGTCATTCTGATTTATTTAATTGTTCTCTCTTCAATGCGAAAATCCCGCGGAACTTTAATTTGGCGCGGTAGGACAATTTCCTAAATGGGTAAAGTAATTGTTATCGGGGCTGGTGTTGGAGGTATGTCTGCCGCTGCAAGATTGGCTAAAGCTGGGCATGAAGTAACTGTCTTCGAAAGCAGCGATCGAACCGGTGGAAAATGCCAGACCAGATGGGTCGGAGACTATGCATTCGATACCGGACCTTCACTGCTAACTCTTCCGGCTGTTTATCGAGATCTATTCTTGAAAACCGGAAAACGAATAGAGCATGTTCTTGATATCAAACCCGTTGATCCAGCCTTTGAATACACCTTTCCAGATGGAGTTCGAATCGTTTTTCCTAATCTTTCACTAAAAGGAATCTGCGATTCGATTGAGGAAAAGCTTGGCAAAGAAGCGGGCGATCAATGGCATAACTTGATGCAGCGCGCGGAACATATGTGGGATGCCTCGCGAGGTCCATTCGTTGAATCGGAGTTAAAATCAATCAGAAGTTTGATTGCAAAGAAGGGCTTTCTGGCCGATCTTCGAATGATTTCGCCTTTAACATCGCTTAGATCTTTAACTTCTAAATATACGAAAAATCCATATCTGCAGAAGATTGTCGATAGATACGCAACTTACTCGGGATCAGATCCACGAAAAGTTCCTGCAGTTTTGCTGACTATTGCTTTCGTTGAAACATCTTTTGGTGCTTGGCATATCAAAGGTGGCATCGGCCAACTATCTGTTGGGTTAGAGAATCGATGTCGCGAACTTGGCGTGAAATTTGAATTAAATTCACCAGTGACAAGAATTACTCATCAAGGTTCCCGTGCGACAGGCGTCGAAGTAAATGGTCAGATTGTTGAAGCCGATTTTGTGGTTGCCAATGCCGATGCCGAACTTGTTTACAACAAACTACTTCCGCCAGATTTAGGCGCTGTTAAATCAGAACGACGAAAGTTGGCTAGCGCCAGTAAATCACTTGCCGGTTTCTCACTTCTGCTGGGGCTGGATAACAGCAAGTTATCTGGGCCGATTCCGGAAATGAAACATCACAATGTCTTTTTCCCACAAGATTACGATGCTGAATTCGACGATATCTTTGTTAGAAAGATTCCAGTTAACGACCCAACGATTTATATTTGTGCACCAAAGGATGTGGACATGGTTAAGGATTCAAATAAGGAATCTTGGTTTATCTTGGTCAACGCGCCAAGACATGAACCTGGTTCTGGTTGGGATTGGAATAAGGGGTCTGCGGAATATGCAGCGAAAATTATTGCAAAACTTGATGCACTTGGTTTGAAAGTCTCGGAACGCTTGGATGTAATGGAATTTTCAACACCAGCAGATCTAGAGAACAGTGTTGGCGCACCTGGTGGTTCAATCTATGGAACTTCAAGTAATGGCGCACGTTCGGCTTTCTTGCGCGCGAAAAATACATCACCACTCAAGAATTTGTATTGCGTTGGTGGTTCTGCCCATCCCGGCGGCGGGCTTCCACTTGTTGGAATCAGCGCAGAGATTGTTGCCGAAGCAATCGGCCAACCTATTTAGTAAGTATTTTGTAGCTCGTAAAAATCAATTGAAGTAAGGCAAAGTTCTGCATCGCAACCCAGACAATCGAAATTGCAGCAACAAAATCAAGGCCAACTAGATTGGCAACAATCGCAATGAAGATCAAGCTTGCCCGAACTGGACGCTCGCAGATAGTCACGATTCCGACTTCGTTGTAACCGAGTCCCCCAGACCGAGCACGAATGTATTCCTGAACATAGGTTGCAAGTAGTGCAATGAATACCAAGGCTGCAGGAGCGCCCAATTTGTAAAGCGCGAGTGCCCAGAAGACTTCAGAGATTCGATCTACAAAGGAATCAGTGAATGCGCCAAACTTGGAAGTTTTCTTCTGCAAGATTGCAAGCGAACCATCAATTCCGTCAAAGAATAGTGAGAGAACCAGGAACAGCGCGGCCGCCCAACTGCTAGCAAATTGCCAGAGCGCGATTGCAAAGAACAAGCCAGCAAATGTCAGAAGGTTTGGCGTGACTCTTAATTTTGAAAGAAATTTGGCGCTGGGATACGAAATCTGCAACCAAGTTTTAACAATTCCCTCAATTTTTGCACCGCCATGCAAATTGGACCAGGTGGCGTAAAATTCGTTCTTATCCACGGTTGTTTAATCCAAGGTTTTGGCAAATCTCTAATGTTGCTACGGCTGTATTCATTGTGTAGAAATGTAAACCTGGAACTTTTAGAGCAATCAATTCTTCGCAGAGTTCTGTCGCTAAATCTGCCCCGGCTTTTCTGACCGCATCTGGGTCTTCTGAAATCTCATTAAACAACTTAGAGATTTTTTCAGGAATAGGTGTGCCACCAAGTTCGGCCATGCGGTGTAACTGCTTAACATTTGTGATGGGCAAGATTCCGGCAATAACCGGAAGCTTTGAGCCTCGTGCTTCTAACTTTGAAACCAAGGACTCCCACTTAGAACTTTCGAAGAAGAACTGTGTTGTTGCAAATGTTGCACCTAATTGTTCTTTGCGAATCAGAACATCAATATCTTTTTCGGAATTTCCGGCACTCACCGGATGCCCATCAGGAAATGCTGCAACCCCAACATCGAATCCACCTTGGCTTATCGCAAGTTCAACTAGTTGGTCGGCATGATCAAATCCACCGTCGGTTGTAACCCAATTAGCGGCCGGCCCACCAACTGGATCACCACGAAGTGCAAGAATGCTTTTAATTCCGGCAGATTTATATTGACTCAAGATTTCGATTAATTCTTCTTTACTTGAACCTACACAGGTTAAATGTGCGACCGTGCCGCGCCCAGTCCGCTTGGTAATCTCTTTTGTAATCGCAATTGTTCGGTCGCGAGTGCTTCCGCCGGCGCCATATGTCACTGAAATAAAATCAGGTGCAATGGTTTCGAGCGCAGAACTAGCCTCCCAGAGTCGCGCTTCGCCAGCGTCGTCCTTAGGCGGAAAAAATTCCACCGAGACTGTCATCTGTTCCATAGCGGCTCAGGTTACCCTTACGCCGTGAGTTTTTCTGCTTCCGCTGACCTTAAAGAGATTCGTAATTCTATAAATCAAGAATTACTGAACTTCGTAGCGGCCGAGAATAAATACTTAAATGAAATTGGCTCAGAGCTTGCTCCTGTGGCATCTGCAATGGAGCGCTTTCTTTTGGATAGCGGAAAACGGCTTCGCCCACTCTTTGCATATATCGGATTTCTCGGAACCGGTTCGAAACCTAACGTTGAGATTTTACGTGCATGTGCATCTCTTGAATTAATCCATGTCTGCGCATTAATGCACGATGATGTTATGGATGCATCGGACACTAGACGTGGCGCACCAGCAATCCATAAAGCCTTTGAGGCGTTACATAAGGATCAGAAATTAAGTGGATCTAGCGAACAATTTGGAATTTCAGCAGCAATCTTGCTCGGAGATTTAGCACTTGTCTGGTCGGCAAAAATGTTGCACCAATCTGGCATCGATGGCGAAACTTTAATCCGCTCACTACCGATGTATGACGAGATGCGGGTTGAGTTAATGGCTGGGCAATATTTAGATGTTTACGAACAAGCTCTGGCGTCAGAATCTGTCGAGCGCTCTCTTAAAGTCGCACGTTATAAATCTGGCAAATACACAATCGAGCGCCCACTTCACTTTGGTGCAGCACTTGGAAACGGAAAGCCTGATTTGTTTGATGCTTATTCGAACTACGGACTTCCACTTGGCGAAGCGTTTCAGCTGCGTGATGACATTCTGGGAATCTTTGGTGATCCCCAAGAAACTGGCAAACCTGCGGGAGATGATTTGCGCGAGGGCAAGCGAACAGTTTTATTGGCAAAAGTTGTGGAGCTAGCTGATTCAAGCCAGAAGTCCGAGATACATGCGGCGCTTGGAAATCAGCAGTTGGATTTAGCCCAGGTAGATAAGGTGCGCGATATCTTTATTGGGACTGGCGCCCTTTCGGAAGTTGAAGAGCTAATCTCAACGCTAACTTCCAACGCGCAATCTGCGCTCGAACATGGTGAAATTGACCCACTGGCATTAAGTGCATTGACGCAGCTATTGACCATTGTTACCCAGCGAAAACTTTAAGAATCGGATATTAAATGACGGCTCGTGTAAAAGGACCTACAGACCATGTTGTAATTGTTGGTGCTGGCTTAGGCGGACTCAGCGCTGCACTCCGATTGGCGGGTGCTGGCCGAAAAGTTACAGTCATCGAACGCGAAGGCGTTCCGGGTGGTCGAAATGGCTTACTCAATAAAGACGGTTATTCATTTGATACTGGCCCCACTGTTTTAACAATGCCTGATCTGATTCAAGATGCACTCTCCTGCGTTGGCGAGAAACTTGAAGATTGGATGGAACTGCTTCCACTAAAGCCGCTCTACCGCGCTTTTTATCACGATGGCTCAACGCTAGATGTTCATGCTGAAACTGGCCGCATGCAAGAAGAAATTCGCAACGTAATCGGGCCGGATGAAGCTGCTGGATATGGAAAGTATGTAGATTTTGTTACCAAGCTTTACAAGTATGAGATGAAAGATTTCATCGATCGCAATATCGATTCACCTTTCAATTTATTGACCCCAAACCTTGCAAGGCTAATTGCGCTGGGCGGCTTTAGAAGACTTGCGCCAAAAGTTAATGACTTCTTAAAAGACCCTAGAACTCAGAAGGTTTATTCATTCCAAGCGATGTATGCCGGTGTTAGTCCACAACAAGCACTAGCTATTTATGCGGTGATTGCATATATGGATTCAGTAAATGGCGTTTTCTTTCCAAAGGGTGGAATGCATGCGCTGCCCCGTGCTCTTGCCGGTGCTGCTGCGAAGCATGGAGTTGAATTTAAATACAACCAGACCGTTACATCTATCGAACATTCAGGTGGTCGCGCCCGCGCCGTAATCACTGCAGATGGCGATCGAATTGAATGCGATGCAGTGATTCTGAATCCAGATCTACCAGTTGCTTGGCGCGAATTGTTGGGGCGCACACCTCCTTCAGTAAAACGTCTCAACTATTCACCTTCATGCGTAACGCTTCTAATTGGTTCGAACAAGAGTTACGACAGATTGGCACATCACAATATTCACTTCGGAAAGTCATGGGACGGCGTCTTCGATGAGCTAATTAAAAAGAAGACCCTGATGACCGATCCAAGTTTGTTGGTAACTGTTCCAACTCATGATGATAAAGATTTAGCGCCGGCCGGAAAGAACTCTTATTACGTTCTCTTCCCGACTCCAAATTTATCTGCAGATATTGACTGGAAAGTTATGGGCAACAAATATCGCGATCAGATGCTTCGCACCATGGAAGAGCGCGGCTACGATGGCTTTGCTGATTCAATTGAAGTTGAACATATGACTACTCCCCTAGATTGGCAGAACCAAGGAATGGAACAAGGCGCACCATTTGCTAGCGCCCACACCTTCTTCCAAACCGGACCATTTAGACCACGCAATATTGCAAAGGGTTTTGAGAATGTGGTCTTTGCAGGTTCTGGAACGCAACCAGGTGTTGGAGTGCCAATGGTTCTAATTTCTGGTCGCCTTGCTGCAGAAAGAATTGTTGGACCAGTTAAGTAGATGAATGAGTTAGACGCTGCTGGGATCAGTGATCCAGAACTTCGGGCATCTTTTACCGAATGCAAGCGCCTTAACTCGTTACATGGAAAAACTTATTATCTAGCCACACTTTTACTGCCACCTGCTAAACGCCCATTTGTTCATGCGCTCTATGGCTTTGCGCGGTATGCCGATGAAATCGTTGATGATTTGAATTCGACGCTCACCGATGAAGAAAAAGCTGTCGAACTTTCAACATGGGGAAACCAGGTATTGGCAGATATCGAAAATGGAGTAAGCCACGATCACATCGGGCGGGCGCTTGTAGAAACAGTTAACCGTTTTAATATTCCAATCGAACACTTCCAGGCATTTATGAAGTCCATGACTATGGATCTAACTGTTAGCGAATACCAAAGTTTTGATGACCTAATGGAATATGTATATGGATCAGCTTCGGTAATCGGACTTCAGATGGTTCCGATCCTTGGTGTCACATCACCTGATGCTTATGTTGCTGCTGAAAAACTTGGAACCGCATTTCAATTAGCAAACTTCATCCGAGACGTCAGTGAAGATTTAGATCGGGGCAGAATTTATCTGCCGATTGATGAACTTACTGCGCATGGCGTGACACATGAAATGTTAGAGGCCAGAGTTCTAACGCCGCAGATTAAAGCTGCATTGCAAGATCAGATTGCTCGGGTTCGGCGACTTCAGAAAGAAGCGGCCCCTGGTATCAAAATGTTGTCGCCAGAATCTCAAGCCTGCATCGAGGCAGCATCTGAACTTTATTGCGGCATCGTTGATGAAGTTGAAAAAATCGACTACCAAATCTTTGACAAGCGGGCTAAGACATCGACCTGGCGCCGAATCAAAGTTGCATTTCCAGCGTTTCTGAGAGCGCGCGCCGCCAGATAGTTTGCTAACGTTTGTAACAACGGGAGCCGAGAAATTGGCTGAGAGGATCTGAAATTCAGATCGACCGTAGGACCAGTTCGGTAATGCGAATTGGAAAGGGGTTAATCGATGAATTTAATGGTTACAGTTTTTACCGCTTGGGGATATGAACTCTCCCTTTTAGAACTTCTTGCATTTATAACTTCGCTAATCGGAGTTTCACTTGGAGTTTTTGGCCCACGAATTACTTGGCCATTTTGGAGTATAAGTTCTCTGCTTTATGCCGCACTTTTCTTTCAGTGGAATTATTATGCAAGTGGTTTTCTGCAATTTATCTTTATCGCTGGCGCAATCGCAGGATGGTTTGGCTGGGGTCCAAAGGGAGCGCAACCAAAACGCCTTACTAAACGCGATGCTGCAATCTGGGGCGCTGCATATTTAGTTGCTTGGTTTTCGCTCTATCCAATTCTCAAAAAAATTGGTGCGGCCGCATCTTTAACTGATGCTTTCGGATTCGTCGGAAGCTGTATTGCGCAATTGCTCATGGTGCTTCAGCGCTATGAAAGTTGGGTAATTTGGGTAATCGTAGATCTGGTTTACACCTACCAATACTGGCGCGGTGGACAATACTTAACTGCGATTCTCTACTTCATCTTCACTCTAATCGCAGTGGCTGGCTGGAAGCGATGGCTCCGTGAATCAGCAACTTCAAAAGCTTAAGGATTTACTGCCTGGACTGACTGCTAAATGTGGTGAGTCCATAGTAATAACAATTGACGGCCCAGCTGGTTCGGGCAAAACAACTCTGGCCAAAGAACTGATGTCATCTCTGGATTCTTGCTACACGATACATATGGATGATTTGTATGAAGGCTGGGATTCAACCCTGACTCCTAAGCTAACTGCAAAGTTAAAATCAATTTTGTCCGGCGTGCAGAATGAGAATCGAATTCGATTTCTTCCATTCAACTGGGTAGAAGGTGGATTCGCATCTGAAGTTGATTTGCCAGCACCTAAATATCTAATTGTTGAGGGCGTGGGGTCAGGGCAGATTGCCGCCAGGGAATACGTCTCACTTGCTTTATGGATTGAAGTCTTGCCAGAGCTTGGTTTGGAACGGGTTATTAAACGGGACGGTCTGGCTGTCGCCGAATTCATGCCCGCATTCATAGTGGCGCAGAACATTCATTTTGAGAAAGAAGCGACCAAGAAGAGCGCGGATTACCGCTTAAGTGGGCAGGGCACTGTCTAAGATTTAAGCGTGTCCGACTTAACCGGCGAACTAATTGATAATCGCTATCTACTAAAGCGCGTAGTAGCGGCAGGTGGCATGGCCACAATTTATTACGCACTTGATCTGCGATTAGACCGCCCAGTCGCCGTAAAGATCATGCACCCGCACTTAGCGAATGATGAAGATTTTGTTGGAAGATTTATTCGCGAAGCTAAAGCTGCCGCGGCACTAGCTCATCCGAATATTGTTGCGATCCAGGATCAGGGTTGGAATGAAAGCGGCGTTCCTGCGGTCTTTATAGTTATGGAATACATCGAAGGTTTCACGCTTCGAGATGTAATAAGCGAACAAGGCGCTCTTGGTGTTAATGAAAGTCTTAGATATTTCGCACCAGTTCTTTCAGCGATGTCAGCTGCACATAAGAGTGGAATATTGCACCGAGATATCAAGCCTGAAAATATTTTAATATCTAAAGATGGCAGAGTTAAGATCGCTGATTTTGGTCTAGCTAAAGGTGCTCAACTGGGATCGACATTGACAGTTGAATCAAGTGTGATTTTAGGAAGTGTCTCCTACCTTTCGCCAGAGCAAGTTCAGCGCGGCCTTTCAGATATGCGCAGTGATGTGTATTCCTTAGGAATAGTTCTCTTTGAGATGTTAACCGGCAAGAAGCCCTTTGACGGCGAGACTCCTATTCAAATTGCATATATGCACGTGAATGACAATGTAGCTGCGCCATCAACTCTAAATTCAAGTATCCCCGCTGAACTTGATGAAATAGTCCTAAAAGCCGCTGCAAACAACCCCGATAAAAGATTTAAAGATGCTGGAGAAATGCATGAACAGGTATTAGCGCTGCTAACAAAGTTAGACCCAAATAGAAGACAGATGAGTCTTGAACTAGATATCCCGATTCCTAAAGGCAAGTCGCCAAAGCGGAAGCGAGAAAAACCAAGCAAGTTCGATATTATAAAAAATATAACAACTCAGTTGGATCTAAAGAGGGGCAATGTTATGCGCGAGAACTCTGGCACTACAAAACGCAAACGCAAAGTTTCGAATAGAGTAAAACGTAACCGGGCCATCGCACTGCTCATTGTTCTGCTAATTATTGGAACAAGCTGGTATCGAATTTCGGGTCCTGGAAATAAAATCGTTGTTCCCTCACTCGCTGGAATGTCTCAAACTCAAGCAGCCAATGCTGTTGCTGAACTAGGGCTAAAGGTTGATGTAATTCAAGAAGTTTTCAGCGAAGATGTGCCAAAGGGAAAAGTATTAACCTCAGATCCTGCTGGTGGTGGGAGGGTAGATGTCGCTGGCACGGTTCATCTAATCATTTCAAAAGGCAAGGACCGAATTGAAGTTCCAGATTTAGCTGGCTTAACTGTTGAAGCGGCAGCTGCATTACTTAAAAGTAAAAACCTAAAAATTGGCCGTGTCAGTGAAGTATTTAGCGATGAATTAGAAGCTGGCTTACTTATTGATGGCAATCCTTCCAGTGGCTCGCCGGTTCGAAAAGATAGCACTATAGATTTGATAGTCAGCAAAGGGTTAGAACAGGTTGAACTTTCAAACTTTCAAGGAAAAACAAGTGATCAAGCCCAAAGCGAATTAACTGCTGCTGGATTAATCGTAAGTAGTAAATATGAATATAGCGATTCGATTCCTATCGGTACGGTAATTTCACAAACTCCAAGTGATGTCTCGACGGTTGGAAAGGGCGAGAAGATTGAGTTAGTTATTTCCAAGGGACCTTCCAAGATCTTTATCCCTAATGTGTATTCACTTTCGAAGCTGGCGGCTACCAAGATTCTTGAAGATCTAGGTTTCAAAGTTGAATTCAAATACATCGCCAAGAAGAAATCTGTGACAAATGTGTCGCCGAAGACTGGAACCGCTGTAACTCCCGGCTCGACCGTGACTATTACCTTAGGGTAAAAAAATCGTCACTATGAGTTAGGGTTTGCTAATGGCTAGCCCAAGAAAACTCCCTCGATTGGGCGCGCATACTCCAACTTCTGGTGGCATGGCTAAGCGATCAATCGCATACGCCCAAGAAGTTAGCGCAGAAGCAATTCAAGTTTTCGCCTCTAATCCCCGAGGTTGGGCGATGCCAGATGCAAATGTAGAAGCCGATACCTTGTTTCGAGATAAAGCTCTAGAAATCGACATTGAAACTTATGTTCATGCACCATTTCTAATTAACTTAGGGTCGCCGACAGTTGCTACATACGAAAACTCAGTTGCGTCAACCGCTTATTCAATTAGACGAGCGCGAGAAATTGGCTCGAAAGGTGTCGTTGTTCATACTGGATCTGCAGTAGATGCTGATTACGTTGATAAAGCATGGAAGCAAATTAAAAAAGGAATGATGCCAGTATTAAACAAATTGAATGATGAAGATCCGTGGCTATTGCTAGAACCCACTGCCGGCCAAGGTCAGTCATTAGTAAAAAAGTTAGATGATCTGCTTCACTATTTTGAAGCCCTGGAATGGCATCCCAAAGTTGGAGTCTGTCTAGATACCTGTCACGTCTTTGCCGCAGGACATGACATTGCCAAAAAAGGTGGGATGACCGAGACGCTTGATCTGCTTGTTAAATTAGTTGGAATCGAGCGCATCAAACTTATTCATGCAAATGATTCGATGGATGTCTGTGGTGCACTTAAAGATCGTCACCAAAATCTTGGTGATGGCGAAATTGGCTTAAAACCTTTTGAGGAACTATTGGCTCATCCAGTTGCACAAGGCGCTCCCCTAATTCTTGAAACACCAGGCATGGAAGAGAAACATGGCGAAGAGATTGCACTCCTATCGAAAATGAGAGCCAAGATTAAATGAAAGAGAGCAAAATCTTTTCTTCAATCACATTGATGGCAATTGCCGCAATTTGGGGCAGTGCGTTTCTATCAATGAAGGGCACTTTAGAACGCCTTGATGTCAATTCATTTCTAGCTTGGCGATTTACTATCGCCACCCTATTGTTAATTGCGATTCGCCCATCAGTGCTAAAGAAAATTGATCTCTCCTTCCTGAAAAAGGGAGCGATACTTGGATTGTTTCTGAGCAGCGGTTACATCTTTCAATCCTTCGGTTTAACGCTAACAACTGTTTCAAATACTGGGTTTATTACCGGCTTATATGTAGTCCTAACTCCGATAGTTGCCGCAGTCATTCTTCGTAAGAACATAACTTTGGTCGAATGGTTCGCAGTTTTAGTCGCCACTGTTGGCTTGGCTCTTCTCTCTTTCAATGGATTTAAATTCGGTATTGGTGAATTTTTGGTTCTGGTAAGTGCACTTCTCTTTGCCTTCCACATTGTTGGATTAGGTGAATGGTCAAAAGGTTTAGATACCTACGCCCTGACAGTTCTCCAGCTCGGCACTTGCGCGCTTGTCACATTTATTGCAAGTTTTAAAAGTGGTTTCAAAGTGCCACCAGATTCTGGTGTTTGGTGGTCGATTATTTACACGGCGATTTTTGCAACAGCACTGGCATTTATTGTCCAAACCTGGGCACAATCTTTTATTGCGCCATCAACAGTTGCGGTTATCTTGGCAGCCGAAGTAGTTTTTGCCGCTGCCTTTGGAATCTGGTTATTGGACGAGCCTGTAACCTTGAGAATCGCATTAGGTGGACTTCTTGTTATCGCATCTATGTATTTGATAATTCTGCTTGACCAGAGGAAGGAGAACGCAAAGTCGTGAGTAAACTTTCTGATTTTAGATCTGACACCGTAACTAAGCCATCGCCAGAGATGATAGAGGCTATGGCTAGCGCCGAAGTAGGCGACGATGTTTACGAAGATGATCCAACAGTCAATGCACTCGAAAAACGCGTTGCCGAAATGTTTGGCAAAGAAGCAGCACTATTTGCTGCTTCTGGTACGTTAACTAACCAACTTGCAATCCGCTCGCTTGTTAAGCCTGGCGAAGAATTATTGACAGAGCTAAATTCTCATATTGTCCGAGCCGAACTTGGGGCTGGTGCCGCCTTTAGCGGGATTACCACTCGCACTTGGGAAGGTCACCGAGGTTCCTTCAAAGCCAGTGAGGTTATGCGGATTGCTTCGCCAGATGCTGGACCATTTTTAGTTTCCACAAAAGCTATCGCAATCGAGAACACTCATAATTTTAGTGGCGGCTTTATTCAATCCTTCGACGAGATAAAGGAGCTTCGCAAAGCAAGTTCTGCCGTTGGAATAAGTCTGCACCTGGATGGCGCGAGGATTTGGAATGCCCACGTCGCGAGTGGGATTTCGTTAAAGGATTTTGGATCACAATTCGACACCATAAGTGTCTGTTTCTCAAAGGGGTTGGGAGCGCCAGTTGGCTCTGCGATTATTTCTACGGCAGAAAGAGTCGCGGAAGCGCGAATTTGGCGAAAGCGATATGGCGGCGGCATGCGTCAAATTGGATTTCTTGCTGCTGCTGCAAGTTACGCTCTGGATAACAATATAAGTAGATTAGCAAAAGATCATGAGAGTGCTAAGGCAATTGCCGATGCTTGCGCAGCAATCTCCCCAACATTTATTGACCCCAGTGGTATTGATACAAATATTGTTGCTCTGGATTTATCCGCTACAAAAATTACAGCAGCTCAATTAAATGCCCAGTTAAGGGAGGCGGGCATCCTTGCAGGTGCTCTGGGAGCCAAGTTTCTTCGAGTTGTGACTCACTTAGATATTACTGAAACTGATATGGCTAAGATCCTTGAAATACTTCCAAAACTACTTAAGCGCGCCCTCGTGGCGTAGTAGCCAATCCTTAATTTCCAACCCATAGCCATAATTTCCTAAAGCCCCACCGCTCTTCACAACTCTGTGGCAAGGAATAATTGGGGCGATTAGATTTCTAGCACACGCTGTTCCAACGGCACGAACTGCATTCGGCGAGCCAGCTCTACTTGCTAAATCAGAGTAAGACCAAGTTTTTCCAGCCGGAATCTTACGCATCGCTTTCCATACCTCTTGTGAAAATTCAGCACCGGGTTGCCTAACTTTTATTCCACCAAGGGCAGATAAATCACCATCAAAATAATCCTTAATCAAGTCACTAACTATCGGGATGTTTTTGACGCTCTTTACTTCAAGTTTTTGATCCGAGCTATCCATTTTAGAGAACAAATCTTTGAAACTCTTAAATCCGGCAGCTAATAAAATGTGTTCATTACTCACAAGAAATAAATCTCCGACCGGAGTCTTGTGAGTAGCTTGGAATAGCACCCTGTAAGGCTAATACGAATCTAAATAAAATCTAGTGGTCGCGTAACATTTCTGCTACGAGGAAAGCTAGTTCCAGAGACTGCGTATGGTTCAAGCGTGGGTCGCATGCGCTCTCGTATCTTGTTGCTAAATCGGATTCTAGAATCTGCTCGCCGCCGCCGACGCATTCAGTTACGTCATCGCCAGTCAATTCAATGTGAATACCGCCAGGATGGGTGCCTAGAGCTTTATGAACTTCAAAGAAACCACGGACTTCATCCATTACATCATCGAATTTACGGGTCTTATAACCACTTGGCGCTTCGTAGGTGTTTCCGTGCATTGGATCGCAGACCCAGAGAACTTTTGCTCCGGAATCAGTAACAGCCTTAACAAGTGTTGGTAATTTTTCACGAATAAGTGCAGCACCCATACGGGTGATGAAAGTAAGTCGACCAGGTTCGTTGTTTGGATTCAATTTTTCAATCATCGCAAGGGCATCTTCAACCGTGCTCTTAGGGCCAAGCTTGATGCCAATTGGATTCTGAATCTTTGAGGCGAAATCCATATGTGCACCATCTAGTTGTCTGGTGCGCTCACCAATCCAGACAAAGTGCGCAGAAACGTCATATGGCAGATCTGTTCTGGAATCAATTCTGGTTAATGCTTTTTCATATTCCAAAATCAACGCTTCGTGCGATGAGTAGAAATCAACAGTCTTGAATGCATCTGGATCGACTCCGGCCGAGGCCATAAAATCTAGTGAGCGACCAATCTCGCTAGCCATCTGTTCGTAACGCGCACCAAAACGTGGATCCTTTGCAAATCCCTTATTCCATTCATGAACTCTACGAATGTCAGCAAATCCACCTTGAGTAAATGCACGAACCAAGTTAAGGGTTGAAGAAGATGTGTTGTAAACCTGAACCAATCGTTGTGGATTTGGAGTGCGAGCTTCGAGAGTAAAAGCTAAGTCATTAACTGCATCACCACGGTAAGCCGGAAGAGTTACATCTCCGCGAGTTTCAGTATCGCTGCTTCGAGGTTTAGCGAATTGCCCAGCCATTCGACCAACTTTGATTACCGGAAGACTTGCAAAATATTGTAGGACTGCCGCCATCTGCAAAATTGTTTTGATTCGGTTTCGAATTGAGTCTGCTGTTGCAGCTTCAAATGTTTCAGCACAATCGCCGCCTTGTAACCAGAAAGCCTTACCCTCTTGCGCAATTGCAATCCGCGCCTTAAGGCTGTCGCATTCTCCGGCAAAAACTAATGGTGGCATCTTGCGAAGTGTTTCAACGGCAGCACTAACTTCTGGACCGTTAACGCCACCAGGCCATTGCGGTTGTTGTGCGGCTACAAGACCTGGGGTGAAGAGCGAATCGATATTCATCATGTCCTTAAGTTTAGGGAAGTGTGGGTGTTCGGCGCTCTCTAATTATCCGAAGAAGACTTCAGCTTCAGCGTATAGATCAGGAGAAACTAACTTCAGTTGGGTGGTTGCTGAGGCCAACGGAACTCGCTCAATCTTGGTTCCGTGTAGTGCAACCATCTTGCCAAAGTCGCCTTCATGAATCGCAGTGATTGCATGTAATCCGAAGCGGGTTGCAAGCACGCGATCAAATGCGGTTGGTGAACCACCACGTTGGATATGTCCCAAAACTGATGTGCGAGCTTCTTTGCCAGTCTTCTCTTCAATCTGACCAGCAAGCCATTCGCCAATTCCAGATAGTTTCACATGCCCAAATGAATCAAGTGTCTGATCTTTTACAACCATGTCGCCATCTTGCGGAATTGCACCTTCAGCAATAACGATAATTGGTGCATAAGAAGATTCGAATCGAGAATTTACCCACTCGCAGACCTTGTCTACTGAGAATTTAACTTCTGGAATCAAAATACAAGATGCCCCACCAGCGATTCCGGCATGAAGCGCAATCCAGCCAGCATGTCGCCCCATTACCTCAACGATTAGTGCGCGGTGATGAGATTCTGCTGTTGTGTGAAGTCGGTCAATTGCTTCAACTGCAATGTTTACTGAAGTGTCAAAACCAAATGTGTAGTCAGTGTTATTCAAATCGTTATCAATAGTCTTCGGAACGCCAACAACCTTTACGCCCAATGAATCTAGCTTTGTTGCAACACCAAGTGTGTCTTCGCCGCCGATTGCTACAAGAGCATCAATGTTCATCTTTGCTAGATTTTCTTTAATGCGTTCTACGCCATTTTCGATCTTAAAAGGATTTGTTCTAGAAGATCCAAGAATCGTTCCACCTCTAGGCAAGATGCCTCGTGTTGTTGCTAGATCCAAAGGCATTGTTAAGCCTTCAAGTGGACCCTTCCAACCATCGCGGAAACCAACAAACTCGTAGCCATATTCTTTAACGCCCTTGCGAACAACCGCACGAATAACAGCATTTAATCCTGGACAATCTCCGCCACCTGTTAGGACACCGATACGCATCTTTACTCCTGATTTTTAGTTTAATTTCGCTTGAAAAATATTTAGGGTGGTCAACTTTGACGAGATAAGTCTACCCTCCGCAAAGTGATGGTTAAATCATCCCCTAGAGTCTTAAGCGAAAGGTCTGGAGCGAAAATGCAATTAGTGGCTGGTATCGACACCTCAACACAGTCGGTCAAAGTTGTAATTCGTGACGCTCAAAGTGGCCAAATTATTCGCGAAGGCCGCGCTGCCCACCCAGATGGCAGTGAAGTCGATCCGGCTCATTGGTGGAGCGCGACCCAAGATGCAATCAAAATTGCTGGTGGTTTAGATGATGTCGCTGCAATCGCTGTTGCCGGACAGCAGCATGGAATGGTTGCACTAGATAAATCTGGAAATGTCATTAGACCTGCGCTGTTATGGAATGACACGAGGTCTGCAAAAGAAGCAGCAGATTTGAATTCTGAAATGGGCGGTAATTCAGAAATTGCTAAGGCGGTTGGATCTTCTTTAGTCGCAGCTTTCACTGCAAGTAAAGTGCGCTGGTTAGCAAAGCACGAGCCAGATAATGCTGCCAAAGTTGCAGCTATTGCACTTCCCCACGACTGGATTTCATGGAAGATTTCTGGCAGTGAATCTATTTCAGATTTATTCACCGATCGAGGCGATGCGAGTGGGACTGGGTATTTCGATTGTGTTAGCAACAAATATCGAGAAGATGTTTTTCAATTAGCTATTGGAAGCAAGCAAGAAATCACATTTCCAAGAATCGTCGAACCTAAATCTTTTGCGATGAAAACCAAGATCGGGATTCCAATCGCTGCCGGAACTGGCGACAATGCCGCTGCAGCAATCGGTGTGGATGCCCAACCCGGAGATGTAGTTGTTTCGCTTGGAACAAGTGGAACTGCATTTGCAGTATCAAAAACACCAACACATGATGCAAGTGGCGAAGTTGCAGGTTTTGCCGATGGCACTGGATATTTCTTGCCACTAGTTTGCACTTTAAATGCAGCCCGAATTCTTGATGCAGCAACTCGTATTCTTGGAGTTAGCCATGATGAACTTGGTGAACTCGCACTCAAGGCAGCACCTGGTGCCGGCGGTCTAACGCTACTTCCATATTTCGAAGGTGAACGCACTCCAAACCGACCAGAAGCCACTGGAGTTTTCTCTGGAATGAATTTAAATAATTCGAATCCCGAGAATTTAGCAAGAGCAATGATCGAAGGAATGCTCTGCGGGTTGGCCGATGCTGTTAACTCACTTGAGAAATTGGGAGTTGAAGTTAGGCGCATCTTGTTAGTAGGCGGCGCTGCAAAAAATCCTGCAGTTGGAAAAATAGCTTCAGCAATTTTCGGTCGTGAAGTATTGCTTCCACCACCAGGGGAATACGTCGCGATTGGCGCGGCAAAACTTGCAGCATGGGCGCTGCTCGGAAGTGATCGACCACCACAATGGGATTTAGGAAACGTTGAAAGTATTAATGAAAAGCCAACACCAGAAGTCTTAGTGAAGTATCGCAAACTTCGAGACCAAACTGCGGGTTGGTAGAAATGGGACTTAAGCCAGAACTTGTTGATTTTCTGCAAACACGAAGTGCAAGTGGCTTGCCCGAAGTTTGGCAAGCACCAGTTTCAACTATTCGTAAGAATTTAGAGAATCGCGCAGTTCAATCTGGCGAACCCGAGAAAATTTATGAAGTAAGCCATCGTTATATTCCAGGACCAACCGCCGATCTTCCGGTCCGGATTTATCGCCCAGTTAAAGGCGCAGTTCTACCCGTATTGGTCTTCTTTCATGGTGGTGGCTGGGTCTTAAATAATTTAGATAGTTATGAACAATCGATGCGCTCGTTAGCTAATAAAGGCCAATTCGTAGTTGTCGCAGTTAACTATCAAAAAGCGCCGGAACTACCTTTCCCAATCCCTTTCGATGATTGTTATGCAACACTTTTATGGGTTGCCGCAAATTCGCAATCTCTAGGTATCGAACCTACTCAAATTGGTGTCGGCGGAGATAGCGCGGGCGGAAATCTTGCAGCTGCTGTTGCACTCAAGGCTCGAGATACTGGCGACATAAGCCTTGCATTTCAATTACTTATTTATCCTTGCAATGACAATGAAATGAATTATGACTCGGCATATAACAACGCAACTGGATATGGGCTAAGTACGCAGGCGATGAAATGGTTCTGGGAGCAATATCTATCAAAGAAGTCTGACGCCAAAAATCCATATGCAGTTCCAGCGGCTGCAAAAGATTTTACAAATCTTGCACCTGCAATTATCACAACAGCCGAATTTGATCCGTTATTAGATGATGGATATATCTATGCCGAACTTCTACGTAAATCAGGAGTTCAAACCGTTTATCGGGAATACGAAGGAATGATTCATGGCTATTTCTCGCTCGCCGGTATCACTGCTGAGGCTAATATCTTGCATCAACATGTAGCAGATGAAATAAACGCGCTACTTGCTCGCTAATTTTGAATAAGGGACAAATTAGTAGAGACTGACCCAATGTCCAGACGTAATTGGTTTCTCTTTATATTTGTTGGATTTCTCTGGGGAATTCCATATTTACTAATCAAAGTTGCAGTTGATGAACTTTCGCCCGCAGTAATTGTTTTCTCCCGAGTCGCTATCGGAAGTTTGATTCTAATTCCGATGGCGATGAGGCTTGGTTCACTTATGCCAGCAATCAAAGCTTGGCGATATGTAATCCCCTACGCAATTGGCGAAATGGTCGGTCCTTGGTTCTTGATTACAGCAGCCGAAGAGAAAATGAGTTCTGGTTTGGCCGGATTATTGGTCGCAACTGTTCCAATCTGGGCGACACTAATCGCATCCATGCATGGCGACAAGACCGTTTGGCAGAGCAAGCGACTAATCGGAATATTTGTAGGTTTCATCGGAATTGTTCTAGTTGTTGGGATCGAAAGTTTCTCTGGCCGCCAATCAATCGTCGCAATTTTCATGATTTTAGTTGCCGCAATCGGTTATGCCTGGGCGGTCACAATGGTCACAACAAAAATTCCGCATATCGAACCGATCTCCATCAATGCAGTTGCAATGGTCTTTACGATGATTGTTTATCTTCCATTCTTTATCCTGCATGCACCTGAGAAGACTCCATCAATTGAAGCTTTAGGATCAGTGATTATTCTTGGGATTTTTCCAACCGCACTGGCATTTATTCTTTTCTTCCAACTTATCAAGGACATCGGAACTGCAAGAGGTTCCTTAGTAACTTATTTGAATACCGCATTTGCGGTTCTACTTGGCGTAATAATCCTTAGAGAACCATTCACTCTGGGAATCGCAATCGGACTACCTTTGGTTTTAATCGGCAGCTATTTTGCCAGCCGCAAGGTAGCTACTTCCGCTCAATAAATCCAAGCTTTGTAAGTGCCTTTGCATCTCGCTGCCATTCTTTACTGACCTTAACATGCAAGCCTAAGAAGATTTTGGCATCTAAAAATGTTTCGACTGAACCTCTGGCACGAACTCCAATATCTTTAAGTCGCGATCCTTGTGGCCCGATGACAATCGACTTCTGGCTATCGCGTTCAACATGGAGGGTTGCGTGGATATCAAAGAAATCTTTGCCTTCGCGCTTTTCCATCTCATCGATTGTTACAACGATTGAGTGTGGAACTTCCTCGTATAGATTTTCAATTGCAGCTTCACGAATTAATTCTGTGATTGTCATTTCGGCGGCTTGATCGGTTGTTATATCCTCTGGATAAAGCGAAGGCGATACCGGAAGTTTTTCGGCTAACAAATTAAGCAGAAGTTCGGTCTGATCCAGATTTTTAGCAGATATCGGAACAATCTCGGCGACGTTCAATCCAACTCTCTTCGCAAATTCGCCAACTTCAATCAGTTTGGCCAGCAGAGTTTCTTGTTTGACGCTGTCGGTCTTGGTAACTGCAATAAAGACGCGGCGTTGATTTAAGACTTGCTTTGCAATGTATTCATCCCCAAAGCCAACCTCTTCATCCGCCGGAAGACAGATAAGAACCGCATCAACAGATTCAAGATTCTCAGAGACCATGGAATTTAGCCGAGACCCAAGTAACGTTTTTGGCTTATGTATTCCTGGGGTATCAACAACAATCATTTGATAATCCGGCTTCGAGATAATCCCACGTATCGGATTTCGAGTTGTATTTGGATGTTTTGAAGTTATAACTATTTTTCGACCAACTAAAGCGTTAACGAGAGTGGATTTACCAACATTTGGGCGCCCAATAATTGCTACGAAGCCCGCTTTGTGTTCAACACTCATGTCCTAATTCTCTCACTTAATGTTTATAGGCTTCACCAATTCCATAATTTCAGATACCGAAGTAACTAATTCAGCTACGCGTTCAACAATAAGTCGATGACAGCCCTCGCTTGTAGGTGCATTGATTGGCCCCGGTACTGCCATAACTGGCCTAAAAATCTCGGCCGCATCGCGTGCGGTCCGAAGTGATCCACTTCGAAATGCCGCTTCAACCACAACAGTTGCCTTCGATAATCCAGCGATTAATCTATTGCGCGTTAAGAAGCGATGTGGGATTGCTGGAACATCAGGCATTACTTCAGAAATCAAAATTCCACTCTCGCAGATTTCAGCAAATAACCTTTCGTGTGTTGCTGGGTAATTCTTGTTAAATCCACCGCCAAGGATTGCAACTGTGATTCCCTCGCCGACTAAACATCCTTTATGGGCCGCGGCATCTATTCCAATTGCACCACCACTTACGACAGCCCATTCGTGATCAGCTACTCCAACTCCAAAGTCACCCGCGATACGCAAGCCGTAAGAAGTTGGGTTTCTGGTTCCGACAATTGAAATTGAATTTTCTAAAAAGCTTAAGTTCTCGCGCTGACCCTTGATAAGTAATGCAATAGGTGGAGCTGCCAAATCGTTTAAAGATTGTGGCCAATCCACATCTTCGGGTGTCAGAATAAATGCGTCAGCTTTTGTTATTTCTGCGAGAACTTCTTCACCGGAATTTAATTTCAGGCGTTCTCTAACTTTTCCAGCCGCACTGTAATCACCATTTATTAATCGATCTCGAACTTCAATGGGGCCGAACTTCAGAATCTCTTCATTCCACGGGACCGATCCCCCTTCGATTGCTGCAAACAATTGCGCTCTTGCTAGTAGGACGCTCAAGTAAGCATCTCCATTCCTTCGCGCAATCTAAAGGCTGATTCGACATCTTCTCGATCAGGAATTGAATGGCCATTTGAATCGGCGATACTCCAAGCGATTCGAAGCACTTTATGAAAACCACGTGCGCTAAGGCGTTCATTATCTAGTTCAGTGTGTAGGAAATTCATTCCTAATTTTTCGGCCCGAAATCTTTTGCGCAATTCACTTGGTGGGATTTGGGAGTTCAACTTCCAGAGACAGTCTGCGAATCGAATTTCGGAAACTGCTCGTGCATCTATGACGCGTTGTCGAACAACCGCACTGGATTCTCCGAGTTCGTCACTTGCCATTTCGATTCGACTTGGGGAATCGACAAATACCCGGATATCAATACGATCCAATAACGGACCAGATAAACGCTGCAGATACCTGCGAATTGCCACTTGAGTGCAAGTGCAACTTCTACCTCGACCACTAAAGCGTCCACACGGGCAAGGATTTGCCGCAAGAACCAACATAAATCTTGCAGGATAAGTAACTGAACCGATCGCTCTGGAAATAGTTACGTTTCCAGATTCGAGTGGTTGTCTAAGTGAATCTAAAACGCCACGTGCACATTCTGGTGCCTCATCAATGAATAAGACGCCTTGATGTGCGAGTGATGTTGCACCTGGGCGAATTGCATGTGCTCCGCCACCAATCATTGCTGGTGCAGTTGTTGTGTGATGTGGTGCAACAAAAGGTGGAAGTTTAGATAGTAATTCTCGATCTAATAGTGTTCCTGCAATCGAATGTATCGCGGTAACTTCCAAAATTGAATCTTCGCTTAGTGGTGGCAAGATTGATGGAATTCTCTCGGCAAGCATGGTTTTGCCGGTGCCAGGAGGTCCGATAAAAAGAAGGTGATGTCCGCCGATGGCCGCGACTTCTAAAGCTTTTCGCGCCCCAACTTGTCCAGCCACATCGCATAGATCCAAATAGTTGTCGGCATCATTAGAGATAAATTGCTCTGGCGAATCTGGAATTTGGCCGGATCTCAAATATATGAGTGCATCCACTAAAGAACTGATTGCGATTATTTCGATACCTGAAACACATTTAGCTTCGGCATAATTTTTAAATGGAACCAGCGCTTTGGTGTATCCAAACTTCTTTGCTGCCAGAACTGCGGGCAGAACACCACGGACGCTTCGGACTTGGCCATCCAATGCAAGTTCGCCTAAGTAAATACAAGTGCCAGGTTCATCTTTAGGAACCAGTCCTTGTGCCATCAAGAGCGTAAGCGCGATTGGCAGGTCGAAGGCTGAACCGCTTTTTGGCAACCATGCTGGTGAAAGCGAAACGGTAACTTTTTTATTTGGCCACACTTCCCCGCTATTGACCAAGGCAGCACGAACCCGATCTTTTGATTCACTTAGTGCAGCATCAGGCAGACCCAAAAGTATGTAGCCAGGAAGTCCATCAGAGATATCTACTTCGACATCAATCAGATTTCCGATTAAGCCAGTTAGGGAAACCGTAGATGTAAGGGCGAGTGACATCAGAGAACTGCGATTCGGTAATCAATTTCGAATTTTTCACCTTTAGAAATCAATACACCTGCAGCATCGATTCGATATTCGAATCCCCATCTGTGATGAACTGTTAGCCAAGCCAATGCAAGCCGTTGCAATCGATAAGCCTTATCTCGGGTAATTGCTTCTAATGGGTGTCCAAATGCAGAATTTGTTCTAGTTTTAACTTCAACAAATACGACGACTCCATGCACTGAAATAGCAACGAGATCTATTTCGCCTTCTCGAATCCGCCAATTTCGATCCAGAATTTCATAGTTCCTTGAAAGTAAATACTTTGCAACAAAGTCTTCACCAAGTGCGCCGATTAATTGTTTTGTTCCCATAGGAGGCAGAGATTAAGTGAGTTGTTCTCTACAAGACCTGCCTACTTGTTAACTTGTGGAACCTGCCTACTTGTTAATAAGGGCAGCTATATTGGTGAAAGACTTGCGATGAATATCTGTAACTCCTAATTCGGCCAAGGCTTTGGTATGTGCCGCGGTGATGTAGCCCTTATGTTTTGCCAGGCCGTATCCCGGGTATTTGGAATCTAATTTCACCATTTCGCGATCACGATAGACCTTAGCCAGGATCGATGCTGCGCTAATTGAAACTGCGACTTGATCGCCCTTCCAAACAGCTAAGTTTGGAATTGCCAGGCCTTCAATTGCATATCCATCGGTTAAGACATATTCCGGAACTATTTCAAGTGAATTAATCGCTCGGCGCATACCCTCAAGATTCGATTTATGAAGTCCAAAGTTATCAATCTCTTCGACTGAGATTTCGATTATCGAATAACTCAAAGCTTGTTCGATAACAACATCAAAAAGCTTCTCGCGAAGTCTTTCGGATAACTCTTTTGAATCGCGAACTTCTGAAAGTTCTGGCGCAAAAGGATCTTTAAGGATTACGGCGGCTACAACTAAAGGTCCGGCACATGGTCCGCGCCCAGCCTCATCAACACCAGCAATCTGCTTAATTCCAGATGCGATTAGCGTTGATTCAATATGTTTCATTACTTCGATTTATTAATAGCAACCTTAGATAATTCGCTGCCAACACTTAGGAATTTGAGATTGTTAAATGGCCAGACAACTACAGTTGCACGACCCACTACAGAAGACAACGGAACCATTCCTTTATGAACATCATCTGTATGGAATCTTGAATCTGCACTTGCTCCGCGGTGGTCTCCCATTACCCAGATGAAACCCTTTGGAACCGTCACGCTAAATTCACTGTCACTAGGTTTGTCGCCGGTGTAAATATATGGCTCAGAAATTGAGATGCCATTGACTGTTAGGTAACCCCTTTTATCGCAACAAGTAACGGTGTCTCCACCTACGCCAATTACACGTTTGATTAAATATTGTTTTGCTGGGTCTGGTAGAACTCCAACAGTTACTAGTCCACTCTTTATGGTTTGAATTACTTTTGGATCATCGCTAGCTGATGGAGTTCCGAGCCAACCAGCAGGATCTCGAAATACAACTACTTCTCCGCGTTTGATATCGCTGAAATAACTTGCAAGTTTGTTGACTGCAATTCGATCCCCGACTTGAAGAGTGTTCTCCATAGAGCCAGATGGGATAAAGAAGAAGTGAATAAAGAAAGTTTTAACGATTATCGATACGACTAGCGCCGAGACAATGATTATTGGAAGTTCACGAAGTAGCGAACCCTTCTTTGGCATGCGCATTTAAATTAAACGCACTTAAAAGTTATTTACGCTTCTGGAGTAGTTTCAACAACAGCCTCGGCAGTTTCAACTACCTCTACAGCTGGTGTTTCAATAACTTCAACAGTTTCTACAACTGGCGTTTCAATAACCTCTGCGGTGGTTGCTGCTGCGGCCGCAACTACGGCTGCTGCCGCGGCTGGCGCTGCTGAAACAGTTTCTTCAACAATAAACTCGCCGCCGACTCCACGACGCTCTTTAATCTTTGAAGCCTTACCGCGAAGTTCGCGTAGGTAATAAAGCTTGGCGCGACGGACATCTCCGCGACGGACCATTTCATACTTTTCAATAACAGGTGTGTGGATTGGGAATGTGCGCTCTACTCCGACACCGTAAGAAAGCTTGCGGATTGTGAAAGTCTCGCGGACGCCTGAACCTTGGCGACGAATAATTAGTCCTTGGAAAACCTGGATACGGCTCTTGTTACCTTCGATAACACGAACGTGAATCTTGATTTCGTCTCCGGAACGGAAGGTTGGAACATCGGAGCGAAGTGATGCGGCATCTACCGCGTCTAACACGTTCATGGCATTTCCTTTTCTTTAGGACAGAAGTCGTATCTTGCCACAGCCACCCCTATCCGACCAATTCGCCTGCTACTAGCCGATCTCGGAGACCAGCCTTGCGTGCAGATGTGGCCCGGCCGCAATGACCATCTCCTTGCCTGCTGGCCCGCCATTTCGGCCCGTAACCAGCGCTCCGGCTTCGGTTGCAATTAAGCCACCAGCAGCCAAATCCCATTCGTTTAATCCCATTTCATAAAAGGCATCGAGTCTTCCGGTTGCGACTAAACATAAATCTGCAGCACCTGCACCGATACGGCGAAGGTCGCGAATTTCTAGAAGTAATTTTGAAACTAGCTTTGCTTGACCCGCGCGGTCTGCAACATCATAGGAAAAACCAGTTGCAATCAGCGCTCTATTTAACTCGACAGGTTCGTTGCACATTATCTTCTTGCCATTGCAAGTTGCGCCGCCGCCTTTAGTTGCGGCCCAAAGTGAATTAATTGAAGGCGCGTAAACAACACCTACTTGAACGCCTTCACTATCTTTTGCTGCAATGCTGACATTCCAGCCAGCGATTCCGTAGAAGTAATTAACAGTGCCATCAAGCGGATCGATAACCCAGGTAACACCAGATTTTGATGGAATTGATGAACCTTCTTCGCCAATTATTCCATCATCTGGGCGGGCTTCTAGAATTTTGGAGACAATCAATTTTTCACTTGCGGTATCCATCTGGGTTGCAAAATCGATTGCAGTTGACTTTGTTTCAAGATCGAAAACATCTGGCCTAGCCATCAACAAGTCGCCCGCTGATTTAGCGATTCCAAGTGCTAGTTCAAGGAGTTCGGCTTTAGTTTCGCTATTCACAGGAGAATTTAACCACCCGTTGCTACCCACTTTTTCTCACCCCTTGTGGCAGAGTTACGCCCGTGAGTGACGAAATGACCAGCAAGCCAGTCGAGCTTCAACTCGTTGGACGCACCGGCGATGGGTCAGCAATCGAATTAACGGATAATTCGGGCGCAAAATTTTCATTGCCGATAACAGAGAATCTAAAAACTGCTCTAACCCAACCAAGATTAGTTTCGGTTGCTCCGATTGATGAGCGTCCTTCATTTGGTGTCAAGGAAATTCAGGCCCGTTTAAGAGCTGGCGAGAGCATGGGTTCGATATCTAGAACTACCGACTGGTCAGTTGAAAAAATCGAGAAGTTTTCAGGGCCGATTTTGCAGGAACGTGCCTATGTAATCGAAACTGCTCGCAAATCTTATTTGCGACGTGAAGCTTCTTCGCCAACTTTGGATGAAGCAACATTGATTCAACTTTCAAGCCACGGCGTTGATATGGAAGCTGTTGAATGGAATACCCATCGCAATGTTGATGGCACTTGGAACATCGTTGTTCAGTATCCAAATATTGATGGCACTGCCGAAGCTAACTGGAATTTTGAATTAGGGAATCGAATACTTACCGCTCAAGATGATTCAGCAAGATGGATTGCTGGCGATGCTAAAGAGTCCCGACCAAGAACTGCAACTCATGGTTTTATAAATTCTGTTGATCCAACTCCATTTGCCCCAACAACTCCGCCTCCTCCGGCCCCAAGACTTGTTGCGGTTCGTGAAGAGATTACTGTTACTGAAATTGTTGAAGAAGATGAAGAGTATTTTGCTGAGGAATTAGATATCGAAGTTGTAGATGAATCTGATCCAGTTTCAGATGGTGTTGTTAAGCGCCCAAAGCTGCCGTCATGGGATGACATCATGTTCGGTGGCTCAAAGACTGAGGATGAATAACTCTTAACTTTGGTGCGTCAGTAGCGGAATCGCCACTTCTATTTCTTCAAGCCCGCCATGATGTCCAACCATCTTGCTCTCTTCTTTTATCCGAGTTGGATCAACCAAAATCATCTCGCCCTTTGCAATTGCGATTAAATCACCCATTCGCTCTCGGCTGTCTAGCGAAACTTCAGGCCCAAAAAGTTCTGCGGCAATTACTTCATCGCGGCTAAATACATCGGCCTTATCCCCTAAGAATTCTCGCCAAATTGCAACTGTTTCATTTGTTGCACCTTCTTGAAGATATATATGACGGGCTCTTGGTTCGCCACCAACCAAAGTTACATTCGCCATTAAATTATTATCTTGGCCCAAAGTGATTTTCTCGCCAACATTAATCATTCCGTGGTCTGCAGTGACCCAGAGTCTGGTCCCCTTTGGCAGCCGATCTCGTAGGCCAGTTATCAATTCAGAAACGGTTGATAATGCAACTAACCATTTCTCGGAACCAACGCCCTCGTCATGTCCGGCAGCATCTAAATGATTTATATAAACGTAAGAGAAAGCAGATGGCCTCTGCATTGCAGTAACAGTATTTTCGACAATGTCATTAATCAGATTTGCACCCAGATATTGCGCTCCGCGAAGGGCGGCTTGCGTGAATCCAGAACCTTCATATCGCTTTGCTGCAATATGCGAAACAGTTATTCCTTCTTGTGCGGCTCTTTCAAATAGCGTTGGAACGCTCTGCCAAATAACCGGATCGACTCGTTCGTCCCACTTAAGCGAATTTAACAAGCGGCCAGGTTCGCCACTTCGTGGAACTCGAACCGTATATCCCAACATTCCGTGCACACCAGGCAGAGTTCCGGTTCCGAGCGACGAGAGATTTGTTGCTGTTGTTGAAGGGAAATGTGAATCTAAATTTGTTAATGAATTTAACTCTTTGAAGATTGGGAATTCAGATCCGTATTTACTAATTAAATCGGCACCCATTCCATCAATCAAAAGTAGGCATTCACGGGCGCCAGGGTTTTCAGCAATCCCGAGTTCGTTTACGGCTCCTGCAACCTGAAGGGATGAGAATATGGAATTTGATAGCGCAGCTAAATTCCGAGGATTCATAGTCCTATCTTGCCCTAACTTTTTAGCCACAACACATTTGCCTGATGTAATGTGCGCAGGTGATTAAGTATTCGAAGGAAGTAGCCACCGCTAAGAGTCAGGGTCGACCAATAGTTGCCCTTGAATCAACAATTATTTCGCATGGCTTACCTCGACCAACAAATCTTGAAGTAGCCCTTGAAGTTGAAGATATTGTTCGCGAGCAAGGAGCGACTCCAGCAACAATTGCAATTATTGATGGTGAAATCTTTGTCGGTCTTGAATACGAACAGTTGTATCGAATCGCGAATGATGAAAATATCGTGAAGGCCTCGACTCGAGACCTTGCAATAGTTTGTGCAGATGGCAAGAGCGCGGCCACAACGGTCGCTGCAACATCGCATCTTGCCCATCTTGCAGATGTAGAAGTCTTTGCAACAGGCGGATTAGGTGGAGTCCACCGTGGCCATGTTTATGATGAATCTGCCGATTTAACTGAACTTGCAAAGACCAAAGTGATCATTGTTTGTGCGGGCGTTAAATCAATTTTGGATGTTGCTGCAACATTGGAACGCCTTGAAACATTAGCTATCCCCGTTCTTGGATATCAGACAAATAAGTTTCCGGGCTTCTATTTAACGGATTCCGGATTCAAACTCGAACACCGTGTTGAGAGCGTTGATGAAATTGCGAAAATCTGGGGCCTGCGCCACAGTTTAAATACTGATGACACCGCAATAATTGTTGCAAATCCAGTTGCCAATCAGATGGATAAGAATCTTCATGATCAAATTTTAGAAGCTGGGCTTTCAGCGGCAACCCAAGCGAACATAACTGGAAAAGGTGTGACGCCGTTTCTGTTGGAACATTTCCATACAACAAGTAAGGGCGAATCCTTGAGAGTCAATATTGAAATCATTAAGGCAAATTCAAAGTTGGCGGCTCAAATCGCCTGTGCGCTCTAGATAAGTTTTTCAAAATGGCTGATCAAAAAATCTTATGCATCGGCGACATAATGTTGGATGTAACTGTTTTACTAAATCGACCTATTGTCGAAGGTCTAGAAACCCGAGCGAAGATTTCAACGCAAGGCGGAGGCGCTGCTGCAAATGTGGCCTCTTGGCTTTCTTACAATAAAACCCCGGCTTATTTAGTTACTCGAGTTGGATCTGATTCGGCAGGACAGACGCTGCTTGCCGAACTCGATTCCTACGGTGTTGAACATTCAAACAATTTAGTCCCCAAAATGAACACTGGTGTAGTTGTTGTGATTGTTGGGGCCGAAGGCGAACGGACAATGTTTCCGGACTCCGGAGCAAATGCTGGACTTGGCCTAAGTGATCTGCCAGATTTGGCGCAGTTCAGCGCCGTATATCTCTCGGCCTATTCGCTGATAAATACCGGATCCCGTGCAGGTGTTCTCGAAATAATTTCAAAGATTCAAGATGCAAAACTTCCAATAATTTTAGATCCGGCAACTGTTGGAGTTTTAATGGAAGTTGGAGTCGAAACAGCAAATGCTTGGCTTCAATTTGTAGATTGCATTATTTTAAATGAAGAAGAATCGCATTTCTTAACAGGTGAAACTAATCCAATCGAAGCGGCTAGCGAATTACTTAAGAGCGTTAAAACTGTTGTAATCAAACGAGGTTCAAATGGCGCACTCGGGCAATCTCAAGGTGGGCAATTAGTTCAAGTTGAAGCAAAGAAGACAACTGTGGTGAATACAACAGGTGCTGGCGATGCCTTTGCGGCTGGATTTATTTCAATCTGGACCAGGAATGGTGAGTTATTGAATGCGCTGGAATCGGGAATCGACTTTGCTGCCAGATGTGTAGCACTTGTCGGAGCCAGACCAATAGATAGAACTTGATCAAAACGAGTCGCTACCGAGCAATTAGATAGTTCATTGGCAAGATACGCACCATGGCAAAAACACCCAAAGCCGTTCTCCCAAAACCAGGTGAGAACCCAGGTCGAATAATTGATATCGATGTCTCGCAAGAGATGTCAGAATCATTTCTCGAATATGCATATTCAGTAATTTATTCACGCGCACTTCCTGATGCTCGTGATGGTTTGAAACCAGTGCAACGCCGAATCTTGCATCAGATGTCAGATATGGGTCTACGCCCTGACAAGGGCCACGTTAAGTGTGCACGTGCCGTTGGTGAAGTAATGGGTAAGTTGCATCCGCACGGTGATGGTGCGATTTACGACGCAATGGTTCGTATGGCACAGAGTTTTTCAATGCGCCTTCCGCTAATCGATGGTCACGGAAACTTCGGTTCACTAGATGCCGGTCCAGCTGCAATGCGTTACACCGAATCCCGACTTGCTGCAGCGGCGATGGCGATGGTTGATGAATCAGACGAAAACACAGTTGATTTTGGATCTAACTACGACGGTCAATTATTAGAACCACAGGTCCTCCCCGCAGCATTTCCAAACCTGCTCGTAAATGGTGCAACTGGAATTGCCGTAGGTATGGCCACAAATATGGCACCGCACAATTTAGGTGAAGTCATTGCCGCTACGAAACATTTGATCGAAAACCCAAAGGCCACATTGAAAGCCTTGATGAAGTTTGTTCCTGCTCCGGATTTTCCAACAGGTGGCGAAATCGTTGGTAAAGAAGGCCTCGTCGAAGCCTATGAATCTGGCCGCGGTTCTTTCAAAGTTCGCGCGACTGTTGCTATCGAGAAAGTGACTGCAAGAAAACAAGGTCTAGTCATTACTGAACTTCCTTACAACATTGGCCCCGAGAAGATTGTTGAAAAGATTGCGGACTTGGTAAAGGCTAAGAAGATTCAGGGCATATCTGACATCGTTGATCTATCTGATGGCCAGCAAGGCACCAAGGTTGTAGTTGAACTTAAAAATGGTTTTGAACCTGAAGATGTCCTTGCAAATCTCTTTAAATTAACCCCGATGGAAGATCAATTCTCCGTTAACGCTGTGGCACTTGTCGGTGGAAAGCCACTAACTCTTGGCCTGAAAGAACTTCTGCAAGTCTTTATTGATCACCGAATCGAAGTTATTCGTCGCCGGTCCGAATTCCGTAAAGCCAAAGCCGAGAGCCGTTTGAACTTGGTCGATGGACTTCTAAAGGCAATTATCGATATCGATAAGGTAATTAAGTTAATTCGCGCCGCCCAAGATGCGCCAGAAGCAAAGGCTGCACTTATCAAGGCTTACAAGTTATCGGACGAACAAGCTACCTACATTTTGGATATGCCACTTCGACGTCTAACGAAGCTGAGCAAGTTAGAACTTGAAACTGAACAGAAAGACCTTAAGGCGATTGTAACAAAGCTAAAGGCGCTACTTGCATCTGAAGAAGCGATAAAAGCCCAAGTTTCACTTGAACTTGATGAAGTTTCAAAGAACTTTGCAACACCACGCCGCACACGCATTGCTTAAAAACTAAATGAAAGCAATTCAGATCTCCCAAGTTGGTGGAGCTGATGTTCTTAAAATAGGTGATGTCGAGCGGCCTGCAATTAATGGCGATCAGGCATTGATAGATGTAACTATTGCTGGCATTAATTTCATAGATATTTACCACCGAACCGGAAAGTATCCGGCAACTCTTCCCTTCATCCCAGGCGTCGAAGGTGTCGGAACTATTGCCGAACTTGGTTCGAATTCACCGACAGATTTAAAAGTTGGGATGCGCGTTGGCTGGGTTATGGCAAGTGGCGGATATGCCGAATCAGCAGCTATTCCAGCTAAAACTCTTATCCCGATTCCAGAAGATATAACTGATGAAGATGCAGCCGCTCTGTTGTTGCAAGGAATGACGGCTCACTATTTGACTCGCAACACCTATGAAATTAAACCTGGTGATACTGCAGTTGTTCATTCTGGTGCCGGTGGTGTTGGTCTTCTCTTAACTCGATACATCAAAGCACTCGGTGGCAAAGTTATTGCGACTGCATCAACTGATGCCAAGCGGGCAATCGCGATTGTGGCCGGGGCCGATCTTGCTATTGACTATAAAGATTTCTCAAAACCAGTTAAAGAGTTCACAAATGGCATAGGCGCAAACGTTATTTATGATGGCGTCGGAAAAGATACTTTCGATGAAGGACTACTTGCCATACAAAGACGCGGAACTCTGGCTGTATTCGGAGCAGCGAGTGGGCAAGTAGCACCAATTGAGATTATGAAAATTTCAGCAGGTTCAATCTTCTTAACTAGACCAACTCTTGCGGACTATGTGGCGGAGAGAAGTGAATTACTCTGGCGAGCAAATGAAGTCTTCGAAGCGTTTAGACGCGGAAACATGCAAGTTGCAATTGGTGGCCGCTATCCCCTAGCTGATGCGGCATCTGCGCATCGAGAATTAGAAACCAGACAGTCAAGCGGAAAGTTGATTCTGCAAGTACGGTAATTTACTGCCGTGCCACCAAAAGATTCCAGCCGCGAGTCCCACTTCCCTGCCATCGAAAAAAAGTATGGCGAGAACATGTCCTACTGGTTTAAAGTTATGGCCAAACTTGAAAGCCAGAAATATCCAGAACAGATTGCTCACCTTCGCGAAAATTATGGTTTCTCACAAGCCCATGCAAATGCACTTGTTATGTATTCACGTGGATCGCAATCTTCCAAACGATATGAAACCCCGGCGCAATACTTTAAGACTTTAGATCCAAAACAGGCCACAAAAGTTAGGGCAATTTTCAAAGCAATAACCTCGAAATTTCCCAATCTTGAACTTGTTATTTCCTGGAATCAGCCAATGTTAAAACTTGGTGACCACTATGTTTTTGGACTTTCTACCGCCAAGAACCACATCTCGTTCGCGCCCTGGAGTCAGGATGTATTAGAGAAATTTAGACCCAGGATGAAGGACCTTGATGTTAAGAAAAAGACCATCAGCGTTCCGAATGATTGGGATGTAGATGAGAAGTTATTGCAAGCGATAGTTAAAGCCAGAATTGCTGAGACTAAATAACTACTTAAGCATCGATCCGATCGCGAGCGATATCTGCAGTTGAAATAAACTCTTTACGAGGAGCCACTTCGTTGCCCATCAGCAGTTCGAACATCGCCTCTGCGGCGGTTGCATCCTTCATCGTGATTCGACGTAAAGTGCGATGTGCTGGGTCCATTGTGGTCTCGCGGAGTTGATCTGCATCCATTTCGCCCAAACCTTTGTAACGCTGAATTGGTTCTTTCCAACGCTTGCCGCCTTTAGTTAAATCGGCAGTCATTTTCTTCATTTCATCATCAGAATATGTGTAATGAACTTCTCCGCGCTTTCCACCAACAACTTCGATTCGGTGCAGTGGAGGCATAGCGGCAAACACACGACCATCTTCAATCAGTGGGCGCATATAGCGAGATAGCAAAGTTAGAAGCAAGCAACGAATATGTGCACCGTCAACGTCAGCATCAGACATCAAAATAATTCGACCATATCGGGCATCTTCGAGAGTAAATGATCTGCCAGAGCCGGCGCCGATTACTTGAATAATCGATGCGCACTCATTGTTTTCGAGCATCTGTGAAAGTGAAGCTTTTTGAACGTTCAAGATTTTTCCACGAATTGGCAGGATTGCCTGGAATTCTGAGTTACGTGCTGCCTTTGCAGTGCCTAATGCAGAGTCGCCCTCGACGATATAAAGCTCGGTGCGATCAGTGTCATCAGAGCGGCAATCTGAAAGTTTTGTAGGAAGCGAAGAACTTTCAAGTGCGTTTTTGCGACGTTGAATATCTTTGTGGGCACGAGCAGAAATCCGAGTTCTCGAAGCTCCAGCAACTTTCTCAAGAATCATCTTTCCGGTTGCTTTATCGATTCGCTTTGTTGTAGCAAAGAACTTCTTCATCTCTTCTGCCACTACTGCAGAAACAATCTTGGTCGCAGCTGCGGTTCCCAAAACTTCTTTGGTCTGGCCTTCAAATTGTGGTTCTGACATTCGAACGGTCACAACAGAGGTAAGACCTTCAAGAACATCGTCCTTGATTACATCAGCCTCGTTATTCTTCAATGTCTTGGTCGCGCGAAGTGCGTCGTTAAATGCTTTTGTGATCGCGCGTTCGAAGCCTTGGACGTGAGTTCCGCCCTTTGGTGTTGAAATAATATTTACAAAGCTAGACAAAGTGTTGTCGTAACCATTGCCCCATTGCAGCGCAATGTCAACGCCCATCTCGCGATTAACTTCAGTTGGCATCATGTGTCCTTTTTCATCAAGGACAGGAACTGTTTCAGTGTATTCACCTGATCCGGTCAACCGAATAACTTCTCCGATTGGATCATCAGGGCGAAGGAAAGAACAGAATTCAGAGATTCCACCTTTGTGGAAGAACTTCTCGGCGGTCTTGGTCTTGGTGCGATTGTCATTGACGATAAGTGTTAGACCAGGAACCAGGTATGAAGTTTGACGTGCACGAGCGTAAATATCTTCGATTGCGAGTTCGGCCTCTTTAAGGAAAATCTGACGATCCGCCCACCACTTAATTCTTGTGCCGGTTACTTTGGCGCTAACTTTTCCGATTACACGAAGCCCAGAACTTTCGGTAAATGGCGCCTTTGGTCCGTCGCCATCAAAAATACCTGCGTTACCGCGTTGGAATGACATCCAATAAATTTTTCCGTTGCGATCTACTTCAACATCAAGGCGTGATGCAAGTGCGTTAACAACTGAAGCGCCTACTCCGTGCAAACCACCAGAAGCTGCATAAGAGCCACCACCGAATTTTCCGCCGGCGTGCAACTTGGTCATTACAACTTCAACACCAGTCAGACCAGTCTTTGGCTCTTTATCAACTGGAATTCCGCGACCATCGTCATGAACTTCCACTGAACCATCAGATTCCAAATTAATTTCAATGTTCTTGCAATGTCCGGCAAGTGATTCATCTACCGAGTTATCAATAATTTCCCAGAGGCAGTGCATGAGACCGCGAGAATCGGTTGTTCCGATATACATACCCGGACGTTTGCGAACTGCATCGAGGCCTTCTAAAACTGCGAGATCTTTGGCGTTATAGCCATTGTCTGTTGTTGATGCGAGATCGTCGGTAGCCACGGAGATGAAGGTTATCTTGAGAACGCGCATTTTCTCGGTTGATTGTGAGCACTTTGCAAGAAAATATAAATTCAGGCCATTTACAGGAAGTTATGTGGGATTTATGACACGCCCGAGCGTAAAAATAGATATTTTAACGAGCGGGGAATAAACGATTCGTGGTTTGATGTTCCCCTACACAAGAACAAGAACCTACTTCAACCATAAGGAGCGAAATGACCGAGCAACTGATTCTCGAAACCACACCGCTCAATGCTGTCGATCGTTGCGATCGCTGCGGAGCCCAGGCTTATGTTCGTGCTGTAATGCTAAATGGTGGCGAGCTCTTGTTCTGCGGACATCACGCAAAAGAATATGCTGAAAAGCTAAAGCCAGTTGTAAAAGAAATTCAGGATGAAACTGCGAAGTTAACCGCAGTCTCTTCCAACAATAATTAATTTAGTTATTTAACTCTTAATCCAAATAATCGCGCAGAACTTGCGAACGCGATGGGTGACGGAGTTTTGACATCGTCTTAGATTCAATTTGGCGGATCCGCTCACGGGTAACGCTGTAAACCTTGCCAATTTCATCAAGTGTTTTTGGTTGGCCATCGGTCAAACCAAAGCGCATCTTCACGACCCCAGCTTCGCGCTCGGACAAGGTGCCGAGAACTGAATGAAGTTGTTCTTGAAGCAATGTAAATGAAACTGCATCAGCAGGAACAATCGCTTCAGAGTCTTCGATCAAATCTCCGAACTCAGAATCGCCTTCTTCGCCAAGAGGTGTGTGAAGTGAAATTGGTTCGCGACCATACTTCTGAACTTCGACAACCTTTTCAGGGGTCATATCAAGTTCCTTAGCAAGCTCTTCTGGAGTCGGTTCGCGACCAAGATCTTGAAGCATCTGACGTTGAACACGAGCAAGTTTGTTAATGACTTCAACCATGTGAACCGGAATACGAATTGTTCTTGCCTGGTCAGCCATCGCACGAGTAATCGCTTGGCGAATCCACCAAGTCGCATATGTCGAGAACTTGTAACCCTTTGTGTAGTCGAACTTCTCAACTGCGCGGATAAGGCCCAAGTTTCCTTCTTGAATTAGATCCAAGAACAACATGCCACGACCGGTGTAACGCTTTGCAAGGGAAACTACAAGACGAAGGTTTGCTTCGAGCAAGTGATTCTTCGCGCGCTTTCCATCAAGGACCAATTGCTCTAGTTCGCGCTTATATTTCTTATCAATCTTCTTCTCATGCTTGATGATTTCTTCGGCAAAGAGGCCGGCTTCAACGCGTAGTGAAAGATCAACTTCCATTTCAGCGTTTAGAAGAGGCACGCGGCCGATCAGCTTTAGATAATCCTTAACTGGGTCAGCAGTAGCACCTGCGGTTAAAACTGTCTGGACTGGTGCGTCATCTTCTTCAGAATCTTTAATGGTGAAAGCGTTCTCTTCGTTCTGAGATTCTTCAGCGACATTTACGACGCGAATTTCGCTCTCTTTTTCCTCTTCAATAATCTCTTTAACTTCTTCAACCAAGGTATCGAGATCTTCTAATTCAATCTCTTCTAGCTCGACCTCTTCGCCATCAATCTTTGTAACGATTGGCTTGCCAGGTTTTCCTTCAGCAACTGGCTTAACTCCAAGAGCGGCAAGACGCTTTGCTTCAAGTTCGGCTTTAGTTGGGAATAATTTTTTACCGGATGCGGCCGGTGCAACTTTCTTCGCACTTTTACTTGAACCTTTATTTGCCTCGGCTAATTTCCTGGCCTCTAGTTCGGCTTTAGTTGGAAAGCGGTGAGGGCCGGTTGACTTCTTAGCAATCTTTTTTGGTGCAGCTTTCTTCGCAGTCTTCTTAACAGCAGATTTTTTCGCTACAACTTTTTTAGTCGCGGCTTTCTTCACTGTCTTCTTACTGCTAGCGCCATTTTTTTGCGCACGAATTCCAGCCACAATTCATCCTTTGGTTTGTCTGGCCTCTCTTCGGACCAGCGAAACTTGCTTGGCTATATTATAAATTGTCCACAGGCATTTATGCACATCGCAAAACGCTTGGGCCTTGCAAGTATTTCTGCCTTTATTTGCTGGAATTGCCCTTTAGCCCAATTGCGAGCGCATCTCGGAGCACACTTCCAACCGATTCGACCTCAATCAGGAAGCCGTCGTGGCCAAATGGTGAGGAAATCGTCACTAACGGCAGGGCGGTCGGAGTTAATTCCACAATCTCTTCCTGTAAACGTGGCCAGAAGAGTCGATCCGAGTCAATCGAAATTACTACTACCGGAATCTTTACCGTCGAAAGCGCCTCGGCGACTCCCCCACGATCTCGGCCTACATCATGAGAGTTCATGGCCTCGGTGAGGGCGATATAGGTATTGGCATCAAAACGTTTAGCCAACTTATTTGCTTGGTGGTCTAAATACGATTCAACTGCATATCGACCTGTGTCATCTCCTTGGAGCTCGCGACCAAAGCGCACATCCATCTCGGTCTCGGTCCGATAAGTTAAATGAGCAATTCGACGAGCGATTCCCATTCCTTCAGTTGGACCTTGCTCTTGTTCGTAATAATCACCGCTATTGAAATGTGGGTCAGATTTAATTGCCCGGATTTGAATTGATGCTGCGCCGATCTGATCGCCGGTTGCAACAGCTGAAGAACCGATGGTGCAGATTGCATTAACTCGAGTCGGATGCGAGATTGCCCATTCAAGTGCGCGCATTCCACCAAGTGATGGACCAACCGCTAGTAGGTAATTTGAAATTCCGAGTGCATCAGTCAGTGCCAGTTCGGCAGCAACCATGTCTCGGATCGTCACTGTTGGGAATCTAGAACCCCAACGTTTTCCATCTGGTGCAATAGATGAAGGTCCGGTGCTGCCCTGACATCCGCCAATTACATTTGGGCAGATCACAAAGTATTTATCAGTGTCGAGCGGCAGACCTGGGCCAACCATCGAAGGCCACCAACCGGGAACATCTGACCAACCAGTTAGCGCATGGTTAACCAAAATTGCATTGTTGCCGACAGCATTTAACTTGCCCCAGCTTTGATAAGCAATTGTTGTGTCAAGAAGTTTTTCACCAGATTCAAGCTCAAGATCACCGATTTTTAGGAATTGCCGATCACCGGGTTCGTGGGTTTCAAGCCACGCCCCAGTGATATGACAATTACAGTCAGATGCCATGAGTTGAGTTTCGCAGATTAATTACTTAGCTGCGGCGAAACCACCGGTGATATCAGCTTTAATATCTTCGATGTTTTCGATGCCAACAGATAAGCGAATCAAACCTGGAGTAACGCCTGCAGTTAATTGCTCTTCAGGGCTCAATTGTGAGTGAGTGGTCGACGCTGGATGAATTACCAACGAACGAACATCACCAATGTTTGCAACATGTGAATGCAACTTAAGCGCTTCTACAAACTTCTTACCGGCTTCGATTCCACCCTTGATTTCAAAGGAGAGAACTGAGCCCGAACCAGTTGGCGCATACTTTGTTGCCAACTTGTGCCAAGGTGAAGATGGAAGTGATGCGTAGTTGACCTTCTCTACTTGCGGTTGCTTCTCGAGCCAAGCCGCCAAAGTCTTTGCATTTGAAACATGGCGTTCCATACGCAGTGAAAGTGTTTCAAGTCCTTGCGCCAATAACCAAGCGTTAAATGGGCTGACAGCGGCGCCCATATCGCGAAGTAGGGTCAAGCGAATCTTGAAGATGTAAGAAAGGTTTGCGCCAAATGGTGAACCAACGCCAAGGGCTTGGGCATAAACCAAACCATGGTAGCTAGGGTCTGGTTCGTTGAATCCTGGGAAGCGATCTTTGTGTTGGGCGTAATCAAATTTACCGGCATCGACAATCGCGCCGACAACTGAGTTTCCATGACCAGCCAGGAATTTGGTTGCTGAGTGAACTACAACATCTGCGCCAAAATCAATCGGACGAATTAAATATGGTGTGGCCACTGTGTTATCAACGATTAGCGGAACGCCATTTTTGTGAGCAATATTTGCAACTGTTTCGATATCCAGAACATCGTTCTTTGGATTAGCAATTGTCTCGCCGAAGAAAGCTTTGGTATTTGGCTTTACTGCTGCCTGCCATGAAGCAGGGTCATCAGGATTGTCGACGAAGGTTACTTCGATACCAAACTTTGGAAGTGTGTAGTGGAACAAGTTGTAAGTTCCGCCGTAAAGACTTGGTGAAGAAACTATGTGATCGCCGGCTTCAGCAACGTTTAGAACTGCATATGTTGTAGCTGCAGAACCTGATGCAACTAGAAGGGCAGCGACGCCACCTTCGAGTGAAGCAATACGTTGTTCAACTGCATCCTGAGTTGGGTTCATGATGCGGGTGTAAATGTTTCCAAGTTCAGCTAGACCAAAGAGATCTGCTGCATGCTTGGTATCGCGGAATTGATACGCCGTTGTCTGATAAATCGGAAGTGCACGTGCACCAGTAGTTGGATCAGGAACTTGCCCAGAGTGAATTTGGCGAGTCTCGAATGAAGCTTTATCTAATGAAAATGACATTACAGACCTCCCAGAAATTAAGGGGGTAGCGTTTTTTATTCGTTACCCACGCTTGCCAATTGCAATTTGCAACTGACCTGGTCTTCACCCGGAGCACCCCACCGTGGTGGAGGGTTGCCGTCCAGTAAGCCGGGGCTAAAACCTGGAACTCATGACCTTGGCGAAATTGTAAATAACTAAATGTGAGTTGTCTAATTGCTAATTAATTGCAGTTGCTTAATTGTGCTCGCGCCAGGCTGAAGTAATGGGCAGTCTGCGATCTTTGCCAAAGGCCCGCTTAGAAATCTTGGTTCCGGGTGGGTATTGGCGACGTTTGTATTCGGCGGCATCAACCATTCGAATAATTTTGGTAGCCAATTCAAGATCAAAGCCAGCGGCCAAGATTCCGGCTAGACCTAAATCTTCATCTATATAGATATGCAGAATTTGATCGAGCTTTAAATAATCCGGCAATGAGTCGGTGTCTTTCTGGCCCGGGCGAAGTTCCGCGCTTGGCTCTTTGGAAATTGAGTTCTCTGGAATCGGAGGGGTCTGGCCATTTTTGACCGCTTGTTGATTTCGCCATTTTGCTAGCGCCCAAACTTCAGATTTAAATAAATCTTTAATTGGTGCATATCCCCCAACAGCATCGCCATACAGAGTTGAATACCCAACTGCCAATTCAGATTTGTTTCCGGTAGCCAGAACCAGATGTCCTTCTTGATTTGAAAGCCCCATCAAAGTGGTTCCGCGAACTCGGGCCTGAACATTCTCTTCAGCCAGCCCGGTTAACCCAAGTTGCGATAAGAAAGTAGAAACCATCGGTTCGATTTCTACAACCCGATAATTGAGTCCAATATTCTTGGCAAGTTCAGCGGCATCAGCTAGTGAATGATCAGATGAATATCTACTTGGTAGGCCAACGCCAAAAACTCGCTCTGCGCCAATTGCATCTGCAGCAATTGCTGCGACGATTGCAGAATCAATGCCGCCAGAAAGTCCAAGAATTACGCTCTTAAAATTATTCTTATCAACATAATCCCGAAGTCCAATAACAAGAGCCTGCCAGGCCTGAGAAAGAGAGCTCATCGGATGCGCAATCCCGTGAGTTATTTTCTCGTAAGAAGGAAATGGGTCTGATGAAATAATTACATCGGGAGTTGAGGTTCCGAGTCGTAGATCTAAATCAACAACCATTAGGCCATCGAAGAATTGTGGGGCCCGGGCGACGATGTCGCCATTGGCAGTAGCGACGATGCTGTCACCATCGAAAACTAAATCATCTTGTGCACCAGTCATATTTACATAGGCCAAGGGCGCTCCAATATCTTTCGCGCGCTTTCGAACCAAGAGCTGGCGAACATCTTCTTTGGCTCGCTCAAATGGACTGCCATTTGGAACTAAAACTAAACCAGGGGTTCGGGCTTTTAACTCTGCAACTGGTCCATCATCGACCCAGATGTCTTCGCAGATTGCGATGCCAATATCAACGCCATGAAAACGCACAACTAAAGATCGGTCACCTGCAACAAAATTACGGAACTCATCGAAGACGCCATAGTTTGGAAGATGGTGCTTTATGTATGTAGCAACGATCTCGCCACGATAAACAAGTGCGACCGCATTCTGTGGTTTCTGCTCGGCGCTTCCATCCAAATATCCAATGATGGTAAGAATTTCACCAAAGCCTAAATTCTCTAATCGGTCTGCCACTTCAAGAACCGCTGCCTTACTTGCAACTCTAAAGGTTTGGCGAAGCGCTAAATCTTCGACCGGATATCCCGTGATAACCATTTCTGGAAAGAGCAGAACATGAGCGCCCGCAGCACTTGCCTTGGCGGCATAATCACAAATTAAATCGCTATTGCCAGCAAGGTCTCCAAGGGTTGGGTTTATTTGCGCAAGAGAAATTCGGAGTTGGCCCATTGCTAGAGCGCCGTAATTTCCCATGTGACTAGCCTACCTGCACACCTATTGGTTACACTTTCCTATAGTTCAAATAGAGACCAGGGACCGAAAGCCGGCTTTGAGTTCTCTACTTTGAAACCAGGAGCCTTACATGTCTCTCAATAATCGGATTTCGATTTCAGATCTTGCTGCCATGAAAAAGCGTGGCGAAAAGTGGGCAATGCTCACCGCTTACGAGCAGATGACGGCCGAGATTTTTGACGAAGCCCAAATCCCAGTCCTCTTGGTAGGCGATTCGGCTGGCAATAATTTCTTCGGACATGAAAACACAATTCCGGTAACAGTCGATGAACTAATCCCATTGACCAGGGCTGTCGTAAATTCAACCAGTCGCGCAATGGTTGTGGCTGATTTTCCATTTGGCTCTTACGAATCTGGCCCAGATGCTGCATTGGCAACTGGTATTAGATTTTTCAAAGAGGCTAAAGCCCACGCCGTGAAATTAGAAGGTGGCAAGCGAGTTGTCCCGCAGATAAAAAAACTAATTGAATCTGGAATTCCGGTTATGGGCCACCTAGGTCTTACCCCGCAATCAGTTCATGCCCTCGGTGGTTTTAAAGTTCAGGGTCGCGGCGATGATGCAGCCCGGATTATTGAAGATGCTAAAGCCCTTGAAGCGGCCGGGGTCTTTGCACTTGTTCTCGAACTGGTCCCCGAAGAATTAGCCGAACAAATTACTAATGAGCTATCGATTCCAGTTATCGGAATCGGTGCGGGTGCCAAGTGCGATGCCCAAGTATTGGTCTGGACTGACTTGATGGGCATAACCAAGGGCGCACCTAAGTTGGCTAAGGCCTACCGAAATCTGCGAACCGAGATGCTATATGCCGCAAAAGAGTACGCAAGCGATGTTTCTTCCGGCCAATTTCCTGGGCCAGATCAAACTTTCCACTAATTTTTAACTAGATTAGGCAAGTGTCCAAAACTTTTGCCATAGATATCTCTCCGCTTCGGAAGTATCCAGATTTTAGAAGGCTCTGGAGCGCTGGATTAGTCAGTTACTTCGGTTCGATGATCACTTACGTTGCTCTGCCCTTTCAAATTAAAGAACTAACCAACTCCTACATCGCAGTTGGGCTGATGGGCGCGGTCGAATTGATACCGCTAATTGTCTTCGGACTTTATGGTGGGGTTCTGGCCGACAAAATTGATCGCCGCAAAATGATTCTCTATACCGAAATCGCTCTGGGGTTGATGACTTTCTCGCTCTTTGTGAACTCCCAAATGGCCGAGCCAAGTTTGATTTGGATTTATATCGTCGCTGGATTTTTTGCTGCCCTTGATGGCTTGCAACGCCCCAGTGCAGATGCAATTTTGCCAAGACTTGTCAGCCATCAAGACCTACCGGCGGCAAGTGCACTGATGTCTTTGCGTTGGCAGACTGGTGTAATCACTGGCCCAGCAATTGCCGGGATCTTGCTTGCAACTTCTGGGGCAGGGACTGCTTATTTGGTTGATGTAGCGACCTTTGTGATTTCTATACTTTTTGTTTTGCGGGTTAAGTCAGTAAAGCAATTTGAGAAAAATCTAGCGCCAACATTTAGGGCGATGGTAGAAGGCATCAAATACGCAACCTCTCGCAAAGACCTGCTGGGCACTTACTTGGTGGACTTGTCGGCAATGTTTTTCGCTATGCCAACAGCGCTCTATCCATTCTGGGCCGATCAATTAAATGCGACTTGGGCACTCGGATTGTTCTATGCCGCAGGAACAATTGGTTCTGTGATCGTTACGTTAACGAGTGGTTGGATAAAAAATTATCATTTCCACGGCCGAGCAGTATTTCTGGGGGCACTTGGTTGGGGGGTAGCAATTACCCTGGCCGGAATTTCTAACTCGCTATTTCTGATTCTCTTTTTTCTAGCCTTGGCCGGTGCAGCCGACATGGTCAGCGCACTTTTTCGAAGTGCTATCTGGAACCAGTCGATACCAGATGAACTTCGCGGCAGATTGGCGGGGATCGAATTACTTTCCTATTCAGTAGGACCACTTGGTGGGCAGATGCGTGCCGGATCTTTTGCCGCGATGACCAACTTGAAGACGTCAGTGATCAGCGGCGGGTTACTTTGCATTGGATTTGTTTCAATTGCGACCGCTGCGCTGCCAAAATTCCGAAAATATGATGTCCGAACCAACGAATTTGCAGTTGAACAGCGAAAAATTCGGTCCGAGATTCCAAAATTGGCCGAAAATCCGGATTTAGAACATTGATGAAGTAGAAATTCAGTAAATATTTCTAAATTTTGCCGAAAAAATTTGTCGAAATACATAAAAAAATAAAAAAATTATGTTGCGACACGCAGGTAAAAAATCACTCAAAATAGTGGAAAGTTTTTGTATTTAATGACACGCTTATCCATGAACAGGTTCGGTGACGGATCGAACTATTCTGATTAGGAGATGTAAATGGCCGCAGCTAAGAAATCTGCACCAAAGAAGCGTCGCAAGAAGGCAGCTGCTCCAGCAGCACCAAAGAAGCGTCGCAAGAAGGCAGCTGCTAAGACAGCAGCAGCACCAAAGAAGCGTCGCAAGAAGGCAGCAGCTAAGAAGGCTGCTCCAAAGCGTCGCAAGAAGGCAGCAGCTAAGAAGGCTGCTCCAAAGCGTCGCAAGAAGGCAGCAGCTAAGAAGGCTGCTCCAAAGAAGCGTCGCAAGAAGGCAGCAGCTAAGAAGGCTGCTCCAAAGCGTCGCAAGAAGGCTGCTTCAAAAGCAGCTGCTCCAAAGAAGCGTCGTCGTAAGAAGGCTGCTGCAAAGTAGTTTTTCTCGAAAAAGCCCCGCAGTGAAAACTGCGGGGCTTTTTCATTTGCAAAACAAAATATTAATCCTCTAAGAAATCATCCCTCAGTTTTATTGTTACTCGATCGAAAATCTTTGCTAACTCTTCTTGCTCCTTCGAAGTTAAATTATCAACGAATCTGTTTCGCACACTGGTTACATGATCTGGGGCGGCCTTAACAATTGCCTGCCAACCTTTCTCGGTCATGACCGCAAAGGAGCCTCGTTTATCTTCTGGACAAACTTCGCGACGGACCCAACCGGCCTTCTCCATAACTTTCATCCGATGGGAAAGCCGACTCTTTGAAATCATCGCGATCTCGGCAAGTTCCGACATCCGCATTCTGCGATCTGGTGCATCTGATAGCTGGGCCAAAACTTCATAGTCCGGCATAGATAAATCGTGACCATCTAGGTCGGATTCCAGCGCTTCAAGTAAGCGCCGTGATGCAATTATGTAAGAACGCCAAGCCTTCATCTCGCGGGGGTTCAACCACTTTGGCTCATTTGGCATGAAAGAAGTTTAGGTTAAAAGCTAATTAGTTGAAAGTTGAATTACTTATTTTGCGGTGTAATAGGCTCCGGTCTATGAAAAGCGGAATCGATTTAAGACACCTAAAGCCAGCAGTCCGACCTCAGGATGATTTGTATCGCCACGTAAATGGCACTTGGATCGATAACGCAGAAATTCCAGCAGACCGTTCTTCGGATGGTGCGTTCTACGAGCTTTACCAAAGCGCCGAACAACACGTCCGCGAAATCATCGAAGAGCTTGGCGCAAGTGGCGGAACCAAGGGAAGCGTTGCCCAGAAAATCGGCGATCTCTACGGCTCATTCATGGACGAGGAAAAAGCCAACGCCCTCGGGTTCACTCCAATCGCGAAAGATTTAGAACTGGCACTAAGCGTTTCTGATGTAGATCAATTTCATAAAGTTCTTGGTGATTTTGAAAGCCGCGGCCTTGGTGGAGTTTTCTACCAATACATAACAACCGACAATATGGATTCGAATACCAACATTGCCTACATCGGACAATCCGGTTTAAGTCTTCCGGACGAGGCCTACTATCGCGAAGAAGAGTTTGCTGAAATCCGAACTGCCTTTGTGGAACATGTAACTAAAATGTTCACGCTAGCAAAGATTGAAAATCCAGCAGCCAAGGCTGATGCCATATTGAAATTAGAGACCGAGATTGCCAGCAAGCATTGGGACCAAGTTAAGGATCGCGACGCTGTCCTTACCTACAACAAAATGAGCTTTGCCCAATTGAAGGCATCTGCCCCTGGCTTCGATTGGGATACCTGGCTAACAACGTCAATGGTGCCAAGCAAAGTCATGGCAACTGTGATTGTTCGCCAGCCATCTTTCTTTACTGGCCTTGGTGAAATTCTTAAGAACTTTAACGCCGAGGCTTGGTCAGCTTGGTTGGCCTGGCACTTGCTTTCCGGCACCGCTTCTTATTTGAGCAGTGAATTCGTTGATGAAAATTTTGCATTCTACGGAACCAAGTTATCTGGAACGCCAGAACTAAAAGCCAGATGGAAGCGCGGTGTTGGTTTAGTCGAAGGTTCACTAGGTGAAGCCGTTGGCCAAATCTATGTCCAGAAGCATTTTCCACCAGCTGCAAAAACTCGTATGGTCGAATTGGTAGCAAATTTGATTGAGGCCTATCGAATTGATATTGCGGCACTTAGTTGGATGACATCTGAAACAAAAACCAAGGCTTTTGAAAAATTAGATAAGTTCACGCCAAAGATTGGCTATCCAGATAAGTGGCGTGATTATTCAGCTCTCGAAATCACCAGAGGTGATTTGATTGGAAACCTAGCCCGGGTAACGAAATTCAATCAAGATTATGAATTCGCAAAAATCGGCAATCCCGTGGATCGCACCGAATGGCTTATGACCCCGCAAACCGTAAATGCTTATTACATGCCAGGCATGAATGAGATAGTTTTCCCGGCTGCTATTTTGCAACCACCATTCTTTGACATCGATGCCGATGATGCTGCGAACTATGGCGGAATCGGTGCGGTTATTGGCCACGAAATCGGCCATGGGTTTGATGACCAAGGTTCTAAATATGATGGCGATGGAAATCTAAACAATTGGTGGACCGATCTAGATCGCGAAGAATTTGAAAAGCGCGCAGATATGTTGATTGAGCAATACGAAGAACTTCGCCCACTTGAAGCTCAGGATGTCCATGTCAACGGCGCCCTGACTATCGGCGAAAACATCGGAGACTTGGGTGGTCTGACGATTGCTTACAAGGCCTACCAACTTTCACTCAATGGCAAAACTCCCCCGGTTATCGATGGCCTAACTGGTTACCAAAGATTCTTCATGGGTTGGGCCCAATGTTGGCGCCAGAAGATGCGTGGCGAAGAAGTGCGCCGCCGAGTTGCAACCGATCCACATTCACCTGACGAATTTCGATGCAATCAGGTGGTTAGAAATCTCAATGAATTCTATGAAGCCTTCAATGTCAGTGAAAAAGATGCGCTTTATCTGCCCGAAAGCGAGCGCGTTCGAATTTGGTAGCCCAGAAATGGGGATTATTCGCCTTAAAAGGCGGTTTTAAGCCCCTTTCACCGCAAAGCTACATCTCTAAGTTTCGAATGTGAATTAAAGGTAGATAATACGGATATGAACCAATTTAAATTTAAGGTCGAGAAAGATATTTCCGACTCAAATTTGAATGGTCGCACCGGTGTCATAACTACCCCGCACGGCGAGATAAAAACCCCAGCGTTCATTCCAGTTGGCACAAAGGCCACCGTTAAATCTGTTCTTCCAGAATCAATGTCCGACCTTGGCGCCCAAGCACTTCTTGCAAATGCCTACCATCTATATCTACAGCCCGGTCCAGAGATCGTTGATGAAGCTGGTGGTGTCGGAAAGTTCATGAACTGGTCTGGCCCAACCTTTACCGATAGCGGCGGCTTTCAGGTTCTCTCTCTTGGCGTCGGATTCAAAAAAGTCATTGCAATGGATGAAGACACCTTTAGATCTGATGAAGTTATCGCCGACCAGAAGGAACGCTTGGCCCATGTCGATAACGATGGTGTCACTTTTAAATCGCACCTCGACGGATCTATGCATCGCTTTACGCCAGAAGTTTCAATGCAGGTCCAACACCAACTTGGTGCCGACATTATTTTTGCTTTCGATGAATGCACAACACTTCATAACACTCGCAAGTATCAAGAGAAATCTTTAGAGCGCACAAGACTCTGGGCAAAGCGCTGTTTAGTAGAACATGGACGCCTGACTCGCGAGCGCTCAAGTAAGCCATATCAAGCACTTTGGGGTGTTTTACAGGGCGCGCAATATGAAGACCTTCGCCGCAAAGCTGCAAAAGATTTAGGTTCGCTAGATGAAGATGGAATTACCTTTGATGGCTTCGGACTTGGTGGCGCACTTGATAAAGCAAACCTCGGAACCATCGTTGGCTGGATGACTGATGAATTACCTCGCGATAAACCACGTCACCTACTTGGAATCGGTGAGCCCGATGATTTATTTGTCGGAGTCGAAAATGGCGCAGACACCTTTGATTGCGTAGCTCCATCAAGGCAAGCTCGCACCAGCGCTGTCTTCACAAATGCTGGCCGAGTAAATATCACAAACGCCAAATTTAATCGTGACTTCAATCCGATTGAAGAAAGCTGCGATTGCTACACCTGCAAAAATTACACAGCCGCATATTTAAACCACCTCTTCCGCAGCAAAGAGATGATCGGCTCGACCTTGGCGACAATCCATAACGAGCGATTTATCGTTCGACTTGTCGAACGAATGCGCACCGAGATTGAAACCGGTGATTTTCAAGAATTCAAAAAAGATTTCCTTGGTCGTTTCTACTCCCAAACTGATAAGTAAATGTTGATTCTGCTGCCGCCCAGCGAGGGCAAGAATCAACCAGCAGGTAAGTCAAAGTTAAATCTTGCGAAGTTGGCTTTCGCCGATCATTTGCAAGATGTCCGAACCCGCCTGGTCACAAAATCTTTGGCAGTTGCTACGGCCGCAAAGGCAATCCATGTTTACAGCGGGGTTCTTTACCAAGCTTTAGATTGGGGCTCACTAAGCGCTACTGCAAAGGCGCGGGGCGATAAATCCTTATTGATTGTTTCGGCTATTTTCGGAGTTCTAAGACCAAACGATGTGATCCCCAATTACAAAGCAAAGATAAAGAGCAGCGACTGGAAAGCTTCCCTAAAGCCAGCCCTAGATAATTTAGAAGCCGATTTAATTATCGATTGCAGATCTTCTACTTATGCCGGGGTCTGGCAATCTCCCCCAGAGCGAACCGTTGTAGTGCGGGTGTTTAAAAAAGAGAGGGGCAAAATTTCAGTCATAACTCATCTATCAAAAAAATATCGGGGCGAGCTGACTCGAGAATTATTGAAGTCTGGCAAATCTCCAAAGACGCCAGCAGAACTACTTGCGATTGCAGAGAAGCGCTTTGAATGTAAGTTGATCAAGGCCAAGGGAAATCTGCCTTGGTATCTCGATTTAATTATTGAAAGTTAAGCGACTTGGAATGATCGCTTAGCCAGGCCCATCCAATAGCCATCTATTTCGGCGATGATTGGTGAGTCTGCAGTTGTTGCAGTTCCAAGGGTTAGAAAAATTGGGGCGAAGTGCTCAACGGTCGGATGAGCAAATGGCAGACCGGGCGCTAGCGACTTGTAATTCATTAACTCATCGATTGCTCCGCGTTCAAGGACCTCTTTCGCCCAAAGATCAAACTCAATGCTCCAATTTGGAGGGGTGGCATCAATTCGAAATTCCTTTAGATATGGCAAGCCATGAGTAAGAAAACCGCTACCAATAATCAGCACTCCTTCGTCGCGAAGTGGCGCTAATTTCTTCCCAATTTCAAATAACTTCTCTGGAGCAAAAGTTGGGATAGACATTTGCAATACTGGGATTTCAGCTTCAGGAAACATTTTCATAAGTGGAACATAAGCGCCGTGATCTAATCCGCGATTAGATTGATGTATTTCATATTCCCCAAAAATTGCTTTTATCCGTGCAGCAAGTTCCGGTGCTCCTGGTGCGCGATATTGCAGGTTGTAAAACTTGGGATCAAAGCCCCCAAAGTCATAAATAAGTGGTGTTCCGTTATCAACTGAAGAGAGCGCTAGCGGTGCCGATTCCCAATGTGCACTAACAATCAAGATTGCCGTTGGCCGCGCCAAACGATTCGCCCAGTTTTCTAATTCACCAGACCAGATTGGATCATCGAGCAACAGAGGTGCGCCGTGTCCGATGTAGAGAGCGGGTTGCTTAATTGCCATAGCCAAAGCCTATTACAGAATTAGTTGAATATTCAACTAATTCAGGCTAATTCGAAGTATGCGCTGGCGAGCCAGATTTTGGCTTGGTGATTCTGGGCCGAGAAAGGCGCTAAAAACATTTAGCGCTCCCCTAGCAATCTTCAACCAGACCTTTGATTTCGCTTTAAGTCCCAAGATCTCTAATTCATTCTTATCCAGCGTTGCGATGGCTGCATTTGCAATAACGCGGTAGAAAAGCAATCCGGACTTTCCAAAAGGTGGCCTCAGAATAAAGCCAACAACTTCCAGAGTTTTCTCACTTCTAGCTAAATCATTTTTACGAAAATCGTTTAACGTGGCTTCAAGTTCAGCCAAAGATTTTGGTGCATCAGTAAGTCCAAGTGGAATCGCACTCTTTGCCCAATCGCGGATGTATTCATCGGCGCCCTCTGGCAGCGCATAACCCAGTGCCAAATGCGATTTGATGAAGGAATCGGTGAATGCGCAGTGAACCCACAAGAGGAATCTTGAATCTTGGGCCCGATAATTCAAGTGCTTGCCAGTTTTGTCTGTGTAATCGCCAGAGACTTTTGAATGCATTGCATTGACCCGTTTTGCTTCGTGGTCGATAGTTTGCCTTGAACCAAAAGTTGTAATTGTCAGCCATCTAGTAGTTCCAGCTAGGCGCCCCATTGGATCTGATTCATACCTCGAATGCTGGGCGACTCCTGATAGCGGTGCTGGATGCGCGGCTTGCAACAAAAGCGCACGGACGCCGCCGACCAAAGTTCCTAGGTTTCCATGCACTTTCCAAACGGCGCCATCGGCTTCAAACAATCCAGCATCATCGCCATTGGCAATTTCTCGCGCCCAGTCCGGCAAACCATCTTTGGAACCTGAAACATTCTTACGAAAGGCATCGGCCAAAGGTTTGGTTAGAAAAAACTTATGAAACGCGGGCACCCGTAAAGAATAAGGGAAGGGCGATGTTGTTACGCTTTGAAAATGGATGAAAAGCATCACGGCCGCGGAGCAGTAGAACACATGCTCGAACGAGTCATGTTCGGTAGTCGATGGTTATTAGCACCGTTCTATCTCGGGCTAACTTTCGCCCTCATTATTTTGTTGATTAAGTTCTTCCAAAAATTCTGGGGCTTTGCGAGCAATGTAACTTCAACTTCAACTGACGACATGGTCCTTGGCTTACTCGGCCTCTTGGACCTAACACTTCTTGCAAATCTGATTTTGATTGTTATCTTCGCTGGTTACGAAACTTTTGTATCGAAGATTGAAGTTGCAAAAGATAATATTGATCGTCCCGATTGGATGGGCAGCGTTGATTTCTCCGGCCTAAAACTTAAGTTAATTGGTTCACTCGTTGCTATCTCGGTAATCGAGCTCTTGAAGGATTTCATGAATGCTGCGAATGGCGTTGATGAGACCGAGGTGAAATGGCGAATTGCAATTCACTTAACCTTCGTTGTCTCCGGATTAGCTTTCGCAATCATGGACTGGGTTGCCGATCTAAATAAGAAACCAAAAGGTAATTAGTTACTTAATAATTCGGTGAACTTTGTGTTGGGCCGCTTGTGCAAGTGGGCGAACAACCAATAAATCAATGTTTATATGTGAGGGAAGCATTACCGCCCAGCGAATCGTTTCGGCAATATCAGCATCAGTTAGTGGCTTTTCGACACCTTCATAAACCTTTGCAGCCTTATCTTTATCGCCACCAAATCTGGTTACCGCAAATTCATCGGTCTTAACCATTCCTGGAGCTATTTCAGTAACCCGAATTGGTTGACCATTTAATTCAAGCCGAAGTGTCCCGGCAATAGCAGCAACAGCATGCTTAGCTGCAACATAAGTGCCACCATTTTCATATGCGATTCGCCCTGCGGTTGAAGACAACAAAACAATATGGCCCGCGCCGTGTTGCTTCATCAAAGGAATCATGGCCTTTGCCATTCGAACAGCGCCCGTGACATTTACTTCATAAGTCTTTGCCCAAATTTCTGGATCTGAATCTTCGATAGTTGCTGCATCAAAAGCGCCGCCTGCGTTATTTATCAAAACCGAAACTGGTTTACCGACAAGTTTGGCTGCAAGTGTCTGAACGCTCTGCTGGTTTGTTACATCTAATTCAACAATCTCGATATTCGAATCACTTTTTGCTAGCTCTGCCAAGCGATCCATACGTCGTGCTGCAGCTATTACATGAAAACCATTAGCTGCCAACAACTTTGCAGTGGCGGCACCGATTCCGCTACTCGCCCCGGTAACTACTGCGTAATTTTTCATTTACCAAGCCTATACGCTTGCCCATGTGACCATCTCGGATTGGGTTCAGCAATATTTGGGAACCTCTACCCCATTCTTTATTTATGTATTGCTTGGGCTAATCGTATTTATCGAGACCGGCATACTCATCGCCTTCTTCATTCCCGGCGATTCAATCCTCTTCGCAGCCGGATTTATAGCGGCATCTCGAGATGACACAAATATTGTAATTTTGGTGACCGTAATCGTCCTTGCCGCTTTTTTCGGAGATCAAGTGGGCTTTGTCCTAGGGCGAAAATATGGCCGAAATTATCTAAGCAAAAGTGATCGCCCAAGTATCCAGAAAATGATCAAGCGTGCAGAAGACTTTTATGAAAAGTATGGTTGGACTGCAGTTGTGCTCGCACGTTTCTATCCATGGATCAGAACATTTATGCCACCAATTGCTGGGCTCGGAAAGATGAACTATTACAAATTCTTAAGTGCAAATATTGTTGGCGCTCTGCTTTGGGGTGCAGGAATAACAACACTTGGCTTTTACGCGGCTTCTATTCCAGCCTTGGATAACTCATCCAAACAGATTGCTGGCTTTTTTATCATTTTAACTATCGCGATTACAGTTAAGAATTATCTAAAAGCTAAACGGAATTAAAGCGAATCTACTGCCGCCTTCAGCCACTCTGAACTATCTTCAATTGTTTTGCCAAAAGAAGAACTAAGGCTTATCCAGAAACCGTTGATTAAGAAATTCACCCGATACTGATGAAACTCATTAGTTGGTGATTGATCCTTCTGAAAGAAATAAGCTTCGCTCTCCATAAGGTTTGGAATATCTATTTTCTGGTATCCCTCAGATATCCAACCAGCGACGCGATTGTTAAATAACGAAGTTGCATCCGCTACCCAATCAACGGTTATTCCAACTTCCGCACTTTGGATTCCATAACTACAAGCTATCCCGCCATTGTTCAGAAAATCTGCAAGTTCGGTTCCTGGCGCTGGCTCCCAAGGCGTATCTATAAACTGTGCTTGACGGACATCTTTCTGAAGCGCTGCTAGAACTTCAGTGGATAAACAATCCTTAGGAACTGAATACGTAATTGGTTTCACTGGAGAAACTTCCACTGCTTTTGCAGAATCCTTAATCACTCCTGTTGCCAACAGTGCTAACACCAAAGCACCCAGAACGATTCGATAAACAATGAAGGGCATAAAGCTCTTTGTTGTGACAAACTTTATCAACCAGGCAATTACTAGATACCCCACTACGAATGCCACGATAGTTGCAACTAGGGTTTCGGTGAGCGAGAAAACCTGATCACCAGATTTATCTGAAATTGCCTTTTCTAATTGGAATAGACCACTTCCGAAAACGGCAGGGATTGCTAAAAGAAATGAGTATCGAAGCGCGGCTTCTCTGTTGTAACCAAGCAAACGACCCATTGCAATGGTTGCACCAGATCTTGAAACTCCCGGAACCAAAGCCATCGCTTGCGCTAAGCCATAAAGAATTCCATGAGAGATGCTTAAATCCTTAAGGCTTTTATCGGTCTTTCCGTATCTATCTGCGATTCCAAGAATCACACCAAAAATGATTAATACTGAAGCGATTAACCATAGGGAACGGAAGTTATTCGTTATTGCATCTTGGCCAAGGTATCCGAGAACAACGATTGGCAAACTTCCTAAAATTATTAACCAACCCATTCGCGCATCTGCTGCTTCTTCGATATGCAAATCTTTTCTTAAGACCACTTTGCGAGCCCAGGCAGAAATTATTCGGGCAATATCTTTTCGAAAGTAAATCAAGACCGCTAGTTCTGTTCCAATTTGCATAATTGCCGTAAACATCGCACCTGGATCCTCGGACATTCCAAAGAACTCGGCGAAAATCCTTACATGGGCAGTTGATGAGATTGGAAGAAATTCCGTGAGTCCTTGGAGAATTCCAAAGAAAATCGCTTCAAGCATCGATTAACTTCCTCAATTTATTTCCGAGGCCGTCTTTAATCTAACCAAAGACTTTGCAACCGCCTTCTGCACCCAGGGATAAGCATCGCGAATTTTCAGCCATGATTTAGCGATTCTCGGACACTTAGAACCATCAAAAGTTTCGGTAACCAAAGTTAAGTTTGATCCAATTGCTTTTAATTCATAACGCCAGATCCATCTTCCTAAGTGGCGCCACGCAATTAACTCGTTCTCACGAAATTCAACGACAGTATTTGTGATTCGGTAATTAACACCAAGTCGCATCTTCATCCCAAATTTTGAGCCAAGTTCAAGTTTTGCTGGACCAGAAATATTAGAAGTTATCGTAGAAGATCCATCGATCTCCTTGTGCCTTTTGGGATTACTCAAGATTGCGAAAATAGCAGAAGGGCTGGCCGCGATTTCAATCCTTGCTGCCTTTATCTCTGGATGGCCAGTATCAAATATTTCTGATCGAATTGGATTTACATTCACAAGAAAACCTTACTTCAATTCAGCCGCGGATATAAGATTTATACGTGAGCGCGGCAATAGAGTTAAAAGCACTGGCAAATCCAAACCGGGCTTTTGGACTCCAGAAGTTCTTCCAGACCGCGAAGGGTCAATACGGTGAAGGTGATGTTTTCCTTGGACTTACAGTTCCAGAGGTCCGCAAGATTGCTGCAAAATACAAGGACCTTTCGTTCCCGGAAATCGAAAAACTGACATCTTCCCGATTTCACGAATTTAGATTATGCGGATTAGTGATACTCACGCTTCAATTCAAATCCAGTAAAAACCCCTTGGATCACCAGAAAGTCTTTAACTTTTATATGAAACAGGCGAAAGCTGGATATGTAAATAACTGGGATTTGGTTGATGTAACTGCCCCGATCATGGGTGCATATTTAGTTGGTCAAAAAGATCCGTTTCCATTTCTTGAAAAACTTACCCGCAGCAAATCTTTATGGGAAAGAAGATTGGCCATCATTTTCACCTTCGCTTTTATACGTGCCGGAGAACTCGACCCAACTATTGAAATTTCGCAGAAGCTTTTGAAAGATGAGCATGATCTAATTCATAAAGCAGTTGGCTGGATGCTGCGCGAGGTCGGGAAGCAAGATGGCCGGTTATTACGCTCTTTTCTAACTGCAAATGCTTCGCAAATGCCTAGAACTATGCTGCGCTATTCGATTGAGAAGTTCAATGAATCAGAGCGAAGAAAATGGCTCAGTTACTAAATCCAGTTTTTGTAGTTGCAAGTTAATTGCAATTTTACAAGTATTTCGTTCTAAGTTATTTTACTGCCATGATTTTAATCAAACGCAGAGTTATTGATTACTGTCGCATTACTTCAACAAGTTGCTGATTTCAAAAGCTAAACACCAAACTTGTAATAAATAAATTTTAAATTCGTTCACAAAATCAGACTATAGAATAGGAAATAATTATGTTTAATGCAAAGAAAGTTTCAGCCGCAATTGCTACTGCGGTAGTTCTAGGTTCGTTAGTTTCACCGAGTGCAGATGCTGCTCCAAAGAATCAAGCACGCGCTGTTGTTCAAGCTGATTGGCTAGAGAAGAACATTGATGATCCTAAGGTTCGCATCATTGAAGTAAGCACCGAAGCTGGTCTATACGAGCGCGGTCATATCAAGAATGCATTTAAGATCAACTGGTACACCGATCTTGTTGACACCGTAAAGCGTGACATCGTTCCTATCGGAAAGTTCAACACTTTAATTTCGAAAGCTGGAATCGATAAGGACACAACCGTAGTTTTCTACGGTGATAAGAACAACTGGTTTGCTGCATGGGGAGCTTGGATTTTCAACCAATACGGTATCGAAGATGTTCGCTTGCTAGATGGCGGAAGAGTTAAGTGGGAGAAAGATGCTCGCGCATTTACCACTGCAGTTCCTACTTTCAAGGCAGGGGCATTCAAAGCGACCAAAGTTGACAGAAGCCTTCGTGCAAACTTGACCTATGATGTTTTACCAGTTGCTAAGGGAATCAAGAAGGGTGTGAAACTCGTTGACATCCGTTCTGCTGATGAATACAACGGAAAGATTTTTGCTCCAGCAGGATTTCAAGAACTAGCAGTTCGTGCCGGACATATCCCTGGCGCAGAAAATATTGCTTGGGGAAACAACGTGAATTCTGATGGCACATTCAAAACTGTCGCCGAGCTAAAGAAGCTATATGCAGATAAGGGAATTGATGGTTCTAAGCCAATCATCACCTACTGCAGAATTGGCGAACGTTCTTCACTGACCTGGTTCGTTCTAAGTGAAATTCTTGGATACAACGACGTAAAGAATTACGACGGATCATGGACTGAGTATGGAAACTCAGTTGGTGCGCCAATTAATAACCCTGCCGGAACTATCTGGGGCGCTCAGTAATTAATACTCAATCCAATCAAATCAGCAGCTCAGGCACAGGCCTGGCTGCTGATTTGTTGTGGACTAAAACCGAGAAGTTAAAAACACTTTTCTCAGGTCTAGTAATAATTGCCTTGCTGGCAACTGCATATTTTCTTTCGTCAAAAGAGAATCCTGGTAACGCCCCAATCTCCTTAATGATTGGCATCAGTCTTGGATTGCTTTTGGAACGTGGAAGATTCTGTTTCTTCTGTATCTACCGAGAAGGTATTGAAGATAAGAACACAACACCATTTCTCTCGATTTTAGTTGCGATTGCAAGTGGATCAATTGGTTACGCAATAATCTTTGGCCAGTTTTTACCTGATACTTCTGGTGACAGCCTTCCGCCAGCTGCTCATATCGGCCCAGTTAGTTGGCCTCTGGTAGTTGCAGCTCTTGCTTTTGGAATTGGAATGTCACTTTCCGGAGCTTGCATTAGCGGCCATCTATATCGAATTGGTCAGGGATACTTGCGCGCGATTCCAGCGCTAATCGGTGTTCTGGTTGGATTTGTAATTGCATTCTTATCCTGGAACTGGCTCTATCTACGGGCAATTGCGGATGCACCAACAATTTGGCTGCCGCACACATTTGGATATGCCGGTTCGATTCTTATTACCTTTATTGCTCTAATCGCGATTGCAGTTTTTGCGATCAAAAAAGGTAAGAATTCTGAACCCATTAGAAGTCAACCACTACAAGTTTTGACGTTTAAGAGTATTTATCGAAAAGTTATTTCAGAGCGTTGGAGCCCAATCACAACTGGCGCTTTAGTTGGAATCGTTGGAACTTTTGCATATCTGCGGGTCGAGCCGCTTGGAGTTACTCGCCAACTAAGCACTACAGCTAGAACCTTTATGGAAGAAAGAAATATTGGACCAGATTCGATTCTTGGTCTCGATCGTATGGCCGGATGTATCGCTGTTGTTTCTGAAACAATCACCAACAACGGTTGGCTAGCAATCGGAATCATTGGTGCTTCATTTGCCGCAGCACTGGCTGGCGGAAGATTTAAATTCTCAAAACTAACCTTTAAGAACTCAATCGCATCACTAATCGGTGGAATTCTTCTTGGTTGGGGCTCAATGACAGCACTCGGTTGCACAATCGGAGTTCTACTTTCAGGAACGCAAGCCTTCGCCCTTTCGGGCTGGGTCTTCTTCCTATTTAGCTTCCTCGGAGTCTGGCTAGGAATTAAAGCCAAACTCCATAAAATCTAAATTTAGAAACGATCCGCGTTCATAACCTTTGTCCAAGCAGCAATAAAGTCATTTACAAACTTCTCTTTGCTGTCATCTTGGGCATAAACCTCGGCATAAGCACGAAGAATCGAATTCGAACCGAAGATTAAATCAACACGAGTTGCTGTGTATTTAACTTCTCCGGTTTCGCGGTTGCGAATCTTGTAAGAATCACTTCCTGCTGGCTCCCAGACATAGTTGATATCAGTGATTGTCGTAAAGAAATCAGGAGTCAGAGCGCCAACTCGATCAGTGAATACACCGTGCTTGGTTCCACCATGGTTAGTTCCAATCACGCGCATTCCACCAACAAGAACTGTCATCTCGTGAGCAGTAAGGCCCATTAATTGTGTGCGATCAAGCATTAGCTCTTCGGCGCTTACAACGTAATCCTTCTTTAACCAGTTGCGATATCCATCATGAATTGGCTCTAGTGGTTCGAATGATTCGACATCTGTCTGTTCTTGAGAAGCATCACCACGACCGGCCTTAAATGGAACTTTCACATCATGTCCAGCTGCCTTGGCCGCCTTTTCAATTCCAACGTTTCCGGCAAGAACTATTACATCAGCAAGACTTGCGCCCGCTGCTTTTGCAATTGGTTCTAAAGCTGAGAGAACTTTCTGAAGTCGGGCTGGTTCGTTACCTTCCCAATCTTTCTGTGGTGCAAGACGGATACGAGCACCGTTTGCTCCCCCACGGAAATCCGAGCTTCGGAATGTGCGAGCGCTATCCCATGCAGTTGTAACTAATTCGGTGACAGTTAAATTAGTTGCAGCAATCTTTGCCTTTACATCTTCAACGTTGTAATCAGACTTTCCGGCAGGAACTGGATCTTGCCAAATCAAATCTTCGGCAGGAACATCTGGTCCGAAGTAGCGAGCCTTTGGTCCTAAATCTCTATGAGTTAACTTGAACCAAGCACGAGCAAATACTTCGCTGAAATAAGCAGGGTCTTTATGGAAACGTTCTGAGATTTCACGATAGATCGGATCTTTAATCATCGCCATATCTGCATCAGTCATTATTGGGTTGTAGCGAATTGATGGATCTTCAACATCAACTGGCTTATCTGCTTCTTCAATGTTAATTGGTTCCCATTGTTGGGAGCCGGCAGGAGACTTCTTTAGCTCCCAGTCATACTTAAATAACAAGTGGAAATATCCGTTATCCCACTTAGTTGGATTTGTAGTCCATGCACCTTCGATGCCACTTGAAACGGTATCGCGGCCAACACTTCGGGTTTCGTGATTCATCCAACCAAGGCCTTGCTCAGAAATATCTGCACCTTCTGGTGCTGGTCCAAGTCTTGCCGCACTGCCATTTCCGTGTGCTTTACCAACGGTGTGACCACCGGCAGTAAGTGCAACAGTCTCTTCATCATTCATTGCCATACGAGCAAAAGTTTCGCGAACATGCGCCGCAGTTCTAAGTGGATCTGGCTTTCCGTTTACACCTTCAGGGTTTACGTAAATTAGACCCATCTGCACTGCAGCTAGTGGATTTTCCATCGTGGTTGCATCGTTCAAATCACCATAACGTGAATCACTTGGCGCAAGCCATTCCTTCTCAGATCCCCAGTAAATATCAATCTCTGGATGCCAAATATCTGCACGACCAAAACTGAATCCAAAAGTCTTTAGACCCATTGATTCGTAAGCAATCGTTCCGGCCAAGACCAATAAATCTGCCCAGCTAACTTTGTTGCCATACTTCTTTTTGATCGGCCACAGAAGTCGACGAGCTTTATCAAGGTTTACGTTATCTGGAAAAGAATTAAGTGGAGCAAAACGCATATTGCCAGTTCCGCCGCCGCCACGACCATCTGCAGTTCTATATGTTCCTGCCGCGTGCCATGAAAGACGAATCATCAAACCGCCGTAATGACCCCAGTCTGCCGGCCACCACTTCTGGCTATCTGTCATCAGCGCATGCATATCTTTCTTAAGTGCGGCTACATCTAACTTCTTTAACTCTTCGTTGTAATTGAAATCTTTTCCAAGAGGATTTGTCTTGCTGTCATGCTGGTGCAGGATGTCTAAGTTAAGGGACTTTGGCCACCAATCCATATTTGAATCTTCAACAGTGGTTAGGGCTCCGTGTGCAACTGGGCATTTTCCTGAATCAGACATTTCAAACTCCTCGGGTTCTAGCGGTTAAAATTTATGTCTCAATCCTAATGGCAGAAAAATAATCTGCATCTCAGGGTTATATTTCAAGGGTTAGAGGCTAGAAAACGCCCTAGCAATCTCTAGATACAAAGGAATTCCAACAAGCAAATTGAACGGAAATGTAACCCCGATGCTAGACATCAAAGCCAGTGGCGCATTTGCTTCTGGTAAACCAATCGACACTGCAGCAGGTGCTGCAATATATGAAGCGCTAGCACTCAAGACTCCAAGAATTGTCGCTCCCCCGACAGAAAGCCCGACCATGGTTCCAGTTACTACTCCTAAAGTTCCCGCGAAGATTGGGAAGATCAATGCGAATACTCCGACCATCGCACCAACTTTCTTTATCTCACCCCAGTTGGTTCCTGCCAAATAACCAAGGTGTAGCAAGAAGAGAACCAAGAAACCAGATTGCAGATCAATAAAGAACGGAGTCACTTTCGAATATCCAGCCTGGCTTGTGATTGCTCCGATAACTAGCCCACCAACCAAGAGCAAAATTGTTTTACCAGTTATTACTTCATGCAGAGTTTTACCCCATTGCACGCTCTTGTTGCGGTGGCGCGAACCAAGATAAACGCCAACAACAATCCCTGGAACTTCCATGATTGTCAGCAGCGCCGTTGCAAAACCTTCTACCTCTATCCCGCTGCTTTCCAAGAAGAGCAGCGCGGCTGAGAAAGTAACTAGAGATGTAGAGCCGTAATGCGCAGCAATAGCGCCACGATCAATGTCATTAATCTTCTTTACAAACTTTAAAGTCAGATATGCAATAACTGGGATGAGAATTCCAAGAGCTATCGTCGCAAGTGCCGGGGCCGCAAAGCTTGAGAGTGAAGTTCCTTTAAGGGCGTGACCACCTTTAAGTCCGATTCCAAAGAGCAGAAAGATTGAGATCATTTGATAAACCTGCTCGGGGATTCGAACATCGCTCTTGATTCTGGCTCCCAAAAAGCCCAAGATGAATACCAGAACGGACACTGAAGTTAGATTTGTTAAAGCTACTGAATTGGAACTCATTAAGACCCCCCTTTTTAGGAAAACGAATTCAATCTAAATCTTTTCGTGCTTCCCGGGTTCCTTATGACTGGTAACACGTCCAGCATGTGCAACTGCACTTGGATCACGCTTTGACTTAACCAAGCTTGCAACTGTTGAGACGATAAGAACTGCTGCAATTACTAAGAGGCTTACAACTATAGGAATCTTTGGCACGTCATACCAAACTTCATGCAGATAAGTCATGATCAACTTGACTCCGATAAACATCAGAATTATTGATAGACCAAGTGATAAGTAGATTAATTTATCTAGCAAGCCCTTGAGCAAGAAATACAGTGCGCGCAAGCCAAGCAACGCAAAGGCATTTGCTGCAAAGACTAGGAATGGCTCTTGAGTAACACCGAAGGTTGCTGGAATCGAATCCAAGGCGAAGAGCAAATCTGTAGAAGCAATTGCAATCATCACCAAAAACATTGGTGTTGCAATTCGCTTTCCGTTGACCTTAGTAAACGCCTTTGAGCCATGGAACTCATCAGTCATGGCGATACGTTTTCTGATTACCTTAACCAGGGCATTGTCCTCAGGTGAAGGATCTTCATCCCAGTGTTTGAACAATCCAACGCCAGTCCAGATCAGAATTGCACCGAAGATAACGAAGGTAAAGCTGAATGCCGCAAGAGCGGCGGCTCCAACTGCGATAAAGATTCCGCGCAATACAAGTGCCAAAAGCACACCAAACATAAGAACTCGTTGGTGATAAATCGATGGAACTTTAAATTGTGCCAAAATAATAATGAATACGAAGAGATTATCGACCGATAGGGATTTCTCAACTAGGTATGCTGCAAAATACTCGGTTCCGAATTGCGAACCTGCTGATTGCCAGACCCAGACACCAAAGCCAATCGCAACAGCGATATAGAAAATCGACCAGGTTGCTGCTTCTTTAAACTTTACTTCGTGTGGTTTGCGACTGACGGTAAGCAAGTCGACGACGATCAGCGCAAGAATCGCGCCGATAACGATAAACCACGTGGTTAATGAGACATTCATTGATTACACCTATTTCGTTAAAGGGGCCATGGAGCCAAGGTCTCCCTCAACCACTTAGTGGTCGCAGCTCCGGGATATTTCTATCCGTGTTGACGAAGATGCCGAACGAGGTACTCCCCTTAACGTAGGTGAATGCTAGAGGCTGACCAATTTTGAGGCAACCTAAAAGCATTTATTTCGCAAGGTGTCGCACCAATTAAAGGTTAAAAGCTTAGGTTTACTGCTTCTGGCGAGAGAAAATTCGGAAGAGTAAGACTGAAATCAAAGCGCTAACAACGGATGCAAATATCACAGAGATTATTGCCAACTCTTGGATCTGCTGATCCTTAAATGCCAATTGAGCAATAAAAATGGCTACGGTGAAGCCAATGCCCGCTGTGCTTCCGGTGGCTGCAAGAAGTGACTTGCTTGCTCCCTTAGGAAAATCAGCAATATTTAACTTTGAAGCAGCAATGGTCGTCGCCAAGATACCGATTGGTTTTCCTGCAACCAGACCAAAGAAAATTCCCCAGGCAATTACAGATCTGCTAGCTTGGCTCAAAGTTTCAGAATTAACTACAACTCCAGTGTTCGCGAAAGCAAAAATTGGGACGCAGAAGAATGCGCTATATGGATGAAGTTTATGTTCCAACCATTCAATAACTGAGTATGAATCCGAATCTCCAGAAGAACCTTTCTTCATTTGCTTTGGAATGTTTGGGGTCAATAATCCAAGAATTACACCCGCAAGAGTCGGATGCACGCCAGTCTTGTAAAGAGCGAACCAGAGCAGAATTCCCAAGACTAAATATGCAACCACAGATGAGACATTAACCTTTTGCAATATTACGACTGCAAGAACGACAGCTAATCCCATAGCCAGCCAAGAGAATTTGATACCACTGGAATAAACAAATGCAACGATGAGAATTGCAACGATGTCATCAATAACAGCGATTCCGAGCAAGAAAGATCTAAGTGATTCTGGAACCAATGAACCAAGCATCGCTAGTAAACCAACAGCTAAGGCAATATCCGTGGCAACGGGCACTCCCCAACCACCTGGCGCTTCTCGTCCTGCAATTGCTAAATAAATCAGAGCTGGCACGGCAATTCCACCAAGAGCAGCCAACAATGGCATCAAGGCTTTTTTAACTGAGGAAAGATGTCCGGTTGTGAGTTCTCTTTTTATCTCAAGTCCAATTACAAAGAAGAACAGTGTCATTAGCAGGTAATTAACAACTTTTTGAATTGTTAAGTTAATTGCGAGAGCACCCGACCCTAAGGAAAAATCAATATCTAACACTTTGAAATAAGTGTCTGAAAGAGGCGAATTTGCTACGAGTAAACCGAGGGCTGAGGCAATCAGGATCAAAAATCCACTGGCCGATTCATTCCTGAGAACTTCGCGAACTGAGAATTTACGTCGACCCATAGTCGAATCTTATACCCCTGACATCAAAGTCTTCTTATAGATCTTTCCCTTTGCATCATATGTAATCCAAGTTCCAACCTGTTCGCCATTTTTGAAACTTCCAGATCTCATAATTACACCGGTTTTACGGAACCACTTCCAATCTCCGTGGAGTTTATCCTTTCTATACTTTCCACTGGCTTTCAATACGCCGTTTGGATAGAACTCAAGATATTCACCAGTTTTTTTCGGATACAGAGCATTTATTTGTTTAATTCTTTCATCGAGAATCTTTTTGACTAAAAGCTTCGGAATACTTTTCTCAACCTCGAAGTGGATTGACCCCTTAGTTTGTTCATAATTCTTAAGCTCTTCTCTTAACCGAGCATTGAACGAGCCGTTGTAAGGAAAAATACTGTTGTGGTTCTTAAATCCATCAAAGCCGATCACTGGAACACCTTCAATTAGGAAGGTTGGTATTCCATACTTAATAACTTGTGTTGAAGCTGGGAGCCTGGACTCTATGTATTCCCGTAAGTCCACCAGAATTTTTCGCTGAACAGGTGGGAATTTACGTAGGTGCGCTGCTAGGTAAGCCTTAGACATAGCTAAATTGTAACAATTTTTTCCATTTTTAGATTTGGAAGAAGTAATGAATGGGCCTTTTTTGTCTCAAGCTGGTTCGTCTTTCATTAGCTAAAATTCTTTCCTCCATCCTCAGACTTTAAAATCTGATTCCCAACAATGGCGATAAGCAGTTCATTTGATGAACTAAGTCCAGATACTTCGGCGCCAAAGGTAGAAATTTTCTTCCAAGTTTTTCCCTGATTTGAAGATCTAAAAATAGATTTATCAGAGGCAGCATAAAGAGTTCTTCCAACAAGTTCGATCTCGCTGACTGGGAACACTGTTTTTACTAGGGATAGGTCTGCGAAAGTCTTCGAACCCTTGAAGAGTTTTCTATCTCGGATTACAAAATTCTCGCCTAATTTTTGACCTGAGATAGCAATATCGGAGAACTTATTTGGCCCTAAATTTCGCCATTCTCTTCCCGAGTTTGAGGAATACAAAATCATATTTGTTTGAGCATCCACCCCATAAATTTCGTTTCCTGCTGACCACAAAAAGTGAAAATCAACTTCGCCTTGAAGTGAGACTTTTTTCCAGTTGTCTCCCTCATCATCGGATCTAAGTAATCCGACAGGCTCTGGCAGCTTTGAACCTTTTCCAGGGTGCCCACTTGCAAACATCGTTCTGCCCGAGATTGCAAGACCCATGATGTCGAAGCGTTCTTCACCGATCGGTTTCATATTGTTTGGGCCCTGATAAACGAAAAGTCCTTCGTGCGTGCCTATTAATATTTTTTTACTAAGTACTTTTATTGAATGTATGTGTGTGACGGAGTCAAAACTCTGCGCATGAATTGCAGGCGCTGAAAAAAACGACAATGCTACTGCGATTGAAGAAATCATTAGTATTTGCTTAATCTTTTGCATTTAAACTCTCCCTGCGAATGGCATCATTCCTGGAACACTATAGATATTTGAATATCTGAGACCCGATCTCGTCGATCTCGCTTCCCACATCATTCCACCACCTGCATACATACTCATATGATGAATAGTGTTTTGAGTTCCTTTATAAGAATAGAAAATAAAATCTCCCGGCTGCATTTCAGCAATTGGTATCTGTTTGGTGTAGGTATAATACAAACTTGCATTGAGGCGGTCCCAATTTGGCCAGCCAAGTCCTACACTCTTGAATGCGGCGTAAACAAGACCTGAACAATCAAATGAGTTTGGCCCTTCAGCACCCCACACATAAGGTTTCTTTGCTAACACTTGTCGCTTAGCAAATTCAACAGCTTTAAGCCGCTGCGCTTCGGTTGTGCGGATACTTTTTGCGCCAGTAGGCCCGCCAATTGGCCAAACTTTGGATTGGTTCGGAGTCTTTCCTGCCTCAACCGATCGAGACTCTTCCAGAATTGCAAGTTGCCTTCTCTCTTCCAGTGTCAGCCTAACTTTTCTTGCCGAAGCCAATTCGCGTTGTAATTTGTCCTGAACCGCTTGAAGCTTTGCAACCTCGGCTTGTTGGGCGTTTCTAACATCATCCGCTTCTTTCTTAATTGCTCGGACTTTTTCTACAACAACCTGCTGCTTTTCTCGTGCGGTTTCCGCGACAATCCTGGCCTTCTGCGCGATAGCTTCCGCTTCCTTATATCTGAACAAGACAGTTTTGTTGCGTGCTCCTAGATTATTCAGTGCGGATAATCGGTCAATAATCTCCTGTGGGCCATCTGCATTTAAAACCGACTCAAAGTTACTCATTCCACCGCCCGAGATATAAGCATTTCTCGCCAAACTACCAATCTCATCATGGGTATCAGAAACTCCTACGAGAGCCGCTGTATGAGCCGCTGTTGCGGTATTTAGTTCTTCTGTTGCAGCACTTAGTTCCTTCTGAGCTGCCACATATTTTGATTGCGCAGCACTTGCAAGGATTGCCAACTTCTTAAGGTTTCCCCTAGCGCTGTTGAGTTTTTTAGCAGCAATTTCGGCAACTCTCTTCTTTTCTAATTCAACCTTCTTAGCACTTTCAATCTGCGCCAGAGTTGGTTTATGGTTTTTTGCAACAGCAACTCCATTCAAAAATGAATAGGTGGCAAAGAGAACTGAGATCAGAACAAATGAGATATATTTTTTAGTCATATTCTGCGTGCCCCCACGAATGGCTTGGAACCAAACATTCTCGTTACCGGAATAACCTCAACTCTTTTACCTGGACGTGGGGCTTGCACCATTTTTCCACCGCCCATATACATGGAGACATGACTGTTCGGAATGCCATAAAACAATAAGTCTCCCGGCTTAAGCCGTTCATATGAGACAGGTTTCCCATATCTAATTTGCGCTCCAGAAAAGTGCGGTAAAGATACTCCGGCAGTTTGAAATGCGCGCATGGTTAAGCCAGAGCAATCCCACCTGGTGGGACCCGCCGCCCCCCAAACATAAATATCACCGATTTGTTTTAACGCAAATCGCAACGCTATTGAACCCCGCGAATTATCTCCCTTAAACGCACTCGCATACTTTTTTGAGGCATCAAATATTTTCTTTTCACGTAAAGATTCTGCCCGTAGCAACCTCTCGCGGTCTTTCTTGCTCAAAGCTTTCAATTTCTTATTTGCTGTGGCTAGAGCCAATTTTGCGGCAGCTACTTCTCTATTGAGAATTACTTTTTCAGCTGTCAGTTTTGCTGTGCGATCCTCCAAAAGTGTTACAGAGGCTGCAACGCGCTGCTTTAATACTGCAAATTCACGTGACTGTCTTGCATATCTCGCCTCTATAATTTTGAGAGACGATGCATCAGATAAATACTGCGTGGGATTTGTGCTAAATAACAGCTCCAGGCCTTGGCCGAGGCCCAAATTTTTATAGTTATTGATTGCAATCATACCCAAGACCTTGTTTACTTCAATGAGTTGTTTTCTGGCAACTAATCCCTTTTCCCTTAAATTTCTAGTCTCGTTTTCTAAACGCTTGATTCTCAACGTTGCTTCATTTGCCGCCTCGAACTTTTCTGCTGCCACCGTTCTCAACTGGTCTATTTCGCGTTGCAAAGAGGCAAGCGTCGGGGCCGCCCAAAGTGATGTTGGTTGGCAAATAAAAAGTAGTGCTATGAAAGCGGCAATTAGCTTTTTCAAAAGAAGTTCTCCTTGAGTCCCTTTCTTGATCAAATAAACAAAATCAAGCGAGCCAGATTTGCATATTTAATAACGGAGCTGAGCCTGAAAGTGTTTTCACCTTCAGGCCCAAATTAGTTATTTCAGTTAACTAAGAAAACTCTCAATTAACCGATTGTTGCCACACCTCTTGAGACCTTTATAGGAACTCGAGTTAGGCGTTTTGTGGCTGGTCCTAAAACCAAATCACCGTCAGCCTCGAATTCAGAACCGTGAGCACCGCACATCCAACCGTTTCCCTCTCGTGACACTGTCACCTGTTGGTGCGGGCAACTTAAGGAGAAGGCTACGTATGAAGTATTTCCAGTTCTTGTAATTGCAACTGGCTTTCCTTTTACCTCGCCAATCCCCACAGTTCCACCAACACTTGCAAGTTCAGGGATGCTCTTAAGCTTTACTGAAACACGACCGTTGCTTAACTTTCGTATTCCGTTGCTTGCTGATGCAGGAAGAGTTCCTAGACCAGTTAAAGCAAGCAGGGCGCAAGCCCCCGAGATCAAGGTCCGGCGATTGATTTCACGATTCTGATTCATATGTTTTCCTTTCAAAGTCCGAAACTAATTATCTCTTAGACTTTAGTTTTGAATACAAAGTTACATCTGCAGTTGCAAAGGCCAGACCTTCAGGAATCGAACCTTCAGGCAGTTCCAGCAGAGATGATAGCGCTGCGCCAATTCCTGGGGCCAGTGAAAGTGCAGCACCCTTATACGCAGTTGTTTTTAGTGAAGCTTTACGGTCCTTAGTTACGGCAGGCTTCAATGTCGAAGCATTTGTAATCTGTAGAACAGTTGTAGCTTCACCGGTTCCTTGAGGAATTACTGCGCTTATTGTTCCTTTACCCAAATCGATTATTGGATTCTTTAGTTGAACTTGCTTGTTGTTAGCAGAATTGAAAAATACGATATTGCTACCAACATGCTTAACGCCATTCTTTGCTCCAGTGATCGGAATATGAAAGACAACTTGACCATCAGCTGAACTTACGGATTCCCCCGCGACTGCTGAAGTTGCCCCACCTTGAACGTAGAGCAAAATTCCTTGCCCTTCTAGGGTGGCGGAAATTCCTGCCAATGTTTTCATGTGAGTCATGCTCTGCCCTGGCTTTGCCGCATCGGCAAAGGCAAAGTTCGAACTTGCGACAAGACTTATTACCGTTGCAATACCTACAAGTGTTTTACGCATTTTTTCTCCTTATTTTATTTTAGTGAGTAGTTGCTTCATGGATGTAATTTCTTTGCTTTGTGCAGATTTAATTGCCTTGGCAAGTGCCGCGGCCTCCGCATTACTGGAGTCAGAAATAAGACCGAGCATTTCAATCGCACCTTTATGATGTTTAATCATCAATTGAAGGAATGTGCGGTCGAACGCGGCTCCAGTTAGGCGCTTTAGAGAACTAAGTTCCTTTGTAGTTAACATGCCAGACATTTTCATGTCATGGTCCATAGTCATTGAAGAATCTGTTGCTTTCAGCCAATAAGTTAACTGGGATACCTCAGCACTTTGCAGGCTATTTATCTGCCTAGAAAGCTTGAGTATGCCTTGGTTGCGACTCTTCTTGAGGGCGGTCTCTGACATTGTGATCGCTTGCTCATGATGCGGAATCATCATTTGGGCAAACATGATTTCTTCCATGCCCAAATTTTGTAATGACTTTGCGTGCGATGAAGCAAAAGCACCGTTCGGTGTCAAAATGACGACAAAAGATAACAGTGCAACAAAGATTTTTTTAAACATTTAAATTCCTTTATCTCGAAGTTAATTTATGGACGAGATAAGGATTAGATTCGAATTATCCCCAACTTGAGATGAGTTACGTTGAGATAGCCGAGATTTTTTGAAAGAAGCTGTGGCATTAGCAATTTAGGCTGCAAAATTTGCTTTACAGCGAAAACTGACTTCTTAACTCGCAAGAAGCGGAATGAGAGCAGAACAATAAATCCGACTACAAAACACATTTCATAATCAATAGCATTACTTGTTGAAACATTTAATCCTTGATTGCTAGAAACTGCCGTGCTGGTTACATATTTTGAATGATCATGAGGTATTCCACCGTGACTATGTGGAGCCACCGACTGATTGGTTGTTGGAGCTGATGATTCAATGTGACAGTCAGGTGCTGCTGCTGTTCCTGCGCTGAAGAGCAGTAAGAGCACGGCAAGGGGAAGGACCACCAAGCGCGCCTTCAATACCCTAAGCAACATTCTGGAAGTTTAAAGGTCCAGCCCGGTGAATTCTATTTGAAACACGTTGGTGTCTCATTAAAAGTAGGTTAATTCCTCACGAGCAAATACTGAAGGTGCTTGAGTTATAGGCCGTTCTTGCTTCTGAAATGGGCAACAAGTGCATTTGCGTGGCCATGTCCCATTTCAAACTTTTCTTTTAGATGAGCGACTTGTTCCATGTGGGCAAGCTTTGAAACCTTCTTAAGCTCTTTCATCCAATGTTCAATTGGCTTGCCGTATTTCTTTTCAATTGAAGGAAAGTAGGAAGCCGGTCCTGTTACTTTTTTCACCGCCATTGAGCGATAATAAAAGAAGAGTTACCCAATATGTAAGATATCGACCCTGATAAAGTTCGGGCATGGCACAGCAATTCCTTTATTCGGTAGAGCGCGAATATCCCGTTTCTATAGAACGACTTTGGAAGGCATGGACTGATGCCTCTGAACTTGAATCTTGGTATCACCCAACAGATTTAAGCTCCACAAAAGGCGCCACAGTTTCAGATCTAAGTATCGGCGGCTTGTGGAGTTGTGGGGTTGAAGTTCCGGAACATGGTTTTACAGCTTATTTTTTTGGTCAATACACGAAAATTGTGCCAAGCGAATTAATTGAGCACACTTTGCACTATACGACTTCCGCAGAGGAGTTTGCAAAGAAAGATCTTTCTACAGAATCACATTTAATTCGGATTGAATTTGAAAATCGCGGATCTAGTTCTTGGTCAAAGTTCTCTCAATTTGGAGAACTGCCTGATGGACAAGCAGAAATGGCTCAGGCAGGAATGGAAAGTTACTTTGATTGCCTTGGAATTTTTCTAAGCAAATAACTGGGCATCGGCGTTTAATGCATTGGCCGAAGTTCAATTTTTCTATTGCATGCCTTTGATGCTGCATGTGCCAAACTTTCAGCAACTTCAGGGCTAGCAGCCTCAATCACCCAGAATCCACTGAAGTTCTCTTTTGTATCGAATAGCGGTTTGCCAGTGCTGATGTTCGCGTCATTACGGTTATCTATTACTTTCGCAGTGTTAGGCGGTTGCAAACCCCAGGCAAAGATCCACTGCTCATTCGCGCGCAACGCATTATTGAACTTGTCTATTTCAACCATCTCGTTAGCTGTAGCAGGGTTCTCGGCATGATCAATTACCGAAATTAGATATTTCATGGCACTGATTATAAAAGAAGAATCGCTCTATAAGCCGGAAAGATTTAGTTTGTCTTTTTACTCCAAAGCGAACCTAGGAATAAAACCAAAAGCAGATAAAAAGCTACACCGTTTAATGCTTCACCGGGTGGTGTTCCTGTGGTCGTTAAACTCATCTGCTGCCCGGCAACAAAACGTAAGACTGGGTCAAGGGCAAGAGTTAGCAAAATCAATGGGGTTAATCCTGGATAACGGAAAAACAATAGAAGCAGGAGGACGGCAAGATTAAGTTGTATCGCGCCCCATTGATGAAAAATCGCAATGATGTTATTTCCGCCTTCGACAGATGTATCAATGCCGGCAATGCTCTGAGCACCGCCATCAGATGCAAATAGGTGAATGCAACTGCGAGCAACCATCACAAACATATAGAGCACGGCAATTAAACGAATTATGCGAAATCCTTCAAACTTTGAAAGATTATTGGGAAATACTTTCTTGAAATCAAGCCTCATATATCCAACTATAAACCAGATCCAAGATTGCCCAGTTGAATGTTGTTTCCAGACATTCTGACAGAAAGTCCTTTACTGCTGAGTGAAACGGATTTAACTTTAAGCCCCTTAGGTGGCGTCAGACTTCTTTGGCTCTTGCTTTTAATTTGATCCTGTAGATCGGACGGCAATGATGAAGCAGGGATTTGATTGCCAAAGATTGAAACACTCTGAAGTTCAAAATAAAGCTGGCTATTTGAGTAGCGTGGAATTAGGAGCGCTGTACCCATTCCACCTGCTCCTGCAGACACCTGCAGAGTGTTTCCCACAATTTGTGCATCATTGAATTCGGATGCCTTTGTAATTGTCGATGCAGGAATAGTTGCCGTTACTTCCAAAGAGCCAACCAGAGTCGGTTTTGCTTTACTGATACTTGATGCAGATATGTCTAGCGAAGTCTTTGTGCCGCTCTCTTTAAGAGCAAAACTCTTGATGTTTATGTCTGCAGATTTAATTGAATCAGAAGTCAGATTGCTGGGTACATCTGCCAATGGAACAGATGCACTAATTCCTGAAGCATTCGGCATCTCTCGCTGAACCTTTGAAGTGATCTGCGATGAAATGTATTGTTGAACTCCTATTGCTCCGCCCAAAAGAAAAAATATTGTTGCCGAAATTGCAATGGTTTTAGTTTTCATTCGAGGAACTTATCGGATCAAATTCTTCAAATCGGTAACCACTGGTGTGAATTCCCTGTGAAATTAGAAAAGAAGTGTCACCTTGTGAGTCGAATCAGCCTTTGATAAATCCATTCTTAATCAAGTAATCCGCAGATTCTTTTAAGGTGACTTCAACAGGTATAAAACTAATGCTCAATAAGCGCTGTGCCTTAGCCCCACTTACATTCATTGGCTTGCCCAATTGAGGCAAAATCGGTTTTATTGAACCATCGAATAGTGAAAGCAAGCGAATAATGAATGTTGGCGCCTGAGATGATTTCACCTTACTCTCTGGATAAATTCTCTTTAACAACTTAGCTATCTCGACAAATGACCTGGTCTCTGAGGAAGCAATTATGCGTTCACCTTTTGTATTCTCATTCTTGATTGCTTCAACATGCATCTTGGCGACATCTCGTACATCTACGATTGCGAATTTTAGATCCGGTAACATGGGATCACTTCCGTTTAGGACTCTTTCTACAAGTGAAATTGAAGAGCCAAAGTTCTTATCTAATGGCGCACCAAGGACCAACACTGGATTAATAGTTGTTAACGAAATTTCAGGGGCATCCTCTTTGATGAAATTCCATGCAGCTTGTTCAGCCAAAGTCTTGGACTTTGTATAAGCAACGCGCCCAACTGGATGTTCAACATCAGTCCACATAGTCTCGTCATAGGCCAAAGCGCCAGAAGGTAATTCAATGCCATAAATCGCTGCGACTGATGAAGTCAGAATTACTCGCTTAACTCCAGCATTTTTTGCAGCGCCTAGCGCTCTCAATGTGCCTTCGACTGCAGGGCGAATTAGATCATTCTCATCTTTTGGCGAAGTGAGTGGAAAAGGCGATGCAGTGTGCATCAGCACATCAATACCTTTAAGTGCTGCTTCCCAACCTGATTCTTTTTCCAAATCTAGTTCAACAAAAATCAGCCGTGAATCTAGGTTTGATTTATCTAAAAGATGTGGCGCGACTGCATCGCAAACTTCTGATGACTTTGAAAGTTTGCGGACTGAAGCGCGAACTTTGTATCCCTGATTGAGAAGTTGCAGTGTGATGTGCTTGCCGATGTATCCGCTTGCACCTGTAAGTAGCACTGTTGTCATGGCGGAAATCATTCCATAACTCAGGATAAAAGAAGAGTCGCCCTATAAGCCGGATCCTGTTCTCTTGCGAGACGATCACCATCCATCTAGATCTGTAATTGCTTACAGATTCAAGCAACCTACCTGATGACTCGAGCGAGCAGCTCTCAAGCGCCATCTTTTTGGTCTTGCTCCAAGTGGGGTTTACCTAGCCAATCACATCACTGCAATTGCTGGTGGTCTCTTACACCACCGTTTCATCCTTACCGTTATTGCTAACGGCGGTTTATTTTCTGTGGCACTTATCCCGCGGATTGCTCCGGGTGGCTGTTAGCCACCACTTTGCTCTTCGGAGTCCGGACTTTCCTCGGTATTTTCATAACGCGGTGATCCGGGCGACTCTTCAGTGCGCTAATAATACGGGAAATTTGCGAATGGACTGTCCAATTATTTTGTGAACCTTACGCTGGCTAATAGGCTCTGGTGTATTAACGCACGATTAGCGGAGGAAACATGACGCAATCACCTTTCTTGTTCATGAAAGAGAATTCAAAAACTGTTCTTTGGAATGACTCTGCGGACCCGAAAGAGTTAAAGGAAGCCCTCACTTGGGGAATCGTTGGTGCGACATGTAACCCGGTTATTGCGCTGAGTGCATTGAAAGCTGATCAAGAACACTGGGTTGGTCGAATTAAGGAATATGCGAAGGCGAATCCAACTGCGACTGATGATGAAATCGGTTGGGCAATGGTTAAGGAACTTTCGATCAATGCAGCGAAGTTGCTTGAAGGTGAATTCGAAAAATACAACGGACGCAATGGGCGGCTTTCGATACAGACCGATCCCCGCAATTTTCGAAACGCAAAGGCTTTGACTGAACAGGCTTTTGAATTTTCAAAGCTGGCAAAGAATATTATTGTAAAAATTCCGGTAACTACTGAAGCGATTAGCGCATTTGAAGAAGCTACGTATTTAGGTGTCAGCTTGAATGCAACAGTTTCATTCTCAGTTTCACAAACTATTGCAGTGGCCGAAGCTATCGAACGTGGGCTGAAGCGTCGCGAGGCCGAAGGTTTAGATATTTCACAGATGGGCCCAGTCTGCACAATTATGGTTGGACGTGTTGATGACTGGGTAAAGGTCAGTGTCGAGAAAACAGGAGTGACTATCGATCCGGCTTCACTTGAATGGGCTGGCGTTGCAGTGTTTAAGAATGCACATAAGATTTATAAAGAGCGTGGATATCGCACCCGTTTGCTGTCTGCGGCATTTAGAAACCATATGCATTGGAGTGAAATTATTGGTGGCGATGCAGTTATTTCTCCACCGTTTGCCTGGCAGGTAAAGGCTAATGAAAGTGGAATTATTCCGAATCCAAATAGTGTTGAAGAACCGATGGACCCAAATATCTTGAATCCGATGCTGGAGAAAATTCCAGAATTTCGCAAGATGTATGACGCAGATGGTTTGAAGGTTGAAGAATTTACTAACTTTGGTGCGACTCTTCGCACCCTTCGCGGTTTCTTGCAATCAGTGAATGATCTCGAGAGTTTTGTTCGAGACGTTACTGTCCCAAATCCAGATTTGTAAAACTATTCTGGGAAGTGACAAGCCACTTGCGAAGCACCAACTTGTAACAATGTTGGTTCAGTTGTGAAGCAAGCATCTTTTGCCTTCCAGCAGCGAGTGTTAAAGACACAACCCGTTGGCGGATTTGCTGGGTTTGGCAGGTCACCAGATAAAACTATTTGTTCGCGCTTCTCTTCTAATAGTGGGTCCGGAAGTGGAACAGCTGAAAGAAGCGCCTTGGTGTAAGGATGATGTGGCGAGTTATAGATGTTTTCAACATCAGCAACTTCCATAATTTTACCAAGATACATGACTGCAACCCGGTCTGAAATATGTTGAACAACTGATAAATCGTGGGCGATAAACAAGTAAGAAAGACCGAAATCATCACGAAGGTCTTCAAGCAAGTTAATTACTTGTGCCTGGATTGAAACATCAAGAGCTGAAACAGGTTCATCGCAGACAATAAACTTTGGCTTCATTGCAAGAGCGCGGGCGATACCAATGCGTTGGCGCTGTCCTCCAGAGAATTCGTGAGGATAACGGTTGTAGTGCTCTGGATTTAAACCAACTCGTTCCATCAATTCTTGAACAGCTTTTTTGACTCCACCATCTGGTGTGATGTTCTGGATTTCATAAGAAGCGGCGATGATTGCGCCGATCGTGTGCCGTGGGTTTAGTGAAGAGTATGGATCTTGAAAGATCATCTGCATCTTTGTGCGAAGAGGTTTCATCTGGTTATTTTTATACTTAGAGATATCTTCGCCTTCAAAAGTTATCGATCCAGATGTTGGTTCGTATAACTTCAAAATGGTGCGACCAACGGTTGATTTTCCGCAACCAGATTCACCTACAAGTCCGAGAGTTTCACCTTGGTTGATTGAAAAACTGACACCGTTAACGGCTTTGTTGTCACCCTTTACGCGAGAAAAAATTCCTTGCGAAGCAAGTGGGAAGAACTTCTGCAGATCTTTAACTTCAATTATTGGCGAGCTCATGCGCCCTCCCCTATGAAGCATCTTGCAAAATGGTCGTTACCGCGTGAAGATAAATCTGGCATTTGTGATTCACATTTAGAAGCGCCAACTTCATTCTTGCGAGAACAACGAGGATTAAATGAACATCCACTTGGAAGTGCAATCATCGAAGGTGGTTGTCCTGGAATCGCGGAAAGACGATCAGTATGTGGGCGGTCCATTCTTGGAACTGAAGCAAGTAAACCTTGGGTATATGGCATCAACGGATTTGCATATAAATCTTTAACATTGGCACTTTCAACAATTCGTCCGGCATACATAACGTTCACGCGATCAGCAGCGCCTGCAACCACACCCATATCGTGGGTAATTAGAATCATCGCCATCTTTAACTCTTTTTGTAGGTCACTTAGCAACTTCAAAATCTGTGCTTGAACAGTTACATCTAATGCAGTCGTTGGTTCATCAGCTATCAAAAGAGCTGGGTTGTTCACCAGTGCCATGGCAATCATTACGCGCTGGCGCATTCCACCTGAGAATTGGTGAGGGAAAGATTTCAAACGATTCGCTGCGCCTTGAATTCCGACCATTTCTAAAAGTTCGATTGCACGCGCTTTACTTACTTTTTCATCTACTTGATTATGAACCTGATGGGCTTCAATTATCTGATCGCCAATTGTGTAAAACGGATGAAGCGAGGACATTGGGTCTTGAAATATCATTGCCATGTCTCGGCCGCGATATTTGCGAAGGTCTTTTCTATCCATCGCAAGTAAATCAACTGGCCCATCATGTGATTCAAACATCGCTGAACCTGTCACGTTCGCGGTGCGAAGTGGGATTAAGCCCATCAAAGCTAGATTGGTGACAGTTTTGCCTGAACCTGATTCACCAACAATTGCGAGTGTTTCTCCAGGATTAATCTGAAATGAAGTTTCGTGAACTGCCTGCACCAAGCCATCTGGGGTTGGGAATTCAACTGTTAAATTCTTAACATCTAGAAGCGTCATGCGACACGAACTCTTGGATCAATATAGGCATAGAGAATATCTACGATTAAATTCATAATCACAACTATGAACGCTGCAAGCAATGTTGTTGCAACAATTATTGGTAGGTCATATTTAGTTACTGCGCTAATTGCCAGACGTCCAAGACCTGGAAGATTGAAAACAGATTCGGTCAGGATCGCGCCACCAAGCAATCCTGCAAAATCCAATCCAGCCATTGTTGCGATAGGTGCCAGAGCTGCTCGAAGTGTGTGTTTGCCAAGAATCACACCTTCAGATAAACCTTTAGCGCGTGCGGTGCGAATGTAATCTTCATTTGAAGTATCGATTACAGAGCTACGAACAAATCTTGTGTAAAGGGCGGCATACGCGAAAGCCAAAGTTAGCCAAGGTAAAAATAAAATCTGCGCCCATTCAAAAGGATTTTCAAAGAATGATGTGTAGTTGCCGGAAGGGAAAGGAATTAAACCCCAACGGATTACAACGAAAACTAGAAGAATTAGACCAGTTAAGAAGGTCGGAAGTGAGGTTCCAATTAGAACGAATATTGTGCTTAGGCGATCAACTATACGACCTCGGAATCTAGCTGCAAGTATGCCGAGTCCGATTCCAAGTGCAAGCCACATGACAATTGCACCGATTGCAAGTGAGAAAGTAACTGGAAGTGCTTCGCCAATTAAATCTGTTACGCAAGCATGTTGTTGGAATGAATAACCAAGTGATGGCGCTGGGCAATTAATCATTGCAGCACCTTCGCCAAATGTTCGGCCGACGAAGAGGCCCTTTAGGAATAAGAAATATTGAGTAAAGAATGGCAAGTCATACCCGAGACGACGTCGGTTGGCTTCGATAATTCCTGGATCATTGCAATTCTTACCGCAGGTAAGCGCGGCTGGATCAAATGGCAGGAATGCGAAAATTACGTAAACTGCAAAGCTTGCCGCTAACAAAATAAAAAAGGAGACCGCTAGGCGTCTAGAGATATAGGCGAACACGGCTTTAAATTACTCCTTTAAACTTTTTTAAATTCGATTAAATTGAAGATGGATGCGAGAGATTTTTCACTCTCGCATCCACTCTTCTTACTGACTACTTACTTGATGTAGATGTCACCGAATGAAGGTGCGCCCTGTGGCTCCCAGAAATACACACCGCCGAGGCCGGAGCCCCAGATTTCTTGTGTCTTTGAGAATACGCCAGGGATAACCCACATTTGATCCATTACATATTGATTGAGCTCTGCCCACATCTTTCCTTGCTTCTTGCGATCTGGTTCAGCAAGTGCGGCATCTGATTTCTCTTTAAATGCCTTGTATGCAGGATCTCCCCAGTTCTGAGACATTGGGAATCCACCAGCTTCGGTGAAGAGTTCAGGAATAACTGTTGAAGCATTTGCCCAGTCAGGTGCCCAACCAGCGCGAGATAAATCGCCTTGCTTGGTCTGATCTAGAACAACTGCGTAGTAAGAACCGGCTTCAATGTAGTTGAACTTCATTGTGATGCCTGCGTTCTTCTTCATTGAGTCAATCCAAATTGCAGCGGCCTTCTTATTTGTGTCGGTATCTGCAAAGTCGAAGTAAATTCCGCGATTTGGATCTGTTGCCTTGGCATAAACATCTGGACAAGCAGTCTTTGCTGCATCCATATATTTCTTTGCTGCGGCTGGGTTTCCTTCAGGCTTGAACTCATCAAGTCCAGTGACCTTTGCATAGTCAAGACCCATCAAAGGCTTGATAACACCATCAGCAGGATCTCCACCAAATGCTGCGCCGCCACTTAGCTGTTCTAAACCAGCATAGTCACGTGCGTAGTAAATAGCTTTACGGATATCCAAGCAAGGAAGTTTCTTAACGTTGACCGCTGAATAAGTTACATAAGGGTCGTAAACGTTAAGTGCGCGAGTTGCAAATTCGCTCTTTGGCTTACCGGCATCATCGAAGACTGTTGGCAAGTTAGTTGGTAGGACTGAATCGAGTGACATTGAGTTCTTATCGGAATCATTCAAGATCAACTGATCGCGAACTTCTTCAGCCAAACCAAATCGAACAACAATGCGATCTGGGTAAGCGTTGCGAATTGGATCTGACTTCTTATCCCAATTTTCATTGCGGACAAGAACCATTTCATCCTTAGCCTTGTACTTCTCGATCTTGTATGGACCAGATGAAACTGGAGCCATATCGTAAGCATCGCCCTTATCCATAGCCTTTGGAACTGGTCCAAATGAAAGGTAAGTGGTTGTGTAGTTGAAGTCGCCAACTGCGCGCTTCAAATTAAATGTAATTGTCTTGTTATCTGCTGAACATGTAACAGCCTTATCGTAAGCAGCTGTGTCGTTGTCCTTGGTTGTGTAAGGACCTTTGTATACAGAAGAGCCATCTTCTGCAGATGGAATATCTAGCATTCCAATTGCATAGGTAGGACCGTCAGTAATTACATCGGTTGCGAAGGTGCGAGAAACACCGTATTTGATATCTTCGCAAGTAATTGGAGAACCGTCTTCGAATGAAACGCCATCACGAAGTGTGAATTCCCAAGTCTTGTTTCCATTTGATGAGCGACCAGTATCGGTTGCAAGGTCGGCTACAACATCTGAACCTGCGGCACCTTCGGCGCGTGCATATGCTGTAAGTGTGCGGTGCATGTATGAACCGAACCATGCGATGTGCTGTCCGGTGTAGTTACGGTTTGGATCTGCGTGTGTCCAAGCTTCAGAGTGCGTCAAATAAGTGATGGTTCCACCTTTTGATGAGCCTCCGCCGCCCATTTGTAATAATCCACCTGCGGCAACCGCAAGTGCTAGAACCGCAGCGATTGCGATTCCAGTTGATTTCTTTACTTTAGCCATTCTCTCTCCTTTTCATTGCTTTTGTTTATTGCTATTAGTTTTGTTCAGATTTTGGATCTAGTGCATCTCGGATTGCATCTCCCAATAAATTGAAAGACAGAACTACCAAGATCAGTGATACCGCCGGAACAAAAAAGTAGGTTGGTTCATTTAAAATGTATTTAGTCGAGTCGGCGATGATCAATCCCCAAGTTGCTGATGGAGGCTGAACGCCAACACCGAGATACGAGAAGACAGCCTCGGCTGCCAAATAACCAGGCAAAGCGAGTGATACGTAGACAATTACTGGAGTCCAAAGATTTGGCAGAAGCTCTTTAAAAATGATTCTTCGATTTGATGCTCCGAGAGCGCGTGCAGCTACAACATAATCTCTTTCACGTAGCGATAAAACTTGGGAGCGAATGATTCTTGAAAAATATGGCCAACCGAAGAATGAAAGAATAAGTATTAAGTAAAGAATTCGAGCACCGTTGTCTCGAGCAATTCCAGATTTTTCGATGCGCTGAATCATCGGAACGCTTAGGGCAATAATCATGAAGAATGACGGAAATGAGAGCAGGAAATCTGTAAATCTTCCAACTACTGAATCTACTCGGCCTCGGTAATAGCCAGAAGCAATTCCGATCATCAGGCCGATGGCTACGGTCGCAAAAGTCGTAATAATTGCAACCATAAATGAAATTCGAGAGCCATACATCAGACGTGCGAGTAGGTCGTATCCGATTCCAGGTTCAACGCCAAGAGGATGGTTCCAACTAATCCCGCCCAGAATCCCAATTGTTTCACCGCGCGCAGTTATTGCATTTGCATCACGTTCGGTTGGACTTACATTAATTATCCAAGCAATTACCGGTGCGAAAATTGCGAAAAAAGCAATTGACATAGATGCAATCGCAGACGGAATTGCAATCTTGTTAGCTTTAAAGCGCCGCCAAGCAAGTTCCCTAGGGCTTCGGCTGACTAGGCCAATGTCCTGGGATTTAACTGATTGCATTCTGGGAACACTAGTGACCTAACCCCTTCTTTACAAGGATGACAGAAATAATCCGCTGGGGTGATACCTATTTGAGGTGGCTTCGCTCGCTCATGCCCCGCAGTGCGCGCAAGCCATCTGAGGCCCAGGCATTCACGGTTGTGATACTGCATGGCAGGACATCCAAATGATAAACACTTTCAAGCGGTGCCCCTAAAACAGCAGCTACCAAAGTTCTAATTACATAGTTGTGAGTAACTACGATAATAGTTTTACCAGGATGCTCTAGCGATAAATTTGTAAGTGCTAATTCAGATCGCGCCGCAACATCTTCGTAAGATTCGCCACTTGTCCCCGCAACTGCGCCAGTGCTAGAAACCCAAGAAAGCCATTCATTTGGATACAACTCTTTTACTTGCGCGATTGTTAAGCCATCCCATTCGCCAAACCCGGCTTCGCGCCATGATTCATCATAAGTAACTTTCAAGCCAGTTGCTTTCGCAATCGCATCTGCAGTCTGTTTTGTGCGAACCATTGGTGAAGCAATAATCAAATCTGCTTTTCGTGCAGCAAGCTCTTTCCCAACAGCTTCTGCTTGCTCTATTCCTTCAGCACTTAATTCCGGATCCGAACCATCGCCACCAGAGAATCTTCGTTCTGGAGTCAGAATAGTTTCACCGTGTCGAACAAAATAAATAACAGTTGGCTTTTCACCAGATACCAAACGTTCAATCAAAAAGTTCTTCTGTAGCGGTGCATCAGTGCTTACATCGCCATCAAGTGCCTTATTTGCCAGACGGTCCGCATGAGAATTCTCATCGCGAGGAATCCACTTATAAGTAACTAATTCATGTGGATGTGCATTACGTGCCAACTTAGCAAGTTCTCGCATATCTGGATGTTTGATTTGCCAGCGCCCTGACATCTGTTCAACAACTAACTTCGAATCCATTCGAGCTTCTATGGTTGCAGTTGGGTCAATTTCATTTACCTTGCGAAGCGCGGCAAGAAGCCCGCTGTATTCAGCAACATTGTTTGTTGCGACACCAATTGTTTCAAAAAGTTCGTGCAGGATCTTTCCATTTTCTGAAACCACAGCGCCATATGCAGCAGGACCTGGGTTGCCACGTGAGCCGCCATCAGCCGAGATAATAAAAGCGCGGGCCATTTAAATTCGAACCAATATTCTTCGGCATTCTTCGCAACGCAAGACTTCTTCAGAATCTAAAGATTTAATTCGTTCCATCTCAACTGCATTGATTGCAAGCCTGCAGCCATCGCAAGTATTTCCAATTAACAATGCGGCTCCGACTCCCCCACCATTGCCTTTAATTTTTTCATAAAGTTCTATTAAGGTGGTATCAATCTTGGGAACCAACAAAGTGCGCTCAGACTTCTTCAGGTCAATCTCGCGATCAAGTTCAGTAACCGCATTTTCTAATCTAATATTCAATTCAAGTTCTAACTTCTTCAATCCCTCTACATCGCTCTTGATTGTCGCCACCTTCTCTTTAGCTGCATCAACGAGCATCATGATTTCAAGCTCGCCATCCTCTAGCTCGGCTTTGCGCTTTGAAAGCGTGGCAATCTCGTGCTGTAGCTGTTCTAATTCTTTAGGAGAGGCACTTCCACCAGATAAGCGAGCTTCATCCTTCGCCATACGATCTGCAACAGATTCCACATCGACTTCGCTCCGACGTAAATCTATTGTCACATCAGCAAGTTTGGCTTCAGCCGCTGTAAGTAATTCTGCGCTGGCTGCGAGACGAGCATGAATTGCAGTTAGTTGTTCGCGCTCTGGCAGCGTTTTCAATTTATGAGTGGCCTGCATGATTGCCGAATCAATGCGCTGGAGTTCAATCAGATTATTCTGGTCAGAGACAGAGGCTTTCATCTTCAACCTCTCTACTCAACAAAGGTGGTCTCGACTAAATATATGTAATTGTTTAATCCTGGTGGGCGGTGAGGGTTTCGAACCCCCGACATCCTCGGTGTAAACGAGGCGCTCTACCACTGAGCTAACCACCCAAAACTTACTGCCGCACTCTACCTGCAGATTGGCAGTATTAAAAATTCAGCGCTTAATTATTAAAGTGCTGCGAGCGCAGCCGTGTAATCAGCCAAATTACGCGCATCTCCTAGGCCATTTACTACTTGCCAGCGAAGAATTCCGGACTTATCAATAACAAATGTTCCGCGAATTGAACAGCCACGATCTTCATTGAAAACTCCGTAGGCCTTTGCAACTTCGCCATGTGGCCAGAAGTCAGCAAGTAAAGGGAATTTATATCCTTCTTGTTCTGCGAACGCTTTAAGTGAATACATTGGATCGCAAGAAATTGCTACTAATTGAACGTTGTCATTCTGAAACGCACCAAGGTCATCGCGAAGTCCGCAGAGCTCGCCGGTGCAAAGTCCGGAGAATGCGAATGGGTAGAAGACAACTACAACATTCTTTGAACCTTTGAAAGACGAGAGCGAAATATCGGCGCCATGTTGATCCTTCAAATTAAATTCTGGTGCTGGTGATCCGATTGCTAATGACATCTGCTCTCCTAGTTATTTACGACTGGCTTTTCTGGCAACTAATTTGGTTGCAGTCCAATCATTTCCGATTGCAAAGGATACCGTCTGGGCCAGGCCTGCGATTGGTGCCGCCTCTTGGATATCACTTGGTTCAACATGGCCATCGCGATTAACTTTTGGAGTCAATAGCCAAATTGGACCAGTCTCTGTTAAATATGTGAGTCCATCCATCAAATCATCGACGAGATCGCCATCACCGTCGCGCCACCAGAGAATGACTGCGTCGACAACTTCAGTTGTGGCATCTTCAATAAATTTTGTGCCAGTTCGCTTTTCTATGGCACTTCGAAATTCGTTGTCACAGTCGGAATCGAGACCGACTTCCAGAATCAACTCTCCAGGTTCAAGAGCGAGACGTTCGACTATTTGATCGACCCCCATCGGGGCTCTTCCTCCTTACTCGATATATGTGATTCTCCTAGTAGGAGAAGTCCACCGAACCTTTGGCAATTACGCAAGAGGTAGGGCGACCTGGGTGGAAAGTTCATGCCAAATTCGTGGAAAGATACTGCCATGAGCACAAATGACCAGGCCCCTGACCATTTAATCGATCAGCTTGTTGATACTGATCCACAAGAGACAGCTGAATGGACCGAGTCTCTCGATGCCGTTCTAAAGAATGCCGGTCCGGTTCGTGCCCGTTACTTGATGCTTGCGATGCTTGATCGTGCAGGCGAAAACAATCTTGGTGTTCCTGCGCTTCGTGCAACTGATTACATAAATTCAATTCCACCTAAGCAAGAACCAGAATTTCCTGGCGATGAATTTATTGAACGCCGTATCCGTGCATTTATTCGTTGGAATGCCGCAGTTATGGTGCACCGCGCACAACGCCCTGGTATCGGAGTTGGCGGACATATTTCAACTTATGCATCTTCAGCTTCACTTTACGAAGTTGGTTTCAACCATTTCTTCCGCGGTAAAGACCATCCTGGTGGCGGAGATCAGATTTTTTATCAAGGTCATGCAAGCCCAGGTATGTATGCGCGTGCATTTCTTGAAGGTCGTTTAACTGAACATCAGATGGATGGTTTCCGTCAAGAACTTTCACATGAAGGTGGCGGACTTTCTTCATATCCACATCCACGTTTGATGCCCGAGTTCTGGGAGTTTCCAACAGTTTCGATGGGACTTGGTCCGATAAATGCAATTTACCAAGCACGCTATAACCGTTACTTACATGGTCGTGGAATCAAAGATACGAGCGATCAGAATGTTTGGGCATTTCTTGGCGATGGTGAGTGCGATGAGCCAGAAACTCTTGGCGCAATCAGCCTTGCAGCGCGTGAAGGTTTAGATAACCTAACTTTCGTTATCAACTGTAATTTACAGAGACTTGATGGACCAGTTCGTGGAAATGGAAAGATTATTCAAGAACTTGAATCTATCTTCCGTGGTGCTGGCTGGAACGTAATCAAAGTTATTTGGGGTCGCGAGTGGGACGAACTTCTTGCAATGGACCGTGAAGGCGCACTTGTAGATTTGATGACCAAGACAACCGATGGCGATTATCAAACATTTAAAGCCGAATCTGGCGCTTATGTTCGCGAACATTTCTTCGGACGCGATCCACGCACTGCTGCGATGGTTGCAGATTGGTCAGATGAAAAGATTTGGGCGCTTAAGCGCGGTGGACATGATTACCGCAAATTATTTGCTGCTTACAAGCAAGCTTCAGAACACAATGGTCGACCAACTGTAATTCTTGCAAAAACAATTAAGGGCTGGACTCTTGGTTCGCACTTTGAAGCGAGAAACTCAACTCACCAAATGAAGAAGATGACACATGAAGATCTTCTAGCATTCCGTGACACCTTGTTTATTCCACTTACTGATGAGCAGATTGATGCCAAGGCTCCACCTTATTTCCATCCAGGTGTCGATTCTCCGGAATACAAATACATGATGGAACGTCGCAATGCACTGGGTGGATCGATGCCATCTCGCCGTAAGGATTCTGCGCCACTCGCGCAACCGCCAATCGAAACTTTCGATGCTGTGACTCGTGGGTCAGGGCATCAAGAAATCGCAACAACCATGGCATTTGTCCGTTTGTTAAAGGATTTGATTAAAGATCCAGGCATCGGCAAGCACTTGGTTCCAATTATTCCGGATGAAGCCCGAACCTTCGGTATGGATTCATTGTTCCCATCACTAAAGATTTACTCACCTCATGGTCAGAACTACACATCAGTTGACCGTGAACTAATGCTTTCTTACAAGGAATCAACCTCTGGCGTAATTCTGCACGAGGGCATCAACGAAGCTGGTTCAACTGCATCGTTTACCGCAGTCGGAACTTCTTATTCAACGCACGATGTTCCGATGATTCCGATTTACATTTTCTATTCGATGTTTGGTTTCCAGCGCACCGGAGATGCTTTCTGGGCTGCGGCAGATCAAATGGCGCGAGGTTTTGTTATTGGTGCAACTGCAGGGCGAACCACGTTAAATGGTGAAGGTCTGCAACATGAAGATGGACATTCACATCTTCTAGCTTCATCAAATCCTGCAATTGTTTGTTATGACCCAGCGTTCGGTTACGAACTTGGCCATATTGTTCGCGATGGCTTAAAGCGTATGTATGGTGAAAACAGCGAAAATATTTATTACTACCTAACTGTTTACAACGAGCCATATGTTCAACCAGCGCAACCAGATGATTTAGATATTGATGGACTACTTAAGGGAATTTATCTTTACTCCCCTGCCCAGCGCGGAAAGAAGAAGGTTCAACTTCTCGCTTCTGGCGTTGCAATGAATTGGGCAGTAAAAGCACAGCAATTGCTGGCCGATGATTGGGGTGTTGCTGCAAGTGTTTGGTCAGTAACTTCTTGGAACGAACTTCGTCGCGATGGTTTAGCCGTTGATCGACATAACCTATTGAATCCAGATGATAAGAAATCTGCTTACATCACAAAGAAATTGCGTGGCCAAGATGGTCCAGTGATTGCAGTCAGCGATTTCATGCGAGCAGTGCAAGATCAGATTTCACCTTGGGTTGAACAAGATTTCTACTCGCTAGGAACAGATGGCTTTGGACTTTCAGATACTCGCGGTGCGCTTCGTCGCCACTTCAAGGTTGATGCCGAGTCGATTGTTGTTGCTGCGCTTTCAAGACTTGCCGAAGCTGGCGAGATTAAAGCCAAGGTTGTTCAACAAGCTCTTGATAAATATCGCCTAAATGATATTAGCGCTGCAGATCCAGGAAATACTGAAGGTTCTGGCTGAAATTAATCTTTAGTATCTTTTCCAAGATGTGCGAATTTGGTTGTTGCTAGAAGCATTAGCGCTGGAATCATTAAAGCAACTGTTACTGATGTTGCTTGGGCGACCCAAGCAATAATTACCTTTGCAATGAATGTTGCAATAGTTTGAGTCAGCCCCAACTGGGCAACTACGACGCTACTTGGAAGTGATGTTTTTCTAAAGGATATTGCGAAAATCGTTGGTGCAAGTATTGATGAACCAAAGCCAGCTAGCGCAAAACCTAATAAGGAAACAATAAATCCTAAGATCCGATTGCTCTCCGAAATCCAAGTTCCGAGCGAGATACAAACTGCGAAACCGACTCCACCCAAGATTGGCAACTTGGTGATTAACTCGCGCTCACTCCACCTGGCAGCGAGCTTTTTCGCATTGAATCTTAAAATAATCATTGCGCTGATAAATACGGCATAGCCATATATACTTGATGACGCGCTCATGTTAATTGTGTCTTTTGCATAGATGGCAGACCAGTCCTGGATCGAGAATTCAATCTGCATCGCAAGGACCATGGCAAGAACAATTATTGGCTGAAATTTAAAAGTCTTTGCAATTCCTATTGGTGAAAGATTTGGGAAGGCATCAGCTTCCTCATTCTTTTTAATAAAAAATGGCGTTGATTTGAAAATTCCTAACATTGTCAGTGCCCACATGATTATGACGACAACATCGATATGCCAAGCCAGGGTTACATAAGGTGTTATTGCAATTGCAAGAATAGAAGTTACCAACGCACCAAGGCTCCAGAGGCCATGAAGTTTAGGAAGGATTAATTCGCCAACTTCTTCTTGTCGGTGAATAGCCTGCGCATTGTTGGCAATATGAAATGAGACCCAGAAAAAAGCAATAAGAATATTAACTACAAGCCAGAATATTGGGTTTTGAATGTGTGGAACTAAACCTATTGAGGCAAATAATCCTGTGGCTGCCATAGTGACAATTGGCTTGACACCTATCGAATGAACTAAATGACCAACCAAGATAAATGAAATTACGCCACCGATTGCACCCAGACTTAGGTAAGTTCCAAAGGTTCCATTATTGATACCTAATTGATCTCGGATTTCTGGAAATCTTGTGGCGGTAGACATGGCTCCGATGCCGAAGGGCCAAAATAGTAAATTGAGCGCTCTGCGCTCTTGCTTAGAGAATGTGGTTTTCAATAGAGCGCACTAGCTAATTCTTTGCGGGCACTTATCAAATCTGGATCGGCTGGATCTACAAGCGAGAACAATTGTAATAAATGTTCGCGAGCAATCTTCTTATCATCACCTTCACTTATCTTCACTAGCCGAATCATACGAGCAAAGGCCTCTCTATTTAGCCCACTAGCGATTTCGACATCAGCAGCTTTTAGTTGAATTGTTACTTCATTTGGATTTGCACCAGCAAGAGTCATAACTTCATTTGGATCTAAATCTTTCACGCGAATAATTAGTTCGGTTTGGGCCAACCCAAGTTTGGCAAGGCCATCTCCGGGTTTGCGCGCTAACCATTTTTCGTATTGCAGTTTCGCCCCATCAAGATCACCCTTTTCGAGTGCATCCATCGCCGCAATTTCCTCGGGCTCCATCGGAGCTTCGATGACTTCAGATTTTTCAAGTGCCTGCCCAACGCCTCGTTCGGCAGCCAGACCAATGACTTTATCAATCACCAATCTGATTTGTTCTGCAGTAGGAACTGCTTCGAATAGTGGAACCATCTGTTCTTGAATAATTGCAATAGCAATTGGAACTGATTGAATTTGAAGCGCTTGGGCTACCTGAGTTTCAGCATCTACATTTACAGTTCCCAAAATCCATGCAGGTTCGCCATTTTCTAGAACATCTGCTGCGTGATACCTGCCCATAATTTCTAGTAGTGAAACTGCCTGCGTGCTTCGAGGCGACCAACAAATCAGGATTACGACTTTTTGATTAGATGCCGGCAAAACTTCACTAATTAAATTAGCTTGGTTGACTTCAATCCCAGGCGTTGCAATTGCTTCTGGGGCGGGTTTTCCTAAACTGCTTAGGTCTACTGCACTGGCAAAATTCTTTGGCAGTGGTGGCAAACTCATGCGGCAATCCTACATATATCTACAAGTAACTAGAACAAACTATTTTGATGGTGGTTCGTGGATACCTGGAACCGTGACCCCGACATATGTTCTAAATGGCAAGATATTTTCGATGTAATCCTTGGTTGCGAAATCGAGACCCAAATCATGCCCAGCTTGTTCTCCGATATACCAGCGGTGCTCAAGAATTTCGTGGAACATCTGCGCTTGCTCAACTCGATCTTGTAATTCGCTTGGAACTTGATTCATAACGTGGTGATAAGTATCGCGAAGCCAACGTCTTGCACTGTCATGTATTGGTGGTTTAGGTGTTGCTTCGCGGCCACGGAAGCGATCGAAGGATGCAAGCAATCTCTTGGCCTGCAACTCTTCGGCCTGGATACCAAGAAGTTCAAGCAAACGATTTTGGTGATAACCAGCCGCAACAAGTTTAGGTTGGAATTTTAATTCACCCTTGTCACCATTAATCGAGACTTCAACTTCTTCAACTGCAAAACCTAGATCTTGAAGTTGACGCATTGCACCTTCTACCGCATGACGATCGTTTGGATCAAGAATTTGAGGTTCGCGAAGCGCCTTCCAAAGTCTGCGATATCTTTTAATAACGCCTTCACTTGCGCGGACCGGATCCATGTCAGCTGTGAGAACTCCGGCTATTTTTAAATCTTCAAGTTCGGCCGCAACGTTGAAAAGTGAAATCTCTAAATCATGTTCGCGTTGCCCATCGGTTAATCGAGTCTGAAATTCTCCAGTTTCGGCGTCAACTAGATAGGCCGCAAATTGATCAGCATCACGACGGAATAAGGTATTTGAAAGTGAGCAGTCGCCCCACCAGAAACCGAGAAGGTGGAGTCGAACCAGTAAGAGAGCAAGAGCGTTAGCCATGTTTGTTATCTCGTGTGGCGTAATTTCGCCGCTGAGAATTACTCGGTATGGCAGTGAGAAAGGTAGGTAGTGTGTAACTAAAGCCGCAGGTAATTCGTTTCCATCATCATCTTTTCGATTCTCAACCACCGCAACTGGTTCCACACATGGGGCTTCACGGTTATTTAACTCGCGAAGAAGTGCGTATTCCCGATTGGCGAATTCTGGAACTGTCTCTTTAATGGCAAAAATTGGCGAATCATGATTTTGATTTACTTTAATCAAGCGCACAATATGGCGAGAAATACCACGCATATCCGTGAGTGATGAATCTTCCGGCCACTCTTCAAGCTGTTTTGACCAAGGCATTTGGGCAAGCGAAGACATCTCTTCTGCTAGTCCAGTTATTCGTAGGTCAGCCACGGGGCTATTCTCTCCTATTTTTACTTAGCGCGACGTTAAAATAGCGCCATGGCAAAGTTGAAACCAATAATGAAGCGACCTTCTCTTGCAAGAAAGAAGAGCGCCAGTGCTCCTGAAGACTTCGGGACAATTGGTGAACCGCTAAATCATTCGCACCCCTTCTACTTTGGATTCGTGGCGGCATCCGGCGCAGTAATTGCCATCACACTTCTTCGAGCTTTTGCCTCGGCCAGTCAAGTATTTGTTCTAATTGTGATTTCACTCTTCTTTGCAATGGGTTTAAATCCAGCAGTTTTGTTTATTGAAAAACGGGGACTCAGTAGAGCAAAAGCAGTGGCAGCTACTGTCTCACTAGTCATTGGATTTGTTGGTGTATTCATTTGGATTGCAGCACCGCTGATAATTGATCAAGTTAATGCCTTAATTAATAATGCACCGCAACTTATCTCTGATTTAAAGAGTAACTCCACTATTAATGAATTGAATAAGAATTACGGAATCGTAGATACGGTTCAAAATAGGGTTGAAGCTTCAATCCAGGATGGGAAATTTGTAATTGGCGCATTTGGCGGAGTTCTTGGTGTCGGAAAAGCATTTATCTCTGGCATTTTTTCAATCTTAACAATTTTGGTATTAACCCTTTATTTTCTTGCCGCACTTCCTACGGTCACTAAAGATGCTTATCGCCTGGTTCCTGCAAGTCGCCGCGAGCGAGTTGCAAAAATCAGCGATGCGATTATTTTCAGAGTTGGCGCCTTCGTAGGTGGGCAGATCACAATTTCTTTCTTCGCAAGCATCTTTATCTTCATGCTTAGCTTTGTTCTTGATTTGCCATACAAGTCGGCGCTTGCCCTCGTTGTGTTTGTCTGTGGGCTGATACCACTAATTGGTCACTTCATTGGAATGACAATTGTTACCTTAATAGCTCTAACGGTGTCACCATTAATTGCCGCTATCGCATTGGCTTCCTACATAATTTATGTGCAGTTCGAAAATTATATTCTTACTCCAAGAGTGATGAAGCGTGCGCTTTCTATTCCGGGGCTTGTGACGATTATCGCCGCTCTTATTGGAACTTCTCTTCTGGGACTTATTGGTGGAATTCTCGCAGTTCCAATTGCTGCAGCAATCTTGCTTATTCTTGATGAAGTTGTTTATCCAAAGGCTGATAAGAACTAAATTTCGGTAGGCAAGGGCAATCTTTGTGGCGAAAGAATTGCAGTAATTTCACTTAAAACTCGATAGACCGCGGGCTCGCCAACCCAGAGATGTTTTGCATCTGCCACGTTTATCAAATTAATTTGTGGCACATCTTTAAAAGCAACTGCTGCTGCTTTGGGCTGTAGATAGTCATCGAATTCTGGAATCAGAGCAGTAATTGGTCGCCCGTCTTTGGCCCAAAATTCTAAATCGCTTGCTTCAGAAGTTCGCAGTGGTGGGCTAAGTAAAATTAATCCCTTAATTCTTGGATCTCTTGCAAACTTAAGTGCTAGGTCAGTTCCAAATGACCAACCCAATACCCAAAGATCTTCTGCACCTAATTCGTTAAATGAAAATTCGATTGCTGCTTCGACATCAAATTTTTCGGTTACACCTTCGCCGAAAGTTCCATCACTAGTGCCTGCTTCTGATGTAGTTCCTCGGGTGTTAAATCGAACAACTTCGATCCCCGCCATCGCAGGCAATCTGTTGGCAACTTTCTTATAAACGTGGCTATCCATCATGCCGCCAGCAGTTGGCAGCGGGTGCAGGCAGAGAATCGAGGCAACACGGTTTCCAATCGGAGTTGCCACTTCCCCAATTAGATTTAGGCCATCCGCAGTTTTTATGGTGATTGGTCTGCGATTTGCCGGCAACACAGTGCTGGGACGTATTAACTCTGACACGAAATAAGTTTAGTCTTACGCAATGGAAACTATTACAACTTCGAGCTTTGATAGCCACAATCCGGTCGATGGCACAGTTCTTGCCAGCTATCCCAATACTTCTGCTGCAGATGTAAATGCTGCGGTCGCTCGAGCCCATGCCGCCAGTTTGGCCTGGCAGGCACTTGGTTTTCGTGGGCGCCGAAAAGTTCTATTGAAGTGGGCCTCGCAAATAACAAAACAGGTTGATGAAATTGCAGAAATAGTTCGTGCTGAAACCGGAAAACCAATAAGTGATGCAACGTTGGAAGCAACTCTTGCCCTTGGACATTTAGCCTGGGCTGCAAAGCATGCAGAAAGTGTCTTATCGAAACAACACCGGCCTTCAGGTTTATTGATGTTCAATATGAAAACAAATGTAACTAGAGTCCCAATGGGAGTCGTTGGAGTAATTGGTCCATGGAACTATCCAATTTTTACCCCAATGGGATCTATCGCATATGCACTTGCTGCTGGCAATACTGTCGTATTTAAGCCAAGTGAATTCACACCAGGCGTTGGACGTTGGCTTGCAGATAGCTTTGCAAACATCGCACCATTTGCAGATATTTTCACTTGCGTTACTGGCTTACCTGAAACCGGAAAAGCGCTTACCGAATCTGCTGTAGATAAAGTTTCATTCACTGGTTCAACCAGAACTGCGAAGAAAGTTGCTGCTGCATGTGCCGAACGAATGGTTCCGGTAGTTCTTGAATGTGGTGGCAAAGATCCAGTTTTGGTTGCTGCCGATGCTGATATAGATCGCGCCGCTGAATATGCGCTCTGGTCTGCGATGTCCAATGCTGGACAGACTTGTATTGGGGCCGAGCGGGTATATGTTGTAAATGAAGTCGCAGATAAGTTCATTGCAAAAATAACAGAGCTAGCAAAAGATGTTCATCCAGGTAAAGATGGAAATTATGGTCCGGCTACGATGCCATCACAATTGAAAGTGATTCAAAGCCATCTTGATGATGCTGCTGCAAAGGGTGCGAAGTTTGTAACTGGTGGTGTTGATTCAGTTAAGGCACCATTTGTGGAACCTGTAATTATGGTTGATGTCCCAGAGAATTCAACTGCCGTAACCGAAGAAACCTTTGGCCCAACTCTTGTCATAAATCGCACTGCAGATATGCCTGAAGCGATTCGATTGGCAAATGCAACAAGATATGGACTTGCTGCCTCGGTTTGGTCTAAACGAAACGGCGAGAAGATTGCGGCTCAGCTGTATTGCGGAATGGTTTCGATTAATTCTGTAATTGCCTTTGCTGCAATCGCATCGGTTCCATTTGGTGGCGTGAAAGATAGTGGTTATGGCCGAATTCATGGGCCAGAAGGTTTGCTGGAATTTACCTATCCAAGAACGGTAGTTAAAACTATATTCAATATTCCAATTGTTTTTACTTCATTTGGTAGAACTAAATTTGCAGATAAATTCATTAAGTTTGCAATCAAAACTCTGCATTCCAAAGGAATTGGCTAGTAGCGCGGAGCACCTTTAGATCTAAGTGTTCTAGGTTTGCGATCATTTCTTTTATTCCAACAAGCCGTATGCCAGTGACGTCTTGATTCAACATCTTCTTCTAGCCAAGCAACGATATGCGGAGTTGCAGTTGGAATAACTTGATCGCATCCAGGGCAGCGATATGGTTTTGTAGAAGTTGAACCAGTAATTTTACGAACTCGAAATATGCCCTCTGAATGCTCTTCTATAGTTTCGCTCGATAATGAGATATCGCGCTCTTCCTCGTCATTGCTGGTCCGCTTCTGGGACCTCTTGGGATGATTTCTGCGCGGACTCACAGGCTTATTCTCTCGCGTGCATTCCGATAATCCCAACTTTTAGGGCAGGATATTGACGTGGCAAATGAACTAGCGATTTCCGTAACCGGCCTTAAAAAGACATACACATCAAAGGCTAACGGCTCTAAGGATGCAGTCGCCGGAATCGACCTCGACGTTTCGAGAGGCGAAATCTTTGCAATCCTTGGCCCAAACGGTGCCGGTAAAACAACCACAGTTGAAATCCTTGAGGGTTACCGAGACCGCGATGGTGGCGAAGTAAAAGTCCTTGGCCAAGATCCTGCGAAGCTCGGTAAAGATAGTTGGGCTTGGCGAAATCGAATTGGAATCGTTCTTCAGTCAACTAATGATGCTCAAGATTTATCGGTATCTGAAACCGTAAAACACTTTGCAAATTATTATTCCAATCCCCGTGATCCAGAAAGTGTTATCCGCGATGTTGGTTTGGACGAGAAGAAAAATGCCAGAATCGACACCCTCTCTGGTGGCCAGCGCCGCCGACTCGATGTCGCACTTGGAATTATCGGTAACCCGGAGATTCTCTTTCTTGATGAGCCCACAACTGGCTTTGATCCTGAGGCGAGACGAGCATTTTGGGAATTAATTCGTAATTTGCGAGATGAAGGCACCACAATTCTTCTAACCACGCACTACTTAGATGAGGCTGAAGCTTTAGCTGACCGCGTTGCAGTAATCGTTGATGGAAAGATAGTTGAAGTTTCAACACCAGAGAACCTTGGTGGCAGAAATACTGCCAAGGCAAGAATCAGCTGGCTCGAAAATGGCCAGAAGCAAGAAATCGAAAGTGATTTTCCAGCAGCCGAAGTTACAAAGCTTGTCGCGAAATTTGGCGGCGAAGTTCCAGAATTAACTGTAATTCGCCCATCGCTTGAAGATATTTATCTTAAAATGATTGGTCAGCCATGAGACCAGGAATAATTAAGGTTGGCTTCCTACGTGGTGGCCTTGAGATAAAACAATTTATGCGCCAACGCGAATCAGTAGTTTTCACACTTCTCTTCCCGGTTATGTTGTTGTTCATCTTTGGTTCGGTATTTAAGGGTGACCTTGCTCCAGGAGTGACCTTCAGCCAATACTTTGTTGCAGGAATGATTGCATCTGGTCTGGTCAATACCGGTTTTCAACAACTTGCAATCATGATTCCAATCGAAAGAGATTTTGGAACTCTCAAGCGACTTCGAGGGACTCCGGTTTCACCAATTTCATACTTCATCGGCAAAGCCATCTTGGTCTTTATTGCAATGGTCGTTCAAGTGGGCGCACTTATGGGCTTTGGTGCGGCGCTCTTTGGTTTAGATTTACCAAACACAACAGAGCGGTGGATCAGATTTGGTTGGTTGATACTTCTTGGAAGTATCTGCTCGACAATCTTAGGAATTGCATTCTCTGCTGTTCCAAAGAATGGTCGTGGTGCTTCTGCCGTCGTCTCCCCTATTGTGATTATTTTGCAGTTCTTTAGCGGTGTCTTCTTTGTCTTCTCAACACTTCCACAATGGATGCAGCAATTTGCCGCACTCTTCCCACTTAAATGGCTTACCCAAGGAATGCGCTCAGTATTTTTGCCGGAAAGTTTCGCTGCTGAAGAAGTTGCAAAGAGTTGGGAAATTCCACAAATCGCAATCATTCTGCTTATTTGGACCGTTGTTGGCACATTTTTGGCACTTAAAACGTTCAAGTGGTCTGATAAATGAAGAAGTTAATTTCACTTTTGATTTCGATAACTCTGGTTATTCCGGTGCATGCAAGTGCATCTACATCAAGCCCAACTCCTAAGCCTGGGGTAAGTAAGGCGAAGGTTGATAAGAAACCTGCTGCAAAGAAAAAGGTAATTAAAAAGAAGAAAAAGCTTCCGGCGAAGAAGCCGATCAAGTGGCCGCCACCAGGATTCACTAAGCAGGGTGAGCTTTATGCAAAGACTGCGACACCAAAGGAACTTGGTATTGCAGGCACTGAAAACAAATACATCCAGAAGAATCTAATCGAGTATTGCCACGAAGTGGCTTGTCTGGGAATTTTTGTTGGATCCGAAACTGGATGTGACTGGTGGGAAGTCACTTCAAATGTTCTTGGTGTTGACCCGGCAGATCCAACACAGCGAATCATTTATGGATCACTAACTACTTTAGTTGCTGGTTCAAAAGCTCGAACAGTTAAACCAATCCTTCTAGTCAGTGATGAACCCATTGCCGATGGCTTAGGGATTGATATCTACACAGCTAACTGTCGAACCGGAACTCCTGTTGAAAAGATTCCGAGCAATACCTACACAAAGAGCCCTAATCGAATTTAGCGATTAGCCCCTGGAACCCAGAGCACGTCGCCCTTTTCTTTATTCTCAAAGCGAGCAAGAACAAAGAGCAGATCTGACAACCGGTTTAAGTATTTTGCAGTAAGTGAATTTACGCCGCCACCAAATTGATGAATTGCATGCCAAGTATTGCGCTCGGCTCTACGTGCAACCGTGCGCGCTACATGCAATAGCGCAGCTGCCGGAGTTCCTGATGGCAGAACGAAGCTACGTAAAGGCTCAAGGCTTTCGTTGTAAAAATCAATTTGTTCTTCTAAATATGTAACTTGAGATTCAATAACACGTAGTGGCTCAATCTTTGGTTCGTCAACAACTGGTGTGCAAAGATCGGCTCCGACATCGAACAAATCATTTTGAATTCGGATTAACAACTTTGTGATTTGCGGATCTTTAATCTGACCAAGAGCCAGGACTACACCAATCGAAGAGTTTGCTTCATCTACGGTGGCATAAGCTTCTAATCGCGGGTCATTTTTTGATGTTCGGCTCATATCCCCAAGTGAGGTTGTTCCATCATCGCCGGTTTTTGTATAGATACGCGTTAGATTTACCATGGGGTGAGCCTAATTCACTCACTACGATTAGACCACTCGAAACCCACGTCCGGAGGTGATCACCATGGAAAGTTCGAATGAATATTTCCAGATAGTTGGTGGCGCACGCCTTGTCGGCGAGGTCAATGTTCATGGCGCTAAGAACTCAGCTCTTAAATTAATGGCTGCCTCTCTTCTGGCAGTTGGTGAAACAACGATTGAGAACGTTCCAGACATTGCTGACGTTCATATCATGGAAGAGTTGTTAACAAGACTTGGTTGCAAAAGCTCTTATGACCGCGAAACCCTGATCATGAAAATTTTGGTTCCAAAGGTCCCCGGACATCGTGCAGATTACGATTTAGTTCGCAAGATGCGGGCTTCGATAAATGTTTTAGGACCACTGGTAACAAGAGTCGGTGAAGTTGAAGTTGCTCTACCTGGTGGCGATGCAATTGGTTCGCGCGGAATTGATTTCCATATCAAAGGCTTGATCGATCTCGGCGCTGAAGCACATTCAGAACACGGTTATGTAATTGCAACAGCACCTAATGGATTAACCGGCGCCGCTATTTCTCTCGACTTTCCAAGTGTTGGCGCAACTGAAAACATTATGACCGCTGCGGTTCTTGCAAAAGGTGTAACAACAATTGATAACGCAGCCCGCGAACCTGATGTAGTTGATCTAGGTGAATTCTTGATTTCAATGGGTGCCAAGATTGAAGGCCTTGGAACTCCCGTAATTACAATCACTGGCGTAAAGGAATTACAGCCAACAACGCATGCAACTCTTGCTGATCGAATTGTTGCTGGAACTTGGGCCTTTGCTGCGGTAATGACACAAGGTGACATAACAATTCATGGTGGCCGAGCAGATCACTTAGAAGTTCCACTAGATAAATTAGTAGCAGCAGGCGCAGTTGTAACAACAACTGCCGATGGATTTCGGGTCCGTATGGATAAGCGACCAACTGCAATAGATGTTGCAACACTTCCCTACCCAGGATTCGCTACTGACCTTCAACCCTTTGTTATAACCATGAATGCAATCGCTGAAGGCAATTCAATTGTTACCGAGAATGTTTTTGAAGGCCGCTTTATGTTTGTTAACGAACTACAAAGATTAGGTGCTGATATTCACGTAGATGGACATCACGCTTCTATAACTGGCAAAAAACAACTATCTGGCGCACCTGTTGCGGCTACCGATATTCGAGCTGGTGCTGGCCTAGTTCTTGCAGGACTTGTGAGCGAAGGAATCACCACAGTAGAAGATGCATTCCACATTGATCGCGGATATCCCGGATTTGTTGAAGCACTTGTAAAGCTTGGCGCTAAAGTTTCACGCCACGTTTAAAAACTAATTAATCAGTGGCTTCGCCGAGAATCGATACTCGGTTATTTGATACCGAGATAAACCCACCATGAATGTTGAACTCTTGTGATGAACCGTCAGCAACTTTGATGTTTACTTTTCCATCAACTAGAACTCCAAGAAGCGGAGCGTGACCCGGCAATACACCGATGTCACCTTCTAGCGTGCGAGCCGAAATCATTTTCGCCTCGCCAGACCAGACCCGCTTCTCGGGAGATACAACTTCAACAGTTAGGTTTGTAGACATTTAAATTATGCCTTAGCCAATTCTGCAGCCTTGCGTTCTACATCTTCCAAGCCACCGCACATGAAGAATGCTTGTTCTGGAACGTGGTCATACTTTCCATCTGCAAGTGCTTCGAATGCTGCGATTGTTTCAGTTAGTGGAACGAATGAACCATCAAGGCCGGTGAAGACCTTTGCCACGAATGTGTTCTGTGACAAGAAGCGTTGGATACGACGTGCGCGTCCTACGAGAATGCGATCTTCTTCAGAGAGTTCATCGATACCAAGAATTGCAATGATGTCTTGTAGATCCTTGTAGCGCTGAAGGATTTGCTTAACCCGGTTTGCAACACGGAAGTGGTGCTCGCCGATGTAGCGAGGATCCAAAATACGTGATGTTGAGTCAAGTGGATCTACTGCAGGATAAATACCAAGTTCGGAAATTGGACGAGACAACACTGTTGTTGCATCCAAGTGCGCGAAGGTTGTGTGTGGCGCTGGGTCGGTGATGTCATCCGCAGGAACATAAATTGCCTGCATTGATGTAATCGAGTGACCACGAGTTGAGGTAATGCGCTCTTGTAGTTGACCCATTTCATCGGCAAGTGTTGGTTGGTAACCCACTGCAGATGGCATACGTCCAAGAAGTGTTGATACTTCAGAACCAGCTTGTGTGAAACGGAAGATGTTATCGATGAATAGAAGCACGTCTTGCTTCTGAACATCGCGGAAGTATTCCGCCATTGTTAGTGCTGAAAGTGCAACGCGAAGACGAGTTCCAGGTGGTTCATCCATCTGGCCGAAGACCAATGCGGTCTTATTGATAACGCCAGTCTCGGTCATTTCCAAGAATAAGTCGTTTCCTTCACGGGTGCGCTCTCCTACGCCCGCGAATACAGATACACCACCGAAGTTTTCAGCTACACGGTAAATCATCTCTTGGATCAAAACTGTCTTACCAACACCAGCACCACCGAAGAGACCAATCTTTCCACCACGAACATATGGGGTTAGAAGATCAATAACTTTGATACCAGTTTCGAACATTTCAGTCTTTGATTCGAGTTGATCGAATGCAGGTGCTGTGCGGTGGATTGGCCAACGCTCTTTAATATCAAGTGAAGATGTAGGAACATCTAGAGATTCGCCAAGTGTGTTGAATACGTGGCCCTTTGTGACGTCACCAACTGGAACTGAGATTGCAGAGCCAGTATCTGATACTGAAGCACCGCGAACCATTCCATCAGTAGGTTGCATCGAAATCGCGCGAACTAGGTTGTCACCGATGTGCTGTGCCACTTCGAGTGTAAGCATGCGCTTCTCACCGCTGAGTGTCACATCAACATGCAACGCGTTGAAGATCGCTGGCATTGAATCGGCTGGGAATTCAATATCCACAACCGGTCCGATAACGCGTGCTACGCGACCTGTTCCTGTTTTAGTTCCTGTTGACATCATTCGCTCCCTGCGCTGGCTGAGGCAAGCGCATCTGCGCCGCCGACGATTTCACTAATCTCTTGCGTAATTTCAGCTTGACGAGCTGCGTTAGCAAGACGGGTTAAGGACTTTATTAACTCATCAGCATTGTCAGTTGCTGATTTCATTGCACGACGGCGGGCTGCATGCTCGGAAGCAGCAGATTGCAACATCGCATTAAAGACTCGAGCCTCGATATAGCGAGGTAGTAATGAATTTAATACCTCCGCTGCATTAGGTTCGAATTCATACATTGGAAGCAGCGTGCTTGTTGTTGTCTCTGATTCCACAACTTCTAGTGGAAGCATGCGACGCGCTTCAGGGATTTGCGTAATCATTGATTTAAATTGAGTGTAAACAATATGCAGTTCATCTACGCCAGTTTCAACAGTTTCGGCATCTGCTAGGAATGCAGAAATAAGTGCATCTGAAACTTCCTTGGCATGAACATAAGTTGGGTTATCAGAAAAACCAGTCCATGACCCAGCAATTTTGCGGCTACGGAAACGGTAATAGTTAACCGCTTTACGTCCAACCAAATATGCCTCAGTTGCAAGACCGCGTTCGCGAAGTGCCATCACAAGTTGATCGCCCTCTTTGATTGCTGCGTTTGAATATGCACCAGCCATTCCACGATCTGCTGTGATGATTAATACCGCCGCGCGACGTGGATTTTCAGATGGTGTAGTTAATGGATGGTTTGTGCTGGAAAATGAAGCAACCGCAGTAACTGCGCGAGTTAGTTCATTTGCATATGGAGATGAAGCAGCCACGCGTTGTTGTGCCTTGACGATACGAGAAGCAGAGATTAACTCCATAGCTTTCGTAATCTTCTTGGTCGCCTTGACCGAACGCATTCGGCGGCGATAGATGCGTAGTTGTGCTCCCATTTTGTTACTTTCTCACCTTTGGAACCTGGCGTGTAATCTGTTCGTTATCTTCGCCGGCTAACGCTTCTGCTTCTGCTTCATTTACTGCAGCAGTTGCTGAAGATGAGAATTGCTTCTTGAAGGTATCAATTGCTTCTTGCAAAGAGGCAACAGTGTCATCTGTTAACTCTCTGGTAGCTGCGATTACTTCAAAAATCTTTGAACGTTCGCGGCCAATAAAATCAAGAAACTCTGATTCAAAGCGACGAATATCAGCGACTGGAATTGAGTCCATGTTGCCAGTAGTTCCGGCCCAAATTGATGCAGCCATACGTTCTACTGAGTAAGGTGAATATTGACCTTGCTTCAAGAGTTCAACCATGCGCGCACCGCGCTCTAGTTGAGCCTTTGATGCGGCATCTAGATCTGAACCGAATGCAGCGAATGCTTCGAGTTCGCGATACTGAGCCAAGTCAAGACGTAGACGTCCTGCAATCTTCTTAATCGCCTTTGTCTGTGCTGAACCACCAACGCGAGATACTGAAATACCTACGTTGATAGCTGGACGAACACCTGCGTTGAAAAGATCTGTTTCAAGGAAGCACTGTCCGTCAGTAATCGAAATTACGTTTGTCGGAATGAATGCTGAAACGTCGTTACCTTTTGTTTCGATGATTGGCAGACCGGTCATCGAACCGCCACCAAGTTCATCTGAAAGCTTTGCGCAACGCTCTAGAAGACGTGAGTGTAAGTAGAAAACGTCTCCTGGATAAGCTTCGCGGCCCGGTGGGCGTCGTAGCAATAGCGATACTGAACGATAAGCCTCGGCTTGCTTTGAGAGATCATCGAAAATAATTAGAACGTGCTCGCCTTTATACATCCAGTGCTGACCAATTGCAGAACCGGTGTATGGAGCTAGGTATTTGAAACCAGCTGGATCTGATGCAGGAGAAGCAACGATTGTTGTGTATTCCATTGCGCCAGCTTCTTCCAATGCGCCCTTAACAGATGCGATTGTTGAACCCTTCTGGCCAATAGCTACATAAATACATTTAACTTGCTTCTTTGGATCGCCAGTCTTCCAGTTCTCTTTCTGGTTAATAATTGTGTCGATTGCAATTGCAGTCTTACCAGTCTGACGGTCACCGATAATTAGCTGACGTTGTCCGCGACCAATTGCAGTCATTGCATCGATTGCTTTGATACCAGTTTGCATTGGCTCTTTAACAGGTTGACGTTGAACTACTGATGGCGCCTGTAGTTCTAGTGCACGTTGTGCTTCAGCCTTAATTTCACCTTTGCCATCGATTGGGCGACCAAGTGGATCAACTACGCGACCAAGGAAGCCATCGCCGACAGGTACGGAGAGAATCTCACCTGTGCGACTTACGCTTGTTCCTTCTTCAATTCCAGTGAACTCACCAAGAATAACTACACCGATTTCGCGCACATCGAGGTTTAGCGCCAGACCAAGCGTTCCATTTTCGAACTTTAGAAGTTCGTTGGTCATTGTTGAAGGCAGGCCTTCAACACGGGCGATGCCATCGCCTGCTTGAGTAACTGTGCCGATCTCATCGCGTGCTGCGGCTCCCGGTTGATAAGAAGCAACATGCTTTGCAAGCGCGTCGCGAATCTCTTCGGGCCGGATCGTGAGTTCCGCCATCTTTCTCTCCTTCAACTAATTCAGATTCACAAAATGTGAATTCTGAAACCTATTTTTTATTTTCTACTAAGAAACAAGCGCGCGGCTTGCCTCTGCCAATCTATTCGAAATAGTTCCATCGATTACTTCATCACCGAAACGAATTGAAATTCCACCAAGAATGCTTGGGTCGATTTCAATATTTAGGTGAACTGGTTGACCGATCTGCTTTGTAAGCGAATCTGCCAATTTCTTTGCCTGCCCATCGCTGAGTGCGATGGAAGATTTGATATGTGCATTTACGCGATTGCGTCGCGCTGTTACAGCATGTGAATATGCCGCAATCGTCTTTTCGATGCTACGGGCACGGCGGCTTTCGACGCTATGCGCTAACAAGCTGTTTGTGCTTGCTGAAAATTTGCTGCCAAAAATGCTCTTAAGTAGGGCTTGCTTAGCTTCTGCGCTCTGTGAGCGTTCACTTAAAGCGGTGCGTAAATCTGGATTCTCGATAAGAAGTTTTGAGAAAGTAAATATCTCACTCTGAACTTGGTCGAGAGAGTTGCTTAGATTTGCCGCTGTCGCTTCTGCTTCTACTGCAATTTGTTCAATTGCATCGGCAATACCTGATGGCGCAGACCAGCGAAGTGCGGTCGCACTTGCGAGCAGTGCCAGAGCTGGACCACCTAGTGATTTCTTGAATAAGTCTGAAACTAAATCGGACTTAGATGAAGAATCACGTGATGAATCTGTAAGTGCTCTGCGAAGTCCGGTTGATGAATCAATCGCAACGAGTGCTTTAAATAGATCGCTTGAAATAGCAGAAGCGTCGCCAGCAGACACACCCTTGAGTGTGTTATCTAGCGCAACACGAAGTGCAGCTAGAGACTGACGACTGCTTCCACCTAAAACGATCATTACTTACTCTTCTCCAAATCATCCAAGAAGCGGTCAACAATGCGTGATTGTCGAACCTGGTCATCTAACGCTTCTCCAACAATTTTTGATGCTAGTTCAGTTGCAAGTGAACCAACTTCGTTGCGAAGAGATGTAATAGCTTGTTGACGTTCAGCTTCAATTGATGCAGTTGCAGCTGCTGTAATTCGAGCAGCTTCTTCCTGTGCTTTGCCACGAAGATCTTCGATGATTGCAGCACCTTGAACTCGTGCTTCTTCACGAATCTTCTGGGCTTCGCCACGAGCATCACTTAACTGTGCTGTGTATTGCTCGAGAGCAACTTGCGCATCACGTTGTGCTTTCTCGGCTTTCTCCATTCCACCTTGAATTGCTTCGGTGCGGGCTGCAAATGCTTTTTCAAACATTGGTACAACTTTGGAGCGAAGCACAAGGTACAGCAGAGTGAAGGCAATGAAGCCAACAATTATTTCTGAAGTATGTGGAACGAGCGGATTAAGCTCGGTTCCAGCTGCGCTTATGCGAAAGCTCATAGTTAGAGAACGAAAGCTAGAACTAGACCAAAGAGAGCCAGAGCTTCAGCAAGTGCGAAGCCTAGGAATGCGATTGGTTGTAGAACGCTACGTGCTTCTGGTTGACGAGCTACACCGCTGATATATGCGGCGAAGATCATTCCAGTTGCGATTGCAGGTCCGATTGCTGATAGGCCATAACCGACCAGGTTGAGTGTGCCTTCCATTGTGTTGCCTTTCTGTTCGTGTTACTTACTAGCGGGAGCCAGCAAGTGGGTATTAATTTCTTTGGATCTAGTGCTCATCCGCCAGTGCTCCGGCGATGAACAAAGCTGTAAGTAGGGTGAAGATGTATGCCTGAAGGCATTGGACCATAAACTCGAAGAAGGTCATTCCGATGCCGAATGCAAAGGCGAATGGTGCAATTAACTTAACTCCGATCGCACCGCTGAGCATATGTTCGCCGCCCAGGATGAAAACAAGAAGAAGCAAGTGACCAGCAAACATATTTGCAAAGAGACGGAGTGAAAGGGTTAGCGGACGAACCAAGAAGAAGGTTGCAATTTCAATTGGGGTTAGAAGGATGTAAACAGCTTTTGGAACACCTGGCATAAATGCAATGCCCTTTAGATATTTACCAAGACCGTGTTTCTTGATTCCGACATAGTGGAAGACTCCGAAAGATATAAGAGCCAAAACGTAAGGAAAGGCAACGTGAGACATCGACGGGAATTGAAGAAGTGGAACAATTCCGAATACGTTGTTTGTAATAATGAAAGTGAAGAGCGAGAACAAGAATGGAACGAAACGCATGAATTCGTGGCCGATGATTTCTTGGCCAATTCCGTTGCGAACAAAGGCGTAAACCGATTCGCCGGCAAACTGTAATTTGCTAGGGACTACTGAGGCTTTGCGAGATGCGATTATGAAAAATACTGAGATCAGAACAACTGAGAATAGAACTAAGAAAATTGGTTTAGTTGTGAATTCGTTATCCCCGAAAATTGGTGGGAGGTTGAAGTCGGCGGTGCTTGGTGGGACGAATCCTTCACCACTCTCTGCGAACGCGAACTTGCGCACAAACACTCCTGTAAATAGTTAACTTTTGGGAAGTCGGTTGAATCGGGCGTAACACTATTAGGAGTCCGCCTAAAACCAAAACCGAAAAGCGCTTAATTACGCCCGAAACGCAGCCAGGTTAGGTAGAGCGAAGAGCCTGCTCCTAAGAGGAGTCCCCCGAGTAGGAAGAAGTTCTTGTCCAGCCAGTTGTCCAAGGCCCAACCAATTCCACCCCAGATAATTAATCCTGATAGTAAATAGCCGAAAATTGACCACATGGCACCCTCTTCATTGCCTCTAGCCATTATTTATCTCCCGACTTAAATTGAGTATCTGAGCTCTCACCTGAGCCCTTAGTTTGCGGCAAAGGCAGTTGAAAGCGCAACTTAACGAATGCTCTAATCTCGCCAGCCAACCAGGCTGCCGTAATTGAGAGAGCGCTGATAGCAAAGGTCGGCCGATCTACAGTCTCGGGAGAGGTTGTCTTAGTCACGACTAGAAGTAGAGCTCCCATCAAAATCACCTTTGCAAAATAGGAGAACATCGCAAGTGCCATAGTTGCCATTGGATCTAAATTCTCAGAAATCTTTGAGATTAGTAAGTGCACCGAAAAATAGAGAATAACTGTGGCGCTTGCCAACAATGAGCCCCAAAGGCCAGAAGCACCCCTAATCAATATTCCGGCAATAATTGAAATCACTGCAACAGAAACCGCAGGAATTAGCGCACCGCGCCAAAGATTTGTCTCACTACTTTGTTGTGGAATTTGTTGTGACATTTACTGACACCAGACTCTTTCTAATTAAGGCCAGAGAGGCTAACAAAATTGCAAGACCGACGATTAACGCTACCCATATCGGCGCAAAGGCGGCAACCACCGTTGGGAATGCGAACATGGCAGTCCAAAGATAAAGAATCGCAGAAGTTCGGCGATGTGAATTTCCCATTGATAAAAGCTTGTGATGCAAGTGTTCTTTGTCTGCAGCAAATGGTGAACGACCGGCACGTAATCTGCGAATAATTGCCATGACCAGATCTAGTAGGGGTATCGCTAGAACCGTAAATGGAAGTAGCAACGGGAGCAAAACTTTACTTGGACTTTCATTTGTAATTGCATTTACATCTATCTGACCAGTCAAGGTGATTGCTGCAGCGGACAACAACAACCCTAAGAACATCGCCCCAGAATCCCCCATAAAGATGCGTGCTGGGTGATAGTTGTGTGGCAAGAATCCGATGCAAATTCCAATAATTACTGCAGTAATAAGTGAAGGCGCACCTGCACGGTTTAGGCCATTTACAACTGCTAGCAAGTAAGCAAATCCAAAGAATGCCATCGCGCAGATTGCAACAATTCCGGTGGCCAGACCATCTAGGCCGTCAACAAAATTTATAGCGTTGATGACAACCATTACAAACAAAATTGTTAATAGCTGGCCAATGCTTGGCGGCAGAATATAAATTCCATTTATTGGAAGCCAGAGGATTTGAACGCCGTGCAGAAGCAGAATTCCACCTGCCACCGCTTGGCCAGCGAATTTTGTAATGGAATCCAAATCATACAAATCATCTAAGGCGCCAAGAATCATGATGAAAGTTCCTGCGAGGAAAATGCCAGTAGCTTCGCGACCAAAAGATTTAGCGACAAGCGGCAGATGACTTACAACTAAGAATGTAATGGACATCGAAATCCACATTCCAATTCCACCCCAGCGCGGAGTTACCTTGGTATGTGTGTCTCGAGATCTAACATGAATAAATGCACCGGCTTTAAGGGCTAGCGTCTTTATGTAAGGTGTAATCAAATAGCAGAGCGCCGAAGCAAAAGCTATGGTCAGAAGAAATTCGCGCACGTTTGATTAACTTCTATCTGGCGTAAATTGGAAATTTTGCAGTCAAAGCATTTACTTCACTTCGAATTGCCTTTGCCTTGTTTTCATCGCCGCCATCTTTGATTGCGCGAGCAATAAATGATGCAATTTGCGACATTTCTGGAACGCCCATTCCTTGAGTTGTTGTTGCCGCCGTTCCGACTCGGATACCGCTTGTGACTGCTGGTGTCTCTGGGTCGTAAGGAATTGAATTCTTATTTAGAACAATTCCAGATGCACCACAACGCTCATCGGCAACCTTGCCATTTACGCCAGTTGATCTGATGTCGATTAAAGCCAGGTGGGTTTGGGTTCCACCAGAAACGGCGCGCATTCCCTCTTTTTCAAGATCTGCTGCAAGCGCCTTGGCATTAACAATTACATTCTTTGCATATGTTTGATATTCAAGTGTTGCGCACTCTTTAAGTGCAACTGCCTTGCCAGCAACCGCGCTCATGATTGGGCCACCTTGCATGCCTGGGAATACTGCTTTATCGATAGCGGCAGCATGTTCGGCCTTCGAAAGAATCATTCCACCGCGTGGTCCGCGCAATACTTTATGAGTTGTGAAGGAAACAACATCTGCATATGGCACTGGTGATGGGATTGCCTTACCGGCAACGAGTCCGATGAAGTGGGCGGCATCAACCCACATGATTGCACCAACTTCGTCGCAAATCTTGCGAACAGTTTCAAAGTCAATCAGGCTTGGATATGCGGTTGCACCAACGCAAATCATCTTTGGTTTATTTGCAATTGCGTTGTCGCGAAGCTCGTCGTAATCGATTAGTTCATCTTCTTGGCGAACTCCGTATGAAAAAATATTGAACCACTTGCCAGAGAAGTTAACTTTTGAACCATGGGTTAAGTGGCCACCATGTGGAAGTGACATCGCAAGAACGCTATCCCCCGGCTTAGTGAATGCTTGGTAAACCGCTACGTTTGCACTGGCACCTGAATGTGGTTGCAAGTTTGCATGTTCGGCTCCGAATAGCGACTTTGCACGTTCGATACCAATTACTTCGACTTTATCAACTTCTTCGCAGCCACCGTAATAGCGCTTACCTGGATAACCTTCGGCATATTTATTTGAAAGCGTCGATCCCATTGCAGCTAATACCGCAGGTGATGTGAAGTTCTCGCTTGCAATCAATTGCAAACTCTTCTGCTGGCGGACCAGTTCACTAATTAGAACTGCAGCGATATCTGGGTCTTGTGCCTGTAGGGCATTAAAATCTGGGCCGTAGAAGGCTTCGCTATCCTTTTGAGTCATGGCAGAACCTTATTCCTTGGCAAGTTCAATTGCCGAGTCGACTTTCCTTAATTCTTCTAATGTGATTGCACCAACACGGGAAAGTAGCAATTTTTCACCAGTTTGAACGACGACAGTCGATAGCGGACCGCTTTCCAGCTCTCCAATGTCAAGGACTTCAAGATGGTGTGGATTCAGGGCAGTCCTTACCGGAGCTTCGCCGGCAAACGTTGCCGATGCTATGGCCAATGGACCAGTGGCGTTTAGCACTTCCAGAGTTTGTATTTGATTTGGCATTCGCACTACGAAATTCTTTAAGTGCCCGCCATCTCCAAGATCCCAACTTAAGGATTGATTCTGCGGCAAATTAAATGTTAACAACCCTGGCCAGAATTCTTCTGCCAGATTCGTTACACCAGCCGTCAATCCTTGTGCTAAACCACTTAGGGTTCGGGCCTTTCCAATCAAAACTTGGGCCGCAACACCCGATGGATCATTTCGTAATTGATGTAACCGATTTACTGCGGCAAAACTAAAAGCATCGCAGGCATAAACATAGCTGTGCTCGAGCGGCAAGATAACAACTTCTCCGCGCTGGATTCCCGCGACTACTTTCCCGATCACTTTAAATTCTCAATCACCTTGGCAAGCGAACCATCGACCAGAGCATGAATCGAGGTGCCTTGCGGTAAATACTCTTCAGAGAAAATTTCGCCACGCTCGTGAATTGCAGATACTAAATCTCCTCTAGTGAATGGAATAACGGTGTTGATTTCAACTTTTGGTCTTGGTAGCGCGGCTTCGATTGCAGCAACTAAAGTTTCGATTCCAAATCCGGTGCGCGCAGAAAAAGCAAAACTATTTGGCTCTTCACGCAGAAGTTGCATCAGTTTTTCTGGCGGAGCAACATCAGCTTTATTGATGGCGATAATCTCGGTGATTTCGCCACCACCAATTTCAGTTATTACTTCGCGCACTGCCCTGATTTGTTCTTCGGGATCTGGGTGTGAACCATCCACAACATGAACGATTAAATCGGCCCCAGAAACTTCTTCTAGCGTCGATTTAAATGCTTCAATCAATTGATGGGGCAAATGCCGAACGAATCCCACAGTGTCAGACAAGGTGTAGATCCGGCCATCTGAAGATGTAGTTTTTCGAACTGTTGGATCCAGAGTTGCAAAGAGTGCATTCTCTACAAGTACACCAGCATCAGTTAGCCTATTCATCAAAGAAGATTTACCTGCATTTGTGTAGCCAGCAATTGCTACTGATGGGATGTTATTGCGGCGGCGCTCTTGTCGTTTAGTGTCTCGCGCGGTTTTCATCTCTTTTATTTCACGTCGAAGTTTTGCCATCTTGTCATTGATTCGACGGCGATCTGTTTCAATTTTTGTTTCACCAGGACCACGACCACCGATTCCGCTGGCGCCACCTGATTGTCTCGAGAGTGAATCACCCCAACCACGAAGTCTCGGTAGCAAATAAGTCATCTGAGCTAATTCAACTTGGGCTTTACCTTCACGACTCTTTGCATGTTGGGCGAAGATATCGAGAATCAAAGCAGTGCGATCTACAACCTTTACTTTTACTTTACTTTCAAGATTACGAAGTTGTGCCGGTGAAAGTTCGCCATCGCAGACAACGGTATCGGCGCCAGTGTTTACTACTGATTGGCGAAGTTCCATGACTTTTCCTGAACCAATAAATGTCGCAGGATCTGCTTTATCTCGCCGTTGGATCAACCCATCTAATACTTCTGAACCAGCTGTTTCAGCTAAGGCGGCTAATTCCTTTAATGAATTCTCGGCATCTTGCGCAGTGCCTTCGGTCCAAACTCCTACCAAAACAACTTTCTCTAATCGAAGCTGGCGATATTCGGCATCTGAAATATCCTGAAGTTCAGTTGATAGCCCAGAAACTCGACGAAGTGCTTGGCGATCTTGTAAATCAGCTTGGTTACTCTCCCAATCTTCAACTTTATTCTCGGAAGCATCGAACTCGGCCGCTACCTTGGCTGATTCAGCCAACAAGTCATCGATATTTAACTTCTCATTGCTCACAGATATTTACTCAAATCATGATCTTTAATTAAAACTGCAGGACCGGTAAGAATCGCATTGCTGTGTGAATCAATCTCGACACTTAAACGACCGCCTGGCGGATTGATAATCCAATTAGCAGGAAGTCTTTTTCCTTTTTTAAGTGAGGCTGCAAGTGCGACAGCGCAGGTTCCGGTTCCACAAGATTTTGTCTCACCAACTCCACGTTCGTGAACCCGCATTTTTAACTCACCATCAGGCAAGAACTGCACAAATTCAACATTTACACCATCTGGATATTCATCAGTTGGCTCAACTATTGGCGCGGTTAGTAGGTCTCCGACTTCATTGATGTCATCTACAAACACAACCGCGTGCGGATTTCCCATATCGATGTTGTAACCAGTCCAAGTGTGGCCATTTGCAGTTGCGGAAATTTCACCAAAGACTTCACGAATCTGTCCCATGTTTACAGTTATGTCTCCAGTCTCTGGGACTGATAAATACTTAATGCCATCGCGAGTATTGATTGGGAAAATCCCAGATGCTTGATGGCCCTTTTCAATTAAATACTTAGCCATGACGCGAATACCGTTGCCACACATTTCGGCAATCGAACCATCACTATTGCGGTAATCCATAAACCATTTGCCGCTATCTTTTCCGATCCGAATAAAACCATCACAGCCGATTCCAGTTTTTCGATTACAGATTGCCTGAACTTGTTCGGCCGAGATTTCGACTTTGTTCTCTGGGTCAAAGATCAGAACGAAGTCATTCTCGGTTCCGTGTCCGTAGGTTCCAATCATGATTTGAGAATAGCCTGTAGGACTGAATCCGTGCGCTCTGAAAGATTTGATGTCGCGCTAAGCCAGGTAATTCGAAGATCTTTACTGAACCAGGTTTCCTGACGTCTGGCATATTGACGGGTTGCTCGGGCGGTATCTTCTCTAGCAAAAGCGTCATCAAATTCGCCGTGTTTCATTCTGATGATTTGGGCATAACCGATTGCAGCTTGCGCAGTCCGGCCTTCGAGAATTCCATTATCAATTAAGGATTCAACCTCATCAACAAAACCTAGATCCCACATCCTTGAAACTCGATCATCAATTCTTGCATCAAGAGTTTCACGATTCATGGCCAGTCCAAATTGCATGGCATCTGGATACTTCGACGAATCAACTCGTGGCAACACAGCGGTAAATGGTTTTCCGGTAATTTCAATAACTTCTAGCGCCCTGACCACGCGGCGCACATTCTCTTTTGGAATCGCAAGTCCAGCAGCGGGATCCAACTTTGAAAGTCTTTCATGCATCGCATCGCCACCGATTTTTTCCGCCTCTGCATTCAGCTTTTCGCGAACATCTGGGTCGGTCTCTGGAAAATTCAAATCATCAAGGATGGCTTTTATATAAAGTCCGGTTCCGCCAACTACTACAACGTTCTTGCCTTGGTTTCGCAGTTCATCAATCTTGGCCCTAGCAACTTCTTGATACCAAGAGACACTTACATCTTCTTTAACGCTTACGACATCTAGAAGATGATGTGGGATTCCACTTCGCTCTTCAATTGTTAACTTCGCAGTCCCAATATCCATACCTTTGTAAAGTTGCATCGAATCTGCGCTAATTATTTCTGCCTGTATCTCATTGGCGACCGCAACTGCTAAATCACTTTTTCCGGTAGCCGTTGCCCCAGAGATAATTACTAGCTTGCTCATAAATTAAGAGCGGGCCTTAAGCTGTGAAAGTGTTGGCATTCCAACCATGATCGCAGTTGTGCCACTCTCTTTACTTCGGGCTTCAGTGGCATCGCCGCCGCGAGTATTGCGAATCGAAATTGGCGCTTCTTCGGCCAAAATAAAGTTAGGTGAAGCTTTAGTGATCTTGCTAATTACTGCATCACCCGGTCTTGGTGAATTACCTTCTTCAACTGCAAAGTGAGCAAGTCTAAAATCTTTAGTTCGCCCAGTCATTCGGGCCTTGCCATCATCACGACGACCTTCATAATCTGCGACCAAAATTTCTTGTTCGGTGCCAACGACTTCTTGGTTCACGATTTGCGACATCTCTTGCTGCAAAATATGTAGTGCGTCATAGCGCTCTTTCATCACTGCATCACTTACTTGGTCCGGCATGGTTGCAGCTGGAGTGCCTGGTCGCTTTGAATATTGGAAAGTGTAGGCAGCAAGGAACTTAGCTTGCTTGACTAGATCCATCGTTGCCTGAAAATCTGCATCGCTTTCGCCTGGGAAACCTACGATGATGTCGGTTGTGATTGTGGAGTTTGGAATTGCGTTGCGAACTTTTTCGATAATTCCTAAGTAGCGGTCACTGCGATACGAACGGCGCATTGCCTGCAAGATTCGATCAGATCCAGATTGCAGAGGCATATGTAGATGCGGCATAACGTTTGGCGTTTCGGCCATCGCAGCAATTACATCATCCGTGAAATCACGGGGATGTGGTGACATAAAGCGAACGCGCTCTAACCCCGAAATCTCGCCACATTTACGGAGCAATTTTGCAAAGGCTCCCCGGTCGCCGAATTCAACACCATATGCATTTACATTCTGTCCGAGCAAGGTAACTTCAATAACTCCTTGGTCAACCACAGCCTTGATTTCATTCAAGATATCGGCTTCGCAACGATCTTTTTCAATTCCGCGTAGTGATGGAACTATGCAGAACGTGCAAGTGTTGTTGCAGCCGACTGAAACCGAGACCCACGCACTAAATGCCGAATGACGTCGCGCAGGCAGCGTTGAAGGAAAATGTTCTAACGACTCTTTAATTTCAACTTGAGATTCTTCTTCGATACGGGCTCGCTCTAAAAGAGTTGGAAGCGAGCCAATATTGTGGGTTCCAAATACCACATCAACATATGGCGCCCGTTTAATAATTGAATCTTGATCTTTCTGAGCCATACATCCGCCGACAGCGATTTGAAAATTAGGGTCACTCTTCTTGCGCGGCGCTAAGAATGAGAGATTTCCGTAAAGCTTGTTATCTGCATTTTCGCGAACTGCGCAGGTATTGAAAACAACTAAATCAGGATCGCTTCCTTCAAGTGCCTGCACATATCCAGCATCAAGCAATAATCCCGAAATACGTTCGGTGTCATGTGCATTCATCTGGCAGCCATAGGTTTCAACCACAAAAGATCTGGCTTGTATTTGGCTGCTCATGCGAGCAATCTTACTTATCTATCGTTGCTTCCCAATAATTCACGCATGATTCGACCTGATATCGAATGGCTGAATCCTTTGCGCGAGAGCAGGCCATGAACCCTTCGATAAATAACATCGTGATCGAGATGTGAACATGAGCGAAACTTGTGCTCTGCCAAAGTCATAGCCATTTTGTATTCATCTTCATCATCAATGTTCTCTAAAGTCTCGTCAATAATGTCCTGTGAGACCCCTTTAAATTTTAACTCTTGGCCGATTGAGCGCTTTGATAATTTCTTCTGGCGCTGTCTTGATTCGCTCCAAATTTGAGCGAATTCCAAATCATTTAGCAAGCCTTGAAGTTCTAGTTCATCTAGAACTGCGGCCGCAATTTCATCTTCTACTCCACGCTTTTTGAGATGGGCATGAAGCTCGGCCCTACTCTTTGCTCTCGGTGCCAACGCATAATGCGCAGTCGTAAGTGCGAAAGAGTAGGGATCTGCCTCAATCTCTTTATTGTTGATCATTTTTGATTTCTAAATTGGCTTAGAAATCAACCTCAGCGGTTGCTTCATCAATTGCAGCTACTAGTTCAGCATCGACAACGACTGGAACATAATGTTCGCGAATCTTCTTCTCGATGTCATTTGCAAGATCAGGGTTGTCGATCAAGAAGGCACGAGCATTCTCTTTTCCTTGACCAAGCTGATCTGCTTCGTAGGTATACCAAGCGCCAGCCTTCTTTACTACGCCGACTTCAACACCGAGGTCGATGAGAGAGCCTTCGCGTGAGATTCCGACGCCATAAATAATGTCGAATTCTGCTTGCTTAAATGGTGGGGCCATCTTGTTCTTAACAACTTTGACGCGAGTTCGGTTTCCGACTGCATCATTGCCATCTTTGAGAGTTTCGATACGACGAATATCTAGACGGATTGAAGCGTAGAACTTAAGTGCTTTTCCACCTGTAGTTGTCTCAGGAGTTCCGAAGAAGACACCGATCTTGTCACGCAATTGGTTAATGAAAATTGCGGTGGTATTTGATTGGTGAAGTGCGCCGGTAATTTTACGGAGTGCTTGAGACATCAAACGTGCCTGCAAGCCCATATGTGAATCGCCCATCTCGCCTTCAATTTCTGCGCGAGGTGTTAGAGCGGCAACTGAGTCAACAACGATTACATCGATTGCGCCAGAGCGAACCAACATATCCATGATCTCAAGTGCTTGTTCACCGGTGTCTGGTTGTGAAACCAAAAGCGCATCAATATCTACACCCAACTTGCGGGCATACTCTGGATCAAGTGCATGCTCGGCATCGATGAAGGCTGCGATACCGCCAGCTCGTTGCGCATTAGCAATTGCATGTAGTGCAACAGTTGTCTTACCTGAAGATTCTGGTCCGTAGATTTCTACGATACGACCACGAGGTAGACCACCAATTCCAAGCGCGATATCTAGCGCGACTGAACCAGTTGAAATAACTTCCATTACTTGTGGGCCGCGATCGCCCATCTTCATTACTGAACCCTTACCGAATTGACGCTCGATTTGGGCAAGTGCACTGTCTAAGGCTTTGGTGCGATCTGAAGTGTTTTTATCTATCTTTTCAGATTGTTTATCCGGCTGTTCTTTAGCCATTTTTTTGACCTTTCATCGATCATCGTTATCGGTCCTGAAGGTACGGAAGGCCACCGACGGCAGAGGCTAGGCATCTACGGAAGTGTGGAACCGCTCAGGCTGGGTATATCCGAGCCTTTGGCTGTTAAGCCGCAAGCGCGAATAGGTTAAGGGTAGCCGAACACCTGTTCGAATGGCAACAACACGCCGACTCATGGCTGATTTAATTGAGGCTATCTAAATTTGGCGGGCATCTCTGGATTATGAGCAACGATGCCCTTCCAGATATCTCCGGGCTCTTGGCCCATCACTAAAGCTTGCTCAACTGTTACGCCACCCAATTCGGCATGAATGGTATCTCTGGAATATGTTGTTGGATCTGGAAAATAATCGGCAATGCGAGCGCGTAATTCAGTGATTCGCATCTGGGCTGCCTGCTTTTCTTAATTTTTTGAATTGTTTAGTGAGAGTGCGAGGCTGATCTGGGTGGCTTGATGCTCTGATTCTGCTGGCGTCAACGGTGAAGCGATCTGACCTAATAGCCAATGCAATACCAGACTGGAATTATCGAGACCAAAGATCTTGGTCAATGACTCCTGGACTAACGCCCAAAGTGGATGCGTGCCGACGGTTACGAAGGCTGCAATATCTGTCGGATCTGTCACCGTCATTTTACGTAGGGCCGGATCCCCTGAAATCTCTCGCGAGAGAATTAGTAGCGCATCTTTAGGCGATGGCGCACTCTTGGCTAATTCAGCAAGTCGAATGATATCAGATTCGAGAAGGCTAAACATCATCTCTTCTTTATCTGCAAAGTGGTTATAGACCGTTGCTCTTGAAACCTGGGCGCGAGCAGCAATATCGACCATATTGGATTCGTAAGAACCAACTTCGGTGATAACGATTTTTGCGCCCGACAAGATTGCGGTTCGCGAGCGTTGGGCTGGGGCTAAAGTCATTGGATTATTGGCGCTATCCGGAAATATCGTCGCTAGCAAAAAGCTAAGCGGCGGCTTCTACAACGCTGAGTGATGGAGCCTCTGTTGCGCGAAGTGCAATTGTTACATCAGACATAACTGTAAGGAGTGAGAGATCTAGAGCTTGGCAGATTGAATTTAAAAGTTCAGATGAAGCTTCTTTCTGACCACGTTCTACTTCAGATAAGTAACCAAGAGAAACGCGAGCGCCTTTAGCAACATCGCGAAGTGTGCGACCTTGAGAAATGCGGGCTTGACGAAGCGCGCTACCGATATGGGTGCGCAACAAGGTCACTTCTTTAACCGAACTCATAGGCTAAGGATACGCGAAAAAGTGGCTAATGCGCTCTCAATTGTGGCATTTCTTACCGTGGCGCGATCGCCGGAAATCGAAAGTTCGATAGCAATTACCTCTTTTTTACTAGCAATCGCCAACCAAACAGTGCCGGCGCTTTTACCGTAAGCCTTGCCTGGACCCGCGACACCAGTAGCTGAAATTGCGTAATCCGTCTTAAATAAGTTACGGGCGTTGCTCGCCATTTCTTTTGCGACTTCTTCGGAAACAGCCGTGTGTTTTGTTATCAATCTTTTTGGAACATCCAATAACTTTGTCTTGCTGGTGTCGCTATAAGTTGTGATTCCACCAAGAAAAACTTCTGATGACCCCGCAACTTCGGTAATTGCAGCGCCTAATCCGCCCCCAGTTAAGGACTCGGCTACTGCCACAGTTTTACCGGATTTTATTAATTGCTTGACAACAGTATTTGCTAGTTCGGTGTTTTTCATTGCTTGCCTTACTTCTTGATTACATTCTTAAAGTAGTCATATCCGGTCTTAATTGTTAAATAGATCGCAACCGCCATGAAGGCATCTCTGGGAATATGTAGCCAAGTTGGTAGCGGCAGAATGTAGAAGCCGACTCCAAAGCCCTGGAAAGCTGCCTTAAGTTTTCCGCCTTTACTTGCCGGAATCACGCCTTCTTTGATAACTGTTAACCGCAGAACCGTCACAGATACTTCGCGGACCAGAATTAAAATCGTGACCCACCACCACAACTTTCCCTGCATTGATAGACCAACCATGGCGGCGCCTATTGCGACTTTATCTGCCACTGGATCAAGGAAGGTTCCAAAACTTGTAATCTGTTTGCGCGAACGAGCAATCCGACCATCTAGAAAATCGGTTAGGCCTACTAGGAAAAATCCAGTCCAAGCAATTATCTGCCAGACCCAATCATCGCCGCCATTTTTGAAAAGCGCATAGCAACAGAATGGAACTGCAAGTAAGCGAGAGATGGTTAAGGTGTTTGGCAGATTTAGAAATTTCATAGTGGCACCGCAATTAAATCTACGCCGGAAACTTCGGTAACGACTGCATCAACATATTCGCCGACTTTGTATTTTGCGCGACCTGTGACGAAGGTGGAACCATCTACTTCTGGGCCCTGATGTTCGGCTCTGCCCTCTTGAGTATCTTCATCTTCGATTAGAACTCGAACATGCTCTCCGATTCGCTCTTCGGCGCGTTGCATCAAAAATTCATCAACCAGCTTTGAAAGTAGCTCTACTCGCGAGTTAATTACATCTTGGTCCACTTTATTTTCAAGGGTAAGTGCCTCAGTTTTATCTTCATCTGAGTATCCAAATACTCCGATTGCATCTAGTCTGGCTCTTGATAAAAAGTCGACTAGCTCGTCAAATTCTTCCTGGGTCTCACCGGGGAATCCAACGATTACATTGGAACGAATTCCGGCTTGCGGCGAGAGTGCGCGAATTTGAGTAATCAAATGAAGGAAAGATTCAGTATCCCCGAAGCGGCGCATCCGACGCAGAACCGTTGGGCTGGCATGTTGAAAAGAGAGATCAAAGTAAGGAACAACTTTAGGAACAGAAATCATCGCTTGAATAAGCGATGGTCGCATTTCTGCTGGCTGCAAATATGAGAGACGAATTCGCTCGATACCCGGAATGCTTGCAATCTCTGGAAGCATATTTTCTAGGACTTTCATATCCTTAAAATCTTTTCCGTAAGAGGTTGTGTTCTCGCTAACCAGAAAGAGTTCAGAGACTCCTTGCGTGGCCAACCAATGTGCTTCTTCAATAATCTCGGTTGGTCGTCTAGAAACAAATGACCCACGGAACATCGGAATCGCGCAGAATGAACATCTGCGATCGCAACCAGAAGCAATCTTTAGCGGCGCAATTGGGGCCGAATCTAATCGCTTACGAGAGAGTGGTTGGTCTGGCTTATTTGTTTTTTGGCGATCAGCTGGTGCGATTGGCAAAAGCGCTCTGCGATCTTTTGGCTTATGCGCGGCTATCGAGCCACCGCCAATAATCGTCTGCAATCTCATCGAGATATCTTCATAATCATCAAAACCTAAAATTGCATCTGCTTCTGGAAGCGCTTCTGAAAGTTCGTTTCCATATCGCTCGGCCATGCAACCAACTGCAACAACGGCTTTTGTGATGCCATTTGTCTTTAGCGAGTGCGCCTCTAATAGGGCGTCAACTGAATCTTTTTTGGCACTTTCGATAAAACCACATGTATTAACTAGCGCTACTTCAGCAAGCGCCGGATCAGAAACTAAAGTCCAGCCATCTGCGGACAATCTTCCGGCAAGCTCTTCAGAATCAACTTCATTGCGTGCGCACCCAAGTGTTACAAGCGCAACGGTGCGAGGCGCCTTTACGGCAAGGTTGCTATCTAGATTATGGGCGCTCATCTGCGCCATCTTACAGTGGGTTAAGTTTTAAGTAGTGCTTAACCGTTATTTGAACCATTTGGAGTGAATGAAAGATGAACTACTTCCCCGACTCCGCCAGGTGTTCCGATTTCTTGGCCATTCACATTGAGTGAAACCGCCGCAGCATTTCCAATTGTTGCTTGTAGAAGTTGGTCTTCGCTAAAGGATTTAACTTCCCCAGCCTTTATTGAGCCACTGAAGATTTGAGCTCCACTTGCATCTTGGATTCCGATCCAAGACTTTCCTGAAATACCTGAAACAACTAGGGAAACTCCGGTTGCTGTTGAAGCGACCACTTGCGAGTTTTGATCAGTCGTTGAAGGGGCCAGACCTTGGCTTGACGGAGCCGAAGGTGAGGTCGTGTCATTTGGTAAAAGTGAAATTACTGCTGGCACTGCAATCAATAGAGCGACTACTCCGGCGGCTACTGATGCTAAGGCTTTAAATGAAATAGCTGGACGAGGAGCGCGTTGCTTAATCACATTATTCTCTTCGAGTAAATCAACCATTGGCCGATCGAAGTCACCGGTAATTAGTGCAAACTTTTCGATTAGTAAATCAGCATTTAAGTTTAAAACTTTTGCAATTGTGCGGATATGTCCACGCGCATATGCATTGCCACCGCAGCTATCAAATTGATCGGATTCAATATTGCGAATTAAGGTTTCACGAATACGTGTAATCTCCGCAACTTTTTCAATTGTGTAACCAGCACGTTCGCGAGCAGCGCGAATTTCGGTGCCGAGAGTTAGATTTTCTAAACTCATTTATTTTCCTTTTGCGGGGAGCTTGCTGTTAAAGCAACATGGAAGGGGATTTCCAAGGCCCTAAGGGTAAAACCTGAAGGTGCCCTAGGACAAGTCCGAGAGTGACCGATGGGTGAATTCACCCTTAACGCTGACCCCCAAAGTGAGGACTCACGCTGAATTACAACTTTCTTGGTTAGAGGTTTCCCTGCAATTGCTCAAGAACATCTGGCATCTGCTCGGCCGTGATTAAAACAGTGCGCGCCTTTGATCCTTCGGTAGGCCCAACGATTCCGCGGCTCTCCATTAAATCCATTAATCTTCCAGCTTTTGCAAAACCAATTCTTAATTTACGTTGCAACATTGAAGTCGAACCAAATTGTGTTGAGACAACTAATTGAACTGCTTGTAATAGCAGATCCATGTCATCGCCAATATCATCTTCAATAATATGAGCTTTAACTGGTGCAGTTAAATCAAGGCGGTACACCGGCTGCAACTGGGATTTAACATGGTTAACAATTGCCTCAGTTTCGCGCTCTGATACATATGCACCTTGAATTCGCATCGCTTTACTTGCGCCCATAGGCAAGAAGAGTGCATCGCCCTGGCCAACCAATTTTTCAGCACCTGGTGTATCTAAAATAACTCTGGAGTCGGCCAAGCTAGATGTAGCAAAGGATAAACGCGATGGAACGTTGGCTTTGATTAGACCAGTAACAATATCGACGCTTGGTCGTTGAGTTGCAATTACTAAGTGAATTCCAGCAGCTCTGGCCAACTGGGTAATTCGAACGATTGACTCTTCAACTTCTCGAGCAGCGACCATCATCAGATCTGCCAACTCGTCAATAATTACAAGTAGGTAGGGATATGGTTCAAGAATTCGCTCGCTACCTTCTGGAACAGTTAACTTTCCGGAGCGAACTGCCTTATTGAAATCATCAATATGTCTAAATCCGAATGCTGAAAGATCGTCGTAGCGCATATCCATTTCACGCACTACCCAGGCAAGAACATCTGCGGCCTTCTTTGGGTTTGTGATGATTGGTGCAATTAAATGTGGGATACCTTCATAGCTTGTGAGCTCTACTCGCTTTGGGTCAATCATCACCAGGCGAACATCATCTGGGGTTGAACGCATAAGAATCGAAACGATTAGTGAATTAATCATTGAAGATTTACCGGCGCCAGTAGCACCCGCTACTAATAGGTGTGGCATCTTCGCTAAGTTCGCACAGATAAAGTTTCCTTCGACATCCTTGCCAAGTGCAATAACCATTGGATGAGCGTCGTTTCCAGCGACTGATGAGCGCAATACATCGCCCAATGCAACGATTTCGCGATCAGTATTTGGGATTTCAATTCCAACCGCTGACTTTCCAGGAATTGGCGAAAGAATTCGGACATCACCGCTGGCGACCGCGTAGGAAATATTCTTGGCAAGCGCAGTAATAGCTTCAACCTTTACACCGTTTCCAAGTTCAACTTCATAACGTGTAACAGTTGGGCCACGCATAAATCCAGTTACTCGGCATTCAACACCAAACTGGTCAAAGACTTGAGTCAGTGCCGCAACAACTACATCGTTTGCCTTTGACTTCGCCTTTGATGCTGGGCCAGTTTTAAGTAAATCCATTGAAGGTAATTCATATTTAGTATCGCCAGTTAATAACATCTGCTTTGCATGTTTAGGCACACTCGCAACCGGCGTGTTTACCGGCGTTGGATCCCGTGGAATCTCTACCGTGAACTCTTCATCAAAACTCTCTTCATCTAACTCTTCTTCCTCTTCATGAATAAATCCTTGAACTAGAGGAGTTTCAAATGGCGGCGTGTCAGAGATTTCAAACTTTTCCTCTGCGCGAGCAGCGCGGGCATCCGAAACCTTCCCGCTCCCCCAGCTAAATGCAGAAGCAATGCGCCCAATGACTTTTGAAACCGGGGTAGCTGTGATTACGAGAATTCCGAAGAAGAGAAAGATTAAAAGAATCGGGATTGCCAGAACTGTTGTTACTAACGCGACAAACGGAGTCGAAATACCGTATCCAATCCAGCCACCACCATTACGAATAGCGGTCTGACCGGTTCCACTCGAACCATTAAGAATATGAAGTAAACCAGTTATCGAGATGAGTAGAACAAAGGTTCCAACAATGATGCGACCAGTAGCTTTTGAATCATCCGGAGCCTTGAATAATCGAAATGCAAAATAGATAAAGATTATTGGCGTGAAAAATCCAAGTCTTCCAACCAAGCCAAACACTGCGGCATAAATACCATGCCCGACAACATTATCTAGACTGAACCAGACGCCCGCTGCAGAAATTAGACCAAGGATGAAAACCAGAAATGCGAGTCCGTCTCGTTGGTGGGCTGGATCTAGATCTTGGGCTCCGCGAAAAATAAAACGAACTGATGAACCAATAGTCTTTGCGATAAATTTCCAAATTGCGCCAACTCCGCGAGCAGCTCCGTTGGCTGCCGCAGATTTCTTACTTGATGCTTTTTTTCTCGCGGCCATAATGGCTAACCTTAAAGCGTTCGATATACGTGATAACTAAGGCGCGCCGTTATACCTCGATAACAACTGGAACAATCATTGGTTTACGTCGGTGCTTATCCCCGACCCAACTTCCGACGGTTTTTCTAACAACTTGTTGTAGTTGATGTGTTCCATTGATTCCATTGCCAACCGCTGTTGCGAGTGCCTTTTCGATCATGCCTTTAACTTCATTAAATAGCGCATTATCTTCAGTAAATCCTCGTGCATGAATATCTGGACCCGCAATTATTTTTCCAGTTTGCGATTCGATTACAACAACGACTGAGATGAATCCCTCTTCGCCCAAGATTCGTCGATCTTTAAGAGAACTTTCAGTGATCTCGCCGATGCTCTGACCATCAACGTAAACAAAACCAACTGGGATAGCGCCAGCAACATCTGCATATCCATGAGCCATGTCAACAACAATTCCATTTTCGACAACCAAGGTATTTGTTCTTGCAACGCCAGTTTTAATCGCAAGTTCAGCATTTGCGCGCAAGTGGCGCCATTCGCCGTGGATCGGCATTACATTCTTTGGTTTAACAATGTTGTAGCAATAAAGCAATTCCCCGGCAGATGCGTGGCCCGAAACGTGAACCATTGCATTTCCCTTATGAACAACATTTGCGCCAAATCTTGTTAGCTCATTGATAACTCGATAAACCGGATTCTCATTTCCCGGAATAAGCGATGAGGCCAAAATAACTGTGTCGCCTTTTCCAACTTGAATTTCATGATCGCCATTGGCCATCCGAGAAAGCGCCGCAAGTGGTTCACCTTGCGAGCCAGTGCAGATTAAAACCACTTTGTCGCCGTAATCTTTTAGATTCTTAGAATCAACAATTAGGTTGGGTGGAATATGTAGATAACCAAGGTCTTCAGCTAATTTCATATTTCTAACCATGCTGCGGCCAACATATGCAACTTTACGGCCATGGGATTCGGCGACATCAATTATCTGTTGAATGCGATGAACATGTGATGCGAATGAAGCGACGATAACTCGACGCTCGGTCTGACGAATAACTCGATCGAGAACTGGGCTGATATCGCGTTCTGCAGTTGTAAATCCTGGAACATCAGCATTGGTTGAATCGACCATGAATAAGTCAACGCCTTCGGCGCCAAGCCTTGCAAATGTAGCTAAATCAGTTACCCGACCATCAAGTGGAAGCTGGTCCATCTTGAAGTCACCTGTTGCAAGAACTAAACCTGCAGGTGTGCGGATTGCAATTGCAAGTGCATCTGGAATTGAGTGATTTACTGCAACAAATTCCAATTCGAATGGGCCAAATTTCTGAATCATTCCGGCTTTAACTTCAACTGTAGGAGCAGTTATTCGACGCTCTTTTAATTTGGCCTCAGTAAATGCCAACGTTAGCTTTGATCCAACAATTGGAATATCACTTCGTTCGCGTAGTAAATATGGAACTGCTCCAATGTGGTCTTCGTGGCCATGTGTAAGCGCAACTGCGACAACATCATCTAAACGTTCACGAATGTATTCAAAGTCCGGCAAGATTAAATCAATACCTGGTTGGCTCTCTTCAGGAAACAGAACGCCACAATCAACTACTAACAACTTTCCTTCGTATTCGAAGACGGTCATATTGCGACCGATTTCGCCTAACCCACCAAGTGCAACTATTCGAAGAGTTTTAGGAGCAAGCTTTGATGGATAGGGTAAATCTGGATGAGGATGATTCATTAGTTAAGTGTTACTCCGCCTTGTCGTAGGTCCTCCCGCAGTTGCGCTATTTGCGCAGCGGTGGCATCGACAAGTGGCAATCTAGTAAATCCGCCAGGTAGGCCCATTTCATTTAGTGCGGCCTTAGTCAATATCGCACCTTGGGTGCGGAAGGTTCCGGTGAATACCGGTAATAATTTTTGATGAATTTCAAGTGCGCGTTCGCTATTTCCAGAGAACCAAGCATCTAACATTTCGCGAAGACCGCTTCCAACTGTATGACCGCATACCGAAACGAATCCAACTGCGCCTACTGATAGAAGTGGAAGATTCAAAATATCGTCACCAGAATAAACTGGAATTCCTGAGCGCTTAATTACCCATGAAGTGGCGGCAACATTTCCCTTTGCATCTTTTAGCGCAGCAATTCTTGGATGCTCGGCTAAGGCAACAATTGTGTCCGATTCAATTTCAATTCCGGTCCGACCGGGAATGTCATACATCATTACTGAAAGATCGGTTGCATCGGCCATCGCTTTAAAGTGTGCTGCGATTCCTGCTTGTGGCGGCTTGTTGTAATAAGGAGTTACTACTAATAATCCATCGGCTCCAGCTTTTGCTGCACGTTGTGCTTGAACAACTGAATGTGAAGTTTCATTGTTGCCAGCACCAGCGATTACTTTAATCTTTGACCCAACTGTTTTCTTAACAACACTTACGATTTGATCTTTCTCATCATCGCTTGTTGTTGGCGCTTCGCCGGTTGTGCCATTTACAACGATTCCATCGTGCCCAGTTGAGACTAAATGCGCTGCTAATTTTTCGACACCAGCCCAATCGATCTCGCCATCCTTGTTAAATGGCGTAACCATGGCGGTAATTAACCGACCGAATGGAGGTGTAATGCTCATGCGCTTAGGCTACACGCAAATTATGGAGCTATGCGACCGGATTTCTGGAATGCCGCATAAGTCATCGGCATAAGTTCGGCGAAATGCTTCTCCATTTTCTCGGCAACCATCTCAATTTCACGTTGTGGATATGACGGGAAATGTGAATCTGGGCTAGATGTTCTTAGCGAAAGGAAATTCATTAAGGCTCGGGCATTCATAGTTACATACATAGATGAGTAAAGCGTTACCGGAAGAACAGCTCGGGCAACTTCGCGAGCAACTCCGGATGCCAATATCTTCTGATAATTATCATAGGCAACGATGCAAGTTTCTTTGATTGCATTAACTGTTATATCTAACTGTTCTTGTGTCCCATCAACAAAGGTATACGCACCAGTTTTACCAACTTGAACTAACTTACGATCCTTATTTGGAATGTAAAAAACTGGGCGAAGTTCACGGTAGCGACCGCTCTCTTCATTGTAAGAAGCGATTCGGTGGCGCATGAATTCACGGAACACAAAGATTGGTGCCGAGACAAAGAAGGTCATTGAGGTATGTTCGAATGGACTTCCGTGGCGTTCGCGGGCTAGGTAATTAATTAAACCAGCGTCCCGTTCACTTGATTCTCCGACTTTTTCTAAAGTTGTCTCGCCCGCAGTTGAAACTCGTGCTGCCCAAATAACATCGGCATCACTCGCACTCGACTTGACCAGTTCAACGGTCATATCATCGCGGAAAACTATTTCTTGCTTGGTATCAACAACATCTGGGGTATCGGTATTCATAACCCGACCCTATATAAAGCATCGCCTATCCCCTTGTATTAGGGCATACTTTCGGCGTGTCAGTGAAGCGTGATTCATTTAGTGTCTCAATAACCGTCGGTGCTTATGGCAGCGCATTCGGTGCCGCGGCTGTGGCGGCAGATTTCTCAGTTCTTCAAGCTTGCTTGCTCTCACTACTTTTGTTTTCTGGGGCATCACAATTTGCAGTTGTTGGTGTAATTGCAGCAGGTGGCACCGCAATAAATGCAATTGCTACATCAACATTACTGGGAACTCGAAATGGTTTGTATGGACTTCGACTTGCACCAATTCTGAAATTACGAGGCTGGAAACGAATTGTTGCAGCGCAAATAACCATTGATGAATCGATTGGAGTTGCACTTGCCCAAAAAGATGAAGATCAAATGCGCAAAGGATTTTGGTATACCGGTTTTGGCGTATTTGTTTTCTGGAATTTGTTCACACTTGCTGGCGCACTTGGTGCGCAAGCGATTGGCGATCCTTCTGCTTGGGGCTTAGATGCCGCCGTTCCTGCTGCATTTCTTGGACTGCTCTGGCCCAGACTTTCTGACCGTAAATCTTGGGTGCTCGCTGGCTTTGCAATTCTCTTAGCACTGTCATTAACACCATTTGTCCCTGCTGGAATCCCAATTATTTCTTGCACCTTACTTGCCATAATTATTGGTTGGCGAAAATGAGCACTTTCTGGATAGCGGTTATCGGATCAAGCGCTCTAGCGTTTGCAATTAAATTAATCGGAGCATCTGTTCCTGAATCTTTCTTAAGCAATCCACGGATTCTACGAATCAATACCTTGATTCCGGTTGCACTCTTAACCGCCTTGATTGCCGTTAACACCTTTGCAGACAAGACTCAATTGGTGCTTGATCACCGCGCTTTGGGAATCGCTGCTGCAGTAACTCTATTAATTGCTAAAGCACCGTTTCCGGTTGTGGTCGTAGGCGCTGCAATAACTTCAGCGCTTGCCTATCGATATATTTAAAGAATTTTTAGTGATTCAAGCTTTGCTTTTAAATCGTTATCTGAAGGTTCGGTCAGGTGTGTTCCGTCGCTAAAAACAATTACCGGGATTGATTGCATACCGCCATTAATCTCGACAACTTTATCGGCCGCACTCTTATCAGCTTCAACATCCACATAGGTATATTCCACATTATTTGAATCTAAGAAACGCTTTGATCTGCGGCAATCCCCGCACCAATCTGCGCCATACATTAAAACGTTTGACATAACTTCTCCTTAATTCAAATCCATGTAATGCTCTAAGCCAAAAGTTAGGCCAGGGTTTTTGCCAACTTCTCTGACGGCCAATAAAACACCAGGCATAAAGCCGGTGCGATCTATTGAATCATGTCGGATTGAAAGAGTTTCGCCTGTATCTCCCAAGATAACTTCTTGGTGGGCAACTAAGCCGCGCAGTCGAACCGAATGAATATGAACGTCACCAATTTTTGCGCCACGAGCACCAGCAAGTTCTGATGTTGTTGCATCTGGCATAGCAGCTTTATTTACACTCTTTCGGGCATCGGTTATTAATTCTGCAGTTCTGGCTGCTGTTCCTGATGGCGCATCTGCCTTTGCTGGGTGATGCAGTTCGACAATTTCAACAGATTCAAAATACTTAGACGCTTGGGCCGCAAATTGCATCATTAAAACTGCGCCAAGTCCAAAGTTTGGAGCGATAAGTGCACCCACCTTTGGATTAGCTGCAAGCCATGATTTAACTTTTTCTAACTTGGCACTATCAAAACCTGTGGTTCCTACTACAACGCTAATTCCATTATTGATCGCAAATTCGAGATTACCCATTACCGAATCAGGATGAGTGAAATCAACAACTACTTGAGCGCCACTTGAAACTAATTTATCTAGTGAGTCACCTAGATCTAATTGGGCAACGATTTCTAAATCTGAAGTTCCCGAAATGGCCTTTACGCTCTCGGCTCCCATGCGACCTTTAGCGCCGAGAACTGCGACTTTGATACTCATGAAATCACCTTCTCAAATTTAGCTCTGCTTCTAAATGGACCCACTAGTGCAAGGGTAGCGGGAGCACTGAACAAGTCGCGTGCTAATTGATGAACTTGTTCTGGCGTCACACTTCGAACCTTTGCCAAGATGTCATCGAAGCTCATAATCTCGCCGTAAACGAGTTCGCTCTTGCCGATTCGGCTCATTCTTGAACCAGTATCTTCCTGTCCCAAAATCAAACCACCTGTAACAGCGCCCTTGGCCCGAGAAATTTCTTCGGCAGTTAATCCATGTTGCGCAACTGACTCACTGATCTCGCGCATCAATTTAATTACTTCTTCCGCCTTCTCGGTTCTGCAACCTGCATAAAAAGCTAGCGTTCCGGTGCCGGCAAATTGTTGCGGGTAGGCATAAGTTGTATATGCGAGTCCGCGCTTCTCGCGAATCTCCTGAAATAAACGTGAAGCCATTCCGCCACCGATTGCCGAAGATAAAACACTTAGTGCAAAGCGGCGATCATCATTTCTTGCTAAACCTGGAAAGCCATAAAGAATATGTGCTTGTTCGGTCTTGCGATCAATAATCCCAACCTTGCCTAATCCCGGGGTCTTTATTGGTGTGGATTCTCTAACTTCGTGCTTATTATTTGGCACATCAAGAAAGCCATCTTTCGAGAGTGCTTCTTCAACTAACTTAACAACTTTCTTATGCTTTACATTGCCAGCTACTGAAACCACCAGATTTTCTGGCTGATAGTGCTTTTTGTAATAATTAAAAATTGAATTGCGTGGCATCTTATTAATCGAATCGACCGTGCCAAGAATAGATCGCCCTACCGGCGAATCTCCGTAATAGGTATCTAAATACAGCTCATGAATGTAATCAGATGGATCATCGTCGCGAACTGCAATTTCACTTAAAACAACCTTGCGTTCCGAATCAACATCCTCGCTAGTAAATGTCGAAGAAGTGATTAAATCTGAAACTACATCTACTGCCAGCGGTAAATCATTATCGATTACGCGGGCGTAAAAGCAGGTGTATTCCTGACCCGTGAATGCATTCATCTCACCACCAACCGCTTCGATTGACGATGAAATCTCGAGTGCGGTGCGGGTCTTGGTTCCTTTAAAAAGTAAATGTTCTAGAAAGTGGGAAGCTCCCGCGACGGATTTTGATTCATCGCGAGAGCCAACATTTGCCCAAATTCCTACCGCAGCGGAACGAGATGTACTGACTTCTTCAGTAACAATTCGTAGCCCGCTGGGCAAGATTGTTTTACTCAATTATTCGCCGGCTTCCTTACCAGGAACTGTGCCGTCTGCAAGAACTGGAACCAATGAGAATTTACCCTTTGGATCAATTTCTGCAATTTCAACTTCAATCTTCTCGCCAACCTTCATAACTTCTTCAAGGTTTTCGATGCGCTTTCCACCATGCAATTTACGAATCTGCGAGATGTGTAGCAAGCCATCCTTACCTGGAACAAGTGAAATGAATGCGCCGAATGTTGCAAGCTTTACGATACTTCCGTTAAAGCGCTCTCCCACCTTTGGAACAACTGGGTTTGCGATTGCATCAATCATTGCCTTTGCGGCTTCAGCTTGTGATCCTTCAAGTGCGCCGATGTAGACAGTTCCATCATCTTCGATGGTGATATCTGCACCGGTCTCATCTTGAATCTGGTTAATCATCTTGCCCTTAGGTCCGATGATTGCACCGATTAGATCAACAGGAACCTTGACCGAAATGATGCGAGGAGCAAGAAGGCTCATCTCATCTGGTGCATCGATTGCTTGGTTCATGATGTCAAGAATTGTTAGACGTGCTTCCTTTGCCTGAAGCAGTGCTGATGCCAAAACTGATGCTGGAATTCCATCAAGCTTGGTATCTAGTTGTAGCGCAGTAACAAAGTCTTTTGTTCCTGCAACTTTAAAGTCCATATCTCCGAAAGCATCTTCTGCTCCGAGAATATCTGTGATTGCAACATATTCAGTCTTGCCATCAACGACATCTGAAATCAGACCCATTGCAATACCTGCAACAGCGGCCTTCAATGGAACACCTGCATTTAGTAGCGACATAGTTGATGCGCATACTGAACCCATTGATGTTGAACCATTTGATCCAAGTGCTTCTGATACTTGGCGAATTGCATATGGGAATTCTTCACGTGTTGGAAGAACTGGAACCAATGCGCGCTCTGCAAGTGCACCGTGGCCGATTTCGCGACGCTTTGGTGAACCAACACGACCAGTCTCGCCCACTGAATATGGTGGGAAGTTGTAGTTGTGCATGTAACGCTTGTGATTCTCTGGGCTCAAAGTATCTAGTTGTTGTTCCATCTTTAACATATTCAAAGTTGTAACACCAAGGATTTGAGTCTCGCCACGTTCGAAGATTGCTGAACCGTGCACGCGAGGCATAACTTCAACCTCTGCTGTAATTGCACGAATATCGCGAATTCCACGACCATCGATACGAATCTTCTCGCGAAGAACACGTTGGCGAACTAGCTTCTTAGTAACTGAACGAAGGGCGGCAGAAACTTCTTTCTCACGGCCTTCGAAAGTTGCAGCTAGCTTCTCTTTTACTGAAGCATTTACTTCATCAAGCTTAGTTTCGCGCTCTTGCTTTCCAGCAATTGTTAGCGCTTTAGCTAAATCATCTTTAGCTGCTGATTCAACTGCAGCATATGCATCATCTTGGTAATCCAAGAAGACAGGGAATTCACCAGTTGGCTTTGCAGCAACTTTGGCAAGATCCATCTGTGCTTGGCAAAGAATGCGAATAAATGGCTTTGCAGCTTCTAAACCTTCGCCAACAATCTCTTCAGTTGGTGCCTTAGCGCCAGCTTTGATGAGATTGATTGTCTGAGTTGTAGCTTCGGCTTCAACCATAATGATGGCAACATCGCCATCAATAATTGAACCAGCAACAACCATGTCGAATACTGCTTTTTCCAAATCAGAGTGATTTGGGAATGCAACCCATTGGCCTTCAATCAAAGCAACGCGAACGCCGCCGATTGGACCAGAGAATGGCAGACCAGCAAGTTGTGTTGACATTGATGCTGCGTTAATTGCAAGCACGTCATACATATGATCAGGGTTAAGTGCCATAACAGTTACGACAACTTGAACTTCATTACGAAGTCCTTTTACGAATGATGGACGAAGTGGTCGGTCAATTAAACGACAGGTAAGAATTGCATCTTCTGACGGACGACCTTCGCGACGGAAGAAAGATCCTGGAATCTTTCCTGCGGCATACATACGTTCTTCAACATCCACAGTTAGTGGGAAGAAATCGAATTGATCCTTTGGCTGCTTTCCAGCAGTTGTTGCAGAGAGCAACATTGAATCATCATCTAAATAAACAAGCGCAGTTCCTGACGCTTGACGTGCTAGGCGGCCGGTTTCAAACCGGATTTCGCGCTTTCCATATTTGCCGTTATCAATTACTGCAACGGCGGTCTTAACATCTTGACCTTCCATAGGTCGACTCCATTTCTAATGAACACACATCAGTAACGGATCTTCGATGGAAGCCCACGGGATTTAATTAAAGAATTAGGCCCGGAAGCCACAACCGAGGACCGATTCACTGATGAGTGAGTTTTGCTAATTTAGCGACGAATACCGAGTTTTTCGATAATCGCTCTGTAACGTGTTACATCGGTCTTTGCAAGATATTGCAAGATACGACGACGCTTACCGACCATAAGAATCAGACCACGACGGTTGTGGTGATCGTTCTTATTTACCTTTAGGTGTTCGGTGAGTTCTTCAATTCGCTTTGATAGCAATGCGACCTGTGCTTCAGGACTTCCTGTGTCAGTAGCGGAAGCGCCGTATTTTGCAATGATTTCTTTTTTAACTGATGGTTGTAACGCCATTTGGTGCTCCCTTTACTTTCACGAGGGCCTCGGTGTTATTCACGAAGGCTCGATTGCTCGCTTGTTGTGGGGCAAGGCTACCAGCGCCATTTAGTATGGAGAAATCGAGTGCTAATCGAGAGCTATTGATCGAGATTTATACGGGTAAATCCAGTCAATTCTGCCGCCCGGTCGCAGTCCGCTTTCATTTGAACTAACAGGGAATCGAGAGATTCGAATTTCAAGGTATCCCGTAATCGTTCAGTGAATTCAACTTTTGCAATTTTGTCATATAGCTCTAAGCCAACTTGATCAAGTGCATAGGCCTCAACTTGGCGACCGCGAACTCCAGGGAAAGTTGGATTAGTGCCAATAGAAATTGCTGCGGCCCATCGAATGTTTTCAACGGTTAACCATCCAGCATAAACACCATCAGCAGGTATGCATGCAAGATCATCAAGGCCAATATTTGCAGTTGGATAGCCGATTGTTCGCCCACGCTTTTCGCCATGAACTACTGGACCGACTAAATAATGGCTTCGGGTTAATAACTCTTTTGCTCGGGCAACTTCACCATCAAAAATTAATCCGCGGATCCGAGTAGAAGAAATTGGATTTCCTCGATTTTCTGAGAGCTGAACTATTGAGGTTTCAAAGCCTTTTTTAACTGATTGCAGATATTGTGCAGTGCCCTGAGCGCCACGACCAAAAGTAAAATTCTCGCCAACAATCACATGAGTTGCGTTAAGTTGCTTCACAAGAATCTCATCAATAAATTCATCTGCCGTTTTTGCTGCAAACTCTTTGGTGAAGTCAATTACGACCACTTCATCGGCGCCATGGGCTTTTAACTCAGCGATTCGATCATCGAGTGGAAGCAATTGCATCGGTGTGCGCTCTGGCGCAAAAATAACTGTGGGATGTGGGTAAAAGGTTAGGACAATTACCTTCCCAAATTTCTTTGCACTTTTGAGCAGCTCTTGATGGCCAGCATGCACGCCATCAAAGATGCCGATGGCTACGCAATTGCCTTGGTTGCTCATGTTGCTATTCTTTCACAGCAACTAGGGTTGGCGTCGCAACAGTTTTACCTGATTGTTCTTTATCCAATAACAGAGCAACGAACTCACCTGCTTGATCAAGAGCTGCAACTGCTCCGATTTGATTGCTGGCAGCAATTGCCCGGCCAAATGAAATTTCATTTGCTTCTAGTAGATCGATTGTGCGAATCGGCAGAATTCTTGAAATTGCAGCCGCTACAGAAACTGGTTTGGCATCCTTCAAGTCACTGCACTCTGAAATATCGAATGGGGAAACTAAGGTGCGATTTAGCGAAGTTAAATGGCCACCAACTTGCAACACTTCGCCAAGATCACGAGCGATTGCTCGAATATAAGTTCCTGCGCTGCATGAAACCATTACTTCAATATCCATGAACTCATCAACTTTTTTAATTGATCGGACTTCAATATCCATTATTTCGACATCGCGAGCCGGAAGATCAACTACTTCCCCATCTCGCACCCGCTGGTGTGCACGTTTTCCATCAACCTTAATCGCGGATACCGAACTAGGCTTCTGCGCAATCTTTCCGACAAATTTTGTGATCGCACTTTTTATCTGTTCTTCGCTTAGATGTGATGCATTAGTTGTTGCTATAACTTCGCCTTCGCGGTCATCGGTATGCGTGCTCTGCCCTAATCTGATTGTTGCTTCGTATCTCTTTAAGCCATCAACAACATATTGAAGAAGTCTGGTCGCTGAACCAATACCAAGAACCAAGACACCTGTAGCCATTGGATCAAGAGTTCCTGCATGTCCAACTTTTTTTGTTCCAAATTGCTTACGGGCTTGGGCTACTACATCGTGGCTAGTTAAACCTGGCGCCTTGTTTATAAGTGCAAAGCCATGCATTTATTTACGATTCGGTGTGCTTATAAGGATCGGGATCGCCAGCAGGTTTTGCACCTTCACGAGCTTTTGCTAATTCGGCATCTTTTCTTGCAACTTCAAAGAGTAAATCATTCATTGCGCTGGCACTCTCCTGCAATCCATCTTGAAAGAATTCAAGTGATGGAGTTATGCGAAGCCCAAGAGTGCGTCCAACTTCAGTGCGCAACATTCCGCGCGCCGAATTCAAGGCAATTGCAGTTGCACTTCGAGCTGCTTCATCGCCAAGGACTGTGTAGAAAATAGATGCTTGCTGCAAGTCTCCGGTGACACGAACATCAGTAAGAGTGATGAAACCAAGTCGCGGATCTTTTACCCGCGACTCAAGAGCATCAGCAACAATCTCTTTAATTCGGTCAGCAACCTTTAATGCACGATTTGAGGCCATTTGTTATGCGCGCTTCTTCTCACGCAACTCGTAGGTCTGAATGATGTCGCCAACTTGAATGTCCTTGAATGATCCAAGTCCGATACCGCACTCGTAACCATCCTTAACTTCAGTTGCATCATCCTTAAAGCGACGCAATGAGTCGACAGTCAGGCCTTCGCCAACAAGCACACCGTTTCGTAGCGTTCTTGCCTTTGCATTTCGCTTGATAGTTCCATCTTGAACCAAGCAGCCAGAGATATTTCCGAACTTGCTTGATTTGAAGATATCGCGAACTTCAGCATTTCCAAGAACGACTTCTTCAAACTCTGGCTTTAGCAAGCCCTTGAGTGAAGCTTCGATCTCTTCGATTGCATTGTAAATAACTGTGTAGAAACGAATTTCAACGCCTTCAACTTCGGCGAAGATTGCAGTTTGTGGTTCAGGCTTAACGTTGAATCCGATGATTACTGCAGTTGATGCTGAAGCAAGAGTTACATCGCCCTTAGTAATTGCACCTACACCACGGTGGATAACACGGAGATCAACTTCGCTACCAACATCTAGTTGTAGCAATGCATCTTCCAGGGCTTCAACCGAACCAGACACGTCACCTTTAAGAATGAGGTTAAGTGTGCTGATCTTGGATTGCTCCATAAAGTCTTCAAGTGAAACTTTCTTACGGGTCTTTGCAAGCAACGCATTTCGCATTGCAAGTTGACGTTTCTCGGCAATCTGACGAGCAGTTCGGTCATCTTCAGCAACAATAAATGTGTCGCCTGCACCTGGAACCGATGTAAAGCCAAGAACTTGAACTGGACGCGATGGACCAGCTTCGGTTACAGCATCACCGTTTTCATCGAGCATCGCACGAACGCGACCAAAGGCACCACCAGCAACAATTGAATCTCCGACGTGAAGAGTTCCACGTTGAACAAGAACCGTCGCGACTGGGCCACGTCCCTTATCTAGGTTAGCTTCGATTGCAACACCACGAGCTACATCATCTGCAATTGCACGCAGATCAATTGCAGCATCTGCAGTAAGAAGAATTGCGTCGATAAGTTCATCAATACCAGCACCTGATTTCGCAGATACGTTAATGAACATAGTTGTTCCGCCGTATTCCTCTGCAATCAAGTTATATTCGGTTAATTGTTGGCGAATCTTGTCTGGGTTTGCACCCTCTTTATCAACCTTGTTTACCGCAACAACGATTGGAACATCTGCTGCTTGGGCATGGTTTAACGCTTCGATAGTTTGTGGCATAACGCCATCATCTGCAGCGACAACTAGCACCGCAATATCCGTCACCTTCGCACCACGTGCACGCATTGCTGTGAAAGCTTCGTGACCAGGGGTATCGATAAATGTGATTGCGCGGTTTTGTCCATCGTGATCATGGTGAATTTGATATGCACCAATGTGCTGAGTAATTCCGCCTGCTTCGCCGCGACCAACTTCGGTCTTTCGGATTGCATCAAGCAAGCTTGTCTTACCGTGATCTACGTGGCCCATAACCGTAACGATTGGCGAGCGCACTACTAGATCTGCGTCGTCGATATCAGCAAGCTCTTGATCAAGATTGATGTCGAACTGTTCTAGCAATTCACGATCTTCATCTTCTGGGCTTACTACTTGAATTTGATATCCAAGTTCGGCGCCAAGAAGCATAAAGGTATCTTCATCAACAGATTGTGTTGCTGTAACCATTTCACCTAAGTGGAATAGCGCTGAAACTAACGCTGCTGGATCGCCACCAATCTTCTCGGCAAAGTCCATAAGTGTTGCGCCGCGACGAAGGCGAATTGTTGTCTTGCCATCACCGTGTGGAATAACTGCGCCACCAAGTGATGGTGCCGCCATGTTGTCGAACTCTTCACGCAACGCTTTCTTGCTCTTATGTGCTTTGCGAGATTTACCGCCCTGCTTTCCAAATGCACCAGCAGTTCCGCCACGTTGATGACGTCCACCGCCTTTGCCGCCTGGTCCACCAAATGTTGTTGGTGCACCACCGGCATTTGCATTAGGTGTGCGATACGGAGAATTTGAATTCGGTGCACCTGTTGTTGGTGAACCTGGACGTGAACCAGAAGTTGGTGAACCTGTTGTTGGACGACCTTGTTGTGGTCTTGCTGCAAAACCTGGACGAACTGAACCGGGACGAGGTCCTGACATTGGTGGGCGTTCGCCTGGACGAAGTGGACGTTGTGCAGGAGGGCGTGGCATTGCACTAGCTCCGGATCCAAATGGATTGTTTCCGGCACGTGGTGGACGTGGCATTACTGATGGAGATGAAGGAGCGGCAGGGGTTGATGTTGCAGGAGCAACTGGAGTGACCGGAGCTTCAGGTGCGACGGGTTTTTCACTTTTAGCTTTAGTTAATTGTTCGCGAGTTGATTCTGGAAGCGATGCGAGTGCTGCTTCGATTTCTTCAGGGGTTGGCGCAGCCGCCTTCTTTGCAGCGGTTTTCTTGACCGCAGTTTTCTTGGCCACTTTAGGCGCAGGAGTTACTGCTTTGAGATCTGGAAACTTATCCATCAACTTGCGCACAACAGGTGCCTCAACAGTTGATGATGCAGAACTAACGAACTCGCCGACTTCTTGTAACTTAGCGAGGAGCTCTTTGCTCTCTAAACCTAAATCTTTTGCTAATTCGTAAACGCGGACCTTTGCCACAGTTGCCTTCCTGTCTTGGCCCCACGTCTTAATTGGAGCCTAAATTAATGCCTTAATCATGAGCGCGCGGTGCTCATGGTTACTTGATTTCCCAATTTGGGTTTGACATAGCTTTCGCTCCTTATGTTTTTCAACTAATTTGTTAAGAACTTCTCCAGCGAATCTAACGAAAGACTTTCATCTGTTCGAAAGGCCCGTTGAAATGATCTGCGCTCCTTCGCCAAATCGAAACAGTTTCGATGTAGCCAAGCACCGCGACCAAATTTGCGGCGATCTTCGTCAGGCAGAACCTGATTTCCGATCCGAACTACCCGAAGTAGTTCACTGTAGTTCTCTCGCTTGCGACAAGCTATGCAGCTCCGAATCGGAATCGGCATCTCTTATCCCTCGCATTTTTAAACTATCAGGGGCAAACCTTACCCGCGATATTGGGATGTTCACAATCTACGCGGGGTTTTCACCCGCATCCTCTGGCTCATCGGGCTGATCGACTGATACTGGCTTTGGCTTTTCGATTCGTGCAACCGGATTATCTGGATGAATATCGATTCGCCAGCCGGTTAGCCGAGCCGCAAGTCGCGCATTCTGGCCATCCTTTCCAATCGCCAGCGAAAGTTGATAATCGGGAACAATAACTTTTGCAGATTTACTTTCTAGATCAACAACCTCGCAACTTGTTACCTTTGCTGGTGCCAGTGCATTTGCAACATAGACTGCGGGATTTTCTGAGTAATCGACGATATCTATTTTCTCGCCATTCAATTCATCCATTACCGCTTTTGCTCGAGCGCCGACTGGACCAATTAACGCTCCTTTAGGACTTACGCCAGCGCGATGTGATCGAACCGAAACCTTGCTTCTATAACCAGCTTCACGAGAAACGCCAACGATTTCAACAATCCGATCCTTTAACTCTGGAACTTCTAAAGTAAACAGAGCCTTTACCAAAAGTGGATGAGTTCTAGAGAGTGTTACTTCTGGACCTTTTAAACCCTGCTTTACATCTACAACAAAACATTTAATGCGTTGGCCGTGGACATAAGTTTCGGTTGGAACTTGTTCATTAGGTGGAATTTTTCCTTCGACTCTTCCTAAATCAACATAAACCAGAGTGGCGTCACGCCCTTGTTGAATTACACCGGAAAGAACATCGCCAACACTTGCTGAGAATTCTTCAACAACATCTGCATCTTTTGCTGCGCGCATCCGTTGTTTAATCTCTTTACGAGTAATCGATTGAATGACTTGTTCAAAACCCTCTGGCATATGGGTAATTGTTTCGGTATAGATTCCTTCGTCATCAAACTGTGGAACATGAATCAGAATCTCGCCATCAACTCGGTTCAATACCGCACGGCCTTGCGGCTTTGCATCTTCCAGGGCCAGGTAAGTTTCGGTTACCGCATTTTCAATAGCGCTAATCATCTTTTCAAGCGGAATTTCTTTCTCAATAGTTAGCGCAATTAGCGCAGCAACATCTACGCTCATTTGAATTCAATCTCTAAAACTGCACGCTTTATATCTTCGAAAGAAACTTTTTGATCGTTAACTAGAACAACCGTCTCTGTGGCTTCTCCGATACGACCTTGAATATCTTGGCCGCTGGTCATTGTGATTTTTACTAAACGATCCAAATTCTTGCGCCAGTGCCGTGGCTTTGTTAGCGGGCGATCAATGCCGGGCGAAGTAACTTCGAGAGTAAATGCGGTATCGCCGAGCTCTTCCAGAGTTTCAATAACTTCGGAGATTTCCTTTGTGACAGCGGTAATTTGATCTAAATTTAAGTGGGAATCGCTATCGACAATAACTGTAAGAATTTTTACCTTACCGGCGCTCGTAATTGTTAGCTCTTCTAAGTAATTTCCGGTTGCTTCTATGATTGGCCTGATAGCGGCGCTGATGTCCTCGTTCAATGACATATTCAAAAGCCCTTCTCGATATTAAGTTCTAATTAGCAAGCCAATCATAACCCACTTTTGCAATCAAAATTGTCGTCACTACTAAAAATACTTTGCGCACCAATGGTGAACCACCGCGAATGGCAACCCTTGATCCGATTATTGCGCCACATACATTTGCAATTGCTAAGGCCAATCCCAACTTCCACCAGATGTGACCAGTGAGTTGGAAGGAGATTATGGCGCCAAGATTGGTGGCAATATTTATGAACTTTGCAGTTGCTGATGCTTTAAGGAATGCATACCCAACCAACCCAACGAGAAGGAAGACTAGGAATGTCCCAGTCCCAGGGCCAAAGATGCCGTCATAGAAACCAATGGTTAAACCCAGAACAAAAACTATTTGGTGACGCTGGCGTTGGGTGAACTTAAGCTTCTCGTTAATTCCGAGTTCTGGTTTGCGCCAGGTGTAAATCGCGACCGAGATCAAAAGGAAGATAATGAGCGGCCGAAAAACTGATGTCGGAAATGAGCTAGCAAGTCTGGCTCCCAGCGCCGAGCCAAAAAATGCTGGCACCGCCATATAAGAGGTTAATTTCAAATCCGGTTTTACAGTTCTAAAGTAATTTGCAGCCGCAGTGGTTGTTCCGAAGATAGAGATAACTTTGTTAGTTCCAAGAATCGTTGGAATTGGCTTCTCGGCAATCCCAATCAGAAGCGCAGGTAACTGAATTAGGCCACCGCCACCAGCAACTGCATCAACGAAGCCCGCAAACCCAGCTGCAATAACCAGAAAGATTACGGTTTCAATCCCCATTTAATTATGAATTTAGGACCCTTGAAGTTATTTCAGTAACTGCCTTCAATAATTCAATCTCGGACTTTTCGCCAGTGCGGCGAACTCGAAATTCAACTTTACCTTCAGATAGCGCCTTACCAACAATGACGATAAATGGGATTCCGATTAATTCGGCATCCTTGAATTTAACTCCGGCACTTGCATCCGGGCGATCATCGAACATAACCCGTAAGCCCTTCTCTTCTAAATCTTCAGCCAAAGTTAGTGCGGCTTTAAATACTTCAGTCTCTTTGCCAGTAGCAACAATATGAATATCTGCTGGCGCAATTTCGCGTGGCCAATTTAAACCAATTTCATCATGTGTCTGTTCTGCAATTGCAGCGACCGCACGCGATACGCCGATTCCATATGAACCCATGGTGACAACTTGTGATTTGCCGTTCTGATCTAAGACGGTTAGATCAAGAGCCTCGGCATATTTGCGACCCAATTGAAAGATATGACCAATCTCAATTGCTCGGTCAATTACTACTGGGGTTTCACATTTTGGGCATGAATCTCCAGCGCGGACTTCTGCCGCCTCTAAATACTTTTCGACTTTAAAATCACGATCATTAGTAACAAAGCGCGCATGTTTATCTTTTTTATTTGCACCGGTAATCCAGTGTGATCCGGGTGTGATTCTTGGATCGGCATAAAGAGTTACACCAAGTTTGATTGCATCTTGAGGTCCAACATAACCTTTAACTAAACCAGGGAACTTTGCAAAATCAGCATCTTCAAACAAGCGCAGTTCTTGCACTCCTGGCAGATTTGCTTGCAACCTCTTCAAATCAACTTCGCGATCTCCTGGAACCAAAACTGAGATTGGTTTTTCATCTGCCATTAACAGAACATTTTTGAGAGTGTCCGAAGCTTTGTGTCCTGGGCCAAATTTTGCATTCAATAATTCAACTAGTGAATCAATTGTTGGAGTATTCGGAGAATCAAATTCTTCGATATCAGCTGGTGCGCTGCCGGAATATGCAGCAACTTTGGTGACCATAGCTTCAACATTTGCGGCATATCCACACTTGTTGCAGAGAACATAGGTGTCTTCTCCGGTTTCACATGGTGCTAAAAATTCTTCAGAGCCCGAGCCACCCATTGCGCCAGATACCGCAGAAACAATGTTGTATTTGAGCCCAAGGCGATCAAAGGTCTTGATGTAAGCATCGCGATGCTTGTTGTAAGAAACAATTAAGCCGGCATCATCAATATCAAATGAATAAGAATCTTTCATGACAAATTCTCGGCCACGAATAATTCCGCTACGTGGTCTAGTTTCATCACGGAATTTAGTTTGGATTTGATAAATCGAAAGTGGTAAATCCTTATAAGAGGAATACTCGCCCTTAACCATCAGAGTGAACATCTCTTCGTGCGTTGGCCCTAAGAGATAATCATTTCCTCTGCGGTCTTTGAGTCTAAATAAATCTGATCCGTATTCATCCCAACGATTTGTCTTTTCGTATGGTTCGCGAGGTAATAGTGCTGGGAAATGAACTTCTTGAAATCCTGCTGCATCCATCTCTTCACGGATAACTCGTTCGATATTTCGATAAGTTAAATAACCAAGTGGCAACCAGGAGTAAACACCAGCTGCAATACGGCGGACAAATCCGGCCCGAACTAATAATCGGTGGCTTGCTACTTCGGCATCTGCTGGATCATCACGAAGCGTGCGCAGAAGCAGGGTAGACATTTTTAACATGGGCTTACCCTACCGAACTTACTTAGCAGTTACGGTTGGTGCTCCGCTTTCAACACCAGCTGCTTCCATTTCTTCGGCTAAACGCATTGCTTCCTCGATGAGAGTTTCAACAATTTGACTCTCGGGAACAGTTTTAATAACTTGCCCCTTCACAAATATCTGGCCCTTGCCATTTCCGGATGCGACCCCAAGATCTGCTTCTCGTGCTTCGCCCGGTCCGTTAACAACGCAACCCATTACTGCAACGCGAAGTGGAACTGTCATTCCTTGTAGCCCTGCTTGAACTTTTTCAGCCAAGGTATAAACATCTACTTGAGCGCGACCACAAGATGGGCAAGAAACAATCTCTAACTTACGTTGGCGAAGATTTAGGGATTCGAGAATTGAGATTCCAACTTTTACTTCTTCAACAGGTGGTGCAGAGAGCGATACTCGAATCGTGTCGCCGATTCCTTCAGCTAATAAAATTCCAAATGCAGTCGCAGATTTTATGGTCCCCTGAAATATTGGTCCAGCCTCAGTTACACCAAGGTGCAATGGATAGTCGCACTTGCTAGCAAGCAAACGATATGCCTGAACCATTGTTACTGGATCGTGATGTTTAACTGAGATTTTGATATCGCTAAATCCATGCTCTTCAAAAAGTGAAGCTTCCCAGAGGGCAGATTCAGCAAGTGCTTCTGGAGTTGCTTTGCCATATTTGGCAAGAAGTCTTGGATCAAGTGAGCCCGCATTTACACCAATTCGAATTGGGATACCTGCATCGCCAGCTGCTTTTGCAACTTCTTTAACTTTGTCATCAAACTGCTTAATATTTCCAGGATTTACTCGGACTGCAGCGCAACCAGCATCAATTGCGGCAAAGATATATTTTGGTTGGAAGTGAATATCTGCGATAACCGGAATCTGTGATTTCTTTGCAATCTGCGAAAGCGCATCTGCATCATCTTGGCTAGGAACTGCGACTCGAACAATTTGGCAACCAGATGCAGTGAGTTCGGCGATCTGTTGCAGAGTTGCATTCACATCTGAAGTAAGAGTTGTGCACATTGATTGCACGCTTACTGGAGCATCACCACCAACTAGAACACTTCCAACCTTTAGCTGCTTACTCTTGCGACGAGGCGCCAGAGTAGGTGGAGGCGTGCCGGGCATTCCGAGATTTACCATGGTTGCATCCTAGATTATTGATAGATGTTTATTGGATTGAAAATATCAGCCGCGAGCAGAAGAAGTGAGAGCACCGCTAAGAGCGCAAATACTGCGAGGGTGAGCGGGAGTAATTTCTCAACATCAATAGCGGGCGGCGGGCTTAGCTTCCGTCGCTTCGCATTAAATCTCCGGATGCCATCAACTATTGCAACTGCCATGTGACCGCCATCGAGCGGCAACAGAGGAAGGAGATTGAAAACACCGACAAAGATATTAAGGCTGGCAATAATTATTAAGAAAGTTGCGATCTTTTCCCGAGATTCTAACGATGGTTCGCTTGCAGTCTGGGCGCTAACACGAGCAACTCCAACTACTCCAACTAACCCTTGGGCATCGCGCTCTTCATTGCCGAAAGTCTGGCGAACTAGTGCTGGAATTTTTGTGGGAAGTGAAAATAGTGAGGTAACGCTGTTCTGCAATAAATCTCCGGTGATGCGCACACTGCTCGAGACTGCCTTTATTGGGTTCTCTCTCTTGTTCGCCAACTTATTTACGATTCCTAAATACCCAATCACTTTTCCATCAAGAGTGCGGGCAGCTGGTGTGACCGGAATTAATAATCTTTCGCCATCGCGATTGATTGCGATGATCACTTCTTTGCGAGCTGATTCTCGGATTAATGTTGTGTAATTAACCCAGTTATCAAATTCTTTGCCATCAATAGAGATGATTTCATCGCCCGCCATTAGACCCGCAGCCTTAGCTGGAGTTGGAATTGAGGTTGCAGAGCAATTTGAATCTGAAATACCCGTTGAGGAATTTGAAACACAAGGAACTACTCGATCAATAGTTTTAGACACTGCCGTTACGCCAACGCCTGCAAACAAAATTACCAAGATCAAGAATCCTAAAACAAAGTGCAGGAATGAACCCGCCCCAAGGACAATTAGCCTTTTTGGAACAGAGGCTAAATAGAAAGCTCGATGCTTATCTGCTTCTGGCAACTCTTCATTAACTGACATTCCTGAAATTCGACAGTAACCACCGGCAGGAATTGCCTTAATTCCAAATTCGGTCTCGCCACGTTGAAAAGACCAAAGCCTGGTGCCAAAGCCAAGAAAGAATTCTGTGACCCGCATATGGAATTTTTTCGCAGTTAGATAATGGCCAACTTCGTGGACCATGACTGAAAACAAAAGTGCAACAACAAAGGCTAATACCCCGAGAATACCTAGACCTGGAAAATTCACTTGCGCTCCTGAACTAATTGACTGGCTAGAACTCTTGCATCATCCTCGATGGCACTGACATCAGAGAGCGATCTTATTGTTACAGGTGAGTTCCCACCCAATTTTTGAACTGTAGCGTCGACCACATCAACTATTTTTACAAATGGAATTGCGCCGTTGATGAATGCTTCTACCGCAACTTCATTTGCGGCATTAAAGATTGCTGGCAATCCCCCACCAATTTCACCACATCTGCGTGCAAGATCAACCGCTGGGAATTTCGCATTATCAATTGGCATGAACTCCCAATTCTGCTTGGTGTTCCAATCAATCGGAGCCGTTGCCTTCGAAATTCTATTCGCTCCAGAAATTGCGTAAGCGATAGGGCCTTTCATGTTAGGCGGACTTGCCTGTGCGATTGTCGAGCCATCGATGAATTCAACCATTGAATGAACAATTGATTGTGGGTGAATTACTGCAGATATTTTTGAGTAAGGAAGATCAAATAAATAATGAGCTTCAATAATTTCTAGCCCTTTATTCATAAGTGTTGCCGAGTTAATTGTTACAACTGGCCCCATAGACCAGGTCGGGTGATTCAGCGCATCGGCAACTGAGATATCGGATAAATCATTGCGATCTCTAAATGGGCCACCACTTGCCGTCAAAATAACTTGCTTAACCTCGGATGCTTTTCCACTTAAGAAACATTGATACAAGGCGGAATGTTCGGAGTCGACTGGAATTATCTGATCTCGGCCAAAGGCCATTACTAAATCTCCGCCGGCAACAAGTGATTCTTTATTTGCTAGTGCAACTTTATTTCCCACTGAAAGTGCGGCAAGTGTTGGGCCAAGTCCGATCGACCCAGTTATTCCATTCAAAACAATGTCGCATGCGATGGCGGCGATTTCGGATGCGCTCTTTGCGCCATCAATAATTTGAACCTTGCTAGTTTCAGCCAGCATCCGTGCCAAAGTTTCGCGGTCGCCAGTGGTTCCAACAACTGGAACTGAGAAACGCTTTGCCTGGTCTGCCAATAGTTGTAAGTTGGATGAGCCAGCGGCTAGTGCAATAACTCGGAATTTATCTGGATTAGCTTCAACTATTTCAAGTGCCTGAACCCCAATAGATCCGGTTGAACCGAGAATTACTAGATCCACTAGGTCGATTTGATTGGGCACTTCCCCATTCTCCTATATCGGTAGTGAAAATGAGTAAAACTCTTGCCTCGGATAGACTGCGTCCATGACTACCGGCCCAAATATTCCGCAAGAGCGTCGCCTAGTAACGCAAATTCCGGGACCAAAATCTCAGGAAATTATCAAAAGGCGCAATGAAGCAGTTTCAGCATCACTCGGAATGGCTATTCCAGTTGTCGTTGAAAAAGCTGGCGGCGGTGTAATCGTTGATGTTGATGGCAATTCGATTATTGATATGGGTGCCGGAATCGCTGTTGTGAATGTTGGAAACAGCGCCGATCGAGTCGTTGAAAATGTAATTAATCAAGTTAAAGCTTTCACACATACCTGCTTCATGATTGCGCCCTACCTTGGTTACATCGAAGTATGCGAAGCACTCAATCGCTTAACCCCAGGAAACCATAAGAAGAAATCAGTTCTATTAAATTCCGGCGCTGAAGCGGTTGAAAATGCCATCAAGATTGCTCGCGCCTACACCAAACGCCAAGCCGTAGTTGTATTCGAACATGGTTATCACGGTCGCACAAATTTAACGATGGCGATGACTGCAAAGAATATGCCATACAAAGAGGGCTTCGGACCATTTGCTAGCGAGATTTATCGAATGCCAATGGCATATCCATTTAGATTTAATGGCGATGCTGCCAATTGCGCCGCCCAGACTCTCGACGAGGTAACTCATAAAATTGAGAAAGAAATTGGCGCAAAGAATGTTGCCGCGATTGTTATAGAACCAATTCAAGGAGAAGGTGGATTTATTGTTCCGCCAAAGGGCTTTCTTCCTGGTTTAGCAAACTTTGCAAAAGCTAATGGCATCGTCTTTGTTGCAGATGAAGTCCAAACTGGCTTTGGTCGAACCGGAAAGATGTTCGCCGTTGAACACGAGAACGTTGATGCTGATTTAATTACAACCGCAAAGGGAATCGCTGGTGGTTTTCCACTTGCGGGTGTTACCGGGCGAGCCGAAATGCTGGACTCAGTTCATGCCAGCGGACTTGGCGGAACATTTGGTGGAAATCCGGTTGCTTGCGCAGCAGCTCTGGGAGCGATCGCAACTATTGAAGAAGAAAAATTAGTTGACCGCGCAAATGTAATTGGCCAGATTATGGTTGATGCACTTACTGCCATGGCAAAGAAGTATTCGGTTATTGGTGAAGTTCGAGGCGCTGGTGCGATGCAGGCAATTGAATTGGTAAAGCCCGGAACAATCGAACCAAACAATGAGGCGATGAGTTCAGTAATCAAGTATTGCCAACAGAAAGGCGTATTGATTCTGAGCGCAGGAACTTACTCAAATGTTATTCGCTTGCTACCACCGCTGGTTATGCCAGAGCACTTACTGGTTGAAGCGCTTGGAATTATTGATGAAGCCTTCGCTTCACTTTAATTTAAGAATCAAATCCAAGCCCGAAGAAATCTAGGAATTTAAGCCACAGGTTGCGCTTGCCCTGATTCTGATCTGATTTGTTTAGTGACCACTGAGTCAATCGAATAAAGATGAATTTAAATGGTTCTGGCGGGAAGGGAATTGGTTTCTTTCTGACCATACTTAATCTGGTGCGTTCGTTATCTTCGCCATCCAACAAATCCAACATAACTTGAGCACCGAATCTTGATGCTCCAACACCGAGTCCGGTATATCCCATTACATATGCAACTCTTCCGCGATATGCCTTGCCCCAGAATTGAGTGAAGCGCGAACAGGTGTCGATTGCACCACCCCAACCATGCGTAAATTTGATTCCCTTTAATTGTGGGAAAGTTTCTAGAAAAGCTTGCGCCAGATGGGCATAAGTTTCGGCGCTAGTTTCATATTCGTGTCTTACTTTTCCGCGGAAGTTATAGATGGCGTCATATCCACCCCATAAAATCTCGTTATCTTTAGTTAATCGGTAATAATGGAATTGATTTCCAGCCTCGGATAAACCTTCGCGATTCTTCCAGCCGATGGAAGCCATCTGTTCTGGGGTGAGCGGTTCAGTCACTAATTGAAAGTCATATACCGGAACAACATACTTCTTAGCGCGTCTAATAAGTGAGCGATAAATGTTTGTAGCAAGTGCAACTTTTTTAGCATGGACTTCGCCATAAGGTGTGTGAACAATGATTCCGCTACTGGTTCGCTCTAGCCAGAGCGCACTTGTGTTCTCGTAAATTACAACACCGCTCTTGATACACGCTTGCTCTAGCCCCCAAACTAATCGGGCTGGATCAATTAAAGCCGTGCCATCTGGATCCCATAAACCACCAACAGAAATTGGTGAATTAACTCTTGCCTGCATCTCCTCTTTGCTCAAGATCTGAACACTGTCACCAAAAGAGTTTCGTAGTTCTGCTATTTCAATTAGATCTTTAAGCTGCCACTCTTCATTAGCAACGCTAATTTCACCAGTTAATTCAAAGCCACAATCAATACTGTATTTCTTGATTGTCGCTTCAATTGCTTCAAGATTTTCTCGGCCCAGTCTTTCAATAATTGCCATCTCATCTTTAAAACGACTATAACCATTCATAAATCCATGAGTTAAGGAATAACTGCAGAAACCGCCATTGCGACCAGATGCACCGGCACCAGTTTCTAATTGTTCAATAATGATTACATTGCGCTCGGGATTCTTCTCTTTAGCAAGAAGTGCAGTCCATAGACCGGTGTAACCTGCGCCGACAATGCAGAGATCAGTTGTTGTCTCACCAATCAGTGTTGGATGCGCTTCAGGTTCTAATGGGTCAGCGTCCAGCCAATACAACTGTGGTTGCATATGCGAGAGATGTTTTAAATACGAAGAGTCGATGTCTGACATCGCGTAATCCGGCCGAAACCGGGATCACCCCTTCAATCACAACTTAAAGTTGGCCCGGGTCCTCCGGAGTCCTACCCCACGACGCAGAGTTACTAATAACTCTGTTCTTCACCATGGATACTTTTTTAGTTTAGCGCACCCTACGGCGGTTTGCTAGTTGCCCCACGATAACAATTGTCAGAGCTAAGAAGAACATTGCTGAACCAATTACGTTGGCTTGTGCGGGGATTCCGCGTGCGGCTGAAACATAAATAAATTTAGGGAAAGTGGTCAGGGTTCCAGAATTAAAGTTGGTAATAATGAAGTCATCGAAGGAGAGGCTGAAAGCCAGTAGCGCTGCCCCTGCAATTCCAGGTGCTACCAAAGGAAGCGTTACACGTCTAAAGGTCTGGAACTCATTTGCATAAAGATCCATAGCGGCTTGTTCCAGTCTTGGATCCAAGCTTGCAATACGAGCCTTAACCGTTACTACTACGAATGAAATACAGAAAACGATATGAGCAATAACTGTTGGCCAGAAACCAGGATTGATTTCTAATACCAAGAATAGCGAAAGTAGTGAGGCGCCCAAAACAATTTCGGGGGTTGCCATCGGCAGGAAGATAAGAAGGTTAGAAGTAGAGCGACCTTTGAACTTATGGCGGCCAATAGCAAATGCAATCATCGTTCCAAGAATTGTTGAGAAGATAGTTGCGAGTAGACCAATCTTTATTGAATTGCCAAGAGCATTACAAACTTCAGGGGCGCCGCATGGGTTCTTCCAGTTATCTAAAGTGAAGCCCTTCCAAATCAGGTTGCTCTTTCCAGAGTCATTAAATGAGAAAGCAAATGTGTATGCGACTGGAATAAAGAGATAAGTGAATGCGATAAATGCGTAGATCTTAATTAGGTTACGGCCAACCCAACGTTGAATTCGCGCACCGACTGGAATAGTTGGAATAGAAGCTTCTTTAATTTTCTGACTCATACCAACTCCTCAGTTCCGGCCTTGCGGATGTAGAGGGTTACTAGAATCAAAATCGCTAGCATCAAAGTAAATGAGAGTGCTGCTGCTGTTGGGTAATCAACGACTCTGAAAAAACGAGACTCAATAACATTTCCTAGCATCTTGGTATTTGGGCTTCCAAGAATTGCTGCATTTACATAATCACCTGCAGCCGGGATAAAGGTTAGAAGAGTTCCAGCCACAACACCTGGCATTGAAAGTGGAAGAGTTACCTTACGAAAAGTCGTTATTCCGTTTGCATATAAGTCGCCTGATGCCTCAAGTGTTTTTGGATCTATTCGATCTATTGAAGCAAATAACGGCAGGGTCATAAATGGTAAAAAGTTGTAAGTCATACCCATTACTACGGCAAAAGAGGTCGACGTTAACGTTGTGCTTTCACTAATTATCCCGAAGGTTCTAAGCGTTGGAACTACGAATCCTTCTTCTCCAAGTATCTGCTTCCAAGCAATTGTTCGAAGCAAAAATGAGGTAAAGAAAGGTGCAACGACTAGAACTAATAGGACATTCTTATACTTGCCAGATTTGAAGGCGATTGCATATGCCAAGGGGTAGGAAATCGCAAGAGCTAACAACGTGGCAAGCAAAGCGTAGACAAATGAGCGAGTGAATTGCTCTCGGTTCTCGATAAATGCATCAACGTAATTTGCAAAGCGAAGAGTCTGTTCGTATTGACCAGTGTCTCCCCCGGCAATCTTGGTTTGAGTCGAAGTCTGAGCCAAGTTGATGATTGGGAGAATAAAGAAGGTGAAGAGAAAGGCGAATCCTGGAAGTAAAAGTAAATAAGGAGTGCGAATCTTTCTCATTATTAAATATTTATTCTTCGTCTAAAACTTCTGGCGCAACTTCTGACCCAGCTTTTGCATCCTCATCACCACGCAAGCCAAATGTGAAAGTTGGCTCCCATGAAATATTTACAGCGTCACCTTTCTTAAATGGTGCAACGCCATCATCATTTTGCTCGAAGACCATAAGTTCTTGTCCCCAGGGCATTTCAACTTGATACTGAGTTGAGACACCAATGTAAGAAACATCTTCGATTCGACCACCTGTTAGAACATTTCCCTTTACTGGAGTTTCTAGCAGTGAGATTCGGAATTTCTCTGGACGGATTCCGGCGTAAGTTGAATTATCAACAGCATGCGAACGGCTCTTTGGAAGAGAGATCTTCTGACCAAAAAGATCCACGATCTGGGAATCGCCATCGTTGCCAGAGATGGTTCCTTTAATTAGATTCGATTGTCCCAAGAAGTTTGCGACATACGCGGTCTCTGGATTGTCATATAAATCTGCCGGTGAACCCATTTGTTCAATCTGGCCCTCATTCATAACTGCAATCGTGTCAGCCATTGTCATAGCTTCTTCTTGATCGTGAGTAACGTGCACGAAGGTGAGCCCAACTTCTTTCTGAATCCACTTAAGTTCAATCTGCATCTGGCGACGAAGTTTTAGATCAAGTGCGCCTAGCGGTTCATCTAGCAAAAGTAGTGCTGGTCGGTTCACGATTGCGCGAGCAAGTGCAATACGTTGTTGTTGACCACCCGACAATTGAGTTGGCTTGCGTTGTGCCAAGTGTGGAAGTTCTACCAAATTAAGAACTTTTTCTACCGCTTCTTTGACATCGCTCTTTCCGCGACGACGTAAACCAAATGCAATATTTTCAAAGATAGTTAAGTGTGGGAAAAGCGCATAATTTTGGAAAACAGTATTGATTGGTCTTTGATATGGCTTAGTCGTGGTGATATCAGTTTCACCTAAATGAATACTGCCGGCAGTTGGTTCTTCCAGACCAGCAATCATTCGAAGCGTAGTTGTCTTACCGCAACCAGAGGGTCCGAGAAGCGCGAAGAATGAACCCTTTGGAATCGTTAATGAAAGATCATCAACTGCAGTGAAATCACCATAACTCTTTGTGAGCCGAGTAAGTCGAAGATCGCCTCTGGCTTCAATTGAGGCTTTAGTCACTTAGTTTCCTGCTGCTTTTTGGAAAGCTTCAGTCCAAGTGGTTTCTTCGTCTGTTGTTAGCGCACGGAATACATTTAGGTTCTGCATAGTCTTATCGGTTGGGAAGATGTATTCACTCTTAGCCAGATCTGGATCAATTTTCTCCATCTCGGCCTGTGCACCCTTAACTGGGCAGACATAGTTCACATAAGCTGCAACTTCTGCTGCAACTGCTGGATCGTAATAGTAATTAATCATCTTCTCGGCATTTGCCTTTGCATCAGCTGTAACTGTGTAAGGGATTACGAAGTTATCGCTTGAAATTGTTCCGCCAGATTCTGGAATCGCAAAGTCAAACTTTCCTTCATTCTCTGAAGCCAAGATGAACATGTCGCCAGACCAGCCGATTACAGCGGTGGCGTCGCCAGAAGTTAGATCTTCAGCATATTCGTTGCCCTTAACGCCACGAATCCAGCCATCAGAAATCTTTCCTTCCATGAAATCAACAGCGTTCATGAATTGATCTTCAGTTACCTTAGTAACGTCGACGCCCTGAGCAAGAAGGATTACGCCGATGGTGTCGCGCAATTCTGAGAGAACAACGATCTTTCCCTTATTTTGTGGAGCAAATAGATCTTCAAGTGTGCGAATTCCCTTTGGATTCTTCTCAACATTCCAGCCAAAGCCAGACATGATTCCTTGCCAAGGCAGAGTCTGCTCGCGCTTTGGATCAAATGATGGGCTTGCTAGCGTATCTAGAATGTTTGATGCATTTGGAATATTTCCACCATCAAATTTTTGGGTGTAACCAAGACGGATCCAACGAGCTGCCATCCAGTCAGTTGGTGTAACAACGTCATATCCAATATCTTTCTTAAGCTTTAATTGCGCTTGAACTTTTCCAAAGAATTCGTCGTTGTCGTTATAATCTTCGAAATACTTTGTTTCGATTCCGGTCTGCTCAATAAATGCTTCAAGAGTTGGATACTTCTTTGTCTCTTCATCAAAATCTAAGTAAAGCGGCCAGTTACCCCAGCGAAGTGCTTCGCCACCTGCTGATGCCGAACCACTGCCACCATCTGAACCACATGATGCTAAGAGCGCTGCTGCGCCAACACCACCGATGCCTGCAAATACCCCACGTCTAGATATCTTTGTCGAAACAATATCTTTGAAATCTTTAAATGCTGATTGATTTTCTTCGTGGGAGTTATTTGTTGTCATGGCACCACTTTCGACTTAGGCCTGGCTCTAATCGAGCAAGGGGCGTGAATGGGGAAAGTCTAGCCCCACGAAGTTGCGAAATTGCAACCCAGAGGCGAGAAATTTTCTGAGAAATTTAGGCCCTGAAGTTAGGCATTGAGATTTGTCATCACGTGCTTGATTCGGGTGTAATCCTCGAAGCCATAGCTCGAAAGATCCTTGCCGTAACCAGAGCGCTTGAAGCCACCATGAGGCATCTCGGCGACGATTGGAATATGGGTATTTATCCAGACGCAACCAAAGTCAAAGGCCTTCGCCATCCGCATTGCACGACCATGATTACTGGTCCAAACACTCGACGCTAAACCATATGCAACGCCATTTGCCATAGCAATCGCTTCGGCTTCATCTTTAAATTTCTGCACAGTAATTACTGGCCCGAAGATTTCATTCTGAATCATCTCGTCATCTTGACGTAGACCAGCGATAACAGTTGGGGCAAAGAAATATCCTGGGCGATCTACCTTGCTTCCGCCAGCAACAATTTTGGCATGGCTTGGAGTGCGATCAACGAAACCAGATACTCGAGCAAGTTGGTCAGCATTATTTAGTGCACCATAAAGAACATCTTCAGTAGGACTTCCGGTAGCTATGTTGTTCTTGGCTTGCGCGGCCAGAAGTTCGACAAACTTATCGTAAACACTCTCTTGCACGATAACCCGTGTTGCCGCTGTGCAATCTTGGCCAGCATTGAAATATCCAGTTGTCGCAATATTTTCAGCAGCAGTTTCAAGATTTGCATCATCGAAAACAACTACCGGTGCCTTACCACCAAGTTCTAGGTGGACCCGCTTCAAATCATTTGCTGCAGATTTAGCAACTTCGATTCCGGCACGAACAGATCCAGTTATTGAAACCATTGCAGGAGTTTGATGTTCAACAAGTGCACGCCCGGTTTCACGATCACCGCAGATTACGTTGAAGACACCATTTGGTAAAAATTCAGACATAACTTCGGCCATGAAAACAGTTGATGCAGGTGTTGTATCGCTTGGCTTTAGAACAACGGTATTTCCTGCTGCAATTGCTGGCGCCCACTTCCAGACCGCCATCATCATTGGATAATTCCAAGGTGTTACTTGTGCGCAAACTCCGATTGGTTCTCGGCGAATAAATGAGGTCATTCCGCGCATATATTCACCAGCAGATTTACCCTCAAGATTTCTAGCGGCACCTGCAAAGAATCGAATCTGATCCAACATTGGTGGAACTTCTTCTGATGTTGTTAAAGAGACTGGCTTTCCAGTGTTCTCGACTTCAATCGCGATTAACTCTTCACTTCTAGCTTCAAGCGCATCAGCAATTTTGTTTAATGCACGTTGGCGTTCTGCTGGAGTTGTTTCACGCCATTCGACAAATGCTTTACTTGCAGCACTTAATGCACTGTCAACATCTGGTGCTCCAGAAACTGGCGCTGTTGCATATGCAGTTCCTGTTGCTGGATTAATAATTTCACTAGTCGCACCTGACTTTGCGGGCAGGGACTTTCCATCAATAAAGTTATTTAGCTTTTTCATGCCTCAGAGATTATCTCGGACGCGGCCAATTGACCACATGCCCCATCAATTTCTCGGCCTCTGGTGTCGCGAACTGTGACCGCAACTTTGTAACCTTCCAGAACCCGAACGAATTCGGCTTCATCCTCCGGCCTTGAGGCGGTCCACTTAGATCCTGGTGTTGGGTTTAGTGGGATTAAGTTCACATGAGCATTTCTATTCTTTAGTAGACGCCCCAATAAATCTGCCCGCCAAGCTTGATCGTTGATATCTCGAATAAGTGCGTATTCAATGGAATACCTGCGTCCAGTTTTTGCTTCATATTTATCTGCAGCGGCTAAAACTTCGCGAACTTTCCATCGCGAGTTAATTGGAACCAAGGTATCTCGCAGTTCATCATCAGGAGTATGTAAGGAAACCGCCAGCGTTACTGGGATTCCTTCATCGCAGAGTTTTTCGATTCCGTTAACTAAGCCAACAGTTGAAAGCGTTACAGAACGAGCACTGATACCAAGGCCGTCTGGTTGCGCAGTTGTTATATTTCGAATCGAACGCATAACCGAGTTGTAATTAGCCATCGGTTCGCCCATGCCCATAAATACAACATTTGAAAGTCGAGTTTCGCCACCGGGCAATTCACCCGCTGCGCAGATACGTGCGGCGGCAACTACTTGAGCTGTGATTTCACCAGCAGTGAGATTTCGGGTTAAACCTGCTTGGCCGGTAGCGCAGAACGGGCAATTCATTCCACAACCTGCTTGCGATGAAATACAAACTGTTGTGCGATCTGTATAACGCATTAGAACGCTCTCGACCAACACGCCATCGTGTAGTCGCCATAAATCTTTACGAGTCTTGCCACTATCTGTTGTTACTGAACGAACTAGGGTTATTAATTTTGGAACAAATTCCTTAGCTAAAGTTTCACGTAAATCCTTTGGGATATCGGTCCAGGTATCTGGCTCGTCATTGAAGTGTGTAAAGAAATGCACTGCCATTTGATTAGCGCGAAATGCCGGGATGCCCAATTCAACGGCTCTGGCCTTACGACCTTCCGGATCTAGATCCGAGAAATGTTGTGGTGGTTTGACGCGTTGTTTTGGCTCATCAAAAACTAACTTTATTTCGGTCATAAATTAAAGTGCTTAATGAATTCGAGGGCGAACCAGACCGCCGGACCAGTGAAAAGAACTGAATCAATGCGATCAAGAATTCCACCATGGCCGGGCAATATGGTTCCCATATCTTTTATTGAAAGATCTCGTTTGACTGCAGATTCAATTAAATCACCACAGGTTGCAGTAACAACTGCTCCAAGTCCGATAGCGGCCCCGATCCACCAATTGTGGTCGAGTGCGAATTCGAACACTAGAGCTGAGCCAATTGTTGTTGCGATTATGGAACCGATTAGCCCTTCCCAAGTTTTCTTCGGGCTAATTTGTGGAGCAAGTGGATGCTTTCCAATTAGAACTCCGAAAAGATAGGCAAAGGTATCGTTGCAACTAACTAGAACTACCAAGGTAAAAATACGAACTAAGCCATCTTTGTCATGCGCCAATAACAGAATGAAGCCACCAAGGAATGCGAGATAGAAAATAGCGAAGGCAGCAGCAGTTGATTTGCGAACAAAATCTTTCGAGTCACGAAGCAGTATGTAAACCAGAACACAAGGAATCGCAATTGCAATTGCAACTGCTAAACCAGAGACTCGACCGAACCAAGCGGCAGCAAGTAACAGGGTAATTGCAACAGAAATAGCATTGTCCGGTAGATCTATTCCACCAGCTCGATATGCCCTTGTGAGTTCGCGACCAGCAAGCAAAATCGCAACCCAGGCGAAAATTGCAAATAGTGGAGGTGCAAATGAAACTGATGCGAAAACTACCGCCAGGATTGCTAGCGAGACCAATATAGATGGGCCCAGCTTTCGCCCAGCTTTTTTATTTATCGCCTCGTTTAGCGAATGAAAGTCATCCATGATTTAAACTTCGAGAAGTTCGGCTTCCTTATGCTTCAAAAGCTCGTCAATCTTAACTACGTGATCTGAAGTTATCTTCTCTAAATCCTTTTCACCACGTGCCACATCATCTTTTCCGGCTAGGCCATCTTTCTCTAATTTCTCCATCGCTTCTTTTGCGGTGCGTCGGATGTTGCGAATTGAAACTCGGGATTCTTCTGCTTTAGTGCGTGCTACCTTGATGTAATCCTTACGACGCTCTTCAGTAAGTTGCGGGAAATTAACTCGAATAACTCCACCATCAGATGCTGGGTTAACACCTAAATCTGATTCGCGAATCGCCTTTTCGATTGCAGCAGACGCTCCCTTATCGAAAGGTGAAACAACAGCCATGCGTGGTTCTGGAACTTGGAATGATGCAAGTTGTGACAACGGTGTCATTGCTCCGTAATAATCAACAACTATTTTCGAGAACATAGCAGGATGAGCACGACCGGTACGAATTGCACCGAAATCTTCTTTGGCTACTTCTACCGCTTTATTCATCTTCGAAGTCGCATCGCTCAAAGCTGTTGAAATGTCGCTCATTTTCTCCCCTTAATAAACCTTACGAAACTAACGTTCCGACGCTATCGCCGCGGACTGCGCGCGCGATATTGCCCTTGTTCTTCAAATCGAAAACGACAATCGGAAGTTTATTCTCGCGGCACAAGCTAAATGCTGCTGCATCGGCAACTGCAAGTGACTTGGACAGAACATCATCAAAACTTACGGTCTGATACTTAACTGCTGAAGGATCCTTCTTTGGATCTGCAGAATAAACACCGTCGACGCCGCTCTTTGCAAGAAGCAGAGCTTCGGCTGAAACTTCAAGTGCGCGTTGAGCTGCAACGGTATCGGTTGTAAAGAAAGGCATTCCTGCGCCAGCACCAAAAATAACTACGCGACCTTTTTCTAAATGTCGGATTGCACGACGCGGAATATATGGTTCAGCAACTTGTCCCATGGTTATTGCCGTTTGAACCCGGGTATCAATACCCTCTTTTTCTAGAAAATCTTGAAGTGCTAAACAGTTCATAACTGTTCCTAGCATTCCCATGTAGTCAGCGCGAGCGCGATCCATGCCACGTTGTTGTAGTTCGGCGCCACGGAAATAATTTCCACCACCAACAACTATTCCGATTTGAGTTCCGCCACGCACTACTTCTGCGATTTGGGATGCAACATCATGAACTACATCGGGATCAACACCGATGCCTTTTTCGCCACCAAATACTTCGCCAGAAAGTTTAAGGAGCACTCTCTTATAACCTTTGCGGGCCATATTTAAGTGCTCCTTATCTACTATTTCAAACTAGTTCTAATGAGGCGAGATTACTGTCCAACTCGGAATCGGTGAAATGCCGACACGGCTGTCTTTGCCTCATCTGCGATTTGTTGAACGGTCTTCTTGGCATCTTTAGCGAAGGCTTGCTCGAGCAAGCTGACTTCCTTAACGAAACCGGTTATACGACCTTCGACAATCTTTGAGATTGATGCCTCTGGCTTACCCTCTGCGCGGGCAGTCTCTTCAGCAATACGACGTTCAGTCGCAATGCTTTCAGCAGGAATATCTTCACGACGAACAAATTGTGGCGCGAACGCTGCAATGTGTTGCGCAATATCTTTACCAGCATCAACTGCTTCCTTTGCAAGCTGAACCAAGACACCAACTTGTGGAGGCAAATCTGGGCTTGTGCGGTGTAAGTAAAGCGATACCGGAGAACCTTGAAGAACTGCAACGCGGCGAAGTTCAATCTTCTCGCCAAGTGTTGCATTACCTTCATCGATTACTTCCTGAACTGTCTTGCCGTTTGCCATCTTTGAAGCGCTGAACTCTGCAATCCCATCAATTTTGCTTGATAGTAAATGTGCAAGTAATTCATTTGCTAGCTCTTGGAAACGATCGCCCTTAGCCACGAAATCTGTTTCGCAGTTAAGTTCGAGCATCACACCAACATCGCCTTCAGCTTTTGCAAGAACTAAGCCATTTGATGTTGTGCGACCTTCGCGCTTAGTAACGCCTTTTTGCCCTTTAACGCGGATAATCTCAACGGCCTTGTCGTAATCGCCATTTGCTTCATCCAACGCCTTCTTGCAATCAAGCATTCCGGCAGCTGTTGCTTCACGTAATCTCTTTACATCTTCTGCTGTGTAAGCCAATTTAATTATTCTCCTGTTACTTCGGTAGTTGCTGCTGGGGTTTCTGGTGTTGCAATTAGTTCTTTCTCCCAATCAGCAAGAGGTTCAGCTTCTTTAGCAACTGGAGCCACCTTGTCAGCAGCAGCTGCGGCATTTGCTGAACGAGCAGCAAGACCAGCAACAGCAGCATCAGTGATGACGCGAGTTAGAAGAGCAATTGAACGAATAGCATCGTCGTTACCAGGAATCTTGTAGTCAACTTCATCTGGATCGCAGTTTGTATCCAAGATTGCTACAACTGGAATACCAAGCTTGTGTGCTTCTGCAACAGCTAGGTGCTCCTTCTTAGTATCAACAACCCAAATTGCGCTAGGCAACTTGGTCATGTTGCGAATACCTTCAAGGTTCTTAGTTAGCTTCTCGCGTTCGCGACGAAGAACCAGGAGTTCCTTCTTTGTTAAAAGTTGGTCATTTGAATTCTCAAGGAGTTCAAGTTCCTTAAGGCGTTGAATACGCTTGTATACGGTTGGGAAGTTTGTAAGCATTCCACCGAGCCAGCGCTCTGTAACGTAAGGCATTTGCACGCGAGCAGATTGAGCTTTGATTGGCTCATGTGCTTGCTTCTTGGTTCCTACGAAAAGGATATGTCCGCCTTTTGCAACGGTGTCCTTAATGAATTCGTAGGCACTATCAATTAGTGCAAGTGATTGTTGGATGTCGATGATGTAAATACCGTTGCGCTCAGCAAATATGTAGCGCTTCATTTTTGGATTCCATCGACGAGTTTGGTGTCCGAAGTGGACTCCGCTGTCGAGAAGTTCTCGCATTGATACAACCGCCATGGCGGCACACTCCTTTTTTGCAGATTGCAATTAAGCAAAATGCACTCGGTTGACGACCTAACAATTTGTTTGGTCCCTAGTGTCTTAACACCGACCGTTTTTCAACGGACCGAAATGGTTAATTAGTTTTAACTAAAAGCTTCAAACTAATAAGACACGTGAAGTCACAGATCTTGCGATTTGTGCTGGGCTAATCCTAAAGGATGCCGAGGGGTGCTAATTACGCCCGGGGCGGGGTTCGAACCCCTCAAAACCCACGTAAATTCGCGTAATTCCTCAAAAACGTTAGAACTACTTCTTCTTATATCCCTTTGGACACTTTGCATTGGGACCAGAAAATTTCTTGGTCAGCTTACCTTTGACACAGGTTATAGAAGAGGCTGGCTTATCGGTCGAACTCTTTTTAGCTGTAACTTGCTGTGCCACAAAAGCCTCTGCCTCTTTCAATAAATCAAGATGCTTATATATTGGCGAGAACCAGCCAAAAGAATTCGAATCATTTTCCTTTGATTTTGCGTCGCCCGCACCACAGGCATAGACATTTGCGCCGGCCAGGCCCTGGCCGAGATAAATTAAGTCGCCTTTGTAAGCGGTTGTTATCGGTCCACCTGAATCACCGGGGCAACCTTGAGGATTTGAGATAACCGTCTCTCGTAGTTCGGCTCGTTGGTTTGCTGTGAACCACGAAAAATAAGCATCTGAAAGAGGCGCAAGATTCATTCTTACAACTCTTGGGAGCTCACTAGTCCTTTGGTTTAGATTATTCCAATCTTTCTTACAAGGGTTCTTCTCGCCCGGAGCACAACGATCTCGATACTCACCGTATCCATGGAAAACTACCTCCGCTCGTGCATTGACTAATTCAGCCTCAATTTCTGCAGTCATCAACTTTGCTGGAGAGACTGTAATTAAATCTCTATCTAATACAAGAACAATGAAGTCGTTTCCCATTTGTGTAAAGTCTGCAACAAATGTTTTAATCACTTTTGCTCTACCTTCAGCATCCTTAGCTGAAGAGTTAGGTTTGCCTACTGTTATATAAGCTGGTTCATTTAATATTCGATTACCATTGTTATCAAAACGGTAATGCGAATGTGCAGCACTTAAGACAATGCGTGGTAAATATAAGAATCCACTCCAACCGGCCATCAACCTAACTTCTGAAGGACCATCCTGCCCAAAGATTGGTACCACTCTTGGATTATCGAGATTAACTGGCGCATTTAATGCAGCCTGCGAAACAGGTGCCGAAGAGAAAATCAGCGCACTCATAGCCAGAACGGCTAGAGCAACTTTGCGCATAACTCAATTTAACATCGAAACTTTCTCTGTCAAGAGTTTTGCGGAGCCCAAGTTCCTGTAGCACGCGCGGTGCTTAAGCCCGAGGATGTGCCTGCTCGTATGCAGTTTTTAATCTTTCAGGTGAAACGTGGGTGTAGATCTGAGTCGTCGCAAGGGAGGAGTGCCCCAAAATCTCTTGAACGGTTCGAAGGTCGGCTCCCCCTTCAAGTAAATGGGTTGCTGCAGTATGTCGAAGTCCGTGTGGGCTCATGTGTGAACCGATTGCTTCCATCGCATCATAAACAACTTCACGAACTGTGCGCTGATCAATTCTTTTTCCACGGGCACCAAGAAAAACTGCATCACCAGAATTTGTATTAGCAAATTCGGGGCGGCCTGCACTTAACCAATTTTTCACTGCAGCAAGTGCAGGTAAACCGATTGGCACTACGCGTTCTTTGTCACCTTTACCTAATACCAGCAGAGTGTTTCGCTCCCAATCGATATCTCGAATATTTAAGCCACAGATTTCTGATACCCGAATTCCGGATGCATAAAGGACTTCAATCATTGCTAAATCGCGGATGTTAATAGGTGTTGGGTCTTCCCCGGCTTTAGCGACAATCGCGTCTAAAACTATTTGAGTTTGCGAATGGTTTAAAACTTCAGGCAAGGTCTTGTGCGCTTTAGGAATTGCGAGATCTGAACCAATATCAGATGGAATCCAGCCCTGGCTTGCCGCCCAATAAGTAAAGGCACGGATTGAAACTATTCGACGAGCAAGTGTTGCTCTAGAAATTCCGGTTGACTGTAAGTTTGCAAGCCACGAGCGAATATGAGTAATTTGCAGTTCTGAGAATTCAGTGATTCCAAGTTTGGCGATATGTGCCAAGAATGATTCTAGATCGCTGACATATCCACGAATTGAATTGTCCGCCAGGTTTCGAACCAAGGCCAAGTGCTCTTCATATTTGGCAACTAGCTCGGCACTCATGCTTAAAGGTTACTCGGGTTTTCTTCCCTGAAGTAGTAAGCCGAATGTGACTGCATCTTCAAGTGCCATAACCGATGCGGCAATAACATTTTCATGAACTCCGATGGTGCTCCATTCCGTTGTGCCATCACTTGTTTCAACTAATACGCGAGTGATTGCGCCAGTTCCGAGACGACCTTCAAGAATACGAACTTTGTAATCTGTTAGCTCTAGTTTTTCGAGTTCTGGATAGAACTTCAATAAACCAGAACGAAGCGCAGTATCGATCGCATTTACTGGACCATTTCCAGATCCTTCGGATTCAATTTGGTTGCCGCCAGCAGAGATAACTAGAGAAGCTTTTGAAGTGACTTTATTGTTGGCATCGCGGCTAACAGTTGTATCCCACTTTTCAACTTTAAAGAAAGTTGCGCGCTTTCCATCAATCTCTTCGCGAAGAAGTAATTCAAATGAGGCATCTGCAGCTTCAAAAGTATAACCGCGTGATTCCATCTCTTTAACGCGTTCGACAACTCGGCCAACAACCTCTTTATCGTTGCCGATTGCGATACCAAGTTCTTCTGATTTCAATTCGATAGATGCGCGGCCTGCCATTTCAGATACCAACATGCGGCGATCATTTCCGACGCTAGAGGGCTCTTCATGTTGATACATCGCAGGATCGACTTTGATTGCACTTGCATGCAGCCCGGCTTTGTGGGCGAATGCAGATACGCCGACATAAGGTTGGCGCGCACTTGGTGCCACATTTGTAACTTCAGCGACAGCGTGTGAAATTCTAAAGGCTTCGCGTAGCGCACCTTCTGGCAATACTTTCTGCTTCTTCTTTAATTCAAGGTTTGCGATGATGCTTACAAGATCAGCATTACCGGTTCGCTCGCCATATCCATTTAAAGTTCCTTGGACATGTGTAACTCCAGCCGCAATTGCAGCAAGTGAGTTTGCGACGGCGCATCCGGTGTCGTTGTGGCAGTGGATTCCAAGGCGAGCACTTGATGCGGTTAAAACATCATGGACAACCTGCGAAAGTTCGTCCGGCAACATGCCACCGTTGGTATCGCAGAGAGCAATTACATCTGCGCCAGCTTCTGCTGATACGCGAACAACTTCAAGTGCGTATGCCTTATTTGATTTGTAGCCATCAAAGAAATGTTCGGCATCTAGAAATACTCGCTGGCCACCAGCACGCAAGAATTCAATTGATTCTTTAATCATTGCTAGGTTCTCATCTAAATTAGTTTTCAAAGCAAGATCAACATGTCGATCATGGCTCTTTGCTACAAGGGTTACACCGGCCGCGCCAGAATCTTGAAGAGCGCGAAGTAAAACATCGTCGGCAGCTTTTACATTTGGTCTACGGGTTGCACCGAATGCCATAAAGGTTGCATTCTTAAGTTTTAATTCAGTCTGTGCCCGCTTAAAAAATTCAGTGTCTTTTGGATTAGCTCCAGGCCAGCCGCCTTCGATAAAACCAACACCCAAATCATCCAAGTGACGTGCAATCGCCAACTTGTCATGCACCGAAAGATTTAAGCCCTCTTGTTGAGCGCCATCTCTAAGGGTGGTGTCATATATGTGAAAGTTGTCATTCATTTAGCAGACCTTCACGTTCCAGCCATGTTTATCTTCGATAGTTCCATGTTGGATTCCGAGAAGTGTTTCGCGAATTTGCATAGTTATTGGACCCGGCTTTCCATCTCCAGTTGTCCAAGTTCCGAACTCACTCTTTGCAGCACCAACTGCGCTAACTACAGCTGCAGTTCCGCAGGCAAAAATTTCAGTTATTTCTCCGCTGGCAACGCCATCTCGCCAATCATCAATTGAAAGCATTACTTCTTCAACTTTGTAACCTAAATCTTTTGCAACAGTAAGAATCGAATCGCGGGTGATTCCAGGAAGCAGTGTTCCAGTTAACTTTGGAGTAATGACGGTGGCATCTTTTCCAGAACCCTTAACGAAGTAAAGATTCATTCCGCCCATCTCTTCAACCCACTTGCGTTCAACTGCATCTAGCCAGACAACCTGATCGCAACCCTTTGTTGCTGCTTGCTTCTGTGCAACAAGTGAGGCCGCGTAGTTTCCGCCGCATTTTGCTTCACCGGTTCCGCCGATTGCAGCACGGACATATTCGGTAGAAATCCATACGGTCACGGCATTTGCAGCATTGAAGTAAGCGCCTGCTGGTGTTGCGATAAGAACATACTTGGCGCGGTTTGATGGACGAACGCCTAGGCCAACTTCAGTTGCAAACATAAATGGTCTTATGTAAAGAGATTCGCCAACTTTCTTTGGCACCCATTTGCGATCTTGCTTAACCAGAGTTGTAATTGTTTCGATGAACTCATCAACGCTCAGTTCTGGTAGCGCTAAACGTGCTGCACTTCTGGCAAATCTAAGAGCGTTAGCATCTGGACGAAATAACGAGATACTGCCATCAGGTTGTGAATACGCCTTCATGCCTTCGAAGATTTCTTGGCCATAATGAAATACGGCAGTTGCTGGATCTAAAGTTATTGGACCATATGCATGTAATTGGGCTTCGCTCCAACCATCAGCTTCGCTCCAATCAATTGTCACCATGTTGTCGGTGTAATACTTTCCAAAACCACCAGCTGCAACTTTTTCGTCGCGCTCGGCATCTGGGACCGGATTTGAATTAGGAGTTAAGTTTATTTTCATTTTGCACCAGATGCTCCGGCGGCAAGCGCGTCACCAACTTGGACTGTGCTGCGTTTTGCATCGCCACGATTTAGTAAATCTGCTGCAACTGCTCGTTCGATATCTGCAGCAGCATCAGTTAGACCGAGGTGTGAAAGCATCATCGCAACTGACATGACTGTTGCGGTTGGATCTGCAAGAGACTTGCCTGCAATATCTGGGGCAGAGCCATGAACTGGTTCAAACATAGATGGAAATTCGCCGGTTGGATTTATATTTCCAGATGCGGCTAGCCCGATGCCACCGCAGATTGCTGCAGCGATATCGGTCAAGATATCGCCAAAGAGATTGTCAGTTACAACAACGTCGAAGCGCTCTGGGTTAGTAACAAAGAACATAGATGCAGCATCAACGTGCAAATAATCCGTTGCGATATCTGGAAATTCTTTAGCAACTTCTTCAAATGTTCGAGTCCAAAGGCCGCCGGCACGAGTTAAAACATTGTTCTTATGAACCATAGTTAACTTCTTGCGTGGACGTGCCTGGGCACGGGCAAAAGCATCGCGGATTACTCGTTCGGCACCGCGGCGAGTATTCAAGCTCTCTTCGGTTGCAATCTCATCTTTAGTTCCGTATGCAAGGACGCCACCGGCTCCGACGTATGGACCTTCGGTTCCTTCTCGAACAACAACGAAATCAATTGAATCTGAATTAACTAATGGTGATTTAACACCTGGATGTAATTTTGCTGGGCGAAGGTTTATGTAGTGATCGAAAGCGAAGCGAATTTTTAGCAGCAAACCGCGTTCTAGAACTCCGCTTGGAACAGTTGGATCGCCAACTGCGCCCAGAAGAATTACATCTGCTTTCGCAAGATCTGCCATAACTGAATCAGGAAGAACTTCACCTGTCTTGTGCCAGTAACTTGCACCAAGTTCGTAATGTGTCTTCTTAAATTCAACTCCATAATTCGCTGACACAACATCAAGGACCTTTAGGCCTTCAGCCACAACTTCAGGACCAATGCCATCGCCAGCGATTACAGCTAAATTAAAACTCTTCATGATTTTTAACTACCCAACCAAACTAACTGTTTGAACTAACTTTGCGCCAGTTTCTTTCTTCAAATCTGCAAGAACATTTGCACTTACTGCAGAATCAACAGTCAGGGCCATAAGAGCTTCCCCACCTGCTTCATCACGAGCAACTTGCATGCCAGCTATATTTATATTTGCTTTACCTAAAGCATTACCAACTATTCCTACAACACCTGGACGATCGGTGTAGCGAAGGAAAAGTAGGTTTTCGGTTGGTGCAAGATCTAAATCGAAGGCATCGATAGCGATAATCTTCTCAACCTTGCGAATTCCCATAAGTGTTCCGTTTACGACAACACTGCGGCCATCATTTAGCGCTGCATGAAGTGAAATCATGCTGCGATATTCCGGACTTTCTGGATCAGTATTTACTGATGCACTAATTCCGCGTGCTTCGGCAAGTGCTGGAGTATTTACATAAGTAATATCTTCGGCTCCGGTTGCAATAAGCGCACCCTTAAGTGCACTCGTGGCTAGAACAGATGAATCGTGTCCAGCAATATCACCGCGGACTTGAACTTCCATTGAAACCGGAAGCTCGCCTGCAATTACAGTTGCAATTTGTGCCATCTTTTCAACGAGCGACAAACTTGGACGGATGTCTTCATGAATAGCGCCACCCTTAACGTTCACCGCATCAGGAACTAATTCGCCAGATAGTGCTTTGCGAACTGAGACCGCGACTGCAATACCGGCACGCTCTTGAGCTTCATCTGTTGAAGCACCAAGGTGTGGTGTTGCAACAACGTTATCTAAAGTAAATAGTGGTGAATCAGTGCAAGGTTCGGTTACATAAACATCTAGACCGGCTCCGGCAACTCTTCCCTCTTTGATTGCGTCATAAAGCGCAGCTTCATCCAATACGCCACCACGTGCAGCGTTGATGATGCGAACTGCTGGCTTAACTTTCTTTAGCGCTTCTACGCCAATCAAGTTTGCAGTTTCTTTTGTTTTTGGAAGATGGATTGTGATGAAGTCAGAGATCTTAAGTAGTTCATCTAGTTCAACAAGCCGAACTCCAAGTTGCGCAGCTCGTGCTGGTTGCAGATATGGATCGTATGCAACGACATCCATTCCGAAAGCCTGCATGCGTGAAGCAACTAATTGACCAATGCGGCCAAAGCCAACGATTCCTAGAGTCTTTTCAAATAACTCGGCACCGGTGTATTTGGAACGGGCCCACTTGCCATTACGAAGCGCGGCATGTGCAGGTGAAATAAAACGAGCAGATGCCATTAACAATCCGATTGCTAATTCAGCAGCGCTGACGATATTTGAAGTTGGTGCATTAACAACCATGACACCGGCAGCGGTTGCTGCAGGAATATCAACGTTATCTAAACCAACACCGGCACGTGCAATAACTTTTAGTCCCTTTGCCGCAGCAATAGCTTCGGCATCCATCTTGGTTGCAGATCGAATTAAGACCGCATCAACACCGGCAGCAAGTGCGGCAAGTAATTGCCCGCGATCTGCGCCGTCGCAGTTGCGTACTTCAAAGTCTGGACCCAACGCTTCTAGCGTTGCCGGACTTAATTCTTCTGCAATTAAAACAACAGGTTTAGCCACGCGCGGCAGCACCTTCCTTGTAATCATCTTTATTGTCGCCCTTGACCCATGACATCATCTTGCGAAGTTCACGGCCAACAGATTCGATTGGATGGGCTTCGCCCTTTGCGCGAAGTGCCTTAAATTCTGGTGCACCTGCATCTTGATCATCGATGAAGCGCTTAGCAAATGCTCCACTTTGGACATCAGCAAGAACAGCCTTCATGTTTGCCTTTACGCTGGCATCAATAACGCGTGGACCTGAAATGTAGTCGCCGTATTCAGCAGTGTCAGATACAGACCAACGTTGCTTTGCAATTCCGCCTTCGTACATCAAGTCAACAATTAACTTGAGTTCGTGCAGACATTCGAAGTATGCAACTTCAGGTTGGTATCCAGCTTCGATAAGAGTTTCGAAACCATATTGAACTAGTTGTGAGGCGCCACCGCAGAGAACAGCTTGCTCGCCGAATAGATCGGTCTCGCACTCTTCAGTGAAGGTAGTAAGAATTCCACCAGCACGAAGTCCGCCGATTGCCTTTGCATATGAAAGTGTTAATGGCCAGGCGTTGCCAGTTGAATCTTGTTCTACTGCAACCAAAACTGGAACTCCGCGACCTGCTGAGTACTCACGACGTACTAAGTGGCCAGGACCCTTTGGTGCAACCATTGCAACATCGATATTTGCTTCTGGCTTGATGTAACCGAAACGAATGTTGAATCCATGTCCGAAGAAAAGCGCAGAACCTGGCTTTATGTTCGGCTTAATTGAATCGTTGTAGATATGACGTTGCACGTGATCTGGCGCAAGCAACATAACTACATCAGCCTCTTTAACTGCATCAGCTACAGATAGAACGCGAAGTCCTTCTGACTCTGCCTTTGCGCGAGACTTTGAACCCTCTGCTAAACCAACTCGAACATCTACTCCGCTATCGCGAAGTGAAAGAGCGTGTGCATGTCCTTGTGAGCCATATCCAATCACTGCAACCTTCTTAGATTGAATAATTGCTAGATCGGCATCTTCGTCGTGATACTGGGTTGCCACTTGTTTGACCTTCCTATTTCTGTTAGTTGATTACTGGGGTAAGCCTATTTTTTATCTCTTATCTTCTGAAATCGAGCCTGGTTTTAAGCCTCGAGACATCGCAACTAAGCCTGATTGGATCAGTTCTAGGATGCCATAAGGCTCTAGGACCCGAAGTAGGGCCGAGATTTTCTCGGTATTTCCGGTGGCCTCAATTGTCACTGCATCTTGTGCAACGTCAACAACTTTGGCGCGGAAAAGCTGAACGGTCTCGAGAACTTGAGAGCGAGTCTTCTCGTCAGTCGAAACTTTAACTAATAAAAGTTCACGCTGAACTGAGGTAACTGGATCTAGTTCAGTAATGGTTATTACGTTGATCAACTTATCCAACTGAGCGATTACTTGCTCGAGGGCGTGATCTTCAACATTGATAACAATTGTCATTCTTGAGAAATTTGGATTTTCGGTTGGACCAACAGCGAGTGAATCGATGTTGTAACCACGACGAGAAAATAGTGAAGAAACTCGCGCAAGAACTCCTGGGCTGTTCTCTACTAAAACCGAGAGGGTGCGAGTCTTTGAAAATGAAACTGATGATGTCGGTGCATCTGGATGTGATTGTGTCATTTAGAGCTCCTGTGAATCCCAGATTGGCGCAAGTGAACGCGCATTAACAATGTCATCATTAGATGTTCCAGCAGCAACCATTGGCCAGACCATCGCATCGCGATGAACGCTGAAGTCAACTACAACTGGGCGATCATTAATTTCCATTGCTTGTGCAATTGTCTTATCTACATCATCGGTTGAATCACAAGTTAATCCAACGCAGCCCATGGCATCTGCAAGTTTTGCAAAATCTGGGATCCGCTTTGAATGTAGCTCGGTATTTGAATAACGCTCATTGTAAAACAGGGTCTGCCATTGGCGAACCATTCCTAAACTTTCGTTATTGATAACTGCAACTTTGATCGGAATATTATTGAGCGCGCAAGTTACAAGCTCTTGGTTAGTCATCTGGAAGCATCCATCGCCATCAATTGCCCAAACAGTTGTATCTGGTGCGCCAACTTTTGCACCCATTGCCGCAGGAACTGCGTAACCCATGGTTCCCAAACCACCAGAGTTCAGCCAAGTGCGAGGCTTTTCGTAAGAAATAAATTGTGATGCCCACATTTGATGTTGACCAACACCTGCAACATAAATTGCATCGGGTCCTGACAACTTTCCGATTCGTTCAATTACATATTGTGGTGAAACGCTGCCATCGGTTGGGTGGTCATAACCGAGTGGGAATCTTGTGCGCCAGCCATATGCCTGTGAAAGCCACGCGGAGATATCAGTTTGGTTCTTTTTAAACTCGCTCTTTAGTGCAGGAATAAGTGCGTCGATAGTTAGCTTCAAGTCGCCAACTAGCCCAACATCGGCGCGACGATTCTTTCCAATTTCAGCAGGATCGATATCTGCGTGAATGATTTTTGCACCTGGTGCAAATGTCGAAAGTTTTCCAGTAACTCGATCATCAAAGCGGGCGCCAAGTGTTATTAGCAAATCAGCTTTTTGAAGCGCTGTTACTGCTGCAACTGTTCCGTGCATGCCAGGCATTCCAAGATGTTGTGGATGTGAATCTGGGAACGCTCCACGTGCCATCAAAGTTGTTACAACTGGTGCGCCAGTTAGTTCAGCTAATTTCAAAAGTTCTTTGTGCGCGCCAGCTTTAATTGCGCCGCCACCAATGTATAGAACTGGTGCCTTTGATTGTGCAATCAGCGCAGCAGCATCACGAATAGCTTCTGGAGGTGCTTCTAACTTTGGCTTGTAGCCGCCAAGATCAATGCTCTTTGGGAAATTAAATTCAGTCTGCATCTGTAGCGCATCTTTAGCAATGTCAACCAGAACTGCGCCAGGACGACCAGTGCTTGCGATGTGAAACGCTTCGGCAACACTACGCGCGATATCTTCGGCTCTAGTTACTAGGAATGAGTGCTTAGTAACTGGCATTGTGATTCCGCGAATATCTGCTTCTTGGAATGCATCTGTTCCGATTGCACCTGAAGCTACTTGTCCGGTGATTGCAACAATTGGAACTGAATCCATTTGTGCATCAGCAAGTGGTGTAACTAAGTTTGTTGCGCCTGGACCTGATGTTGCAATGCAAACTCCAACTCGGCCAGTTGCTTGCGCATAGCCTGTTGCTGCATGCCCAGCACCTTGTTCGTGGCGAACTAATATGTGGCGAATCTTGCTATCAAAAATTGGATCATAGGCCGGAAGAATTGCACCACCTGGGATTCCGAACATGACATCAACGCCGGAAGCTTCTAACGCTTTGACGAGTGAGCTTGCCCCCGTCATCTTTGTTGTATCGCTCATGTTCATCTCCCTTCTTTCTTAAATGGTTGCTTGTTAAATTCTCGGTAAATGCGAAACCCCTCAGTTTCCACTGAGGGGCAGCACACGAACTAGTTATTAACTAGAGCGCGCGCTCACCAATTACGACGACTGAAATCATGTGTGAATTCTCCCCTGTCACGCTCATTTGGTCAACCCCTAACTAGAAAATCTCACTATTTAGCAGGTCTTATCCGCAGACCGCACCCTTCGAGGCGGACTGGACCACCTTGGAATATTTGGCCAGAACCCCGCGCGTATATTTATGTGGGATTGGTTTGAAATTCTTGCGGCGCTCATTTAGCTCAGCCTCATCTACTAATAAATCTAAGGTTCGCGCAATAGTGTCAATGCGAATTAAATCGCCATCTTTAACAAAGGCAATTGGTCCACCATCGACGGCTTCAGGTGAAACATGGCCAACGCAAAGTCCGGTGCTGCCACCGCTGAATCGACCATCGGTTAATAGCAAAGTTGATTTACCAAGTCCGGCGCCTTTAATTGCACCAGTGATCATTAACATTTCGCGCATACCTGGTCCGCCCTTAGGACCTTCATAACGAATTACAACAACATCGCCAGCTTTGATAGTTCCGTCTTGTAGCGCATCCATTGCAAGTTGTTCACGTTCGAAAACTCGTGCTGGGCCTTCAAATTTTTCGACACCGATTCCCGCTGTCTTGCACACTGCACCTTCAGGTGCGAGTGAGCCACCAAGAATTGTGATTCCCACTGCAGTAGAAACTGGAGATTTAATTGCATGAAGAACTTCGCCATCTGGATCTAGTGGAGTTAAATCAGCAAGATTTTCTGCCATGGTTTTACCAGTAACTGTTAAGCAATCACCATGCAATAAGCCAGCGTCAAGAAGGGCGCGAAGCACAACCGGAATTCCGCCAACCCGATCAATATCAGTCATTACATATTTTCCAAATGGTTTTAGATCGCCAAGGAGTGGAACCTTGGAGCCAATTCGGTGGAAATCTTCCATAGTTAAATCAACTTCAGCTTCATGTGCAATCGCAAGCAAATGCAGAACAGCGTTTGTCGAGCCACCTAGGGCCATAAGAATTGTGATTGCATTTTCAAAAGCTTTCTTTGTCAAAATCTGACGTGTAGTGATTCCTCTACGAATTAATTCAACAACTGCTTCGCCGGATTTAATTGCGTAATCATCGCGACGACGATCGACTGCGGCCGGAGATGCAGATCCTGGAAGCGAAAGACCCAGTGCTTCGCCTATTGCGGCCATTGTGTTTGCGGTAAACATTCCGCCACAAGCACCTTCGCCCGGGCAGATCGCGCGCTCAATTTTATCTACTTGCTCTTCTGTAATCAGGCCACGCGCACAAGCACCAACAGCTTCAAAGGCATCAATTATTGTTACATCTTTTCCATCAACCGAACCAGCAAGTGTTGTTCCGGCATAAACAAATACGGATGCGACATCGATACGTGCAGCAGCCATCATCATTCCGGGAAGTGATTTATCGCAGCCAGCAAATGTAACCATTCCATCTAAACGTTCGGCTTGCATAACAGTTTCAACTGAATCTGCAATTACTTCACGTGATACCAATGAGAAGTGCATTCCTTCATGGCCCATTGAAATTCCATCTGAAACTGAGATAGTTCCGAATTGCATTGGGAAGCCACCGGCTGCAATAACACCTTTCTTTGATGCTTTAGCTAAGCGATCTAACGAGAGATTGCAAGGAGTAATTTCATTCCAAGATGAGGCAATACCAATCTGCGGTTTAGCAAAATCTTCATCTTTCATTCCAACTGCGCGCAACATTCCGCGAGCTGGTGCCCGCTCTATTCCATCAGTAACTAAACCTGAACGTGGCTTCATATTGCTACTCATCGAGATTCCTATCCCTGACCTAGGTGTTTCAATAATAATTCACGAACCTTAGAAGCATCGGCTTGACCACCTGTGGCTTTCATGACTGCGCCAATTAATGCGCCCGCCGCTGGAATATTTCCACCGCGAATGCGCTCGGCTGTATCTGGTTGCGCTGCAATTGCCGCTTCGATTGCGACCATAAGCGCAGAATCATCAGAAACTACCTTTAATCCGCGCTTCTCTATAACTTCTCTCGGAGAACCCTCACCACTAACTACGCCTTCAACAACTTGGCGAGCTAGTTTGTCGGTTAAATCCCCGCTAGTTATTAAAGCAATAATCTCGGCAACAAATGCAGTTGAAATTAGTGAAGTAGGTGCGACTTCTTTCTCATTTGCAAGGCGTGAAATTTCACCGAGCCACCAAGTGCGCGCACGAGTTGGTTCGGCGCCAAGTTTGATGGTCTCTTCAACAACATCAACAAGTTCGGCATTGATCAACGAATTCATCTCGGAATCCGGAACGTTCCATTCCTTCTGTAAACGCTTGCGGCGATCAGCTGGATTTTCTGGCAACTTTGCGCGCAGTTCTTCAATCCACTTTGCATCTGGAGTTACTGGAACTAAATCTGGTTCTGGGAAATAACGGTAGTCCTCGGCTTGTTCTTTCGAGCGACCAGGACGAGTTAGTCCACTCTCTTCTAAGAAGTGACGGGTCTCTTGAATGATTCGTTCGCCTGCTTCAAGGCGATTAGCTTGACGTTCGATTTCACCAGTTAGTGCGCGTTCGACCGAGCGCAGTGAATTAACGTTCTTAGTTTCACTTCGAGTTCCCAGCAATCCGCTTCCGATAGGTGCGAGTGAAACGTTGGCATCACAACGAAGTGAACCTTGCTCCATCTTTACATCGCTAACACCAAGTGAGCGAAGAATGTCACGAAGTTGAGTTACGTAAGCACGAGCAACTTGTGGTGCATATTTACCGGTGCCCGGAATAATTCGGGTAACTATTTCAACTAGCGGAATACCAGCACGGTTGTAATCAAGTAACGAATATTCCGCGCCATGAATTCGACCAGTCGATCCCCCAACGTGAAGTGATTTACCAGTGTCTTCTTCCATATGAACACGTTCAATATCTACTCGGAAGGTTTTTGGACCATCATCAGTTTCGATTTCAACATCTAGATATCCATCAACACAGATTGGTTCGTCATATTGAGATGTCTGAAAGTTCTTTGGCATATCTGGATAGAAATAATTCTTACGGGCGAAGCGACTGTATGGCGCGATCGAGCAGTTGAGTGCAAGACCTATCAAGATTGTGCTCTCGATAGCTTTGCCATTCACAACTGGAAGCGCTCCTGGAAGCCCCAAACAGACCGGACAAGTTTGAGTATTTGGCGATGCACCGAATTCAGTTGCACATGAGCAGAACATCTTGGAATTTGTATTTAATTCAACGTGAACTTCTAAGCCAAGTGTTGGCTCGTATTTTTCAGTGGCAGCTTTGTAATCAAGTGTCATTTTTGCACCGTTAAATCTGGAGCTTTTGAAAGAATTGGCTGGCCCCACTTAGATAGAAGCGCAGCTTCCAAAGTTCCACCAACACGATAAAAACGATCATCTTGCATAACTGGTGCCATGATTTGAAGACCGACTGGAAGTCCATCTTCATCTGCAAGTCCAACTGGAAGGCTCATGCCACCAATTCCAGCCATGTTTACCGGAATAGTTGCAATATCGCTCAAATACATTGCGACCGGATCATTGCTCTTTTCGCCAATTTTAAATGCGGTTGTTGGGGTTACTGGAGAAATCAAGACATCTGCTTTAGCAAATGCATTATCAAAATCCTGTTTTACGAGTGTGCGAACTTTCTGCGCTGATCCGTAATATGCATCGTAATAACCAGATGAAAGCGCATAAGTTCCGAGAATAATTCGACGCTTAACTTCTTTGCCAAAACCGGCTTCACGAGTAGCGCTCATAACTTCTTCAGCGCCTCTGCTACCGTCATCGCCAACACGTAAGCCATAGCGCATTGAATCAAAGCGGGCCAAGTTTGATGAAGCTTCGGATGGCGCAATCAAATAATATGCAGCAAGTGCATATTCAAAGTTCGGACAAGAGACTTCAACAATTTCGGCGCCAGCCGCAACTAGAAGTTCGATTGATTCTGCAATGCGCGCACTTACTCCGGCCTGGAAACCTGAACCGCTCAACTCTTTAATGACACCAATTTTCATTCCCTTAACATCAAGGCGCTTTGCAGCAGCTACAACTTGTGGAACTGGTGCGTTAATACTTGTTGAATCTCGTTCATCATGTCCAGCAATCGCTTCATGAAGGAGAGCAGTATCTAAAACAGTTCGCGCAAATGGTCCGACCTGATCAAGGCTTGATGAATATGCAACAACTCCGTAGCGAGAAACAGCGCCATAAGTTGGTTTTACTCCGACAATTCCGGTGAGTGCTGCAGGTTGGCGGATAGATCCACCAGTGTCAGTGCCAATTGCAAGTGGTGCTTCAAATGCGGCAACTGCGGCTGCTGATCCACCACTTGAACCACCAGGTGTTCTGGTTAAGTCCCAAGGATTCTGAGTTGTGCAATAAGCCGAATTTTCAGTAGATGAACCCATTGCAAATTCATCCATATTTGTTTTACCAAGAATTACAACACCGGCTGCTTTTAGCTTTGCAACAACAGTCGAGTCATATGGCGGACGCCAGCCTTCAAGAATCTTTGAACCTGCAGTGGTTGGAATTCCTTTTTGCGCCAGAATATCTTTGACCGCAATTGGGACTCCTGCTAGCGGTGAAAGTTTTTCACCACTTGCTCGCTTCTTATCAATTTCGGCCGCTTGTTCTAAAGCGCCAGCGTTGTCGATATGCAAGAAAGCATTGATCTTGCCATCGACCGAAGAGATTCGATCTAAATGTTGCTGGGTAAGTTCAACCGAAGAAATTTCTTTTGCAGCAAGGGCACTTGCCATATCTGCTGCAGTCGAATGAATATTTGTCATTCTTCACCAAGAATTTGTGGAACTTTGAAGCGCTCTTCGGCTTTGGCAGGAGCGCCAGAAAGCGCTTCCTCATTTGTCAGGCTTGGCTTTACAACATCATCACGGAAAACATTAGACATCGAAAGTGGATGTGAAGTTGGTGCGATATCTGATGTTGCCACTTCTTGGACTCGCTTAACTGCGCCAAGAATTTGTTCTAACTCGCTCGCCATGTGATCAAGTTCGGCTGGCGTCATTTCAATTCGGGCCAGCTTTGCTAGGTGTGCGACATCATCGCGAGAAATTGCGGCCATGGTCGAACCTTATCGCGAGCCAGCACTTACCAATAAATTGAAATTATGCGCGAATCTGGCCCGAACCAGTAACAATCCAAGTCGTAGTGGTCATTTGTTCTAACCCCATAGGACCGCGAGCATGAAGCTTCTGATTTGAGATCCCAATTTCTGCGCCGAAGCCCATCTGCTCGCCATCAGTAAATCTTGTGGAAGCGTTAACCATAACTGCAGCACAATCACTTAGTGCAATAAATTTTGCAGCATTTGCCTCTGATTCAGTGACAATCGCTTCAGTATGTTTTGTTCCATATTTAGCAATATGGTCAGATGCCGCAAGCAAGCTTGGAACTATTGCAACATTCATCTCTAACGCGTTGTATTCCGTAGACCAATTCGCCTCGTTAGCAATACTGACATCAAGATTATTTGCCTGAGCAATTTTTGCGACTGCGGCATCAACATTTAGTTTTACTTTTGCTTCGCGCAAAGCAGCTAGTGCCTTTGGTAAAAATCCGGCAGCAACACTTTCATGAACCAGCAAAGTTTCGGCAGCATTGCAAACACTTGGCCGATGCGTCTTTGAATTGATAATAATTGGCAGTGCCTTAGTTAAGTCAGCATCGCTATCAACGTAGACATGGCAGACACCAGCACCAGTTTCAATTGTTGGAACAGTTGAATCATCCACAACAGTGCGAATAAGTGCGGCGCTCCCCCGTGGAATAACCAGGTCGACTTTGCCACGAGCGTGCAACAATGCTGCGACAGTAGAGCGATCATTAGATGGAACAAGTTGAATTACATCAGGTGAAATATTTGTTTTAGCTAGCGCCCGACGCATAACTGTTACTAAAACTTGATTGCTGTTTGCAGCGCTTGATGAACCTCGAAGTAAAGCGGCATTTCCGGACATCAATAAAATTACTGCGGCATCAACAGTTACATTTGGACGAGCCTCGTAGACCATTCCGACAACACCAAATGGAACGGTTATCTGCTTTAGATGTAACCCATTTTCTAAAGTGCTCTCACGAAGTGTTTTTCCCAAAGGTGTTGGAATTCTAGAAACTTGTCTTGCACCATCTGCCATTCCGGCAACACGTGTCGAAGTTAAAAGAAGTCGATCTTGCATGGATTCGGCCATTCCATCTTTTACAGCGTTCGCCATATCGGCGGAATTTGCTGCCAAGATTTCAACTTCACTTGCACTCAACTCTTCTGCAATTCGATTAAGCGCTTCGACTCGATCGCTATCAGTTGCTGCAATCAACGTCCGCGCAGCCAGGCGGGCCTTGTCAGCTAATTCGGCAATCATCGCAGTGGCTTCCATGTTCCTAGCCTAGAGCCTCTTACCCTTCTCTCATGAGACGTTTATTGCGAGTGCTACGAAATACGGTCATTGTTCTTATTGCTTTGGCCATTGCCCTAACCGGCTTTTTGAGATTCGTTCATTATCCAAATCCAATCGCAACGATAAAACTCGGCTTAGCACCTGCTTCCAAAACGCCTACCTTGATGCCGTGGCACACGATAGCTCCTTCAGATAATCCAATCGCGTGGCCAACAAGCACAGAAGCAACACCTGAAACAGTTGCCTGGAAGGGCAAGCAAATCAAATGGCAAGATTTCTTAGACCGCACAAATACCAATGCATTTTTATTGGTTAGAAATGGCGTAATCACTTACGAGTATTACAAGGCCGGATTTAACGAAACCTCACAACTTCCCTCTTACTCGGTTGCAAAAACAATGACCGCAATAATTGCTGGTCAATTAATTGCCCAAGGAAAATTAAAAGAGAGTGACACTTTTGTTAAGTATTTTCCAGAGTTAAAGACTGGAACATCTTTTGATCACGTCACAGTTCAAACACTTCTTGATATGCAGAGCGGGGTCGGTGTCTCTGATAATTATCCAACTGGGCCAGCAGGTTGGGGCGTAGCTATCGCGCAGATGTATGCAACAACTGACCTTGATTGGTTTATGAAGAATAATCGCAAGATGGCCTTTGAACCAGGTTCGAAATCCGAATACCGAAGCGTTGATACCATGATGATTGGAATGATAATTAAGGCTATTACTGGCGAAAAGGTTGCAGATTACTTCAGTGAAAATGTCTGGAAGCCAATTGGTGCAAAGTATCCAGCCACTTGGAATGTTGATCGCGTTGGCGGAACTGAAAAAACATTCTGTTGCTTCAATGCCACTGCAAGAGATTATGCGCGAGTAGGTCTAGCTGTAATTAATGGTGGTCAAGCCGGTGCTAAACAGATTATTGATCCAGTTTGGCTTAAGCGAATGACAACCCCGGTTACAACACTAGATAACAATTGGGGATATGGTGCATTTGTCTGGCATCCCTTCCCCGGCATCAGTCAGGCCGAAGGATTGCACGGTCAATATATTTTTATGAATCCAAAAACTAGAACCGTAATTGTGAAACTTTCAGATAATCCAACCGGGCTAGATGAGACTGTCCCTACCGCCAAAGTGTTACTTGAGGTATCAAAGAAACTTAATTAGAGGTAAAGAGCGTTCCTACATCTTTGCCTGAAAGCGCATCTGATAGATGTGCTAAATCTGTTAGCAACATGCTGGCACCGCTAGAAGTTGCGATTTCGGCAGCCTGAATCTTCGTGACCATTCCCCCGCTACCAACACCAGAAGATCCGACACCGCCAATTTCAATATCGGCCAAGTCAGCAAAGTTTGTTACTTTTGCAATGCGATTCGCACCAGATTGTGTTGGTGGCGCATCGTAAAGCGCATCAATATCTGAAACTAGGACTAATAAATCTGCACCGATAAGTTGGAGAACAAGGGCGGCTAGGCGATCGTTATCACCAAGTCGAATTTCCTCGGTGCCAACTGAATCGTTCTCATTAATAATTGGAACAACGCCAAGTTCAAGTAGGCGGTTTAAAGTGCGCGCAACATTCTCTTTATGTAAGTCGCGAGATAAATCATCGCCAGTTACAAGAACTTGAGAAGCCACAATTTTATGACGGGTAAATTCAGCACTGTATTTGGCAATCAATAAGCCCTGACCGACAGATGCAGAAGCTTGTTGAGTTGCAAGATCTGTTGGGCGTTCGGTCAATCCAAGCGGCGCCATACCCGCAGCAATTGCAGCAGAGGTCACAATAATTACCTCTTTATTTTGGCGCTTTAGGTCTGCAACTACGTCAACTAATTGTGCGACTGCTGCGCTGTTTAGCGAAGTTCCGGCGCTTCCGGTTAACGTTGAAGAACCAACTTTAACAATTATGCGTTTAGCGCTCATTACTTCTCCTCCGAATTCGCATCCACAACTACCCGTGGATCTTTTGGATTTTCGGTGTTGTATTCCCATTGCATTGCAATTTCATCATCGCTCAATTGATCGTCGATTGAATCTTCGATGTAACGACCAGCCCATGGTGATTCCAAACGGAGATCGCCGCCACGTGGGCCAGCAAGTAATTCTGCGCCGGCTTCAATCGAAGGCTCCCAATCAAAAATTACAGCGTTATCACCTTCACCAATTCGGACTTCGTCTTTTGCTTTTGCACCTTTTTTAAACAACTCTTTCTCAACACCTAAGGTCGCAAGTCGATCTGCTAAGTAACCAATTGCTTCGGCATTACCGAAATCTGTTTGCTTGACCCAACGCACAGGTTTGTCTCCGAGAACCGTGAATGAACCATCGGCATTTGCAGTAACAGTGAATCCAGAATTTCCAACAGCAACTGGACGCAGAACTATTCTGGCTTTCTCAACAAGAGCTTCAGCTTTACGCGCCTCTTGAATAATGCGAGCCATTGCATAGTTAAGTTCAGTCAAACCAATGTGCGATGCTGCAGAAATTTGATAGACCTGGTATCCACGCGCTTCCAGAATTGGTTGCACCATATCGGCCATTGCTTTTCCATCTGGCAAGTCAACTTTGTTTAGCGCGATTAAACGTGGGCGCTCTGAAAGCCCACCATAATGTGAAAGCTCTTCTTCAATAATGTCGAAGTCTTTAACTGGATCGCGATCAGTTTCTAAAGTTCCGCAGTCAAGAACGTGAACAAGAGCAGCACAGCGTTCTACGTGGCGCAAGAATTCGAGGCCCAGACCTTTACCTTCTGAGGCACCTGGAATAAGTCCTGGAACATCCGCAACAGTAAAGCGAGTATCGCCAGCTTGAACAACACCAAGGTTCGGTGCAAGTGTTGTAAATGGATAATCTGCAATTTTTGGTTTTGCAGAAGAGATAGATGCGATTAGTGATGATTTTCCGGCTGAAGGAAATCCGATTAAACCAATATCTGCGACGCTCTTTAATTCAAGAGTAAGTGTTCGTTCTTCACCTGGCTCGCCTTTAAGTGCGAATCCTGGAGCACGACGCTTCGATGAAGCTAATCCAGCATTTCCAAGTCCACCTTTGCCACCTTGGGCCGCAATGAAACGAGTTCCAAATCCAACCAAATCTGCAAGCACAGTTCCGGTTGAATCTTTAATAACTGTTCCATTTGGAACATGAAGAATTAAATCTTTACCCTCTTTGCCATTGCAGTAATCGCCATAACCTAATGAGCCATTTGTTCCGCGACGATGTGGTGAATGGTGAAAATCTAAAAGGGTTGTTGTGTCTTGGTCGACAATCAGAATTACATCGCCGCCGCGTCCGCCGTTGCCACCATCTGGCCCGCCAAGTGGTTTGAATTTTTCACGGTGAATAGAGACGCAACCATCGCCACCACTACCGGCAGATGCATGGAGAGTTACACGATCAACGAATGTTGCCATTTAACTTCTCCTCTCCTTTTTAAACTCTTCGGTTTTGAAATTCTCTTGTAAATAAAAATGCGGGCCCGCTTGTCGCGGGCCCGCAAAAAATTAACCGCGGGTTAGGCGACTACAGATACGGGAACGATGTTTACAACTTTGCGACCGCGAGCGCGACCGAAAGCAACTTCGCCTGCAGATAGTGCAAACAGTGTGTCGTCCTTACCGATTCCTACATTTTGTCCTGGGTGAAAAACTGTTCCGCGTTGGCGAACCAAGATTTCTCCGCTCTTAACAATCTGTCCTGCGTAACGCTTGATTCCGAGATACTGAGCATTCGAATCGCGACCGTTACGGGTTGAGGAGACTCCCTTTTTACTTGCCATTTGTTATTCGCCTGCCTTATTTCGTAATCGCGGTGATCTTCACGCGCGTAAGTTGGGAACGGAAACCTTGACGACGGCGGTAGCCAGTCTTGTTCTTGTAACGAAGGATGTCGATCTTTGGACCCTTAAGTTCTTCAACAATTTCGCCAGTTACTTTTACGCCAGCAAGTGCCTTAGCGTCAGAAGTAACGGTTGCGCCTTCAACAACTAGAAGCGCTGGGAATGAAACAGCTGCACCGGCTTTTGCATCGATACGATCGACAATAACTGTGTCGCCAACGGCAACCTTCTCTTGACGGCCGCCTGCTTTTACAATCGCATACACGGTGACACCTTTCCAAATACTTTTGATAAACCTTTAATTAATCAGCCAGGAAACTGGCAGAGGGTAAGGATACGGAGAGCCTGGCCTTCAGGTCAAACTGGCTAGATCTAGCCAAAACCGAAGCTATTCGGGCGTAATCACACCCGTGCTAACTGCCCGACGGCGACGCTTCTGGGCTGGGGCCTTAACTTCGGCAACCTCAGCGATTTCAGCAATCACTTCAGTATCTACAGGCTCTGCAGAATCAACCGGTTCGGTCTCTTCTTCATGAACCTGTGGCACATAACGTTGTTCCATATCTTTTTCGAGTGCAACCTTCGTTACTGGCTCTGAATGAATATGAATTCCGCGGCCACCACAACTTTCGCAAGTAGTAGAGAAAGCTTCAATTAATCCTTGACCAACACGTTTACGTGTCATTTGAACTAGACCAAGTGAAGTTACTTCAGCAACCTGATGCTTGGTGCGATCGCGTCCTAGACATTCAATCAAGCGGCGCAGAACTAAATCTCTATTTGATTCAAGAGTCATATCAATAAAGTCAATTACAACAATTCCACCCATATCGCGTAGGCGAAGTTGGCGGGCAATTTCTTCGGCAGCTTCCAAGTTGTTCTTGGTAACTGTCTCTTCTAGGTTTCCGCCCTTACCGATGAATTTACCGGTGTTAACATCGATAACAATCATAGCTTCAGTGCGATCGATTACAAGAGAGCCGCCAGATGGCAGATAAACCTTGCGATCAAATGCCTTAGCCAGTTGTTCCTCGATTCGATTCTCAACAAAGAGATCACGAGTTCCGGTCCATTTTTCAATCTTTGCCGTTAGTTCTGGTGCAATATGGCCAAGGTAATTATTGATGTCATCCCAAGCCTGATCGCCTTGAACAATTAACTTATCGAAATCTTCATTGAAAATGTCGCGGATTACTCGAACAGTTAAATCAGGCTCTGAGTAAAGAAGTGCTGGCGCATTTGTGCCAGATTCTTTCGACTTCTTATCGATATCTTCCCATTGCGCCTTTAAGCGAATTACATCTCTTTCAAGTTCTTCTTCTGATGCGCCTTCTGATGCGGTACGAACAATTACGCCGGCATCTTCTGGAATCAAATTCTTAAGAATTGTTTTTAAACGTGAACGCTCTTGATCTGGCAAGCGACGGCTGATACCGCTCATTTCGCCACTTGGAACATAAACTAAATAACGACCAGGAAGTGAGATCTGACTTGTCAGTCTTGCACCCTTCTGTCCAATTGGATCCTTGGTTACTTGAACCAGAACTGATTGGCCGGTCTTTAATACATGTTCAATTTTGCGAGGTGCGCCATCTGCTAATCCAGCAGCATCCCAATTAACTTCGCCGGCATAGAGAACAGCGTTACGTCCCTTACCAATATCAACGAATGCAGCTTCCATAGATGGAAGAACGTTCTGGACTTTTCCAAGATAAACGTTTCCGACATATGAAATATTGCTATTTCGATTTACATAATGCTCGACCATAATCTTGTCTTCAAGGACCGCAATCTGGGTGCGATCTCCAGCTTGGCGAACCAACATCTGGCGATCAACATTTTCGCGACGTGCTAAATATTCGGATTCAGTTATTACGGTTCCGCGACGACGAACGAAATCTCTTGGTTCGCGATCATTGCGGTTGCGGTTGCTGCGATCATTGCGGTTGCGGTTGCGACCACCACGATCTGGCCGATCTGAACGAGTTCCTTGATCATCACGAACTTTGCGTTCTCTAGGTTCCCTAGGTTCTCTAACCTTTACAACAGTTATAACGCCATCTTCTTCAATTGTTTCACCTGGTGTAACGCCATCACCTTTTGCACGACGGCGACGACGGCGACGAGGACCTGTTGGTGAATCTTCGCCAGCTTCAGAAATATCACCAGCATCCAATTCTTCATCGGTATCGGAATCGCGATCAACACTTGTTTCATCAGAATCTCTTCCACCACGACGGCGACCTCTTCCACCACGACGGCGGCGACGAGAATTTGAATCTGCTTCAGACTCTTCACTTGATTCAACCGGCTCGGCGACTTCAGCTTTCGCCTTAACTTTCTTCGGTGCTACCGCCTCTGGCGCAGCTTGAAACATCGGAACTGGAATACTTGCGGCTGCAGATTTCTTAGTAGTTTTTACTTCAGTCTCGGCGACTTCAACTACTTCTGCATCATTTTTTGCTGCAGCCTTGGCTGCTGATTTCTTGCTTGCACGCTTGCGCGCGCCCTTTGGCACTATAGCCATAACGTTAAATCCTCATCTAAATACTAAATCTTGGTAAAACTTCCTTTTGAAAGCTTTTGCATCTGCTGCTACCTCGAGTAATTAAGGCCTTCAAATTCTTTGAGGCCGCTCGGAGCGCGAAATGCTAAGTGAAAGTATTGCCTAAAATCTGGGGAAAGACCAACTTTGCACCCGCTTATGCGGGATTTACCTATCTGGTGCTACCTAGTTCGAAGGTGGACATTTTGAATCAAGCCTAAGCCGATCAAATTCGCGAACATACTCGAGCCACCATAGGACATAAAGGGCAATGGCACTCCGGTCATCGGGACCAAGCCCATTGTCATACCAATATTCTCAAAGGTCTGAAATGCAAACCAGGCAATAACACCAACACAAACTAATCGACCAAATAAATCATTCGTTCGTTTCGCGATTGTGAATGCTCGCATAAAGAAGATAATAAAAAGTAGCAATATGAAACCACTTCCTAAGAAACCTAACTCTTCGCCAGCAACCGTGAAGATAAAGTCGGTCTGTTGTTCAGGAACAAATCGGCCATTTGTTTGTGGGCCGTCAAAAAGTCCCTTACCAAGAATTCCACCTGAACCAATTGTGATTCTCGACTGGCGAAGTTGATATCCAGTTGCCTGCGGGTCTGCAGATGGATCAACAAAAGATTGAAGTCTTGCTACTTGATACTCATCTACGATTCCGGCTTTGACTGCAGTGAATCCACCAACAACCGCAAGTAAAAGTAATCCAACAACCCATCTAGATGGCGCGCCTGATGTTCCAATAATTGCAACAACGGCGGCACTGATAATTACTACCGTTCCAAGATCGGGTTGCAGCAAAATTAAGAGAATCGGAACTGCTGCAATCGCAAGCGCTTTGAGAACATCTTGATCTGTTGGATCTGCATCAGTGTCGCGCTTCTCTGCCAAGATCATTGAAATTCCAACAATGATTGCAATTTTTGCTAATTCAGCTGGCTGGATTTGGAATCCGCCAGGAAATGAAATCCAAGCTTTCGCGCCATTGATTTCGCTTCCTAAACCAGGAATCAAAACAATAATCAATCCAATAACCGCAAGTCCCCAAACTATCGGGGTATATGCGCGAAGCAATCGATAGTCAATAAGTGTTGTGCCATAAGCAAGTAGGCCACCAATTAAAATATTTACAACATGGCGCTTTAAATAGTATTCGGGATCAAGTCCTTGTGCGGCAAACCAATTTCTTGTGGCCGCATAAACCAGAAGTGTTCCGATTATTAGAAGACCTGCAACCGAGAAAGTAAGGATGCGATCGAACTGCCCAAAATTTTCGCGGAATTTATCGCGTCTTCTGTGGTTTGAATAGATACTCATGGCTTCACCAATTTAGCGTTCTTTGGGTCAACTTTGGGCAAATTAATCGGAATGCCATTTGGAAATATCTCTTTTGTCGGATCAACTTTGCCGCCAGTTACCCCAAAAAGCGCTGCGTAAATATCTCTTACTCCTACTGAGGAAATAGATCCACCAAAACCACCTTGGCTGATAACCATAACAATTACATACTTTGGATTTTCAGCTGGTGCAAATGATGCAAACCATGCGGTATCTCCCTTTGCTGAACCATCTTTGTTCAAACCTTTATCTTCAGCAGTTCCAGTTTTTCCTGCGATTGCAACTGGGAATCCAGAATAAGCGCCCGCCGCTGTTCCCTCAGTAACAACGGCCCGAAGTGCTTCCCGTAGAAACTTGCTTGATTTCTTTGACAGAACATTAGTAGCGGTGACTTCGGGTTTAAACTCTTTTACAACTTGACCATTTGGTTTCACAATAGCTCTGGCAACTTGAGGTTTATAAATCGTGCCACCATTTGCTATTGCTGCATATGTTTGCGCCATTTGAATTGGGGTCATCAAAGTATCGCCTTGGCCAATCGAAAAGTTGACCGCATCTCCTGCGCGGACAATATTTCCATCTAAGCAATTTTCGCGAGCAATTTCGATCAAAAATGGAGTTAGATCTGATTTCTTAGCTCTGGTTTTAAAATTACAATAGAAATCTTTATTCTCTTTATATATGCGCTCTTTCCAGGCACGATCCGGTAGGCGACCTGACGCCTCGCTCGGTAGATCAATTCCGGTTGTTTTACCTAATCCAAATCCACGAGCAGCTTTAAAGAAATAATCATTTAAGCCAGATTTAGGTGAAAGTCCGCCATCACGAACCCATTCGTCGTATGCAATTTGATACCAAATCGTGTCACAAGAAACAGCGACAGCGCGTTTCATGTTAATTGTGCCCTGAGACTTTGTTTCAAAGTTTGCGAATTCGCGATTACCAATCATCAATTTAGCTGGGCATTTATAAAGTGCGTTCATGTCATATCCAGCATTCATGGCTGCAACAACCGAAACTGATTTAAAGGTAGAAGCTGGTGCATACATTCCCTGAAGTGGTCGATTCAATGCAGGAACGCCAGAACTTTCACTAAACAAATTATTCGCTTGCTTCTGGGTTAGGCCCACCTGCCAAATATTTGGATCATAAGTTGGATAAGAGGCAAGTGCCAAAACCTTTCCACTATTTACATCCATAACAACCGCAGCCCCACCGTCTGCGCGGCCGCCAAGCGATCTAGCCCTTAACACCGATGTTTGCAAAGCTTTTTCTGTCGCGGCCTGCAATCTCGCATCCAGATTAGTCACCAGATTAAATCCAGGAACTGGTTGCGAGCTTACTGCTTGTTTTGTCACAGATTCTTTACGGTCAACAATTACAGTTTTGATACCTGCCTTGCCGCGTAGGAAATTATCGTACTGAAGCTCTAAGCCATCTTTGCCAATTGTTTCTTCCCGATAATAATTCTTACTTGAATCTGCTAAATCATCTTCATTTACTGAGCCCACATATCCAAGAACATGAGCACCATTCTCACCGGCCATTGCTGGATAACTGCGAACTGGGACCGATTGGGCACTAATGCCTGGGAACAAATCAGAATTTTCTAAAACTTTTAACGCTTGTTCGGTAGTGGCTGTTCTGGTGATTGGAATTGGTTGGAACCTAGTTCCTTTCCAACATCCGGCACTTTTATTCGATGGTAATTCTCCGCAAAGTCTTGTTATTACATAAACATTTTCTGCAGTCTTTCCCACTAACTTTGCAACGCGGGCCAAAATTGCAGAACCCTTGTCTGGCAACTTATCTAGGGTGCTGCGATCGGCTGAAATAACCATTCCAGGCCGGTCCATTACAAGTGGGATTCCAGAACTATCGACTATCGCTCCACGAATAGCGGGATTAACAACATCTCGGCTTTGAATACTGAGCGCCGCATCTTGATAAGTTAAACCTTCAGCAACTTGAAGGTAGAAAAGCCGCCCAGCTAGTGCGAGCATAAGCGAAATAATTAGTGCTTGAACAATAACCAGATTCAATCGAGAACGAAGACTCATATTCGCTCTCTTGAAGTTAAAGTCATTGCTCGTAATTTAACAATTGCAGGAAGCAAAATTGATGAGAACAATAGAGTCCAGAGTGCATTACCAAATACCGTCTTTAAATTATTGAGCATGCTGCCATTGTTTTCGCCGACAATTACACCGAAAATTAAGAACATTACTAAGGAAATTGTTGCTCCGGCAGTCACCAGCAGTATGAAAGCAATTGGACGTTCGGTGAAGTCACCGATGCTCTCGCGATTGCGAGAGAAGAGATATCCAATAAGTGTAAGGATTAGCGCCCATTTTCCAAAAGGTGAATCCGAGGAAGGTGAAAAATCCAAAACGATTCCTGCAATGAAACCAAATGAAATTGCGCCAAATCGATCCTCAAGAGCCATTAGTCCTAGAACAACGCAGAGATAAAGTGAAAAACCAGCTATCGGAAAATTAATCTTTGAAACTGCTGATTCTTGAACTATAAAGAAGAAGAGCAGCAACGCGGAACTAAATCCAACTCGACTCCAGCTCAATTCGCATCCTTATTTGTGGTTGGTTCTGGTGATGCTAAAGCTGGCGATGGAGTTATAAAAATTGTTTTTGTTGGAGTAGGTCTTGGTGTAGGAATTAAGGCATCTTTCGGTCCACCATCTTTACTCAAGATAATTACGGAAACCACGCCAATGCTTCCCAGGTTCGAATAGCTATTTACTACAGCTTCTTGAGTCAAAGTAATGCGAGAATTCTTCACTGATTTCACGTACCCAACCGGAACGCCGGGTACAAATGGTCTGTTGTTATCACTTCCGAGTGAGAGCAGGACATCGTCCTTCTCAATCGTTCCTGATGGATCCAATAGTTGCAGGGTGTATTCGCTGTCGCCTTCGCCAAGTAAAACGCCAATACTCTGGCTTCGTGCGATTCGAACCCCAATTCGGAACGTTGGGTCGCTCATAAGAAGAACAATTGCAGATGATGAAGTCGTGCTCTTTACTACTCCGACTAATCCGAGTTCGCCAATTACCGTCATGTCTTTCTGAACACCATCATTTGAACCAGCATCGATAGTTATCGTCTGACTAAATGTTGCCGAACTTCCTTTTCCAATTACCCGAGCCGAAACAACTTTATAGTTGCCACGGCCTGCAAGATCCAAAACATTTTCTAACTTTTTAAGCTGTCCCAAGGTGTCATCATTGAAAACAACTTTTTCGCGCAGTTTGGCGTTCTCTTCTTTTAGTTCTTTCAGTTCAGATTTAGTCTTTCCGAAATTCTTAATATCGGAGAAGAAATTACCTACCGGCGAGAAGAGATCAGAAACCCCACGTTGAATTGGGGCTAGAAATGACTGTGCCGCGCTTCTCGAATTACTGGTGATATTTACACCACGGAGATCTAAAGTAATTAGGAAGAGAGAAGTAACAAGAAGAATTACGAGCAGAAGGCGGGAACGGTTATTGCCACCAGCTGCCAATTTGTTTTCTCCTTAACGGCGAGGTTCAGAAATCAAAACCTTTTCTAAGGCTTCGAATTCTTCAACACACTTGCCAGAACCTTCAGCAACTGCCTGCAGTGGACGTTCGCTGATATGAACTGGCATTCCAGTTTCATGGCGAAGTCTTTCATCTAATCCACGAAGAAGTGCGCCGCCACCAGTTAGAACAATTCCGCGATCCATGAGATCACTTGCAAGCTCTGGTGGAGTCTTATCCAAAGTGCTCTTAACAGCATTAACAATCTGGTTGACTGGATCTTCTAGTGCTTTGCGAATATCTTCAGCGGAAACTCGAATAGTTTTAGGTAATCCGGTTGCTAAATCACGTCCACGAATTTCAGCATCTGGCTCACCTGGAAGTTGATAAGCCGAACCAATTGCCATCTTTATTTCTTCAGCTGTGCGCTCACCCAATAGAAGTGAGTATTCGCGCTTAACCCAATCGATAATCGCTTGATCAAGTTCGTCTCCGCCAACGCGAATCGATAGTGCTGTAACAATTCCACCAAGTGAAATAACAGCAACTTCAGTTGTTCCGCCACCAATATCAACAACCATGTTTCCGGTTGGTTCATGAATTGGAAGTCCGGCACCAATTGCAGCAGCCATTGGCTCTTCAATTATGTAAACCTTTCGAGCTCCAGCTGCATATCCGGCATCTTTAACTGCACGCTGTTCAACGCCTGTGATTCCTGATGGAACGCAGACAACAATTCTTGGCTTAGCTAAGTAACGACGACGGTGCACTTTCTGAATAAAGTAGCGCAACATTCTTTCGGTTGTATCGAAGTCTGCAATCACACCATCTTTAAGTGGACGAATCGCAACGATGTTTCCTGGTGTGCGACCAATCATTCGCTTGGCTTCAAGACCAACGGCAAGGATTCCGCCAGTATCTTGATTAACTGCAACAACACTTGGCTCATTTAGAACAATTCCGCGACCACGAACATAAACCAGTGTGTTTGCGGTTCCTAAGTCAACAGCCATATCTCTTCCGATAAATGACATGCGATTTGGATTCTTTTTGCTCATTTGAGACCTTTCAATTAATTTAGCTCGGGGAAGAAAATTGCGATTTCGCGTGCTGCAGATTCTGGTGAATCTGAACCGTGAACAATATTTTGCACAACCTTTGTTCCTTGATCGCGAGCGAGATCGCCACGAATAGTTCCTGGTTCCGCGGTTGTTGGATCTGTGGTTCCTGCAAGTTTTCTAAATCCTTCAATCACGCGATTACCTTCGGCAATCATCGCGACTATCGGACCAGATAACATAAATTCTAAAAGTGGTTCATAAAAAGGCTTGCCTTCGTGCTCGGCATAATGCTTTGCCAAAATTTCTCGAGTTGGTGTCATCATTTTCAGACCAACTACTTTGTATCCCTTGTTTTCAACACGAGAAACAACTTCGCCGACTAATGAGCGAGCAACGCCATCTGGTTTAACCAGGATTAGGGTGCGCTCTATTTTTTGGGAATTCACGGGCGTCAGTCTAATGCGAGCGCCCAAAAGTTCTTAATCCGAGAATTTCCTTCTTTTTGGAAGGTCTATTGGAGGGGTTTCTGGCGCAGAAGCTCGGCCCTGATTGCCTCACCCTTACGGCCTACAACAAAGGCTGCTATCCAAAGCCCGGCAAAAAGTGCGCCCATGAAATACATCGAAGTAACGAAGTAACCGTAAGAAACCATTGCAATCTGCAGAATCGAACCAATCACCCAGCCAATTTTCTTTTTCATCAGGCCGGCATTTAGAAGGAGCAAAATTGCGATGATGCCGCCAAGTGTTAGAACTCCACCACTATGTTCGCCCATTGCCAGAAGAATTGCGAAGGCCATTACGAAAGCCTCCATCGCTAAAACAGATGCACTTAAAACTCTCACTTCTCCTCCGCTCTTCCAATCTTTCGCAAGATAACTCGCGCTGAACCGGCTGTTACTACAGATCCTGTCACCACAACTGCGCTCACGCCATCGCTTACTTGGTTGATTAAGGTTACCTGCTCCATCGCATACGTGATGGCCGAATTCAAATCTTCTTCTTTATAAACCCGTTCGCTTCCAAATACTTGAACCGCTTCTTCGAATAATTGAGAGACAGGCAATGCGCGGGGTGAATCCGATTTCGTAACCACCAATCGGTCAACGACTGGCTCAAGAGCTTTCAACACTCCCCTTACATCTTTCTCTCCGAGAATTCCCAGAACGCAGAAGATAGATTCGAAATCAAACTCACTTCTAAGTGTCTCTGCTAGCGCTGTTGCGCCATGAGGATTGTGGGCAGCATCAACAATCACAGTTGGATCTCGGTGCAAGATTTCTAGGCGCCCCGGAGATGCAACTTTCGCAAATGCAGATCGAACAAGTTCTTCATCTAATTTAACTCCCACAAATGCTTCTACAGTTGCAATCGCGATTGCTGCATTCTTTGCCTGATGCGCGCCATGAAGTGGTAGATAAATGTCGGTGTATTCACCGTGCACACCCTGGACCGAAATTAATTGTCCACCGACTGCAATGTCTCGCCTAATCAATGAGAATTCAATTCCTTCACGATATGGAATCGCAGATTTTTCAACTACTTTCTCTAAAAGAATTCGGGCAACTTCTGGTTCTTGCGCTGCTAAAACCACATGAGATTCTGGCTTGATAATTCCAGATTTGGTTTGGGCAATCTCCTCAACGGTCTCACCGAGATATTCCATATGATCTAAACCAATTGGCATTAACACTGAGACCGCGCTTTGAACGATGTTTGTGGCGTCCCAATCCCCGCCCATGCCGACTTCGATGATTCCGATATCAACTGGATGTTCTGCAAAAGCAACAAAGGCCATTGCAGTTATCGCTTCGAAGTATGAGATTGGAGTATCACTTCTGCTATCAATCAAATCGAGATACAGGGCAATATCGTTATAAGTAGCAATTAATTCTGCAGGACAAATTGATTCGCCCTTAATTGAAATTCTTTCAAGAAAGCTTTCTAAATGTGGGCTGGTGAATCGCCCAGTCCGATATTCAAGTTCTGAAAATAAAGCATCCACCATTCGCGATGTGCTGGTCTTGCCATTTGTTCCACCAATATGAACAGTGGGATACGAAAGTTGTGGCGAGCCCAAGGCATCAATAAGTGCTGAGATTCGATTTAAAGAAGGCTCGATCTTGCTTTCAGGCCAACGCTTCATGAGCGCGGCTTCAATAACTTTAATTACTTCTAAATCTTCTGGTGTTGCCATCACTTAGTTGGGAGCGCAGCTAGTTGGGCAGAAATACTTTCGATATCGGCACTTGTCTGAGCCAGGCGATCTCTAATCTCTTTAACAACTTCGATTGGTGCCTTTGCCATGAAACCTTCATTTTCTAATTTAACTTTTGCGGTTTGGCGATCTTTCTCTGCGGTAGCCAAATCCTTGGTAAGTCTTGCGCGCTCGGCAACAACATCAATTGCGCCAGTAAGGTCGAATTCTATTTTCACTTTGCCAACTTCGATTGCAGCACTGGCAGCACCGGTAATTGGTTCTACGCGACAAACCTGACGTAATGATGCTTCAAACTCGGCAAGTGAATCCAGGCCAATAAAGTTTGCACCGATTTTGGCAGAAGTCTTAATGCCTTGATCATTTCTAAATCTACGGATCTCAGTAGTTAAGTCTTGCAATTGTTCAACAATCAACTTTGAGGCTTCACTTCTATTTGTAGAATCAGATTTCGGCCAGGCTGCTGTGACCAGGGTTTCGCCACCAGTAAATGAGCACCAGAGTTCTTCAGTAATAAATGGCATGGTTGGGTGCATCAGGCGAAGAAGTTGATCTAAAACCTGACCTAAAACTCGTTTAGAAACTTCGGCCTTTTCGCCACCGGCAGCAAAAGTTGCCTTCGAAAGTTCTAGATACCAATCGCATAAATCATCCCAAGCGAAGTGATAAATAATTTCGCAGGCCTTAGCAAATTCAAATTTCTCAGGTAATTGATCCACTGATTCAACGGTTTCATCAAGTCGTGTCAAAATCCACTGATCAATCGCATTCAAAGATTCAAATGGCGCAACTTCACCATCAATATTTGCACCATTCATGATTGCAAATCGTGATGCATTCCAAAGCTTGGTAGCAAAGTTTCGAGATCCGCCAATCCATTCTTCAGCGATTGCCTGATCTGTTCCTGGGTTCGCTCCCCGAGCAAGAGTGAAGCGCAAGGCATCTGAACCATATTTATTCATAAACTCAATTGGATCAACAGTATTTCCGCGAGACTTACTCATCTTCTTTCCGAAGCGATCTCGGACTAATCCGTGTAGCGCGATTGTATGAAATGGTGCAACACCATCAGTTACAAAGAGTCCAAGTAAAACCATTCGTGCAACCCAGAAAAAGAGGATGTCGTATCCGGTAACTAGAACACTGGTTGGGAAAAACTTTGCAAAATCATCAGATTTTTCTGGCCAACCTAAAGTTGAAAACGGCCAGAGCCCGGAAGAGAACCAAGTATCTAAAACATCTGGATCTTGCACATAACCAGCTGGTGGAACATCATCAGGACCACAAACAACTACTTCGCCATTTGGTCCGTAAAAAACCGGAATCTGATGTCCCCACCAGAGTTGGCGAGAAATACACCAGTCGTGCATGTTGTCGATCCAGTCAAAATATCTTGGCGCTAACTCTTCTGGTTCAATTTTAATTCGACCATCACGAACTGCATCACCAGCAGCTTTTGCAAGTGGTGCAACTTTCACAAACCATTGCTTTGAAAGCCGCGGTTCCACAGTTGTGTCACAACGTTGGCAATGTCCGACCGCGTGAATATAAGGACGCTTCTCTGCAACGATTCGGCCCAACTTACGAAGTTCTTCCACTACTTCCTTGCGCGCTTCGAATCTATCCATTCCATCAAATCTGGTTCCAGAATTTGCCATAACTGCATGTTCGTTCATAATTATTGGCATTTCAATTCCGTGGCGCATCGCCATTTCAAAGTCATTCGGATCATGTGCGCCGGTAACTTTCACAGCGCCAGTTCCAAACTCTGGATCAACTAATTCATCAGCAATGATTGGAATCATTCGATTTACTAATGGCAGTAGAACTTTCTTTCCGATTAAATCTTTATATCTTGGATCATCTGGATGAACCGCAACCGCCCCATCGCCCATCATGGTTTCGGCACGAGTTGTCGCAACAACTATTGAAACTTCATCATCACCATATCTAACTTGAACAAATTCCCCGGAATCGTCGCTGTGTTCAACTTCAATATCTGAAAGCGCAGTCAAACATCTTGGACACCAGTTAATAATTCTTTCGGCGCGATAAATTAATTCTGCGTCATATAAACGTTTAAAGATTTCTAGAACCGCTTTAGACAGTCCGGCATCCATCGTGAATCGTTCGCGCGACCAGTCGACAGAATCTCCAAGGCGCTTCATCTGATCAAGAATTAAGCCGCCAGATTCTTCTTTCCATTCCCAGACTTTTGCAACAAATGCTTCGCGTCCAAGATCATGTCTTGATAATCCTTTTGCAGCTAATTGTTTTTCAACAACATTCTGTGTCGCAATTCCAGCGTGATCCATTCCTGGAAGCCAGAGCGCTTCGAAACCTTTCATTCGCTTCATGCGAATCAATACATCTTGAAGTGTGTGATCTAACGCGTGACCGATGTGCAAACTTCCGGTGACGTTTGGCGGTGGAATAACAATTGTGAATGGTGGTTTTGTAGATTTGGAATCAGCGGTGAAGTAACCAGCCAATAACCATTTTTGATAGAGCGGTGCTTCGATATCGGCGGGCGTGAAACTTGCCGCCAACTCTTTCTTATTTGATTTATTGCCCTCGCTCATAGGAGATGAGTCTAGATTAAGCGCTCTTCTCTTCTGAACTCTTATCAGCTTTATCGGCCTTACTCTGGCGCTTTGGGCCACCCGCTGGGCGATTAACCAATGTTGGAGCCGCTTCTTTCATAACAACTTGTGGCGTAATTATCACCTTGGCTACTTCTGGCTTCGATGGAATTTCATACATGACGCCGAGCAAAGTTTCTTCCATGATCGCGCGAAGTCCTCGAGCACCTGTCCCGCGTTTGATTGCAAGATCAGCGACTACTTCGAGCGCCTCAGGCGAGAATTCGAGTTCGACATCATCTAATTCAAATAGCTTCTGATATTGCTTTACCAATGCATTCTTTGGTTCAGTAAGGATTTCCATTAAAGCTGGACGATCAAGATTTTCAACACTAGTAAGAATTGGCAGACGTCCAATAAATTCTGGAATCATTCCAAACTTCAACAAATCTTCTGGCATAACATCACCAAAGAAATCTTTTGCAGCGTTCTCTTCTGCGCTTTGAAGTGTTGCATTAAATCCAACACCCGCTTTTCCTTTGCGACCTTCGATAATTTTCTCTAGGCCAGCAAAAGCACCACCAACAATGAAAAGAATATTCGTTGTATCAATTTGTAAGAATTCTTGATGTGGGTGTTTGCGACCACCTTGAGGCGGAACTGCAGCAGTTGTGCCTTCTAGAATTTTAAGAAGTGCTTGCTGAACACCTTCGCCAGAAACATCGCGAGTGATTGATGGGTTCTCGCTCTTGCGTGCGACCTTATCAATTTCATCAATGTAGATAATTCCGGTTTCAGCCTTTTTAACATCATAATCAGCAGCTTGGATTAACTTAAGCAGAATGTTTTCAACATCCTCGCCGACGTATCCCGCTTCAGTTAAGGCTGTTGCATCTGCAATTGCAAATGGCACATTAAGCATGCGAGCCAAAGTTTGCGCCAGCAGAGTTTTGCCGCAACCGGTTGGTCCTAAAATCAAAATGTTTGATTTAGAAAGTTCGATTGATTCTTCGCGCTTTGATTCGCCAGATTGAACACGCTTGTAGTGGTTGTAAACGGCAACTGATAAAGATTTTTTCGCGCGATCTTGGCCAACAACATACTGATCTAGAAATTCATAAATCTCTTGTGGCTTTGGAAGTTCAGCAAGCCCAAGCGTGCTGGTCTCTTCGAGCTCTTCAATAATGATTTCATTACAAAGTTCAATACATTCATCGCAGATATAAACGCCAGGACCAGCAATTAACTTCTTAACCTGCTTCTGGGTCTTTCCGCAGAAAGAACATTTCAAGAGATCGCCAGATTCACCAATGCGCGTATTCATAAGAGAAGGCTAGGACTTCGCCCCGATTCTTGCGGGCAAATCCCAGCCTAACTCTGTTCGCTTATAGGCGAATTTTTATTTAGCAGATGCCTTACGGCTCACCATTACTTGGTCGATAAGTCCGTATTCGACAGCTTCTGCTGCGGTAAGGATCTTGTCGCGTTCAATATCTTTTGTAATTTCATCGGCGCTCTTTACGGAGTGCTTTACCAACATCTCTTCTAGCAAGGCACGCATGCGCATAATTTCGCGGGCTTGGATTTCAATATCTGAACCCTGTCCGCCACCTTCGCTATATGGCTGGTGAATCAAGATGCGTGCATGCTCTAGGGCATAACGCTTTCCCTTTGCACCACCCGCAAGCAGGATTGCTGCTGCTGATGCTGCTTGTCCCAAACAAATTGTCATTACATCTGGGCGAACAAATTGCATCGTGTCATAAATTGCAGTCAGCGCAGTGAAAGAACCACCTGGTGAATTTATATACATCATGATGTCGCGATCTGGATCCATAGATTCCAGAGTTAATAGTTGGGCCATAACATCGTTCGCTACGGTGTCATCAATGGCTTGACCTAAGAAAATAATGCGCTCTTCGAATAGTTTTGTATATGGATCTAAGCGCTTGTAACCATATGAAGTTTTCTCTTCAATGGTTGGAAGGATGTAACGGTTATTTATCATTTGGCTGTTCCTCCGCTTCCAGATACTTGACCAGCTGAACGAACAACATGGTCTACAAAGCCATAATCCTTAGCATCTTCTGCGGTGAACCAACGATCGCGATCAGAATCAGCTTCGATAGTTTCAGCCTTTTGGCCAGTGTGGAATGAGATTAGTTCTGCCATCTTCTTCTTAGTAAATGACATTTGTTCTGCTTGAATCTTGATATCAGATGCAGTTCCACCGATGCCACCAGAAGGTTGGTGCATCATGATTCTTGCGTGTGGAAGTGCGTAACGCTTTCCTGGTGCTCCTGCGCAAAGTAAGAACTGACCCATTGATGCAGCAAGTCCCATCGCAACAGTTGCAACATCGTTCTTGATGTATTGCATCGTGTCATAAATTGCCATACCGGCCGAGATCGAACCGCCTGGTGAATTTATGTAAAGGAAAATATCTTTATCTGGATCTTCTGCAGCCAGTAGCAGCAACTGTGCAGAGATTGCGTTAGCCATTGAATCTTCAACAACTGAACCTAAAAAGATGATGCGCTCTTTTAGAAGACGGTTATAAACCTGGTCATCTAATCCACCACTTGGTGCCGAACCCGCTAGACGCGGCGTAATGAGATCCACAACTTCCTCCAGATAGTTTGTTTAACTTTTTAATTCCTAGTAATGACACTAACAATGTTTTGGGCCAAATGCTTCCGCAAATTGGCAAAAACCTTGCCTGGGCTGTTCGCCCTGCGAGAAAGAGTCTGAATTACTCTGCGGCTGGCGCAGCAGCTTGCTTTGGTGCCAACTCTTCAAGGTTCACTTCTTTGCCAGAGGTTGTAACAACCTTTACGCGAGATAAGACACCCGCAAGAGCTTTGGCTCTAGAAACTTCGGCGACCATAGTTGTGATTTGGCCGGCATCTGAAACTTCCTTCATAAATTGCTCTGGGGACATGCCATATCGCTGTGATGCACGAATCAAATATTCGGTTAATTCATTCTCGTTGACTGAAACGCTCTCAGCAGAAACTATGTTGTCGAAGAGGATTTCTTGAGTAAGTGACTTTGTTACTTCTTCAGTAACTTCCTTGCGATGCTCGGCATCTTCAATGCGACCCTCTTTATCCAAATGATCGTTTACTTCATCTTGAATTATGTTCGCTGGAAGCGGGATTTCTACTTCAGCAATTAACTTCTCGACTAACAAATCTCTTGCTTGTGCGCCTTGCTCAAGGTGCTTAACGCGCTCTAGGCGAGTCTGGATATCGGCGCGAAGCTCGGCCAAAGTTTCAAATTCAGATCCAAGCTTTGCAAACTCATCATTCAATTCTGGAAGGTCGCGGTGCTTAACTGCTTTTACAGTTGCATCTACTGCGCCCTTTTCATCATCTTTCTGACCAACAAGTTGGGTTTCAAATCGCTTTGATTCGCCAGCCTTCAAACCAATTAAGGCTTCGTCCAAGCCATCAACCATACGGTTGGTGCCAACTTCATATGAAAGATCATTTGCAGTTCCGCCTTCGACTGCTTCGCCATTTATTGTTGCGACTAAATCAAGTGAGACAAAGTCACCGTTCTCGACAGCTTTCTCAACTGTGGTCAAGGTTCCAAATCGTGCACGAAGAGCATCGACTTGCTCAGCTACTTCTGCATCTGAAACGACAACATCATCAACGGTCAAGGTTATCTTTGAGAAATCTGGAAGCTTTAGCTCTGGACGCACATCTACTTCAGCGGTGAATGAAAACTTCTCGCGATCAACCAATTCAGTAACTTCGATATTTGGGCGACCAATTACAAAAACATTCTGCTCTTTCAAAGCCGCAGCATAAAAAGGTGAAATTGATGCATTGATTGCTTCATCCAAAATAGCTGGACGGCCAACGCGTTGTTCGATCATTGCTTGTGGAACTTTGCCCTTGCGGAATCCTGGAATGTTGATGCGCTCGCCAAATGCTTTGTAAGCATTTGAAATATGTGGCGCTAATTCATCAAATGAAACTTCAATTGAAAGCTTTACACGAGTTGGGGAAAGAGTTTCGACTGCGCTTTTCACTTTGCTCCTTGAGTTTTATTTTTAAGAATTATTTGTTCTGGTCGGGGCGAGAGGATTCGAACCTCCGGTCTCCTGCTCCCAAAGCAGGCGCGCTAGCCACTACGCTACGCCCCGCGGCGTAAGTCCGAATTCTAAGCCCTAAATTCCCTTCCCAAAACCAACGTAAATACCCCTGAGAAAGTAAAAAGGCCCGGGGTTGCCCCCGAGCCCTTTCTTTTTTACTTCTCTATTACTTAATTAGCCAATCCAAGTATTAATTGGAGAGCTTAAGAAGTAGACCATGAAGAGACCAGATACCAAGAGAAGCAGCGGATGAACTTCGCTACGACGACCTTGGATAATACGGATCACAACATGTGAAACGAATCCTGCGCCAATTCCTACAGAAATATTGTAAGTAAATGGCATCAAGATAATTGTTAGGAATGCAGGAATTCCGATTCCGTAGTCAGCCCAATCCAAGCCCTTGATCTGTGACATCATCAAGAATCCGACGACGACAAGAGCAGGAGTTGCTGCTTCGTAAGGAATTACTGCAACAAGTGGTGCAAGGAATGTGGTGAGGAGGAATAGAACACCAGTTACTACTGATGCCAAACCTGTTCGCGCACCTTCACCAACACCTGCTGCTGATTCGATGTAGCTGGTATTTGAAGAGATGCTTCCAGCTCCACCGGCCATTGCAGCCACTGAGTCAACAAAGAGAATCTTGTTGTTATTTGGAACATCGCCCTTGCCATCAATCAAACCTGATTCATGACCGATCGCTGTAACTGTTCCGACAGTGTCGAAGAAGTCAGATAGCAAAAGGGTGAATACGAAGAGGATTGCCGCAACAAGTGAGATTCTTTCGAAAGATCCGAAGAGACTGAATTGTCCAAGAAGTCCGAAGTCAGGTGTGTCAACAACACTTGAAGGCATTGTAGGAACGTTTAGATTCCAACCCTTTGGATTTGTTTCTCCGGTCGCACCATTAAATAGTGGGCCAATTTTGAAGGCTGATTCAATTGCAATCGCAACTGCGGTAGAGATAACGATTGCAATGAGAATTGCACCCTTTACCTTCTTGACCATAAGTCCAATCATCAATAGAAGACCAAAGCAAAATACAACGATTGGCCAACCGACAAGAGTTCCACCATCGCCAAGTGTTACTGGCACTGGGCCATTTCCTGTGCGACGAACGAAGCCAGCGTCAACCAAACCGATTAATGCGATGAAAAGACCAATACCAACTGAGATTGCGATCTTGAGTTGTGCAGGGACCGCACCAAATACCGCTTTTCTGAAACCAGTCAGAACAAGAATGGTAATAATGATTCCTTCTAGAACAACAAGTCCCATTGCATCAGCCCATGACATTTGCGATGCAATACTTACTGCAACGAATGTGTTTAGGCCAAGGCCTGTTGCGAGCGCAAGTGGAAAGTTTCCAACTACACCCATCAGGATTGTAAGCACACCTGCGATTAACGCAGTTGCTGCAGCAATTGCTGCAAGGTTTGGAGCGTCGCCACCTCCGAGGAACTTTCCGTCAGCATCTTTTGATAATCCGATGATCAACGGGTTAAGTGCCACGATGTAAGCCATTGTGAAGAACGTGACGAAACCACCACGTACTTCGCGACCTACGGTTGAGCCACGTTCAGATATTTTGAAATAACTATCTAGCATGGTCGAGCCTCTCTGATTTTGGTATCGGGGGTGTTTGCGACCCCGTGGGCATTCACGGCGCACAAGCCGGAGGAAGATGAAACGGACATTAGCCCTTACCTCTTGGTAGGTCGCGAAAACACACACCCTTTACCCAGAAAAGTTTCTGGTTTTTAGGGTGAAATCACCAGGTGGGCAAAGCCAATCCCCACAGCGGTGTAACATAACGGCTGGTTCACGCTCAATTCATGCGTATCGCACGAAATCTGCGGGTGTAGCTCAATGGTAGAGCCCCAGCCTTCCAAGCTGGCCATGCCGGTTCGATCCCGGTCACCCGCTCCAGAAATCTCAGAACTAAAATCCTTAAGGAACCACATTTATTTGAACCCCGGAAAATGAACCGTTAAAAATTAGCCCTGGGGTTTCAGTTAGCTGATTGCATGTAATTGTTGCTGTTAGAAAATAATCATGTGTGGTGTTTGCTCCATTTACCAACACTGTTGCAACAATGCTGCTTTCTTGTTCGGTAGCACCACTTCTGCTCGTATATCCATTTTGGACTACATAGTCAGAAGTCAAAACCACAGTTGATTCTGGTGAAGATATTGAAAACTTGATTATCTTCATCAATCCAGTTTCAGATACTCCGTGAAGCAGTAATTGAACAACATAACTTTTTCCTGCAGCAAACACACCAAAATCTTTATTGGAAGTTGAAGAATTTCCTATCATCGTCGTAAATGAAAGTAGTCCCATTGTTGCTGGACTTGATCCCGCAGGCCCAGTTAATCCAGTATTTCCGGTGTCGCCCTTAGAACCAGTTTCACCTATTGAACCTGGAGCACCATTAGTTCCATTCGTGCCGTTACTTCCACTTGCACCATTACTTCCTGCAGCACCTGTTGCACCAGGAGAACCCGTACCTGCAGGGCCCGTTGCGCCCGTTGCGCCAGGCGAACCGGTTGCACCTGCTAAACCTGGTGCCCCATCACTTCCAGTTGTCGATGTCCCTTTTGCACCTGCAGGACCTGTTGCACCGGCTATTCCATTTGTTCCGTTGGTTCCATTTGTTCCTGGGGCACCTTTCAATGAAATCGCAGCTGGCCATTTGCCTTTAGTTTTTGGGCCGTAAATATTCATTTTGTTTGTGTCGATGTAAAAGTCACCGTCGATTCCAACCGTTGACTTTGGTGCGCCTTTTCCACTTAATAAAGTGTTTATACCTGGTGTAACAACCCGCCCTGCTTTAGCGATAGATGCTTTCTTTACAGTGTTTGCTTGTGCTGGCGTATAGATCGAAATTCCAAAAATCACGAACGTCACCGCAGATAGTGCAAAGAACTTTGAACTTTTAGGGGTAAACATTCGGCACACTTTTCTACATCCACTTTCCCCTAATTTAGAGGCGATGCAATATAGAGAATGAACTCATTGATTCGTAAAGACAAGTAATTTGTTGAGGGCAGCCTCTCATCCACGCGCATTTGTATTGACACACGCTTAATATTCTAAGTTCATATTCAGGTTCTTTAATTATTATTCTCAGCCACTAGATGTTTCCTACGGGTATCCGGAAGTAACGACTTCTGGAGCTGGGTCAGATAGATGGCTACGAAAGTAGCGACGAAACTAAAGGAGTAAAGAAGTTATGAATAAGAAAATCGCAGCAGCTGCAATTGCAGCCGCACTTTCACTTGGAACAATTGCATCGGTATCGACCGCACATGCGGATCAAGGACATGCAAGAGGTATTCCTTCACAAGTTGCAACTGTTCTCGTGGGGCTAGTTGCAAATGGAACTCTCACACAAGCACAAGCAGATGCATTCACTGCGGCTTTAACTGCAGCTGCACCTGCTAAACAAGCCAAGCCAGTGTTCGATAAAAATCGGGCAGCGATGGAAGCTGTAATAACTTCAACTCTCGGAATCACTGCAGCTGATCTTCAGGCCGCACGCGTTGCAGGTAAGTCACTAGCAACACTTGCTGGCGATAAGAAAGCAGCACTAATCACGGCTCTTGTTAATTTCAAAACAACTGAGATTGATGCTGCTGTAACAGCTGGGAAATTAACCGCTGCACAAGCAACCACAATGAAGGCTGGATTGTCTGCTCGTGTGACGGCTATGGTCGAATCTGTTCCGGGTCCAAAGCTTGGTGGAATGGGTAAAGACGGTATGGGTAAAGGAAAGAAGATGCACGACTAAGTTCCAAACTCTCTACGTAAACCACGCGGCTCTCGCTAGAAATAGCGGGGGCCGTTTGGCTTTTCTGCCATTATTGCGAAATGAGAATTCACATCGGAAGTGATCACGCAGGTCTGGAATTTAAAGGTGTAATTATTAAACATCTGCAAGGAAATGGTCATGAAGTTATCGACCACGGACCAATTGAATATGACGCTTTAGATGACTATCCAGTGTTCTGTATTCCGGCTGCACAAGGTGTTGCAAATGATCCAGGTTCGCTCGGAATCGTTCTAGGTGGTTCTGGAAATGGCGAACAAATGGCGGCAAATAAAGTTAAAGGAATTCGTGCAGCGTTGGTCTGGTCACTGGAGACTGCAGTTCTTGCGCGTGAACATAACAATGCGAATGTGATTTCTATCGGTGGCCGAATGCACTCTGAAGAATTCTGTTTAGAACTTGTTGATAAATTTATCGCTACCCCGTTTCCGGGCGATGAGCGACATGTTCGCCGAATTAATCTGATGGCTAAATTTGAAGAAACTGGAAAGATTTAAGCTTTCACATACTTTAAATCTGTAACGATATGTCCTTTGCCTAAGCCTTTATCTTCAAAGCGGGTAAGAGGTCGAAAATCTGGTTTGGGAATTACTCCCCCGCTAAATCTGGAATCTGAACCAAATTTCTCTTGGGTCCAATCAGCATATGCAACCCAGTCTGTTGCGATATGAATGTGGCCACCTGGCTTTAGTTTTCTGTAAATCAGATCTACAAAGTCGTCCTGAACTATTCGACGCTTCCAATGTTTTTTCTTGTGCCAAGGATCTGGGAAATAAAGATGAACGGCATCTAGACATTGGTCTGGCATGTTTTCACTTAAAACTATTCGGGCATCTTCATTAATCAATCGCAGGTTTTTTAATTCGAATTCATTTATCCGGGCCAATAACGAACCAATACCAGGGCGATGGACTTCAAGTGCAAAGAATCCAGTCTCTGGAAAGTTGCGAGCTATTTGTGCTGTGGCCTCGCCCATGCCAGTTCCGATTTCCATGATTACCTTTTTGCTATCTGGAAAAATCTCGGATGGAACTATTGGGTGATCTGGCACGATCCCGAATGTGTCCCAAAATAAATCGGTGGCCTTTGCCTGGGCCTCGGTGATTCGAGTCCCGCGCAAGCGAAAAGACCTATTACTTAGGTTGTAAAGGCCGCTCTTTTCCGGAGAACTCATGTGGGTATCTTAGATAAGGATAGATAAGGTTGGCTCATGCCTGGATTAAATATTTCAAGAGCCGAAGCACGTGAACGCAGCAATCATCTAGCCGTTACTTCATATGTAGTGACGATCGATGTCTGTCAGGGACCAGAGAACTTCATCGCCACATCAACCGTTAAGTTCAGTTGCAACAAGCCTGGATATGACACATTTATCGATGCTGTAGGAAAGCGAATTATTTCGGCAAAGCTAAATGGTGCCGATGTTGATGTTTCGAATTATGACGGCGAGAGTGTTTTTCTCAAAGGTCTAGCAGCTGAAAACGAATTAGTAATTGAAATCTTGGGCGATTATTCAAAGACTGGCGAAGGCCTGCAATATTCGGTCGACCCAGCAGATAACGAAGTTTATTTATACTCACAAGGCGAGACCGCATATATCCGCAAGATGTATCCATGCTTTGATCAGCCAGATTTAAAGGCGACTTTCCAATTAACCGTAACCGCACCTGCTCATTGGGAAGTTATTTCAAACTCTCCGGTTAAAGCGAAAAATTCGATTGCTGGCGAAAAGAACGTTTGGGAATTTTTACCGACCCCAAGGATTTCAACTTACATAACTGCGCTAATCGCTGGTCCTTACTATCACGTGCATGATGAATACGTCGGTCAGAAAACTGTTCCACTTGGAATCTACTGCCGTAAATCATTGGCGGAATCCTTAGATCCTGAAGATATTTTCTTGGTTACCAAACAAGGCTTTGCATATTTTGAGAAAGTATTTGGGCTTGCCTATCCATTTGAAAAATATGACCAAATCGCAGTTGTCGATTTCAACTGGGGTGCGATGGAGAATTCTGGCGCCGTAACTTTCCTAGAAAACTTACTTGTGTTTCGCAGCAAAGTAACCGAGCGCATGTATGACGCACGTGCAAACACGATTCTGCACGAGATGGCTCATATGTGGTTTGGAAATATGGTCACGATGCAATGGTGGGATGACTTGTGGCTTAACGAATCTTTCGCTGAATGGTCTTCACACTTGGCATCTGCCGAAGGAACTCGCTTTGTAAATGCCTGGACCGGATTTAACTCAGAGCGCAAGAACTGGGCTTATCGCCAAGATCAACTATCTTCAACGCATCCAATCGTTTCGGACATGATTGATATTGAAACTGTAAACGCTAACTTTGATGGAATTACATATGCCAAAGGTGCATCAGTTCTTCAGCAACTAGTTGCTCACGTTGGACGCGATAACTTCATCGCCGGATTGCAGAAGTATTTTGCAAAGCACGCTTTTGCCAACACAACTCTCGATGATTTATTGGTAGAACTTACCGCTACAAGTGGCCGAGATCTAAAGCCTTGGGTTTCAACTTGGCTGCAAACAGCTGGCGTAAACACATTGCGCCCTAAGTTGGAAATAGCAGAAGAGAAGTATTCAAAGATTGAAATCTTGCAAGAGGCTCCCCTGGTTCCGGCTGGCTCGAAAGAACTTCGCCCACATCGATTGGCTGTTGGGCTTTACGATGTAAAAGGTAACGATGTAGTTCTGCGTAAATCTGTAGAACTAGATGTTGCTGGTGCCAGCACAACCGTTGTTGAACTAACTGGCGAAAAAGTCGCAGACTTGTTGCTGATCAACGATCGCGATTTATCTTATGCAAAGGTCCGCTTAGATGAGCGTTCTATTGCAACTCTGAAGTCACATCTGGGCAATATCTCTGATGGCTTGACTCGTGCAATGTGTTGGGCAATATCTTGGGATATGTTGCGAGATGCTGAAATCAGCGCAACTGACTTTCTAGAGATCGCACTAGCCGGCCTGCCTGGTGAAAGCGACATTACAGTTGTTACCGTTATTGGCAATCAATTAACCACTGCGGTAGAACTTTATGCAAACCCTGCAAATCGCGATGCGCTTCGAATAAAGGTTGCTGATGGAATTGCAAACTTGCTGGCCTCAGCAAAAGCCGAAAGCGATCACCAACTTCAATATGCCAGAGTATTTGCGGGTCTTGCAGTTACTGAAGGCCACGGAAAACAATTGCGGGCACTTCTGGACGGAAAGCTTGCTGGCTTGAAGGTCGATGCTGATCTACGTTGGACATTTGTTCTTGCACTTTGCGAACGAGGTTTATTTACTCGTGCCGAACTCAATGCCGAACTGCAGCGAGATAACACAATCAATGGCCAACTTGGTCACGCAACATGTGTTGCAGCATTTCCTACAGCAGAAGCTAAAGCCGATGCCTGGAAAGCAATTACTAAAGATGAATTAACAAGTTCAATCCGAGCAGCGATCCACCGTGGGTTTATGCGATCTGGACAGCGCAATTTATTAGCCGCCTACGTTGATCCATATTTTGATTCACTTCTGACAATGTGGGATAGCGCTTCTTTCGATATCGGAAGTTCATTTGTTGAATTGTGCTATCCGACCTATATAACTGATCAAGCAACTTTAGATAAGACTGTTAACTGGCTTGATACAACTGGCAAGGATTCAGCTGCTGGTCTTCGCAGATTAGTTTCAGAGAGTCGAGATGCTCTTTCTCGGGCGCTTAAAGCGCAAGCAAAGGATGCTTAAAGCTATTTGTTTTTAATCAATTCGAGTAAGTGATGAACTCTTATTCTTTCTGCGATCAACTGTTGCAAGTGCAACAACCACAGAAATCACGACAAACATAACTGTCGGGATTACTAAGAAATAAACGATTCCAAGAAATGTTCCAAGTGGTTCGCCCGGAAGCGAGCCATCTTCTTGAGTAATTCGATTTAGGACGCCAGTGAAAAATTGCATATACGTATCTTAGGCAACGCCGTGTTCGGCGCCAAATGGGCGGAGATATGAAATCCATCTCGTATCCGGTTTTCCGGTTCCCAGAATTCGCCAAGCTGCACCAGCTGGTTCACGAGGCAGCGTCTTTAACTTCCAACCAATTTCTTTTAGCGTACGATCTGCTTTTTGGTGGTTGCACTTGTGGCATGCAGACACAACGTTCTCCCAGTTGTGCGAGCCACCACGGCTGCGTGGAATCACGTGATCAATAGATGTTGCGGGTGCGGCGCAATAAACACAACGACCACCATCGCGCGCAAAGAGTGCGCGCCTAGAAAGTGGGACCGCATGACGATAAGGAATTCGAACAAATTTAACTAATTTAATAACTGCCGGAAGTGTTATCTCGCCACCTGAATAATGAAGAACAGTGTCTGACTCTTCAATCGTTGTGGCTCGTTGATTCAAGACGAGGATCAACGCTCGTCTCTCTGATACGACACCTAGTGGCTCATAAGTGGCGTTCAGCACCAATGTCTGTGGCACTTGAATAGCTCCCTTGTTGTGGATCTTGCTCCAACGCGTGGCTCGTGTTGTTGGGTAAATAGTGCCGTAAGACCGGCGGAAAATCGCGCATTTCTGATGGCGAATCTCGTGAATAGAAGGTTTATTCTTCGAACATGACCCTCAGCGACAATGCCCAAGAGATTTATGACTGGTTTATCGGTGCGCCGTTCCACATAATTTTGATCCTAGTTATCGCTCTGGTCTTCCAGAAGGTCGGCGCTCGCGCAGTGGCGAAGGCGATAAATCGCATTGCCGAAGCTGATTTCGTGCCAGGTCCAAAGCGCGGAATGGATAGACAACGCGAACGCGCACGAACTGCTGGTTCAGTTCTCAAATCTGCACTTAACGGAATTATTTGGTTGATCACCTTAACAATGATTTTGAGCGAACTCGGATTTAACTTAGGACCACTTGTTGCTTCAGCCGGTGTCATTGGTGTTGCACTTGGTCTTGGTGCGCAAACCTTGGTGCGCGATGTTCTTGCCGGAATGTTTATGTTGGTCGAAGATCAATATGGCGTCGGCGATCAGATTGAAACTATGGAGATTTCTGGTGTGGTCGAGTCTGTAGGCCTTCGGATTACAACTGTTAGATCTTTGGATGGAACTCTTTGGTATTTGCGAAATGGCGAAATACTAAAAATTGGAAATAAATCTCAACCTAAAGCAAACTAATTATCTGGCTGGTTCTTCATTGAATGAGCTGCATATTGAAAATAGGTCCAGAGCTCTTCTTTAAGTTCCTCGGCAATATCTAAATCAATTACTGCCGCGTGCATGCATTGAAGCCAAGCATCGTGTTCTGGAGTTGCAATATGAAATGGCGCATGCCGCATTCGAAGCCTTGGATGGCCACGCTGTTCAGAATATGTAGATGGTCCGCCCCAATATTGTTCAAGAAATAGTGCGAGACGCTCTTCGGCCCCAGCCATATCATCTTCGGGATACATTGGCTTCAAGATCGGATTCACTGCAACCTTCTGATAAAACCGCTTTGTTAATTCCTTAAACGTTGCGGCTCCGCCAGCTCGCTCATAAAAAGTTGCTTCGCTCATGCTTGTGCGCCTTCTTTAACTTTGCTTATTTTCAGCACAAAATAGGAAGTTATCAAACACAAGAGGCCGCTCAAATAGAAGGCAAAGGCATAATCGCCGAATTTGGTATGAAATACCGCTGCCCCAAATGCCGCCGCTGAACCGCCAATTTGATGGGCAGCAAATACCCAACCATAAACAATTGCAGTTCTGTCAGGTCCAAGAATCTGGCGACAGAGTAAAACTGTTGGCGGAACTGTTGCTACCCAATCGAGACCATAAAAAATCACAAAAACTAAAGTTGATGGGTGCACGGTCGCAAAGAGAATTGATGGCAATAGGAATAGCGAGAGTCCGCGAAGAAAGTAATATACAAATAGCAATTTACGTGGATCATATCGATCTGTGAGCCAGCCCGAGAAAATTGTTCCAACTACGTCAAAAACTCCGACAAGCGCCAATAAACTTGCCGCAGTGACTTCATTCATCCCATGATCATGTGCGGCAGGAATAAAGTGTGTTCCAATCAAGCCGCTAGTTGAAAGTCCGCAGACGAAGAATGAGCCAACTAAAAACCAAAAATCTCGAACTCTGCTTGCTTCTTTGAGTGTTTGAATTGCTAGGCGGCCAGCATTAGTTTTGTTCTGAACAGGTTCGACCCAGTCGCTCGGAGCGCCGTAAGGTGTAACACCTGCGGACGATGGACGTTCCTTTAAGAATAAATAGATAAGTGGAACCATTACAAAAGCGCCAGAAGCTACAACAAATGAAACTGACTTCCAGCCAATATTTGTCGCAAGCGTTGAGAGGCCAGGCAAGAAAATCAATTGCCCGGTGGCCGTGGCTGCAGTAAGTGCTCCAATTACCAATCCTCTTCTTGCAACGAACCAACGATTTGCGATTGTCGCTGCAAAGACCAAAGCCATTGAACCGGTTCCGACTCCAACAACTACGCCCCATAAGCCAATTAAGTGCCAGGGCTTTGTCATAAAGATTGTTGAAAATGCACCGATGCCAACTGTTGTAAGTGCAGTCATTACAACCCGACGAATACCAAAGCGCTCCATCAAAGCTGCGGCAAATGGGGCAGTTAATCCAAAGAGAAGAACATTGATTGCAACAGCTAGCGAAATATCTTCTCGGGACCAACCAAAGGAATCCTCAAGTGGGACTATTAAAACTGAAGGGGCGGATCTAAAACCTGCGGTTGCAAATAGGGTTAAGAAAGTTACGCCGGCAGCAAACCAAGCCGGATGAATTTTTCTAACTTTCATTAGCTCTCAAGATATTGCGTTAAGAGCTCGCGTTCTTCTTCATTAATTGCCCGGGAACGCTTGGTTTCCATATCAACTGCAACCTGCACAGTTCTGGCTTTGGCATGAACGCCTGCCTTCGATGTCAATTCATATTCAAGTGTGAATGATGAATTTCCAATCTTTGAAACCCAGATTGCGATATCTATTTCGAAGCCACCTTCAGTGATTGGTTCTAGATAATCAATCTCGGCTCGTGCAACGACCATATCCGAGAACATCGGCTTTAGGCCTTTAGCAATTCTTGAATACCAGGTGAAGTCAGCGCGCACTTCTTGAATAAATGTTAAGTAATTTGCATTGTTGATATGCCCAAATGCATCGAGATCATTCCAGCGAACATAAGTTTTTCCGTGGTGGCGCATCAGCGAGTTAGCTTTCGGTAAGTAACACGATGCGGCCTTGAAGCTTCAATACCGAGTCTGGCAATTTTATTCTCTTCGTAAGATTCAAAGTTTCCTTCAAACCAGAACCACTGCGAATCTCCCTCGTAAGCCAAGATATGTGTTGCTACTCGGTCCAGGAACCAGCGATCGTGAGAAATAACAACAGCACAACCAGGGAATTCGAGCAGCGCATTTTCTAATGAACCAAGGGTTTCAACATCAAGATCGTTTGTTGGTTCATCTAGTAGCAATAGGTTTCCACCCATTTTTAGCGTCAGTGCAAGATTCAAACGGTTTCGCTCGCCACCAGATAAAACTCCGGCAGCTTTCTGTTGGTCTGGGCCTTTAAATCCAAATGCCGAAACATATGCCCGCGATGGCATTTCAACTTGACCAACTTTTATGTAATCCAAACCGTCAGAAACAACTTCCCACAAACTCTTCTTTGGGTCGATGCCGCCACGAGACTGATCTACATATGAAATCTTTACAGTTTCGCCAATTTTTACAGTGCCGCTATCTGGTTGTTCCATTCCCAGTATTGTTTTGAATAGCGTGGTTTTTCCGGCGCCGTTTGGTCCGATAACTCCGACAATTCCGTTACGTGGCAGGGTAAATGAAAGATCATCAATCAGAAGTCGATCTCCAAAGCCCTTCTTCAAATGTTCGACTTCAACTACAACGTTTCCAAGACGTGGACCCATTGGAATTTGAATCTCTTCGAAATCTAATTTACGGGTCTTCTCGGCTTCAGATGCCATCTCTTCATAACGTGCAAGACGGGCCTTAGATTTAACTTGGCGCCCCTTGGCATTCATCCGAACCCATTCAAGTTCTTCAGTCAGACGCTTTGCGCGCTTTGCATCTTTCTGACCTTCGATTTTCAAACGTGTTGATTTTGTATCTAGGTAAGTTGAATAGTTTCCTTCATACGGGAATGCGCGACCACGATCGAGTTCCAAGATCCACTGCGCAACGTTGTCCAAGAAATATCTATCGTGCGTAATTGCTACAACGGTGCCAGGATATTTACTTAAATGTTGCTCGAGCCATAAAACAGATTCTGCATCCAAATGGTTCGTTGGTTCGTCCAGAAGTAGAAGATCTGGTTGTTGCAATAGCAATTTACAAAGTGCAACGCGACGACGTTCTCCGCCAGATAGAACTGTTACATCGGCATCACCTGGTGGGCAACGAAGTGCATCCATCGCTTGTTCTAATTGGGAATCTAAGTCCCAAGCATTTCGGTGATCCAATTGTTCCTGCAAAGTTCCCATCTCGGCCAACAGTTTGTCGTAGTCGGCATCTGGGTTCGCCATCTCATCACTGATTTGATTGAAGCGAGCAAGTAATCCGATTGTTTCAGCAACACCTTCTTGAACATTCTCTAAAACTGTTTTGGTTTCATCAAGCGGTGGCTCTTGTAACAAAATTCCGACTGTGTACCCCGGCGACAAGAAAGCTTCACCATTCGAAGGTTGTTGTAACCCAGCCATAATTTGCAGGACCGTTGATTTACCGGAACCGTTAGGACCAACAACACCAATCTTTGCCCCCGGCAAAAACATCAAGGTCACGTCATCTAGAATTACCTTGTCACCATGCGCTTTTCGCGCCTTTTTCATCGTATAAATGAACTCAGCCATGTGCGAAACCTTATCGGTTCAAATCGGTAGACTCGCGCAGGTATTTCAACAAATGCGCCTGTAGCTCAGTCGGATAGAGCAACCGCCTTCTAAGCGGTAGGCCGCAGGTTCGATTCCTGCCAGGCGCGCCACTAGCCAATTAGAAAAGCCCCGAGTGAATTCACCCGGGGCTTCTTGATTAATTTATTGCTATTAGTTGCCGATCCGAGCAATCAACTTCAAGTTAACATCACGGAGTTTTCCAGTGATAACTGTGAAGTCTTGCTTTGGATCAGTTTGTGGGCACTTTGGATCCAGAAGGTAGGAAAGAAGATCGCGAACTGCCTTAGCGGTCGCGGCATCCTTCTGCTTGGTATCAACTAGTGCATATGAAGTTGTTCCGAAGAGATAAGAGCCTGGATCCTTTGTCTTGTAATCAAAGGTCACAATGCCGTTATCAGAAATTTTAGCTGCACCTAGGAAAGCTGAAACTCCACCAGATGTTGGTGCTTGCCAGTTTCCGGCTTCGTTCTTGATGTTTGCAATTGCAAGTCCATTATCTTTTGCATAAGCAGATTCTGCATATGTAACTGAGTATTGGGTCTTTGCAGCCGCTGCTGCTACTGCAGCAGAACCTGATGCACCAGTGATGCGACCAAGGTTGGCCTTATCATTGAGGCTTCCTGGGAATGTTGAACCGAAAGCGTTGTTGCCAGCCTTTGTCCAAACTTCAGGAGCTGCACCGTTTAGAGCTGCTGTGAATGCACCAGTTGTTCCTGATGAATCTGAGCGATAGATAACTTTGATTGGCTTGTTTGGAAGTGTGTAGCGAATCTTACGATCAACTTCGCGTAGAACTACTGGCTTTCCAGCCTTGTCCTTTACAGTGTTTCCTTTTCCATCTGTCTTGTAAAGAACTTCTTTAACTGAGCGATTGTTATCTGCAACAATCTTTGGATCGTTCCACTTTGTGATTGTTCCGCCAAAGATTCCAGCAACAGTTGCTGGTGAAAGATATAGAGGCTTGTTGTTTCCGATGTTATACATAACAGCGATTGGACCTGCAACGATTGGAAGGTGGATTACACCAGCGCGTGCTGCAAGGTGAGGTGTATCTGAAAAGTTGACGATACCTGTCTGCTTATCTGATGCGGTACGACCTGCACCAGAACCACCTAGGCCGTAGGTGAATGTGTTTCCAGTTTCTTTGTTGTATCCAGCTTTGCAAGCTTCGATGATTGGGCCAGGGAATGTAGCGCCCGCACCAGTCAGTGCAACGTTTGCATAAGCAGTTGGAGATGCAAGGACGGCTACAGCAAGTGCTATGCCAAGAACCTTGATTGATTTAGAAAGTTTCATTTTTCCCCTTGTTCGGACTAAATAGACGTTTGTCTACGAGGAAAGATATTGAAACCCGGTTAAGTCAATGGGGTTTAATAACAAACGCTTGCCAACAATTAGGTGAACAGTTGGTAAACCAGTTTTTAGCCAGTTTTAAGAAGTTTTAGCCAAAACGACCTGTCACATAGTTCTCCGTGCGAATATCTTTTGGCCTAGAGAAGATCTCGCTGGTTGGTCCAACTTCAACAAGCTCTCCGGGACCACCATCGGATAAGAAGAATCCGGTGTAATCAGATACCCGAGCTGCTTGCTGCATATTGTGAGTAACAATGATGATTGTCATAGAAGAAGATAGTTCCGAGATTGTCTCTTCGATTTTCAGGGTTGATCCTGGATCTAGTGCTGAACAAGGCTCATCCATAAGCAAGATTTCTGGGCGCACCGCAAGTGAGCGCGCGATACATAAACGTTGCTGTTGTCCACCAGATAGCGAACCACCATAAGCACTTAACCGATCTTTTACTTCTGACCAGAGTCCGGCACGAACTAAACACTCTTCAAGCAAATCATCTTTATTCTGCACCTTTAATTGTGCAAGCTTTAACCCTGCCAAAACATTGTCGGCAATTGTCATTGAAGGGAACGGATTTGGCTTCTGGAATACCATTCCCACCTTTAGGCGAATCTTTGTTACATCTGTTCCGCTTTCATAAATATCTTTTCCGTTTAGCAGAACATCGCCGGCCATTGCGGCGCCCGGAATAAATTCATGCATGCGGTTTAGAGTGCGAATAAATGTTGATTTTCCACAACCTGAAGGTCCGATTAGCGCAGTTACAGTTCCTGACCAGAAATCTAAAGAGATATCTTTAAGAACCATCTTGTCGCCGAACCAAGCATGGATACCGCGGGCTTCTAGTCCAACCCCAAGTGCGCCTGAACCAGGCTTCTTCTTTGCCGCAGCATTTGCAGCGACACTTGAAAGTGATGATGGAGTTGTAGTTTCCATTTTTTCATTTCCTTTATCTAGAGGGTCCTGCGCTTCAGAATTATTCATTTTTTATTCCTATCTCCACCAAGAAGGCGGGCCGCAATAAATAGTATGAAGATCAGAACAAGTAGAACAAAGATTCCAGCCCAGGCGCGAGCGATCGATTCAGTAGTTCCAAATGTGAAGCTCTTCCAAATATAAAATGGGAAAGATCCCATTGGCCCTGATGTTGGATTTAAGTTGAGTCCATCGCCGCCACCAGATACAAGTACTAATGGTGCGGTCTCGCCAGCTACACGAGCGACTCCCAAAATAATTGCTGTGATCAATCCACTCTTCGCTGCAGGAACAACGATTTGTGAAATCGTGCGCCACTGGGTTCCACCTAGTGCAATACCGGCTTCACGCAAATCTGGCGGAATCAAAAGCAATACTTCTTCCGATGTTCTAGCAATTGTTGGAATCATAAGAATCGCTAGCGCAAGTCCTCCCATTAGCCCACTCGGAGTCTTGGTGATAGGAAATACGATTGCGGAAAGAATAAATAAGCCAGCAACAATTGAAGGAACGCCAGACATTGCTTGGACCAAGAATCTGATTGGACGAGTAAAGAAGCCCTTAATTTCAGTTAAGTAAATTGCGGTGAGAATTCCGATTGGCAGACTGATGATTAGCGCAATACCAACCATGATTCCGCTACCAGTCAATGCATGCAACAAACCACCTTGATCGATTGGATCATTTGGCCCATTTAACTTCATATCCGTAGTAAATAAATTAGGTTTTAGTCCAGTTTTGCCACGCTCAAAGATTGCATACAAAATACTTGTGATTGGAAGCAGTGTTATCAATACACCAGCAACTGCAAATGAAGAAGCGATTGAATCTTTTGCTGTTGCAATGCCTCGGCTAAAGTAGTTATGAATAAAATTAATCAAAATAATTAACACGAAGAAAACTCCGGCATAAGCCAGTTTTCCCTTTAACTCAGAAATTCCAACTAGTACGAAAGATCCCGCGGCAGCCAGCAATATTGCACCAAGATCTAGCGCTCTTTCCCGTGGAGTCGCTGCCCAAGGCTTTCCTGGCTTGATTGCTGCTTTATTGATACTCATCGGCCCTTACCGCCAGTCTTTGTAACAATTACATTAGCTATCGAGTTCACAATCAGCGTAAGAATAAAGAGTGCCAATCCCGCAGCCATAAGAGCTTTAGTTTCGGTAGGTCCAGCCTCGCCAAACTTGAGCAGAATCATTGACGCTACGTTTCCACCAGCACCGATTAGGACTTGCCAATTTATTTGATAAACCAAGTTCAGAACTGTGTATACCGCAACTGTTTCACCCATTGCGCGACCAAGTCCAAGCATCGCACCGCCGACAACACCACTTCTGCCGTATGGAATAACTACAGCTTTAATCATCGCCCACCTTGTTGCACCAAGTGCGTATGCGGCTTGAATACGATCAAGTGGAGTTTGTGAAAAAATCTCGCGAGAAATCGATGTAATGATTGGAATAATCATCGTAGATAGAACCACACCTGCAACAAATGGCGAGCGCTCGAAAATGTCTACATCCATCTTGAAAAATGGCAGCCATCCAAAATACTTGTGCAGCAACTTCGCCCAATATTCAGCATGTGGCATCAATACAAAGTAACCCCACATACCAAATAGGATTGATGGAAATGCTGCCATTAAGTCGATTAGCGCGACCATAATGCGCTTTATGAAATTTGGTGCATAGAAAGTTAAATACAAGGCACATAAAACTGAAATCGGAACTGCGATGATCACTGCAATTGTCGCGCAAATAACTGTTCCGATAAGCATCGCTGCAATTCCAAATGTAGAAGCAGATAGATCGGTATTTCCAAAGTTATCCTGAACTACTTCCCAGTTGCTTCCAGTAATAAATCCAATACCTTCAGAGCGAAGAACTTGAAAACCTTGAAAAGCTAAGAAAATAAAAATTAGACCAAGAAGTAACAATGATGAAAGTCCGCCGGCAGTTGCAACCCCACGGAAAACTTTGTCGGACAATCTTGGTTTAGTTGTAATCTCGCGCTTAGCGGGTGTCGAATTCGATGAAGTTGCCGATTTAGCCCCAGGCGCAGTTGTGCTCACGGAGCGATTGTTATGCCAAGCGGGTTTTTCAATGTGGAACCAAGGTGAACCCAAGGTGAACGAATGGTGAAATTACGACCTAGAGCACCATCTCGATTAGGCTCCCCCGGTGAGCTCAAAAAATGATTCCCCGAACCTGATTTGGGTCGATTGCGAGATGACGGGTTTGGACCTTAATAAAGATGTATTGGTCGAAATCGCTGTCCTGGTTACAGACTCCGAGCTAAACATCTTGGGCGAAGGCGTAGACCTGGTTGTCCGAGCAACCGAAGAGCAGTTAAAGGGTATGAACGAATTTGTCACCAATATGCATACTGAATCTGGCCTAATCACTGAGATCCCAAATGGTGTCGAACTTGAAAAGGCCGAAGCCGAGATCATCGCTTACCTTGAAAAATATGCACCTGGCGCTGGTAAATCCCCACTGGCCGGAAATTCAGTTGGCACCGACCGATCCTTTATCGCCCGCGATATGCCACTTCTAAATGCCTATCTTCACTATCGCACTATCGATGTCTCGTCGATCAAAGAATTAGCTCGCCGCTGGTATCCCCGGATTTACTTCGCCGCCCCAAAGAAGACCGGCAATCATCGCGCACTTGGAGATATCCGTGATTCCATCGAAGAGCTCGAGTATTACCGCAAGGCCATCTTCATCCCCAACAATTAAATAAATTCACCTTTTTATTGCCGTAGTATTAGGCACCCATGGTGGTCGTAGCTCAGCTGGTAGAGCACTCGGTTGTGGTCCGAGATGTCGCGGGTTCGAGCCCCGTCGATCACCCCAATCTTTAGGAGACCTGAAATGGAATCTATGGTCTTCGACGTAGTAATCGAAATCCCTGCCGGGTCTAGAAATAAATATGAAATCAATCATGAGACCGGTGAAGTTCGCCTAGACCGAATGCTATTCACTGCAACTCGTTTCCCCCACGATTATGGCTTCGTAAAAAACACACTTTCAAATGATGGCGATCCACTTGACGCACTTGTCATGTTGGATGAGCCAACATTTCCGGGCTGCGTTGTTTCTTGTCGCGTAATCGGAATGTTTCGCATGACCGATGAAAAAGGTGGCGATGACAAACTTCTCTGTGTTGCTGCCGGAGATATCCGTAAATCTGAACTCAAAGATTTAGCCGATGTTCCATATTACGAGCTTGAAGAAATCAAACACTTCTTCGAAGTTTATAAAACCTTAGAACCAGGCAAAGAAGTCCATGGTGGCGAATGGGTAAATCACGACGCTGCCCAAGAAGAGATCGTAAATTCTTACAATCGTTTCAAGCAGCATTAATCAAGCCTAAATAAGCCAAATTAAGTGTCGTTCCGACGTGCTTAAGGCTTTTGCGCACACCCCTTCTCGCTGATAGGGTCTGCGATGCGTTCGAAGTTTCCCCCTTTGAATGAGCTCGGGTTGTTAGCTCAGTTGGTAGAGCAGGTGACTCTTAATCACCGGGTCGGGGGTTCGAGTCCCTCACAACCCACTTACGAGTATTTTAAGAAATTTTCTGGACCCTTGCCCCAAGATAATTCATGGCAGACTCTCGCTCATGCACGAGTTCACATCCGAAGTTGAGGCACTGGCTAAGGAAGTATTGGCATACAGCCTTGAGCGCTTGAAGAGCGATCCACCTTTGGATGGACCAAGGACTGCTAAAGATTTATTTAATGAAGTTGGAAACACAATTACCGCAAAAGGTTTGGGCGGTGCGAAAGCATTAGAAGTATTCACTGAAGTATTGGCAAAGGCCTGTATTTCGACAGACCATCCGCGCAACTTGGCATTTATTCCATCTGCGCCTAGTGAATTTGCAAACCTTTTTGATTTAGTTGTTGGTGCAAGTGCTTTGTATGGCGGATCTTGGCAAGAAGGTGCTGGCGCAGTTTTTGCTGAAAACCAGGCGCTGCGGTGGTTATCTGATCTTGCAGGTTTGCCAGAATCTGCTGGCGGAGTTTTTGTTCAAGGTGGAACGATAGGAAATCTTTCAGCGCTAGTTGTTGCACGAGCCGAAGCACGTAAGAAATATCCGGATACCACTCGATTTGCTGTTGCCTGCAGCGCTGAAGCGCATTCATCAATTGCTGGTGCCGCAAGTGTTATGGATGTTGAAGTTTTAAAGATTGAAACTGATGCAAACGGAAAATTACAAGGCGAAGCAGTAGGGGCTGCGATTGATCAATTGCATAAGAGTTCTAAAGTTCGAGTCTTTGCCGTGGTTGCGACTTCTGGCACAACTAATTTAGGAATTATTGATAACTTAGAAAGTGTTGGCAAAGCTGCACACGATCGTGGAATCTGGTTTCATGTTGATGGTGCTTACGGTCTAGCCGCGCTCTGTGCGCCATCGGTTCGCCCATTGTTTAAAGGTGTTGAAGCAGCAGATTCATTTATTGTTGATCCACATAAATGGTTATTTGCACCATTCGATGCCTGCGCACTTGTGTATCGAAATCCCGCTTTAGCTAAAGATGTGCACACTCAACATGCTTCTTATCTAGAGACTCTTCAAGATGAGAGTTGGAATCCATCAGATTATGCGATTCATTTAACTCGCAGAGTTCGTGGTTTGCCGTTCTGGTTCTCGCTTGCCGCGCATGGTGTTGACGCTTACACCAAGGCGATGGAGCAATCTTTAACAGTGGCAAAAGCTGCTGCTGAATTAGTTAAAAAGCATCCAAATCTTGAACTACTGCGCGAACCCGAACTTTCGATTGTTGCCTTTACCCGCAGGGGTTGGGAAAAGAGTGATTATCAAAAGTGGAGCGATAAATTATTGGCCGATCAAATTGGCTTTATTCCACCTTCATCGCATGATGGCAAACCGATTTTACGCTTTGCGATTGTTAACCCTTGGACCAAGATTTCAGATATCGAAACAATCTTGGCCACGCTTTAAAGCTATAGATTCGTGATGCTGTTAAAAAGTGATTAACGGTGAAGCAAATAATGCTCTCCGATAGAGTTAAGCCATGAAGCAGATTGCGATGTTGTTATATCCAGGGTTCACTCCCCTAGATGCCATTGGTCCGTATCACACGCTGTCACAGTTTCCGGGATATGAGTTTTCCTTCGTCGCATTAAATGCTGGTCCAGTCAGTGATGGTTCTGCAACAATCATGCAAGCACAGAAAAGTATCTCGGAAGTTTCTGCCGTAGATGTTTTAGTTGTGCCAGGTGGACTTCCTGCAATCACCATGGCACGTTCTGGAGATCTACTAATTGATTGGATTGCGAAAGTTCATCCGACAACCGAGTGGACAATTTCAATCTGTACGGGTGCGCTGATGTTAGGTGCTGCAGGCGTTCTTAAAGGTGTTCCTGCAACAACACATTGGTATTCACATTCAGAGCTAAAACACTATGGTGCAATTCCGACTGATGAGCGAGTAGTCGAATCAGGAAAAATCATGACCGCAGCTGGAGTATCCGCAGGAATTGATATGTCACTTGTTCTTGCAGAGCGAATCTTCGGCCAGGCCTTCGCAGAAAAAATGCAATTGGATATGGAATATGACCCTAAGCCACCCTTAAACGCGGGCCATCCAAGAAGTGCACCTGCAGAAGTACATGCAGAACTGCGTGGGCTCTTTGATTCGGTATTGAAGAAAGATTAATTAATTATCGCGATTATTATTACTTTCAACAGCGCGAGATTCAACTCTCACTACAAGAAACACGCCAATGATCACAACAATTGCACCGAGCAGCAGAGTGATTGATAGCTTTTCGTCGAGAAAAAGGACACCAAGTGAAACAGCAATGACCGGATTCACGTAAGCATAAGTGGCTATTAGCCCTACTGGGGCTTTACCAATAAGCCAGAGATAAGCGGTATATGTTGCGATAGAGCCAACTAAAACTAAAAATAGCCAACCAAGCCATGATGACAAAGTTGCATCAAATAGATCTGCCAAATCTTCTCCGGCGAGCAATCCTGCCGATGTCATGGCAATACCGGCAAAGAGCATTTGATAGGAAGTCACAACCAAAGTGCTCTTTGGTAAATCAAGACGAGGAGCAATGTAAGTTCCAAACGCCCATCCAATGTTTCCGAGAATTACCATAAGCATCCAGAAAATATGAGTGCCATTATTTGACTTAGATAACTCTGGCAATAACAAAATACCAACACCGACGAAACCAATTGCGATTCCGACCCAGCTCCAAATAGATGTTTTTGTTCCTTCAATCGCTTTAAAAATTGCAATCCAAAATGGTAGGGCTGAAATTAAAAGCGCAACGATGCCGGTTGGCACATCATTGAATTGCGCCAAGGTAACCATTCCGAGGCCAAGCCCCAACAACAGCGCGCCAAGAATTACTAAGTAAGGAATCTGCTTTCTTTTAATTTTTAAATACCCAGGGCCATATTTCAATGTGAGAGCAAAACCCATCAATAATCCAGCTGTGAGGAAGCGAGATCCCATCGCCAACAATGGCGGCATAGAGCGAATTGAGTATTCAATTGCTAAATACGTCGATCCCCAAACTATGTAGACCACCCAAAGCGCGCCCCATATTTTTCCGCGTGAAGGAGTGCTCATGAGCACAATACAACCACAATAAAGTGATCTGAGCAGACTCTTTCAATGTTTAATTCGTAGATTAACGATCTAAGAGATTTTGCGTTGGGTTATATGTCGAACCATTGCGTCGCTTTGCAATCGCAGAAAGTGCTTCTAGGACAACTCGGTTTGCAAGGATTGCGGTTATGTCTGCGTTATCAAATGGTGGGGCAACTTCAACTATATCTATACCAACTATCGGAAGTTCTAAACAAATTCGGCGAACTGCTTCTAGTAATTCGCGACTTGTCATTCCACCTGGTTCTGGAGTTCCGGTTCCTGGTGCCATCCCTGGATCAACAACATCGATATCAACAGATAAGAAAACCCCGTCGCATCCATCTGTAAGTGTTGCGAAAGATTCATCTAGAACTTCTTTTAATCCGCGGTGATGGATTTCAGTCATTTCATATGAACGCATGCCTTGATCGCGCATCCATTTCAACGTCTTATCTTCTGGCCAATATCCACGAAGGCCAAGTTGTAGAAAACGATCGCCGCGAACGTAGCCGTTGTAAATTAGATTTCGCATCGGAGTTCCGTGTCCCACAAGTGCGCCAAATTGATCTTCGCCAGTATCGGCATGGGCATCGAAGTGAATCATCGATATTTTGCCTTTGCCACGGTGCATTGCAATTCCTGCAACATCTGCAGAAGCGATTGAATGATCGCCACCAAGAACAACTGGGATTATTCCGGCCCTAGAAATCTTTTCAGTTGCAGCTTTTAAAACTTCAAGTGATTTAACTAAATCTCCACCCGGCATTAATAAATCACCGGCATCAAAAACTTTAAGGTCCTTTAAACCATCTGTGCGAAGTGCTAGGTGTGGCCTAGATCCGTCATGTGGCAAATAGTCGCCACCACGAATTGCTTGGGGACCAAATTTTGCGCCAGAGCGATGAGATGTTCCAGAATCAATTGGTGCACCAACGATGATTACATCTGCACCTTTATAAGTTGATGGATCATCTAAATCACATGATGGAATGCCTAAAAACGTGAAGGCAGGTCCATACATATTTCCGTGATTGGTCATTCCGCTCTTCTCTCTATAAATCTTTCGGCTTACGTTTTCTAAGCTTTCGTGGGTCAATTTTTCTGGCAGAGTCTTGAGCCTTGGTTAATAGCGATTTGGCCCAAGTGAATTCAATAGCGAGAACAAAGAGGCCACCAATCATGAAGGGCAAAGTGAAAGGACCCGGAAGAATTATCAGAACGCTGCCGATAGCAATGAGCGTGAAGCCAATTACCACGACAATTAATTTACGAACTGGGGCTGGAACTTGGCGCCAGATCTTCTTATATTCCACGTTTCAATCTTAACGCTTGACTCGTTAAGATTGTGCCGTGGAACTCCAGAAGATACTTCTCTATTACGGCTTTACGCCGATAGCCGACCCAGAAGCCGTGCGCTTATGGCAACAGGCGCTCTGTGAATCCTTAAATATCAAGGGCCGGATCTTGGTTTCAAAACACGGAATCAACGGAACTGTTGGTGGGGATATGTCTGCTCTAAAGAAGTATGTGAAGACCACCAAAAAGTATCCAGGATTTAAGAAGATTGATTTCAAGTGGTCTGGCGGAACTGGGAATGATTTCCCAAGGTTAAATGTCCGGGTCAAAGATGAACTAGTTGCTTTTGGAAGTCCCGCCGAAATTGATGTTGATGTCAATGGTGTAATTAATGGTGGCAAGCATTTGAAACCATATGAGGTCGATAAATTGGTAGAAGAGCGCGGTGAGGAAGTTGTCTTTTTTGATGGTCGAAATGCTTTTGAGGCCAAGATTGGTAAATTCAAAAATGCAATCGTTCCTGATGTTGAAAGTAGTCGCGACTTCATAAGTGAAATCGAGAGCGGAAAATACGATCACATTAAAGATAAGCCAATCGTCACTTATTGCACTGGTGGAATTCGATGCGAAATCTTGTCGGCCGTCATGGTCAAACGTGGGTTTAAAGAGGTCTATCAAATCGAAGGTGGCATAGTCCGATACGGGAACAAGTTTGGCGATGATTCACTCTGGGAAGGTTCGCTCTTTACCTTTGATGGTCGTATGGCAATAGATTTTTCAACTAAAACGAAGGTTATTGGTGAATGTGAAAGATGCAGTGCCAAGACAAATACCTTCTTCAACTGCGCTACTGCAAGTTGTCACGAGTTGATCCTGCTCTGCGAAGATTGCTCGAAGTTGGATTCAAATTTAAGTTGTGTTCATTCTGGCGCTAGCAAGCGCGATGCTGAAATGGTGGGTTAATTTTCGGTGGCAGACCTAAGAGTTTGCGTCATCGGCACTGGTGCGATGGGCACCGATCACATAATTCGAATTAACACCCGGATGTCGGGCGCAATCGTTACAGCAATTGTTGAACCTGATGCAAAGCGGTCTGCGGAAGCTTTGAAGCATGCACTGGATGCAAAACAATTCGCAAATATCTCTGATGCAATTGCTAGTGAGTTAATAGATGCTGCTTTGGTAGCAACACCTGGTCCATTTCATGAAGAAGTTTTATTGCCGATAATTGCCGCAGGGATGCCGGTTTTATGTGAAAAGCCAATGACTCCTGATGTTCCTTCAGCACTTCGAGTAGTTGAAGCGGAAGTTGCTGGTGGCAAAAAGATTATCCAGGTTGGCTTTATGCGCCGATTTGATGAAGGTTATATTGAATTACAGAAGCAAATTTCTAGCTCTGCGTTAGGTGAATTATTGGCACTTCACTGCGCCCATCGAAACCCCTCGGTTCCTGATTGGTATGGCAACGAAATGCTGATTGCTGATTCAGTTTCACACGAGATTGATATCGTCCGTTTCTTAACTGGATCACCAATAGTTTCGGCCGAAGTTAAACAGCTTAAGCGCAACAAATTGGCACCAGAGCGTTTGAATGAACCGATCTTGGTTTTACTTGAAACCGAATCTGGCGTAATCGCAACAGTCGAGATGAATGTTTCAGTTCAATTCGGCTACCAAGTAATTACTGAAGCGGTTTTCCAGAAGGGTGTCAGTGAAATTGGACGGTCCAATGGAATGACAACATGGGAAGCTGGAAGATCTAGCACCGCCGAACATGTCTCATATTTAACTCGTTTTGCTCGGGCATATGATGACGAAATTCAATCTTGGATTAACGCCGCAAAAATTGGACAAATTGGTGGCCCAAATGCGTGGGATGGTTACATGTCAGTTGCAGTTGTTGAAGCCGGATTGAAATCACTTAAGTCTGGCGAAAAAGTATCTGCGACATACGTAGCAAAACCAGCTTTCTATAACTAGTATTTATTCCCTAAGAACTTCGGGGGAAAAATGGCTAAGAAAAATTTAAGAATTGGCGTAATCGGTGCTGGTCGAATCGGCATTGTGCACTCTGGCAGCGTCAATGACACCGCCGGTGCCGAACTTGTAGTTGTTGTCGATGCAATCGAAGAGAGCGCCGCGAAACTTGCAGGCCAATACGGTGCGAAACACACAACCGATGTAAACGACATTTTTACCAAAGGTGATGTCGATGCAATCATCGTTGGCTCCCCTACCCCAACACACGTAGATTTAATTAGCCGTTCAATCGATGCCGGTATTCACGTTCTATGCGAGAAGCCAGTTGACTTAGATATTAACCGCGCAAACACGATTAAAGACAAGGTCGCTAATTCAAAGACCAATGTTTCAATCGCTTTTAACCGTCGTTATGACCCAAACTTTGCGGCAGTTTATGCGCGAGTTAAAGCTGGCGAACTTGGAAATCTAGAGCAGTTGATTCTCACAAGCCGCGATCCAGCTCCACCCCCACAGTCTTACATCGCAGTCTCTGGTGGAATTTTCCGGGACCAAGTAATTCATGATTTTGATATCGCGCGTTACTTCGTTGGCGATATTGCTGAGGTAAGCACCTTTGCAACAAATGCATTTAGCTCTGAAATCAAAGCTGAAGGTGACTTCGATACTGCGATCACTAACTTGCGAAGCACTGATGGCAAGTTGGTTTCAATCATTAATTCACGTCGCTCTGCTTATGGATACGACCAACGTCTAGAAGCATTTGGTGACAAGGGAATGTTGCAGGTAACAAATATGTCACCAACTACAGTTCGCAGTTTTAAGGCGGATCACAGCGAACAGCTAGACCCATATCTAAACTTCTTCCTGGAACGATATGCCGCTTCATACCGTAAAGAACTTGCGCTATTTATCGAGAGTATCGAGACCGGAAAACAACTAAACCCGACTTATGAAGATGGTTGCAAAGCGTTGATTCTTGCTGACGCTGCTACCGAATCTGCAAAGACGGGTAAAGTCGTAAAACTATAAAGTTTTAGAAGCCTTCGCTATCTAGTTCTGCAAGAACTTGACGCAAGAATTCAACACTAGCTTTTGCATCTGCAAATGGACCAGCACCTTCTGCTGGTTCTGCGTTAAGCGCATTGTCTTGTTCCAAAACAAACCAACCGTCATAGCCTGCCATTATTAAATTGCGGACAACGGTTCGAATATTTGCATCGCCCTGCCCTAGTGGTGTGTAGAGTCCAGCCAACATTCCGTCATAGTAAGTAACTTCATGCGAGCGAACTTTGGCCGCCATTGCATTATTGACATCCTTAAGATGTGAATGTGCAACACGATCTGCATGATCTTTTGAAAATGCGACGATATCTGTGCCACCAATCATCATGTGGCCGGTATCTAAACAGAAAGGAATAGTTGAACCTTTCAACACCCGATTTACATGATCTGCGGTTTCTACCATTGTTCCAACATGTGGGTGCAGAACTGACTTCACACCAATTTTTGCAGCTTCGGCTTGAATTCGATTTAGATTGTTAAACAAAATATCCCACTCGGCATCAGTCAGAACCGGAAGCTTTTCGTCATATCCAGTGATTCCAGAATTTGCGGCAAGCACCAAAGTTTTTGCACCAGCAGCAACATAACCTTCGAGTTCTTTTTGAACACCAGGAATTGGATCGTGATCAGCGCGATGCAAGATAACTGGGACGAAGCCACCAACTGCAGTCATGTTATGTTCTTTGAGAATTGATGCTTTTAACGCAGGCTCCATAGGCAAGAAACCTTCAGGACCAAATTCAGTTGCACTAAATCCAAGTTCTGCCATTTCTTTTAATACTCGGGCAGGTGACATTTGATGTCCCCAACCTGGAACTTCGCATACTCCCCATGAAATAGGCGCTGCTGCGATCTTTGCATTTTTTGCACTCATTTGGTGCTCCTGTCCTGTTTATGCTGGTTATTTTTTAGATTAGCGATTGCTTTTGGTTTAACTCCAGTTAGAACATCCCGCACGCCCTCGGCGGCAATTACATAAGTTGCGATGGTTGCTTGATTGCTTAAACCCATTACATGCGGGGTAAGAACTACATTTTCGTGGTCGAAAATTGGGTGGTGCTTTGGTGGTTCAGGATCAAATACATCTAGACCTAATCCCCCAAGTTTTCCGTTGTTTAAAGTTTCGAGTGCAGCATCTAAATCAACTAAAGCACCTCTTGAGCAGTTAATCAAAATCACTCCGGTTTTCATTGTGGCAAATTCAGATTTACCAATCAGCCCAGTTGTTTGTGGAGTAAGTGGGACATGAAGAGTGATGAAATCCGACTTGGTTAGAATTTCTGCGATTGAATCAACTTTATTTGAAGGTGGAATCTCGGCGACTGGATCAAAGGCGAGAATCTTCATGTTAAATGCAGATGCAATATTTGCAACGCTCATTCCGATTCGGCCATAACCAATTATTCCTAAAGTTTGGTTAGCTAAATCTCCAACTGGATAATTAGTTCGCTGATCCCATTTTCCGGTAGCTACTAATTTAGTAAGTGGACCAAGGCGCTTCGATAAATGCAGAATTTGAGCAAAAACTCCCTCGGCGACAGCGGTGGTGTTGCTTCCCGGTGTAACAACTACAGGGATATTTCGAGCATCGGCTTCATTTAAATCAACTAATTCAGTACCGACTCCAGTTCGGGCAATTACCTTCAGATTAGGCATGGCATCAAATACCAATTTATTAAATTCAAATGCCGCTCGGACAAGTGCGCCTTCGGCAATTGCCAAATCTTGTGGCGTTGGATTTTCAATATATGCAAAGCTCGAACCCAAAACTGGCGCGACAATTTCACTTGAAATTGCTCCTAGGCCAACAATTATTGGTTTCGATGTAGTGCTCATTATTTTTTGATTGCCGCCGTTGTTCCAGATACAGATTTAATCGCAATCCACTTCTTTGATTCAGCAGATTCTTCGATTGCTGACACAACACGCGCTGCAGAAACTGCATCGTGAATATTTGAATTCTTTGCTGCTCCCCCAAAATATGCTTCAAGGAATTTACGAGCTTCAACAATCTTTAAATCGTCATATCCCATTGAAGTTCCGGCGCCGGGCTGGAAGCTGCCGAAGTCACCGAATGCTGGTGATGCCATCACGCGTTGGTATCCAACATGTTCACCCTTGCGACCAAAGGCTATTTCAATTTCATTCATACGTTCGAAATCCCACTTGATTGAACCTTCGGTCCCATAAATTTCAAAGTTGTAACTTGCACGTGGTCCAACCGCAACGCGAGAAGCCTCAATTGTTCCCACCGCCCCTGCAGCGACTGCATTGTCTGCAAAGCGAATAAGCGCACCGGCATAATCTTCATTTTCGACTGGCTCTAACTTTCCGCCTTCGATTACCGCAAAGTGTGTTCCTTTGCCCATCTCTAAAACCGGGCGTTCAGTAATTATTGTTTTAGTCATTCCGCTTACTTCGGTAATTGGTCCAACTAAGTATTGAACTAAATCTGCCAAGTGACCCATCAGATCGCCAAGAACTCCGCTGCCTGCAAACTTGCGGATAAAGCGCCAAGAGAGTGCGCCATTTGGTTCTGCCGAATAATCGGCGAAGAAAGTTCCACGAATATTTGTTATGCGACCAAGTGCGCCGCTTTCAATCAAATGCTTAGCATGTTCAACGGCTGGTGCATTTCGATAGTTAAAACCAATAGTTGTGGTTACTCCTGCTGCAATTGCTGCGGCTTCTACTGCTTCAGTCTCGGTAGCACCGCGGCCTACTGGCTTTTCGATCCAGAACGATTTTCCGGCTTTAGCTGCGGCGATTCCAATTTCGGCATGCAGAAAGTTTGGGGCACAGATTGAAACCACATCGACATCAGGATGGGCAAGAACATCTTTGTAATCAAGTGTCGAACTTTCATAGCCCAGAACATTTACTGCATAGTCCGCACGCTCTTGCACATTATCAGCCGCGATTATCAGCCTTGGTTTAATTCCGAGTTCAGGGTAAACAATTGGAAGTGATTGATAGGCACGAGAATGCACTTTGCCCATCCATCCAACACTGATTAAACCAACACCAACTGTGCGATTAGGAATTACTGCAGACATTTGTTTCCTTACTTCTTTAGTTGGGTTACGAGGTTTGTAATTGCGCCAGTAAGCAGAGTGGAATCGGAACCGATGGCAATGAATTTAAAGCCTTGCTCGATAAATGCAGCCGCAGCTGTTGCATCGGCGGCCAAAATTCCAGCAACTTTATTGTTGGCTTTAGCCGCAGCAATAACCTTTGCGCAAGCATCAACAAATACCGGACTCTTGAAATCACGTGGGACACCGAGTGCAAAACTTAGATCGAGTGGACCAACGAACAAAAGATCGGCGCCATCAATCGCGGCAATAGCTTCGACGTTTTCTAAGGCCTTTAGAGTTTCGATTTGAATTATGCAAGCTGCCGAGGCTTTCTGGGTTAAGCCAGATAAATCACGCCCCCACTTTGCGCTTCGGTTATAGGTAGCGACTCCGCGATCGCCAAATGGTGGATAAGACATATGTTTTACAACAGCGCTAACTTGTTCTGCGGTTTCAATTCTCGGAACCATCAAACCACTGGCACCAGCGTCTAGTGCTCGCCCAATTCGAATTCGCTCCGAAGATTCCACACGAACCAGAGTAGGAATTGCGTAAGCCATGCCTGCAACAACTGTTGGACCGACTAAATCTTCACCCGCCCCGCCATGTTCCAGATCAACTAGAACCCAATCAACTCCACCAACTGCAGCAATTTCTGCAGCCATAGGTGCGCCCATTCCAAGAAAGGTTCCGATAGTTACTTGGCTTGGATCAGTGAATTTATGCATTAGGCATGCCATCTTTGAGTAGAAAGACCATCTTCATAATCTTTCCGGATCGCAGCAACCCAAGGTTGGGTTGAAACTTCTGCAGGTGCAACATCCCACCAAACATTTGATGCCGGAAGATTTGCATGTTGAATTGTTGGAACAACGATTACAACTGGGCCCTTAATTGTTCGCGCATCGGCCAGTGCTTTGCGAATTTCTGCTGGCGTAGTTGCATAAATAGCTTTAGCGCCCATGCCTTCAGACATTTTTATTAAATCAATATCTAAATAATCGCCCTCAAGTCTTGGCGCAGTTCCTTTTAGACTTCCGGCTTCAGCAACCGATGGTCCTTCTTGGCGATATCTGAATTCATTTCCAAAGTGATTGCCGACGCGCCACATCTGCAATCTGCGGATAACTTGATAGCCATGATTTTCAGATACAACAACTGTCATGTTTATGCTCTCTTGTGCGGCAGTAACTAATTCAGTTGGGGCCATAACAAATGTTCCATCACCGATAAAAACTAGAACGCGCTTGTTCTGATCAGGTGTTGCGAGACGAACACCGATACCTGCAGGAATTTCGTAACCCATGCAAGAGAATCCGAATTCTAAATGTGCGAATTTACCCTTTGTTGCATCCCAGGCTTTCTGAATATCGCCAGGTGCTCCACCAGCAGCAGCAATGATTACATCGCCACTCTTTGCAGTTTCATTCATCAGTCCAATTAACTGGCCTTGAGTAATCACCGCATTTGTTACTGGCGAATCTGGAAGAGTTTTCTTATCGAAAACTACATCTGGATTTATTGCATCTGTCAATTGTTTTGCCCAGATCTTTACTCCGGCAGAAATCTTGGTTGCCCAATCAGATGGGACTTTATAACCAGATACAGCTTCAGTGAGTGCAACCAAAGAGAGCTTTGCATCGCCCAAGATAGCTACTGCGCCCTGTTTAATTGCATCATGTTCTTTGATATTGATTGATGCAAACTTCACATCAGGATTTTGGAACATTGATTGCGATCCAGTTGCAAAGTCAGTTAATCGAGTTCCGATTGAAATGATCAAATCTGCTTCAGCTACTAACTTATTTGTTTCTGGTGAACCCTCGAGGCCAAGGCCCATTAGGTGCCAATCCCCTGGGTTTTGAATTGCGCCCTTACCGCCGAAGGTTTCAGCGACTGGAATACCAGTTGCGTTTGCAAAGGCTTCTAGTTCAGCAGTTGCTGAGGAATAGTTAATTCCGCCACCAGCGATTATTAGTGGCTTCTTTGAATCTTTAATCATTTTGGCAACTTGACCAATATCTTCGCGGTCCGGAATTACCCGGCGAATCTTCCATACGCGTTCTTCAAAGAAATCTTTAGGAAAATCAAAGGCATGCGATTGCACATCTTGTGGCAGCGCAAGAACAACAGCACCAGTTTCAGCAGGATTTGCTAATACTCTAAATGCATTTGGTAGTGAATAAAGAAGTTGTTCTGGGCGAGTGATGCGATCAAAAAATTTAGCTATTGGGCGGAAAGCATCATTAACTGAAATATCTGGGCCAAGTGGGTGTTCTAGTTGTTGCAGAACCGGACCTTGGCGACGAGTTGTATACGAATCACCTGGAATCAACAGAACTGGTAAATGATTTACAGTTGCAAGTCCGGCAGCTGTAACCATGTTCAATGCACCGGGTCCGATAGATGCGGTTACTGCAAATGTTTGGGTGCGATTAGTTGCTTTTGCAAAACCAATGGCAGCATGTGTTAAGCCTTGTTCATTGCGGCCTTGCACAAAGGGAAGAATGTCATTGTATTGATCAAGTGCTTGTCCAAGTCCAGCCACATTTCCATGTCCAAAGATTCCCATTGCTGCAGGTATGAAACGACGTTTAACTCCATCTGCGACTGTGTGCTGCGCTGCGATAAAACGAACAACTGCTTGCCCAACAGTTAGTCTCTCAGTTGTTCCGTAATTTGGATTTGTCATTTTTTCCTCTTTCTACTGCCAGCTGCGCCCGTGAAGGATTATGGTTTTTTCTTCGGTCATTTCATTTACTGTCGAACGAACACCTTCTTTACCGATTCCACTTGATTTGAGTCCGCCATATGGCATCAGATCTGCGCGCCACAGTGGAGTCCAATTTATGTGAATACTTCCGGCATCAAGTTCGCGAGCAATTTGGATTGAATTATCCATATTCTGGGTGAATACACCTGCTCCTAAGCCATAAGGCGAGTCATTTGCAATCGCTATCGCATCGGTAATTCCGGTTGTTGAACTAACTGCAATTGCTGGTCCAAAAAGTTCATCCTGCGCAAAAGCTGACTTTGGATTTACTCCACAAACAATTGCTGGCTTAATTATGGTCCCAGTTCTAGCGCCACCAGTTAATAGCGTTGCGCCTTCGCTCACCGCGGCCGCAATTGATTTTTCGACGCGGATAGCTTCAGTTTCTGAAATTAAAGTTCCAACTTTAGTTTCCGCACCTTTTGGGTCACCAACCTTGATTGCTTCTACTCTTGGTTTAAGAGCATCCAAGAAGTTCGCCATAACTTTCTCGTGAACAATAACTCGCTGGACCGAGATACAAACTTGCCCCGCATTTATGTAACCACCAAGTGCAACGGCATCGGCAGCGAAATCAATATCAGCATCGTCCATCACAATTACTGGACAGGAAGAACCAAGTTCGAGGGAAAGTTTCTTGATTCCGGCAACGCTAGAAATTTGGGCTCCGGTTGCTGTTGAACCTGTGAAAGAAATTTTGCGAACTCTCGAATCTGTTACGAGCGCGTTGCCTAGCTCGGATCCTGCCCCATGGACAACTTTTAGAACACCTTCAGGCAAACCAGCATCGGTGAAACATTTCGCTAGTGCAATTGCAGTTAGCGGTGTTGCTCGCGCTGGTTTTAGAACTACTGAATTTCCAACTGCAAGAGCAGGTGCAATCTTGTGCAAGACCAGAAGTGCTGGGTAATTAAAGGGACTGATTGCGACAACAACACCAACTGGCTGACGCAGAGTGAATCCAAGTTTTTCTAGTCCGGTCCCCTTATTTGCATCTAGCGGCAATGTGGAACCGTAAAGTTGCGAACCTTCAAAAGCGGATAGCCGAATAATTTCACCTGAACGCGAAGCTTCGCCTCGTGCTTCAAGCAAGCTCTTTCCATTTTCACTTGAAATAATCTGGGCAATTTCTTCACTACGTTCATCTGCAAGTGCTGCGGCTTTAAGTAAAACCGCACTACGGATATGAGCAGGAGTATGTCGCCATAAATCTGCGGCTTTAACTGACTTAGTAATAATGCTTTCTATTTCAGGCGCTCTTGTAACCGGAACTTGACCAACAACCCTGCCATCAAATGGCGAAATAATGTCTTCTAGTTGCATTTCAATGCACCTTCACTAACGATTTAGAAGAATTTCGAATAACTAGTTTAGGTTCTAAGAGAAAAGTCTGAGATTTATTCGAATTATCATCAGGCTTCTTTAGTAAGAGTTCGGCGGCTTTAATCGCTATTTCATTATTAGCTGGATCAATAGAGGTCAAAGATATTTGACGCAGGTTAGCTAAATATGTGTTGTCATAGCCAACAACAGCTATTTCTCGGTCGGTCGCGCCTTGCGCACCAATCGCAAGAAGATCGTTGTATGTAGTAATTGCAGTTGGTGCTTGCTTGGATTCGACAAGTTCTTTTGCGGCTTGGGATCCAGCAACTTCGGTTGGCGCAGTTGCTATTTGTATTTGAATAAATCTGGCCAAACCTTTTTCGGTCATCACAGATTTATAAGCATCGCTGCGGCTCTTTGCGACAGCACCCGTTTCAACCGAGATGTGAGAAATTCTCTGATGCCCATTTTCAATCAGATGTTCTATCAATAATCGCATTCCAGTTTCGTCATTGCAGCGAACAGCTGTCGCTCTTGGCAATCCTTCAGGAAATGCACTTGCAACAACTATTGGAACTGATGCAGGTAGCGCAGAAAGTTGATGCACTTGCGGAATCGATCCGACTACTAGAACGCTTTTAGGGCGCAGATCAATTAAAGCGCTGACAGTTCTGGAATCAATTACTTGTTCACCTTGCGAATTAAGGAGCATGGCAGAAGTCATAAAGCTGTATTCGCCCTCGGCTTCAAGTGCTACGCGCACCTGATCAACAATTTGGGCGAACAATGGGTTGTGTAGATCCGCAACTAAGATTCCGATAAATGTTCCAGTTTCGGTTGCTAATGAGCGCGCTAGAAAGTTTGGAGAAAAACCAAGTTCATCAGCAGCCTTTAAAACAAGTTCTTTTCGATAACTACTGACGGTTTGTGGGGCAGAAAATACTAAGGAAACAAGGGATTTTGATACGCCGGCTTTAGCCGCAACATCTCTAATTGTTGGACGTTTAGTCCTGGCCGTTGTGGTCATGCGAGAACCTCTGGCTTAGTAATTGCAGTTATCTTTCCGGTATCAATCTCGGTTCGCAAGGCAATCAATAAATCGCGAAGTGAAGTCGAACCAAGGCCTAATGCTTTTTTAGTTGCAATATTCGATAGTGAAGTATCAACCGGCACTTGTCCTGGAAATTGATCTTCGACTGAAGGAGGAGCTTCACGCAATAAAGTTGCATCGAGTTCAAAAATTTCGCAAATCAATCGTGCATAATCCATTCTGGAAATTGCATCATCGCCAACTAAGTGAAAGGTTCCATGAACTTTGCGCTCAATGGCTCGTTCAACTTGGGCGCCAATTTCAGAGGCAAGTGAAGGGGCAGTAACTTTATTTACTAAATCGCCACCAAATACCGTAAAGGTTTTACCAGCTTTTAAATCTGCAACTAAGGCAGAAGCAAAGTAACCAAATCCGACATCTTGAGTTCTGGGGCCAACTTCTAGAGTCTGATGAATTCCCATAACGCCATCTACTCTGGCGATGACACCAGTATCGGGAGCAAGATCTCGAATTACTTGTTCTCCTAAAGATTTTAAAACACCGTAGAAATTAACTGGATTTCCGGTGTCACTTTCCAGAGCCATATGGCCAGTGCCATCCATAACCCAGCCAGTTGATATATAAATAATTTGTGCACCATTTTTATTTGCAGCATGAGTTACTCGTTGAGTTAAGCCAACGAATGAGTCGTATGCATATTCGCGATTCTGTTGCAGTTTATTGAAATCATTTGCGATACCGCTGTGAACTATTGCCACGCAGCCTTTTGTAGCTTCAGCAATTGAAGCGATGCTTGATAAATCTGTAACCGTTGTTTTCCAGGGCAGTGGTTTTTCTGGTTGGCTTCGAACTAATCCAATAACCTCGTGCCCAGCAGCAAGCAACATATTTGCAATGTTGCCACCGACGAATCCATTGGACCCAGTCACTGCAATCTTGGACATTTTGATAAACCCGATTCCCTGATATTGTTGGACCGCTCCAAAACAATAGCCGCAATAAGAGATTGATTCAAGAGAGAATTGGCCCATGAGTAATTCCCGCTACTTCTATAAAAAGGGCGAGCTGGCCAATGGCGATTGGGATGTAATCGTCAACGAGAAACTTCCTGGATGGAAGCACACCGGCACCAGAGTTGCCACACTTTCACCTGGTAAAACTTTTGAAATCGCAGCAGACAAAGTTGAGCGTTTGATCTGGCCACTCGAGGGCGAAGGCATTGTCGTCGATTATGTTGTGAATAATGAAACTAAAAGCCAGAAGTTAGCAGGACGCAGAACTGTTTTCAGTGGCCCTGCTGATGTTCTCTACCTTTCGATTGATACCTCAATAAAGATTTCTGGTTCTGGCCGCTTCATTATTGCTGAAGCACCTGCAAAGAATTCTTTCCCAGATAAATACATTCCAGCAAAGAGCGTTCCAGTTTTTGCTAGAGGCGCGGGTCCAGCATCAAGGCAAGTTCATAACTTTGGTGATCCATCTGAGCTTGCAGCTGATCGATTTATAGTTGTCGAAATTATTGTTCCTGCCGGAAATTGGTCGGGCTCTCCTGCCCACAAACATGACACCTATATTCCTGGTGTTGAATCAAACTTAGAAGAGATTTATTACTTCGAAGCGGCCGTCAGCAAAAATTTGCCAGCACAAGAGAACGCAGATCCGGTTGGCTTCTTTAAAGGACGTGCATCTGATGAACGTGAATTTGAATTAACCACTGAAGTTAGAAGCGGTGACGTTGTTCTTGTTCCCCATGGTTGGCACGGTCCAGTAATGGCCCAACCTGGATACGATCTTTATTTTATGAATGTAATGGCCGGACCAGACCCAGATCGTTCATGGAATGTAACCGACGACCCAGCTCAAGGTTGGATTAGAAAGACCTGGAACGAGAAAGATATCGATCCAAGGTTGCCCTACTTAAATAATTAAGGGCGGCCCATCTTTGCAAAGATGGAATCGAAGAACTGAGCGAATTTCAGTGATTGCTCCATCGGCATCAACCAGTCATTTCCACCGCGAACTACGCGAGCAAATGCATCAGACATCAATTGATATGGATCGCAGGCCTCAAAGCGTTCGATTCGAGCCTTACCATCAACGGTAATTTCTAGCGTGCTTGGGTTGTTGTGGGAATTAAAGGAGTCGCTTCCACCAGTGCGAAGCTCGCCCTTTGTTCCTTCGACTATGAACCAATGTGTCACTTGAATATTGTCAGAAGTAACTGTCTCGGCAATCGCGCCACCAATCTTAAAGTTAACTCGAGTAGTTTCATCAGTGCCACCTTTATGCCAGATTACTTTCACATCAAGATCTGAAATTTCAGCGAAGTCCATTGCCCAAAGTGGGGCAACAGTTGAGTAAGGTCCAAGGTCATAAAGAATTCCGCCACCAAGTGCTGGATCAAGGCGAATATTTCCTTCATCAAGTCCATCATAAGTAAAACAAGTTCTGATGCGAGTTATCTTTCCAAGTTCACCAGATGCAATTATCTCTCTGATGCGTTGGCTACGTGGGTGCCAACGATTCCAACTTGCTTCAACAAAAATTCGTTTGGTCTCTACTGAAACTGCAATTGCTTCAGCAACTTCAGCTGCATTCATTCCAAGTGGCTTCTCGCAAAGCACATGCTTTCCGGCACGCATTGCCTTAATTGCCAGCGGCAGGTGAAGTGAATTAGGAAGCGAGATATAAACCGCTTCAACTTTAGGATCAGCTAGAAGTTCGTCATAGCTGGTGTAGACAATTCCGTTTGGTGAGATTGTTAGCGCTTTATTCTTATCGCGTGAAGCAACAGCGTAGATTTCGCCAACATTTGATTTAGAAATTGCAGGGTATAAAGCTCGTTTTGCAATTCCACCAGCACCGATAAATCCCCAACGTAATTTTTCCATTTCAGAATCCTATCTCAGGATTTAAATTATGGACAGGCTATATATTTAATATCGCCTTCGGCAGGTGGCGCATCCAAAATTGCTTTCACACCGGACAGATCAACAACTTTCGAAATCAAGATATCAAGGTTCAACTTGCCGCTTTCAACCAACTCGGCAGCCCTGGCTTGCGTAAGCGGATTCAAGAACGAACCTTGAATTCTAAGCTCGTTAACCACGATGTTAAATGGATTCACTTCAAGGTTGGCATCTGAAGCAGTAAGACCAAGCACAATAACTGATCCACCACGTCTGGTTATGTTCTGCGACTGCTTAAACGTTTCGACGCTACCGGCGCATTCAAATGTCACATCCATCTTTGTAATTACTGTATTTACATCTTCACTCTGTGGGTCAACGACTCTGGTCGCTCCTATTTTTAGTGCGACATCACGTCGAAACTTCTGTCTTGTTACGAGAACGATTTCTGATGCACCAGCAAGCTTTGCAAGTTGAATTACAAGAAGTCCGATTACTCCCCCGCCTAAAATCGCAACCTTCTCGCCACCCGTTAACTTGGCTAAATCCATACCTCGAATCGAACATGCCAGCGGTTCAATAAATGCTAAGTGCAACGGATTCAAATCATTTCGTACCGGATAAATTTGCGAATCAGGGGTTAGAACATATTGGGCAAGTCCACCATTTATGTTCACGCCAAGAGCTGTTAAATCCGGACAGAAAGCAGTTCGTTCAGCTCTGCAATCCTCGCATTTGCCACAAACAATATTTGGATCAACGCTTACAACTTGACCAACCTTATATTTCGAATCAGGCCCGACCTCTTCAATGACACCACCAAATTCGTGGCCCAAAATAACTGGCTTCGATGATGGATATTCACCGTGATAAATATGTCTATCAGTTCCACAAATCCCGCAAGCTAAGACCTTTACTAAACACTCTTTACTGCCAGGCTTTGGTCTTTCGACATCTGCAACTGCTAAGTCATTTACTGCAGAAAGAACTACCGCTTTCATTTAGATTGAATCACCGTTTGGAGTGATGATGATTTTTCGACCCTTACCTGACTTGAAAGCTGTCAATGCTGCTTCGTAATCGTCTAGAGCAAATCGATCACTAATCATTACTTTGGGATTTAACACGTTAGAACTAAACAAATCTACGGCTCGATCAAAGGTGTGAAGAACGGCCATAGATCCGGCAATTGTTATCTCTTTGTTGTAAATCCAGAACGGTTCAATTTCTACTTTCGCTTTCTCGTTTGCAACGCCAAATTGCAGAAAAGTTCCACCAGGCATTACATGTGAAAGCGCCTCCTGGATAGCTTTCGCGACGCCGGTGCAATCGATTACAACATCCCAGCCCCGGGGTTGATTTAAAGTTTTAACATCTGAAGTTGCATGATCTACTCCGAGGATTCTTGCAGTCTCAAGTTTTGATTCATTTATATCTACGATAGAAACACTTGCGGCACCATTGCGCTTTGCAAGTTCGGCCATCATCAAGCCCATGGTTCCTGATCCATAAATCAAATAATGTGAACCCGGAATTCTAGGAAGAACGTCATACCCACGAATCGCGCATGAAAGAGGCTCGATAAGTGCTGCTTCAAAAACATCAACACCTGCAGGCAGGATGTGGCAATTCTTAACAGGAGTCTTTAGAAATTCTGCGGCCGCACCAGGATAAGAAACTCCAAGTGCATTCCAATTCTCACAGAGATTTCCGCGGGCTCTGCGACAGTAAAAACATTCACCGCAATGCAGCGAAGGATCGACTGCAACCAGATCCCCAATTTTTATCTCTTTAACATTCTTACCGACTGCGACTACTTTTCCGGCCATTTCATGTCCCGGAATGATCGGAAGAGTTGGAGCGAATTCGCCCTCGAGAATATGTAAGTCAGTCCCGCAAATTCCTACACTTGCAACTTTAACAATTACATCGCGATCGCCTGGTGTTGGGTCAGGAACATTTTCAATTGCAACCTTGTCGATACCAGTTATTACGGCCGCCTTCATGGTTATTTACCAATCAACTTAATGTGCGATGGATTCAATTCTTCGAGTGAACAAACTCCAAGTAATTTCATGGTGCGAACCATTTGTGTTCGCAGGATTTCTAAACTTCGATCTACACCCTCTTTACCGCCAGCCATTAATCCATATAGATATGCCCGACCAATCCACGTGAAATTAGCACCAGCTGCGATACAAGCAACAACATCTGCGCCATGCATAATTCCGGTGTCGGCATGAATTTCGAATTTCTTGCCAAGTGCCTTACGAGCTTCAGGAATCAATAGATATGGCACTGGGGCCCGATCAAGTTGTCGGCCACCGTGATTTGATAAGGAAATTGCGTCTGCACCGGCTTTTTGTGCAAGCACGGCATCATCGATATTTTGGATTCCCTTTACTAATAGATTTCCATCCCATTGTTTGCGAATCCACTTTAAATCTTCAAAGGTAACCGTCGGATCAAACATCGAATCTAGAAGTTCGGCAACGGTGCCCTTCCAGCTATCGAGTGAGGCGAATTTTAAAGAATCGGTAGTTAAGAAGTTGAGCCACCAAGCTGGTCTTGGAAGTGCATTTAATATTGTTTTGGAAGTTAGCGATGGTGGAATTGTCATTCCATTTCTGACATCTCGAAGTCTGGCGCCAGCTACTGGAACATCTACCGTTAGAACTAAAGTATCGAAGCCCGCCGCTTTTGCTCTATCAACAAGCGCCATTGAACGATTACGATCTTTCCACATATATAACTGGAACCAGTTGCGACCATCAGGTGCAATTCTTGCAACATCTTCAATGGATCGAGTTCCCATGGTTGAAAGTGTGTAAGGAATTCCTGCATCACGGGCGGCGGTTGCTCCGGCATATTCACCTTCGGTCTGCATCATTCGGGTAAAACCAGTAGGCGCAATTCCAATTGGCATGGACATAGTTTGCCCAAGCATTTTTACCGAAGTATCAACAACTGAAACATCACGCAAAATTCTTGGCTGAAATTCAACTCTTTCAAAGGTAGAACGCGCACGAGTCAAACTAGATTCGGAATCTGCACCACCATCGGTGTAATCAAATGGTGCCTGCGGTGTCCGACGTTTTGCGATATCTCGTAAGTCATAAATTGTTAAAGCTCTAGATAATCTGCGTTTGCGACCATTGAAAATAGGTTTACGAAATCGCATTAATCCGGCCAACTCTTTTACCCCAGGAAAGCGGCGTTTAACTTTTAATTGGCCCATAGGAAAATACTACACATCTGATTTGGCTAGGGATATGCTTCGAATCCTCATGACTGATAATCGCAAAATCCTGATTTTAAACGACATGGACAATATCGCCGTCTGCCTCGTGGATATGGAAGTTGGCGAAGTCATCAGACAAGATGCCCTAAATCTCACTATTCAAAATCGAATTCCCCGAGGCCACAAAGTAGCTACGAAAGCTATTGCTAAAGATGAAGGCATCATCAAATATGGCGAACGCATGGGACATGCAACTAGCAATATCAATATCGGCGAACATGTTCATACTCATAATGTTCTCGGCGATCGCCTCTCAACGGAGCAAGTTAATTTGGAGCAAGGAAATTGAGTATGAGAGGTTTCGACCACGGCAATCGTGGAATTGGCGTTCGGAATCACCAATTAATCCTGCCTTCTGTTGTTTGTTCTACCAAGGTCTCAAGTCGAATCGCTAAAGAAATTGGCGCAATAACATTTGCGCACCAACATGGATGCGGCTTTATCGGTAATGATGTCGGTCGAATCACTGAATACTTTGCAGCACTTGCAAATCATCCAAATGTTGCTTCAACTCTTATTGTTGGACTTGGTTGTGAAACTATTCAGGGTAATGAACTCGCAGATAAATTGCTTGCGAAGAATAAATCTACAAATTATTTAGTTACCCAAGAGAGCGGTGGCGTGCAAGGAACAGTAGATTCTGGAATCGCAGCAGCAAAAGCGCTGCAAGCTTTTTATCAACCAATACCAGTCACTCTGCCAAGGCTGCACCTAGGAATAGATCTTTCAAATGATGAATTAAAGGTAGACGAAATAATTTCAGTCCTCACTGATGTTGGTGTTGATATAACAGTTGCCGCATCACATAAGAATTCTGGACTAAACTTTTCGGACTTGATGGAAGCCGGAGTCCATGTGATTCTCTCCTTCCCAGATGGAAATCAACCAGCATCTGGATTCCCACTAATTCCGACAATCAACATGGCAAGTAATTCACCATTGCATCTTGCCTTATCCGATGATTTTGACCTAAGTGCCGATGCAACTAGTGAAGAAATCATGGAGAAGATTTATCTAGTTATAAATGGTGAGTTAACTAAAGTTGAAGCGCTTGGGGCTGGCGAAATTATTGCTGGACGCGAGGTGCGAAGTGTCTAATCAATTAACGGCCTTTGCCAGAGCAGATGAGAGATGGGGATTGCGAAACCATGTTCTGATTCTGCCGTTACATTCTGCGCTCTGTGCGACAGCTAGAAAAATCGCAGAAGAATCAGATGGTGCGGTGGCTGTTAGTCATGATTGGTCGGGCGAAGTAGATGCGGACTTTGATCGAATAATCAAGACTTTCTCTGGTTTTGCAGCGAATCCAAATAATTATGCGACTGTCTTTATAACAATCGGAACACCTGGTGAATTGCTGATTATTGACTTGGCTAAGAAATTAGGAATAAATAAGGCCGAGATATTAAATGTTGCAGAACTTGGTTCCATGAGCAAAATTGCTGATGCCGGATTAAAGGTTGCTAACTCCCTGCTAAACGAGGCGAAAGCACAATCTCGGGTTAGTGCACCATGGAGCGCAATTGCACTTGGTCAAGAATGTGGTGGCTCGGATGCACTATCTGGAATTACGGCAAACCCAGCGCTGGGTGTTGCAAGTGACCGATTGGTCGAACTTGGATCTGCATCAGTATTAGGTGAAACAACTGAAATTCTTGGCGCTGAACATTTGTTAGCAGCTCGTGCGATTACACCAGAGATTGGTGCACAAATTATTGAAACCGTTGCCAGGTATGAGCGTTCGATTAATTATGAAGGTATTGATATGCGCGGTGCCCAACCTTCTCGCGGAAATATAGAGGGCGGATTAACTACCCTTGAGGAGAAATCTCTTGGTGCTGCGAAGAAAGCGGGAAGTGCACAATTTTCGGGTGTTCTTGAATATGCAGATCAAGTTCCAAAATCTGGTCTTTACTTTATGGATACTCCCGGGCATGACACCGAACAATTAACTGGATTTGCGGCGGGTGGCATAAATATTGTTGTTTTCACAACCGGTCGCGGAACTCCTACTGGTTCTGCAATCATGCCAACAATTAAAGTTGCCACAAACACCACCATGTCAAGTGCAATCCCTGATCTGATTGATTTAAATGCCGGAACTATCGCTGATGGTTTAAAGACTCTGGCAGAAGTTGGCGGCGAACTCTTTGATTTAATCCTAGAAGTTGCAAACGGTAAGTTAACGAAAGCTGAAAAGGGCCTGCATCACGAGTTCTCGTTATCTCGCATGTATAACACTGTAATTAAATAATCACGGCAAAACTTTAAGTCTGCTGGCTAGAGCAGGATCGATCTGCCAATCACTCAACATCTTCTTATAGCTTTCGACATCTTTCGGGTCAGCTTTAGCGTTAGTTAAAAGCGCCCGAATCATGATGTTTCTTGGAGTATGTTCGCCACCAATAAATTCAATTACTTCAGTGCGATATCCAAGCAATTTAAGAATTTGCGCGCGAAGCGCATCTGTCATTAAATCGCCCAAACGTTCTTTCATCAATCCATGTTTAGTAAGTAGATTCCAAGGTTCTGGAACGTTATTCATTTGGGTCTGCAGATCATGTTGGCAACAAGGTGCAATCAATAATAATTTCGCTCCCCCGGTTACCGCCCAAGCAATTGCATCATCTGTAGCGGTATCGCAAGCATGAAGCGCGATTGCGACATCACAAGTATCAATTGAAGTTTGCTCGATTGCCTCTGCTTTGAATTCAATTGTTTTTTCAATCTTAAGTTTTTTGGCAATTTCAGTGTTGCGCTTTAAGGATTCGGGCCTGATATCAATACCAATTACATGCACTGGCATTTCAATGCTTCTTAAATATTGATGCACTGCAAAAGTTAGATAGGCGCTTCCGCATCCCAAATCTGCAATTACCAATGGTTTCTCAGTGGTGGGCTTGGCAATATGTTTTGCTTCAATTGCTGAATTTAAAGTCGGGACTAGTAGCCGTAGAAACTCTTCTACCTGTAGATACTTATCGGCCTTGGTCGGTTTTACGCGACCTTCGGAATCTGAAATTCCTACTTCAATCAAGAATGGATCTGAGGCATCAAGCAATCTGCTCTTCTTGCGATCATGTTCCAGATTCTGCTCACGAAGACCTTTCTCTTCATGAACTTGAGCCTCACCTTTCTTGGTGATTCGAATCGTCAAAGCACCGCCCGTGTGCTCGACCAAAATATTGGCGTAACCCATTTCTAAATAGGCTTTTGCATCAAAATCTTTAGCTTCTAAATTCTTAGTCGTGGTAACTCGACCATCGTTCTGCGAAATCTGAAGTGAGAGTCCGCCTTTAATCGAAACTGGCCGGATATCAATTCTTTCAAATGGAACGCTCATGTTTCGGCGTCGTCCCGAGAGAACTACCCGGACCAACTTTGAAGTATCACTAATTAATTCTTGTGCAGTAGTTAATGCTGAATCTAATTCGGTAGCCATTTAGAGGCTTTTCATGATTCGGGCTGCGGCATCTGCAATTTGAGCATCAGTAGCAGTCATTGCAATTCGAATATGTTGAGCACCAGCTTCACCATAGAAAATTCCGGGTGTTGCAAGAATTCCAATATCAGCAAGCCAGGAAACAGATTTCCAAGAATCTTCGCTTCGCGTGCACCAGATGTAAAGGCCAGCATTTGAAAAATCTATCTGAAACCCCGCTGCAATTAGTGCAGAACTTAATACTTCACGGCGGGCCGCATATCGCTTTGCTTGAATCGCAACATGTGCTTCATCTCCAAGCGCCGCTGTCATCGCTCTTTGGATAGGAAGCGGCGTTAGCATCCCAGCATGTTTTCTGACTTCACGAATTTCGGCAATCAAATCAGGATCACCAACAATTAACCCGGCACGATATCCAGCCAAGTTAGAACGTTTAGACATTGAGTGAACCGCAATTAAATTCTTATTGTTTCCATTGGCCAGTTTCAGAATTGATATCGGGGCTGGTCCGGTAGCTTGAAAACTTATATAGCACTCATCACTTGCAACTATCGAATTATTATTTCTGGCATATGCGATTACGGCTTCTAATTCTGATTCGCTATGCACGCGACCAGTTGGGTTTGAAGGTGAATTTATCCAAGCCAGATCTGACTTTGGCCAAGTTGTTGCATCTATATCAACGGCAATATTCGTAGATTGATGAATCATGGACCCAACTAAATAAGTCGGATAAGCAACTTTGGGATACAGAACAGTTTTTGCCTGAAGTATTGAAGGTAACCAAGCAACTAATTCTTTGGAACCGATAGTTGGCAAGACATCAAATTCACCACTTGCGCCAAGAACATTTGTTGCCCAATTGCGCATTGCTTCTCTAAGTTCTGGAGTTCCTATTGTTAAGGGATAGCCAGGAGAATTTGCCGCAATTTTTAACTCTTCTTGAATAAATTCAGGAGTTGCATCAACGGGTGTCCCCTGAGATAAATCAATTATTCCGCCAGAATGTTCGCGAGCGCGTGCACCAAATGGCGCCAAGGCATCCCAAGGAAAATCTGGAAGTTTCAGAGTACTAACTACTCAGCTTTAGGAGGTAGCGCTTTAACCATTGCGTGATCTGTTGCAGATGCACCAACTTTGGAAGCGCCGCCAGGTGAACCAATTTCTACGAAAAATTCGCTATTGGCTTTGCCGAATTCTTTCCACGCCGATGGAATGTCATCCTCGTAGTAGATAGCTTCAACTGGACATACTGGTTCGCAGGCACCGCAATCAACACATTCGTCGGGTTGGATATAAAGCATCCGACCACCCTCGTAAATGCAATCAACAGGACATTCCTCGATACAGGATTTATCCTTAACGTCTACACACGGTTCAGCGATTATGTATGTCAATTTGCTACCTTCCTAACTAATCTAATGAGCCTAGGATAGCGAATACCTGCAATTTCGTAGGTCTCGAACTCCAGTAATTCGCAAAAAGAAGGAGCAGTCAATATGGGAAATCCCACTCCTTCGCTAACTGAGATTGGAAAACGAGTATCGATTCGGCTACACGAGCCAGATGGCGGATTTCGAGATTTGCTTGGGACCTTGGAAGAGATAGATGCGGTCCGCAAAAAAGATGGGTCACTTGTCCGATTTGATCATAATGTGATTGCGCTTTGGAAAGTGGTTCCCCAAAAATGAATACCGGACTGTTTATCTTTGACACTAAAGCCCGCTCGGTAAAGGAAGTCTGCGCAAAGAATGGCTTTGAAGTATCCATTTACTGCTGTGGGCCAACTGTTTATCGCGATGCACACGTCGGAAATCTGCGCACATTCTTACTTGGGGATTTAATTAAACGAACACTTACATTTTCGGGAATTGAATCAAGGCTGATTCAGAACATAACCGATGTCGGCCACATGGCGGAAGACATTGCTGGCAACGAGGTCGGCGGCGATAAATTGCTTGAACAATCAAAGCTAGAAGCGAAAGATCCCTTTGAAATCGCCCGAAAATACGAAGCAAGCTTTCACACAGATCTTGCAGGGTTAAATGTAATTCCTGCAGCTGCCTATCCACGAGCCAGCGAAACTATTGATTTGATGTTAAACCTAATTACTAAATTGATTTCATCGGGCCATGCTTATGTTGGATCTGATGGTTGTGTTTATTTCTCGGCAGCAACTTTCGAATCCTATGGCGAAATCTCTGGCAACCGATTGGATTCGCTAAAGCCAGGTCATAGATATGAATATGTCGAAGATGGCGCAAAACTTTTTCATGCCGATTGGGCGCTCTGGAAAGCTGCAGCGAATCGCACTGAAATGATTTGGGATTCCCCTTGGGGACCAGGCTTTCCCGGCTGGCATATTGAATGCTCTGCTATGTCATTAGAACTTTTGGAGGGAAACGTTGATCTGCATTTAGGAGGAATTGATCTGCGCTTTCCGCATCACGAAAACGAACGAGCACAATCGAATTCTGCAGTTGGCTATGAAGTAGTTGAAAATTGGGTTCATGGCGAGCACTTGTTATTCGAAGGTAGAAAAATGTCAAAGAGTGCCGGCAATGTCGTTTTACTAAGTGATGTGATTGAGAAGGGACTTGATCCCCTAGCTTTAAGGTTATGTTTTCTAGAAAATCGTTACCGCAGTCAGATGGATCTAACTTGGGATTCGCTACGCGCTGCTGATGCAACACTGGATCGCTGGCGCAAAAAATTAGCGCAATGGTCAGAGCAAGGTGAAGTCGATCATAAATTTGTCAGTGATTTTTGTGAAGGAACCTTGGCTGATGTTCAACAAGATTTAGATACACCAAGGGCGCTTCAGCAACTTCGTAAACTTGAGAAGGATGAGTTACTCTCTGGCGCCACAAAAGCTGAATGCTTTATGGCAGTAGATGAAATTTATGGATTAGATGTAGGAAGAGCGCCAAAGATTAAGGCAGAGGCAACGCCAGAAATTTTAGATTTACTCGAAAAGCGAAGAAGCGCCCGGGAATCAAAAGACTTCGCGGCAAGCGATATGTTGCGAGATCAGTTATTAAAGCTCGGAATCTCAATTAAAGATTCGCCAGTTGGGCAAGAGTGGGATTGGGTTTAACTCTTTCTTAAAATGGCAATGAAGGCCACAAGTAATCCGCCAAGCAAGAAAACATTCCCGTTAAGATTTGAAATAATCAAGATTTCATTGCTAGTTCCATAAGTTCCAGCACGCAGTGCTACTGCAAGCCAGGCAAGGGCGGCAAAAAACTTATATCTCTGTCCGCTAAACAATTGACCAGCAAAATTAATACCAACTGCAGTGGTTAAAAGCGCTAGCAAAATTCCGATTGGTTCAAATGCATTGTGAAGAACTACTCCAATAAATCCAATAACGGCACCAAAAAATAAGGCTCCAATTGCACTAAGCAAAGAGATCTGCCTCGCGACCTTTTGCATCAAGGTTTGAGCTCTTCTCGCCTTTTACTAAGGTGTAATACTCGTGGCCCCAAACTTGATTCCCTAAGTTATTTGAAAGTGCAAAGAATGGGCCATCTAATTCGATTTGAGTTGGATGCGCAGCCATAGCTTTCATCTTTGCATCGATAAATTCGGTTCCATCAATAAGAGTTGTTACAAGTTCGTCAGGCTTGGCAAATGGCAGATCATCTGCGCTTTCAGCACCGAAGAAATCTGAACCTAGTTCTTTCATCTTGTCGATGCCTTCTTGAATAACTGACTTCGGCATTGTGTTCCAGTAAATCTTTGAGATTTCCCAAGGTGCGCCTTCGCCATAATTAGAATCGGCTGCTAAATCTGCGGCTCGCATTGCAACTCGGTGGGCTTGAATGTGATCCGGGTGGCCATAACCACCGAATTCATCATAGGTAACTAGAACTTGCGGCTTAACTTCACGAATGATTTTTACCAAATAACTAGCAGCATCATCTAACCCAGCCTGCCAAAAAACATCGCTTCGATTATTCGGTTCAGTTCCCATCATCCCGCTATCTCGCCACTTGCGATCTGGGGCACCCAAAAATCTAAAATCCGTAACGCCCAACGCAGCCATTGCATCTGCTAATTCAGTTTCGCGATGCGTTCCTAATTGATCATTATGTGAACTAGCTAAATCTGCAAGTTCTGGAATCAAGACTTCGCCTTCCTCACCTCTGGTGCAGGTAACCAAAGTTACTCGAACGCCTTCACTTACATATTTAGCCATGGTTGCGCCGTTGTTGATGGTCTCATCATCGGGATGGGCATGAACAAGAAGGAGCGAGCGATCAGACATTGAAAACCTAACTGTTAGTAAATCGGAAGTGCTGGATCGATTTGCTTAACCCAGGCAACTACTCCACCAGCAACATGTGTTGCATCAGCAAAACCAGCTTGCTTCAAAACTGCTAAACATTCAGCAGAACGAACACCTGATTTACAGTGCAGAATAATTGGAATATCTTGTGGCAAACCTTCAAGCGCAGATCCATTTAAGAATTCCTGTTTAGGAATCAAGACCGAGCCAGGAATACGAACAATCTCGAATTCTCCAGGTTCGCGCACATCAATAAGCATGAATTTTTCGCCGCTATCCATCTTGGCTTTGAGTTCGGTAACTGCAATGGTCGAACCAGTCGCCGCTTCAGCTGCACCTTCAGAGAGCATGCCACAGAAAGTTTCGTAATCTGGAAGTAATTCGGTTTGCGTTGGCTTTGCACTACAGATTGGACAAGCAGGATCCTTGCGAATCTTTACTTTGCGGTATTCCAACTCGAGTGCGTCATAAACAATTAATTGACCGATAAGAGGTTCACCGATGCCTGCAATCAATTTAATCGCTTCAGTAGTTTGAATCGAACCAATTGATGCACAAAGAACACCGAGAACGCCACCTTCGGCACAACTTGGAACCATTCCTGGTGGTGGTGGTTCTGGATACAAGCAGCGATAGCAAGGACCATGTTCAGCCCAGAAAACACTAGCTTGACCATCAAATCTGTAAATCGATCCCCAGACATAAGGCTTCTTTAATAGAACTGCAGCATCGTTTACCAAATATCTGGTTGCGAAATTATCTGTGCCATCAACTATCAAATCGTATTGCGCAAAAATATCCATTACGTTATCTACATCTAGCCTGGTTTCATGCAAGACCACATTCACATATGGATTGATCTCTGCAATCGCTTCTTTGGCACTTACCGCTTTACTCTTACCAATATCAGATTGCCCATGAATAATTTGGCGCTGTAAATTTGATTCATCAACAGTGTCGAATTCAACAATGCCCAGAGTTCCAACACCTGCAGCTGCTAAATACATTAAAGCTGGAGATCCAAGACCGCCGGCGCCTACGCATAAAACTTTTGCATTCATTAGACGACGTTGCCCACTCATTCCTACATCAGGAATTATGAGATGGCGACTGTAGCGACGAACTTCATCAACGCTTAGCGGTGGTCCTTCTGTTACCAGTGGCTTTAAAGTGGCCGACACAAATACTCATCTCTTATTTGAATACCAAATTTTGAATACCAAAAACTTGGTTGGGCAGTTATTACAACGCCCTAATTTTCGCTGATATTCCCCGCAATTCAAAATTGAAAGCGAGATACTTGTTGCAAGTTTCTCGCAAAAACTGGCTTTAATCTCGTAATAGACCCTACGATTAGCCCAATGAGCATAGATTCTGCAGCAGCGGTTAATGGAAATAAAGGGCGACTTCCTAGAGATGAGCGTCGGGCCCAACTTCTTTCTGCGGCCTTGGAAGTTTTCACACAAGCTGGATATCACTCGGCTGCGATGGATGAAATTGCTGATCGCGCGAAAGTTAGTAAGCCAGTTCTCTACCAACATTTTCCTTCAAAATTAGATCTCTATTTGGCAGTTCTCGATCTTCATATTGACTCGCTAGTTTTTGATATTCAAAAGGCAATCGCATCAACATCTGATAACGCAGCTCGAGTTCATGCAACTGTTGATGCTTATTTTGGTTTTATAAATCGCGAAGGTGAGGCATTTAGATTGCTCTTCGAAAGTGATATGAGCGTTGAACCTCAAGTACGCGAACGTTTAAGTCGCATGACTTACGATTCCGCGGCAGCCCTCAGCGCAGTTATTTCACTTGACACCGGATTAACAAAAGAGGCCTCGATGATGCTTGCTGTTGGATTGATTGGAACGGCTCAAACTTCGGCCCGCCACTGGCTAGAACGTGATGGAAAGCTAGATCGTGAAACAGCGGTCGAACTAGTTTCAAATCTTATCTGGCGTGGAATTTCTGGATTCCCTAAAGCAAATTAATAGATTAAACTAAAAGCATGTCAACTAAAAAAGCCTCATCAGGATCTACGACCGAAGTTCGTATTGGTATTTCAGATTCAACCCAAGAGCTTCATATCGAATGTGAACTAGCGCCAGAAAAAGTCATTGAAGCGGTTACAACAGCTCTGGATTCAGGAAAATCACTGACCCTGACTGATATCCGCGGTCGCCAAACAGTTATTGCTAACAACAAGATTTCTTTTGTTGAAGTTGGACAGAGCGAAGAACGAAAAGTTGGTTTTGCTTCAGCCTAAAGGTTAAAGAATCCTTTAATTGCCTGAACAATCATTTCTACTGCAATCGCAGCAAGAAGTAAGCCTGCAATCCTTGCCAACAATGTAACGCCCGATTCCTTAATCAAGCCGACAACTTTTGTCGAAAACATCAAGGTCAATCCAATAGCCAGATGAACTGCAACAATCGCTGCCGCTAAGGCAAGTTTCATAGAAGCAGTATCGGCATTTTGCACGAAAACAATTGTTGTAACGATCGCCCCCGGCCCCGCCAGAAGTGGTGTTCCAAGTGGCACTAATGCAACATTTACATCTTTCGAGCTATCACTTGAACTATCTCGCCCCGTTAATAACTCAAGCGCGATTAGCAACAGGAGTAAACCTCCGGCACCTTGTAGGGCTTCAACTGAGATGTGTAAATAATCAAGAATGAATTTTCCGAAAATTGCGAAGGCAACAATCACAATTAAAGAAACTGTGGCACCCTGCCAGGCCATAAGAATGCGCTTACGTGTTGGTTGATCTTTTACCAAGGCCAGAAATATTGGGGTGGCGCCAGGTGGATCCATAATCACAAAGAGCGTTACGAAAGCTTGAATACCAAATGTTGTCGCCGATACTAAAAGTGCATCGTTCATTTGCGGACCACCCTTCTTGCATCTGCTCTGGCTTCTAAAGCCTCGAAGTCTTCGGGATTTGTTGTGAATTCAGCTAATTCATTTAGCTTCCCATTGCCGTGATAATCACTTGAACCGGTAGCAATGATGTCATATTGCGCCACAACTTCGCGCAGTAAATTACGTTCATCTTCGCTCTGATCGCGATGAGAAATCTCAATTCCATCTAATCCCGCTTCAACCATCGATTTAAAGCTATCGATACTTACTGTTCGGCCGCGAAGTGAAGCAAGTGGATGTGCAATAACCGCAACACCGCCTGCTTGCTTAATTAATTTTATTGCATCTTCTGGGGTAGGCGAATAATGCGAAATGTAATACTTTGAACTGTTATGAAGTAATTGGGCAAAAGCTTCATCTCTGCTTGCCACAATTTTCTTTGCTATCAGTGCATCTGCCAGATGTGGCCGACCTAGCGTTGCACCTGGTGCAAGTTGCGCCAAAACATCTTCAATAGTTATTTCATATCCTGCTTCATTTAAGCGCCAAATAATGCGGTTCATTCGAGTTAATCGATTATCACGAGTAGTCGATAAAACTTCAGCGAGGGCAGAATTTTCGCGATCGAATAACATGCCAAGCATATGAACACTGGTGCCATCTAAAGTTTGGCAAGAAATTTCTGAACCTAATACAAGGGACATACCAGGTCGCAAATAATTAATTGCTTCATCCCACCCGGCTACTGTGTCGTGATCCATCAGCCCTAAAACTGAAATTCCGCGAGCATGAGCTTTATTTATAAGTTCGCCCGGAGTATCTGTGCCATCGCTCGCAAGCGAATGAGTGTGAAGATCAATCACTTTCGGGTCTCACTTTCGCTCGTGAAACAAAGATACCGCAGCCAATTAGCAGACCAATAATTCCCGGGATAATTCCGGCAGCTGGTATTTGATCTAGCCAAACAAATGCAATAACCGCACTTACCGGAACTTCAAAGAAGACTACAAGCGAGACAAAAACTGGTGAAACACGAGAAAGTGTCATATTGAACATTGTATGACCCAGAAATTGAGCCCCAATAATCAGTATCAATAACAGCCACCATTGTTTAGCATCGAAGTTAAATAGCTGGCTTCCACTTGCGACGGCGATGATTAAAGCAGTTACTGCGCAAGTTAAATAACAAACGGTTGTATAGGTAGATGTTGATAGTTGCTGTTGGGCTCTAGAACCAATCAGCACATAGCCAGCAGATAATGCGGCTCCGAGAATTGCCAATAAATCTCCGACAAAATATCGAAGACTTATTTGGAAATCAATTCCAGTTATCAATACCACCGAGAGGAATGCGATCAGCATTCCGGTCCATGCTCTTTGCGGAATTATTCCGCCCCGAAGCTTGAAGTAAATTGCGGCAAATATCGGCTGCATAGCGGTAAGGGCAGTTCCGGTTGCAACACTTGTGTATCGCATCGCAAGAAAGAAGCAGATGAAGTGCATGGCTAGGAAAAAACCAGCAAGTGCAGACCATGCAATCGCTCGTTGTTGATCCTTGGTTCGCCACTCTGTTCTTTTAAGTGCAAAAGGCAGCATCATCAAAGCACCGCCGAGATTGCGCCAAAAAATTAGTGAGGGCACGGGCATGATGCTGGCTGCAATAACTGGACCAGAAGTTCCGATGCCGACCACGCCGATAGATAAAAGTCCTAAATCTTTAGCTCCGGGAATAGCCGTGTGGTCATGTTTACTCATCAATTAATCGTAAACCAGAGCATGCAGCTGATTGCGAAGCCAACAACCGCAATTATTATTAAGTAGATTGTTTTCATCGTACGGGTAGCAACAAATTCGCCCATGAGTCTTTCATCTTTGGAAATACCATACATATATATCAATAATGGCAAAAGCAAAATCGCATTAAGGATTTGGGTGACAACAAGAATTTTTATCAGCGGAGCACCTGGAATCAAAATCAAAGTTGCGCTTAATACTGTTATAAAGCCAAAAGTGAAGTAGAAAAGTGGTGCTTCTCTCGGACTATCATCGAGGGCAGCTGGTCGCCCAGTTAAGTCACTTACAGAATATGCAGTCGATAAGGGCAGGATTGAAGCAGCAAGTAGTGCACAACCAATTAGGCCAAAGGCAAAGAGTTCCTTAGCCAAAGTTCCAGCGAGCGGTTCTAACGCTTTCGCTGCATCTGCTGCATCATTTATCTGAATCCCTTGCTTGTGCAGAGTTGCCGCACAAGTTACAACTACGAAGAAACCAATCACGCCAGTGAGTAGTGAACCTGTCCACACATCAACTCTTAGAAGCTTTAGATCATCTTTAGTTAACCGCTTATCAACTGCGTATGACTGAATAAATGCCAATCCCCAAGGTGCAAGTGTCGTTCCGATTGTTGCAGTTGCAATAAATATCGCTTCTTGGGTAAATGGAATTGTTGGGATTAGAACTCCCTTAGCGGCAGCTCCCCAATCAGGCCCGGCCATAAAACCGGCAATTATGTAAGCAATGAATCCGGCAGAAACAATAAAGAAGACTTTTTCAACTGTAGAAAACGAATTACGTAACACTAGGAATGAAACGGCTAAAGCTGCTACTGGAACTGAAATATATTTGCTAAGGCCAAACAATTGTCCTGCTGCTGCAATGCCTGCAAACTCTGCAGTCATGGTTCCGATATTTGCCAAAATCAATGCGCCGGCACTTAAAGTGCCTGATCTAGCGCCATACTTCTGTCGAATCAAACCAATCATTCCTTGGCGTGTAACAACACCAATTCTGGCTCCTAAGTCATGCAAAACGATTAGCGCCAACATTGAAGCAACCAAAACCCAGAGCAGTTGATAACCATAATCAGCGCCGAGAACTGAATACGTCGTAATACCAGCAGGATCATTGTCCGAAAGTCCGGCAATTAGCCCTGGACCCATAACTGCTAGAAGTGCTGCAATCCGAATTTTCTTTGGTGACATCATTGATTTCTTTGCCATTAGAGCGCACCACTTCCCTGAGCAAAGCCTTGAGTATCAGATGTTGGTGAAAGCGCATCGACTAGATCGTCAGCAAGGATTCGACCTACTGGTTTGTTCTTCTCATCAACGACAATAATTGAAGAGCCACGGTTATTCGCGAACTCATCGATTACTTCATCAAGTCTGGTGTTCAAGTTAACTGAGGTCGGATATGGCGGGCCCATCAGCGAAGATAACGTTGCATTAGGTTTTGCTGCAATTAATTCAATTATTTGAATGTGATCAAGAAGCTTTCCTTTTGCATCAACCACAACAACTCCATCTGAAATATCACGACCTCTGTGCTCCACTAGTAGTGCAAGTGCAGAAGCGACGGTGTCAGCTTCGTGGGTAATTAGCATATGTGAAGTCATGATTCCGCCAGCAAGAGTTTCATCAAATTCAACTAATTTTCGAAGTTGCTTTGCAACCGAAGTATCCATTTCTATGAAAATACTTTCGCGGTGATCATCATCAAGATCACGTAGAACTTCGGCGCCCTCATCTGGCTCCATGCGCGAAATAAGTTCGGCAGACCTCTGTGCAGATAATCCACGTAACAATCCTTGCAACTCATCATCTTCCATTTCTTCCAGCGCATCGGCTGCAAGATCTGGATCTAGCATTTCGATTAATGCATTTCGTTCGCGACCAGCCAAGTCCTCAATTAAATCTGCTAAATCTGCTGGACGAAGTTGTCCGAGCGCCGCGCGAGATTCATTTGATCTGACGACTCCAGTTCCATGTGCGAGTGAAGCAACGTTTGCCCAATCGATAACATGCTTTGGAATCGGCCCACGGCCAAGTGCACCTGGGAAAATTCTGCGAATAAATGCTTTGAACGAAATGTCCACTCCAACTACACGAATTTCGCGATCTAGTGGCGCTAAGTAAAGATCAGAAGATCGAACTACTCGAAGTCCATTTACATCAACAATCTGGTGATCCAGAACATCAGCGTCAAGAAGTGATTCGCCCTCGCGCCTTGTGAATTCTGTTAAATCAACTTTTGCAGTAGATAGTTGAATTTCATTCTGGGTTAGCTTTGCAATTCTTGCACCATCAATAAATGATTTGCTCTGGCCGACTTTTACAATTAAACCTGATACTGGTGGATAAGAATCTTCGCCATGTCTTACTACTACATCAACTAGGCGCCCAATTTCTTTACCGCCTTGATATTTAACTGGCTTCCCAATTAATCCGGCTACTGAAACTAAAGATTCGCGAATATTTTTGCGTTGTAAAACAAGTTCACTTCGACCAGTAAGTCGCTTGGCCACAGTATTGATGCTCTTTACTGGTGGCGTTTTCATAGCCCAATCTTAGGCGATGCTTAGAGAAGTTATGAAAGGGAGAGCCTGACTCCGACTAGAGACTTAGGGCGAAGGGTAATTTTCTCCACTATCGCAGCAAAAGATTCACTTGCTGGACATGTTGGATCACTAATAACGATTGGATTTCCAATGTCTCCGCCTTCTCGCAAAGCCGGGGCGAATGGAATCTGCCCAATCAATGCAACATCGGCGCCAACTAATTCGGATAGCTGTTTCGCGGTTTCAAGTCCGCCACCTGTGCCAAATATGGCAATTGGTTCTCCGCATTTAGCACATGCTGAGTCAGACATATTTTCAATTACACCAATGATGTGTTGTTTCAATTGGTGAGCAATTCGGCCGGCGCGCTCTGAAACTTCAGCCGCTGCAATTTGTGGTGTTGTAACAACAACTATTTCAGATGCCGGCAATAACTGCCCTAAAGAAATTGCAATGTCACCAGTTCCTGGTGGTAAATCCAACAGAAGTAAATCAAGGTCACCCCAGTAGGCATCACTCAACAATTGTTCTAAAACTTTATGCAACATTGGTCCGCGAAATGCAACCGCATCTGATCGCTCTGGCTTGAACATCTCCATTGATACAACTTTTACACCGTATGCTTCAACTGGAATAAATGTTTGATCAATTGCTGTTGGTCGTTTGCCAACTATTCCCATCAATCTTGGAATTGAATGACCGTAAACATCTGCATCTAAAATTCCAACCTTTAAACCCTTTTGGGCTGCCGCTACCGCAAGGTTTGCTGTTACTGAAGATTTTCCGACGCCACCTTTGCCAGAAGCAATTCCAATTACTCGGGTCAGTGAATCTGGTTGAGCAAATGGAATGAATTTTTCACGACCACCATTTAACAATTTCTTAACGTTATTTCGTTGCTCTTCATTCATCACACCGAAGGTCAAATCAAGAGACTTCACTTCAGTAATCGGTTCGAGCGAGTCCGAAATATCCTTCTGCAATCTATCGCGCATTGGGCAACCAGAAATAGTTAACAAAATTGTTATCGCAGCAACGCCATCAATGAATTCGACAGATTGCACCATTCCTAATTCTGGAAGTGGGCGATGTAATTCGGGATCAGAAACACCTTTTAGCGCTTCATGAATTCTTTCAACTATTGCACTTGTCATAGTAAGTCAGGATCAATCTTTGCGGCCTTTTTTATCTCCGCTATCTCAGCTGCAGGTTCAGCCAAGGCTTCATTCACGTGCTTTGAAAGAAACTTCTTGGGATTTAAATCGGAGACGGTCAAGTCTTCATATCCGGGCCCAAGGTTTTCACGTAAATCCTTTGTTGCTCCTTGCGCCAGGTCACGAACTTTGCGAATAAGGCTTGTTAAGTCAGTAGTTAACTTAGGAAGTCGATCTGGACCGACCAAAACTGCAGCGACCAATGCGATTGCAATGAATTCACCAGCACCGATACCGAACATTTTCGAAGCCTATCCCTAATTTGAGCTATCTGTATTTATTTTGCAGCTATGAGAACGAGTGAGACTTCTTTGGTAACGCCTTGGCGTTGGTATTTAATCTTGATCTTGTCACCTACGTTTAGTGAACGCACTTTAACAATTGCTTCATCCGCGGTGTTGACGGCCTTTCCATCAATTTCAATAATGACATCACCGGGTTTTATTCCAGCGCGTGCTGCCGGTCCACCTGGCGTTACAGATTCAGGTGTTTCAGGAATCTTGGCACCGGCTCCGCTGTAGCTGATATCTAGAGATACACCCATAATCGGATAAGTCGAACTTCCATTCTTAATCAATTGATCCGCTGTTTTTCGCGCTTGATTAATTGGAATCGCAAAACCTAGTCCAATAGATCCGCTCTGGCCACCAAATCCTGAACCAGTTGTTGCAATTGCAGAGTTGATTCCAATAACAGCGCCCGAAAGATCTACCAATGGACCACCTGAGTTACCGGGATTAATTGCAGCATCAGTTTGAATTGCATTTATAAATGAGCTCTCTCGTGTTCCGCCACCAGATGTAACTGGACGATTCTTTGCACTAACAATTCCTGATGTGACGGTTCCGGTTAAACCAAGTGGCGAGCCAACTGCAAGTACACCATCACCAACTTGCACCGCGTCGCTATCTCCCAGTTGTAATGCAGGAGCATCGGTTACTTTAATTTTAATTACTGCTAAATCATATGAAACATCACGGCCTACTAATTTGGCATCATATGTCTTGCCGTTGGCCAATCTAACTCGGATCGATGCTCCAGCTGTTGCCGCAAATGAGATCACATGGTTGTTGGTAAGAATGTGCCCAGTGCTATCCAGAAAGAATCCCGAACCTGTTCCACCATTGTTGCCTTTGCTAACTTCAATTGAAACAACTGAAGGCGATACCCGAGCCGCGATTCCGGCAATTGAATCTGGTTTACGTTCGATTGTGCTCTTGGTTGAAACTAAATTCGTCCTGGTATCAAGTGTTGCCGAAGTGCGTCCAACCACGCTGCCAACTACGCCGGCGATTAGGGCCATTGAAATTGCAATTCCGAAACTTACCGTCCTGGTATTTCGCTTCTTTATATCCTTGGCTGTTACAACTTCATACTCTGAAATCCACCATGGAGTAACTGAAGTGGGAGGTGTTTCAGAGTTCTTCGAGTTGTCAGCCATAATCAAATCTTACGAGCGAGAAGTGCTCCGCCGCCAATTGGAATTAGTGAGGAGCTCCATCTGGAATCTTCTTTGATTGCTTTTATCGAATCACGGCGAGCAATAGTTTCAAAGTCACGTTGAGTTGGATCGGCAACCTTGCCACCATCTAGCGCATTATCGATTATCAGCACACCATTAGGCTTTAGCAATCTGTAACTCTCTTGCACTACATCGACCATATCTATCGGTGATCTCACAATCATTAAGTCGTAATTTGAATCCGCTAACTTTCCTACGACTTCAACAATATTTCCTGTGATTAATCTGAATCTTTGGGCAGAAACTCCAGCCTCTTCCAAGATCTCTTTTGCGCTTGCGGAATGTTCGCGTTCGGAATCAATAGAGGTAAATGTCGCATCTTTTGGTGCACCATTAAAAATCCAAAGACCACTTACGCCAGAGCCTGTTCCAATCTCGACAATCGATTTTGCTGAAATTAAGCCAGCTATAAAATTAATTAAACCGCCAACACCAATTGTTGGATCTGGCGCTCCGATTTCGGCGCCATTCTTTCTGGCTTGCTGCATAAAGAAATCTTCATGCGGAAAGTTTTCAGCAAAGGCTGACATGTCACCGCGGTTAGATATCGGCTTATCAATTGTCATAGCGAAGTCAACCACTCGATGAGCAATCTAACGCCGAAGCCAGTGCCGCCTTTTGGATTTTCTCCAGAATCATTTTCAGAGCGAGCAGGTCCAGCGATATCGAGGTGCACCCATTTTCGATCTCCAGCAAAGTGTTCTAAGAAAAGTGCTGCGGTGATCGAACCGCCATTGAAATCTGGCTTTTCGGCTGTGTGGTTGAAGTCTGCAATTTCACTTGCAAGTGCAGTTTTGTAATCGTCTATCAATGGCATATGCCATACCCGATCACCAGAACTCTGCCCAGCATCGTAAAGGGCTTGAGCCAGAGCAACATCACGGGTGTACATCGCTGCGTATTGTCTGCCAAGTCCAAGTGTTGCGGCTCCGGTAAGAGTTGCAACATCAATTAAATAATCTGGTTTTAGTTCAGCATCGGCATAAGCCAGAGCATCTGCAAGGACTAAGCGACCTTCCGCATCTGTGTTAATTACTTCAACCGTAGTCCCACCATAATGAGTAATCACATCAGAAGGTCTTTGTGAAGTGCTAGATAAAGCATTTTCGGCACACATCAAAATTCCAGTTACTCGAACCTTCGGAGCCGCGGCTCCCAATTTTGCAATTGCAATTACCGTAGCTAAAACAGCGGCCGCACCTGACATATCGCTCTTCATTCCAACCATATGTTCGTATGGGCGCTTAAGCGAGACGCCTCCGGTATCGAAGGTAATTCCTTTGCCAACTAAAACAACATGTGGCCAATTCTTAGAACCTCGAGGTTCATAAGAAACTTGAACCAATCTTGGTCCGGGCTTGGGTGCAGAGTTTCCAACAGCAAGTAGGCCACCAAATTTTGCGAGTCCTGCACCACTTTTCACTTCAACTTTAAGCGCAGGAACCTTCGCTTTTGTTACTTGGGCTTTAGCCTGTTCTGCAATCCAGAGCGGATTCTTAATATTTGAAGGAGTATGAATTAAATCGCGAGCAAGCCAGACACCCTCGGCAAGCAATCTTGCATCAGATAATTCGTTTTCAAATTTTCCAACCAAGGTAAAACTGGCGGCTTTCAAAACTTTAGGTGGTGGGCTCTTCTGACTCCAGGAATAACTGGCTAACGCAATTGCAACGGCATGGTTGCGAGCGCTCTGCTTTGTTGTGACTAGCGCATTTAATATTGAAGATCCAGAGCTCTTAACTTTGCGCGACAGCGCAGTTCCTGCTTTGCGTAAATCATCGGGGCTGTTTTCACCAATCCCAACAAAATAAACACGGGAGATTTTTGCTTCTGGTGCGGTAATTGGGACTTCAATTAACTCACCAGCTTTACCTGTGGCATCTGGCCAATTTGAAAGTAACTTTGCTAAATCAATATTGAAATACTTCTCGATTGCTTTAATTGCTTTGGGATTGCCTAATTCAGGGGCGTTATCTGATTTTGTTATTGGAACCGCGACAGTGTCATACTCTGAGAAATCGATATCTGAAATCGATAAAGAATCAATATTTGGCAAAAGTTTCACGGCTGTTGTTAACTCTGATGCCCGCAAGTCTGATACCCGAAAGGACTAAATTACTTCTTAACGAGGGAGACCGCTGCCTGTAATGCATTTCCAAGATTTGTGGCTTCTTCAACATTTAACTCGACAACTAAACGTCCGCCGCCTTCAAGTGGGATCCGCATAACAAAACTGCGAGCTTCCTTGGTAACTTCCATGGGTCCATCACCAGTTCGAGGTTTCATGGCTGCCATGTTTTGCTCCTTTTACATTAGCGGTGCTTTAAATCTTTGGGGGTAACGCAGTGGGTAAGTATCTCGCAAAAGCGGTGGTGAATGGAAATTGAAAAAACCTCGGTATTAGCCCTGATTTAACGCGGAGAGTAGACGAGATTTGCCACTCGTGATAACGCTTTGAACCGCGCGTTCTGGGACGCCAAGCGTCTCGGCAATCTCCTTGGCGGACATGGATCGAATGTAATGCATCGTAAGAATGAAACGCTCCTCTTCCGGCAAACTAGCTAGAAGTTCGGAGAGTGCGCCCATATGCGTAGGTTACCCGTCTAACTTAAAGTTTATAAGTAACTAACTTCCGGGTTATGGCTTGCAAGCACGAATTGCGCTTGGGATGTCGCGGCACCAAGCAACTAATTCATTTGAGGTGGCACCAATCATTTCTTCTTGACTTAAATAATCGAGTGAACTTTGAAGCATCTCATATGTTCCAAATGGATCACAGACAACTACAGGTTTTGAGTGGTATCCCAATTTTCGACCGACCCAAATTTCAAAGAACTCTTCTAAAGTTCCAATTCCGCCCGGCAACATAATGAAGGCATCAGAGATCTCTTCGATCTTGGCCTTACGAGTTCGCATATTTGAAACTGTAAACATTTCAGTTGCTTCTGGATCAGCAAACTCGATTGTCAAAAGTTTCTCTGGAATAACTCCAAAAGTTTTGGCGCCGCGTTCACGTGCACCTCGGGCTGCTGCGCCCATCATCGAAACTTGACCACCACCCCAAACTAAATCAGCGCCACTTGAGGCAATAGCAACTCCAACATCAAAGGCCAGATCAAGATACTTCTGGTCGATACTTGTCGAGGCTGAGCAATAAACGGCTATTCGCATAATAAATGAAGTCTAGTATCAGATTGGTTTTGGTAGCGTTATCTCATGAGAAGCGCCTTCGGATTTGGAATCGCCAGCACTGCAAAATCTGGTGAAGTTTTAGATGTCTGGTTTGATTCACTTGGAATCGGCAAACTTGCAGAAAATAACGGAGCCGATCTTTCAGAGTTCACCGGAAGTGATTCGGTTCGAGAGGTAACTAAATCAAAGGTTAGTATCGAGATTGATCTAGATTCACCGCCCAAGGATGTTGCAGATGCATACTTGAGACTGCATCTACTTTCACATCGAATCGTAAAACCGCACGGTCAATCTCTTGATGGCATCTTTGGCATATTAAATAATGTGGTTTGGACATCTGCCGGCCCATGTTCAGTTTCAACCTTCAGCTCAGTTGGACCAAAGCTGCGTGCTAAGTATGGAACTCTCACCGTTTTTTCCGTAGATAAGTTTCCAAGGATGGTTGATTACGTAGTCCCAGAAGGTGTTCGGATCGCTGATGCGGATCGGGTACGACTTGGTGCATATCTTTCAAGTGGCACAACAGTTATGCATGAAGGCTTCGTTAACTTCAATGCCGGAACGCTTGGCAAATCTATGGTTGAAGGGCGAATAAGTGCTGGCGTTGTTGTCGGCGATGGAAGCGATATTGGCGGCGGAGCTTCAATCATGGGAACTTTGAGTGGTGGCGGTAAGGAAGTAATCTCGATTGGCGAACGTTGTTTATTGGGTGCAAATTCTGGTTTAGGAATTTCACTTGGAAACGATTGTGTAATCGAATCCGGAACTTATATAACTGCAGGATCCAAGATAACGCTTCCGGATAACAGCGTTGTTAAAGCCAGCGAACTTTCTGGCGCAAATAACTTACTCTTCCGACGCAACTCAAAGAGCGGTTCCCTCGAAGCACTTCCTAAGACCGGCAGCTGGGGCGGATTGAATTCAGTTCTGCACGCAAATTAGTTTTATAAGTTTTGCGCTGCTAATTCAAACCAAGAAGAGGGCAACTTAACTGCGGTTTTAAAAGGTCCAACCGGCAAGGTTTTTGAAGTTCCATCACTTGAAACACCTGTCACACTTAAAACGCTATTTGTCGCAGTTCGAGGCCCAAGAGTTATCTCAATTACATCAGTTAAACCAAATGCTTTTGCCATAACTCTTTGGGATACCTTCTTAGTCCAGTTTGCAAAATTCTTGTTTACTGCAGGATCAATGCTCCAAGGATCAGGAACACTTACTAGATGTGGAATTTCAGTCCCCCAAACATCGACAGGGAATTGGGTCATTCCGCCCGAAGAAGAGGAGAAGAAAACACTCACTGGTTGTTCGTTAATAGTTATCGCTAGGCCACGACTTTCATCTACAGCGGTCGCATCAACTGCGGCTTTCCAGAACTGGCCATACCGAGGTTCGCCCTCTTTGGAATATCCGACAAATGCTTGGTCATACATTGAATTGTAAACATGACAATCACACGCTCTTTTAATTGAGTTCATTCGCATAAGTGCATAAGTGCGGGATGCAATTACTTGGCTCTGTAGCGCTGCTTCTGGCCAAGAAGATGGAACTTCGGCAATTCCATATAAATACTCATCGCGAAGCCTTAACAAATTAGTTGCTTCAATTCGAAATCCGATTCCGGGTGCATTTACCGCTTTAAGGCGTAGGTAGCCGTGGCTAACTTGGAATTTAGTTTTTCCATAATTTACCGAAACAACTGATTGTGAATTGTTCCATCTGACGGTCCAAGTTCTTCCGATCCCGCCAGGGCCACTTATAGATTTACCAGTTACCGCGAAATTTAGCGGTGAATTCTGAGGCAGCGAGGTGGCGACTCCGGTATCTATTGCAACCGAAGCAAAATCTGTTGGTGGGATAACAATTGAAAGTGCTGTGACTTTATGTGCAATGTTCACGCTAACCGTTGCGGTATCTACAACTGGTGTTACCTCTGCCAGCGGGAAATAATGTTTAAGAATCTCGATCGCTGATTTTCCTTCAAGTGCCTGACCCTTTGCTCCGTATTGGCTAAGTCCTACGCCATGGCCATAACCAGAACCGGTGAAGGTAAATGACTTTGGAACAACTGCATTTGCGCTACTAATTGAAGTTAGGGAGATTAAAACTATTAACGCCAAATACCGCTTTATTACCTTCACTATTCGCCAGCTTCTTCTGCCAACAATCCTTTTGATGATGACAAATAGCCAGCCCCCCAAACCATGTGCATGGTTACTAAAACTGTTGGAAGGATGATTTTTTCTACAACGCTCTTCCCTAAAACTAATGAACCAATAAGTATTAGCGCTAGATATGTTGCTGCTGGAAGAAAAAACAATGGCGAGAAAACTAACCCTAAAATTATTGACAAGGTATTAACAACTAAAGCTGTGGGCGGTGCTAGGTAACGTAAATTCACACTCCCCTTATGACTTCGTGATACTGCACGACGCCAAGTTCCATATTGAAAATACTGTTTAGCAAGCGCCTTAATAGTCGAACGTGGTCGATAAGTTACAACTAAAGATGGATCAAACCAGATGACCCCACCATTCTTGCGTAATCTAAAATTTAGCTCCCAATCTTGGGCCCGAGTAAATCTCTCGTCATAACCACCAGCTTCAAGTAGCGCAGACTTTTTAAAGGTGCCGAGATAAACCGTGTCGGCAGGACCAGCGCTACCTCCGGTATGAAATCTTGAAGAGCCAACACCAAGTGGCGAGCGCATCGCAGTAGCTACTGCTTTTTCGAACTTTGATTTACCAACTGCCGCCATGATGCCACCAACATTTACGGCCCCGGTCTTATTCAGTAACTCTGTTGCATCACGCAAATATGTTGGAGAGATTTCGGCATGCCCATCGATGCGCGAAATAATTGAATACTTTGCACGAGCAATTGCGGCATTCAAACCATTTGCTGTTCGACCAGTTGGGTTATCTACTAAAACCACCCGTGAATCACTTGCGGCTAATTCCTTAGCAATTTCATTTGTGCGATCAGTTGAAGGTCCAAGGGCCAGAATGACTTCAAATGGAGCGCTGAAATTCTGGGCCAAAATTGCCGAAATACTTTCCCGAAGGTCCCGCTCCTCGTTGAGAATGGGCAGAACAACTGATACGCCCATCAAACCGTCAGAAACCTGATTCATATCTCCAAGGTTAGTGTTACCTCGCACTAGTATCGGGCAAATGAGGCTTAAAGTTTCCGTAATAGGCACTGGATATTTGGGTGCCACCCATGCAGCCTGCATGTCATCGCTCGGATTCGAAGTAATTGGCGTCGATGTTGATGCTGCCAAAATTGAACTTTTAACTTCCGGCAGGGTTCCATTTTATGAGCCAGGCCTAGAAGACTTGTTACAAAAAGAGATTGCTTCGGGCCGACTTACCTTCACCACAGATTTCAATGCGATTGCCGATGTTGATGTCCACTTTATTTGTGTCGGAACTCCGCAGAAAGCAGATTCGCTAGCTGCCGACCTTAAATATGTTGATGCGGCACTTGATGCAGTAGCTGCAATCTGCAAACCAGGAGCACTCGTAGTTGGTAAGTCAACAGTGCCAGTTGGTACTGCAGCAAGACTTCGAGATCGATTATTGAAAATTAATCCGAAGGCAGATTTGGCTTGGAACCCTGAGTTCTTGCGTGAAGGGTTTGCAGTTGAAGATACCTTGCATCCAAATCGACTTGTTGTTGGTGTAACAAGCGATACCGCAGAGGCAAAGTTGAAAGAGATATATGCAAGCAATTTAGCGCAAAATACCCCTTGGGTAAGAGCCGACTTACCTACATCTGAATTAGTGAAGGTAGCCGCAAATTCATTTCTTGCAACAAAGATTTCATTTATTAATGCAATGGCCGAAGTTTGTGAAGCCGCTGGCGGCGATGTAACGGTTCTGGCCAAGGCAATCGGATATGACCCAAGAATTGGTAGTCGCTTCTTGCAAGCCGGAATTGGATTTGGTGGTGGGTGTTTACCAAAAGATATTCGCGCATTCATGGCTCGCGCTGGCGAACTTGGCGCTGATCAAGCACTTGAATTCTTGCGCGAGATTGATTCAATAAACTTACGTGCAAGACAACGAGTAATTGAATTAGTTCGAAGAGATTTATCTGAAAATCTTGCAGGAAAAAAGATTGCAGTTCTTGGTGCCGCATTTAAACCAGATAGCGATGATGTTCGTGATTCCCCTGCACTAGATATTGCTGCCCAAATTGCAGCAGCTGGTGCTATTGTCACAATTCATGATCCAAAAGCTATCGCTCCCGCAAAGAAGAGATTCCCAGCTCTCGGGTTCTCTGAAGATATTGAAGGCGCACTTAAAGATGCAGATTTAGTTCTGCATTTAACTGAATGGCAGGTTTATCGCGAACTTGATCCAGCAAAGATGGCGAAGTTGGTTGCTAATCCAATAATTATCGATGGCCGTAATGCGCTCGACCGTGAAGCTTGGATTGCAGCAGGCTGGAAATTTAGAGCTTTGGGGCGCGCAAATTAGCCAAGATGAGATTATTGAAATTGTTCTTGGTCTAAGGACTTGGGCAATTGTTGGGCTTGGCAATAATCCAGAACGAGCAGCGTTCGGAGTTTCAAAACTCTTGCAAGATAAGGGCCACCGGATTGTTCCGGTTTATCCCCGTGCTGAGACGGTTCATGGTGAAGTCGGTTATAAATCACTTTCAGAAATTCCATTCGAAATTGAAGTTGTTGATTGCTTTGTAAATTCCAACCTGGTTGGCAAAGTAGTTGATGAAGCCATTTCAATTGGCGCAAAAGCGGTCTGGTTGCAATTAGATGTGATTGACCACGAGGCAATTGATCGAGCAAAAGCCGCTGGTTTACTAACTGTTATGGATCGTTGTCCCGCAATTGAATATCGGAAGCGCGGTTAAGTGCGCTATTTTCTTTTAAGTCTTAAAGACCAAATTCCTAGAGCAACAATTACTAATCCGGTCGCGTAACAAAGTGCGGCATAGGAAAAGAATCCAATTATCACACCACCGACTGCAGCACCACCAGCGCCCATTAAATTCATAACTAAATCGCTGGCACCTTGTGTTGATGGACGCATTTCCAAACTTACAGTTTCTGATAAAAGTGTTGAACCTGCAATTAAAGTGAAGGACCAGCCAAGTCCCAAAAGAAATAATCCGATTCCGAGTGTAAATGAATCATGGTGCGGGGCCAGAGCAGAAATTAGTGCGGATGCAATCAAAATTAAAATACCGATTTGAATAGTTTTGACTCGACCAAACTTGTCACTCATCGCACCGACTATTGGCGAGAAGGCATACATTCCTAGAACGTGAACGCTAATAACTAGGCCAATTATTCGCAGTGATGCGGCGGCGTGCGCCATATGCACTGGAGTCATAACCATTATTGAAACCATAGCCAGATGCCCAAGGGCTACTGATGCAATTGCAAAAAGCGCTAAGGGATACTCGCGAATATGGATAAGCGCCGAACGCATAGATTCATGTGGCTTTGTAGCAGAGCCTTCTTCAACTTTATTGGCAGTTAGAAAAGGATCAGGCTTCAGGAATAACTGAATTACAATTACTGAGAGCGCAAGTGTGACAGCGGCTATGAAATATGGTCCTACTAGTTTTGGTAGACCTAATGCCGCAGCAAATGCCCCGGATGGTTCCATTAAATTCGGGCCCGTCACCGCACCAATTGTTGAACCCCAGACCACAAAAGATAAATCTTTGGATCTAGATTCTGGTGTTGCCAGATCAATTGCAGCAAATCTTGCTTGATAACCCGATGCTGATGCCGCGCCAACCATAAATGCACCGAGCAACATAAAGAATAGATTTCGATTTGCACCGCCAAAAATTGCAAACATCGCACCGATTACACCGACGGAATAACCAACGGTCAATGCAAGTCTGCGCCCACCATTCTGAGTAAGTCGAGCTAACGGAAGAGCCATGACGGCAGCGCCTAAAACTGAAATAGTTTGTGCAAGACCGGATAGGCCATCGGATTTAGTAATTGATGAGACAAGAAGTGAACCGGCGGCAACTGTTCCTGCAACACCAATGCCATTTAGAACTTGGGCTAAGCCAAGAACCCTAACTATTTTTCTTTGATGTATTTCGGGTGAAAGGTGTTTCATCAAGAGCTGCTAAAACCCAGTTTTTTGGCTGCGTTTTGTAGTTAAGTTTGCGCCTTTTTCTTTAGCTTCGGTATTTATCTTTGCAAGTTCTCCGCTTACTTTCTTTGAAACTTCTTCATCACTAATGCCAAGAATTCGTGCTGCAAGCAGTCCAGCGTTCTTTGCGTTACCGACACCAACAGTAGCTACTGGGATTCCCGCTGGCATCTGAACAATTGAAAGCAATGAATCCATTCCATCTAAATTCTTAAGCGCAACTGGAACTCCAATTACTGGAAGCGTAGTTAGAGATGCAACCATTCCTGGCAGGTGCGCAGATCCACCTGCACCTGCGATTATTACTTTGTAACCCTTTGCTTTTGCACCTTGCGCGAATTCGACCATTTCGAGTGGCATCCGATGTGCCGAAACAACATCTGCTGAATACGAGATTCCAAGTGCATCTAAAACTTTTGCGGCTTCTTCCATGATTGGCCAATCAGAATCTGAACCCATGATTATTGCTACATCACTCATCAATAACTCCATTCATGTAATCAACGGCATGGGCAACTTCTTGTTGCAATTGTAGAAGATTTTCACCGCACATAGTTACGTGGCCAATCTTTCGCCCAGGCTTAACCTCTTTGCCATATTGGTGGAATTTAAGGTTTGGAGTCCTTGCCATCAAGTGCAGATAAGGGCGATACATGTCGCTCTTATCGCCGCCCAACACATTTCCCATGACTGCAAATTTACTGCGCAGTGCTGTGCTGCCAAGTGGCAAATCCAAGATTGCACGAAGGTGCTGTTCGAACTGACTTGTTTCTGATCCCTCAATACTCCAATGCCCCGAATTATGTGGGCGCAGTGCAAGTTCGTTGATATAGAAATTTTCACCAATAATAAACATCTCGACTGCCATCACGCCGATTAGCGAAATTCCGGATGCGATTTCTAGGGCTGCTGCCTGCACTTTATTTGCAAGCGCATCAGAAATATCGGGAACAGGTGTAACTGTTGAAGTGCAGATTCCATTACTTTGGATCGTTAACGTTGCCGGCCAAGTTGCAGCTTGATCATGTGGCGATCTGGCAACCATAACCGAGATTTCATAATCAAAATTCAATTTCTCTTCAAGCAACAAGGTGCCAGCTTTTTTATGTAGTTCAAATAGCTGTTCTTGTGAATCAATTTCGAATACGCCACGACCGTCATATCCACCCGAAGGTAATTTGGCTATTAGCGGAAAACTTAATTCACAATTGCCGCCCAGGTATTTCTGCCATTTGGGATTCGGTAAATTCAATTCGGCTATCTTCTTGCGCATCTCTAACTTATCTTGCGAATACGTAAATGACTGTGAACGTGGATAAACCTTTATCCCAGCTGCCTCTACTACTTTAATAACACTCTGCGGAACTAGTTCGTGTTCGAATGTCAGAACATCACAACTCTTAGCAAATTCAAGAACTGAATCTACATTTGTATAGTCACCCAGAACGAAGTGTGAAACCTGAGCTGCAGAATCATTTGGAATTGCAGCAAATACTTTGAAATCAATTCCAAGATCATTTGCAGGAACGGCCATCATTCTAGCAAGTTGGCCGGCGCCAATTACTCCGACTCGTGGGAAGCTCACTGCGAAAGTTTACTGTCCATATGAACAACATCTCCAACTGTTATTCGTTGACCGTTATCGAGGTGAAGACTTCCAGTCTCATCAATATCTACAGCAGTTCCCTCTATTTTCGAACCATCAGGCAGTTCTACTCGAACTTCTCTTCCGATAGTTGCACTCAGCTCTCGGTATTTTGAGGCCAGATCCTTGCCGCCCTGCCAGGAGAGTAAATCGGCTTCTACGTTATTCAATATTTGGGCAAGAAGCATATTTCGATTTAAGAGCACATTGGTGGCAAGAAATATCGATGTTGCATGCGGAACCGGAAGTTCAGATTTTGCAGTAGAAACATTTATTCCAACTCCAACAATTACTCCACTCTCAGTTTTTTCAGCAAGCAATCCAGCAACTTTTAAATCACCATGCAAAATATCGTTTGGCCACTTACATTTAAAATTATTGGTATCCGTAACTTCATTTAGCGTCGCTGTCACACTTGCACCAACAAGTAGTGTCAAAAAACCAAGGTTTGCTAATTCAATATTTGGTTCTAGATAAAAAGAGAGAAGCAGTGCACTCGATTTTTCTGCATCAAACTTACGATCAAGTCGACCACGTCCTGCACTTTGATACTCGGCAGTAATTACATCGCCAGATTTTGGATTACTGGTGCGTAAATAATTCTGTGTTGAATCGATCTCTTCTACGACAGATACCCGCCAGTAACTGCTCTGCAGCGCGCCTGTAATTGAAGTGGCATTCAATAACTCTGGCTTCACTCGCTGACTCATTTCATATTACTTTGTAGGAATAACCGTTCAGAACTAGTAATCTACGACCGTGACTGATGATATTCGCACTACAGCCGGAAAGATTGCTGATCTTCGTAGACGTCGTTTACAAGCGGAGACTAATGGAACACCAGAGGCAATTGAGAAGCGTCATGCCCAAGGAAAGTTAACTGCTCGCGAGCGAATTGCCCGCCTTGTTGATCCAGGTTCCTTTGTTGAGATGGATGCCTTCTCTCGTCACCGCTCTTCAAATTTTGGTATGGATAAGAACCGAATTTATGGTGATGGTGTTGTAACTGGGCACGCAACTGTCGATGGACGTGCAATTGCAATTTACTCACAAGATTTCTTAACATTTGGTGGCAGTCTCGGTGAAGTTGTTGGCGAAAAGATTGTGAAGGTTATGGAGTTTGCGCTAAAGAGCGGAATACCAATAGTCGGAATCAATGATTCTGGTGGTGCCCGAATTCAAGAGGGCGTTGCATCGCTAAGCCAATATGGCGAAATCTTTAAGCGAAATGTCCGTGCCTCTGGTGTTATTCCACAAATTTCCCTAATTATGGGACCTACAGCTGGCGGCGCTGTTTATTCACCAGCCATAACTGACTTTGTAATCATGGTGAATGAAACTTCTCAAATGTTTATTACTGGCCCAGATGTAATCAAAGCCGTGACCGGCGAAGAAGTTGGCATGGAAGAACTAGGTGGCGCTAGAACTCACAACACGAAGACAGGTAATTCGCATTACCTTGCCGATAGCGAAGATGATGCAATCGACTATGTAAAAGCCCTGCTCTCCTATTTGCCAAGTAACAACATGGATGAATCACCGGTGTTGGCTGCGACTGAAAGTAAAGATGTTTCACCATCTGATCGTGCGCTCGATTCATTGGTTCCAGATAATCCAAATAAGCCTTATGACATGAAAATTCTTGTTGAAGCAATTTTAGATGAAGCAGATTTCTTAGAAGTTCATACGCTTTATGCACCAAACATTCTTGTTGGCTTTGGCCGAGTTGAGGGCCATTCAGTTGGAATTATTGCAAATCAGCCACAAGCACTTGCTGGAACGCTAGATATTGCGGCTAGCGAAAAAGCTGCACGTTTTGTTCGCACCTGCGATGCCTTTGGAATTCCAGTTATTACTCTTGTCGATGTTCCAGGATTTTTGCCGGGTACTGAGCAAGAGTGGAATGGCATCATTCGTCGTGGCGCCAAATTACTTTATGCATATGGCGAGGCAACAGTTCCACTGATTACAGTAATTACTCGTAAGGCATATGGTGGCGCTTACATTGTTATGGGATCAAAGCACCTCGGTGCTGACGTGAACTTAGCTTGGCCGACTGCGCAGATTGCGGTTATGGGCGCGCAAGGAGCAGTAAATATTCTTCACCGTAAAGAACTTGCAGATGCAAAAGATACTGAAGCTAAACGAAAAGAACTTATCGAAGATTACGAAGAGACGTTACTTAACCCATACATCGCCGCTGACCGTGGATTTATTGATGCAGTAATCGAGCCACAAGAAACTAGACATCAGATTGTTAAAGCGCTGAATGCACTTCGCAATAAGCGAGTTGCGCTTCCTCCTCGCAAGCACGGAAATATTCCACTTTAATGAATAAGAAATTTACGATTCTAAACGGAACCGCAACTGATAAAGAGCTGGCGGCACTTGAGAAAGCTCTGCCTACGCCGGTTGTAAAGAAAGTGAACACCGCAAGCCTCTGGCGTAAATCTCAGATTCGACAGCCCTTGCCACGTAAATGGGGGCAGAGCTTCTAATGTCAGTTTTGGGGATGTCAGATTCAAGAAGCGTTGTTCTAGCTTCAGCTTCGCCATCGCGCAAAAGATTATTAGATTCTTGCGGCATCTCAGCCCAAGTAATTGTTAGTGGCGTCGATGAAGAAGATCCAAAGTTAACCTCGCTTGCACCAAGAGAGATGGTTATTGCACTCGCCATACTTAAAGCCCACACCATCAAATCGCAAGTTGGCGATGAACATTTAATTATTGGCTGTGATTCCACTTTTGAATTTCAAGGAAGGTCACTTGGCAAGCCGCTAACACCAGAACTAGCGACTGCGCGCTGTAAAGAGTTGCGTGGAAACTTTGGTTTACTTCACACCGGCCACTGCATTATTGATACTAAGCAAGGTATCGAGATCAGTGATGTATCAACCTCTAAAGTCTTCTTTGCCGATATGACCGATGCTGAAATTGCAGATTACGTTGCATCAGGCGAACCACTAAATGTTGCAGGTGGATTTACTCTCGATGGATTGAGCGCACCATTTATTTCAAGAATTGAAGGCGACCCTTCCGGGATTATTGGCTTATCTCTTCCATTGCTTCGCCGAGTAGTTAACTCTCTAGGTTTATCTTGGGGTTCAATTGCTAAATCGGCGGTGAACGCATGAAAGCTGTATTAATCGCAAACCGTGGCGAAATTGCAGTTCGTGTGGCCCGAGCTGCGCGCGATCACGGAATTAAATCAATTGCTATCTACTCAGATGAAGATCGCACTTCGCTGCATGTTGCAACAGCAGATGAGGCTTATGCCTTAAATGGTCTATCGGCCGCTGAAACTTATTTGGATCAGAAAAAGATTATTGAGATTGCAAAGAAATCTGGCGCCGATGCCGTGCATCCGGGCTATGGTTTTTTATCCGAGAACGCCGACTTCGCTGATCTAGTAATTGCAGCGGGTTTGATTTGGATTGGTCCCCCACCAAATGCAATTCGACTTCTTGGCGATAAAGTTTCAGCCCGAAAAATTGCTGCCGAAGTTGGTGCCCCGCTTGTTGCCGGAACTGTTGATCCAGTTGACTCACCTGAAGAAATCGTTGCCTTCGCTAAAGAACATGGGCTTCCGGTTGCGATTAAAGCCGCACATGGTGGCGGTGGCCGCGGGTTGAAAGTTGCGCATACGATTGAAGAAATTCCAGAGTTATTTGCATCCGCTGTCCGTGAAGCCATAACTGGTTTTGGTCGCGGTGAATGTTTCGTTGAACGCTACTTAGATAAACCACGTCACGTGGAAACTCAAGTATTAATCGATGCTAAAGGCAATGCCATCGTGGTCAGCACTCGCGACTGTTCGTTGCAACGTCGCCACCAAAAACTGGTTGAAGAAGCTCCTGCGCCATTTTTGACGCAATCTCAGATAGATCAACTTTATTCTTCAAGTAAAGCGATTATGAAGAAGGCTGGTTACATAGGAGCCGGAACATGCGAATTCTTAATTGGTTCAGATGGGACCATCTCTTTTCTTGAGGTAAATACCCGCCTTCAAGTGGAACATCCAGTCAGCGAAGAAGTTACTGGTTTAGACCTAGTTCGCGAACAATTCAGAATTGCAGATGGTCAGAGCATTAATCCGGTGGATCCAATAATCCGCGGACACAGTATTGAATTTAGAATTAACGGCGAAGATCCTGGAAAGGGATTCCTTCCATCGCTTGGAACAATTACAAAATGGGAAGTTCCATCTGGTCCCGGAGTTCGAATTGATGCCGGTTTCGATCACGGTCACACTATTGGCTCACACTTTGATTCACTTCTGGCAAAGTTAATTGTTACCGCGGCGACCCGCGAAGAAGCAATTGAGCGAGCACGTCGTGCACTTCGCGAATTTGATATTGGTGGCTTAGCAACAGCTCTACCATTCCACCGCGCAATTGTTGATGACCCTAACTTCAATAAAGATTTTAAGGTTTATACAAGTTATATCGAAAATGAATTTAAGAATGAGATCCCGCCTTTCTCCTTCAAGCAAGGAACTGCTGATTCCAAGGCTGCATCTCAGAAGATAATTGCCGAAGTTGATGGCCATCGATTCGAAGTTTTGCTTCATACTCCAGAGCCAATTCAGAAACGACATCGCGTCAAAAGCAATGCGATAACTGCTCTTGCTGGTGATTCACTTGAAAGCCCAATGCAAGGCACTGTTGTAAAAATTGTTAAATCCAATGGTGACCGCGTCGAAGTTGGGGATTTGATTGTCGTCCTAGAAGCAATGAAGATGGAGCAGCCACTCATTGCACACAAGGCCGGAACGATCGCAAAGTTACAAGTAAATGTTGGCCAGACTGTTGCCAGCGGTGCGACCCTGTGTTTGATTGAAGATTAAATAGATATCAGATTAATTACTAAGTGCTAGATTTGTGGCGTGAATTCAACGCTACTGGCAGATAACAGCGAAGCTTCGTTAAAGAAATTCGTAAATACGCTATCTGCTGTTGATGAGGTGGGCGCAAAAGCCCGGGTAGAAATGTTGGCAACTCGAAGCATTAAGACAACAAGCAAAAATTGGGCAATAGATTTAGCAATCCGAATGGTTGATTTAACTACCCTGGAAGGCGCTGATACCCCAGGAAAAGTTAGAGCACTCTGTGCAAAAGGTGTTTATCCAGACCCAACTGATTTAACAGTTCCTTCTGTTGGCGCAATCTGTGTTTACAACGACATGGTGAAAATTGCCCGTCAAGCACTTGATGCTGGCGGTGGCAAAAATATTCCGGTGGCAGCAGTATCTACTGCATTCCCATCTGGTCGAGCAAGTATGGAAGTTAAGATTCAAGATACGCGAGATGCGATTGCAAACGGTGCATCCGAAATCGATATGGTTATTGATCGCGGGGCTTTTTTAGCAGGCAAATTAGGATTTGTTTTTGATCAAATCAGAACTATTAAAGAAGTATGTGGGAGTGAAATCCATCTAAAAGTTATTCTAGAAACCGGCGAACTCGTAACCTTAGATAACGTTAGAAGGGCCTCTTATCTGGCAATGATAGCTGGCGCAGATTTCATCAAGACCAGCACCGGAAAAGTTGCACCTGCCGCTACGGCACCAGTCGTATATGTGATGCTTGAAGCGGTTAGAGATTATTACAAAATGACTGGCACCCGAATTGGCGTTAAGCCGGCCGGTGGAATTCGAAATACCAAAGATGCAATCAAACAATTGGTCTTGGTTAATGAAATAGCAGGGCCCGAGTGGCTTGATCCTTCGCTCTTTAGAATCGGCGCAAGTGCGCTTCTAAATGATTTACTCATGCAACGCATGAAAATGCGTGATGGGTATTACGCTAGCCCCAACTACGTGACGCTGGATTGATGAGAGTGAATAAGTAATGGAAAAGTTTGAATACGCACCAGCGCCAGAATCGGCCGCGCTTGTAGATATTAAGAGCGAATACGGGCTATTTATAAATGGAAAATTTGTTGCACCAAAGGGTGGCAAAACATTCACAACCGTTAATCCAGCAACCGAAGAAGTATTGGCAAAAATTGCCTACGCCGAACTTGCTGATGTAAACCTAGCTGTCACAGCTGCCCGTAATGCTTTTACAAAAACCTGGTCAAAAATGCCTGCGGCCGAACGTGGAAAGTATCTCTTTAGAATTGCCCGAATCCTGCAAGAGCGTTCCCGTGAATTTGCAGTGCTTGAAACTTTAGATAACGGAAAACCAATCCGTGAAACAAGAGACACAGATATTCCACTTGCTGCTGCGCACTTCTTTTATCATGCAGGTTGGGCCGACAAACTTTCATACGCTGGCGTTGGTTCAAATCCAAAACCATATGGCGTAGCTGCCCAGATTATTCCGTGGAATTTCCCGATGCTGATGTTGGCTTGGAAAATAGCGCCTGCACTTGCAACCGGAAATACCGTTGTATTAAAGCCAGCAGAGACAACACCGTTAACCGCGCTCTTGTTTGCCGAAGTTTGTCAACAAGCAGGATTGCCTGCAGGAGTTGTAAATATTATTACTGGCGATGGTGCAACTGGATCTCATCTGGTCAATCATCCCGGCGTAGATAAAGTTGCTTTCACTGGATCGACTAGCGTTGGGAAAGCAATTGCTAAAGCGATTGCTGGAACAAAGAAGAGTGCAACCCTTGAACTTGGTGGCAAAGGTGCGAATATAGTTTTTGAAGATGCCCCAATCGACGAAGCAGTCGAAGGCATAGTTAATGGAATTTTCTTTAATCAAGGACATGTTTGTTGTGCTGGCTCAAGATTATTGCTCCAGGAGAACATCCAAGATGAACTTCTAGAGAAGCTAAAAAACCGAATCAGTTTGATTCGAATCGGTAACCCAATGGATAAGAACACAGACCTTGGTGCGATAAATAGCTCTGAACAACTTTCTCGAATTAAAGAGCTAGCTGATTCAGGCGACATCGAAGGTTCACAACGTTGGAGTCCAAATTGCTCACTTCCGACAACTGGTTTTTGGTATCCCCCAACAATCTTTACTGGAGTTTCACAATCACATCGAATTGCACGAGAAGAAATCTTTGGCCCAGTTCTATCTGTCCTAACTTTCCGCACACCACAAGAAGCGATAGACAAAGCAAACAACACTCCCTTCGGTCTTTCGGCAGGAATCTGGAGTGATAAAGGTTCGCGAATTCTCTGGGCCGCTAAACAACTTCGTGCTGGCGTAATCTGGTCAAATACATTTAATAAATTTGATCCAGCAAGCCCATTTGGTGGATATAAAGAATCTGGCTGGGGTCGTGAAGGTGGACGACATGGCTTGAGTGGTTATTTGAAAGGTGAAAAATAATGCGCATTGATGTCATGAAAACTTATAAATTATTTATCAATGGCAGCTTTCCTCGAAGTGAATCCGGACGGGTTTATGAGATAACCGATAGCAAAGGGAAATTTCTAGCAAATCCTTGCTTAGGTTCAAGAAAAGATTTACGTGAATCAGTCGTGGCAGCACGCACTGCGCATCACGGTTGGTCAAGTGCTACTGCATTTAATCGTGGTCAAATTCTCTATCGGGTCGCCGAAATTATGCAGGGACGAGCAGATCAATTTGTTGCAGAAATTATTGCGCAAGAGGGTTCAACACCTGCTGCCGCAAAAGCACAAGTGCAGAGCGCTATAGATACCTGGGTTTGGTATGCCGGTTGGTGTGACAAAATCGAAGCTATTTCCGGGTCATCTAATCAAGTTTCTGGCCCGTTCTATAACTTCTCAATCCCAGAAAGTCTTGGTGTTGTTGCAATCTTTGCTGATGCGAAGCCATCTTTACTTAATTTAGTTTCAGGATTAGCGCCAGTTATAGCTTCAGGAAATACCGCAATTCTTATTGCAAATGAAAAGTTCCCGTTGTGCGCAATCACCTTAGCTGAATGCCTGGCAACCAGCGATGTTCCTGCCGGGGTAGTTAATATCCTGACCGGAAAGTTTGATCAATTTGTAACTTGGGCTGGTTCACATATGGATATTGATGGCATTGATGCAACCGGAGTAAGCAATAAAGATTTCACAGAGTTAAAAGAGTTAGGTTCAGAGAATCTAAAGCGGATTCATTCTTTTAGCGAATTGCAATCAACTAAGCGAATGACTAGTTTTATGGAGATTAAAACTATCTGGCATCCGATCGGTATCTAAGAATTACTTTACGATTGTTACTTTCCCAGAAGTTATTGCACGCTTTGCTCGGGAAAGTGCGCTCTTCGAAGCCGAATTAGCTGACGTTGCAATTAAATCAATGCCCTTATTCGAAAGAGTGTAATTTCGCCCAAAGACGCCCTTTTCGCCATCTACCTCTTCAGTAATCGCTCTTCCGGTTAGCGCAGCACTAAACAAATCACTTATTGCATTATCAAATCTTTGGTTAACATATCCGATGAGGAACTTTTGGGCATCTTTAGTTGCAATAAAGAATTGATCTGGGCGGACCCCAATTAACTTTATAGATTTCTTTGCTTTCGCTAACTTATTAGCAGCTGTTAAAACACTGCCATTTCTCGACCAGTTTATGAAAAATACATCACTGCCTAATTCGGAGAGTTTGGTTACTTCAGATTCGGCTGATTCCGTGGCGTTTGCCGCAAAGACTTTTGTTTTTGGCGCAGCGAACTTTACGCCGGCTCGGAAATTTTTAAGATTAGCCGAATTGCTTGGATTTGAAACATCTCCTAGGTATCCAACTTTTTTACTCTTTGAATTCAATGCAGCCATTGCACCAGCCAAGAATGAACCTTGATTTAAATCAAAGGCCATGCAGCTTACATTTAGTGATTCGACCCCAGAGCTTGCGACTACGGCGAATTGGGATTCTGGATACTTCTCTGACATATAAATCATTGACTGATTAAAAGATGGCCCAACACCAATTACTAGGTCATATTTGGCTTTGACTAAGAATTCGATTCGATTTTCGCGATCAAAATCTATTCCAGTCGTAACTAATTCGCGCACATCAAGATCCGACAAGCCCAACTTAGCTTTGGCGTTATCAACACCGGCGGCTGCAGCATCATTTATGGCTCGATCACCACGGCCACCCACGTCATAGACGATTCCAATTTTTACTTTTTCTGGTGCTGCATTTACTGGGGCAATTGGCAGAAGTGCCATAAGAGCAACAATTACAAAAATTCTTTTAGCCACGTGGAATCAGCCCTAGCGCGTCATATGCATCCTTGAGAGTTTTGGAGGCAACTGCATCCGCTTTCTCAGCGCCAACCTTTAACAATTTCTTTAAGTGGGTTTCATCCTTCAGCAATTCGTTGGCTTTCTCTCTAACTGGGTTTAGATACTCAACTACAACTTCTGCAACACCTGATTTGAAATCTCCGTAGCCTTTACCAGCAAAGTCACCTTGTGCTTGTTCAATCGTCTTTCCGGTTAAAGCACTGTAAATGGTAAGTAAATTAGATACTCCCGGCTTCTCTTTTTCATCAAAGATTACTTCGCGACCAGTGTCAGTTACTGCACTTTTAATCTTCTTCGCGTTGATTTCGGGACTATCCATAAGCTCGATAATTCCACTAGTTGATGCACTTGATTTACTCATCTTTGCAGTTGGGTCCTGCAAATCATTTATCTTTGCGCCAGCTTTAAGAATATAACCTTCAGGAATTGTAAATGTCTGGCCGAATTTTGAATTAAAGCGTTGGCCTAGATCACGAGTTAATTCAATGTGTTGTCTCTGGTCTTCGCCAACCGGAACCTTATTTGCTTGATACAACAAGATGTCAGCAGCTTGCAAAATTGGGTAGGTAAACAATCCAACAACTGTGCGATCAGAACCAGCTTTTTGTGACTTGTCTTTAAATTGAGTCATTCGACTGGCTTCGCCAAATCCGGTTAGGCATTCGAGAACCCAACTTAATTGATTGTGAGCAGGAACATGAGATTGGATAAAGAGCGTGCATTTTTCAGGGTCGAGGCCAAGTGCAATCAATTGAGCAACCGATGCCAGGTTTCGCTTGCGAAAATCTTCTGGTTTGGTTTCAACTGTAAGGGCGTGCAGGTCAACAACGCAGTAAAAAGCATCGTTTGTGTTCTGTAAATCTACCCATTGCTTTATCGCACCCAAATAATTACCAAGATGAAAAGAGTCATGAGTTGGCTGAATGCCAGATAACACACGTTCTTTAGAAGTGTTATTCATGAGGTGCATCTTTCCATTCATTGCCCGAGATTAATAATTGCCCAGCACGTTTTCCTTCAATTGTTAAAACCGTTATCCGAACCTGGTTCACGGTAATTGAATCGTGAGGCTCTGGGATTCGCCCTAGATGATCCATGACTAATCCACCGACAGTTTCATATGGGCCCTCTGGAAGCGCAATTCCGGTTTGATCATATAAATCTTCAAGTGAAATCAAGCTATCAATTTCGAATTCTCCAGTTCTTGCCTGCGGAGTTACTTCAACTTCTTCGGAGTCATATTCATCATGAATATCGCCGATTAAGCATTCGACTAAATCTTCGAGAGTAACGATTCCATCTGTTCCGCCATATTCATCTAGAACTACCGCGATGTGGCTTCGTTTACCCCGCATCTCGGCAAGGGCAGGTAGAACACCTTTAGTCCCTGGCAAATTGAGAACTGGGCGAACTAGTTCCAAAATAGTTTCACCGGCTGAAGAACTAATCTTTGGATTTAAAAGATCGCGGACATGAAGGAAGCCGATAACTTCATCCGTGCTTCCACGAGTTACTGGATATCTGGAATGAGAATGTTCGATGGCAACAGCAATTGCATCGGCGATTGAAAGGCCAACATCCATAAAATCAACTTCTGTTCTTGGAACCATAATTTCATGAAGTTGAAGATCTCCTGCAGCAAAAACTTCTTCTACAATTTCGCGCTCTTCATCACTGAGAGAAGTGTGGCCAGAAACTAGATCAGCCAATTCAGCTTCAGAAATCTCGCTTCTTATCTCTTTGGAACTTAATCCAAAGATTTTAACAATGACGTCAGTCGATTTTGATAACAACCAAATGGCTGGGCGAAAAACCTTTGCAGTGAAATCAATAATTGGTGCAACGGCGAGCGCGATTATTTCGGTTCGATAAAGTGCCAAACGCTTGGGAACCAGTTCGCCAAATACTAAAGAAACATATGCAATCACAATGGTTATCGAAATAAGTGCAAGAGTTTCACTAACGGTTGTAGATAAACCCCACTCTTCAAATACCGGAGAAACATATTCACCAAGGCGCTCAGCACCGAAAGCCGCTGAAAGAAAACCAAGGAAGGTGATTCCGACTTGGGCTGCGGCTAAGAATCTATTTGGATTTCTGGTCAGCGCAACAACCCGATCCCCGCGCTTACTCTTTCCCTCAAGCTGGCGGATTTGGGATTCGCGAAGTGAGATCAAGGCAATCTCGGCAGCCACGAAAACTCCGGCTACGCCAATGAATAGGAGGACTATGCCGATATCGCGGAGGATATGAATGCTCACAGGCGTAAGGGTAACTTCTTTACCTTAAGGTAAACGCGAATTTCCTTGGCTCGGATAGCCAAAGCGGCGCCGGGCGCGTAACCTATGGCAACGCTCACCCGAGCGCGAACTACCTGTTTTACCTTTATCCAAAGGATCGTCGGGCACGTACCTGCCCGGAAAAGGAGTAAGAAAATGGCATCAGTCGTATTCGAAAATGCTTCACGTGTTTACCCAGGCACCACCAAGCCTGCAGTAGATAAATTAAATCTAACAATTAATGATGGTGAATTCCTTGTTCTAGTCGGTCCATCAGGTTGCGGAAAATCAACATCACTCCGCATGCTCGCTGGCCTAGAAGAAGTTGATACTGGATCAATTCGTATCGGCGATAAAGATGTAACTCATGTTGCACCTAAAGATCGCGATATCGCAATGGTGTTTCAGTCATACGCGCTCTACCCACATATGTCCGTCGCCGAAAACATGGGCTTCGCACTAAAGATTGCTGGTGTAGATAAAGCAGAACGTGATCGCCGCGTAAAGGAAGCTGCAAAACTTCTTGACCTTGAAGATTATTTAGACCGTAAGCCAAAAGCGCTTTCTGGTGGACAACGCCAGCGTGTTGCAATGGGTCGTGCAATTGTTCGCGAACCACAAGTTTTCTTGATGGATGAACCACTCTCTAACTTGGATGCAAAGCTTCGTGTTGCTACACGTACTCAAATTGCTGCGCTACAACGCCGCCTTGGAATCACGACTGTTTACGTAACACACGATCAAGTTGAAGCTATGACTATGGGAGATCGCGTTGCGGTTCTTAAAGATGGCTTGCTACAACAAGTTGATACCCCTCGTAATCTTTATGACAAGCCAGCAAATGCATTCGTTGCGGGATTCATTGGCTCACCGGCCATGAACTTGCTAAATGTTCCAGCTTCTGGCGGAAAAGCAAAACTTGGTGGATTTAGTGTTGATGTTCCTGCCAGCGCAGGCGCAACCGTAACCGTCGGTGTTCGTCCAGAAGGATTTACTCCTGCTACTTCAGGTGGCTTCGATGTCCTAGTTGAAGTTGTTGAAGAACTTGGCTCTGATGCATTCATCTATGGAAAGCCAGTTGATAAGAGCATTAAGTTTGCACAAGAGACTGATGAGGGCGCCCAAGTAATTGTTCGTTGGGATCCAAAGAATCCACCTAAGCCAGGTGCGACTATCTCAGTTAATGCAATTGCTTCTGCAATTCACTTGTTTGATGCAAATTCAGGGCTGCGCATTAATTAATTAAGCCAGTAAAAAAGCCCCGCTACCATCTCTGGTGCGGGGCTTTTTTATTGCAATTACTTAAGTGCAACCTTTAGATTTTCATCGATTGCTGCCAAGAAGTCCTGGGTGTTTAACCACGGACTATCTTTTGAAATCAGGATTGCAAGATCCTTTGTCATCTTTCCGGATTCAACTGTTTGGATACAAACTTTCTCAAGTGTTGAAGCAAATTCAGCGAGCTTAGGATTGTTATCCAACTTCGCACGATGAGTTAAACCTTGAGTCCACGCAAAGATTGATGCGATTGGATTTGTAGAAGTTTGCTTTCCGGCTTGGTGATCACGGTAGTGACGAGTAACAGTTCCGTGTGCAGCCTCTGATTCAACAGTCTTTCCATCTGGAGTCATAAGAACTGATGTCATTAAGCCAAGTGAGCCATAACCTTGAGCGACGGTATCTGATTGCACATCTCCGTCATAGTTCTTACAGGCCCAAACGTAGCCGCCTTCCCAGCGAAGCGAGGTTGCGACCATGTCATCGATTAGACGATGTTCGTAGGTAATTCCCGCTGCATCGAACTTAGCCTTGAATTCACTTTCATATATTTCAGCAAAGATATCTTTAAAGCGACCATCGTAAGCTTTAAGAATTGTGTTCTTTGTAGAGAGAAATACTGGGTAATTACGAATCAAGCCGTAGTTCATCGATGCACGAGCGAAGTCGCGAATTGAATCATCAAGGTTATACATTCCCATTGCTACACCAGCTGATGGGAAATCAAAAATATTGAATTCCATTGGCTTCGAACCATCTTTTGGTGTGAAGGTCATCGTTAAAGTTCCGGCGCCTGGAACTTTGAAATCTGTGGCTTTGTATTGATCACCAAAAGCGTGACGGCCAATAACAATTGGCTTAGTCCAATTTGGGACCAACCTTGGAACGTTCTTCATGATGATTGGTTCACGGAAAATTACGCCACCCAAAATGTTACGGATTGTTCCGTTAGGCGACTTCCACATCTTCTTAAGTCCAAATTCTTCAACACGGGCTTCATCTGGAGTAATCGTTGCGCACTTGATACCTACGCCATGCTTCTTGATTGCGTTAGCAGAATCAATTGTCACCTGGTCATCTGTGGCATCTCGGTGTTCGATTCCAAGATCGTAATATTCAAGATTTACATCGAGGTAAGGCAAGATTAATTTCTCTTTAATGAATGACCAGATAATGCGGGTCATTTCATCGCCATCAAGCTCTACTACTGTTCCTTCAACTTTTATCTTTGACATTTTCGTTCGCTCGTTTCTTTATTAATCGGAAGTATTAGAGGTCTTTAACATCTGCTTGCTTAGCGCGGACTGCTTCTGCTGCGGCCTTAAGCGCTTCGACTTCGCCTGCAGTTAGAGCGCTTTCGACAACTTTACGAACTCCGCTCTTTCCAATCTCGGCTTCTACCCCAAGATAAACACCGCTAATTCCGTATTCGCCATCTACCCAAGCGCAGACCGGCATAACTTCACCTGAATCTTCTTTTACTGCTTTAGCCATACGAGCAGCTGCAGCAGATGGGGCGTAATACGCAGATCCTGTTTTTAGTAGCGCAACAACTTCGGCGCCGCCATTGCGAGTGCGATCAACAAGTGATTCAATTTTGGCAGCATCTAGCAATTCGGTAAGTGCTTTGCCATTGACTGTGCAACGACTTGGAACTGGAACCATGGTGTCACCGTGTGATCCCAAAGTGAGAGTCTTAACAGCTGAAACTGGAACCTTTAACTCTTCAGCAACAAAATTTGTGAATCTTGCAGTATCTAACATTCCAGCTTGACCCATTACACGATTCTTTGGAAATGCAGTTGCAAGTTGGGTAAGTGCTGTCATTTCATCTAGTGGGTTTGAAACCACGATAATCACTGCATTTGGTGAGTGCTTAGCAATATTTTCAGCAACACTTCGAACAATTCCGGCATTTACGCCAATTAAATCCATTCGACTCATGCCTGGCTTACGTGGAAGTCCTGCGGTAATTACTACAACTTCTGAGTTAGCAGTTGCTTCGTATCCGGCGCCCTCTGCAGTTGTTGTGGCTCCGATGATCTTGGTTTCAAATCCTTCAATAGATCTTGATTGATTCATATCAAGAGCTAGACCTTCAGGCTTTCCTTCTAAAATATCTGTAAGGACAACTGTTTCAAAGATGTCATATTCTGCTAATCGAAGTGCGGTAGTTGATCCATAAAAACCAGCTCCGACAACTGTTACTTTCCCTGATCTGCTCATGTTCTCTTCCCTTTTATTTATTTACTTTGACCCGACTTGGATGAAGACTTTTTAAAATTCACTGGCTAGATATTACTTGGCGTTAGGCAGTGTGAGCGCCACCACAAAAAGCAGAGCTGCCATGCCCACGGGAAGAATCAACTCAATTTTCCGACGACGATTTGAGCGTAAATACTTGGTTATTGCAATAACTGCAGTGCCAACTGAAAGAAGAAGTGCGCCGGTTCGGACCGCATCAAATATTCCAAAGAGAATGCCTAGGAATATCAATATGGATGCTAAAACTTGAAGTCGGTTAACCGCAATCTTCATGAATTGTTCTGCGCCATCTCTACAACATTCGATAACAACATCGCTCGAGTCATTGGCCCTACGCCACCGGGCATTGGTGCAAATGCAGATGCAACGTTTACAACATCAGGATGAACATCGCCTTGTAAGCCTGAACTAGTTCGAGTAATTCCAACATCCAAAACTACTGCCCCAGGTTTTACCATTTCAGGAGTTAAGAAATGTGCGCTACCAATTGCAGCAATCACAATATCTGCACGTTTTGTATGTGAAACCAGATCCTTGGTCTTGGTATGAGTTGTGGTGACCGTGGCATCGCTTCCTCGTTGCGAGAGCAATAAGCCAAGTGGTCGACCAACAGTTAAACCGCGACCAATAACAACTACTTCTTTACCTGAGGTTGTAAGTGAATATCGATGTAGCAATTCTAAGATTCCTCGGGGTGTGCAAGGCAATGGGGCCTTTGCTCCCATGACTAATTTACCTAGATTAAGTGGATGTAAACCATCGGCATCTTTAGTTGGATCAATACTTTCCAAAATTTTATTTGCATTGATTGCAGAAGGCAATGGAAGTTGCACAATATAACCAGTGCACTCATTGCTTTCATTTAAATCTTTAAGTGCAGCAAATACATCACTTGTAGAAGCCGTTGCCGGCAGATCAATTCGGATTGAGTTAATTCCAACTTCGGCACAATCTTTATGTTTCCCAGATACATATGACATCGAACCAGGATCATCGCCAACTAATATTGTTCCGAGACCTGGCTTCTTTGCCATCTTTGAAACTACTTGGCGCAATTCGTCTTTGATTATGGCGGCCGTGGCCGTGCCATCAAGAATTATCGCGCTCATATTCGAATCCTATCTAGAAGCATTAGGCATGCGAAAAATGACGGACGCCCGTGAAGAACATTGCAATATTCGCCGCTTTTGCCGCCTCGATTACTTCGGCATCACGCACACTTCCACCTGGTGCTACTACCGCAGTGATACCGGCATCTAACAAAATCTGAAGACCATCGGCAAAGGGAAAGAATGCATCACTTGCGGCGACAGAATTTACTGATCTCTCGCCAGCACGGGCCACTGCAAGCTTTGCGCTATCGACTCGATTTACTTGTCCCATTCCAACACCAACAGATGCACCAGCTTTAGCTAAAAGAATTCCATTACTTTTTACCGAGCGCACACTTCGCCAGGCAAACTCGAGATCACTTTTAACTTGTGGAGTAATTTCGCCACCCGAAACTTGTTGCCAATTTGCAGATTCATCGCCACTGGCATCAATCAAATCACTATCTTGAATCAAGAGGCCACCAGTAATTGGTCGCAGTTCTTCTTTGGCAATTTTGTAATCAGCCAGTTCAAGAATTCTTATTGATGGCTTAGCGGCCAATATCTCGATTGCCCCTGCTTCATATCCCGGAGCAACAATAACTTCGGTAAACACTTCGCTTAAAGCTGTAGCCATTGCAACGGTGACTATGCGATTTGCTGCGACTACGCCGCCAAATGCTGAAACTGGATCACAAGAATTAGCTGCAGAATATGCAGATTTGATGTCAGATGCAATTGCGATGCCGCATGGGTTTGCATGTTTGATTATCGCTACACATGGTTGGCTGTGATCATAGGCCGCTCGTAGCGCAGCATCAGCATCGGTGAAATTATTGAAGGACATCTCTTTGCCATGGTGTTGCTTGGCGCTACTTATCCCCTGATTGTTCGCAACATCCGCAAAGACCGCTGCGCTCTGATGTGGATTCTCACCATATCGAAGATCAGAAATCTTGTGCCAAACCTTTGCTCGCCAATCGTTCTGATTTAATTCATTGGCTAGCCAATCTGCTATCGCAATGTCATATTCGGCAGTTTTGCGAAACGTATTCATGGCCAAATTGCGACGCTCTTCTAGAGTAAAACCACCTTGATCTAGCGCAGCATTCAAAAGTGAATATTGAGCTGGGTCTGAAATAACAGCGACAGAGTTGTGATTCTTGGCTGCGCCCCGCAACATGCTTGGGCCACCGATATCAATTTGTTCAATGCATTCAGAAAATTCGGCTCCGCTCGCAATTGTTTGAGTAAATGGATAAAGGTTTATAACTATCAAATCAAAAGGTGCAATGTTGGCATCGGCCAACTCTTGTAAGTGATTTGGGTTGCTCTGGTCGGCCAAAATTCCGCCATGTATTCGAGGATGCAGAGTTTTTACTCGGCCACCAAGCATTTCGGGAAATCCGGTGTGATCTTCGACCGCAATTACTTTGATGCCAGCATCACGCAATACCTTTGCAGTTGAACCTGTAGAAAGAATTTCAATTCCGTGTTTTTCAAGGCTCTTGCCAAGTTCTACCAAACCAGTCTTGTCATAAACACTGACAAGTGCTCGTGATATTTTCTTGCGATTCATTGGCTCCGCCTTGGTATTCCATCAGCAATAAAGTGTTGAAGAGTCTCAACTATGAGCCCTCGTTCCACAATCTTAATGCGTTCATGAAGGCTTGCCTCATCATCTTGCGGCAGAACTGCAACCTCTTGCTGCTGGATTATGGCTCCGGTATCGATACCGGCATCTACCCAATGCACCGTTGACCCAGTTACTTGAACTCCTGATTCCAGAGCATCCCTAACTGCATGTGCTCCTGGAAAATTAGGTAGCAAAGCGGGATGTGTATTAATCGTTGGAAACTTAGCAACAAATGGCGCAGCCAAAATTCGCATGAACCCAACGCTTACAACTAGATCAGGATTTAATCTCGAAACCGCTTCAAATATTTGGTTATCCCAAGTTGATCGATCCTTTAGCATGGGTAAACATTTTGTGGCGATGCCTGCTGTTTTTGCTCGTTCAATTGCAACACATTCTTTATCTGCAATTAGCTCTAAGATTTCTAAGTTCAGCACTCCAGCTTGCTTTGCATCGATAATCGATTGTGCGAGTGAACCATTTCCTGAGGCCAATAAAACTATTCGCATTTAGATCTCACTCTTTGGGGATCTCATTGCCTTAACTAATTTAGGTAGATACAGGCCAAAAATTAGGGTTAATAACTGCACCGCAGCAAATAAGGCTGGAAGTTTCCACCAAGTTACTCCTACGGGATGCATATCTTGCGTGATTAGTGTGCCACCAGCTAAATATGAAAAGAGTGTTATCAATATCAAAAATGGGATCACACTTAAGAGAATCTCACCCTGTCGAACTCTAAACTCTTTAAATTCCAGAGATATCTTCAATTGATTCAAGGCGACAATAAGGAATGGAATAATCAGTGTAATCAGCAGCAATGGGTGTTCGGATGTTGGAAGTGAACCAAGTAATGGAATCGCTGGAAGTGAATTTATATCTAGCGATAGTGGCGAAATTAGAGTTCCAAGCCCTAACGAGAATCCCGGGCCAAAGAAATAAGAGATCCCAGCTAGGGCTAAATTCGGTAGATAAAGTACTTGTAAAATCGTAAAGAGAATTCCGCCCATAATTCCCGGCTGAATTACGATTGCTAATGATTTAACAATTTCAAAGTGCAGGACAAGTGATACCGCAATCACCATGGTTGATAACCCTAAGATTGCAATGAATGCATAAGTTATGAATTTAAATTTGCGAAAGATACGCGCCTGATAATCAAGTGTGGCACTGAGCCCCAGCAATATAACAAAAACTGGAGTTAAAACCAGGTTTGGTTTTATGTTTGCGCTCTGACTAAAAGCAGCTGCAAGAGTTGCGATTGCAGTGTAGAAAAACACCACAAATGTTCGTGAGCCTCTGGGATTATTTGAAAATTCGCTTGCTCGCCTAAATCCACTTCGAATCGCCAGCCACGGAAATATCGCTGCGCCAATTGGTAGATAGGAAAGTGCGCCACTTGAAAAGCCTGCTGAAAGCGATAACTCAAATGGAACTAAATGACTTCCTAGCCACATCCAAATCGCAGCTCGAATTGGATCCGAAGTATTTCCAGTTGCACTTCCTGCGGTGGACCAGGCAAAGAGCGCGATAAAACTCAAGGGAAGCAAGATTAAAGCCACACTGCGCAGAGCCTGTTGAAAAGCAATCAGCAGGATGCGGCTCAAGTTAGTTAACCTTTTTTATTATTTAAGATATCGCGCATTAATTGCGCGGTCTCACTTGGTGTCTTGCCTACTTTCACGCCAACAGCCTCAAGTGCGCTCTGCTTTGCAGCAGCAGTTCCAGATGATCCGGAAACGATTGCACCGGCATGTCCCATAGTTTTTCCTTCTGGGGCTGTGAAGCCAGCAACATAACCAACAACTGGTTTTGTTACATATTCACCGATAAAAGCTGCGGCACGTTCTTCAGCATCTCCGCCAATTTCACCAATCATGACAATTGCATCAGTATCTGGATCATCTTGGAATGCACGTAAACAATCGATATGTGTTGTTCCGATGATTGGATCGCCACCGATACCAACTGCGGTGCTAAAACCGAAGTCGCGAAGTTCATACATCATTTGGTAAGTAAGAGTTCCAGATTTCGATACTAAGCCGATGCGACCTGGGCCTGTGATATCTGCCGGAATAATTCCGATATTAGATTTTCCGGGGCTTATCAATCCTGGACAGTTTGGACCAACCAAACGAGTTGTTCCTTTTTCAACAGCATATGCATAGAAAGCTGCTGAATCATGAACTGGAATTCCTTCAGTGATTACAACTACTAGTGGCAATTTTGCATCAATCGCATCAATAACTGCAGCCTTTGCAAACTTTGGTGGCACAAATACAACAGATGCATTTGCACCAGTTGCTGCAACTGCTTCAGAAACGCTATTGAAAACTGGAAGTGCAACGCCTTCGATTTCGACGCTCTGTCCGCCCTTGCCGGGAGTGACACCGCCAACAATCTTGGTTCCGGACTTAATCATTCTGGCAGTGTGTTTAGTTCCTTCAGATCCAGTCATTCCTTGAACTAGAACTTTGGTGTTTTCATTAATAAAAATTGCCATTACTTTGCCGCCAATTCTGCAGCGCGTGCTGCTGCGCCATCCATTGTTTCGACCTGCTGAATTAGCGGGTGAGCTGCTTCGTTAAGAATGCGACGACCCTCAATTACATTGTTGCCATCTAGGCGAACAACGATTGGTTTAGTTGCTTGGGCGCCTAGCATTGTTAGTGCTTGAACAATTCCGTTAGCGACAGCATCGCAAGCAGTGATTCCGCCAAAGACGTTTACGAAAACACTACGGACATCTGGGTCACCAAGAATAATTCCCAGACCATCTGCCATTACCTGCGCTGATGCACCGCCACCGATATCAAGGAAGTTCGCTGGCTTAACGCCAAACTTTTCTCCGGCATAAGCAACCACATCAAGCGTACTCATTACTAAGCCAGCTCCATTGCCGATGATTCCAACTTGGCCATCTAGCTTTACATAGTTGAGGTTCTTTGCCTTAGCTGCAGCTTCTAGTGGATTTGCCGCTGCGTGATCAATTAGTTCTTCATGGTTTGGATGACGAAAATCTGCACTGTCATCGAGAGTCACTTTGCCATCCAGTGCAACAACTTTTCCATCACTTGTCTTTACGAGTGGATTAATTTCCATAAGAGTTGCATCTTCTGCAACAAATGCAGCCCACAACTTGAGAAGAACTTCGACTACTTGATCTACAACATCGGCAGGAAATTGCCCGGCCAAGACGATTTCTCGTGCTTTATCTTTTGAAATTCCAACATTTGGGTCAATGCCAATTCGGGCTAATTTCTCTGGAGTCTTATGTGCGACTTCTTCAATTTCCATTCCACCAGCAACTGATGCCATAACTAAAAAGTTACGATTTGCGCGATCTAAGAGAATTGCTAAGTAGTACTCGGCTTCGATTGGCGCAGCTTGCGCGATCATTACTTTGTGAACAATGTGGCCTTTAATATCCATTCCAAGAATTGCTGCGGCTTTTTCCCGAGCATCAACTGCGCTTTCTGCAAGCTTTACGCCACCAGCTTTTCCGCGACCGCCAACTTTTACTTGAGCTTTTACGACCACGCGGCCACCCATTGATGCGGCAGCTGCTTCGGCTTCCTCGGGTGTAAACGCAACTGCGCCACCTAGAACTGGAACGCCGTGTGATTCGAAAAGATCTCGAGCTTGATACTCAAAGAGATCCATTAGTTACCCCGTCCATTGATCATTACAAATTTTCAGTGCTTGTGAATAGGCGAAATCTTAGTGGTTAATTAGAGCTTCTCTACCGGCGCATAACGGAGCAACAACCTTTTTTCGCCGAGCGAGCCAAAATTTATCGTAGCTTCCGCGCGATCGCCATCGCCTACAACCGCAACTACTGTCCCCAAACCAAATGTGTCATGTGACACACGATCTCCAGTTACTAAGACCATTGTTGTTGAAGCCTTTCGCCCAGTAGCTCTTGGCGCAGGAGTGAAATGTGAAGTCTTTAAAACACTGGCTCTTGAAGGTGCTGGTGCATGTTCATTCCATTCAATAACTTCTTCCGGAATTTCTGCAAGAAAACGTGAAGGTGGATTGTAAGTCGGTGCACCCCACGAGCTTCGATATTCGGATCTTGAAACATATAACCGCTCACGTGCTCTTGTTAAACCAACGTATGCAAGTCTTCGCTCTTCTTCAATCTCTTCGCGATCTCCCAAAGTTCTAGAGTGTGGAAAAATTCCTTCCTCCATACCAGTGAGAAAAACAGTAGGAAATTCCAGGCCCTTTGCTGTATGTAAAGTCATCAACGTAACAACTCCACCATGGTCTTCGCCATCGGGGATTTGATCTGAATCAGCGACGAGAGAAACATTTTCTAGAAAGCCGAGTAATGATATTTCTTCACCAACTTCGACTTCGCCCTCTTCATATTCAACAGCAACTGAGACTAATTCTTGTAAGTTTTCAACTCGACTTTCATCCTGCAAATCATCGCTCTTCTCTAGCTCATTTAGTAAACCTGATTGCTCTAGAACCGCCTGAGCAATTATTGATGGCCTGCTCTTTGCCTCAACAAGAACGGTAAGTGAAGTGATTAGATGAACAAAATCATTAATTGCTGAAATTGATCTGGTAGGGATACTTGGAACTTCTGAAGCACGATTCAGTGCGCTCCAGAATGAGATTCCTGTGTCTTTAGCAAATAAATCAACGGTATCTAATGCGCGATCACCAATCCCCCGTTTAGGAGTATTGATAATTCTTCGTAGCGAAATTTCATCTTCGCTATTAACTAGAACTCTTAAATAGGCAAGAAAATCTTTAACCTCTTTGCGTTCATAGAAACGAACACCGCCAACAACTTTGTAGGGAATTGCTGAACGCAAGAAGACTTCTTCAAATACACGTGACTGCGCATTGGTTCGGTAAAAGATTGCTGCTTCCCCTGGCTGCGAAATATTTTCGCTACGCAATCGGGTGATTTCAGTAACTACGTGGTTGGCTTCATCATGTTCGCTCTCTGCAACATAACCAGTTATCTTTGAACCCGATCCAGATTCGGACCAGAGATTTTTAGCTTTGCGTCCCTCATTATTTGAAATAACTGCATTTGCCGCCGTAAGAATGTTCTGAGTTGAACGATAGTTCTGTTCTAGAAGAATTGTTTTTGCACTTGGATAGTCAGCTTCAAATTGCAGAATATTTCTAATGTTCGCTCCACGGAATGCATAGATAGATTGATCTGCATCTCCAACAACACATAATTCGGCTAGCGGAATTCCTTCGCCTTCAGTCCCTACCAACTCTTTAATCAACATATATTGCGCATGATTCGTATCTTGGTATTCATCAACAAGAACATGCCTAAATCGGGATCGATACCGCTGGCGACTCTCTGGGTTGCGTTGCAATATTTCTACAGTCCGGCCAATCAAGTCATCAAAATCCATCGCGTTAGCGCTGACTAATCGCTTTTGATAATGCGCAAATACTTCAGCAACTACTTCATTGAATTGATTATCTGCAGATTGCACAAAATCTGCTGGACCTTGTAGCTCATTCTTTGCCTGCGAAATTAGCCCTGCAACCGCTCTTGGTGCATAGCGCTTGATATCTAAATTCATATCTTTCATGACTAAAGTGATTAGCCGCAAACTATCTGATGAGTCATAAATCGTAAATGAATTTGAATAACCAAGCTTTGCCGCTTCTTGGCGCAGAATCCGAACGCAAGCTGAATGGAATGTTGAAACCCACATCGATCTTGCACGTTCGCCAACAAGTTCGGCGACTCGCTCTTTCATTTCTGCTGCTGCTTTATTTGTAAAAGTAATCGCTAGAACTTCATAGGGATTAACTCCACGTTGACCAAGTAGATAAGCGATTCGCCTGGTTAGAACTCGAGTTTTGCCAGATCCCGCACCGGCAACAACAAGCAGAGGCGAACCCTGGTGGATTACAGCGGCTTGCTGCTGCGGGTTCAAGCCATTAACTAGCGATTCTGCTGACATGAGTCGGAGTCTAACGACTCATGTTAACGGTGCACATAATGTGTGGAGTTCTCCTAAGATTGGGGAATGCCTCCTTTAGATGATTCTGAAATTGAACGTGTTCTAGTCGTAACTGCGCATCCAGATGACCTCGATTTCGGAGCTGCTGGAACTATTGCGCAATGGACAGCAAAAGGAATTGAAGTTTCATACTGCATTTGCACCAACGGTGATCAAGGTGGCGAAGATCCTGATGTTCCACGTGAAGAGATGCCAAAGATTAGGCAGAAAGAACAGCGTGATGCTGGAAAAATTCTGGGAGTAACAAACATTGAATTCTTAAATCATCGCGATGGCTGGCTAGTTCCAACTATTGAATTGCGTAAACAAATTGTCCGCGAGATTAGAAAGAGCAAGCCACAACGAATGTTGGTCCAAAGCCCTGAACGAAATTGGGATCGATTGTTTTCAAGTCATCCAGATCATATGGCGGCAGGCGAAGCTGCGATTCAGGCGGTTTATCCAGATGCCAGAAATCCATTTGCTTTTGAAGATTTACTTAAAGATGAAGGCTTAGAGCCTTGGCGGGTCCGCGAACTTTGGGTGATGTCCCATCACACGCCCGATCATGTTGTTGATGTAACTGAAACTTTCGATAAGAAGATTGCTGCATTACATGCACATGTAAGCCAGACTGCGCATAATCCAAATCTAGAGAACATGCTGCGCGAATGGGGCGAGCGAAATGCAAAGTTGCACGGCTTGCCTGACGGTCACTTGGCTGAAATATTTAAAATAGTTTCTAGCGATTAATTAGCGAGATACCGCTTTTTCAATTGTAATTGGTTGGTTTGGAACCCCACCGCCCGCTGGGTGAGAATTATCAGAACCAAATGCGGCAACTGCTTTAACAATCTCTAGACCTTTAACAACTTTGCCCCAGAGCGTGTAATTTGGAGCAAGCCTGGAATTATCTTCATAAATAATAAAGAACTGACTGCCATTTGTATTTGGACCGGAATTTGCCATTGCAACAGAACCTGCTGGATAGATGTTTCCAGTGCCCTTAGGAAGATTCTCGTCGGGTGCTGTGTAAGCCGGACCACCTGATCCAGTTCCCGATGGATCGCCACATTGCAGAACAAATATTCCTTGATTGGTTACCCGATGACAAGGTGATTTATCAAAGAAACCTTTATTTGCTAAGTAAGACATTGAAATGACTGTGAGTGGTGCATTTATTCCATCTGCTTCGATCTGGATCTCACCACAGTTTGTTGTAAGAATAAAAGTTCGGTTCACAAATGGTCTCTTAACTTCTGGAACCGGTAGCTTCATTGGCTTGTGTCCAACAGCTTTAGTTGGCTTACAGAGAGTTTGCACCTTTGCGACTTGGCTAGCTTTCTTAGAATTCTTTGCCTTCTTTTCAGCACTTGCAGGAGATGCCGCAAATAACGAAAGACCAAAAGCAACAATAACTGTAAAAGTTATTGCACGACTGGTTCGTTTCATCTGCACTTCTCTCACTCGCTTTCCCACTAAATTATTCCCATTCAATTGTTCCTGGTGGTTTTGATGTTACATCGAGAACCACTCTATTTACTTCGCTAACTTCATTTGTAATGCGCGTCGAAATCTTCTCCAATACTTCGTATGGAACTCGACTCCAATCTGCAGTCATTGCATCTTCTGATGAAACAGGTCGAAGCACAATTGGGTGACCGTAAGTTCGGCCATCGCCCTGAACTCCAACACTTCTTACATCAGCCAATAAAACAACTGGACACTGCCAAATTATCCGATCTAAATCTGCCTTGCGCAATTCATTTCGGGCTATTGCATCAGCTTTTCGCAAGATTCTAAGTCTATTCTCAGTCACTTCGCCAACTATTCGAATTGCAAGACCTGGTCCAGGAAATGGCTGGCGCCAAATAATCTCTTCGGGAAGCCCCATGGAAAGCCCGGCATATCGAACTTCATCTTTAAACAATGTGCGAAGTGGTTCGATTAATTTAAATTGTAAATCATCTGGCAAGCCACCAACATTGTGATGCGATTTAATGTTTGCTGCGCCATCGCCACCACCAGATTCAACAACATCGGGATACAAAGTTCCTTGAACTAGAAAATCAATTGGTTCGGTAGCTGAAATTTCTCGAGCCGCTGCCTCGAAAACTCTAATAAATTCGTTGCCAATTATCTTCCGCTTAGTTTCTGGATCAGTAACACCAGCTAGAGCAGTCAAAAAGCGTTCTTTAGCATCAACGACTTTAAGTGTTACTCCAGTTGATGCAACAAAATCACGCTCTACTTGTTCGGCTTCACCTTCGCGAAGTAAACCGTGGTCAACAAATACGCAGGTAAGTTGCGAGCCCACTGCTTTCTGAACAATTGCCGCTGCTACTGCTGAATCCACGCCACCAGATAAGCCGCAAAGGACTCTTCCTTTTCCAACAAGAGACTTAATCTTTTCAACTTCGGTACTAACTATGTTTTCAGAATTCCATGTTGGCTTGCATCCAACAACATCAATTAGCCAGCGACGGAGAATTTCTTGACCATTTTCAGAGTGTAAAACTTCAGGATGAAATTGAACTCCCGATAACTTGGCATCGCTATTTTCAAATGCAACAATTTCAGTATCACTGGTGCTTGCGATTGGCGTAAATCCAGATGGTGCGGTTGTAACGCTGTCACCATGGCTCATCCAAACACTGAACTCTTTTGGCAGATTAGCGAATAATTTAGAATTCGATTTATGAGTAAGTATGGTTCGACCAAATTCTGATTTTCCGGTCTTAGTAACTACTCCGCCAAGCGCGGCAGCCATAACCTGGAATCCGTAACAAATTCCGAAGATTGGAATCCCAGCTTCAAAAATTTTGGAATCAAGAGTCGGTGCACCTGCTTCATAAACACTTGAAGGCCCGCCCGATAAAATAATTGCTTTTGGGTTTTTCTCTAACATCTTTGCAATCGGCATTGATGATGGAACTATTTCCGAATAAACCTGCGCTTGGCGAACGCGACGAGCAATTAACTGTGCGTATTGAGCGCCAAAATCAACTACTAAAACTAGTTCCTGATTTTTTGAATCAGACACGGTCAATTACAACTTCAACGCGCTGGAACTCTTTTAGATCTGAGTAGCCAGATGTAGCCATTGCACGTCGTAGTGCGCCAAACAAATTCATGCTGCCATCAGCAAGATGTGATGGACCGACAAGGATTTCTTCCAAGCTTCCGACAGTTCCGACTTGAACTCTATCGCCACGTGGTAATTCAAGATGATGTGCTTCTGATCCCCAGTGCCAGCCTTTTCCAGGTGATTCAACTGCCTTTGCAAGAGGTGAGCCCATCATTACTGCATCGGCGCCACATGCAATTGCTTTAGCAATATCGCCAGACTTACCAACAGATCCATCTGCAATTACGTGAACAAAACGTCCGCCAGATTCATCCATGTAATCTCGACGTGCAGATGCAACTTCGGCAACTGCTGATGCCATTGGCACTGCAATTCCTAATACTGAACGAGTTGTGTGAGCAGCTCCGCCACCGAAGCCAACCAAGACGCCTGCAGCACCTGCACGCATTAAGTGCAGAGCGCCAGTTCCGGTTGCACATCCACCAACAATTACTGGCACATCTAATTCATAGATAAACTTCTTCAAATTAAGTGGCGCGATCTCGGCAGATACGTGTTCGGCACTAACTGTTGTTCCGCGAATCACGAAGATATCTACACCGGCATCAATAACAGCCTTTGCATGTTCTGCTGTGCGTTGTGGCGAAAGGGCTGCTGCAACTGTTACGCCAGCAGCACGAATCTGAGCGATGCGCTCTTTTATTAATTCTGGTCGAATCGGCAGTGAATAAAGTTCCTGCATTCTGCGAATAGCTTTATCTTGTGGCATTGATGCAATTTCGCCAAGTGGAATTCTTGGATCATCATGACGAGTCCAAAGACCTTCAAGATTTAACACGCCAAGACCACCAAGTTTTCCGATTGCAATTGCAGTATCTGGTGAAACAACCGAATCCATTGGCGCGGCCATCATTGGAAGTGAGAACTTGTATGCATCAATCTGCCAGGCAATTGAAACTTCTTCTGGATCACGGGTTCGTCGGCTAGGGACTATTGCAATATCATCGAATGAATAACCTACGCGGGCCCGCTTGCCTGGTCCGATTTCGATTTCGTTCATGGCTACTTTCCTTTTCCGGTGTAGTTCGGGGCATCTGCAACGTGCAAAACATCATGAGGGTGGCTCTCTTGTAATCCAGCTGAAGTTATCTGAATTAGTTGGCCATTCTGCTGTAAATCAGCGATTGTCGGGGATCCGGCATAACCCATTCCAGATCGAAGCCCGCCAACAAGTTGATGAACCATTTCAGAAACTGGGCCGCGATATGCAACTTTTCCTTCAATACCTTCTGGAACTAATTTATCTTCAGCTAAAACATCATCTTGCATGTAGCGATCCTTGGAATAAGACTTTTTATCTCCGCGAGATTGCATAGCGCCAAGTGAACCCATTCCACGATATGCCTTAAATTTTTTGCCGCCAACTTCTACAAGTTCTCCGGGTGATTCATCGCAACCAGCAAGTAAAGAACCAAGCATTACTGAATCTGCACCAGCAACAATTGCTTTTGCTATGTCGCCAGAATATTGCAAGCCACCATCTGCAATAAGTGGAATATCGGCCTTAACACATGCCTTGTGTGCTTCCATGATTGCAGTTATTTGTGGGACTCCGACACCTGCGACAACACGAGTTGTGCAGATTGATCCGGGACCAACGCCAACTTTTACGGCATCTGCGCCAGCATTAATTAGCGCTTGGGCTCCGGCACGTGTTGCGACGTTGCCACCAATGATTTGAATTGCAGGATATGCCTTCTTAATTCTCGCGATTGCATCTAAAACTGCGCGATGGTGTCCGTGCGCAGTATCGACTACAACAACATCAACGCCAGCTTCGATTAGCGCAGTTGCTCGTGCAAAACCATCATCACCAACACCAACAGCGGCGCCAACAATTCCGTGAGCTTTAACAGCCTTTACATTTTTTACTTGATCTTCAATCGGTAAATTACGATGAATTATTCCGATCCCACCAGCCTTAGCCATTGCAATGGCCATTTCTGATTCGGTGACTGTGTCCATTGCTGAAGAAACAAGTGGAATTTCTAAAGTTATTTTCTGGGTTAAGCGAGTTCTGGTATCAACTTCACTTGGAACTACATCAGATGCATCCGGAAGTAGCAGGACATCATCGTACGTGAGTCCGAGCATTGCGACTTTGTCGCGAGCACCTTCAAGCATTGGTTAAGTCTAGTCAATCAAATTGGCTAGTTTTCCCCCGTTTCGCCTATCTTTTAAGCGGGAATTAAACAGCAATAGCCTGCATTATCTGCTCTCGAGCATCGCTCAAACCTTTAGTAATAACCAACTTATTTGTTAGCTCAACTTTCGTCGACTTCCATCCCGGTCCACCAAGAAGTATTCGAGGCGCGGGGCGAATTGCTGGAATTGATTTAACATACTTATGATCTGCATTTTCGCTTAACTGAGCCCAGAGAAAAATTGCTGGTGGCGCGGACTTGATAATGACTTCGTTCAATGCACTTTGTGGGGTTCTAGCGCCTAGGTAAATACATTCGATTCCTGATTCTGCAAGAACTGCAGCAAGAGCAGCTAGTGCAAGTGAGTGGTATTCATTTTCAACACATGCCAACAAGACTGGTCGGGCGTTTTTTGGTTTCGCTATTTTTCCTAGATTTTCACTAAGTATTTTTCGTAAGACTTCGCTTAAGAAATGTTCCGTTTCGATACCGGTCCCGGTCCGGACCCAATCATCGCCAACCTCTGTCAGAAGTGGGGCAATCACCTCGACCCAAGTTGTTTCTAAACCAACATTAGCTATTGATTTTTTTATGATCTTTTCAATATTTACTTGATCAAATTTCAGTGCAGATTTATATAACTGCGAGACTAGATCGCCATTAGCTTCAGATTCTTGAACAACTTTCTCGACTCTGTTTATTGAATACTTTGTGCTCTTAGCGTTTAGAGCGAGCGCTTTAATGGCCGCGTCTTTAGGTGTAACACCGGCAACAATTAGACGGGTCATGGCAGTTAATCTCATTAAGTCTGTTGCGGAATATCTTCTATGAGTTCCGGAATCATGTTCACTTGGGCCAATGCCATACCGGCGGTCCCAGGTTCGAAGGGTTGCTGGGGCTACCCCGAGCCTTCTGGCAACGGCTGCGACGGTTAGAGAATCTTCCTCGTCAACAGTGCTTTCTGTGAGTGCCATGAGGCAATTCTTCCCACTTGGCGTGAGGCGCGCCACTTGAAACTCACGAATTTGGCAACAAAAGGGTGGAAATACTTGAACAACCTATGGCGCGGTTGTAGCATTTGGCCCACGCACGGATCAGAAAAAGGAGCCCAGATGACAAGTCAATTGCAACCTAGACCAATCGCTTCTGATTGGGAATGGCAAGAATCTGCTGCCTGTCGCGAGCTTCCAACCGAAATGTTTTTCTATACCGATGGTGAACGCGGACCTCGTCGCAAGAATCGCGAGAATGCCGCTAAGGCAGTTTGTGCTTCTTGTCCGGTGCTTCAAGCATGCAGAAAACAAGCGCTGACTTTGGCTGAACCATATGGAATCTGGGGCGGACTTACTGAAGAAGATCGACTAGCAATCTTAAGTCGCGAGCAGAAAGTTGATGAGCGCTCTTTCTCTTCAGCTTCCTAATCAAATCCGCTAATAAAAATCTAGCTTGCCAGTGGTCCTAGCAAGAATCCCTTCAGGCGTGCTTCCGGGTTGCTATCGCCTCGGTGTTTAGATGCGAATTCTGCAGTTCCATTCTTTCCGCAGAGCGAAAGAATGTTTCCCTTTCCACCTGGATGCGAAGCAATCCACTGTGTTAAATCATAAACATTTCCATCGATTACTGACCAGCAGCTAGCTTCACTGTTATTGGCCCGCACTTTCTCCATGGTGTAACCGGTAGCCTCGCCTTTTGGTGTTGGACTTGCAACTGGTTTTGGTGTTGCTGAAGATTCAGCTTTTGGTGTTGAACTTACAACTGGTTTTGGTGCTTCATAGGTTCCGCGAACCACTTCGCCAACTACGCCTTCTTTTTCGCCAACACCTATTGTGATTGCCGCTTTACTTTTTGAAGTGATCTCAAAGTTGTAAATACCGCTCTCGGCATCGGCGCTGTAGCGACCAAGGTAAAGATAATTCACACGGCTATATGGTTCGAAAAACTTTGTTCGCTCAGTAAATTTCATTGTTACTTTAGATCCGGTAGGGCTAGTAATAACGAGTGCTGGTAAAGACTTTTTACGCAATGCGCTCTCTGGCTTCTTATCAACTATCAAGTATTGAACAGTGAGTTCATCGCCTTTATTAAATTGAGCACGAAAAGCTTTCTTCTGGCCGGCCTGGGTAAATGCTGCCCGGATTGCAAATGAAAGTGTTCCATCGACAATTAATGGACCTTTTGACGCCGAAGTATCAGTATCCAACAAGACTAAGGGTTGATGAGAATTGGCAACACCGCTGCCAATGGTTGAACCAATTAGTAAGGATGCTAAAAATCCGGCTAGTAATTTGCGCATGAGAAAAGATTACCTGAGCAAAGTTACTTGCGCATTTTGGCTTAGAACTTACTTAAACTCGGGTGAGATTCCAAGCCCGCACGCCACCAACAATTCCTGCTGCGTTAGGAACAATTACAACGTCATCCCCAATAAGTTCTAAGACTTCTGGGCGAATTCGACGGGCATTGCCACCACCTAAATAAAGTCGATCCCAGTGAAAGACCGGACGCAGATCTGTGACCATTAAACGAATTCGGCGTGACCAGAATGAGTCACCAAGTCGGCGACGTTCGTGTTCGCCAATCCATTCGTCATAAATAGTTGAACGACGAATCGGTGCATGCGAAAGTTCGATATGAGGAGCAAGTTTTCCGCCATCAAATACTGCACAACCAAGGCCAGTGCCAAGTGTTAAAACAACTTCGAAACCTGAACCTGCAACTACGCCAGCGCCATGAACTTCAGCATCATTCAACATAAGTGTTGGAAGGTTAAAAGTTTCTTGAACCAAGCTTCTGAAATCTAAACCTTTCCAGGCATAAAAAAGCTCTGGATCAACTTTTGTGCGAGGACCTTTTACATTTACGTAATGCGGAGTATTGACTACTACTCCGTGGCGAACCATTCCCGGGAAGCCAACAGTTATACGATCTGCCTTTGGCAATTTTGAAGCAATATCTTTGAAAACGTTAATCAAATCCATCGGAGTAAGTGGGTATGGCGTAGGCACTGCAACTGCAGGTGCATGCATCGTGCCATCTTCATCAAGAACAGAGGCTTTGATGCTTAGCCCACCGCAATCAATGCTCAAGGTCATAATTGGGGAATTTGCCATGTGCTAATTAAACCAATAAAAAAGGCCCCGCACTAATGAAAGTTTGGGGCCTTAAACTTCAAGCGCTAATTAGCGCCTTAATTAATGCCTAAATTAATGCGAATGTCCGCCTGGTCCATGGCTGTGGCCACTTGAGGCAGCTTCTTCTTTCTTGATTTCAGGAGTCTCAAAAACAAGAGCTTCTGTTGTAATAAACATTGCAGCGATAGAAGCCGCATTTGCTAGTGCTGAACGAGTTACCTTTACTGGATCGATTACGCCGACCTTTACTAGATCTTCATAAATTTCAGTTCCAGCATTAAAGCCTTCATTCGCCTTCATTGTGCGAACTTTTGCAACAACTACATAACCTTCGTGGCCAGCATTTTCAGCAATCCAGCGAAGTGGCTCATCGCAAGCTTTGCGAACTAAACGAACGCCAACTGCCTTATCGCCTTCGAAGCCAAGATCTTTATCAAGTGCTGATGCTGCATGAACTAACGCTGCGCCACCGCCGACAACAATGCCTTCTTCGACAGCTGCACGAGTTGCAGAGATTGCATCTTCTAATCGGTGCTTCTTCTCTTTAAGTTCAACTTCAGTGTGTGCACCAACCTTGATTACGCAGACGCCACCAGCAAGTTTTGCAACACGCTCTTGTAGCTTCTCGCGATCCCAATCAGAATCAGTGTTCTCAAGTTCATTGCGAATTTCTTGGACTCGAGCCGAAACTTGTGCCTTGTCGCCAGCACCATCAACGATGGTTGTGTTGTCCTTTGTGATTACAACACGGCGTGCACGGCCTAAAAGATCAACAGTTACTTGTTCAAGTTTTAGGCCAACTTCGGCAGTAATTACTTGGCCACCAGTAAGGATTGCAATGTCTTGCAACATTGCTTTACGGCGATCGCCAAAGCCAGGTGCCTTAACAGCAGCAGATGTAAACGTTCCGCGCATCCGGTTTACAACCAGAGTAGATAGCGCTTCGCCTTCAACATCTTCAGCAATAATCAGAAGTGGTTTTCCTGCCTGTGAAACTTTCTCCAAGATTGGCAAGATTTCTGCGAGCGCAGAGATTTTTCCACCTGAGATAAGAACATAAGCATCTTCTAAAACAGTTTCCATGCGGTCGGCATCTGTAACGAAATAAGGCGAGATATAACCCTTATCGAATTGCATACCTTCGGTGAAATCTAATTCAAGACCAGTTGTTGAAGATTCTTCAACGGTGATAACGCCATCCTTGCCAACCTTGTCCATTGCTTCTGCAATGAGATCGCCAATCGCCTTATCTTGTGCTGAAATAGTTGCAACATCTGCAATCTGAGACTTGCCGCTCACTGCTGTTGAATTCTTCTTTAGCTCTTCGGAAACTGCCTTAACAGCGGCTTCAATTCCAATTTTGATATCCATTGGTTGGGCTCCGGCAGCAAGGTTACGAAGGCCTTCCTTCACCATCGCTTGAGCAAGAACTGTTGCAGTTGTTGTTCCATCACCAGCGACATCATTGGTCTTTTCAGCAACTTGCTTAACAAGTTGTGCACCCATGTTCTCGGCCGGATCAGAGAGTTCGATCTCCTTGGCAATTGTTACGCCGTCATTGGTGATAAGTGGTGCGCCATATGACTTTGCGATAACAACGTTGCGACCCTTAGGTCCAAGCGTTACTTTTACGGTGTCAGCAAGAATGTTGACGCCGCGCTCCATCGCACGACGGGCCTCTTCATCGAAACTTAAAGTTTTTCCCATGTGTTATTACTTCTTTTCAATAATTGCTAATACATCGCGAGCTGAAAGAACTAGGTATTCCTCGTTGTTGTACTTAACTTCAGTTCCGCCATACTTGCTATAAAGAACTACATCGCCAACTTTTACATCCATTGGTGTGCGAACGCCATCATCAAAACGACCTGGACCAACTGCAATGACAGTGCCCTCTTGTGGCTTCTCTTTTGCAGTATCTGGAATTACTAAACCTGATGCAGTTGTCTGTTCGGCTTCATTTGCCTTTACAACTAGGCGATCTTCTAGTGGCTTGATGGTTACGGCCATGATTGCTCCTTCATGATTGACTTATTGACGGGCTCTACTTGATTAGCAGACTCACCCTTCGAGTGCTAACGCAAACTCTAAAGCAGGGGTGGGTGGGGCGTCAAAAGATAGGTCTTGAGATTCCTGAGCTGGAATCGGCCGCAATGCCTATTTGTGAGGGCTTTAAGCCCTTTGCCACGGCAAGTGAACCAATTGCCGCAACCATTGCTCCATTATCGGTGCATAAATCCATGGGAGGAATCCGAAGTTGAATGCCCGCCTTGGCCGTCCGCTCTTTGGCGAGATCGCGCAACCTACTGTTTGCGGCGACCCCGCCAGCGATAATCAAAGTGTCAATACCTGTTTCTTTTGCTGCGCCGATTGCCTTAGAAAGTAAGACATCAACTACGGCTTCTTGGAAAGATGCAGCCACATCAGCACGAAGATAATTTGGAGTCTTTGCTAAATATCTAGAGACTGCGGTTTTTAAACCTGAAAATGAGAAATCATATTTGTGATCAATTAAATCTCGAGCCAGAGTAAGCCCTCTTGGAAATTCAACTGCATCTGGTTTGCCGGTTTTGGATTCGCGATCAATTGCTGGTCCACCCGGAAAACCAAGCTCTAAAATTCTGGCAATTTTATCGAATGCTTCACCTGCGGCATCGTCAATAGTTGAGCCAAGAGTTTTAACATCGCTTGTTAAGTCATTTACTTGCAGAATCGAACTATGTCCGCCACTAACCAAAAGTGCGATTGCTGGATTTAACTTGTGATCCGAATTCAGTGAATCCACTGCGATGTGTGCTGACAAATGATTGACGCCATAAAGTGGTTTATCTAATGCCAGAGCTAATCCGGCGGCGCTTGAAGTTCCGACCAATAACGCCCCAATCAATCCTGGGCCAGCAGTAACGGCAAACGCATCAATATCCTTCAGCGAAACTTTGGCATCGCTAAGTGCCTGGGCAATAACATTTGGCATCGCTTCCAAATGTGCTCGGCTAGCAATTTCGGGAACTACGCCACCAAATCGGGCGTGCTCGTCAACGCTTGATGAAATTACATTTGCCAGCAGTTTTCGGCCAGCAACAATTCCGACAGCGGTCTCATCGCAAGAAGTTTCGATTCCCAGAACTAATGCGTCAGAGCTTTTCATGTTAACTCTTTTCGCATAACAATCGCAGTTTTTCCGGGACCGTAATAATCCTTACGACGCGAAATTTCGATGAAACCGAATGATTCATAAAGTGGAATCGCATCAATGTTTCCCACTCGGACTTCAAGCATTATTGCTTCACACTTTTGGGTTCGGGACCAATCAATCAACCTGCGCAATAACTCGCGGCCGATGCCTTTACGGCGATGTTCATCGGCAACAGTAAGTGTCAAAACATCTGCAGTGCCTGCCAGATTAACCACTCCGGCGTAGGCAATAAGTTCGCCCCCAAACTCTCCAACTACATACATCCGTTCTTTACCGGCAAATTCCTCTTTTAATTGCGCCATGGTCCAGGCCTCTTTGCCATAAGCATCTTTTTCGATTGCAAATGCTGGAACTAAATCAAGTTGATTCATCGGCCTAAACTTCACGCCAACAGGTGCTGGAAAAGCATCGGGCCTGCGAACATAAATAGGTTGTAAATAAGTAGTTCCGGCTTCAGCAATTGCAATAAATGAAGTTGGATCTGGATATTGATTTGTTGCTTCGCCATAAACCGGAATATCAATTGCTGCCAACTGAGATGGTTGGCAAACCTTTGGCTCACCGATTCGAGAACCATTTGTGTAGCGGGCATAGAAAACTTCTTTTCGTCTTGCATCAATTGCAACTATGAAATCACTTTCAGAAACTTGGCTTGCGATTGCATCTAAACTGCAGACTCCTTGCCAAGGAATCCCACGACCAAGCGCAAAGCTTTGGGCAAATGAGATACCTACCCGAAGCCCAGTAAATGGGCCTGGGCCCATTCCAACAATTACTTGATCAATTTTGTTTTCAACCTTTAACCCCTGCGCAATAAGTTCGGGCAGGGCTTCACCATGTGAAAGTGCCCCATCGTGATGAGAAGCAAATAGAGTTTTTCCATCGCCCACAATTTCAATACTTGTGCGCGAAGTTGATGTATCAATTAAAAGATAGGTGCTCACAATTTAAATCCAGCAAATTTCGGTCCACGGCTAATAATTGAAACCAGCCTTTGATCATCGTTTGCACCAAATTCAATTTGAATCTCGAGATATTCGTCCGCCAAGCGATCAGCCAACCCCTCGCCCCATTCAACAACAGTGATGCTTGTCGAAAGGTAACTCTCTAGATCTAAATCATCGAATATCGCTTTGGAGCCACCTTGCAATCGGTAAGCATCGACATGCAGCAACGGGATTTTGCTGGGATGAATTCTGGAAATAACAAAGGTTGGTGAAGTGATATTTTCAATTCCAAGTGCTTGGCCAATCCCTTGAGTAAGCGCGGTCTTGCCAGCACCTAAAGGTCCAGATAACAAAAGTAAATCACCAGCTTTGAGTTCTTTGCCTATGCGCGCACCTAAAGCGTGCATTTCATAGATGCTATTGACTTCACTTTTTCCAGACACGAGAGAAGGTTACCCAAAAAATTACATGAAAAAGCGGGGCCAGAATTAACTGACCCCGCAATTTCTAGTTATTCAGGAATTAATCCTGATATTTCAATTCAGCTGGCTGGTAATCCGGATCAGTATTTAGATACGGAACCTTAGTCAGATATGAATTCAAGACAGATGGACTTGGAACTTTTCCGGTCTTAGCTGAAGAAGCTAGAACACGGACCCAAGTCATTAACTGATCTTTGGTAAATGACTCGTGACCGACGCCAGAAATAGCGACCGGAGCAGTCAAATCAGGGGCACCAGTTGCGGTGAACTTTGTATAAGTGTCAGGAGTCATTGCATACATTGAAACTGTGTTCCAAAGTGGCTTGCTCTTCATAAGAGCAGATACTTCAGAAGCAGTTTTTGCAGCAGCATACTTCTTCTCCCAGGCAGCAAGTTTTGATTCGTAAACAGCTTTTGCCTTGTTTACATAGTGGACTTGGTTACCAGACAACACCAGACGATCTGCTTCATTTGAAAGCAGAACAACTGGCTTTGATGTATCGAATTTAGACTTATCTAGTGCAGCTAATTTTGCTACTGCATCTGCGTTACCAGTAACGCGTGGATACGCCGCAAGTGTTGCAAGCATTGCACCAACTGCATCATCGCCAGATAGACCTACTGTAAAACGTCCTAGGTCCTCATCTGAAAGTAGAGCAGAGAAATCAGTCTTTGTGTTGTCGTAGAAACCAGCACCTACGACTTCAGCAACACCTTGGCCACCAAAGTAGGCGGTTCCAAGAAAGTCTTGAGCGTTTTCAAGGATTGCCACAGTCGAGTTAATACTTCCCTCTGGAACAAGACCTCCTACTGAGATTCCATCCATGTGAGAAGACTTTGTTGGGATACCAGCAATCAATCCTGCAAGTAATAACGCAGAACGTTGTGGAATTCCAGCAGATGCAAGTGGAGCTGGATAAGCAATTGGTGAGCTTCCGTAATCAACGCTCCACTTTGTAAGAAGTGCGCCAACCTTTGCAAAGTCACCTAGAACTGCCATATGGCCAGGTACGCCTTTAGTCCCCATAACTGTGCAGCCCTTGATTGTTGGATCAAAGAAAACACTGAACATGTATAGGAAGTCGCAACCAGACTTAAGTGTGTTTGCGATTGATGGCGATACGCCAGCAAGAATTCCGACTGCATCGGCAGAATCTGGATACTTTTCAATATAAGGCGTCAAAATTGCGCCAGCCATTGAAGCTCCGTAAACAACAGTCTTGGTGATTGAAACGCGCTTCTTAGTAATGGTTACTAATTCATTTAGCATTTCAACACAATCAGCTGTATTCCAGCCATGCAAGCCACTTGATGAACAATCATATCCAGCAATTCCGTAGCCAATTTGAAGCATTGGTTTTACTGTGCTGACTTTGTGGTTGACGCTTGTTGGAGACATTTGTTCAACACCTGTTGGCACAACATAACCTGGGTAAGGATATGAAGGGCGCACACCGTGCTGCCAGAAGAAGAAGGTTCCGTTGTAGTTTGATGGAACCATAGTCCGGTATGCAGCGCCATTACTTAATTTTCCATTACAAGTAATTACGCCACTCTTTGCATCTTCTACGCAAACAGGATCTGCTGCTTGTGCCGGAGCCGCAACAGCGACTACCAAACCAGCAGAGAGAAGTGCAGTTGCACCAAGTGTTGCGATTAGCTTTTTCAAGTTAACGTTTCTCATTTTATCCTTACCCAACCTTTGGAAGCGCATCAGCAGCGATTGCCGGACGCTTGTAGTTAGAAACTGTTACTGGGCCTTTTGCGGAATCAGTTGTGTAAACAACACGCTTTCCATCAAGTGGCTTAAGCACTAGAGAAGCATCGTATTCACCCAGCCAGAAACCTGTGAAAGCTTCGTGTGTGGTATCTGAATAACCTAGAGGTGAAAATGCTGCGCTGCTTAACTTCGAACCATTCTTCTTAAGGTAAGAAACTAGCTTTGCGCGAGTTAAATCTTTTCCGACACCCATAAGAGCTGAAGTAGCAAGGTATGCAATGTTCATGCCCTGCAATACGTTGTTATCCCATGCTTTATCTAGTCCGGTGGCCTTGTTGAAGTCATCATTGATCTTCTTAAATGCCTTGATGTATTCATCATCTGCATCACCTGCAGCCGGAGCGTGTGAAGCTGTGAGAGTTCCAGCTAGCATCGCAGCGCTTGTAGCAAGCGGAACACTTCTTCCAGCAAGGATGGTCTGGAAAGTAGTCGAGTCTGCACCAACGCTGATTACCGCCCATTTTGTTGGCTTGTATGAAAGCGCAGCTGCTGTTGCATATGCGACAGCGGTAGCAGATGAAACTGCGGCGATGATAACAACATCAACACCATTAGCCTTCATCTGACCAATCTGAGTTCCAAGACCAAGTGTTCCGTGAGTACCTGAGACGAATGAAGCTGAGGTTTTCTTCGCTTCGAACTTAAGTCCAGATTCAACTAGACCAGCCAAAGCATTTCGGCCGAAGTCATCGGATTGATACACAATACCGATTTTCTTATCTTTATACTTTTCCTTTAGATACTTACCAAGGATTTTTGCCTCAACTGTGTAAGTTCCAAGCCCACCAAAAGTATTTGGATACTTCTTAGGGTCGGTATACAAACCACTGTATCCGCTGTTTACGAAGAGGTCAGGGATTCCTCTGCGGTTAATGTCTTTCACCACAGCAAGGTGGGTTTGAGTTCCGATAGATCCGAAGAATGCAAAAATCTTTTCATCATTAATTAATTCTCTGGCGGTTGTAATTGTGCGACCAGCTTTGTACTCGTCATCTTTGGCTACGAGCTTGATGTTGCGGCCGTTTACCCCACCTTTTGAATTTACATAATCAAAGTAGGCGCGTGCTGCGTCATCTATTTTTTTATAGCCAGGGCTTGCTAAGCCAGTTTGTGGCAATTGCATACCCAGAACAATTTCAGTATCTGAAACTCCTGGAACGCTCGCGGCGGATGCCGAAACACCATTTATTACTAGAGACCCCACCAGCGCTGATGCGACTACGGTGAGAATCAGAGGTTTGCGAAGATTCACTGCATTCACTCTTTCTACTGCACTCTTATCATGGACAAGATTTCTGGCCCATGGGCTCAGGCAGGTGTGCCTGAATCTGCTCATAGATTAACGAATAGTGAACATCTAGTGAAGTGCCATGCGGCTCGAATTTCATAACAATCTGACATCAATCAAGCGTAAAACTTGGGTATTTTCTGAGATTTAGTGCTTACTTAATGTTTGTGGCGGTGGCGGATATGTTCCAGGGCGCCGGCCGATCCCCGCGGGTTCAGAATTACTGTAATAAGAAGAAGCAGTCCAATGACAAGAGCAGGTAAATAGTTACTGATGGTTTCAGGCAACTCAAGAAACTTAGTAACTCTTTCAACTAAATCTGGAAGAAAAACAATTACAAAAGTTCCAAAAATTGCACCACCGATTGAGCGCAGACCGCCAATAACCGCAGCGGTTAACAGCAAGAGTGAAAGATCTGTTGGATAAACACTTGGACCAACCAGACCTCGGAAGCCATAGATGGCTCCGGCTAGACCAGCTAACGCTGAAGCACAAACAAACGCGATGACTTTTGTTCTTGCAATATTTATCCCGGCGAGAGCAGCCGCTACTTCATTGTCGCGAACTGCGCGCCAAGTCCGACCGCTTCTAGTATTTGAAAGATTCAAAACTGCAAATAAAGCCAACGCTGCAAATGGTAGTGCGACATAAAGCGACCACTCTTCAATACTTATTTCACCAATTAAATTTGTTAGCCAATCAGGTGGATATCCGTAATCAACACTAAATCCGATATCCCCAGCAAACAAGGATTCAAATCTAATTGCGATAGATGGGATTGCTAGTGCCATTACCAAAGTTGTTCCCGCTAAATATGGTCCGCTCAATCTTGCTGCTGCAAGTCCTAAAAAGAGTCCAAAAAGAGCAGAGATAAATATTGAAAGGACAAAGGCCAGCCACATCGAAATCTCAAGCTTGGTAACTAGAAGAGCCGCGCTATACCCACCAACTGCCATGATTGCACCTTGGCCCAAAGATATTTGACCTGAAGCGCCTGTCAACAAGGTGATCGATAGGACTGCTATCAACAACGTAGCAATGTTTGCTAATTGAAATTGGTTATAAGGACCAAATTGCATCGAAAGCAAAAGAATAAACAGGAAAAAAATAATTGAAACCCGAGTGCTCCGAAATCCAATGACTTTATGAGTTTTTACTTTAGACACGACGCACCTCCTTGCTGCCGAGAATTCCCTGTGGTCGTAAGAAAAGAGCTAGAAGCAAGAAGATTAGAATTGCAAGGAATACATTCTCTGGAGCGGTATAAACGTTAACAAAGGCGATTACATATCCCAGAATGAATCCACCTAAGACTGAACCGGCCAAACTTGTAAGTCCGCCAACTACCGCAGCGGTAAAGCCAACAATCAAAAGTAGATCCAAAGTGTTTGGTGAAAGATTTGTCTTTGGAGTAACCAGGAGACCCGCAAGTGATGAAGCGGTTCCTGAAATTGCCCAACTCAAAGTTCTAACTGAACCGACTCTAATTCCACTAAGTCTTGTTACCTCAGGATTTAGCGCACTTGCACGCATTGCAAGTCCCATGCCAGTTCTTGTAAAGAAGATGGTTGTTAAAACTAAGGTAAGAAATACAACTCCGATTACGAATAGATCAAAACCAGTTATTGCCAAGTCAGTGTTGCCTATTTTTAGGCCAGTTGCGGCAACTGGAGTTGGAAATCCGCGCTCTTCGCCAGCCCAGAGAATTCCGGCCACTGACTTTAAAACGCCAAGAATTCCAAGTGAGGCGATAACCGGAATTGTTGTTCGCATTGATTGACTATTCAATAACTGTGAATTCTTGCGAGAAGTTAATGGTCGCATTAAACCAAGATCAACAAGCGCGCCAAGAATTGCGCCAGCAACAAGTGCAATTACAAAGGCGCTCCAATAGGAATAATTATTCTGAATCAATTGGGAAGCGATATAGGTAGTGAACATCGCCTGACCCATCTGGGCGAAATTAACAACACCAGCGCCCCGCCAAACTAGAACTAGGCCAAGTGAAACAAGTGCATAGATTGCACCCTGCGAAGTCCCTGAAAAGAAGGCCGTTAAAAATGAATTCATTTAATACCCCAAGTAAGCGGCTCGAAGGGCAGAGGCAGCAATCAATTCTTTTGCCGGCATATCGGCAACTACTTTGCCAAGGGCGAGCAAAATTCCATGATCTGCTACGGCAAGTGCAGTATTTGCATTCTGTTCTACAAGTAAAACAGTAAGTCCAGTTGATTTACATAATTCATTTACGATGCTAATTATCTGTGCCGAAATAAGTGGCGCTAGGCCCAGAGAAGGTTCATCTAGCAATAACAACTTTGGCCTTGAAACAAGTGCGCGGCTGATTGCAAGCATCTGTCGCTCGCCACCCGAAAGTGAACCAGCAGGTTCACGGCGACGTTCAAAGAGAATTGGGAAGAGTTCATAAACTTCTTTTGTCGCGATTTCTAAATCACCACGAGCTATTCGCTTACGAAATAATCCACCTAATTCAATATTTTCGGCAACGCTAAGTTGTGAAATAACTGCGTGACCTTCTGGAACTTGAGCAATTCCACTTCTGACAATCGCTTCAACACTTTTGTTCGTAAGCTCTTCGTCATACCAGGTAATAGATCCACTAGTAGGTCTTTCAAGTCCAGAAATAGTTCTAAGCAATGTGCTCTTACCCGCGCCATTGGCTCCGATAACCGTTGTTATGCAACCGGGCTTTGCTTGAAATGAAATGTCATTGAGTGCTTTAATCGATGCAAACTCGGTAACTAAATTAGAGATTTTTAGCATTAGGAGCCTAGTTTTGAATTCTCATCAGGTTTATCGCTATGTCCTAAATAAGCTTCAATAACCGCGGGATTCTGTTTGACCTCATCGTAAGTTCCAGAAGCAATTAACTTTCCGAAGTTCAAAACATTTACCGAATCTGAAATATCACGAACGAAATCAACATGATGCTCAACGATCAAGATTGAACAGCGTCGTTTCAATTGACGAATAAGAACTGCTAACGCATCAATATCGTCTTGTCCCAATCCTGCAGCAGGTTCATCCAGAAGTAACAAGGTTGGGTTAATAACTAGCGCACGTGCTAAAGCAACGCGCTTTGAATCTGGATAACTTAGCTCGGATGGTTCGCGACCAATCAAAGATGCTCCGCCAACCCAGGCTAAGGCTTCTTCAGCGCGCTCTACTAAGTTAGCTTCAGTTCTTCCAGATAACCCTAAAATTTCTTTTACAAAATTAGGCTTATATTTTTTATCTGCACCGACCATTACATTTTGCAGAACAGATAACTCATTGAATAGTCCTACGCCTTGAAGTGTTCGGGTAATCCCAAGGCCAACTAGTTCGTGCGGTTTAGGAAACGCTCTTTTTACTCCATCAAATTCAAAAGTTCCGGAATCACTTTTAACTAGTCCTGAAATGCAATTGAAAACCGTGGTCTTGCCTGCGCCATTAGGGCCAATCAATCCAACAACGCTATTTTTTGGAACAGTTAACGAAACATCGGTTAGCGCCTTGACTCCTCCGAATGAAACCGAGAGGTTGGATAGGGCTAGTTGGGTGGAGTTCACGCGTAGATTCTAGGCACGCGAGCGGCAATTCGCGTAACAATTTCATAATTGATTGTTCCTGATGCCGCGGCCCAATCATCAACCGAATATCCAAGTGCCCCAAATACTTCAACAATCTCTCCTGATACTGCATTTGAGTCAGCCCCAAGGTCTACTACGAATTGATCCATAGAAACCCGGCCAATAATTGGAGCCTTGCGTCCTGCAGCAAAAACGCCGGCTGCACTACTTGTATTTCGTGTAATTCCATCGGCATACCCCATAGTGATTATTGCAAGCTTGGTATCGCTCGAAGTGATTTGAGTAGCACCGTATCCAACAGGTGAACCGGCCGGAACTCGCTTTACTAATTGGATCTCTGCTTTTAGCGTCATGGCAGGTTCGAGTTCTAAATCTTGTGATGAGCCAAGCGTTTTTACGTCGGGACTCAGTCCATACATAGCAATCCCTAAGCGAATAATGCTCTTATGTGAGTTTGGATTTGTGAGAGTTGCTGCTGAATTTGCAAGGTGGATATATTCCGGAGTAATCCCAACTTCAATTAATTGCACCAACTTTTTCTCAAAATCCGCTAGTTGATTCTGGTTAGCAATTTCATTTGGCTCATCTGCTCGAGCAAAATGTGACCAAAATCCAACAACTTCAATCTCTGCTCCTGTTGCCGCAATCAAAAACTCTGACCACTCTCCTAGCAATCCACCACGAGTCATGCCGGTATCAACTTCAATGTGAACTCTTGGTTTCTTGCCAAGCGCCTTACCAGCGGCGACAATTAGTTCTAGATGTTTAATCGAAGGAATTGCTAGATCTATATCAAGTTCAATTGCTCTCTTAAAATCAGAACTCGGTGGCGTCAACCACGAAATAATTGGTGCTCTTATGCCGGCTTCTCTTAGAAGTATTGCCTCTTCAAGTAGCGCTACACCTAACCAAGTTGCACCAGCTTCGATTGCGCATTTGGCTACCGGCACAAGTCCGTGACCATATGCATCAGCTTTTACGACTGCAAGAATTTCTGACGACGTCTTGGATTTAACTAATCTAATGTTATTTGAAATTGCCTTTAGATTTACCTCAACAAATGCACGCATTATTTGACCTCAACTATCACCATGGCAGATGCAATTCCAGCATCATGCGAGAGCGTTAGATGAACGTTATGTCCAGCAAGTCGAACTGCCATTTCTCCAGAGAACTGAAAAACGGGCTTGCCCGTAACTTCATTTACAACTTCGGCCTCTTGCCAATTAAATGCCGCCTTTGCATTAAGTGCCTTTGCTAAAGCTTCTTTTGCTGCGAACCTAGCCGCCAAACTTGAAGCATTTAACTTAGCTTCGTTAGGCGTAAACACTCGCTTCAAAAGTCCCGGAGTACGCTCAAGAGATTCTTGAAACCGATCTATTGCAACAACGTCGATACCGATTCCCAAAATAGAACTCATCACGAAGGCTGCTTCTTCGAGGGGAAAAATCGATCAATTGCAATGACTGCCACAAGCAGTGAACCACCAATAAACACGCCGCCAATTAAATCTGAGAACCAATGAGTATTTCTGATTAAAGAGACCATAACTACGATAAAGGTTATCAACCCAACAATCGGATATAAATTAATTCCGTTGAATGGTGCACGATTTGTGTATCTATAAATCAGATATGCCAGCAGTCCCCAACTTACAAGGGCGTTCGAAGCGTGCCCACTTGGATATGACATGCCATTTGCAAATAAAACATCGATTGAGAGTCTTGGTTTGGTTCTACCTATGAAGATTTTAGTAGCCCCGACAACAACGTTGAGTGAAAGCAAAGCAAGAAGTGAGAGATTTATTGGACGAAAAGATTTAAATCTCCAGCCTATAAAGCCAGCACAAATAAGTAATACGGTTGCCGTAAACCAACGCAGACCAAGATCATCTAGTCCAATCAAAATATGACCAGCTAGACCCTTGAATTTTGGATTCTTTAGATTCAAAATGTAATGATCTAGTTCGTAAATCCAACCTCGGGTAAGAACTTGTTGAGTAATGAAGAGAAATCCCAAAAGCAAAAGTCCGGATACCCGAAGGGCGTGAAACATCTCGGCACGCCGTTTATCTTCAAGCTCAGTTTTCATTTCACTCAACTGTCACTGACTTGGCGAGATTGCGGGGTTGATCAACATCATTGCCACGGGCAATCGCCATTTCGTATGCGATAACTTGCAGCGGAACAACCGACAAAACTGGTTGCAAAAATTCATGAGTGCTCGGGATTCGCACGAGATAATCGGCGGCGGCTAAGGGTGAATCTGCAATCGAAATAACGACTGCGCCTCTGGCCTTTACCTCTTGAATATTTGATGCCATTTTCTCGGCTAACAGCGAACCAGCTGCGGGCATTATTGCGACGACCGGAGTTCCTGATTCAATCAAAGCAATTGGACCATGCTTTAGTTCGCCACCAGCAAAACCTTCAGCATGCATATACGCCAACTCTTTTAATTTTAGTGCGCCCTCTAAAGCAGTTGGATATCCAATATGTCTTCCTAAAAACAACATCGAAGTTGATTTACTAAATTTTCTAGTTAATTCACGTAGCGGTTCTACTGTCTCCAAAACTTGTTCAACCTTTGCAGGAAGCTCTGCAAGTTCGGTCTCAATTTCCGCCATCAAACTGGCAGATATTGTGCCCCGGATCCGACCTAAGTGCAGCCCCATCAAATACATAGCGATTAGTTGGGTTTCGAACGCCTTAGTTGATGCAACTGCAATCTCTGGACCAGCATGAGTGTAAAGAACGGCATCTGATTCGCGAGGAATCGTTGAACCATTTGTATTACAAACTGAAAATACCTTTGCGCCCTTCTCTTTGGCATATCTCATTGCCATCAAGGTGTCCATAGTTTCACCTGATTGTGAAATTGGAATCAACAAAGTTTTCTTATTAACGCTCGGCTCGCGATAGCGATATTCAGATGCGAGTTCAACATCAACAGCAATGTTTGCCCATTTCTCAATTGCATATTTCCCGACTAAACCTGCGTGGTAAGCCGTTCCGCAAGCAATGATTACAACTTTATCTATATCCTTTAAATCAATTCCCTTTGTTACATCACTTCCCAGGCCAGAAATTCGTCCCAGTAAGGTGTCAGCAATCGCTTTTGGTTGCTCGAAAATTTCCTTAAGCATGAAATGCTCAAATCCACCACGCTCGGCCGCACTTGCATCCCAGGAAATTTCATATTCATTATGTGGCAGAACTTTTCCAGCAAGATTTGTGATGATGATTTCATCTGCAGTAATATCTGCGACTTCATCTTGCCCAAGTTCTAGTGCACGCTTGGTGTGTGAGATAAATGCCGATACATCTGAAGCCAGGAAGTTCTCACCAACACCAACACCAACGACCAACGGTGAATTTCTGCGGGCTCCGACGATACGCCCTGGTTGATCGCTGTGGATTGCAAGCAATGTAAAAGAGCCTCGCAGAAGTTGGCATACTTCACGCATCGCAGCGGCTAAATTACCACCGTGTTTTTTGCGTGAATCACTTAATAGATGCGCAACAGATTCGCTATCTGTCTCAGATTTAAATGTATGTCCAGCTTTTTCTAGCTGCTGGCGAAGCTCTAGGTAATTTTCAATAATTCCATTATGAATTACCGCTAATTTTCCTTCGTTATCTAAATGTGGATGTGCATTCGCATCTGTAGGTCCGCCATGTGTAGCCCATCTCGTGTGGCCGATTCCGCTATGCGAATTTGGAGTTTTATCTCCCAAGATCTCTTCTAGATTTCCCAATTTTCCGGCGCGTTTTTCAATCCAAAGTTTTTCACCGGCGCCAGTTATGAGCGCAATTCCGGCAGAGTCATACCCGCGATATTCGAGTTTGCGTAGTCCTTCTAAAACTGGAGCAAGTGCGAGTTCTTTGCCGGTGTAACCAACAATGCCACACATAGAAAAAGCTCCTTCGTTAATTTAGGAGAGTTAAGAGAGTTCTAATCTTACTAGCGTTGCTAGTTTCTGAGCGATTTCGCCAGCCACAACCTCGCTCTCGGCTTCCACCATAACTCTTACCAAAGGTTCAGTCCCTGATGCGCGTAGCAAAATTCGACCATTTGCTCCGAGCTTTGATTCATTATCTCCGATTGCAGCAGCAATCGCTTTTGAGGTTGTGAGATTTGCTTTATTTACCCCATCGACATTTATCAATACTTGTGGGAAACGAACCATAATTTTTGCAAGTTCTTTTAGAGATTTCTTAGACTTTGCCATGACGGACATGAGTTGAAGCGCTGTTAGTAAACCATCACCAGTATTTGCAAAATCTCTCATAATTATGTGGCCAGATTGTTCGCCGCCAAGCTTGTGTCCGTTAGCCAACATATTTTCTAAAACATAACGATCGCCTACCGGTGTCTTTTCAAATGCAATTCCGGTTTCGGTCATCGCCTTTATGAATCCAAGGTTAGTCATTACAGTTCCGACAACGGTTTGGACTTTAAATTCCTTGGCCAAAATCGCCAAAATATAATCGCCATCAATCAAATTTCCATCTGCATCAATTGCTAGACATCGATCGGCATCGCCATCATGAGCAATCCCTAAATCAGCGCCGTGTCTCTTTACTTCTGCTATCAAATTATCGAGGTGAGTAGACCCACAATTATCATTAATGTTCAAGCCATTGGGCTGATTTGAAATAGCAACAACTTCAGCTCCAGCACGTGCATAAACTTCAGGTGCAACTTCTGATGCTGCGCCATTTGCACAATCAACAACTACTTTAATTCCAGATAAATTCACTGAAAGCGAAGAGAGCAAGTGATAGATATATCTTTCGGCTGCTGATTCATCAACGATTACTCGGCCCACATCGCGGCCTACAGGTCGATCCCATGGCTCATTTAGCCAGGATTCAATTGCGAGTTCTAGAGCGTCATCTAATTTTCCACCACCTTTAGCGAAGAATTTAATTCCGTTATCTGGCATTGGATTATGTGAAGCGCTAATCATTACGCCAAGATCTGCGCCACTTGATGCAACTAAATGTGCGATGGCTGGTGTCGGAAGAACGCCAACTTTATAAACATCTACGCCGGCACTTGCTAAACCAGCAACAATCGCTGCTTCTAGAAATTCACCAGATGCACGAGAGTCTTGGCCAACAATTGCTTTAGGACGATTCTTGGAGATTGCACCAACTTCGCCTAATACATGCGCAGCAGCAACTGCTAAATCGAGAGCTAGTTCTGCGGTGAGATCAACATTTGCGACACCTCTGACACCATCAGTGCCAAAGAGAGCCATGATTGCGAAAGGTGAATTAACGCTTGCTGTATTGAGAACGCTTACGTGCCTTCTTTAGGCCGTACTTCTTGCGTTCGATAACACGAGCATCACGTGCAAGGAATCCAGCCTTCTTAAGTGAAGGACGGTTTGCATCACGATCGATTTCATTTAGAGCACGAGCAACACCTAAACGAAGTGCGCCAGCTTGTCCTGATGTTCCGCCACCGTTGATGCGGGCGATAACATCGAATTCATTTTCAGCACCGACAGTGCGGAATGGTTCTGACACTAATTGTTGGTGAACTTTATTTGGGAAATAAACTGCTAAATCTTTACCGTTAACGATCCACTTTCCTGAACCAGGAACTAAGCGAACGCGTGCAACTGCTTCTTTACGACGACCAGTTCCGCCACCAGGTGCAAGAACACCTTTACGGCCAGGTGCAATACCAGGAGTTGATGATGAGTACGAAGTTGGAGCTTCGTCTTGATCGGTATCGATAGCGGTATCAAAATCAGACATTTATATGGCTCCTGTTACTTACTTTGTCATTTGGGAAACTTGGGTGAATACGAAAGGTGTTGGGTTCTGCGCAGCATGTGGATGTGCTGGGCCTGCGTAAACCTTTAGCTTTGAACCAACAGTGCGGCCCAACTTATTCTTTGGAATCATTCCTAGAATTGCTTTTTCAACGATACGTGTTGGATCTGAATTAATAAGATCTGAGTAAACAATAGAAGTCATACCGCCTGGGAAACCAGAGTGGTGGTGAGCAAACTTTTGTCCAGCTTTTTGTCCGGTTAGAACAACCTTCTCTGCGTTGATTACAACTACGAAGTCACCCATGTCGATGTGTGGTGCGAATGTTGTCTTGTGCTTTCCGCGAAGTAGAACAGCTGCATGGCTTGCAAGACGACCAAGTACAACTCCTTCTGCATCGATGACATGCCATTTACGAGCAACGTCACCAGCCTTTGGTGTGAAAGTGCGCACGAGGTATCTCTCTTCCTAAATTGTGATCCGGTTTAGCTCGCTGACTGAATAGCCATTTGAGCAGAGGGCTAGATTACCCGCCATCGGGAAATGGGTCAAAATCAGTATTCCCACACGGGCTCTTTCGCCTCATAGACCCCACCAGTAGCAGGAAATACTAGGTATCGATCAAATCCACGGGTGAACCACCTGTCGTGGGTCACTGCAAGGACGGTCCCAGAATATCCATCAAGTCCTTCTTCTAAAGCTTCAGCAGAAGCCAAATCTAAGTTGTCGGTTGGCTCATCCAATAGCAGCATCGTCGAACCTTGAAGTTCTAATAACAAGATTTGGAAACGTGCTTGTTGTCCACCAGATAGAGACTCAAATTTTTGATCAGATTGTTGGCTTAATTCATATCTACTCAACACACTTTTTGCTGGGCCTAGTTGCAGCGAAGCTTCTTCCCAGAGAATTTCAACGAGTGATTTACCAAGAAACTCTGGATGAGCATGTGTTTGTGCAAAAAAGCCTGGTGTTACTCGGGCGCCTAATTTAAAACTTCCAGAATATTTCACACTTTCATCTCCCGATAATGCGCGCAAGAAATGTGATTTACCAGTGCCGTTCTGTCCCAGAATTGCAACGCGATCACCATAGAAAAGTTCTAAATCAAAGGGATCTGTAAGCCCAGTTAGTTGCAATTTTTCACAAGTTAAAACGCGAAGACCAGTGCGAGCACCGCGCAAAGTTACCTTTACATCTTGTTCTAATGGTGGCGCTTCTGGCGGACCAATCTCTTCATACTTCCTAAGTCGAGTCTGCATGGCACGATATTTTGATGCCATATCTGGGCTGCTTGCTGCCTGAACTTGCAGGGTTTTAACTAAATTTATTAATCGATCGTGCTCTTGATTCCAGCGTAGAAGTAATTCTGCAAAGCGTTCTTGCCGCGCTTTTCGAGCATCATGCCAAGTCGCGAAATTTCCACCATGAACCCAGACCGTATTTCCGGTTGCTCCAAGTTCCACCGTAACGATCTTCTGTGCAACTTTATTCAACAATTCGCGATCGTGGCTTACAAAGAAAACAGTCTTGCTGGTGTTTATCAACTCATTTTCTAACCAGCGCTTAGCTGGAACATCCAAATAGTTATCAGGTTCATCGAGCACCAAAACTTCATCTGGTCCACGAAGCAAAGCCTGTAAAACCAATTTTTTCTGTTCGCCGCCAGATAAGGTGTTTACTAAACGGTGTGAAACTTCATCAAAAGTTTTATTCAGCGCACTAGTGCAGCACATATCCCACATAACTTCGGCGTCATATCCACCGGCATCGCCCCAATCAGAAATTGCCTGAGCAAAGTTAAGTTGATCCTTCTCGGTGTTTCGCTCATTCATTAAGGCTTCCGCTTTCGCAACTTTCTGCGCAGCTTCTTGAATCTTTGGTGGCGAGACTGAAACCAATAAGTCGCGAACCGTTGATTCGTCGCGAACTTGGCCAATGAACTGGCGCATGATTCCAAGACCGCCAGAGATCGCAACTTTTCCGGAATGTGGAATCAAATCTCCACAAATCATTTTAATTAGCGTGGTTTTCCCAGATCCATTTGGTCCAACTATTGCGACCTTTGCGCCATCGCCAACTCGAAAGTTAATGTCATTCAATAACAATCTGCCATCAGGCAACCAATATTCAATGCCACTTAAATCAATATGACCCATTAATAAGTAACTTTCACCAGAGTTAAACCATTGGCCGGAAAGACATATGAATCAGATACTCGCTCTTTATTATCAAGGATCGCTTGTGCCCATTCTTTTTCAAAGCGACCCTCGCCAACTGCAACTGCAGCCCCAACAAGATTTCGGACCATCGAATAACAGAAAGCATTTGCCGCTACATCCGCGGTCAGAATTCCAGAATCCAATCTGGACCAGTGAAACTTCTTCAATGTGCGCACAGTCTTTTGATCTTCGCGGAACTTGCAGAATGCAACAAAGTCATGTTCGCCAAGCAGTAACGAACTCGCCTCATTTAACCGATCAATATCCAGGGCTCTAAACCAAGTGGCGGTGTTATATCTTTCGAGCGGCATAACTATTTGATTATTATCGGCCAAGCGGTATTGGTATTCGCGCTCAATTCCTGAAAAACGGGCATGAAAATTATCAGCAGCAACGCTAACTTTTAAAATCCGAATATCTTGATCCAAGATTCGATTTAATCTAAATACCCAATTAGGAATATCGTCGGCATCTTTTGGAACATCTACATGCATTACTTGCGCAGCAGCATGAACTCCGGCATCGGTTCGTCCTGCAACAACGGGTTCGACTTGTACGCCTGCTAGCTTTGAAATTGCGCTAGTAAGTTCACCTTCAATTGTTCGTTGATCTGGTTGTGGCGCCCAGCCGGCATAGTTTGTGCCGTCGTAAGTTAAATCAATTCTTAAACGACAAAACCCACTGGCAAGAAAGACAGTGGGCTCTGACATAACTAATTTGGTTTACTTAACGAGTTCAATTACCGCCATTGGCGCATTGTCACCGTTACGTGGACCGATCTTGGTGATACGTGTGTATCCACCTTCGCGAGTTGCGAATGTTGGCGCGATCTCAGTGAAAAGTGTGTGAACTACTGACTTGTTCTGGATTGTCTCCATAACGCGACGACGAGCTGGAAGATCTCCAACCTTTGCAGCAGTAATTAACTTTTCAGCCAATGGACGAAGACGCTTTGCCTTGGTCTCAGTGGTTGTGATCTTGCCGTGTTCGAAAAGTTGTTCAGCCAGAGTGCCTAGCAACAATCTTTCGTGAGAAGGTCCGCTACCGAGGCGAGGACCTTTACTTGGACGTGGCATTTATTTCTCCTGACTTACTCAACATCGACGAGATCATCGTCAACGTTTGTTCCATAGTTAGCGTGCTTTGTTGGATCAAAGCCGATTGGGCTGTCCTTTAGTTGAAGTGACATTGATACCAGCTTTGCTTTCACTTCATCAATTGACTTCGAACCAAAGTTACGGATATCCATTAGATCAGCTTCTGAACGTCCAACAAGTTCGCCTACTGTGTGAATACCTTCACGCTTTAGGCAGTTGTATGAACGAACTGTTAGATCAAGATCTTCGATTGGAAGAGCAAGGTCTGCAGCTAGTGCTGTGTCTTGAATAGAAGGTCCCATTTCAACGCCTTCAGCATCAACGTTTAGTTCGCGAGCAAGACCGAATAGTTCAACCAATGTCTTACCGGCAGATGCCATTGCATCTCCTGGCTTCATTGATTGCTTGGTCTCAACATCAACGATCAAACGATCAAAGTCTGTGCGTTGTTCAACACGAGTTGCTTCAACTTTGTAGGTAACGCGAAGAACAGGTGAGTAGATAGAGTCAACTGGAATACGACCAATTTCTCCGCCTGCTGCTTTGTTCTGAACCGCTGTTACATAACCGCGACCACGTTCAACTGTAAGTTCAACTTCGAAGCTGGCCTTTGAGTTAAGTGTTGCGATGTGAAGTTCTGGGTTGTGAACTACTACGCCAGCAGGAGCAGCAATGTCAGCGCCAGTTACGACACCTTCTGCGCTCTTGCGGATGTAAAGAAGTGAAGGCTCATCGTTATCTGATGAGAGAACTAGATTCTTGATATTAAGAACAACCTCGGTGAGATCTTCCTTAACGCCATCAAGGGTGGCAAATTCGTGTAGCGCACCATTGACACGAATACTGGTAACAGCTGCACCAGGAATCGATGACAAGAGAGTGCGACGTAATGAATTACCAAGGGTGTAACCGAAGCCTGGTTCTAGTGGCTCGATTATGAACCGTGAACGGTATTCGCTTACTACTTCCTCGGTGAGGATGGGGCGTTGTGCAATTAGCACTTAGTTCCTCCGTCTGTCTGGGAGATCCACTATTTGATCTCTCGGTTGATAGTTCGTTTTTAGTTTTTTAAAGCTGGTGGTTCTTACTACTTAGAATAAAGTTCAACGATTAGTTGCTCTTGCACTTGGGTATCAATCACTGTGCGAGTAGGGGTTGCGTGAACCAAAATACGTAACTTTGATCCAACAACTTCCATCCACGCTGGGACTGCTTTTTCACCAAGTTCAGCACTTGCCACGATAAATGGTGTGGCATCTTGTGATCCTGGAAGAACATCGATTACATCCATTGGAGTTACGCGGAATGAAGGAATATTTACCTTCTTGCCGTTAACAAGGAAGTGACCGTGACGAACTAGTTGACGTGCCATATCGCGGCTCTTTGCAAAGCCTGCGCGATAAACAACGTTATCTAGACGAGTTTCAAGAATGATTAGAAGGTTTTCACCAGTCTTACCTTGAAGACGGTTTGCCTCTTCGTAATATCCGCGGAATTGCTTCTCTAGAACACCGTAAATGCGAGCGCACTTCTGCTTTTCGCGCATCTGCAATAAGTATTCAGATTCTTTTGAACGACCGCGGCCGTGTTGTCCTGGTGGATAAGGACGTGATTCGATCGGACACTTTGGTCCATCGCACTTAGAACCCTTAAGAAAGAGTTTTACTTTTTCGCGACGGCAGCGCTTGCAATCTGCTCCTGTGTAACGGGCCATTTATTCTCTTCCTTCCTTAAACTCTACGTGGTTTGGTTGGGCGGCAGCCATTGTGTGGTGCAGGAGTTACATCAGAGATGGCTCCAACTTCCAGACCAGCTGCTTGCAATGAACGGATAGCAGTTTCGCGACCAGATCCTGGACCCTTTACGAAAACATCAACTTTCTTCAAACCATGTTCTTGCGCGCGACGTGCTGCAGCTTCTGCTGCCATTTGTGCGGCGAATGGTGTTGATTTACGTGAACCCTTAAAGCCAACCTGACCAGCAGATGACCAAGAGATAACAGCTCCCGAAGGATCTGTAATAGAAATAATTGTGTTGTTGAATGTTGATTTGATGTAGGCCTGGCCCACTGCAACATTCTTCTTCTCCTTCTTGCGAAGTTTGACCTTGCCCTTAGTTGCGGCAGTCTTTGACTTAGGTGCAGCCATTACTTGGTCTCCTTCTTCTTACCGGCGATAGCCTTACGTGGGCCCTTACGTGTGCGCGCATTTGTATGTGTGCGCTGACCACGTACAGGAAGTCCCTTGCGGTGGCGAATACCTTGGTAGCTCTGAATTTCAACCTTGCGGCGAATATCTCCTGCTACTTCACGACGAAGATCACCTTCGATTTTGTAATTTGCTTCGATGTATTCACGAAGCTTTGCCAAATCTGGCTCTTGAAGATCTTTAACTCGAGTATCTGGGCTAACACCTGTTGCTGCAAGAATCGCATGTGAACGGGTTAGACCGATACCGAAAATGTAAGTGAGTGCAATCTCTAACCGCTTTTCGCGGGGAAGATCGACACCAACAAGACGTGCCATATCGTTACCTTATTTCTATATCCGAAAGGTCCTCCGCAATGCACCCAAACTTTTTAAGTTTGGCTTCGGCCTTTCGGTCCGAAGGTCTTAAGTGTTTTGAATACTTAAGTCGCATCACGCGTTTAGTTTTTTATTACCCTTGACGTTGCTTGTGACGAAGGTTGTCGCAAATAACCATTACGCGACCATTACGACGAATAACTTTGCACTTGTCGCAAATCTTCTTCACGCTTGGTTTTACCTTCACGATAACTCCTCTTACTTGTAACGATAGATAATTCGACCTCTTGTGAGATCGTATGGACTTAGTTCTACAATCACGCGATCTTCAGGAAGAATGCGAATGTAGTTCTGTCGCATCTTGCCGCTGATGTGTGCAAGTACTACGTGTCCGTTTGTTAACGTAACTCGAAACATTGCGTTTGGTAGCGCTTCAGATACGGAGCCTTCGATTTCGATTGCGCCGTCTTTCTTAGCCAAGCAGTACCTACTTCTCTATTTCAAAACATTAACAGGGGTCCGACCATTTCTGGGCAGAGGGTTAGTCTAAGGCGAGAGCTCGAAATCAGGAAATCGGGTCTTATACTCCTATTCCTCGGCAGAAGGCGGCAAATTGCGAATAATTTTTAAGGGTGGCTCCGTGTGGAGCGCTGGCCTTGGCCTCTTTGAAGGCCTGGCTATTGAAGATGGACGAATCGTGGCGGTCGGAGCCGAAGCCCTAAAGCTGGCTGGTGAGGTTCGCGATTTAGATGGCGGCTTTCTGATGCCTGGATTTATCGATGGACATGCGCATCCGATTTTTGCCGGCCGTGAAGCACGTGGACCTAGAGTAAATAATTTGCAATCTGTCGATGACATCAAGAAGGAAGTTGCTGAATACGCAAAAAATAATCCAAATGAAAGTTGGATTATTGGTGGCGCATACGAAGCTGCAATTGTTTCTGGCGGCGATTTTGACGCGCATTGGCTTGATGAAGTTGTAAGTGATCGGCCAGTGGTTTTGCATGCAGTGGATCACCACACAATTTGGGTAAACAGTAAAGCGCTCGAGATTGCTGGAATAACTAAAGACACGAAAGATCCAGATGGTGGCACTATTTCCAGGCGCGAGGACGGTTTAGCTAAAGGGACTCTTCGCGAACCAATAGCCTTTGATTTAATCTTGAAACATGCGCCGGCAGATACTGTTGATAGCGATTTAAATGCAATCAAATATGCATGTAACGAATTAATTTCGGCTGGTGTGACAACCGCGACTGAATGTTGGGTTGAACCACCAATGGCCGAGGCTTATATCGAAGCAGCGAAATCTGGCGCACTTACTTTAGATATGCATCTTGCCTTCTTGGTAACACCTCAAAATTGGCAGGAACAAATTGCATACATTCAAGAGATGCGAGCCGAGATTTCGAAGCTTCCAGAACCAAGACGCCTTAAGGCAAATACTATTAAGTTTCTGACAGATGGCGCACTTTCAAGTGGCACTGCAGCAATGCTTGATCCGTATCTTGATGATCCAGATTCATCCGGATTGTTGATCTGGGATGACGAAAATCTCTTTGCCGCATTTTGTGCTTATGACTTATTAAAGTTTCAGGTTCATGTTCACGCAATAGGTGACGGAGCGATTAAGCAATCACTAAATAAAATTGAAGAGATGGTTAAAACCAATCCAAAGTGGGATCGTCGCCCAGTAATTGTTCATACCCAGCTAATTGAACCCACGGACTTATCGAGATTTAAAGAGCTAGATGTAATTGCCAATTTCCAGCCACTTTGGACCTACTTAGATCCAATGAATAAAGAGTTAATTGAGCCTCGAATTGGTGCTGCGCGAAACAATCGCCAATACCAATTACGCACTCTCCTAGATTTGGAAACCAAGATAAGTTTTGGAAGTGATTGGCCTGTAACAAGCCATAAACCATTAGACGCAATCTTTATACCGGTATTGCGCAAGATTCCGGATTCAAACGATGCTCCGTGGAGTATCAATGAGGCAATAACTATTGAAGAATCACTGACGGCTTACACCGCGACAGCTGCAAACCAATTGTTTAGTGAAAATGAAATCGGAAAACTTGAGGCTGGAATGCGAGCAAATTTTGTGATTTTAGATAAAAACCCATTTGAGACCACCAAGGTCGGGATTAAGAGCGTTTGGATTGATGGTTCAGAAATTAAAGTAAGTTAGAGACTTCAACACCAAGTGCGCCAAGTTTTTCGCGGCCACCATCAATTGCTGTTAAGACAAATGGTTTGCCATCTTCAAGGATTGCAAATGAATGTTCAAAATGTGCACCACGTGATCCATCTTGGGAAACTACAGTCCACTCATCGGCCAGAACTTTTGTCTTGGCAGTGCCTCTTGTAATCATTGGTTCAATAGCTAGTGCGATCCCTGGCTTTAACTCTGGTCCCATTCCGGCGGCGCCAAAATTTAAGACATGGGGTTCTTGGTGCATCTCGGTGCCAATTCCGTGGCCACCATATTCGCGCAGAATTCCATACTTACCTTGCGAGCGAATGTAATCTTCAATTGCAAAAGAGATATCAGTCAAGTTCGCACCAACTTTGCCAGCTGCAATCCCCCGCCACATTGATTCTTCGCAGGTATCTAGAAGTTTCTGATCCTCAGGGTTTTTGGTTCCTGCAATAAGTGAGAATGCTGCGTCACCATGCCAGCCTTCGATAATTGCACCGAAATCAATTGAAACTATGTCGCCATCTTCAATTGGGCGATCATTTGGAATTCCATGAACGATTTCATCGTTGACTGAAGCACAAATAACTGCTGGAAAGCCGTGATAATTTAGAAAGTTTGATTTGGCACCATTTGCTGCCAAGTTTTTGATAGCAATGTTGTTTAAATCATTTGTTGTAACACCTGGTGCAATGGCGGCACGCATCAGTTCTAAAGTCTGGCCAACAACAAGTCCCGCTTTGCGCATCAGTTTTATCTGATCCAAAGTTTTTATCTGAATTGCCATGTGTTTACTTTAGGGCTGCGATTGCACGTGCTGCGATATCTGAAACTTCGCCTACCGCTGAAATTGTTTGGAGCAAGCCTGCGCTCTTGTAATAATTGATTATTGGCTCAGTCTGTTCTGCATAAACTGAAAGGCGATTAGCAATAACGTTTTCTGCATCATCTGGGCGTTGATATAACTCGCCACCACAAGCATCGCAAATACCAGCAACCTTAGGAGCTTGGAAAATTACATGTGAAGTTGCGCCGCAACCTCGGCAAGCTCTGCGACCAGATAACCGCTTAATTATTTCGGCATTTTCAAGTTTGAATTCGAGAACAGCATCTAATGGAGTATTGGCTTTTTCTAGAACATTCTTAAGAAAATCGGCTTGATCGATATTTCTTGGATATCCATCTAAAAGAAAGCCGCTCTTTGCATCAGCATGAGTTAAACGATCTGCAACCATGTCATTTGTTACTGAATCTGGGACTAGATTTCCGGCATCCATAAAAGATTTAGCATGTAAACCTAATTTGGTTTCACCCTTAATATTTAGACGAAAAATATCACCAGTAGAAATATGTGGAATCGAGAAGTGTGATGCGAGATGAACTGCTTGTGTTCCCTTGCCCGCACCTGGTGGACCTACCAGGATTAAGCGCATTACTTAAGGAATCCCTCGTATGAACGTTGTTGTAGCTGTGACTCGATCTGCTTTGCAGTATCAAGACCAACGCCAACCACAATCAAGATTGCAGTTCCGCCGAATGGGAAGTTTCCGGTTGCATCGAAAAGAATCAGCGCAATAATCGGAATGATTGCGACAAATGCTAAGTAGAGCGAACCTGGAGCGGTGATTCTAGAGAGAACATATTGCAAATATTCTGCGGTTGGACGACCAGCGCGAATACCTGGAATGAAGCCACCATACTTCTTCATGTTTTCAGCAACTTCATCAGGATTGAATGTAATTGCGACATAGAAATAAGTGAAGAAAATAATCATTGCAGAGTAAACAATTATGTAAATTGGATGATCGCCAGTAACCAAATTCCGTTGAATCCAAACTGCCCATGCTGATGTGCTTCCAGAGAAGTTAACAATCAATGATGGGATGTAAAGAAGTGAAGAGGCGAAAATTACTGGGATAACTCCAGCCTGGTTCACCTTGATTGGAATATATGTGCTGGTTCCGCCATATGACTGGCGTCCAACTTGGCGCTTTGCATATTGAACTGGAATTCGTCGCTGCGCTTGTTCCACGAATACAACAGCTGCAACAACCAAGATTCCAACTGCAGTTACGAAAAGGAATGCGAACAAGCCTTTTTGAAGTCTGATTGACCAGAGTTGAGATGGGAATTGTGCTGCAATTGATGTGAAGATCAAGATAGACATTCCATTACCAACACCGCGATCGGTAATTAACTCACCAAGCCACATGATTACGGCAGTTCCTGCAGTCATGACAAATACCATTGTCATAATTCTTGGCCAGGTAGTGTCCGGAATAATTGGGAAAGTACATCCGCTAAACAAACGTCCTGGTGTTCTAGCTACTGCAATCAAGCCTGTTGACTGAAGAATAGATAGCCCAATAGTTAGGTAACGTGTGTATTGCGTAAGTTTTGCAGTTCCTGATTGTCCTTCAGCCTTAAGTGTTTCAAAGCGAGGGATAACAACAGTAAGCAATTGAACAATAATTGAAGCAGTGATGTAAGGCATGATTCCGAGTGCGAAAACCGAGAGCTGCAATAGCGCTCCACCAGAGAACAGGTTGATCAGACCGAAGAGTCCGCCATTCTCTGCCTGATTTAAACAGATCTGAACATTTTCGTATGACACACCTGGCGTTGGAACGATTGAACCAAAGCGGAAGAGAGCCATGATAGAAAGCGTGAAGAAAATCTTTTTACGCAGATCTGGCGTCTTAAACGCCTTACCAAATGCTGAGAGCACGATTTTCTCCTTATTTTCTAACTAGTCTGACTAGCCTAATGAATCTTTTAGATTTAAAGCTTCTTAGCCGATCCACCAGCAGCAGCAATCTTTTCAGATGCTGATGATGAGAATGCATGAGCTTCGACAGTAACTTTCACGGAAATTTCACCATTGCCAAGAACCTTGACTGGGTAACCATCACGAACAGCGCCCTTTGCAATTAAATCCGCAACAGTGACAGCGCCACCCTTTGGATAAAGTGCATTGATTGTTGAAACGTTTACTGGCTGATATTCAGTGCGCTCTGGGTTTTTGAAACCACGAAGTTTTGGCAGACGCATTACGAGAGGTAGCTGACCACCTTCGAAACCTGCGCGAACAACGTTACGAGCACGTGTTCCTTTACCACCGCGACCTGCAGTCTTACCCTTTGAAGCTTCACCGCGACCCTTACGAGTACGAGACTTCTTTGCTCCTGGAGCTGGGCGTAGATGATGGACTTTTAGCACCATTGTTATTCAACCTCCTCAACCTTGACGAGGTGGCGCACAGCGACGACCATTCCGCGAATTTCCGGACGATCTTCCTTAACCACAACATCACCGATTCTTTTTAGACCTAGTGAACGCAAAGTTTCGCGGTGTTCTGGACGACCGCCAACCTTTGAACGTAATTGCGTAACTTTTAGACGAGGCATTATGCACCTACCGATGCTGCTACGGCACGAGCAATTGCTGCTGGTGCGACATCTTCTAATGGACGGCCACGTCGTGCGGCGATTGCATTTGGATGTTCCAAAGCTTTCAGCGCTACAACAGTTGCATGAACCATGTTGATTGGATTGTTTGATCCAAGTGACTTGGTAAGAACATCTGTAATTCCGGCACATTCCAATACGGCACGAACAGGTCCGCCCGCAATAACTCCGGTTCCGGGAGATGCTGGACGAAGTAGAACTACGCCGGCAGCTTTCTCACCTTGAACTGGGTGTGGAATTGTTCCGTAAAGACGAGGAACTTTAAAGAATGATTTCTTCGCTTCTTCAACGGCTTTTGCAATCGCTTGTGGAACTTCTTTTGCTTTTCCATAACCGATTCCAACAGTTCCGTTCTGGTCACCAACAACAACTAGTGCTGTGAATGAGAAACGACGTCCACCCTTAACAACCTTTGATACGCGGTTGATGAATACAACGCGTTCTGTGTAAGGAGACTTCTCTTTCTCTGGTCCACCATCGCGACCGCGACGTTCGCGACGATCTCCGCCTTGGCCTTTGCCGCCAGCGCGTGGATCGCGTGAAGTATCTGTAGTAGTAGGAGTAGTGGCCATTAGAATTCCAATCCGCTAGCGCGTGCAGCATCTGCAAGAGCAGCTACACGACCGTGGTATTTATTTCCACCGCGGTCAAAGACCACTGTAGTAATTCCTTTTTCCTTAGCGCGTTCTGCAATTGATTGACCAAGGATTTTCGCCTTTGCAGACTTATCGCTTGAAGAATCTTTGCGAAGTGCATCTTCCATGGTTGATGCAGAAACAATTGTCTGACCAATTGAATCATCAACAATCTGTACGAAGAGATGACGAGCAGAACGTGAGACCACAAGACGTGGACGAGCAGTTGTGCCGGCAATTTTCTTGCGAACACGGAAGTGACGACGGGCGCGTGCCTTCTGAGAGGAGCCCTTAGCGACTTTTACACCAATAGCCATTACTTCTTACCTGTCTTTCCTTGCTTGCGTCGGATACGTTGTCCATCCAAATGCAGACCCTTACCCTTGTAAGGATCAGATTTGCGAAGCTTCTGTATTTTGGCTGTAACTTCTCCAACTAATTGCTTGTCGATTCCAGAGATATGGAAACGAGTTGGTGATTCCACCTTGAAGGTGATTCCTTCTGGTGCTGGAAAATCAATTGAGTGGCTGTAACCAAGTTGGAACTCAAGTCCCTTACCCTTTTCAGCAACACGGTAACCAACACCAACGATGGTGATTGATTTTGAATATCCATTTGTAACGCCTTCGATTAAGTTTGAAACCAAAGTGCGTGATAGACCGTGAAGTGAACGAGATGAACGTCCATCGTCAGGGCGAGTAAGAGTAAGTGTTGTTCCTTCTTGGGAAATTGCAATTGGTTCTGCGATAACGTGAGTAAGTGAACCCTTTGGTCCCTTAACAGTTACAGCTGAACCAGCGATTGAAACTTCAACGCCTGACGGAACAGTGATTGGGCTACGACCGATACGTGACATTTAGATCACCATACGTAGGCGAGAACTTCTCCGCCTACACCTTGCTTGTTAGCCGCTTTATCAGTTAGAAGACCTGATGAAGTGGAGATGATTGCAACGCCTAGTCCGCCGAGCACTTTTGGAAGCGCTGTTGACTTTGCATAAACACGAAGTCCTGGCTTAGAAACACGACGTAGACCAGCGATTGAACGTTCGCGGTTTGCACCGAACTTCAAATCGATAGTTAGCGTCTTTCCAAAACCAGTAGATGAATTCTCTACTTTGAAGCCTGCGATGAAACCCTCTTGCTTAAGGATTTCTGCAATACGAACTTTTACCGACGAAGAGGGCATTGATACCTCTTGGTGGTAAGCAGAGTTTGCATTGCGCAGACGTGCAAGCATGTCCGCGATCGGATCTGTCATTGTCATTCTTGGCCTCTGGCCTTTCTCGAGCTGGTTTCCATTTACCTATTAAGTAGCCTTATTAAGTAGCCTTATTAAGTAACGGACCTTTCACGTAGTTGTTAGTTGGGATGAAAAATTGATTTCCTATTGCTCTTGTTACCAAGAAGCCTTAGTAATACCTGGAAGTTCGCCACGGTGTGCCATCTCGCGGAAACAGATACGGCAGATACCAAATTTTTGGTAGACCGCATGAGGACGTCCACAACGTTGGCAACGTGTATAGCCGCGAACCTTGAACTTAGGTTTGCGTGCTGCTTTGACCTTAAGTGATGTCTTTGCCATTTGGCGCCTCTCTTAGTTTTCCTTGAATGGGAAGCCGAGTGCACGAAGTAATTCGCGACCCTCTTCATCATTCTTGGCAGTAGTAACGAAAGTGATATCCATACCGCGGGTGCGATCGATCTTGTCCTGTTCGATTTCTGGGAACACATTTTGTTCGGTTAAACCGAATGTGTAGTTACCATTTCCATCGAATTGCTTTGGAGATAAACCGCGGAAGTCGCGAATACGAGGAAGCGCGATCGATAGCAGACGATCTGTGAACTCCCACATACGATCATTGCGAAGTGTTACGTGGCAACCAATCGGCATACCTTCGCGCAACTTGAACTGAGCAATTGATTTACGAGACTTAGTTACTTGTGGCTTCTGTCCAGTGATGATTGTGATGTCACGGATAGCGCCTTCAATTAGCTTTGAATCACGAGCTGCTTCACCAACACCCATATTCACAATTACCTTTGTGAGGGTTGGAATCTGCATTACGTTCTTGTAAGCAAACTTAGTTTTTAGAGCTGGCTTGATCTCTGTTGCATAGCGCGTCTTTAGACGTGGTGCAGTAGAAGTAGTCATTACAGATCCTTTCCAGTGCGGCGAGAGATGCGAACATTCTTGCCATTTTCGTCTTTGCGGGTTCCGCTGCGAGTTGCTTTGCCATCGCTATCAACCAACATCACATTTGAAATGTGAATTGCTGATTCAACAGTAAGGATTCCGCCAACTTTTACGCCGCGTTCGCTAGATGTCTCTTGGGTGTGACGCTTTACGCGAGCAACACCTTCAACAAGAACGCGAGATTTCGCCTTGTCTACTTCAAGAATCTTTCCAGTTACGCCCTTATCTTTTCCGGCAATAACAAGGACTTCATCGCCCTTCTTAAGTTTCAAAAGCTTTGCCATTTTTTATAGCACCTCCGGAGCAAGGGAAATAATCTTCATGAACTTCTTGTCGCGAAGTTCGCGAGCAACTGGTCCGAAGATACGAGTGCCGCGTGGTTCGCCATCCGCTTTTAGGATAACTGCAGCATTCTCATCAAATTTAATATATGAACCATCAGGACGGCGGTTCTCCTTAACGGTGCGAACGATGACAGCCTTTACGACTTCACCCTTCTTTACTTGACCGCCAGGAATTGCATCTTTAACAGAGCAAACAATGATGTCGCCGATTCCGGCGTAGCGTCGTGAGGAACCACCGAGAACACGAATACAAAGGAGTTCCTTTGCACCGGTGTTATCCGCGACTCGAAGTCTGGATTCTTGTTGAATCATTTTTCAGTGTCCCCTTACTTAGCCTTCTCAAGAATTTCAACAACGCGCCAACGCTTTGTAGCTGATAGCGGACGTGTTTCCATCAAGAGAACGCGATCGCCAATACCGGCGCTGTTGTTCTCGTCATGTGCCTTCAACTTATGAGTACGAGTCATAACTTTTGAATACATGGCGTGCTTGACCTGGTTTTTAATTTCGACAACGACAGTTTTATCCATCTTGTCTGAAGTTACGATGCCTTCGCGAGTTTTGCGGAAGCCACGAGTTTCTTCTGCGTTAGAAGATGTCATGCTGCGCCTCCAATTCCTAATTCACGTTCACGCAAGATTGTGTAAATCCGCGCAATCTCTTTACGAACAGCGGTCAGACGACCGTGGCTCTCAAGTTGGCCAGTAGCTGCTTGGAATCTAAGGTTGAAGAGTTCTTCCTTTGACTCGCGCAACTTGGTTGCAAGTTCTTCGCTGGAAAGAGCGCGTAGCTCTTCAGTTGTAACGATATTTGCCATTAGAACTCCTCACGACGAACTACTCGGCACTTCATTGGAAGCTTGTGAATCGCACGAGTCATTGCCTCGGTAGCGATATCTTCTGTAACACCAGAGATTTCAAACATAACGCGACCTGGCTTTACGTTTGCAATCCACCATTCTGGAGAACCCTTACCGGAACCCATACGAGTTTCAGCTGGCTTCTTTGTTAATGGACGATCTGGATAAATATTGATCCAAACTTTTCCACCGCGCTTGATATGACGAGTCATAGCAATACGTGCAGCTTCAATTTGGCGGTTAGTTACGTAAGCAGGCTCAAGAGCTTGAATACCGTAGTCGCCGAATGCAACAACAGTTCCGCCCTTTGACTTTCCACCGCGCTTTGGGTGGTGTTGCTTACGGTGCTTAACTTTGCGTGGAATTAACATTCTTAAGCCTCGCTTCCTTCTGCTGGAGCTACTGGAGCAGCTGGAGTTTCTGAAGAAGAAGCAGCTTCTGCAGCACGAGATTCAACAGTTGAAGTTGTAACTTCGCCACGAGGTGCGCGAGGTGCACGTGAACCACCGCGAGATGGTTTTGGTGCACGAGCTGCTGCAAGTGCAGCTGCTGCGCGTTCTGCGCGAGATTCAATAACTTCACCCTTGTAGATCCAAACCTTTACACCCAAGCGACCGAAAGTCGTGTGTGCTTCGTAGAATCCGTAATCGATATCTGCGCGAAGTGTGTGAAGAGGTACGCGACCTTCACGGTAGAACTCGGAGCGAGACATTTCTGCGCCACCAAGACGGCCACCGCATTGAACACGAATACCTTGCGCGCCAGCCTTTAGAGCGGTCTGCATTGACTTACGCATTGCGCGACGGAAAGAAACACGAGCTGCTAATTGTTCTGCAATTCCTTGCGCAACTAATTGAGCATTTGTCTCAGGGTTCTTAACTTCAAGAATATTTAATTGAACTTGCTTGCCGGTTAGCTTTTCAAGCTTCTCACGAATCTTGTCAGCTTCGGTTCCGCGACGACCAATAACAATTCCTGGACGAGCAGTGTGTAGGTCGATGCGCACGCGTTCGCGAGTACGTTCGATTTCGATATGTGAAACACCAGCGCGCTCCATGCCCTTAGACATTGTGCGACGGATTTCAATATCTTCTTTTACATAATCCTTGTATAGCTTCTCGGCATACCAACGTGATTTGAATTCAGTTGTAATACCAAGGCGGAAGCCGTGGGGGTTTACTTTTTGACCCATTTATTCGGCCGTCCCTTCTTTAGCAACTGCTTTTTTAGCAGGGGCTTTCTTTGCAGGAGCCTTTTTAGCTGCTGCCTTCTTAGCTGTTGAAGCCGCTGGAGCTGCTGAATCAGTTGCAGGTGCTGCAACTTCCTTAACAACTTCCTTAACAACATCCTTAACAACAGGAGCATGCTTTACAACTTTGCGTGGACCATTTGATCGGTAATTGCGATCATCAGATACAACAAAAGTGATGGTTGATGTGCGCTTGCGAATTGTGAATCCGCGACCTTGTGCACGTGGACGGAAGCGCTTCAAAGTGAAACCTTCGTCAACTAGCGCTTCTGCAACCCAAAGTTCTGAAGCATCACGTAGTGATGGATTCTTCGCCTTAGCATTTGCAACCGCTGATGCAAGAAGTGTGTAGAGCTCGCCAGCAACTTCCTGGTTAGCAAACTTCAAAGTTGTTAGTGCAGTGTCTGCGCGCTCACCGCGAACGATGTTTACAACGCGACGTGCCTTCTGTGGTGTTGTGCGAGTTTCGCGAAGGATCGCGCGCGCAACTAATGCAGTTTCAGTATTAGCCACGAGCAGCCCTCGCATCCGTCTTAACGTGTCCCTTGAAGGTACGAGTTGGTGAGAATTCACCGAGCTTGTGACCGATCATGGCATCTGTAATGAAAACTGGAACGTGCTTGCGACCATCATGAACTGCGATGGTGTGACCAATCATTGATGGAGTGATCATTGAACGGCGTGACCAAGTTTTAATAACGTTCTTGGTATTCGCTGCATTCTGAGCATCCACCTTTTTAACAAGATGACCGTCCACGAATGGACCCTTTTTTAAACTACGTGGCATTTGTAAGGCTCCTTATCGTTTCTTGTTCGACTTGCGACGGCGGACAATCATTTGGTCACTCGCTTTTTTCTTACGAGTGCGGCCTTCCGGCTTACCCCAAGGTGAAACTGGGTGACGTCCACCAGAAGTTTTACCTTCACCACCACCGTGTGGGTGGTCAACAGGGTTCATAACAACACCGCGAACTGTTGGGCGAATTCCGAGCCAACGTTTACGGCCTGCTTTTCCATAATTAATATTTGATTGTTCTGCGTTTCCAACTTCACCAACAGTTGCGCGGCAACGAACATCAACATTGCGAATTTCGCCAGATGGCATACGTAGTTGCGCGTATGGACCTTCTTTAGCTGCAAGTTGAACTGATGCACCAGCAGAACGAGCAATCTTTGCTCCGCCACCTGGGCGAAGTTCGATTGCGTGAATCATTGTTCCAACTGGAATGTTGCGCAGTGGCAAGTTATTTCCAGGCTTGATATCTGCAGATGGACCGTTTTCGATCGCATCGCCTTGGCTCAATTTATTTGGTGCAATGATGTAACGCTTTTCGCCATCTGCGTAATGCAGAAGTGCAATACGAGCTGTGCGGTTTGGGTCGTATTCGATATGGGCAACCTTTGCTGGAATGCCATCTTTATCGTTACGTAGGAAATCAATTAGACGGTAAGCACGCTTGTGTCCGCCACCTTGGTGACGAGTTGTGATCTTTCCACTTGCGTTACGTCCACCCTTTGAGTGAATTGGGCGAACCAATGACTTCTCAGGAGTTGTGCGTGTGATTTCTGCGAAATCAGGAACGCTTGCGCCGCGTTGACCAGGAGTGGTCGGCTTGAGTTTACGAAGTGCCATTTTTGTCTCTGTCCTCTTCTTCTTCTAATCCAGTCCCCTTAGGAAACTGGACCTCCGAAGATGTCGATGCGGTCACCGGCGGCAACGTGCACGATCGCACGCTTTGTATCGTTGCGCTTTCCAAAACCAACTTTGGTGCGCTTGCGCTTACCTTCGCGGTTCATGGTGTTAACGCTCAATACTTTTACTCCAAATACCTTCTCGACTGCAATCTTGATTTCAGTCTTGTTGGCACGTGGATCAACTAAAAATGTGTACTTGTTCTCATCTAAAAGTCCGTAAGACTTTTCAGATACAACAGGTGCTAGAAGGATTTCGCGGCCGTCTTTCATGCTGAGACCTCAATTTCGCTCTCTCGTGCAACTGCTGTTGCTGTCTTTTTTGATCCTGAAATAAATTCGCGAATCGCAGTTTCAGTGAAAACAATGTCATCACTTACTAGAACGTCGTAGGCATTTAGTTGATCATTCACGATTAGGTGCATGTCATCTGCGTTACGAAGTGAACGCCAAGCTGTATCTTCGGTGCGAGCAAGAACAACTAGAACATTCTTACGATCTGAAAATTGGCGAACTGCTGAAATTGCAGCTTTTGTTGTAGGAGTCTCAACGATTGCATCAATTACGTGGATGCGATCTTCGCGTTGACGATCAGATAGAACACCCTTAAGTGCTGCAGCAATCATCTTCTTTGGTGTGCGTTGATCATATGAACGTGGAACTGGACCATGTGAAACACCACCGTGGCGTTGCAGCGGAGCACGGACAGAACCCTGACGGGCACGACCTGTTCCCTTCTGCTTGAAAGGCTTCTTACCTGTTCCACTTACTTCACCGCGGTTCTTTGTCTTTGCAGTGCCCGCGCGTGCTGCAGCAAGTTGCGCTACAACTACTTGGTGAATTAGTGGGACATTAGTTTGCACATCGAAAGTTTCTGCAGGCAGATCAATGCTTCCAGTTACCTTTCCGGCTGCGCTCTTAATATCTACTTTAAGTGACATGGGGTTATGCACCTACCGTTTCAGAAGTTGCCATCTTCGCCGCTGAACGGAGAAAGACGATTGAACCAGTTGGACCAGGAATTGCACCCTTAATTAAAAGAAGTGACTTCTCTGCATCAACTGAATGAACTAAAAGATTTTGAGTTGTAACTGTGTCAACACCCATGCGACCCATCATCTTCTTACCGCGGAATACGCGACCTGGTGTTGTTCGGTTACCGATAGAACCTGGCATACGGTGCTTACGGTCAACACCGTGAGATGCTCCGATACCAGAGAAACCGTGGCGCTTCATAACACCAGCAGATCCCTTACCGCGTGAAGTTCCGGTTGCATCAACAATCTCGCCGGCAGCAAATACATCTGCGCGAAGTTCTTGACCAACTGAATAAGTAGAAGTATCTGAAGTGCGGAGTTCAGCAACTTCAGAACGTGGAGTTACGCCAGCCTTTGCAAAGTGGCCAGCTTCTGGCTTTGTAACTTTGCGAGGATCAACAGCACCGAAAGCTAGTTGCACAGCTGTGTAACCATCATTTTCGATTGTGCGAATCTGTGTAACAACACATGGACCAGCTTCAACAACTGTTACTGGAACAATTTTATTGTTGGCATCGAATACTTGGGTCATACCAAGCTTCTTGCCGAGGATGCCTTTTACTGCAGAGCCTTGGGATTGAATAGTTTTGCTATTAGCCATTTTTATAATCCCCTTACAGCTTTATCTCAATGTCAACGCCGGCAGGGAGATCAAGACGCATCAATGAGTCAACTGTCTTAGGAGTTGGGTCGATGATGTCGATTAGGCGCTTATGTGTGCGCATCTCGAAATGTTCGCGGCTATCTTTGTATTTGTGAGGAGAGCGGATAACACAAAATGTGTTCTTCTCTGTTGGCAGTGGAACTGGGCCTGCGACAGTAGCCCCGGTGCGCTCAACTGTTTCTACGATCTTCTTCGCAGATGTGTCGATCACTTCGTGGTCGTATGCCTTAAGCCGAATGCGGATCTTTTGTCCCGCCATTTGCTTCTCCTTTTTATCTAAACTGCTTTTAAAAAACTTTTTTAATTCTTTTTTTCTCTTTGTTTAGAGTCTGGCCTCTTTCGAGGCCAGACTTCCAAACGATTTAATTACTTGATGATCTTTGTTACTCGACCTGCTCCTACGGTGCGGCCACCTTCGCGGATTGCGAAACGTAGACCTTCTTCCATAGCGATTGGTTGAATAAGAACAACAGCCATTTCAGTGTTATCGCCAGGCATAACCATTTCTGTTCCTGATGGAAGAGTTACGATTCCTGTTACGTCAGTTGTACGGAAGTAGAACTGTGGACGATAGTTATTGAAGAATGGTGTGTGACGTCCGCCTTCATCCTTTGAAAGGATGTAAGCATTCGCAGAGAATTCAGTGTGAGGTGTGATTGAACCTGGCTTGCAAACAACCTGGCCACGCTCTACATCTTCACGCTTTGTTCCACGAAGAAGAAGTCCAACGTTCTCGCCAGCTTGACCTTCGTCGAGAAGCTTGCGGAACATTTCGACACCAGTAACGGTTGTCTTCTGTGAATCTGGACGGATACCAACGATTTCAACTTCTTCGTTGACCTTAACGATTCCGCGCTCGATACGACCAGTTACAACAGTTCCACGACCTGTGATTGTGAAAACGTCTTCTACTGGCATCAAGAATGGCTTATCAACTTCACGAGCTGGTTGAGGAATAAAGGTATCTACTGCCTTCATTAGCTCCATGATTGATTCAACCCACTTGGCATCTCCTTCAAGAGCCTTAAGAGCTGAGATGCGAACGATTGGTGTGTCATCGCCTGGGAATTCATACTTGCTTAGAAGTTCGCGAACTTCCATTTCAACAAGTTCAAGAATTTCTTCATCGTCGACCATGTCTGACTTGTTTAGAGCAACAACGATTGATGGAACGCCAACTTGGCGAGCAAGTAGAACGTGCTCCTTAGTTTGTGGCATTGGTCCATCAGTTGCAGCTACTACAAGAATTGCACCGTCCATTTGAGCAGCACCGGTGATCATGTTCTTGATGTAGTCGGCGTGGCCTGGGCAGTCAACGTGTGCGTAGTGACGTGATTCTGTTTGGTATTCGATGTGCGCGATAGAAATTGTTATACCGCGTGCGCGCTCTTCTGGCGCCTTATCGATTTGATCGAATGGTGTGAATGGGTTTACATCAGGATACTTGTCGTGAAGTACCTTTGAGATCGCAGCAGTAAGAGTGGTCTTACCGTGATCGATGTGACCGATTGTGCCAATGTTTACGTGCGGCTTATTCCGCTCGAACTTTGCCTTTGCCACTTTTTCCTCCTGTTGGTTCTTTTAGTTTGTTAGTTTGGTTGTTTTCGTTTGCCGATTCGCAATAACTCGAAGCGATTACTCGCCGCGAACCTTTGCGATGATTTCCTTCGCGACCGCGGCTGGAACCTCGGCATACGAATCAAATTGCATGCTGTAGCTTGCGCGACCTTGTGTTCTGCTTCGTAGATCTCCGACATAGCCGAACATCTCTGATAGCGGAACGATTGCTTTTACGATACGAGCGCCTGAACGCTCATCCATGGATTGAATTTGCCCGCGACGAGAGTTGAGATCGCCGATGACATCGCCCATGAAATCTTCTGGTGTGATTACTTCAACTGACATAACTGGTTCCAGAATTACTGGGCCAGCTAGACGTGATGCTTCTCTAAATGCTTGTAGGCCTGCAATTTTGAATGCAAGTTCTGATGAGTCAACATCGTGGTAAGCACCGTCAAGAAGTGTTACGCGAACATCAACTAGTGGATAACCAGCTAGCGGACCGTTCTGCATTCCTTCTTTACAGCCGACATCAACTGAAGGAATGTATTCCTTAGGGATGCGACCACCGGTGATCTTGTTAACGAATTCGTATGAATGCTCGCTGCCTGTTGGAAGTGGTTCGATTGCAATTTGAACCTTTGCGAATTGACCAGAACCACCAGATTGCTTCTTGTGTGTGTAGTCATAACGATCAACTGGCTTGCGAAGAGTTTCACGGTAAGCAACTTGTGGCTTACCAACGTTTGCTTCCACTTTGAATTCGCGGCGCATACGGTCTACAAGAATTTCAAGGTGAAGTTCGCCCATACCAGAGATGATTGTTTGGCCAGTTTCTTCATCTGACTTAACGTGGAATGTTGGATCTTCTTCAGCAAGACGTTGAATCGCAATACCAAGTTTTTCTTGGTCAGCCTTTGTCTTTGGTTCGATAGCAACCGAGATAACTGGTGCTGGGAAATCCATTGATTCAAGAATTACTGGCTTATCTGGATCGCAGAGTGTGTCGCCAGTTGTGGTGTTCTTTAGACCCATAACTGCGATGATCATTCCTGCGCCAGCTGAATCCTTCTCTTCACGCTTATTTGCGTGCATCTGGTAAATCTTTCCGATACGTTCCTTGCCATCCTTTGTTGAGTTAAGGATTGCAGTTCCGGTATCTAGGCGACCAGAGTAAATACGAACGAATGTTAATTTTCCAAGGTGTGGATCTGACATGATCTTGAATGCAAGTGCTGAGAATGGTTCTGAATCTGCAGGTTGACGTTCTACTTCTACCTCTGGATCGCCCATCTTGTGGCCAACAATTGCCTTGATATCTAGTGGGCTTGGAAGGTAGCGGTTAACTGCATCGAGCATTGGCTGAACGCCCTTGTTCTTAAATGCAGAACCAGTAAGAACTGGTGTCAGCTTGTCAGCAAGAGTTGCGCGACGGATACCAGCAATAATTTCTTCATCTGAAAGTTCAATACCTTCTAGGTATTTCTCCATGATTGCATCATCAGCATCTGCAAGTGTTTCAAGCATGTTGTGACGAGCGGTCTTTGCTTCTTCCAACATTGCTGCTGGGATTTCTTCAATTAAATAATCTTCGCCCTTTTTAGTTTCGCCAGGCCAGACAAGTGCCTTCATTGCGATTAGGTCGATAACTCCGCTGAAGTCACCTTCAGAACCAATTGGAAGTTGTAGAACTAGTGCAATCGCATTTAAGCGAGTGCCGATCATGTCTACGCAACGTTGGAATGAAGCACCGGTGCGGTCTAGCTTGTTTACGAAACAGATACGTGGAACGTTGTAACGATCTGCTTGACGCCAAACTGTTTCTGATTGTGGTTCTACGCCAGCAACGCCGTCGAATACGCAAACTGCGCCATCGAGAACGCGGAGTGAACGCTCTACTTCAACTGTGAAGTCCACGTGACCTGGGGTATCAATAATGTTAATTAGGTGGTCTTTCCAAACACATGTTGTTGCAGCAGATGTGATTGTGATTCCACGCTCTTGCTCTTGTTCCATCCAGTCCATTGTGGCGCCGCCATCATGAACTTCACCGATCTTGTAGTTGATACCGGTGTAGAAAAGGATTCGCTCAGTAGTCGTGGTTTTACCCGCGTCGATGTGCGCCATGATTCCGATGTTGCGAACCTTGGCTAGGTCGATTGCTGTCTCTACGGCCACTTGTCGAGTCTCCTTTTAGTTTCTTTTAATTAATTCTTTAATTGGTTTCTGGATTACCAGCGGTAGTGAGCGAAAGCCTTGTTAGCTTCTGCCATCTTGTGAGTGTCTTCGCGCTTCTTAACTGCTGCGCCTAGACCATTTGATGCATCAAGTAATTCGTTCTGTAAACGCTCTGCCATTGACTTTTCGCGACGTTGACGTGAGTAATCGATTACCCAACGAAGTGCGAGTGTTGTTGCGCGTCCTGCTTTAACTTCCATTGGCACTTGGTAAGTAGCTCCACCAACGCGGCGAGACTTAACTTCAAGTGTTGGACGGATGTTATCTAGTGCACGCTTCAAAGTAATTACTGGGTCAGTTCCACCAGTCTTTTCGCGGCAACCTTCAAGTGCTTGATAAACAATTGCTTCAGCAGTTGAACGCTTACCGTGTAATAAAATTTTGTTAATTAGCGCAGTAACAACAGGTGAGTTGTAAACAGGATCTGCAACAACTGGGCGCTTAGTGACGGGACCTTTACGTGGCATTACTTCTTCTCTCTCTTTGCACCATAACGGCTACGTGATTGCTTACGATCTTTAACACCTTGGGTATCTAAAGATCCGCGAATAATTTTGTAACGAACACCTGGAAGATCTTTAACACGACCACCGCGAACTAGAACGATTGAGTGCTCTTGCAAGTTATGTCCTTCACCAGGAATATATGCAGTTACTTCCATGCCACTTGTTAGACGTACACGTGCAACTTTACGAAGCGCAGAGTTTGGCTTCTTAGGAGTTGTTGTATAAACACGAGTACAAACACCACGACGTTGCGGACTACCTTTTAGTGCAGGCGTGCTTGTCTTGGTTGTCTTTTCTGCGCGACCCTTTCGGACCAGCTGCTGAATTGTTGGCACTTCTTCTCCGTTCATTACTGCGTTTCAATTTTGATTTGTGCACTTATTTCCGTTTGTTTCTCGACCCACGCGGTCGGGTGTGTTGACCCAACTTCGCAAATTTCGACAATTACTTTTTCAAGTTATTGCACACGGTTACAAGCGCTCAATTCAGAAAAGAGCAGACGCGAATAGTAACCTCGCGCCCCGCATACGGTCAAAACGGGTTTTACTCCTCCGACCCCAAAAAGGCCGGGAAATCCCAAATCCGACACGCCGAAGGCTTTTTGCCCACTTCGCCCTATGGTTGAGGCATGAAATTGGCCGAAAAGCTGACCGCCCCGAAGCCCAAAGGGCGGGGTCTGATCCACCTAGTCATGTCCCCGGTTTCTCTGGTAGCTGGGCTAGTCCTTATTACTGCGGCCGATCGGCTTCAGGGCCGGATTACCCTCGGAATCTTCACACTTACAGCCGTAACTCTCTTTACTTGCAGCGCCCTGTATCACCGGGTCAAGTGGCAGGAGAAATATCGGGCCCTTTGGCGCCGAATCGACCATGCAAACATCCCAATTTTGATTGCCGGCACCTACACTCCATTTTCGGTATACCTATTAGATAAGAATCAAGCGATCATTCTGCTCTCCTGCGTCTGGGGTGGGGCAATTCTTACCGCCCTGATCCGAATTCTCTGGCTTGGTGCCCCGCGTTGGGTTTACGTTCCGCTTTATATCGCTCTTGGCTGGGCCGCCGTATTTTTCTTACCTTCTTTCTGGAAATCAGGTGGCGTAGCGGTCTTCTTATTAATTTTACTTGGTGGAATTTTTTATACCGCCGGTGGAATTATTTATGCAATCAAGAAACCAAACATTTCAATTAATTGGTTTGGTTTTCATGAACTATTTCATGCACTAACAGCTGCCGCATTTGTTTCACACTTTGTTGGCGCAGTCTTGGTTGTATATTTAAATAAATGAAACGTTCGTTAATTGTTGTCTCTGCCATCATAGTTTTTATTTTGCTTACATCCGGTGGAGGAATCATTTCGAGAAATAGTAGTAAAGCCCTTGCTCTTGCTTCTTGTTATCACGCACAAGTTTCTACCGACAATGCAATTCTTGAAATTATAAAGAATGATGGGGTTGGGGTATCTGGAAACTTAATTCAACAACACTTTGCTAAAGATAGTTCGTATGGCTCCTTTAAGGGCAGATTTTTGAATAACCAAATAACAGCAACGTATAGTTTTTATTCTGAAGGCCAACTCTCTGATCGTGAAGTTATCTTCACCAAAAGCGGTAAAGCCCTTGATTCAGAAGGTTATAAGTATGTTGAGGCAGCAGATTGCAAAGCAATCAAGTATCCGCAGGGGCTTGGCTTAATTCCAGTAAGCACGCAGTTACCCCTTCACCTCTTGCCAAAACTTCGCATAACATCACCAGATCCGAGTGAATTTAGCTTTGCCGAACGCACACCAATCACAATCACTTCGTTGATGTTTAATACAAGTAAAGGCGAATGGACCGGGCTTGTTAATTACTATCTCTGGGATATAAATGATTGGCAAGAAATATATAACCCTAATGAAGCACCTGATTATGGCTACGAAAAATGGAGCGATGATAAATCAGTGCTAACGGTTAGTGGCCCACAAGATTGTATTTATGAAGATAAAGGCGACTGTTCTGCAGTTACCGAGATTTCAGAGTTGATGTATTTAACTGAGAGTTACTCTAAATCCAATTAAAAAAGCCCCAGTGCAATAAACACCGGGGCTTTTAATTTTATTATTTTAGATACGTTTAGCGAGTTTCGAACTCATCCAAACGAACTGCTTCACCTGAACCTTGTGATTCAAATGGTGTGAAGTCATATTCATCGTAAGCAGCGTAGACCGCGGCCTTTGCCTCTTCGGTAGGTTCGACTCGAACGTTGCGGTAACGAGCAAGACCTGTACCAGCTGGGATTAACTTACCGATGATTACGTTCTCCTTAAGTCCGAGCAATGGATCGCTCTTCTCGGATAACGCAGCATCTGTAAGAACCTTTGTGGTCTCTTGGAATGAAGCGGCTGATAACCATGATTCAGTTGCAAGTGATGCCTTAGTAATTCCCATAAGTTCTGGGCGACCAGATGCGGCCTTGCCACCAGTTGATACAACGCGACGGTTCTCTGTTTCGAAACGACCACGTTCTACTAATTCACCTGGAAGCAGATCGGCATCGCCTGGTTCAAGCACTGTGATGCGCTTCAACATTTGGCGAACAATAATTTCGATGTGCTTATCGTGAATTGATACACCTTGTGAACGGTAAACCTCTTGGATTTCATTCACTAAGTGAACCTGGGTTTGACGAGGTCCAAGGATACGAAGAACTTGCTTTGGATCGATCGCGCCAACAACCATTTGTTGTCCAACGCTAACGCGCATGCCATCTTCAACCTTTAGCTTCTGACGACGTGTAATTGGGTAAGCAATCGCTTCGCTGCCATCTTCTGGCGTAACGATGATCTTCTTGCCCTTTGCATCTTCTAGGAAGCTGACAACACCAGCAGTTTCTGCGATTGGCGCAACACCCTTAGGTGTGCGAGCTTCGAAGAGTTCAACAATACGAGGTAGACCGTGTGTGATGTCATCTCCTGCAATACCTCCGGTGTGGAAAGTACGCATTGTTAGCTGAGTTCCTGGCTCACCAATTGATTGAGCAGCAATAATTCCAACAGCTTCGCCGACATCTACTAACTTGCCAGATGCCATTGAGCGGCCGTAGCACATTGCGCATTGTCCAACCTTGCTATCGCAAGTAAGAACTGAGCGGATTTTAACTTCTGCGATACCAGCTTCAACCAAAGTGTTGATGTTCTTATCGCCAAGATCTGTTCCTGCGCTAAGAATTACCTTGCCATTTTGAACTGCATCTTCAGCCAAGTTACGACCGAACATTGAAGTTTCGACATGGTCATCGCGAACAAGTGCTCCAGTTGAATCAACTGCAGCAATCTTTAGAGTCAGACCGCGATCAGTTCCGCAATCTTCTTCACGAATAATTACATCTTGTGCAACGTCGCAGAGACGACGTGTTAGGTAACCTGAGTCAGCGGTACGAAGCGCGGTATCTGCAAGACCCTTACGCGCACCGTGAGTTGCAATGAAGTATTCAAGAACTGAAAGACCTTCACGGAAGTTTGACTTGATCGGACGCGGAATAATTTCGCCCTTCGGATTCGCTACCAGACCACGCATACCTGCGATCTGACGAACTTGCATCATGTTTCCACGTGCACCGGAGTAGACCATCATCCAAACAGGGTTGGTCTTTGGGAAGTTATCTTCCATCGCCTTTGCAACATCTGTTGTTGCATTAGTCCAAATTTCAATGAGTTCTTGACGACGCTCATCATCGGTAATCAGACCCTTTTCATATTGGCTCTGAACCTTTTCAGCCTTAATTTCATAACCATCCAAGATTTCTTGCTTCTTGGCAGGTGTAACAACATCTTCGATTGCGATGGTGATTCCAGCGCGTGTTGCCCAGTAGAAACCAAGTGACTTCAGAGCATCAAGTGTTTGCGCAACTGTTACCTTGGCAAAACCTTCAGCAAGATCATCAACGATTTGGCCAAGAAGTTTCTTAGTTACATCGTAATCAACGAACTTATAACCCTCTGGCAGAATTTCATTGAATAGTGCGCGACCTAATGTAGTTTCGCGAACTTCGCTGACACCGCTGTGGGTAATACGAATCTTGATCTTTGCCTGCATTGTTAGTGAGTTACGGTCATATGCCATCAACGCTTCGGCGATTGAACCGAATGCGCGACCTTCACCAAGTTCGTTCTCACGAAGTGATGTTAGGAAGTAAAGACCAAGAACCATGTCCTGGGTAGGAGATGTAATTGGTCGACCTGATGCAGGTGACAAAATATTGTTACTTGAAAGCATAAGAACGCGAGCTTCTGCTTGCGCTTCTGCTGACAGTGGTAAGTGAACCGCCATCTGGTCACCGTCGAAGTCTGCGTTAAATGCAGTACAAACAAGTGGGTGAATCTGAATAGCCTTACCTTCAACCAATTGTGGTTCGAAAGCTTGGATACCCAGACGGTGCAGTGTTGGTGCACGGTTTAGAAGAACTGGATGTTCTGCAATTACTTCTTCCAAAACATCCCACACAACAGGGCGAGCACGCTCGACCATACGCTTTGCGGATTTGATGTTCTGTGCGTGATTGAGATCAACCAAGCGCTTCATTACGAATGGCTTGAAAAGTTCTAGTGCCATCTGCTTTGGCAGACCGCATTGGTGCAACTTAAGTTGTGGACCAACAACGATTACTGAACGACCAGAATAATCAACGCGCTTTCCGAGCAAGTTTTGACGGAAACGTCCTTGCTTACCCTTAAGCATGTCTGACAATGATTTAAGTGGACGGTTTCCTGGGCCAGTAACTGGACGACCACGACGACCGTTATCGAATAGCGCATCTACTGCTTCTTGCAACATACGTTTTTCGTTATTAACAATAATTTCTGGAGCACCAAGATCTGCAAGACGCTTCAAACGATTGTTACGGTTGATAACGCGTCGGTATAGATCATTTAGATCTGAGGTCGCAAAGCGACCACCATCTAGTTGAACCATTGGACGTAGATCAGGTGGAATAACTGGAACGCAATCTAGAACCATTGATGCTGGGTGGTTGCGAGTGTTTAGGAATGAAGAGACAACTTTCAAACGCTTAATTGCGCGAGTCTTCTTCTGACCCTTACCAGTTTGTGCCAGTTCGGTCAGCATTGTGTATTCAGACTGTAAATCAAAAGTTTCTAAGCGACGCTTAATTGCAGCTGCGCCCATTGAACCCTTGAAATAAACACCGAAACGATCTGTAAGTTCGCGATACAAAGATTCATCACCTTCGAGATCTTGAACCTTTAGATTCTTAAAGCGAGTCCAGACTGCATCTAAGCGATCCAATTCGCGTTGTGACTTATCGCGAACTGCTTTCAATTCACGTTCAGCTGCTTCACGAACTTTGCGCTTTACATCTGCTTTTTCGCCAGCAGCTTCTAGTTCAGCAGTATCTGCTTCTAGTTTCTTCTGACGTGCATCTAGATCGCCATCGCGACGAGTTTCAATCTTCTTCTTATCTGCAGCAAGGCGCTTCTCGAGTGAAGGTAGATCTTCTTCGCGAGCTTCAGTATCAACTTCAGTGATCATGTAGGCAGCGAAATAAATAACCTTCTCAAGATCCTTTGGTGCAAGATCAAGTAGGTAACCAAGGCGTGATGGAACACCCTTGAAATACCAGATGTGAGTAACAGGTGCAGCTAGTTCAATGTGACCCATACGTTCACGACGAACCTTTGCGCGAGTAACTTCAACACCGCAACGCTCGCAGATAATTCCCTTGAAGCGAACGCGCTTGTACTTACCGCAATAACATTCCCAGTCACGAGTTGGTCCGAAAATCTTCTCGTCGAAGAGTCCGTCCTTCTCTGGCTTGAGTGTTCGGTAGTTGATGGTTTCTGGTTTCTTTACTTCACCAAAAGACCATTCACGAATATTGTCAGTCGAAGCTAAGCCAATTCGTAGTTCATCAAAAAAGTTAACATCTAACATTTTTTATCCCTCTCCTTAAACTTCTTCGACACTTGAAGGTTCAACTCGTGACAAGTTGATTCCAAGTTCTTCGGCGGCACGGAATACTTCTTCATCGGTATCGCGCATTTCGATCGCAACACCTTCAGAAGATAGAACTTCCACATTTAGACATAGTGACTGCATTTCCTTAACAAGCACCTTGAATGATTCTGGGATACCCGGTTCTGGAATGTTCTCGCCCTTAACAATGGCTTCGTAAAGTTTTACGCGACCAAGAACGTCATCGGACTTAATTGTTAGCAACTCTTGGAGTGTGTAAGCGGCGCCATAAGCTTCAAGTGCCCAAACTTCCATCTCACCAAAGCGCTGACCACCGAATTGTGCTTTTCCACCAAGTGGTTGTTGAGTAATCATTGAGTAAGGTCCAGTTGAACGTGCGTGAATCTTGTCGTCCACCAAGTGGTGAAGCTTCAAGATATACATGTAACCAACTGTGATCTCTTCTTTGTATGGCTCTCCGGTGCGACCGTCGAATAGACGAGCCTTTCCGTTTCCACCAACTAGACGCATTCCATCCTTGTTAGGAAGTGTTGAAGAGAGAAGACCAATAAGTTCTTCTTCCTTTGCGCCATCAAATACTGGAGTTGCAACCTTTGAGTTTGCAGCAGCATCTGCGAAACCATGTTCGCGAAGATCCTTCTGCCATGGCTCGTTGCCCTCTAACTTCCAACCAGATTTAGCAACCCAACCTAAGTGAGTTTCTAGAATCTGACCGACGTTCATACGACCAGGAACACCAAGTGGGTTCAAGACAACATCAACAGGAGTTCCATCTTCAAGGAATGGCATATCTTCCACTGGAAGAATCTTTGAGATAACACCCTTGTTACCGTGGCGACCAGCAAGCTTGTCACCGTCTTGAATCTTTCGCTTCTGCGCAACAAATACGCGAACGATTTGGTTTACACCGGCAGGAAGTTCATATCCATCTTCTGCAGATTGAATGCGAACATCAATAACTTTTCCTGATTCACCGTGTGGAACCTTTAGTGAGGTGTCGCGAACTTCGCGAGCCTTCTCGCCGAAAATTGCACGGAGCAAACGCTCTTCTGGTGTGAGTTCAGTTTCGCCCTTAGGAGTTACCTTTCCGACAAGAATGTCGCCAGGAACAACTTCAGCACCGATACGAATAATTCCGCGATCATCTAGATCTGCAAGAACTTCTTCGCTCACGTTAGGGATATCACGAGTGATTTCCTCAGGTCCAAGCTTGGTGTCGCGAGCATCAACTTCATACTCTTCAATATGAATTGAAGTTAGTACGTCATCTTGAACGAGACGTTGCGAAAGAATAATTGCATCTTCGTAGTTGTGACCTTCCCATGACATAAATGCCACGAGCAAGTTCTTACCGAGTGCCATTTCGCCCTTTTCGGTCGATGGTCCATCAGCAATAACTTGGCCGGTTTCAATACGGTTGCCTTGCGCGACAATCACTTTCTGATTGCGGCTAGTGCCTTGGTTAGAGCGTGTGAACTTCTCTAGGAAGTAATGCTCAGTTGTTCCATCATCGTTCATGACAGTAACTTCGTCGGCACTTACTTCTGTAACAACACCTGAGTTGCGAGCAAGTAGAACATCGCCAGCATCAACAGCTGCACGGAATTCCATACCGGTTCCGACAAATGGTGCTTCTGCACGAATTAGTGGAACTGCTTGACGCATCATGTTTGAACCCATCAATGCGCGGTTCGCATCGTCGTGCTCAAGGAATGGAATCATTGCGGTTGCAACAGAAACCATCTGACGTGGTGAAACGTCCATGTAATCAACTTCATCTGCGTGAATGAATTCAACTTCGCCACCGCGACGACGAACAAGAACGCGTGGTTCTGCAAAGTGTGAATCTGAAGTTAGCGGTGCATTTGCTTGCGCAATTACGTGCTCATCTTCTTCATCTGCAGTTAAGTAATCAATTTGATCTGTTACCTTACCCTTTAGAACTTTGCGGTAAGGAGTTTCGATAAATCCGAATGGAGTTACGCGAGCATATGTTGCAAGTGATCCGATAAGTCCGATGTTTGGACCTTCTGGAGTTTCAATTGGACACATACGTCCGTAGTGAGATGGGTGAACGTCACGAACTTCGAAGCCTGCGCGTTCACGTGAAAGACCGCCGGGTCCAAGTGCTGAAAGACGACGCTTGTGTGTCATTCCAGAAAGTGGATTTGTCTGGTCCATGAATTGTGAAAGTTGAGATGTTCCGAAGAACTCCTTGATTGATGCAACAACTGGACGGATGTTGATCAGAGTTTGTGGAGTAATTGCTTCAACATCTTGTGTTGTCATACGTTCGCGAACAACACGTTCCATACGTGAAAGACCAGTACGGACTTGGTTCTGAATCAATTCACCAACTGTGCGAAGGCGACGGTTACCGAAGTGATCGATATCGTCAGTTTCAACACGAACTTGCTTGCCATATTCCATAAGAGCATCGCCGTTATGGAGTGAGACTAAGTAGCGAATTGTTGCAACGATATCTTCAATGTTTAGTAAGCCCTTTGAAAGTTCAAGCTCTAAACCAAGCTTCTTATTAACCTTGAAGCGACCAACCTTTGCAAGGTCATAACGCTTTGGATTGAAGTACAAGTTCTCGATAAGTCCTTGTGCAGCTTCCTTTGTTGGTGGCTCACCTGGACGTAGCTTGCGATAGATATCAAGCAGAGCTTCGTCTTGAGTGTTCACGTTATCTTTTTCAAGAGTTGCGCGAATAGATTCGAATTCACCGAATTGTTCAAGGATTTGTTCCTCTGACCAACCAAGTGCCTTCAAGAAAATTGTTACAGATTGCTTACGCTTACGATCGATACGAACACCGACCAAATCTTTCTTATCAACTTCGAATTCCAACCAAGCGCCACGGCTTGGAATAATCTTCGCAGTCAAAATATCTTTATCTGAACTCTTCTCAATTGTGCGTTCAAAATAAACACCAGGTGAACGAACAATCTGTGAAACAACAACGCGCTCGGTTCCGTTAATTACGAAAGTTCCGCGTGGTGTCATCAATGGGAAGTCGCCCATGAAAACTGTTTGTGACTTAATTTCACCAGTGATGTTGTTGGTGAATTCTGCAGTTACGAATAACGGTGCAGAGTAAGTGATGTCGCGCTCTTTACATTCAGCGACTGAATACTTAGGTGGTTCGAAGCGGTGATCTCTAAATGAGAGACTCATCGTTCCTTGGAAATCTTCGATTGGAGAAATCTCTTCAAAGATTTCTTCTAATCCTGATGTCTTTGGTACTTCACCACGACCGGCCTTTTCAGCGACAACAAGACGAGAACGCCACGCGTCGTTACCAAGTAACCAGTCAACACTGTCTAGCTGTAGTGATAGAAGGTTTGGAACTTCGAGTGGTTCACGAATTTTTGCGAATGAAACGCGAGCAGGTGCAAATGACTTTGACTTCGATGCGGCCAAAATTCCTCCAGATGTAAACGCACGGCTACCGCCAGGTCTCAGCCGCTATATGCCTGACCTCTGGGTTTTTAAAATTTGCGAAGGGCGAGAGTATCGAACCAAGCGGGTATCTGTCCAACCGGCCTTATACACCTAGATACGAAAAAAGGGACCCGATTAGGGTCCCTTTTTCTAACGCTTGTGCGTAAGTTCGACCTGGGATTACTTAACTGTGACCTTTGCCCCAGCAGCTTCAAGAGCTGTCTTTGCCTTGTCAACTGCTTCCTTAGTTCCCTTTTCGATCAAAGTAGCTGGTGTTCCATCTACCAAGTCCTTGGCTTCCTTTAGGCCGAGGCTTGAGTTGATGTTACGAACTTCCTTGATAACTGCAATCTTCTGTGAACCAGCATCTTCAAGGATAAGTGAGAACTCATCTTGATCGCTTGATGCTGCTGCGCCGCCGGCTGCTCCGCCTGCTGCTGCAACTGCAACTGGTGCTGCTGCTGTTACATCGAACTCTGTTTCGAATGCTTTTACGAAATCTGAAAGTTCAACAAGAGTCATTTCCTTGAATTGAGCTAATAGATCATCTGAAGTTAGCTTTGCCATTTTTTATATTCCTTTTCTTTTTTGGTTAATTCTTTTGGTTATTCGGTTACTTCTGGAGTTGCTTCTGGTGTTTCAGGAGTTGCTTCAGCTGTTTCAACCGGTGCGTTGGCTTCTGCTTCTACTGAAGCTGGAACCTCTGCCACCTCAACTACTGTTGGCGCTTCGGACACCACTGCTACGGCTGGAGCACCTTCGAGTGCTTCCTTCTTTAAGCGAAGTGCATCGATGGTACGAATTGCCTTGGCAAGTGAACCCTTCATTGCACCAGCAAGCTTGGACAATAGAACCTCACGAGATTCAAGGTCAGCTAGCTTCATAATTTCTGCAACAGTTACAGCTTTACCTTCAAAGATTCCGCCCTTGATAACAAGGAATGGATTTTCTTTTGAGAAGTTCTTTAGGCTCTTTGCGGCATCAATTGGATCGCCCTTAATAAATGCGACAGCAGATGGACCAGCAAGTAGAGATGGATCGATATCTACTCCTGCATCTTTTGCTGCGATCTTGGTAAGAGTGTTCTTCACTACTGAATACTTAGTATCGCTACCAAGTGCACGGCGAAGTTCCTTCATTGATGTAACAGAGAGACCACGATATTCAGTTAGCACAGTTGCATTTGCTGAACGGAAATCTTCCGTCAGTTCTGCAACAGCTGCTGCTTTATCTGGGCGAGCCATTTGGCTTCCTTTCGCTCTAAAATCAAAAAACCCCGTCGCATAAATGCGCACGAGGTTACGTGGGCACCTATGCTGGCTGTTTTTCAACAATTAACCTCTTAGTTTTTTTACTAAAAGGACCTGCAGTCTTTGGTACGGGTCTTACTTTTACTGTTACTAACTTGTAACAACTTGCCTAGGGTAAGCGATTGGGCCTACCCCAGTCAAAATCAGTCTGGTTCAGGTATTAAGCCTGAACGTTATCTCCGCCATCGCGTGAGATCGTTGGGTCAACCTGAATTCCAGGTCCCATCGTTGTCGAGATTGTGGCCTTGCGAACGAAGCGTCCCTTTGAAGAGTTTGGCTTTGCGCGCATAACTTCTTCAAGAGCTGCTGCGTAGTTATCAGCCAATTGCTCTGCGGTGAAAGATGTCTTTCCAATTATGTAGTGCAGGTTTGAATTCTTATCAACACGGAATTCAATCTTTCCGCCCTTGATGTCATTAACAGCCTTAGCAACGTTAGTTGTAACAGTTCCAGTCTTTGGGTTTGGCATTAAACCGCGAGGTCCAAGAACCTTTCCAAGACGACCGACCTTACCCATAAGTTCTGGTGTTGAAACAACAGCGTCGTAATCAAGACGACCCTTTGCAACTTCTTCGATTAATTCATCTGCGCCGACAATATCTGCGCCAGCTGCGCGTGCTTCATCTGCGCGCTCGCCACCTGCGAATACAAGAACGCGGGCAGTCTTACCGGTTCCGTGTGGCAGGTTTACTGTTGAACGAATTGCTTGATCTGCCTTCTTTGGATCTACGCCAAGAAGTAGTGCAACTTCAACTGTTGCATCGTATTTAGTTGTGCTGGTCTCTTTGGCCAACTTAACTGCTTGTCCAGGTGTGTAAAGAATCTTTTGATCGACCTTTGCAGCTGCCTCGTTATATTTCTTACTGCGCTTCATTTCTTCTCCTTAAGTTTCGACTAACAATTTGTTAGGCGGAGTTGTGGTTAGCGAACCAGCGAGGTTCTCCCACGTTTTTCTTTTTTTTAATTAACCGACGGTGATACCCATTGAGCGAGCAGTACCGGCGATAATCAAACTTGCGGCTTCAAGATCGTTTGCATTCAAGTCAGGCATCTTGATCTTTGCGATCTCTTCAACCTGTGCCTTGGTGATGTTTGCAACCTTGGTCTTGTGAGGAATTGGTGAACCCTTTTCGACGCCAGCAGCCTTCAAGATAAGACGTGATGCTGGTGGAGTCTTTGTGATGAATGTGAATGAGCGATCTTCGAATACGGTGATTTCAACCGGAATGATCTGGCCCTTTTGTGCTTCGGTTGCAGCGTTGTATGCCTTAACGAAGTCCATGATGTTCACACCATGCTGACCAAGAGCTGGACCTACTGGTGGTGCAGGTGTTGCTGCGCCAGCCTGGATCTGCAACTTGATGAGTGCTGTGATCTTCTTCTTTGGTGCCATTTTTCTTTTCCTTTTCTCTTCTTTTTAAATCTTTTGGACTTGGTTAAATGAAAGTTCAACAGGGGTTTCGCGACCAAAGATTGAAACCAAAACCTTTAGCTTGCCTTGTTCTGGCATGATCTCAGCGATTGTTGCTGGAAGTGTTGCAAATGGGCCATCCATAACAGTTACAGACTCGTTGATTTCGAAGTCAATCATTCGAATATCAATCTTGTCTGATTTCTTAACTGGACGTGGCGCCAAAATGTTTTCAACTTCAGTAAGGGTTAGCGGAGATGGATGATGCGCATTTCCAACGAAGCCAGTTACGCCAGGAGTGTTACGCACACATGACCAGGATTCGTCAGTTAGATCCATGCGAACCAATACATAACCTGGGAACACATTGCGCTTTACTTGCTTGCGCTGACCATTCTTAATTTCCATTACTTCTTCTTCAGGAACTTCAATCTGGAAAATATAATCTTCCATATTTAGTGAAGTAATACGGTTAGCAAGGTTGCCCTTAACTTTCTTCTCGTATCCTGCATAAGAGTGAACTACATACCAATCACCAAGTGCGGTGCGAAGTGCACGTCGGAATTCGGCGTTCTCATCATTCTCTTCTTCTTCTGATTCAGAATCTTCTTGATCTGGAACCACTGCCACGTCAATATCTTCAACAGCTTGGACATCAATGGCTACAGTTGTAGAGGTGAGCGCTGCTTCAAAGTCGTCGACAGTATTAACTGTATTAACAGGAGGTGTATCTAAATTATCTAACTCTTCAAGTGACATGAGATTCCCCCCTTTATCCAAATACCCAGAAGACGATTTTGGTTAAAACTAGGTCGAAGACCGATACAACGGCGATAACAAAAGCTACGAATACCAATACCACTGCGGTGTAAGTTGTAAGTTGATTTCTAGTTGGCCAAACAACTTTGCGAAGTTCTGAAACTATTTGGCGATAGAAAAGGCCAATGCGACCGAAGAACCCGAGGGATTCCTGGTCTGTGTTGTGTGATGGATCTTTCTCATCAACCACGTTCACTACCTCTTTCCTATTTATTACTAGTTCTAAATAAAACTTCTTTAACTACTAGTTCAACTACTTGCAGGGCAGGAGGGACTTGAACCCCCAACCGCCGGTTTTGGAGACCGGAACTCTGGCCAGTTGAGCTACTGCCCTTCGAGCGTCACTTAAGTCAAGAAGACATGCGTCAGCATGACCTAATGCAAGCGCCAGAACGGGGAGTGTAGAGCGTGGAGGGGCGGTTAGTAAAACTGAGGAATGGCATACTCCGCACTATGGGAACAATGAGCGCAAAACCTAGAATTTCTCGCCGGATAGCAGCCATCGCTGAATCAGCCACTTTGGCTGTAGACGGAAAGGCCAAAGCACTTAAAGCGGCTGGCCGTCCAGTAATTGGCTTCGGTGCAGGTGAACCCGATTTTCCAACACCTGATTACATTGTTAAGGCGGCAGCTGAAGCAGCAGCCAAACCTGCAAATCATCGTTACACACCAACACCTGGTCTTCCAGAACTTCGTGATGCGATTGTTGCAAAGACACTTCGTGATTCAAATTATGTAATTACTGCAGATCAAGTTCTTGTTACAAACGGTGGCAAGCAATCTGTTTATCAATCTTTCGCTTCAATCATCGATCCAGGTGATGAAGTTATTTTGCCAGCGCCATATTGGACCACTTATCCAGAATGTATCAAGCTTGCTGGCGGAATCTCGGTTGAAGTATTCGCGGATGAATCCCAGAACTATTTGGCATCCGTAGAACAACTTGAAGCAGCACGAACACCAAAAACTAAAGCCTTGTTGTTCTGTTCGCCATCAAATCCAACTGGTTCGGTTTATTCTGCCGAACAAGTAAAGGCAATCGGAGAATGGGCGCTCGCAAATGGCATCTGGATAATTTCAGATGAAATCTACGAACACTTACTTTACGAGGGCGCTACTGCCCCAAGTCTTCCGGTTGTAGTTCCAGAATTAGCAGATCAAACAATAATCATTAATGGTGTTGCAAAGACTTATGCCATGACTGGTTGGCGAGTTGGCTGGATGATTGGGCCGAAGGATGTAATTAAGGCCGCTACAAATCTGCAGTCACATTTAACTTCAAACGTTTCAAATGTTTCTCAACGCGCTGCAATTGCTGCCCTAACTGGTGATTTAACTGCAGTTCATGAAATGGGTGTTGCATTTGATCGTCGACGTAAATTAATCGTTGACCTTTTGAATAAAATTCCTGGCGTCACATGTCCTACTCCGACTGGCGCTTTCTATGTTTATCCATCAGTTAAGGGTGTCTTAGGAAAAGAAATTCGCGGCAAGCGGCCACAAACTTCTGCTGAACTCGCGACACTTATTCTGGATGAAGTTGAAGTAGCTGCAGTTCCAGGCGAAGCATTCGGACCTTCAGGTTATCTACGTTTCTCATATGCACTTGGTGATGAAGATATCGTCGAGGGCATTGGTCGCGTAGCAAAACTTCTTGGTGAAGCCAAATAGATTAGAGGCTTAGGCCCACTAACTGCACCTCAGTTTGCAGAGTAATTCCAAACTTTGCACGCACTTTTTCTTGAGCACTTTTTGCTAATGCAATTAAATCTTTAGCGGTTGCATCGCCGGCATTTGAAAGTGCAAGAACGTGCTTTGGTGAAATCTGTGCACCTGCAAGTTGATCACCTTTACTTACGCCTGCATGTTCCATCAACCAAGCCGCAGATGTTTTTACCCGGCCATCTGACATTGGCCATCTTGGAGCATCGCTTGGCAACTTTTCAGCAATACCCTTTTCTAATACTGGATTCATGAAAAATGAACCAGCAGATTTAATACCTTCACCTATTAGCATTCCTTTGGCACTTCGCAATTTCAAAACTGCATCTCGAACCTCTGTGATTGCAACTCGGGCGCCGATTTTAACGCCAAGTTCTTTTGCCAGCTCCACATAACCGATTGGCAGAGATGCTTCACCGATTCGCAATTGAAAAGTCACATCCAAAATTACATATCGATTGGCTTCAGTTTTAAAGATTGAACTTCTATATCCAAACTCGCATTGGCTTGCGGTAAAGGTTTTAACTGCTTGTGCTTTGCGATCAAAGGTTCGAACCCGAGCAATTACTTCAGAAACCTCATGGCCATATGCACCAATATTTTGAATCGGAGCCCCGCCAACTGTTCCTGGAATTCCACTCAGTGATTCAAGGTTTGCTAGCCCTTTTTCAATTGTGAAAGCTACGAATTCATCCCAATCGGTGCCAGCGCTAACAGTCAACGTTCCACCGCTACAGGCATCAATTTCAAATGAATTACCAGTGGTTTCTACTTTAATTACGGTGCCAGCAAATCCGCTGTCACTGATTAAAACATTGGAACCACCACCAAGAATTAAAAGTGGTGTTTTTGAAGCATCGCCAGCTTTAATTGCTTCAATTAATTCTTCTTCCGTTTTTACTTTAATAATCTCTGCCGCTGGTCCCCCAACGCCAAGCGTTGTGAAGTTAGCTAAATCATTTGCGGCCATAAGCCAAGGTTACCTGCGAGGTGACAATATTTCGATCTTGCCCCTAAACCTTTGAAGGATTCGGTCGTAGTTCTTCTTTGATTGTTCTTCTCGATATGTTGGATCCGAGTCGTAATAGCCGTGATGTCGCTCCTGCTTTAGCGGAAGTTCTAGTTGCCAGAGTCGCCCTTGGGCTTGTCGCAGTTTCAAGCCAAATTCGATATCGGCATTGCGGTAATAAACAGCGCGAATGTTAAAGGCACCGGCTTCGATTGCATGCTCACGATTTAATCCTAGGAAATAACTAAATAGAACATCGACTTCGCCATCGCCTTTATCATCAACGCTGCGCCATTCATCTTCAATATTTACTAAGCCGCCGCGCCAACCAACTGCACTAAATTCTTTCTCCGAAAGTTTTGCGATTGTTGGGGTAATCGCATCACCAGTAAACATTGTGGATGGATCCATAACTATTACATATGGCGAATTTGCTAATTTCATTAAGGCATTTATTCCCTCGCCCCAACCGACACCATCAGTGATTTGAACTAGGTAGGTCCGTTCATCGACTAATGATTCGATGCCATCAAGTTCAGGAGTTCCAGAAATCAGCAAGTAAATTGCGACATCTTCTTTGGAATTTGATTTGGCGGCTTGGATACAAGTGGCAACATCGCCGAGGTATCCATCTGCATAAATCAGGATAGTTGTTGAGAAATCCTTTGCACTTAATTTGCGCAGATCACCAATTCGCTTATAAACCTTAAATGGAACACTCATCAGATTTTTATCGAGCCTTTTGCCATGCCCAAAACCTTGACTTCATTACACATCGCTAGGAGTTCAATTTTTGCAATTCCATCGTTGATGTCAATAACTTTGCCAGAAATAATCAATGAAACATCTACGCCTGCCGGCACTACAACTGGCTTAATGAATTTGGCAGAGAATTCAATTACATTTTGACTGCCAGAGATATCTGACAAATACTTTCCAGCCAGTGCCATAGTCAGCATCCCATGAGCAATAACATCTGGCAGCCCAACAGATTTTGCAAAAGCTTCATCTTGGTGAATTGGATTTTGGTCTCCACTGGCATTTGCATAGTCAATAAGTAGTTGCCGATTTATTTTAAAAGTTTTAGGAGCCAGCTCGGTTCCGATTTCTATTTGGTTCATGCTCGCACCACCAGGGTTGACCAGGTAGAAATAACTAGCTCGGAACCAGAATTCAAATCTGACCGAACTGTGACGATTTCATTTCCAGCTACATTGCGAGCGCTCTCGATAGTCGATGAACAATGGAAGATATCTCCGGCAACAATCGGGCGTTTGATTTCGAATTTTTGATCACCATGGACTACTCGAGTCCAATCCAGGCCGCTATCTTGAAGCAAGCTTTGGGATTGTTCTAACGTTATGGAAATTGCAAAAGTTGGGGGAGCAACATCAAAATTATTTTCACCAATTACTTCAGCAAATTTTTGAATTGCCTCTTTAGTGACAGTTACAGAATCGGCACTTGTAAAAGTGCGCCCGACTAAGTCGGGATTCAACATCGGATTAGCGAGTCTCGCGGTGTGTTGTTGAAAGCTTGCAACGTGGACAGAACTTCTTAAGTTCTAGGCGGTCTGGATCGTTGCGACGGTTCTTCTTTGTAATGTAGTTACGTTCTTTGCACTCTACGCAGGCCATTGTGATCTTTGGGCGTACATCCGCGCTCTTGCTTGCCATAGTGGTGCTCCTTCTGAATTAAGAGCGCTAGGTTACTTCAACCTACGCAATTTGTGAAAATACGTGCAATTCACGAGTAGCGGAAGCCGGATTTGAACCGGCGACACAACGATTATGAGCCGTTTGCTCTACCAAGCTGAGCTATCCCGCCAAGGGTTTAGTGAAAAAAGTGAAGAAAACTTCTTCCACTTAATAGTAATTGTAATCGAGCCCCCCAACGGAATCGAACCGTTGACCTCTTCCTTACCATGGAAACGCTCTACCGACTGAGCTAGGGGGGCATTGCTAAGAGAGGGCGAGCCTACAACCACTCTGGAAATGGGAGAAATTCCACCTGAATTTCTAGCCTAATGTGTTAAAAGTAATTGCGAAAACGCTGCTTGAGCCAGAAAAACGGCTTCGCTAATTTTGCTAACCGTGCACCAAATCTTGCGCCTTGTTCCATCGGTGAAACTTTCAAAATCTGATTAACAGATGGCTCGCCAGGAGTCATCACATCATGTAACGCTGGTGATGTTTCATCCAACGAATCAGCAATGATTGAAATATTCGAAACGAGCGAAATTCCACGGACGATTTGTTCTTGATCAACTTTATCCGAAGAGTCCATCAAAGAATCCGCTAGTGCTGCGCCAGCAAGTCTTGCATCTTGAGTTGCTGATTTAGATTCGGCAATTCCTTCAGCAGTTTTAATCTGTTCTGCCTTCGAACTTACCGCAAAGCTTGCAGCAGATAACGCTTGCGCAATATCGCGCTTTGATTCTTCAGCGATTCCACCTTTGACTGCCGAATCAAAGAGTGTGCGCGCAATAGTTCTTACTTGAACAACAGTATGTTCAACTGCTACTCCCCTTACATAAAGTTCTTCAGCTTCATCAACTTGGGCAGTCGGAAACCATTTTGCATAACCACGTGCTTCTTGGGATTGTGCACGGACTCCAGGAATTTCTTCAACTAACAATCTGGCTTTAGCTAACCAATTTCCAGCTTCGTCTTGCGTAAAGCCAGCAGCAACACCTTCGGACATTTCGCCTAACAATTTTGCGCACTTATTTGCGAGCGAACTTATCTTGTCGATGGTTCGACCAGCTGGCGTCTTTGCATGTGAAAAATAAGAGAATGCAATTGCTACTGCTGCGCCTATTAGGGTTGAAGATAATCTGGAGAGCGCAGTGCTTTCGCTAAGCCCTGGGCCAATAACAATTAGCGCAGTTACTGGAACGTTTACTGATGCAACTTCACCGAGGTGCAAGGCTCGAGCAACAACTGAGCAAAAGAGCACTGTCAAGGCAACTGAAATTATTCCGAGATCAAATATTGTCACGCAAGCTAGTGCAACACCTGCGCCAATCGCAGTTCCAACTATTTGACCAAACCCTTCGCGAATAGATTTATAAAGTGAGATTCGAATGCTTAGTGCGCAAATAATTGCAGCAACCACACCACCATCTTTGATCAATAAATCTCCGAGTTGCCAGGCAACACCGGAAGCAACTGCCGAAACGACTATAAGGCGGACCCAGCTTTTGCGGTCGGCAAAGAGCTTTTTAACTCGTTTCACCAATTTGTGCATGGATGAATTCTATCTGTGGCACACCCATGAAAGTTTGCGTAATATGCACACATGTCGAATCAAATGAGTAGCGATAAGAAGTATCCGGCGCAGATAAATGAGGCCGAGCTCGCAGCTAAATTAGATCCGCTCTCGTTCGAGGTTTTACGCCACGGTGCAACCGAGCGCCCATTTACTGGCGAATACACAGATAGCGACAAGGTTGGAAGTTATCGATGTAAGGCCTGCAATCACGAATTGTTTAGAAGCGAAACTAAGTTTCACTCAGGATGTGGATGGCCTTCTTTTTATGCGCCAACAAGTGCTGATGCTGTGGAATTAATCGAAGACCGATCGCTAGGAATGCGAGTTAGAACTGAGGTTCGTTGCGCAAACTGTGGTTCGCACTTAGGGCACGTCTTTGAAGGTGAAGGTTACGACGTCCCAACAGATCAAAGATGGTGCATTAATTCAGTGTCACTAATTCTTGAAGAGAAGTAGTTCTACTTAGGAATACGAAGTCCTTGCATTCCACCATCTACTACTAAAGAAGTTCCAGTTGTTGAACCCTGAAGTGGGCTAGCTAAATAACAAATTGCGCTAGCAACTTCTTCTGATGAAACCAAGCGGCCAAGTGGTTGGCGAGCTTCAAGTGCTTTGCGCTCTGCAACTGGGTCGGCAGCTTGCGCAAGTAACCTTTGAACCCAAGGAGTATCTGCGGTTCCAGGATTTACGCAGTTAACTCGAACGCCATCAGCAATATGGTCATTGGCCATTGCAAGTGTCAGTGAGAGAACCGCACCCTTTGAAGCACTGTAAACCGCGCGCTTTGGAATTCCTGCAGTGGCGGCAACTGAACAAGTATTAACAATTGAAGCTGCTTTGCTCTTGCGCAACAGTGGTAGCGCTGACTTTGAAGTGCGAACAATTCCGAGAACGTTAACGTTCATTACTTTTAGCCATTCTTCAGAAGAGTTACTTTCGATTGTTCCAACTGCACTGATTGCAGCGTTGTTAATAAGTATGTCTAACTTAGTAATTCCTTCAAAGGCTTTTGCTACTGAAGCATCGTCGCCAAGATCGCATTGAACCCAAGTTGCGATGCCAGACATTCCACCTTCAGCTAAATCAAAACCGTAAACCGTGGCGCCGCGCTCCTTCAAAATTTTTGCGGTAGCAAGTCCGATTCCAGAACCGGCTCCGGTTACAACTGCGGTTAATCCTGCGAACTCAGTGCTCATGCGTTTATCCATTCTTTGCCTGTTGGAAATGTGAAGTCAGAAATAGTTTGGGCATACATCTCGCCACCTGTGCCCGGCTTTTGTGGTGGCATGTAGTGCGCATTTTGAATATCTGTTGGGACAACAAAGTGTTCATGCAAGTGGTCAACAAATTCAACAACTCGATCGGCATGATGTCCAGTAACAGCAACTGCATCAAACATTGCAAGATGCTGAACTAGTTCGCACAAGCCAACGCCACCAGCATGCGGGCAGACCGGAATTCCAAATTTTGCAGCCATCAAGATATTTGCCAAGTTCTCATTAACGCCGGCAACTCGAGTTGCATCAATCTGCATGAATGAGAATGATTTGGCTTGCAACATCTGCTTAAAAATAATGCGATTCATGCCATGTTCGCCAGTTGCTACACGCACTGGTGCAATTGCCTTAGCAATAGTTGCATGTCCCAAAACATCATCTGGGTTTGTAGGCTCTTCGACCCAATGCAGATTTACATCGCCGATTCCCTTAATCCATTCGATTGCTTGGTTTACATCCCAAACTTGATTGGCATCGATTGAAATTTTTATATCTGGGCCAACAGCTTCACGTGCCAGACGAAGGCGACGTTTGTCATCTTCCAGATTTCCACCACACTTCAATTTAATTAACTTATAACCATCTGCTACTGCTTGCTTTGCTAGACGAACCATTTTCTCATCGGTGTATCCAAGCCAGCCCGGAGTCGTTGTGTATGCCGGCAGGCCTTCTTTAATTAGTTGTGCTTCATTCGCAGCGCGATTTGGTTGAGCCTTGCGCAAAATTTCTAGCGCTTCTTCTGGTGTAAGCGCATCTGTTATGTAACGGAAATCAATTAGTTCAACTATTTCTTCAGGGGATAAATCAGATAAGAATTTCCAGAGTGGTTTCTTTGCATGTTTCGTTACTAGATCCCATGCAGCATTTACGACAGCACCAGCGGCCATCTGAGTAACGCCTTTTTCTGGGCCAAGCCAGCGAATTTGTGAATCTCTGACCAAGCTACGCGCAAAATCCCCCATGCTTGTTGCAAGATCAGCGATATCGCGACCAACTGCATAAGGCGCTAACAATTCAATTGCATCGCACTGCAAATCATTTCCGCGACCACAAGTAAATACAAAGCCATGACCTTCAAGGTTTGGATCATCAGTTTCAAGAATTACAAGTGCAGCTGAATAATCTGGTTCCTTATTCATTGCATCAGAACCATCTAAACCACGTGAGGTTGGAAATCTGACATCGATAGTTTTAAAGCCAGTAATCTTTGGCATGCCATTCCTTTGCGGTTTTAGATATAAATGCTTCGCTTCTTAGCAAAAATCCTATACGATAAATTTCATGGCGCGGCATAACCAGAAAATTGGCATGAAGCGCGCAGACCTTGAACTAACCAGACTTAGCCTTGGAACTGCTCCGCTAGCCGGCTTGTTTAAGTCAGTTGATATTTCTGAGAGCGATCAATTAATTCATACCGCACTAGAAAATGGAATGAATTACTTTGATACCGCTCCACTATATGGACACGGTCTGGCCGAAGAGCGCCTTGGTCGCATTCTTGGAAAAGTAACCGAACCCTTTGTATTACAAACAAAGGTTGGTCGAGTTCTTAATTGGGTTGAGAAGGCTGACCCAGTCCCCTGGTTTCCAGATGCAGATCCACATATCCAACCAATTTTTGATTATTCCGCCGATGGGATAAAGCGTTCACTTGATGAAAGTTTGAAACGCTTAGGTGTGGACCATATTGATATTGCACTGATGCACGATGCTGAAAATCATATCCCGCAAGCAATAAATATTGCATACCCAGTTCTTGCAGATTTAAAACGTCAGGGAATTATCAAGGCGGTCGGAATCGGAATTAACTTTTGTGATGTCGCAATTGAAATTATGAAGAACGTTGATCTTGACATCGTGCTACTAGCTGGCCGATATACCTTGCTTGATCAAAGTGCGCAGAATAAATTATTGCCTTATGCCCTAGAACGAAAAGTTGATATCACTATCGGTGGCGTATTTAACTCTGGAGTTTTAGCAGATCCAAAACCTGGTGCAACATTTGAATATCTACCGGCTTCAGATGAAATCATTAAGAAGGCGCAAGATATCGCTGCATTCCTGAAAAAACTTGATATTCCGTTGACCGCTGCAGCACTTCAATTTCCACTTCGCCATTCTGCGGTTACTTCGGTCTTAACTGGTTCACGAAATAGTAAAGAGTTGTTGGCCAATATGGCTGACTTTGATTTAGAACTTCCAGAAGATATCTGGAACCAGCTCGAAGATGCTGGCCTAATTGAAAAGATGCCACTATGAAATTCTCAATTATCGCTAACCAAACAAATGCTTACCAATTTGCAGTAACGGCCGATGGGGTTCATTCTGGTGTCGAGCAAATTCCAACTTTGACACAGGCCATGCATCTGACATTAGATCAATTAAAGAGTGCTGTGACAAAAACTTCTGGATCGATTACTGGAGATTTAGTTGCTCCGATTTCTCCTGAAATTGAACTTTGGGGCGCCGGTGTTACCTATCTTCGTTCCCGTGATGCTCGCAAAGAAGAATCTGGGGTTCCTGATGTTTATCAGCGAGTTTATGAAGCCGATCGCCCCGAGCTCTTCTTTAAATCCAATGCAGTACGCGCCCGTGGAACAAATGCACCAGTTGGTATTCGCTATGACTCTGATGCTTCAGTTCCAGAACCTGAAGTTGCGATATATATAAATAAGTATCGAGAAATAATTGGCTACGCGATCTGCAATGACATGACCGCCCGGACAATCGAAGGTGAGAATCCGCTCTACCTTTCGCAGGCGAAAATTTATATTGGATCAACTGCAATTGGCCCAGACATCACGCCAACCTGGCTTGCCCCAGCACCTGCCGAAATGAAAATCAAAGCAAAAATCTTGCGAGGTACCGCGGTTGCCTGGGAAGCCGAGACATCTTTAGCTGCGCTTAATCGAACCTTAGAAGATTTGATTACCTATCTATTCAGATGCCAGGACTTTCCGCATGGAGTAATTCTTTCTACCGGCACCGGCATTGTTCCGCCATTAGATATTTCACTTGCCGCCGGGGATGTAGTTGAAATTGATGTTGCCGGAATTGGTAAGTTAACCAATTCAGTCGAAGTTATTCCCGAGAGGCGCTAATCAATGAGCAAACTTGTGGCTTGGGCCCAATGGCCAGATTTGAATGTGCCTGGCAATGTGGAACTTAAATCACCGGCAAATTTTCCGCTCGACACCTCGGATCTCTCGCAAATTGAATTCTATGTTCCTTCTTATATGGGAGGCGCAGCTGCGCTTTCATATGCCGCAAAGATGCCAAACTTAAAATATCTTCAGATGCCAAATGCCGGTTATGACGATGCGCTTGCATATCTTCGTCCGGGACTAACGCTTTGCAATGCCAGCGGCGTGCACGATGCATCAACAGCAGAACTTGCCGTTGGACTTGCACTTGCATCTAGACGCGGTTTTCCAGAATTTATTCGTGACCAAATAGCTGGGACTTGGGATCATCGCAGGTTCACATCTCTGTCAGATAGCAAAATTGGTGTAATCGGTTTTGGTTCAATTGGTAAACAAGTGGTTAAGAATCTCTCGGGCTTTGATGTCAGCGTTACCAGCTTCTCGAAATCAGGACGAGATGGTTCAATCAAAATCGATGAACTAGATAAGCATCTTCCAAGCCTAGATATCGTGATTTTAATCTTGCCGCTTAACGATGAATCTAGACATATGTTCAATAAAGAACGATTAGCCAAGATGAAAGATGGCGCGCTAATAGTTAATGTCGCTCGTGGTCCAATCATCGAAACCGAAGCGCTGATCGCTGAATTAAATTCGGGTCGAATTTATGCCGCACTCGACGTCACTGATCCAGAACCACTTCCTTCAGGCCATCCACTTTGGAAAGCCAAGAATTTATTGTTAGTCCCTCATGTCGGTGGAAACTCGACCGCATTTGAACCTCGTGGTCGCAAATTAGTGGAATCCCAACTTAAGTTGTTGGCAGAAGGAAAACCGCTTAACAATATTGTCGCTGTTGGGTAACTTGATTTAAAAATGCGCATCGATTCACATCACCATATTTGGGATCTTTCGGTTCGAGATCAAGAGTGGATTACCGGCGATGCGATGCAACCAATCCGTAGGAATTTTGCAATCTCTGATTTACACCAGGCTATTTCTGGCACTGGAATAGAAAAAACAATATTGGTCCAAACAGTTACTGACTATGCCGAGACCCCAGAACTTCTGGCCATTGCGCAATCCGAACAACTTGTCGGAGCAGTTGTAGGTTGGCTGCAGATTGATGCTCCAGATGCGATCGCACACCTGCACCAATACCTTGATTTATCTGGTAGCGAATACTTAAAAAGTATCCGAGATATCGCTCAAGACCACCCGGACCCAAATTATTTGGCCAAGGCCCAAACCATTGCGAATGTTAAAAAGCTTGGAGAACTTGGAATTACTTTTGACTTACTAACCAAGACACCAGAATTGTCAGCAGCAATTAATTTAGTTCGTGCCTGTCCTGATGTGCTATTTGTAATGGATCATATTTCGAAACCTTACATCGCAAAAAAAGAAATAGAACCCTGGAAATCTTTAATAACCGAACTTGCAACTTTTCCAAATGTGCTCTGCAAAGTTTCTGGTTTAGTTACCGAAGCAAATTGGAGAGACTGGCAAGTAAAAGATTTCAAACCTTATGTTGATCATGTAATCGAAATCTTTACTCCACAAAGATTAATGTTTGGATCGGATTGGCCGGTTTCAAATTTGGGTGGGACCTACTCACAAATCGTTGAATTAGCCGAAGCCCTAACTTCTGGACTTAGTCCAAGCGAGGCTGAATTCTTCTGGCATAAAACCGCAGCTGCCGCCTACGGACTAGCCCAATAAGCCCAGCAAATAGGTAACAATTTGATAACAAAGGCTGCCCAAGCCTGTCGCCAACAATCTCCGTATGGACTTGGTGGCTACATCCTTTATAGAGTTCTGCCACAGCGATTCCGCTGCTTTCGAAAGGAAACAAATGAAGAAAGTCCTAACTATCGTTGCTGTTGCATCAGCAATGGCATTAGTTGTCGGAACTGGTTCAGCTGTTAACGCTGCTGACAAGACACTAAAGATCGAATTAGTTTCAAAGGGTGAAACTCACCAATTCTGGCAAGCTGTTAAAAAGGGTGCTGAAGAGCAAGCTAAGAAGATGAATGCAACAATTCGCTTCCAAGGCCCAGCTAACGAAACAATGATCGACAAGCAACTTGAAATGCTTGCTGGTGCAATTGCTCTTCGTCCAGATGCAATCGGTTACGCAGCTCTTGGAACAACAGAATCACTTGTTCAACTAAAGGCTGCAAAAGATGCAAAAATTCCTGTTTACATGTTCGATACAGCCGCTAGCTGCCCAGGTGGAGTTCCTGCTCTAGGCGAAAGCTCTGACTGTGCTCTTGGTGTTGCTTACACAAACAGCAAGGCTGCAGGATCTCTAGCAGCTGACAAGTTAGCTGCACTAATTGGTGGCAAGGGTAAGGTTTTGGTTGTTGGTCACTCACAAACAAACCAAACTGGTATTGATCGCCGCGATGGTTTCGTAAACCGTATCAAGGCTAAGTACAAGAACATCACTCTTCTTCCAATTCAATACTCAGAAGGTGGAGATGCTCTAAAGGCTCAAGAAATCGTTGCTGCAGCTCTAGTTGCAAACAAGGATCTAAAGGGTATCTACGGAACTAACGAAGGTGTTTCAATTGGTGCCGGTCAGGCATTCAAGGCAGCTAAGTTGACCAAGGGTAAAGTTAAGTTGATCGGATTTGACTCAGGCAAGCAACAAATGGCTAACATCAAGTCAGGCCTACAATCAGGTGCGATTACACAGAGCCCAATGGGTATCGGAGCTAAGACTGTTGAAGCGCTAGTTAACTACGTTCGCAACAAGACAGTTCCAAAGAACCTTATCGACACTGGTTTCTACTACTACGATAAGAAGAACATCTCAGATCCAAAGATCGCAGGAAACCTTTACGAATAATTCGAATTGATTCGAGTAATTTGTAAGAAGTAATAAATTATGGCCGGGAGCAATCCCGGCCATAATGCTTTAAGATTATGAAGAAAATTAGAAATTGCTTTATTAAGTATTGGGGGAACCAATGGCAACGTCACAACTCTTATCAATCACTGGTGTGAGCAAGGAGTTCCCTGGAGTAAAGGCACTTAACAATGTGCAATTTGATTTGAATAAAGGTGAAGTCCACGCAATTGTTGGCGAAAATGGTGCTGGCAAATCAACGCTGATGAAGATCCTTTCTGGTATCTACAAGAAGGACACCGGCGAAATCGTCTATCAAAGCAAAAATGTAAATGTTTCCAGCCCACTTGAGGCGCAAAAATTAGGAATTAGCATCATTCATCAAGAACTTAACTTGATGCCAGATTTAACAGTTGCTCAGAATATTTTCATTGGGCGCGAAGAGCGCCGCAAAGGTCGTATGTTTCTTGATGAATCAAGGCTAAACAAAGCCGCCAAGGAACTTCTAGCTGAACTTGAATTGGTGTTAGACCCGAAACAAAAGGTTGGCGAACTTACAATCGCCAAACAACAAATGGTTGAAATTGCCAAGGCTGTTTCCTATCGCGGCGAAGTAATCATCATGGACGAACCAACTTCTTCGCTTACCCCGGCCGAAACTGAAGCACTATTTAAAATCATTAGAGCGCTTAAAGCATCTGGCAAAGGTGTTGTCTATATTTCTCACCGCCTAGAAGAGCTCAGCAAGATAACAGACCGGATTACGGTCCTTAGAGATGGCGAATATGTAAAGACTTTGAACACCGCTGATACTTCGATTCCAGAAGTTATTTCACTTATGGTGGGACGCAAAGTTGATCAAGATCAGCGCCCAGAAGCTCGCCCAATCAGCAACGAAGTTGTGTTAAAGGTTGAGGGAATTTCTGATGTGAGACTTTTGCAAGATGTATCTTTCGAACTTCACAAAGGTGAAATTCTAGGCTTTGCGGGATTAATGGGTGCTGGCCGCACTGAACTCGCACGTGCCCTAATCGGCGCAGACCCAAAAACTGCCGGAAAGATTTTTCTTCGTGGCAAAGAGGTAAAAATTAAGAGCCCATCGGATGCCGTTAAATTCGGAATTGGTTACCTCTCTGAAGATCGTAAGAGATATGGTCTGCTGTTAATTCAAAATCTAACTTTCAATACAATCCTCTCTTCAATTCCCTCATTTTCAAATAAGTTTGGCTTTTTAAAGACCAAATCTGCTGGGTCGATAACAAGAGATGCAATTAAACAGCTTTCAATTAGAACTCCTTCCGAAAATCAATTCTTAAAGAATCTTTCTGGCGGAAACCAACAGAAAGTTGTTATCGCTAAGTGGCTTACCCGAGATTGCGATATCTTGATTTTCGACGAACCGACTCGAGGTATTGACGTTGGCGCAAAAGATGAAATTTACAAGCTTCTAACAAAGCTTGCATCTGAGGGTAAATCAATCATCATGATCTCCTCAGAACTTCCCGAGATCCTTCGGATGTCAGATCGCATCGCTGTGATGTGCGAAGGCAAGCTGACTGGAATCATCGACAATAAAGATGCTGACCAGAATAAAATCATGCAATATGCCACGAAGTTCCGCGACTAGATTAAAATTTCAACGAGACCAGGAAAAGAGAGAGCAATGACTGATGTAACGAATGTAACTGAAGGAAAAACTAGAGGCGGAAATCGGCTTGTCGCCTACGCCAAACGTGAAGTTGGGCGAGTTCTTGCACTAGCAAGCCTTGTCGTCATCTTCATCTTCTTTACAATTATGCGTCCAGTTTTCGCCTCATGGGAGAACGTATCCGGCGGAATTTTGATGTCGACCACAGTCATTGGACTTATGGCGATTGGTACAACCTTCGTCATTATTACCGGCGGTATCGATCTTTCAATCGGAACCGCGACTGCTCTTGTTGCGATAATTGTCGGAAAGTTAGTTCAAGGATTAAATCTAAATGTTTGGACCGGAATTCTTGTTGGAATTCTTGTTGGTGGACTCTGTGGTGTAATCAACGGTCTCTTGATCACACTTCTAAAGTTGCCACCATTCATTGCAACCCTGGCCACCATGAAAGCTGCACAAGGTCTTGCGTTAATCATCTCTGACCTAAAGCCAGTTCTCTTCACAACAGATGTTCCAGGATGGGATTCGATTGCGATTGGAACGCTAATTCCAAATCTGCCGAACGCCGTTCTAATTCTCTTTGCGGGCGCAGTTGTTGCTGCAATAATTCTCAACAAAACAGTTCTCGGCCGTTACACTTTTGCAATTGGTTCAAATGAAGCAGCTACAAAGTTATCTGGCGTAAAGGTAAACAGCTGGCTTGTTGCTATCTATGGACTTGGCGGACTTTATGTTGGCCTAGCTGCTGTTGTTTTGACTTCACGTCTTGGTTCGGCTCGCCCAGATCTTGGTCTTGGATACGAACTTGAGGCTATCGCTGCAGTAATTATCGGTGGAACTTCACTTCTTGGCGGTAAAGGAACAATCAGTGGAACCATTATTGGTGCCTTGATTATGTCGGTTCTTGTTAACGGTCTACGTATTCTTGAGCTACAACAAGAGTGGCAATATGTAATTACGGGCATTGTTATCGTCCTTGCGGTTTGGGGAGATAACGTGCGACGCCGCAAAACCGGAGAAATTAGCTAGCAATTCGCCTTGCGCGGGTTCAAACCCGCGCTTACCCTTTAGTAATTGAAAAGATGAAAAGGGGGCACTGTGAAATACAAATCAGTAAAGGGTCTGCTCACAAATGATGAGTCGCTAATACCTGCAACTTTCATCGATAAGCTTGAAGATATATTGCATGGCTTTTTAGGCATTCTTCTCTTCGTTATTTCAATCCTCGCTGCTGGTTACAGCTTGCAGCGCTTAATCGAGACTCGCCCATTCTTTCCGCTCGGAATGATTCAGGCGATAAATGACATTTTGTTTGTTGTGATTATTCTGGAAATTATGCGAACTGTAATTGTGCGATTTACAGATGGAATCTTCCAACTTGATAGCTTTTTGATCATCGGTGTCATTGCAGCTGTGCGACATATTCTTACGGTCGGAGCATCTCTCACTATGGAGAAAGAGAAGACAACCGAATATTTCAATCGTGCGCTAATTGAAATGGGAGTAAACACCGGAATTGTGATAGCTCTTGTCTTTGCTCTGTTTTTATCACGTGCTGCCCGCAAAGGTGCCGCTGTAAAGTAATACTCTTTAACACCTGGCGAGAGCCTATTTGGTGACATTTCTCTCAAAAACGTTGAAAGTATTGCGCTCAAAAGGTAGCCTTCCAACCTGATCGCAACTAGATTTGCGACTAAACCTACGCAGCGAAGGAATGGAACTTAAATCATGGCTGATTTCATCCAGTATTTCTTCAATGGCCTAGTAGTCGGTTGCATCTTTGCAATTGCAGCAGTTGGCATCTCACTTCTTTACAGTGTTCTCAGATTAGTAAATTTTGCGGCTGGTGACTTCTTAACGTTAGGCGCATTTATAACGTATTTTTTAAGCGTGACTTTAGAATTGAATTTCTTCTTCTCCATAATTGTTTCGATGCTTGCAGGAATGGGAATAAGTTGGTTCTTAGAGCTAGTTCTTTGGCGAAATTTGCGTCGCAATAAAGCTGGAACCCTTGCTCTCTTCTTAGTCGCAACTGGCGTTGCTTTAATGCTGCGACCAATAATTCAATTTTTGTTCGGCACAGAAACTCGTAAATTCAATATTGATATTCTAAAAACTTATGATTTCTTCGGAGCCCGAATTCCTCAAACTCAGTTACTGGTTTTAATCTTTGCTTCTGCATCGATTTTAACTATCGCTCTCTTCATTGCTAAAGCACGAATCGGCAAAGATATGCGTGCATACGCCAATAATCCTGGCCTAGCTTCAGTTTCGGGAATCAATGTAGATCGCGTAGTTCTTGCAACTTGGCTAATTTCTGGAGCCTTAGGTTCACTTGCCGGAGTTTTTCAAGGACTTGTTCAAGGTCAATTCAATAATTCAATGGGCGAAAGCTTACTTTTATCATTCTTCGCCGCAGTAGTGCTTGGAACTATTGGTGATGCTTATGGTGCGCTAGCCGGTGGGTTGCTACTCGGATTGATTACCGAGTTATCTCAATTAAGTATTTTCTTTGGCGGAGTGCCAAGTAACTACAAGCCAGTTGTAGCCTTTGCGGCTTTAGTTTTAGTCCTTCTTTTCAAGCCTGAAGGAATCTTTGGCTACCGGGCGAGAAAGGTCTAGACATGGATGCATTCTTACAACCAGGGTTTTGGATTTTCGTTTTAGCTTTAGCTGGCATTTACGGAATTTTTTCGTTGGGACTTCAGATCCAATATGGTGTTGGCGGAATTATGAATTTTGGCCATGTCGGAATGATGGCGGTCTCGGGCTACACAATTGCAGTATTAGTAATCACATATCAATGGAATTTTTGGTGGGCAGCTCTCTTGGGAGTCGTACTCGCTGCTTTCTTGGGAGCCCTACTTGGTTTAACAACGCTACGTTTGAGCGGTGACTACTTTGCAATTGCAAGTATCGCGTTCGCCGAAATTGTTCGGTACTGGATTCTAAATACTGACAACATCACAGGCGGAACTCAAGGATCACTTGCGATTCCAAGCCCAAATGGATTTGGGGGTTATACCGATCAACCAGATTTAATTTTAAATTGGATCTCAGAACGTTTATATCCAATTATTGGCGATGAAGCATCTCGCGATTTATCAATGGTTTTAGTTGTTTGGCCATTTTTCTTCTTATTCATTTGGATTTCTTCAAGGTTGCAAAAAACTTCTTGGTCAAGAGTCCTCCGGGCAACTCGTGAGGATGACGATGTCCCACGTTCGCTTGGAAAAAATGTCTTCCGCTTCAGACTTCAGACTTTAATTATCGGTTCAGTTTTTGGTGGAATCGCAGGCGTCTTCTGGGCGCTGCAATTTGCGCTATTAGCCCCTGAAGATTTCCTTCGAATTGTCACTTTCTACGGCTGGATGATCCTGATTCTTGCCGGAGCCACTCGAGTAAAAGGATTGCTCATTGCCGCAATCTTCTTTGGTTTCCTCTACGGCTCGACTCGGTTCTTAGAATTTTGGCCACTCTCACTCCTATCGTCACCGGAAAGAGCCTATCTTCGAGTCTTCTTAATTGGCTTAGTAATTGTTTTACTCATGGTCAAAAGGCCTCAAGGCTTATTTGGTAAGCGCCAAGAAATGGTTTTGGAGTAAAGATGGAGAATTCAAAAGTAACTAATTCAGCCATCTTAGATGTGAGAGATATTTCTGTAAGTTTTGGTGGCGTTAAGCCAGTTCAGAACGTTAGCTTTACGATAACTGAAAACTCTTTTACTTCTGTAATTGGACCTAACGGCGCTGGTAAAACTTCATTATTCAATCTATTGAGTGGAATGAATAAAGTCAGCTCTGGAGAGATCCTTTTTAAGGGTGAAGCAATTCATTCAATTCATGCTCACAAGATTGCACAAAGAGGACTTGTGCGTACCTTCCAGGGTGCAAAGGTAATTAGAAGACTTACCGTTGCCGAAAATTTAATGATGGCAGTCCAGGGTAATCCAGGAGACAATCTTCTGGGCTTTCTAAATCCAAGAGCAAGAAAATCCTTTGAAGCAGCAGCCCGCGAAGAAGCTATGCGCCGACTTGATAATGTTGGATTAACTAAGTTTGCTGATGAATATGCCGGAATTCTTTCTGGTGGCCAACGCAAACTTCTTGATTTATCTCGAGCCTTGATGACAAACCCATCTATGTTGCTTCTCGACGAACCATTTGCAGGCGTAAATCCAACCTTGGTAGAAAAACTCTTAACAGTTTTGGCCGCACTTCGAAAAGAACAAGCAATTACTTTTTTACTGATTGAACATGACCTAGAAACAGTAATGAATATTTCAGACCGAGTTATCGTTATGGCCGATGGAAAGATAATTGCAGATGGCCTGCCAAATTCAATCTACGAAAACGACTTAGTCATTGATGCATACCTAGGCTCTCGCCGGAAGGATTCTTAGATGGCTGAAAACAGTTCAACTAATTCACTATTTACAGTTTCGAATCTTCAAGGTGGTTATGGTGATATCCAAATCCTAAATGGTGTTTCCATCAATGTTCCTGAGAAGAATATCGTCACGATCGTTGGGCCAAATGGTGCAGGAAAATCTACCATTTTGAAAGCGGTGTATGGAATCGCAAAAGTTACATCTGGTTCGGTAATGCTAAATAAAGATGGAGTTGCCATTGATGTGCTTGCAACAAAGCCTCACAACTTATCCAAAATTGGTGTGGGCTACGTGCCGCAAATCGATAACACTTTTCCGGCTCTAAGCATTGATGAGAATCTTGAAGTTGGTTATGTGAATTTCACAAATAGGTCTTTAGATGAAATTCGAGAAGAGATTTATCAAAATTACCCTGATTTGAAGAAACGTTTTAAAGATCGTGCCGGTACTTTGTCCGGTGGTCAACGTCAAATGTTAGCGATGGCTAGAGCACTAATGTCTTCACCTAGTATTTTGTTACTTGATGAACCTTCAGCTGGTTTAGCACCTGCGCTAGTTGATCAATTATTTGATGACCTAGTTCGAATTAACCGCTCTGGTGTAACAATTTTGATGGTCGAACAAAATGCACGACGGGCACTAGCGATTTCTGATTATGGATATGTTCTCGACATGGGGCGCAACCGTCACGAAGGCGTCGGATCAGCCCTGGTAGATGACCCTGAAATTGTGGGGATTTATCTAGGAAAGAAATAATTGTTACCAAAAAGTTATAACTCTTACGTATAAATCTCCTAAAAGCGCTATCGGACGTAGATAAATCACCTCAGTGGCCCTTTTATTTTTATGGGATTAAAGTTACATTTATCGCGCTATGTAGCTACTTGCCTTAACCTAAAAAGTTAAGTTAAACCTAGGAGAGATATGAAGAAAGCTAAATATGTAGTTTTGGCTTCAGCAATTGCTTCGGCACTTGTTGTTGGCGCACTTCCAGCACAAGCTGCTGGAGTAGATATGAAGATTGGTACTATTCACCCACTGACAGGTGGAAATGCTGATTACGGTATTGGCTTGACTACTGCTGCAGAATTCGGCGCAGAGCAAGTTACAAAAGCTATGAAAGCTGCAAAGGTAGCTGGAACTTGCAAGATCGTTGCTTCAGAAGATGATCAAGCAACTCCTGCACTTGCAGTAGAAGCAGCAACCAAGCTCGTAAAGAGCAACAAGGTAAATGCAATTGTTGGACCACTAACTTCTGGTTCTACAGTTTCTGCTGCCCAATCTGTAACTGTTCCTAACAATGTGGTCATGATTGCTACTGCAGCATCAAGCCCAACAATCACAAAGTTCGCAGATAAGGATTTGTTGTTCCGCACCTATCCATCTGATGCTTTCCAAGGCAAAGTAATTGTTGCAGCCGTTCAGAAGAAGTTCGGCAAGACAGTAACTCTAAGCATTGGTGCACGTAACGATGCATTCGGAACTGCTCTAGCAAACGTTGTAACCAACGAATGGGTTAAAGGCGGCGGCGACATCGGACGTAAAGTTCTTTGGAACCCAGATAACGCAACATTTGATTCAGAAGCAAAGCTTCTAACAGAAGGCTCACCAGATGTCTGGGTAATCGTTGATTTCCCTGACACATTTGCCAAGGTTGGACCTGCATTGGTTCGTACCGGCGCATGGGATGCAAAGAAGACATTCTTCACAGAAGCTATGTATGACGAAGCAGTAATCAGCACAATTGGTGTCGACATCATGGCTGGCGCTAGTGGAACTGCTGCAAAGTCAATCGGTGTTAACTCTGCAAAGTGGAAGAAGGATCGTAAAGCTGCAAAGCCATCAACAAAGGAAACTTTCGTTGACGCTTCAGGTTACGACGCAACAGTTCTTCTATGCCTTGCAGCAATTCATGGAAAGAGCAACAAAGCTTCAGTTATCTCAAAGAGCCTGCGCGCCGTTTCAGGTGCTAAGGGTGGAGCTAACATTCCATGGACCAAGCTAACTGATGCCGTTAAGGCAGCAGCAGCGGGTAAGAGCTTTACCTACCAAGGTGCTTGGACCACTGCAAAGTTTGACGCAGCTGGAGATTCAAGTGGAGCACTATTCCGCGTATTCAAGATTGGTGCTGATGGAAAACTCAGCTCTAATGATGCCGAGGATGTTCGCTTCTAAATAAATCCTTAAAGTCAGTTCTATAACTGACGTCGAAGGATTATCTTGAAAATTAGGCCCTAGGAAATCTAGGGCCTAATTTTTTTATCGTTAACAAATTGAAGAAGGAGAACAGGGTGAAAGATATAACTTTGCTTTCTTCTAAAAAATTGGTTGGCCATCCGGTTTCGCTAGCTGTTCTAGATTTTGGACTTTTTACAGTTCATGCCAACGGTCGAATTATTGGAATACCTGGGTTTTTGGTTGAAACAAGTGCAGGCGAGAAAATCCTTATCGATACTGGGTTTCCAGCAAAATATGCCCAAAACATTGAGCAGGCTTCATTAGAAGATAACTTAGGTGAGTTTGGAGAGCTTCTGGAACTCACTCACGAGAACCAACCAGCATCGCAATTGGCAAAACTTGGATGGACTAAGTCCGATATAGATTTTTTGATCATCACTCACACGCACATTGATCATGTCGGCAACATAGATGGGTTTCCAGGTGTGCCAATAATCATCGGCAAAGAAGAAAGAGAGCTAGAGCAACCAATTTACTGGAGGGGCAAGCGGCCTTTAGATTGGCCAGAGGCTGAATATCTGCTGATTGATTCAGATTACGAATTTGGAACCAACTTTAAAATTCTGCATGTGCCAGGACATACGCCAGGCGAGCTTTCAATCCTGCTAACGCTCCCCAACTCTGGTTCTTACTTATTGACTAGCGATGCAATCTCTCGAGAGTCTGAAGTAAGTGAGGGGTGTCTAGATGCAACAGATCCAGCCCAAGCGATAGCTAGCGCTAATCGAATATTGGATTTAGCTAAAGAGCACGATGCCTATGTTATTTATGGTCATGGACCAGAGCAGTGGAAAGAGCTAAAGAAAGCACCTTACTTTTATAACTAACTAAAAAGTTAGCTATCGAACGTCTCGACCTTGATTCAAAATAATCACATTGCCGCTAGAGACATCGCCAGCACTGGAAATTAAAAAGCCAACCCAAGCCGCAATTTCATCTGGTTTCATCGCAGCGCCCCGTGGCATTTGAGAGATGGCCTTCTTTAAAATTTCATCGCTAAGCACTTTAAATAACGGTGATTCAGTCATCGCGGGAGCAATTGAATTTACGCAGATACCTTCGCTTGCATATCGACGTGCCAAATCCTTAGTCAAGGTATCCATCGCTGCCTTGCTCGCGCGATAGTGCGGTGGGTCAAATACGTCGAAGTTATAAGCCCCATTGGAAGAGATATTCACAATTTTCTTAATACCTGGACGTTCTAGCATTAACTTGACTGATTCTTGTGAGCAATGGAAAGCAGAAGAGAAATTCACGGCCATCTGCTTATCAAATTCCGCTGCCGGAATATTAGGAAATTCGGACATAAAGCAATCCCCTGCATTATTTACTAGGGCATCTACCCCGCCGAATTTTGCTTTTATCATCATAAAAACTTCAGCGATTTTGTCGGCGGATGTTAAATCAACGGTAAAAGTTGTTACATTGGTTGAGAATTTATCTTTCAATATTTCAAGGTTTGCGGCATTTATATCAAGTGCAACTACGTGGAATTTATCTTCTACAAGTCGGGCGGTTATAGCGCCACCCATTCCGCCACCAGCGCCTGTAACAACTGCGATTTTGCTGCTCATAAAGTTAGTCTTCCACAAATCATAAAACCCTAACCCATCACTGTTCCGGTGTTATCAGCATTGAATGCTCGCTTACGTGAAAATGCCCCTAGGTTTATCTCATTACCTGTGCGCTCTGCTCGCACCTTTACCGGGTCTATATCGTGATCTTTGCCCGCTCTTACTGCTTCGATTAACTCTGTCATCAGCTTTCCAACCATTGGGGCATTCTTAAACTGATTCCCACTGGTGCCAATCGCAACAAAAAATCCAACTAGATCTGTTCGGTCATAAATTGGAGTCCAATCCGCAGCCACGTCATAGACACCAGCAATGCCCGATGGCGAATTAGGAATCTTTAGGGCAGGTAATCTGCGTGCTGCGCGAGTTACTTGAGCTTCAAACAATTCTTTAGTTCTATTGAGATTCACGGCTTCAACGTCATCAACCCAATCGAGTTGATCGCACTCTGGTTCAGTGCCACCAATAAGTGTTGACCCAGTCGGGGTAGATCTCATATAAATTCCAAGATCAAGATCACCAATTATTGGCCCCGGCAGAAGATTCATTGGAGTATTTATCTGATGAACTTCCTGGCGCATTGGCTTAACCGTAATTGTAAAGTCCTGCCCTACTCCAGCAAGTTCATTAATTCGATTAGACCAAGGCCCACCTGCATTAACCACAATGTCAGCAAGGATTTTCTCATTACCATCGACTTCAACGCCAATAACTTTATTTCCCTCTTTAAGAATTGCAGTTACTTTACTTTTAAATCGAAAAGAAACACCAGCAGTAATTGCCGCCTGCGCCAAATTTTCTGTCGCGAGTAATGGATCATCGATATAACCACCATTTGGGGTGAAAATTGCGCCAAGTGATTCTTCGGCATCTTCCCAAAATGCTTCGTCATCTAGTCTTTTGGGTGGCCAATATTTACCAGCATCAATTCCAGTTATGTTCTTCGATAATTCCGTCGAATTCCAAACTTTATAGGGGATTCCAACAGCATCAAATAGCTGTGAGGTTTTTTCGCCAGAAATAACAGGTGCATCCAACATAACGACACCCACATCTATCATCTTTGAATAGCGCTCTTGTTTTTTACCAAGATGCTGCGGCCAATTTTTCCAGCAATGAAACGACTCCCAAGCCAGGGCTACTGCGTCAAAAGTTGAGTAATTAAATCGAACAACGGCGCTGGAAGCACTTGTCGATCCTTGCCCCGGACCCTGTGCTTTATCTACTGTCGTAACTTCATAACCTTTGACGGCCATTTCAAAAGCAATCGAGCAGCCGATTACACCGGCACCAATAACAATTGCTTTAGTCATCTGGAAATTTTAACGCTCATACTCAGATATCTTGCTGGTGGCGGGTGAAGGATTTGAACCTTCGAAGGCAGAGCCGGGGGATTTACAGTCCCCTCCCATTGGCCGCTCGGGCAACCCGCCAGGGTTATTTACGGCTTGCGTAGATTACCTTATTAAGCAGCGCACCTACTAATTCCTAATTCGGGCTCCATTTTTGCGAACTTCAGCGATATTGGTTGCACCTGAAAGTGCCATACCGTTTTCAAATTCTCTGCGCATAATTTCAATCACTTGCTCGACGCCCGCTTCCCCATTAGCCATTGCTCCATATAGATAGGCCCGACCAATAAACACTGCCTTTGCACCAAGAGCGATTGCAGCAAGGGCGTCTAGGCCAGACATGATTCCACCATCGATATAGATTTCGACTTTACTTCCAACAGCTTTCACAACTTCTGGAAGTATTTCAAGTGGGACTTGGCCGCGATCAAATTGGCGACCACCATGATTAGAAAGGATTATTCCTTGGACTCCAAGTTTTGCGACTGCCTTTGCATCATCAACACTTTGAATTCCTTTAATAATAATCGGGCCCTTCCAAACAGAACGTAACCAAGTAATTTCTTTCATGGTTGTTGATGGATCAAAAATTAATCCGCCAAGCTCTGATAAAGGTTTATCCCATCCCCTAAATGCCGCAAATTCTAATTTTCCGGTGGTGAATAAATTTAGCCACCAAATAGGTTTGCGCGCGATTGCCAAGACGGTATTGATTCTAATTTTAGGAGGAACTGTTAAGCCGTTGCGGTTATCTCGATAACGAAGTCCTGGAACCGGAGTATCAACGGTTAAAACCAAAGCTTCAAAACCATTATCTTTTGCCTGCTTAATTACGGCCAAACTATCACTTCGATTTTTCATAATGTAAAGCTGGAACCAACGTCTTGAATTTGGGACAGCATCCGCTAGTTCAGCTGGCGAAGTTGTTCCCATGGTTGATAAGGCATAGATCAAATTCTTTTTGCTTGCGACGTTTGCAACTGCAGGCTCACCAACATGGTGCATTAGCCGGGTGTAACCGGTGGGCGCAAAGCAGATTGGGATATCGACTGTCTTGCCTAAGATCTTTTCAGATGTATCAATCTTGGATACATCGCGCATAACCCGTGAGTTGAATTCAATCCTGGTAAATGCGTCTCGGCTTCTTGAATATGCAATTTCATCAACAGCGCCGCCCTCTACATAATCAAAGACCACTTGAGGCGTGCGTTCCTTGGCTATCTGGGCCAGATCTTCGATGGTTTGTGCACGAAGTAATTTGCCCTTGTATGGATTTAACGAAGGAAGCGACCAATCGATTAGCGACCAAAAATATGGGAGGCTCGGGAATTTACGAGTGCTCCGAATCATGAGCACAATTTACCCTACAATTGCGCTCAGTAGAATATGTAGATTCTAGAAAATTGCTCATTGGTAAAGGGGTCCTTAAATTGGCTGATTCAAGTTTTGATATTGTCTCTGAAGTTGATCATATGGAAGTAGATAATGCTTTTAATCAAGCGGATCGCGAAATTGCAACACGATTCGACTTCAAGAATACAGATAGCAAAATCGAAAAATCAGGGGAAAAATTTCTGATTGAAGGACAGTCCGAAGAGAAAGCCAAGGCTGTTCTAGAAGTATTCAAGGATAAGTTAATCAAGCGTCAAGTTTCGTTGAAGCATCTTGAATCTTCTGAGCCAGAACTAAGCGGAAAGATTTACAAAATCACCTGCACTCTCAAAGAGGGAATCTCTACTGAAAACGCTAAGAAGCTTGCAAAAATTATTCGAGATGAAGGTCCAAAGTCTGTTAAGACTCAGATCCAAGGCGAAACTCTTCGAGTAACCAGCAAATCTCGTGATGACCTACAAGATACGATGGCATTAGTAAAAGGACAGAAATTAGATTTTGCAGTTCAATTTACGAATTATCGTTAATAGATGAGTAAAACTCGTCTCGGTTTTATCTACGGCTTCTCTTCCTACACGCTTTGGGGCTTGTTTCCACTTTATTGGCCGCTACTTCAGCCAGCTTCGCCTTTGGAAATGGTTTCACACCGAGCCGTCTGGTCATTGGTGTTTTGTGTAGTTGCACTTGCTATCGGACATCAGCTTAAATCTACTTTTGCTTTAATGCTCTCCCCTGGAATTTTCTGGAAGTTAACTTTAGCCGCAGGATTTATCTCAGTTAATTGGCTTACTTATATCTGGGCGGTAAATAACGAACAAATTGTTGAAGCTTCTCTCGGTTATTACATGCAGCCTATTCTTCTCGTTCTAATGGGCATTCTGGCCTTCAAGGAAGAGATGAGAAAGATTCAATGGGTTTCATTTATTGTGGCGACAATTGGTGTAATCATTTTAACTATTGATTATGGTCGCCCACCTTGGATCTCATTTGCACTTGCATTCTCTTGGAGCTCCTACAGTTTTATGAAGAAAAAGACTAACTTGGGATCACTACAAGGGCTTGCTATTGAAACTCTAATCTCTTCGGTCTTCTACGGCAGCTATTTAATCTGGCTTGGCGAACGAGGTGAAGGTCAATTCGGAAATGGCCTCGGTATTACAGCACTTCTAATTGGTGCTGGGGTTGTTACAGCAGTTCCATTACTTCTCTTCAATGGTGCGACCACCAGAATTCCATTTACGATGATTGGCTTATTGCAATACTTAACGCCGACAATTCAATTTATGCTCGCCGTATTCCTGCGCCATGAACCAATGCCTAGCGCTAGGTGGATTGGCTTTGTATTTATCTGGGTGGCTTTAATAACTCTTGGCTATGACTTAATCAAATCAGGAAGTACGAGAGATAACCGCTTGGCTCAGCCCGACTAGAGCGGCTTTTGCTGGACCTTCTGGAAGTATCTCTAAATGTTTCTGCGCAGATCTGCCATAACCCGCAACTAATTCTCGCGATTTAGTTAATGCGCTGTGATTTCGAAGCGTCAAAATAGTCTGTGCTACGACTGCCTCATCTGTTATCGGAGCAGACAATAGCTTCTTTAATTCGGCATCGGCTGGATCATCTGATTCCAGAATATATAAAGTAACAAGTGTTGGAACGCCCTCACGTAAATCAGTTCCTGGGGTTTTGCCTGATTCTTTTGAATCACTTGCAATATCAATAATGTCATCTGCGAGCTGAAATACTGTTCCAATTTCTTCGCCAAATTTTGTTAGGGCATCCATAATCTCTTCATTTGCTCCAGAAATCATTGCACCGTATCTGGCACTTGCCGAAATAAGTGAAGCGGTTTTATCAGATACAACACTTAGGTAATGCTCTAATACCGTTTTATCCGCACTTGATCCCTGAGTCTCCATTATCTGGCCAATAACTAATCTTTCGAATGTAAGAGCTTGCAGGCGCACTGCTTCTGGGCCAAGGTCGGCCAGGAGCTGAGAAGTCTTTGCAAACAAATAATCACCGGTAAGAATTGCAACGGTGTTGTTCCAACGGTTATTGGCACTTTCAACGCCCCTGCGAAGCGGAGCTTCATCCATCACATCATCGTGATAAAGCGTTCCCAGATGTGTTAATTCACAAACAACGGCTGCTTCGATTATGCCCTTTGCCTTTGGATCACCAAAATGAGATGCGATCAGAGTCAATAGTGGGCGCAAGCGCTTTCCACCAGCATCAACTAAGTGTCTAGAAGTTTCAATAACTAATGGATATTTACCTTCAATTGATCCACGCAATAAAACTTCAACCTCTGCCATAGAGGCAAGGAGATCTTTTTCTAACTTCGGATCAATATCCGGGATACCGATTTGTGCCATTAGCGTAAGAAATAGGCGAAGTCTTGCGCGATATCAAACAGCAGCGATGGTGCGATTCCAAGAATGATTGTAAAGATCGCACTAATTGAAATTGATATTCTTGTGAGAACTGAGGGAATAACAACCGAGATTGAATCATTCGCTGCGTCGGTGAAGAAAAGCATCAATATGACTCGTAGATAGAAGAACACTGCAATGGCGCTTGAAAGAACTCCGACGACAACCAAGGTGATATTTCCAGATTCATATGCGGCAGAAAAGATTGAGAACTTGCCAACAAAACCACTAGTAAGTGGAATACCGGCAAAGCTCAATAAGAATAGTGAGAATACAGATGCGACCAAAGGTGATTTCTTTCCGAGGCCAACCCATCTATTCACATCACTAACTTCACCAGCAGAATCTCGAACCATAGTAATAATTGCGAATGCCCCAATTGTGGCGACTCCATATGCAAAGAGGTAGAAGAGAGATGCGCTGAGAGCGTTCTGATTTAGTGAAACAATCGCGGTGAGAATAAAGCCAGCATGTGCGATTGAAGAGTATGCCAACATCCGCTTCATGTCTCGCTGTGAAATAGCCACTATTGATCCGACCACCATCGTAATTACTGAAATCACTGCAATAAATGGTTTCCAACTTGTCTGTGCGGCATCGAAACCCAGATAGAAAATTCTTAAAGTAGCACCGAAAGCCGCAGCCTTTGTTGCTGCTGCCATGAATCCGGTAATTGGTGTTGGCGCTCCTTGATAAACATCTGGCGTCCAAGAATGAAATGGGACTGCACCAACTTTGAATAGGAGTCCAACCGAGAGAAAAATAATGCCAAGCAGTAAGAAAACATCGTTACCGCCGTTGCCACGAATCGCATCCGTTAGACCGTTCAGCGAAATAGTTCCGGAATAACCATAAAGTAGTGCGGCGCCAAAAAGGAAGAATGCTGATGAATATGCGCCCAGTAAGAAGTACTTAAGTGCCGCTTCTTGTGACAGCAATCTGCGTCTGCGAGATAAACCAGCCATCAGATAAAGTGGAAGTGACAGGACTTCTAAAGCTACAAAAAGGGTTATGTAATCTGTTGCAACAGGAAAGAGCATCATTCCGGCAACAGCGAACATGGTTAAAGGAAATACTTCAGTTTGTTGCTTTCCGGCTTGAATTGCTGCAGCCTCTTCAGTTGATCCGGGAAGCGCTGAAGCTTGAGGAACAAAATTATCTTGATCAGCAATTACTAAGATTCCTAGGAATGCAAAAATTAATATTGCACCTTGCAAGAACATTCCGGCCCCATCGACCGATACTGATGTAACTGCGGCGATAGATGAGCCATTATTTCTTACGCGAACCAGTTGATTAAATGAGATAACGATTGCGGCGAGCGAGATTACTAATTGCAATCTAGCGCGCCAAGCTTGCTTCGCAAATGCCTCGACCAATACGCCGACTAGTGCGGCACCTAGAATAATCATGATTGGTGCAAGAAGTGCGTAATCTAAATTAGGTGCAGTTAACATTTACTTCACCACCTTTGCTACTGGATCGCTTACCCCGGCATTAGTCATAATTGTCTGGGTGGTTGGGTTGATAACTTCTAACGCTGGTTTTGGATAGAACCCAAGCAGAACCAAGATCGCAATAACCGGTGCTATTGCTATTTTCTCTCGAAGGTTCAAATCCGTTATTCCCGCACTTGTTGCAGAAGTTTCGCCATGAATTGCTCGTTGAACGGCTAATAAAACATATAGCGCAGCGAGAATAATTCCGAGGGTTCCAAGAATTGCTGCTACTGGATATTTCGCGTAAGCACCAAGTAGAACTAAGAATTCGCTAACGAAGCTTGATAATCCTGGTAGCGCAAGTGCAGATAATCCCGCAATGAAGAATGACCACGCCAGAACTGGTGCTACTCGTTGCAAGCCACCAAAGTCTGCAATCTGCGAAGAACCACGACGTTTAATCATCCATCCAGCTGTAAGGAATAGCGCTGCTGTTCCGAATCCATGATTAACCATGTAGAAAATTGCGCCGGTTAAACTCTGCGAAGTAAGAGCAAAAATTCCAAGTGTTATAAAGCCAAAGTGCGAAATCGATGTAAATGCAATTAGTGAATTAATGTCTTTCTGGCCAATAGCTAAGAAAGCACCGTAAAGAATTGAAATTACGGCCAAAGTAATAATCGCTGGCGTAAATGTCTTTGTTGCTTCAGGGAAGAAGCTCATGCAGAAGCGGATCATTCCGTAAGTTCCAACTTTATCCAGGACACCAAGTAGTAACGTCGAAGTTCCTGCAGTCGCAGACTTTGCAGCAGTTGGCAGCCAGGTATGGAACGGCCAGAGCGGTGCCTTAATTGCAAAGGCAATAAAGAATCCTAAGAAGAGCCAATTCTGAGTGGTTGAATCAATATTCAATTGTGAAAGTCTGGTTATGTCGAAGGTTGCGCCGCCTTGATTGGTTGAAATAACGTAAAGACCAATAACTGCAGCAAGCATAAGCAATCCGCCAAAGAGGCTGTAAAGCAAGAACTTCATGGCCGCCGCGGCGCGCTCACCAGAACCGTAGCCACCAATTAAGAAGTAAACCGGTAGCAACATTGCTTCAAAGATTACATAGAAGAGGAATACATCAGTGGCTGAGAAGACACCGATCATCATCGTTTCAAGAATTAATAGCAGGATGTAGAAAACCTTTACATTCCAACGACCATTCTCGGATTCGTTCCAGCCAGCTAGGAAAACCACTGGAACCAAGATTGTTGTCATCAGGATAAGGACAAGAGCCATACCATCAATACCGACCGCATAATTGATATTGAATGCCGAAATCCAAGAGCGAACTTCGGTGAATTGCATCTCGCTGTTATTTCGATCAAAACTTAGCGCCATAACAATTGAAACGAGAGTTACAAGTAAGGAGAAAGCGAGTGCTACTTGCTTAACCAGCTTTGCATTGCTAGCTGGTAAAAATCCAACAACTAATGCACCAAATAACGGAAGCAGTTGTAGTGATGTCAAGATACTCATAGCGTCACCATCCAAACTGCTGCAATTAAGGCGATAACGCCTAGAACCATGATTAAGGCATAACTTCTGACATATCCATTTTGAATATTGCGCAGAGTTGATGCAGAAATTTGAATAACCCAGCCAACTAATCGAACCAATCCATCAACAACTTTGTAATCGGTATTTACTAGACCGGCAGTCAACTTCTGACCTGGGCGCATGAATACCGCTTCATTAAATGAATCTTGGTAAAGATCTTTGCGAGCAGCCTTGGTGAATCCTGAAACATTTTCAGGTGCTACGACAGGAACTGTTCGGTATTTCAGAACTGCAATTGCAACACCGATTGCAACAACTGTCAGTGCCATCATTGAAACGACAATTGGTGGCATCAAATGTCCGGCATGATGTTCGTGGCTTTCATTCACAACAGGTTCAAGCCAATTCACTAGCGCGCTTCCAGAGTTAAGTAGGAATCCTGATGCAACTGATCCAACTGCCAAGACCGCCATCGGCGCCCACATCAAGATTGGTGATTCGTGCGGATGAGCTTTTTCATCCCAACGCTTGGTTCCGGTAAAGGTTAAAACCATTACCCGCGTCATATAGAAAGCGGTTATCCCAGCGCCTAAAAGCGTGATACTTCCCAAAAGTATTCCTTGAATTCCACCGGAATCAAAAGCTGTTTCAATGATTTTATCTTTTGAATAGAAGCCAGCGAATGGCGGGACACCAAGAATTGCCAAATAACCAAGCCCAAATGTTGCGGCAGTAATCGGCATAACTTTTCGAATTGCGCCATAGCGCCGCATATTTACTTCATCATTCATGCCGTGCATTACTGAACCGGCACCAAGGAACATGCCTGCTTTGAAGAAACCATGAGTGATTAAGTGCATGATCGCAAATGCATATCCGACTGGACCAAGTCCGGTAGCAAGAATCATGTAGCCAATTTGCGACATTGTTGATGCAGCTAACGCCTTCTTAATATCGTCTTTGGCAGTTCCGATAAGTGCACCAAACATCAGTGTTATTGCACCTACGATTACAACCAACAGCTGAGCGGTTGGTGAAGCATCGAAAATAAAATTAGAGCGAGTAATTAGATACACGCCTGCGGTAACCATCGTCGCTGCGTGGATGAGTGCAGAAACAGGAGTAGGTCCCGCCATTGCATCGCCAAGCCAAGATTGAAGCGGGAACTGCGCTGACTTACCGGCTGCTGCAAGCAAGAGCATTGCACCGATCGCGGTAAGTGCGCCAGCAGATGCACCGGATGCACCTTCCTTAACGCCAGAAAAAGTTACGGTTCCGAATTGTGTAAATGCAATCATGATTGCGAGAGATAAACCAACATCGCCCACTCGGTTTGCAACAAAAGCCTTCTTTGCTGCTGTTGCATAAGCTGGCTTTTCATTCCAGAAACCAATTAGTAGGTAAGAGGCAAGACCTACGCCTTCCCAACCAACATAAAGGTTTAGGTATGAATCACCCAATACAAGAAGCAACATCGCTGCGATGAAGAGATTTAGGTAAGCAAAGAATCGACGACGATCTCGATCGTGGGACATATAGGCAATTGAATAGATATGGATAAGGGTTCCGACGCCTGAAATTAGCAGCACAAAACAGATAGAAAGCTGATCTAGGAGCAGAGCGGCATCAACCTGGAATGAACCAACTGAAATCCATTCGAAAAGTTTCTGGGTAGCAGCGCGAGCCTCTCCTTCGCGGCCTTGCATTGCAAAAAATTCAGTTACACCAATTAGAAAGACCGAAGCTGAGACTAGCGTTGCAAAGATATGTCCCCACTTATCGGCTTTGCGGCCAAGTAGAAGTAGCAAGGCAGAGCTAAATAGTGGAAGGGCAATTAGATAAACCAAATTTGTGCTTATAGTCATTAGCGCTTCAACAAACTAGCATCATCAACAGATGCTGATCGACGGGAGCGATAAATCGTTACGATAATCGCGAGACCAACTACAACTTCACAAGCTGCAACAACCATCGTGAAGAATGAGACAACTTGACCAGCAAGATTTCCGTGAATTCTGGAGAAAGTTACAAAGGCTAAGTTCGCGGCATTCAACATTAATTCGATACACATGAACACTACGATCGCATTTCTGCGGACAACTACTCCAATTGCGCCGATTGTAAAGAGGATGGCAGAAAGATAAATGTAATTTGAGATATCCAATTAATCTTCCTCTTCTTTCTTAACTTCAAGTTCAAATGGTTTTGAAGACAACATGTCGCCTCTGGCTTCGAGGGTTGCAGAAATTGATGAAGGAGCTGGTGAACCATCTGGCAACAGCGCAGGAACATCGACCGCATTATGAAGCGCATAAACACCTGAACCTGGAAGCCCGGCAGCAGTTGCAATTGATGCTCCACGGAATCTAGCAATCGATTGGTCACGTTGTGCGGTACGGGATTTAGCTGGGTTGCTGTGTGCGAGAACCATTGCGCCAACGGCTGCAGTAATCAACAGCGCAGAAACTACTTCAAAGGCCCACACATAATTAGTAAACAGCTCACGTGCAATACCTTGAACATTTCCCTCTGAATTTGCATCTCTTAGCCCAATTGCTTCGACACCGAGATTCGCTCGTCCGATCAATGAAATAAGTAATCCACTTAATCCGACAGCTGCGGCAATTGCTAATGGCCGTTGGCCACGAATATTTTCGACTAACGAGTCTGATGAATCAACACCAACCAACATAAGAATAAAGAGGAACAACATCATTACCGCGCCGGTGTAAACAATAATCTGAACAATTCCAAGGAAAAGTGCATCCTGAGCGATGTAGAAAATAGCCAAGGTAACCATGACCCAAGCCAAGAGCAGCGCAGAGTGAACTGCTTTCTTTACAAACAACATTCCAAGGGCAGCGACTACTGCAAGCGGTGCAAGAATCCAGAACAGAGTTGCCTCTGGGGCAAGAGTTCTTCCGACTTCAAGTGCGAGGCTATCCATTAGATCCACCCTTGATATCACCGCGGTAATAATCAATGTGAGTTGTTCCCGGAACCATTGGGTGAGGTGGTTGCAACATTCCAGACTTTAATGGCGCAAGTAAATCTTCTTTCTCAAAAATTAATTTAGCGCGAGATTCGTCTGCAAGTTCGTATTCATTTGTCATAGTAAGCGCACGAGTAGGGCAAGCTTCGATACATAGGCCGCAGAAAACGCAACGCAGATAATTTATCTGGTAAACCTTTCCGTAACGCTCTCCAGGAGAATATCTCTCTTCGTCGGTATTGGTTTCACCTTCGACAAGAATCGCATCTGCTGGGCAGGCCCAAGCACAGAGTTCGCAACCAATACATTTTTCAAGACCATCGTCATATCGATTTAATTGATGGCGCCCGTGAAAACGTTCTGCAGTTGCTTCTCTTTCTTCAGGATATTGAACGGTATTGGGTTTCTTAAACATAGTTTTGAAAGTTACCCAGAATCCTTGTAACTGCTTGAAGAAGGTCTTTGCTTCTTGGCTTTCTATTGGGGTATTTGCCTTTGCTGCTGCAGTTAAACCGAGATCATTTGAACGCGGAGTTAATGGATTATCCATTTAGTTGCTCCGTTCTATTCTTAGGTTGTTTCCTGGAATTGCAGGAACTGGAAAACTTGGAGAAACAACTTCACCCAATGCATCTTCGCGGGCTCGTCGCTTCTTTGAAGATTCGAAGAGGCTAGAACCAGCTAGAACAAGTAAAACCATTCCGAAGCTGAAACCAATTAATACTGAACGAGGTGCACCTTGCTGCGATAGAACTCGCAGAGTTGAAACGACCAAAATCCAAACTAGTGAAAATGGAATCAAGACTTTCCAGCCAAATTTCATAAATTGGTCGTAGCGAAGTCTTGGAAGAGTTCCACGTAGCCAGACAAAGATGAAGAAGAAGAAGACTACTTTTGTTAAGAACCAAATAACAGTAAACCAACCACCAAGCCAGCTTTCAGTAAAGCCAAGACCAGGAAGTGCGCGATATCCGCCAAGGAATAGAGTTGTTGCAAGCGCTGAAACTGCAACGATATTTACATATTCGGCTAAGAAAAAGAGCGCAAATTTAAGTGATGAATACTCGGTATGGAATCCGCCAACAAGTTCGCCTTCAGCTTCAGCTAGATCAAATGGCGCACGGTTTGTTTCACCAACCATAGAAATTGCATAGATAACAAATGAAGGAAATAGCGTTACACAGAACCACCATTGATTTTGTGCTGAAACTATTTCTGCAGTAGACATTGAACCGGCATAGATAAACACTGCTACAAGCGATAGGCCCATCGCGACTTCATAAGAAATAACCTGGGCGCTAGAACGCAGACCGCCAAGAAGCGGATAAGTAGAACCAGATGACCAACCAGCTAGAACAATTCCGTAAACGCCGACAGAAGCAATCGCAAAGACATATAAAACTCCGACTGGAATATCGGTCATCTGCATTACGGTGTCGTGGCCAAATAGATTTACTTTTCCAGATAGCGGAATTACTGCAAATGCCATAAAGCAAGTTGTTGCGCTAATGATTGGTGCGATAACAAAGACGATTCGATCTGCCGCTTTAGGAATTAAATCTTCCTTGAGGGCAAGCTTTACGCCATCTGCCAGTGCTTGAATCAAACCAAATGGTCCAACACGGTTAGGTCCTAGACGTTGTTGCATTCGAGCAACAATGCGGCGCTCTCCCCAAACTGACATAAGAGTTGCCAATACGCAGACCACAAATATAAGTAGCCCTTTTACAAGAGTTATCCAACCTGGATCGGTTGCAATTATTTGAGCATTAGTCATGCTTTTGCCACCGTTACTTCTCCATTTACGAAACCAAGATTTGCAATCACTTGAGAATCAATTGAATTACGTGGCACCCAAATTGCATCATCCGACATTTCACTAATTTCAACTGGAAGTTTTAGTGATCCCAAATCAGAAGAAATCGAAATAAGTTCACCTTCATTGACCCCAAGTTTTTGCGCTCTGGTCTTTGAAATTCGGGCACTGGCTTTGCGCGCAGTTCCGGCTAGATTTGCTTCGCCTTCTTGCAAAGTTCCAAGATCCAAAAGCAATCGCCAAGAAGTTAACTGCAACTTGCCCTCTGAAACAACTTGCTTCACTTCAGAAGTTTTCTCGAAAGCTAGAGCTTTACCGTCCCAATTACCGAGCGCTGAAATTTCACGAGCTGTTGCTGCCACAGTTGGAAGATTGATAGGAGTTCCCATTTCATCAGCAATCATCGAAAGAATTCGGACATCGCTTCTTGAAAGTGAATCGGCAACTGCTTTATCAAATTTTCTTGTGCTGCCTTGCCAATCTTGGAATGACCCGCTCTTTTCGATGACGGCCGCTACCGGAAGAACAACATCTGCAACTGCTGTTACAGCGCTATGTGAAATCTCGAGTGAAACCACGAAAGAATTTAACAATTGTGAAAGTGCATTACTTGAAATATCTAGTGGATCAACGCCGCCAATGACAACAGCATCTAAATTATTAACAACAAGTGCGTGCAGAATTTCAGAAGTTGAACGACCAGGATTGGAAGGAAGTGAATCAACAGACCATGCAGCTGCAACATCTACCCGAGCACTGGCTTCAGAAACTGGTCGGCCACCTGGAAGAAGTGTTGCGATTGCGCCTGCTGCAAGTGCACCACGTTCGCCGGCACGGCGTGGAATCCAAGCTAGCTTCGCGCCTGATTTCTCTGCTAAATCTACGGCGCTTGAAAGTGCGCCAGTTTTTTCAGATAAACGTTCGCCAACCAAAATAACGCTCTTTGAAGTGAGGCCAGAAATAGATTTGATGTCAGATACGAGTTCAGCATTTAACTTCACAGATCCGCGACTAGCGACAGAAGCATCACTTACAACCTTTAGTGCACGCTTTCTGAACTGCTTATAAATACGTAGGAACACAATTGGTGATTCTTCTTCTGGTTCAAAGCCAAGCAATATAACTTGGTCGGCCTTATCAATATCTTTATAGGTTGTCTTAAGACCAAGTGCGGTGCTGCTTAAGAAAGATGTTTCTTCTTCAGAATATGGACGGGAGCGGAAATCAATATCGTTTGTTCCAAGTGCGACTCTTGCGAATTTGCTGTAACCGTAAGCATCTTCGACAGTAGCGCGGCCACCAACTAATACGCCAGCGCGCTTACCCTTCAAACCATTTGCTGCAAATGCAATTGCTTCTGGCCAAGAAGCTTCATGAAGTTCGCCATCTTCGCCGCGAATCATTGGCGAAGTTACGCGTTCTCTACTTGTTAAATACTTAAATGCCCAACGGCCTTTGTCGCAATTCCATTCTTCATTTACTGAAGCATCATCTCCGGCAAGACGACGTAAAGTTTTGCCACGACGGATATCTGTGCGCATTGCACAACCAGATGCACAATGCTCGCAAGCAGAATCGACTGAAACTAAATCAAATGGGCGGGCGCGGAAACGATATGAAGTTCCGGTTAGTGCACCTACTGGACAGATTTGAACTGTGTTTCCAGAGTAATAAGACTCAAATGGATCTTCTTCGTAAATTCCGACTTGTTGTAGCGCGCCGCGTTCATTCAAAGTAATGAATGGATCGCCCGCAATTTGTTCCGAGAAGCGGGTGCAACGAGCACAAAGCACACAACGTTCGCGATCAAGTAATACTTGAGAAGAGATTGCTACTGGCTTTTCAAATGTTCGCTTCACGCCTTCGAATCGAGATTCTGGGCGACCATTGCTCATTGCCTGATTTTGCAGCGGGCATTCGCCACCTTTATCGCAGACTGGGCAATCAAGTGGATGGTTAATCAATAAAAATTCCATGATTCCGGCTTGAGCTTTTTCAGCAACTGGAGAAGTCAGTTGAGTCTTAACAATCATGTTGTTTTCAACTGGGATTGTGCACGAAGCCTGTGGCTTAGGAAATGCACGACCGTTAATTTCAATATCAACTAAACACTGACGACAAGCTCCTGCTGGTTCAAGAAGTGGGTGATCGCAGAAACGTGGAATCTGAATTCCTAATTTTTCAGCTGCGCGAATCACTAATGTTCCCTTTGGAACGGTCACTTCAAAGCCATCAATTACAACTGTAATCATTTCAACAGCTGTTTGGCTTTCGAGTAGTGCTTGCTCGGGAGTCATTTATGCACCTACCGTTTTGAATAGCGTTGAAGCCACTGGATCAAATGGGCAGCCACCATTGCGTTGGTGGGCCAAATATTCATCACGGAAATACTTAAGTGACGAGATGATTGGTGCAACTGCGCCATCGGCAAGAGCACAGAATGAACGACCAGCGATGTTGTCGCAGAGATCAAGAAGTTTGGCTAAATCTGCTTCAGTTCCCTTGCCATCTTCAAGATCTTGGAGCATCTGAACAAGCCACCAAGTTCCCTCGCGACATGGCGTGCACTTTCCGCAAGATTCGTGTTTGTAAAATTCGCACCAACGTAAAGTTGCACGAACCACGCAAGTTGTTTCATCAAAAATTTGAAGTGCTTTAGTTCCTAGCATTGAACCGGCAGCTGATACGCCTTCGTAATCAAGTGGAATATCTAAGTGCTCGTCCGTAAACATTGGAGTAGAAGAACCACCTGGGGTCCAGAATTTAAGTTTGTGACCAGTGCGAACACCACCAGCGAGTTCTAGTAATTCGCGAAGTGTGATTCCAAGCGGTGCTTCAAATTGACCAGGATTATTTACATGGCCTGAAAGTGAGTAAAGCGTAAAGCCTTTGCTCTTCTCGGTTCCCATACCTTGGAACCATTCGACGCCATTGTTGATAATTGCAGGAACAGATGCAATTGATTCAACGTTATTAACGACTGTCGGTTTTGCATAAAGTCCGGCAATAGCTGGGAATGGTGGACGCAATCTTGGTTGACCACGGAAGCCTTCAAGTGAATCAAGCAGTGCAGTTTCTTCTCCGCAAATATAAGCACCGGCACCGGCATGCAAAGTAAGTTCTAGATCAAAACCATTTCCGCCAATGTTCTTGCCCAGTAATCCTGCTTTATAAGCATCTTCAATCGCCTGTTGCACGCGACGATAAACATGGACAACTTCACCGCGAAGATAGATAAACGCGTGATTTGCCCGGATCGCATATGAACCAATAATTATTCCTTCAACCAATACATGTGGATTTGCAAGAAGAAGTGGCATGTCTTTGCAAGTTCCTGGTTCTGATTCATCTGCGTTAACAACTAAGTAATGTTCTTTGTTATCGCCCTGCGGAATAAATCCCCACTTGCTGCCAGTTGGGAATCCCGCACCACCGCGACCGCGCAATCCAGAATCTTTAATCATCGCAATTACCGCATCAGGTTCCATGGCCAAAGCTTTTGCTACTGCGTTATATCCACCATTGCGTTTATAGCCTTCAATAGTGAATGAATCTTTCTCGTCCCAGTGTGCTGAAAGGACTGGAGTTAATTTGCTCATTTATTTTCCACCTTTAGCAATTCGTAATCCAAGCAGAGTTGCTTCGCCTGCTGCTAAACCTTCATTTGCAAGTCCATCATTTAAGCCAGCAAGCACTTCTGAATTTTGCTTCCAAGTGCGAAGTGTCTTAGGTCCACGTGTTGGAGCTGTTGGATTTCCGGCACGTGCACTATCAACTAAATCTTTAACGCTCTGCGGAGTTTGATTGTCATAAAATTCCCAATTGACCATTACAACTGGTGCGTAATCGCATGCAGCGTTGCATTCAATTCTTTCAATTGAAACTTTGCCATCTGCAGTGGTTTCGTGGTTCTTAATACCAAGGTGATCTTCAAGTGATTTATAAATTTCATCGCCACCCATTACGGCGCACAAAGTGTTGATGCATACGCCCACGTGATATTCGCCTGCAGGTTCAGTTCGATATTGGGTATAGAACGAGGAAACTGCCGTTACTTCAGCGGTGGAAATATCAAGTAGTTCTGCAATCTTTTCGACACCACGTGGTGTTACGTAACCATCAAGTGCCTGCACATAGTGAAGCAATGGCATCACTGCAGAACGAGACCTTGGGTATCGGGCAATTATTGAATCCATAATTTTTAATTGATCAGAAGTGAATTCCATTAGCGATCAACCCCTCCCATAACTGGATCAATTGATGCGACTGCGCCAATAACATCGGCAATCATTCCGCCTTCGGCCATTGCAGATGTTGCTTGAAGATTGTTGAAAGAAGGTTCGCGGAAGTGCACTCGATATGGTCTAGTGCCACCATCAGAAACCAAGTGAACACCGGTCTCACCACGTGGTGATTCAACTGCTGCATAAACCTGGCCAGCTGGAACTCGGAAACCTTCGGTCACTAATTTGAAGTGGTGAATAAGTGATTCCATAGAAGTTCCCATGATTTCGCGGATATGTTCGAGCGAGTTACCCATTCCATCGCTTCCAACTGAAAGCTGTGATGGCCAAGCAATCTTCTTATCCGCAACCATTACTGGTTGACCTTCAGATTTATCTAACTTGTCGCAAGCTTGTTCAATGATACGAAGTGATTGTTCAAGTTCTTGCATACGAATTAAGAATCGACCATAAACATCGCAGGTGTCTGTTGTGATTACATCGAAGTCATAATCTTCATAACCGCAGTAAGGATCTGTCTTGCGAAGGTCCCATGGCATTCCAGCAGAGCGAAGAACTGGACCGGTAATACCAAGAGTTGTGCAACCAGCTAGATCTAAATATCCGATGCCTTTTGTTCGCATCATCCAAATTGTGTTTCCAACCAATAACTTCTCATTGTCTTTGAAGTTATGACGTAACTCTTTTACGGTTTCGCGAATCTTTGCTACTGCGCCCTTTGGTAAATCTTGCGCAACCCCGCCAGGGCGAACATATGCCATGTTCATACGAAGGCCTGAAACCATTTCGAAAACATCTAACACTTTCTCACGCTCGCGGAAGGCAAAGATCATTGGTGAAAGTGCACCAAGTTCAAGCGCTCCGGTGCCCAGCGCAACCATGTGAGATGAGATGCGATTTAGCTCCATCATTAGAACGCGAATTTGGCTTGCACGCTCTGGAATATCGTTTGTGATTCCTAGAAGTTTTTCTACTCCTAAGCAATATGCAGTTTCATTGAAAATTGGTGCCAAATAATCCATGCGGGTCACAAATGTGACGCCCTGGGTCCAGGTGCGATATTCCGTATTCTTCTCAATGCCGGTATGTAAATAACCAATGCCAGCACGAGCTTCAGTAATTGTTTCGCCTTCAAGTTCGAGAATTAAACGAAGCACGCCGTGAGTTGATGGATGCTGTGGGCCCATGTTTACAACAACGCGTTCTTCTTTAGTTTGACCAATCTCGGTTACAAGTGAATCCCAATCGCCACCGGTCACTGAATAAACGCGACCTTCAGTTGTTTCGGTTGCAGATGCGTATGCGTCGTGAAGTGTCATCGGTAAGACCTACGTTCAGATGGCGCAGGAACAGTTGCACCTTTATATTCAATTGGAATTCCACCGAGTGGATAATCTTTGCGTTGCGGATGTCCTGGCCAATCATCTGGCATCAAGATGCGAGTTAAACCTGGATGGCCATCAAAGATAATTCCAAACATGTCCCAAGTTTCGCGTTCGTGCCAATTGTTTCCGGCCCAAACTTCGACCAGTGAAGGAAGATGTGGGTCAGAATCAGGAACACTAACTTCTAATCTAATCCGACGATTATGTGTCATTGAAAGTAATGGATAAACCGCATGCAGTTCGCGATCTTTATCTTCAGGATAGTGAACACCGTTAACTCCGAGGCATACTTCAAATCGTAGCGATTCGGTATCACGTAATTTCATAGCAGTTTCAAATAGTTTTTCGCGCTTAACATGGAGAGTGAGTTCGCCGCGATCGACAATTACTTTTTCAATTGCATCGCTGAACTCTGGATATGCACGTTCCAATTCATCGGTAACTTCATCAAAATAACTGCCATATGGCCGCTCGCTTGAACCAAAGCTTGCAGCGCTACGAACTAGCCCACCAAATCCTGAGGTATCTCCAGAACCGCTGGCGCCAAACATTCCTACGTTTTCGCTCATGCAAGCAGGCCTTTTAGCTGGTGAGTTGGTTTTGCAGCAAGCGCTGCTGCTTCAACTTCTCTAATTATCTGCTCACGGTTTACACCAAGTTTTTCGCTGCCGATATGTTCGTGCAATTTCAAAATTGCATCCATCAACATTTCTGGGCGAGGTGGGCAACCTGGTAAATAAATATCTACCGGAACTACGTGGTCAACACCTTGCACAATTGCGTAATTGTTAAACATTCCACCAGAAGATGCACATGCGCCCATTGCAATAACCCATTTAGGTGCAGCCATTTGATCATAAATTTGGCGAAGAACTGGCGCCATTTTATTTGAGACTCGACCCGCAACAATCATTAAATCTGCTTGGCGAGGTGATGCTCGGAAAACTTCCATTCCAAAACGCGCTGCATCGTATCGACCGCCACCAAATGCCATCATTTCAATTGCACAACAAGCAAGACCAAACGTTGCCGGCCAGAGCGAATTCTTACGCATATACCCGGCAAGTTTTTCAACTGAGGTTAAGGCAAAGCCTGCTGGTAATTTCTCTTCTAGACCCATGGAATTAATCCCATTCCAATCCGCCGCGGCGCCAAACATAGGTATACGCAACAAAAACTGTTGCGATAAAGATAGCCATTTCAACTAAACCAAATAGGCCTAACTGATCAAAAGTTACTGCCCATGGATAAAGGAAAACAATTTCAATATCAAAAATAATAAATAACATTGCAGTTAAGAAATACTTGACTGGGAAACGTCCACCGCCGGCGGCTTGTGGTGAGGGTTGAATACCGCACTCATATGCCTCAACTTTTGCCCGGTTGTAACGTTTTGGACCAGTAACTGCAGCTGCAACAATTGAGAAAATTGCGAAGCCGAAGCCAATTGCGCCAATTACCAGGATCGGTACGTATGGATTCACAGCGGGAGTCTACGGGTTTAGGCGTTATAGGTCACAATTTGTAAATGTGAATCGGCATGGGTTGTCAGACTTGTGGCATCAATCACGGTTTTACTCCCGTATGAATAGCGACAATGCCGAAGGTTAAGTTCTTCCATTGGACATTTCCAAAACCGGCCGCCTTCATCAATTCTGCGAGGCCAATTTGATTGGGCCAGGCCAAAATAGATTCGGCCAAGTAAACATATGCATCAGGATTAGATGACACTTTTTTTGCGACCGTCGGAAGTGCGCGCATCAAATAGCGAAGATAGATAGTTCTAAAGATTCGATTTGTTGGTTGTGAGAATTCAACAACGACCATTCGTCCACCGGGTTTTAAAACCCGAAAAGATTCTTTCAGTGCCTTACTCGTGTCAGATGTATTTCGTAATCCAAAAGAGATTGTTGTTACATCAAATTCATTTTCTTTAAATGAAAGTGCGAGCGCATCTCCTTGCGTGAATGCTAAATCTGGATGACGCTTACGCCCTGCCTCTAACATTCCTTTTGAAAAATCTAATGGGATAACTTCTGCTCCGGCATCAGCAAGTGGTCGACTTGAAGATCCGGTTCCGGCCGCGATATCTAAAATTCGCATTCCTGGTTTTGGCGCGATAATTGATGTGGCAACTTTGCGCCACGCTTTGGTTCGCCCCAGGCTTAACAGGTCATTTAGTAAGTCGTATCGACGGGCAACGCCATCGAACATCGCCGAAACCTCTTCGGGTTCCTTACCTAAATCAGCTCTACTCACGCGTATATTCTCGTGGTAGTAGGCTCCGACCACAAATTAAAAGGAAATGAGGTTGGCCAAATGGTTCAGGTTTCACAAGTAAGCACCCTTAAATCTGTGTTTATCACTCGCTCAACTGTGGCATCGCAAATTTCTTTGATCCTTACCGGAACCGTTTTCCTCGCTGTGATGGCTCAAATTGCTTTTCCAATTCCTGGATCTCCGGTTCCATTTACCGGTCAAACACTTGGAGTTTTATTACTCGGAACTGCATACGGCGCTGGACTTGGATTTAGCACCATTGCTTTTTATTTGTTAATGGGCATGGCTGGTGCACCAATTTTCTCTTCTGGAACTAGCGGAATCGAGCGAATTGTTGGGCCAACTGGCGGTTACCTTGTTGGAATGTTGATTTCATCAGTAGTTCTTGGTGCTTTGGCTGGACGCAAATGGGATCAGAAGATCAAAACGGTAATCCCAACAATGATTATTGGAAATTTAGTTATTTTTGCTATTGGTCTGCTCTGGCTAAATCTATACACCGGCCAAAGTTGGCTCTGGACTTTTGAAAAAGGTTTAACTCCATTTATATTTGGTGAAATCATAAAGATTGCTATTGCCAGCACTGCGCTTCCTGCAGTCTGGAAATATGTTGCAAAGCGTTCATAACAAAGTTATTGATTAATCGTGCCCATAAATATAACTACTGAACTTCTTGGCGAGCATCCAGCGCTCGAATTAGCAGCTACCGAATTAGATCTGACTACTTCATGGATTCGCGGTGGCGATGGTTTAATCGGGTTTGGTGAATGGAAAAGCACCAGTGTAAAAGGAAAGAATCGTTTTGCAGATGCTCGAAAGTGGTGGCATGAACAACTTGCAACTTTAAAGATTCAAAACAGTGTTCATGGCAGCGGAACAGGTCCAATTCTTTTTTCATCTTTCTCTTTTGATTCGGCTGAAGAATCTAAGTTAATTATCCCGGAAATAATTATTGGAAAACGGGGAGATAAGTCCTGGATTACCTGGATCGGCGACAGTAGCTCGCCAGCAATTTTTGACTTTAAGGGTGCAAAATCTATTGGCGAACTCACCTTTGAAACCGGTGCGCTCTCTGATCCAGCATGGAAAAACAGCGTTGCAAAGGCAGTCGCCAAAATTAAAAATGGTGATCTCGAAAAGGTCGTTTTAGCGCGGGATCTCATTGCTAGAAATACTGAAGTTATTTCAAAGCGAAACTTGATTACTTATTTGAGCACAAATTACCCATCAACTTGGGTCTTTATGGTGGCTAATTTGATTGGTGCTACACCTGAACTTTTGGTTCGCTTAAATAAGTCACTTGTGACCTCAAGAATTCTGGCAGGAACTATTCGTAAATCTGGTGATGAAGCAAAAGATTTAGGACTAGCAGCATCACTTGCTAAATCCTCTAAAGATTTAGAGGAGCACGAATATGCAGTTCGATCAGTGGCTGAAGCCTTATCCCCTTACTGTTCATCAACAAATGTTCCAGAATCTCCATTTGTTCTACACCTAGCGAATGTTATGCACTTGGCTACAGATGTAACTGGGGTAGTTAACGATGCAACAACTCCTATCGACATCTTTGCATTAATTGCTTCACTTCATCCATCGGCTGCTGTTTGTGGAACCCCGACTGAGGCCGCAAGCGCTGTGATAAATGAATTAGAAGAAATGAATCGCGGTCGGTATGCCGGTCCCGTAGGTTGGATTGATGCCCGAGGTGATGGTGAAATTGGGATTGCACTTCGGACTGGCGAACTTTCGGATGATCAAAAATCTATGAGAATATTTAGTGGTTGCGGAATTGTTGCTGGTTCTATTCCGGAAGATGAATTAGCCGAGAGTCAGGCTAAATTAAGTCCGATGCGAACCGCACTTGAAATACGGGAATAGCTCTTCGCTAAATTTGTTGCCATTGATTCCCGGTCTGGAACTTCCACAATAACAAAAATCAATCCTGGCTTATTCTGAGCAAAAGTTAGATTCAAATCTGAGCTGGTCTTTACCTTGGTTACATTGACGCTAAAGCTCGAAATAATTTTGGCAAGATCTTGATTCTGTGGAGCAGCAAAGATTTCTTCAAATCCAGAAACGCCCGATTGCGGCAAAGTTGAGAAAATCCCGCCACCATTGTTATCAATAATAAAGACAGTTAGGTTGTTTGTTGGTGGTGCAAGTAGAGCAGTCAGATCATGTAAAAAAGTTAAATCACCAATGACTGCATAGGTGCGCTCAAAGCAATTAGATATACCAAAAATCGTTGATAAGTTGCCGTCGATTCCTGCTAGTCCTCGATTTGCAAAGACTTCAATCCCAGCACGAGGTTTTGCAAAAGCTTCGATATCTCTAATTGGGCGAGAGGAACCAACAAAAAGAGCAGAGCCATCTGGCACACCTGCAGCGATTGTCCGCAGTGCGTTCTGTTCGCTCCAACTTTGATCCTCTTCAATAACTTTCGAAGCTAACTTTGAGATTTCATTCCAATCCGAAATCCAGGTCTGGTTTAGCGTTGAAACCTCAAGCTTTGGCAGTGCAAAAAATACCTGCGAGGCGGTTCGCTTTGTATCAATAGTTGAAATTCTTGGATCAATTACATAAGTTTTTTCAGCCAGATTCAGAAAGTTGTTGATACTTCGAGATAGCGTGGTTCGGCCAATCACAATTGCAAAATCTGGTTTCAAATAATTTCGAATAGCCTCGTCACCTAAAAATGCACTTGCATGACTAATCGAATTTGAAAATGTAAGTGGGTCCTCTGAAATCACTGGCAGCCCAGAGCTCTCGATGAACTTCGCTATTTCATGGGCGGCAAGTGTTCCCCGATCATGGCCAATAACAATCAAACCATTTCCGGTAACCGATAGAGATTTTGCACTTTCTTGGGTTTTAATCAGCGGATTTACGTGCAATCCACTTAACCAATTATTTGAATCAGTTGAAAGTAGCGGCTCGTCAAATTGAATATTTAAATGGGTTGGGCCATTTCCTAATTCGAAGTTAACGCCAGGAACTAAATCAAATACTGGAATATTTGGGAACATGCCAACTTGATCTGTTGTCTGATTTGCCCCAGTTTTACGCAAACGTTCAGGCCGATCTGCAGTAATTGCGATCAGTTTATTTGTTGCGTGCCAGGCTTCGAGAAGTGCAGGATGAAAGTTGGCAGCAGCAGTACCGCTTGTGCAGATAACGGCGACATGCCTATCGGTTGCTTTAGTAATTCCAAGTGCATAAAAAGCAGCACCGCGTTCATCTAATTTAATATGTAATTCAATAATCCCAAGTGACTTGGCTTCGTGGAGCGCAATTGAAAGTGGTGCATTTCTTGATCCCGGAGAAAGCACGAAATCACTAACACCAGACTCGATTAACTTTCGGATGGTTTGGCGGGCTAGATCAGTTGAGCTGCTCACTTTGCCACCTTTCGCCAAATCCGGATTCCCAAATTCTTTCAATCCGATTCTGCCACCAAAGTCTACGGTCGGCAGGTGCTAGGTATTTAGCCACTAATTTCTCGTCAGGTGAAGTTCGATTAACCGAGATAGTGCCAGCAGTTATTTCAAGTGGTGGTATTACAACATCGCTTTCAAGTAGTGAGGTTGTTGCTAGACCACAATCAAAATTTAGATTGCTCTGGCTTGCAGCAAGGGCAAGCCCATGCGAAATTCCGATTCCGGTATCTAAGGCGCTAGAAATTACCGCTGGCAGACCTATCTTTTCAATCAACTTATTAGCATTCTTGATACCGCCAGAGGGTGCCCACTTAATGATTGCGATATCTGCAAATTCTTTAACATCTGAGAAATCACTTGAGAGCGACTGGCGAATTGATTCATCAATTGCAATCTTCATGGGAATCTCTTTTTTTAACGCTTTTAAATCTTCAATTCTTAAGCACGGCTGTTCAATGTATTCAAACACTTTGCCAAACCGAAGGTAGAAGTTATAGAGATTTAGAAGAGCCGTTTCAAGATCCCAACCACCATTTACATCTAATCGAACTTTAAAATCTGGATTAAAGTCGAGTGCCGCTTCAACTAATTCGTTGTCGCTCTCAAAGCTGTCAATCTTTATCTTTACGGTTTTTGCTCCCTGAAACCTATTCAAGATTTCGGGGACTCGATCAATTTCTACTTTAGGAAGCGTCGCATTTATGCCGATTGAATTTCTCTCTAGCTTTGGCCAAGGAATATAGGCGCCTTCAAGTGCAGCGTTTAACCAAGGTTCAGATTGCTCATCAGAGTATTCAGCGAATGGCGAGAATTCAGACCAACCAGCTGGCCCATGAAAAAGCGCTGCTTCACGAATAGTTACGCCGCGAAAATTTGTGCGAGTCGGAATGGCAACAATAGTTAGATCGTTGAAGACCTTATCTAGGTGCCACATTTTTAACTACGGACGCTTAGGAAATTTATTGAAATTTGGTTCGCGGTTCTCTTTAAATGCATCGCGGCCTTCTTGGCCTTCTTCGGTCATATAGAACAGAAGCGTTGCATCGCCAGCAAGTTGTTGCACGCCAGCAAGTCCATCATCTGCTGCATTTAATCCCGCTTTTAATAATCGCAGTGCCATTGGTGAATGTCTTAACATTTCACGACACCAAGAAACTGTTTCAGCTTCGAGTTCAGCGACTGGAACTACGGTATTTACCAAGCCCATTTCAAGTGCTTCGGTTGAATCATATTGACGACATAAGAACCAAATTTCACGTGCTTTCTTCTGGCCAATATGTGCTGCTAGTAAACCTGCGCCATAGCCGCCATCAAAAGATCCAACCATCGGACCAGTCTGACCAAACTTTGCATTATCAGCAGCAATTGTTAAATCACAGACAACATGTAGAACATGTCCCCCACCAACAGCCCAACCTGCAACCATTGCAACAACTGGTTTTGGCAATCTGCGAATTTGAATCTGCAAATCTAAAACATTTAATCTACCAATTCCTTTTTTCGCAAGTGGATCATTTCCTAGGTAGCCATCATCACCACGAACATTTATATCGCCGCCCGAACAGAACGCTTCGGTGCCAGCACCGGTGAAAATAATGACTCCGACAGAATCATCATCGCGTGCCAATGAGAAAGCTTCTTGTAACTCAAATAGTGTTTGCGGACGAAATGCGTTGCGCACTTCTGGGCGATTGATTGTAATTTTCGCAATACCTTCGGCCACTTCATAGACAATGTCTGAAAAAGCCTCGCCACCAGTTCCATTAATCCATTTTGGAATGGTCCGACTGCCCGGCTCGCGCTTAAAGGGTTTGCTCACATTTCCTCCTACAAAATATATAGATAGCCTACGCGGGTCATGAAAACTTCGGTAATTGATATTGGGCTCCCATGGGAGACACCAGCGCTGGCCCTTGCCCTTTCGGCGGCAATGCAGCAAGGCGAATCAGCCCAAGTCATCGTAAACACAACTGGATCATCAGGAATTAATAAACGAGTCCGGCTTTCTATGAATGCAATTTCAGCATCAGCCGATTTATCAAATGCTCGGATTGACGCGAACCCTGGTGAAGTGTGGTCGCTACTTCTGCCGACAAACCACATTGCCGGTTTAAATGTGTTGGCCAGAGCGATAAAGCTTGGCAGCACTGTTGTAGGCACAGATGAAAAGGCTGATTACACAGCAATTGTTCCGACCCAATTACATCGTGCACTTTTTGGTGAACGCAAATTATTAGAACACTTACAGAATTGTAAGTCGGTGTTAGTTGGTGGAAGCCCGGCAAGTAAAGTTCTTTTAGAAGCAGCATCAAAAGCTGGAATATCTGTAATTACTACATATGGAATGACTGAAACTTCTGGCGGTTGTGTATATAACAAAAAAGCACTAACTGGTGTCTCGGTCAGAGTAGATGAATCTGGTCGGCTAATGATTAAAGGCCCGATACTTGCTAGCGGTTATGAAGATAATCAGAACCTCTGGGATCTGAACTTTAAAGATGGCTGGTTTGTTACTAGCGATCTTGGAAAAATTAAGGGCGATGATATTGAAGTTATAGGTCGAATCGATGATGTTGTTATTAGCGGCGGAGAAAATGTATCGCTGGCTGCAATTGAAAATGAATTATCTGCTGGCTTTCCCAACATAAGTTTTCTCGCTACAGCAATCCCAGATGCAGAGTGGGGTCAGAAAATCTGCTTAATTTCAAATATCGAAATTGATCACGATCGGATTGCAGAACTTTTGAAAACTAATTTAGGAAAGCAATTTGTTCCAAAAGAATTCTTAGTTATGCAGCAGATTCCTGAAATTGGAATCGGTAAACCAGACCGTGTCAAAGCCAGCCAAATATTCATAGATAAGCAAAGATAAGAAGATGAATACTTGGATTGCGGGTGCCCGGCCGCGCACACTTCCGGCTGCGATTGCTCCAGTTTTAATTGGAACTTCACTAATTAATTCTGATGGAATAGCGATCAACTGGGTAAATGCGCTTCTTGCATTGGGCGTTGGTTTATTACTGCAAATAGCGGTGAACTATTCAAATGATTATTCGGATGGAATCCGAGGAACAGATGAAGCCCGAGTTGGGCCGATTCGCCTTGTTGCTAGTGGTCTGAAGAGTGCAGGTGCTGTGAAGAATGCGGCAATCATTAGTTATTTCCTAGCAGCGATTTGTGGATTGATTCTTTCAATTCGAACATCACCCTTTTTGATTTTGATTGGTGCGCTAGCAATAGTTGCCGGTTGGAAATACACCGGAGGTAAGAAGCCGTACGGGTACCAAGGATTTGGTGAAGTTTCAGTTTTTATCTTCTTTGGTTTGGTAGCAACAATGGGTTCTTACTATGCGCAATCTCAAGAGATTTCTTGGAAAGCACTACTTCTGGCAATTCCGATGGGGGCTTTATCGTGCACAATTCTTGGATTAAATAATCTTAGAGATCGCCCAAAAGATGAAGCGGTCGGAAAGAAAACCTTGGCAGTTAGATTGGGTGATGCTAAAGCCCGGATGCTCTTAATCCTGTTCTTGTTACTATCCTTTAGTGCGGCGATCGCGGCATCTGTGATTACACCTTGGGCGCTAATTGTTCTGGCGACTGCACCTTTCTATTACCTACTTATTAAAGGAATAACTGGCGGAGCCATTGATGCCAGATTGATTCCGCTGCTCGGCAAGGCTGGCGAGCTTCAATTGCTCACTGCGCTGTTGATAACATTCGCGCTAATGATTACAAAGGTTTAAACTCTTCCCATGCGCCTTCTGATTACCATCGCCTTACTAGCTCTTACTTTTTATGCTTTCTTTGACTGCGCTCGAACCCCACAAGAAGAAGTTCGTAAATTACCTAAATGGGCCTGGCTATTAATCATATTTTTATTTTCATCAATAGGTGCAATTTGCTGGTTCTTAATTGGAAAACCTAAGCGCAATCGAGGACCTGGACGCGGCGGACGTGGAAAAATCATTCCACCAGATGACGATCCAGATTTCTTACGTAAGCTTTAAAGTCCGCTAGTTACCTACAGCCCGCTGTAAGTGTGCTTGCCACTTCCCCAAATATTTATATATACATAATTAAATAAGAACGTTGAGCCGGCAAATAAACATAACCAAGCAGCTTTTCGACCACGCCATCCAACTGTTACCCGCGCATGTAGATAAGCGGCATAGGCAACCCAAGTAATAAATGCCCAGGTCTCTTTTGGATCCCATCCCCAATATCGTCCCCAAGCTGCTTCGGCCCAGATTGCTCCGGCAATAACTGAAAACGTCCAAAGTGGAAAAACAAATGCAACAAGTCGATAAGAAAGTTGATCAAGAGTTTCAAGTGCTGGCAGCTTCAGCGCCCAAACGGGACGACCGCCTTTGCTCTCATATCTATCTAGAATCAAATAGGTCGCTGCAATGCAATTTGCGAGCAAGAAGACTCCGCCAGAAATAATTGCGGCAGATACGTGAATAACTAACCAGGTTGACTTAAGAGCGGGAACCAGTGGTGCGCTTGGACGATAAAGAATTGTAATCGCGGTTCCTAGCGTTAAGAGTACTGCAATCGATACCGGAAGACCGAGCCATTTAATTTTATATTTCCAAAGTGCATAAAGATAAGCACCAGTAAATGCGAGAGCACCGGTAATGGAAAATTCATACATATTGCCCCAAGGAACTCGCTCTGCCGAAATTCCGCGGAAAAGAACAGCAAGAAATAGCGCGATAAAAGCGAGAACGATCATTATCGTTCCTAGATCCCCAATGCGTTTGGTGCGCGTGAAATCCAACTTAGTTTTCTCTTCTAGATTGCGAACCGAAAATGCGACATCCATTGCATGGGCAATAAAGGCAACTGTGAATAATGCCATCGCCGTGTAAATGCCGTAGTTAGATAGATATGCATAATCTGAAGAATTCACATGCCTATCCTTTCATCTTCTTAACAAGTGATGCAATTTCAGTTTCAAGACCTGGCGCTGCATTCTTTGCAAGTCCGGCAACTTCGACACCGGAATTATCTGGAACATCTTTAATCCAAATGCGCCGAGATCTTGTGAAGAGCGACATCAGCAGACCAAGAATTGCAAAGATGGAACCAAGCAATGCGTATATCTTGCCCGGGTCTTTAACTATTTGCAGGTTGACCCATGGCGTCCAACCTTCGAATGTGATTGAACCGTCACCAAAATCATGGGTCTCATTTAACTTTAGAGTTTTCAATCCGATTCGCTTCATCTCACTTGTGTCTAAGCGATAAACAGACTGTGGAATCCCGGAATCTAATCCAAGATCACCAGTCCAAATAGAAACTAATAACCGCGGATCTAAGACTTCTGGATAAGAAGAGAATGAACCGCGCTCGGGTGTTCTGGCATAAGTAGGGACAAAGGATCCAACGAAGCCGATTTGTGGCTGCATATCTGGAACCTTAATTGCGCCGATAGAAGTTAAGTTGCCATCTTGCGGCAAGAAAATAACCGCGCCTTGATATTTAATTTCACCAGTCTTATCTCGAATCGTCACAAGTGGTGAATAGCCATTTGCCTGCAAATAAACTTTGGTATTTCCAAATGTCAGTGGTGAGTTGACCTTCACAATTCGAGGTTCCTCTTTAGTGCCAACTGGGTTCGCGATATTTACCGAGAGTTTGTAGTCACTTGGAGAACCGGTTACTAAATCATAAGTTGCTTTGAAATCTGTTGCAGTCACCGAAAATGGCGTGAGGTTTTTACCCGATTGTAATTTTCCGTATGAAATCACATCATAAGAAGTTGGAGTATTCATGAATCGTTCGCCGACATTGATAATTGCATCGCCGCGCATTCCGTAAAAGGATCCCAAGGCAACTCCGACTAAAACCAAAATAAGTGATAAGTGAAATAGCAAGTTTCCGGTTTCGCGCATGAAACCTTTCTCTGCTGAAATTGAGTTTTCATCTCTTCTAATTCGGAAACGGTTCTTGCGTAACCAAGCTTCGGCGCTATCGAGGCTGCCCTCGGCAACTTCGGTGTGAAACTCCATACGATTTAAATTCTTTGGGGTGAGTGAAGGCTCTGCCCGAATTCCTTTTAGATGTTCAAAAGATCTTGGTAGAACGCATCCGATTAACGAAATAAAGAGCAGAATGTAGATAGCGCTAAACCAGGGCGAGCTGTAAACATCAAACATTTGCAGCTGATCAAGAAATTTAGCGGTCCCAGGATTGCTCTTGAAATAATCACTTACTGCAAGTGGATTCTGAGTTCGCTGCGGAAATAGCGATCCTGGTATCGCAGCGACACCCAACAGCAGGAGCAAAATAAGAGCGGTGCGCATGCTTGTAAGTTGCCGCCACAACCACCTAAATGAAGAACGAGCATCTAGTTCAATACTTGTAGTCATTTAAACCACTACCGCAAAATCTGAAATATAACCGCGAAGTGAATTCATCGCATCTGCCCATAAACCTGTGACTTGTAAAATTCCGATCAAAATTAAGAAGATGCCGCCGATTAAAGTTAGATAATTTCCATGTCGAGAAATAAATTTTCTAAGTCGTTCAGATTTATCAAAAAATATGCCAACAAGTATGAATGGGAAACCAAGACCGAAGCAGTAAGCAAAACTTAAGATTGCACCGCGAAGCGCGCTCGATTCCTGAAATGAAAGTGTTTGCACTGCGGCAAGTGTTGGGCCGATGCATGGCGTCCACCCAACGCCAAACAAGAAACCTAGAACCGGCGCACCAGCAAGCCCGGCACGAACTTTCCAGACCGGCTTGAAGGAGCGATAGAACTTCTGATTGAATAAAAAGATTATTCCCATTGCAATAGTAAGCAGTCCTAGAACGACGGTAATTGAAGTGGAATTACTTGAAATCTTTGATCCGAGTGAGCCGAATATTGCGCCATAGGAAATAAAGAGAATTGAGAAACCTAAGACAAAGAGAATCGAACCAAGGGCTGCGCGTCCTCTGCTTCTTACTTCTGTCATGCCGGCTGCATAAGACAGATAGCCAGGGACAAGTGGCAGCACGCAAGGTGAGGCAAATGAAATAAGACCAGCGATAATTGCAACTGCTGAAGCTATTAATAGATTGCCATCAAAAATAATATCTACGAAGAAATCAAACATTTACTGCACTTCCTGAAACTTTTTCTAACACATCTCTCATGGTGGCAACTGTTACCTGGCCACTAATTCTTGCAGCCACTCGACCATTTTTATCAATCACTATTGTGGTTGGGATTGCATTGGCCGGAAGTGATCCTCGGAAACTAGCAATTACAGCATCATCAATAATAGTTGGATATGTAAGCCCAAATCGTTCTACAAAACTCTGAGCCGAAGTTGGGTTATCTCTAGTCAAAATTCCAACAAATTGAATGTTCGGATTCTTCTTAGCAAATTCTTCGAGGGTTGGTGCTTCGGCTCTGCAAGGTGAGCACCATGAAGCCCAGACATTAACTACAGTGATTACTCCACGCTCTGAAATAAAATTACCACCGTCAAGAGTTTCACCAGAGATTTGAGGGGCTTTAACTCGCTCTGATTTATTTAAAACAATTGCAGATCCATCGCCAGAAATATATGCGCTCTCGCTATTGGTCGAAGTTCCGCCAGTAGAACAAGAAGTTAAAGCAAAAACAGTTACAAGCGCAAAAATTAATTTCATTTCGTTGGCAACAAATGCTTAGCCGGTTCGGAGTATGAAACTCCATTAATCATTCCGTCGTCATCTAAATGTAGAGAGGTGACAGAAGCGAGAGTGCAGATTCGCTTTCTTGGGTCATGCAAAAGTCTTCGTCCTTCTACGGCAGAGCGCAGAATCCAAATTGGCAATTGATGCGAAACAACAAGTGCATCTTTTCCATTTGCGGCATCGCGCGCGGCAAAGACTGCAGCAAGCATCCGTTCAATCTGTTCGGTGTATGGCTCGCCCCATGAAGGTTTTGCTGGATTGCGAAGATGCCACCATGATGATGGATGTCTAAGCACGCCACTTCCTAATTCAAATTTCTTTCCTTCAAAAATATTTGCAGCTTCAATTAAATTCTCATCAGTTTTAATCTGTAATTTATGTTTAGCTGCTATCGGGGCTGCGGTTTCTTGTGCTCTTTGAAGTGGAGAAGCATGTATCGCCCCAAGATCTAATTTGGAACTCCAGTCTGCAACTACTTGCGCCATTTCTTGACCGCGAGTTGAAAGTCGCCAACCCGGTTGACGTCCATAAAGAATTTTCTCCGGATTCTCAACCTCTCCATGTCTCAGGACGTGAATTGCTCGTGTCATGAGGCAATCATAACTTGAACGCTAAGGTTGGGTTATGACGAATCCTGGCAAACGAGTTGCCTTCTTTGACGTCGATAACACAATAATTCGCGGGTCAACTATCTTCTTTCTCGGGCGCGGTATGTATCAGAGAGGTTTCTTTAGTAAGCGTGATATTTCGGCCTTCGTTCTGGCAAATCTAAGATATCGCTTAACGGGTGCTGAGAATCCAGAAGAGATAAAGAAATTTCAAAATGCAGCAACAGATTTTATTGGTGGCCACGGTGTTAAAGAGATCGAAGCCATTGGTTCAGAGATTTATGATGAATTCGTATCGCCAGCACTCTGGCAAGGAACTATTGAAATTGCGAATCAACATTTAGCAAATGGCGAAGAGGTCTGGTTAGTTACTGCGGCTCCACAAGATATGGCTGTTTTGATTGCAAAGCGATTAGGTTTTACGGGCGCACTTGGAACTAAGGCTGAAGTGATTGATGGGGTTTACACCGGAAAGATGAATGGACTTTTATTGCACGGAACTCAGAAAGCTGTTGCAGTTAGAGAATTGGCTGAAACTACTGGTATCGATCTTGCAAATTCTTATGCTTATTCCGATAGTCACAATGATTTTCCACTTTTAACTGCGGTCGGAAATCCAGCGGCAATAAACCCAGATACCTTGCTACAAATTCGTGCAATCCGCGATAACTGGCCGATTCATGACTTCAGGCGAGCGCGGGCGGTTAAAGCGTTATTCGGACCGCTTCTTGCAAGATTTGCAGCAGCTTCAACTTACTTATCCCCTAGAAGATTTCGGTCGAGGTAGCTTCTAAAACTCGGTAAAGTAGGACACTTATGTCTGTTAACTCTTTTGCCGATGAATTGCGTGCCCGCAGCGATGAAGCAATCGCACAGCTATTTGAGGTGCGTCCAGATTTACTTTCTCCGGTGCCAACCGATTTATCTGCGCTATCTGCTCGCGCAAATTCAACACCTAGTTTGATGCGCGCCCTTGAATCACTAAACAAGTTTCAATTAGAAGTTTTAACATCTGCTAGCACTTTAAATCAACCATTTTCTAAATCAGAGCTACTTTCAGTTTCCGTGCCAGAAGCCGGAGAAGAATTATTGCGACTCTGGGCCGCAGCCCTTGTTTATAAGGACGGCACTAAATTTAGATTGCCAGGAAACTTGGGCCAGTTAATTGGCGACGAACCAGCTGGCCTTGGACCTCGTTCATTGAAGAAAATAGATTTCAAAGCCCTGAAGGATCTTCCGGATGATTCGGCTGCAGTTCTCGAGCGCTTAACTTGGGGACCTCCTCGCGGACAAGTGGGAAATATAAAAAGTCCTGGAAAATCTATTGGCTGGTTGCTAGAGCACGATTATTTGGTTGTTATGGATTCAAAAACAGTTGTCTTGCCTCGAGAAGTTGGAATGCATTTACGCGGCGGAAAAGTCTTCAAGGAATACTCGCCAACAGCCAGCAAGTTCGTTGGCACTGCGCGTAAACAGAAAGATGTAGATCGTGCTGCGATTGCAAACATTTCAAACTTTCTACGGTGGTGTGAAGAGCTTGCACATCATTGGTCAGACGAGCCGCCGATTGCATTGCGTTCTGGCGGGCTTGGAATCAGAGATTTAAAACGGAGCGCTGACCACCTTGGAATCGCTGAAAATTGTGTTGCCTTTGTTGCAGAAGTTCTTTATCTAGGTGGTCTTATTGTTATTGACGCTGATGACCAGATATTGCCTACAAATTCCTTTGATATCTGGATGTCTAGATCACTTGAAGAGCGATGGAGTGCACTTGTGAGTCTGTGGCTTGAAACCTCTCGAGTAAGTGGTTTATCGGGCAAAGCTGGCGAGAAAAACATTGCACCTCTTGGCCCAGAACTTGATCGCGCTGGTATTTCATCGATGCGTAAAGTTACATTAAATATTTTGGCCGAAAATCTTGAATCAGATCCAGTAATTAAGAACTTACAAGAAATTATTGCTTGGCAGATGCCACAGAGATTTAATGCCGAATATATTGAATGGACGCTTCGCGAAGCCGAATGGTTGGGACTTACTGGTCAAGGCGCACTATCCGAATTTGGAGTTGCATTTCTAAATGGGTCCGATGACCTGGGCGTAGAGCGCGCATTGCCAAAACCAGTTGATCACATTTTAATTCAGGCTGATAACAGTGCAATCGCACCTGGCCCACTGACCGTGGAACTTGCAAACATGATCGGAACAATTGCAGACATTGAGAGTCGTGGTGGTGCTTCGGTTTATCGTTTCAGCGAAAGTTCGATTCGAAGAGGTTTAGATCATGGGCAAACTGGCGAACAGATAAAAGATTTCCTTAAGAAAACTTCTAAGACACCCGTTCCCCAACCACTTGAATACCTGATTAATGATGTTGCTAAGCGTCATGGCCGACTACGAGTCGGTATGGCACAGACTTATATTCGTTGTGAAGATGAAGGTCTGCTGACACAAATATTGCATGATAAGAAATTAGAATCACTTCGCTTCCGCAAGCTAGCACCACAAGTATTAATCTGTGATTTTGAAACTGGTGATGTCATTGCAACGCTTCGCGAAGCTAACTATTTACCGGCTGCTGAGAACGCAAGTGGAATTTTAATTTCGGCACCGGCAATTCGACGGGCAAAGTCTCGACCAAAACCACCAAGAATTATTAGTGAATCTTCAGCACCTAGTGAAATTGTTATTAAGGCAGCAGTGCGCACACTTCGAACTGGAGAAAAGGCAAGCTCTCATAAGCCACGTGAAGTTCCTAGGACAACCGCAAATGAAACTCTGGATTTATTGCATCAATACATAGAAGAACAAGCAAGCCTGACCATTGGCTACGCAGATACAAATGGTGGGGTTTCCAATAGGCTTATCGATCCAATCTCTATCTCCTTAGGCACTTTAATCGCCAGAGATCATGCAACCGGCGAGATGCAGAGCTTTCGGATTCCGAGAATCACCGGCGTCAGTCCAGCGAAGTAAGGCAGACTTATCCCATGGCAATTATTGAAGATTTGAAGAAGCTTGTTGAATTTGAATCACCAAGCGAGGATCTTGCTGCCTGTCGTGGAGTTGTAGAACTTGCAATTAAAATTGCAAATGAGAATTTGGAACCAGCTGCTGAATTAATTGAAGAGAATAGCCGTCCAGTTTTTTGGTGGGGATGTAAGAATCCAGAAATTGTTCTCTTGGGTCACTTAGATACGGTCTGGCCTAAAGGATCATATTTACCGACTTGGAATGTCACAGGCGACATTGCAAAGGGGCCCGGAATTTTTGATATGAAGGCCGGGTTTTTACAAGCGATATATGCAGTTAAAGAAATCCCAGGCGCTGATTCAAAGGTAGCAATAATTGCAACTACTGATGAGGAGCTTGGAAGTCAGAGTTCTAAGGCGCTAATCGAACGAGTTTCAAAAAGCGCAAGCGCGGTTTTAGTTTTAGAAGCATCACTTAATGGCAAGGCAAAAACTGGTCGAAAAGGCACATCGATGTATCAGATTGCACTGCATGGCCGTGCTTCGCATGCTGGTCTCGAACCAGAAAAAGGTATCAACGCAACTACTGAAATTGCCACCATAGTTATTGAAGTCGCAAAGCTAGCAAATCCAGAATTCGGAACAACAGTTGTTCCGACAGTTATGCATGCTGGCACAACGACAAATACCGTTCCGGCACTAGCAACTCTTGATGTCGATATTCGTTCTTTCTCTGCCGCAGAGCTAATTCGTGTTGATAATGCAATTAAGAAACTTTCAGCTATACACCCAGAAGCAAAGATTGAAATAGCAGGTGGAATAAATCGGCCACCGCTCGAATCTTCTTCGACAACCGAGCTTTATGAAATTTTAGAGAAGGTGGCAAGTGAAATCGGCATGGAACCAGTGGGGCAAGCATCCGTGGGCGGCGCTAGTGATGGAAACTTCGCCGCAGCTGCAGGAGCACGCGTATTAGATGGCCTTGGCGCAGTTGGCGATGGCGCTCACGCACCTCACGAACAAATCTTGCTCTCTTCAATCCCGTCGCGAGTAAAACTTCTAACTGCATTTATTAAGGAATTAATTCGTGACTGATGGCCCGCTAATTGTTCAAAGTGATAAAACCCTTCTTCTAGATATAGATCATCCGTTAAGTGATGATTGTCGTCGCGCAATAGCTTCATTCGCTGAACTTGAAAAATCTCCAGAACATATTCATACCTACCGACTGACTCCACTGGGGTTATGGAATGCGCGCGCTGCCGGGCATGATGCAGAGCAAGTTGTTGACATTCTTCTTAAGTATTCAAGATTTGCAGTTCCTCATGCCCTGCTCGTTGATGTCGCAGAAACGATGTCAAGATATGGCCGACTTCGTCTTGAAGCGCATCCGGTGCACGGATTAGTTTTAGTTTCACATGACCCTGCAGTTCTTAAAGAAGTTACTCGGGGCAAGAAAGTCGCACCGATGTTGGGGCTGCAATTAGATGCCGAAACAATTGTTGTTCATCCTGGCCAGCGTGGTTTTCTTAAACAGGCGTTGTTAAAACTTGGTTGGCCAGCAGAAGATTTTGCGGGATATGTTGATGGCGAACATCATGAGATTGATTTGGTCCAAGATGGTTGGAGCATCAGAAAATACCAAGAGCTTGCCGCTGAAGGATTCTGGCATGGTGGTTCTGGTGTAGTTGTTCTGCCCTGCGGAGCCGGGAAAACAATCGTAGGAGCCGCAGCGATGGCGCATGCGAAAGCGACAACTTTGATACTTGTAACAAACACAATTGCGGCAAGACAGTGGCGCGACGAACTATTGAAACGAACCACACTGCATGAAGATGAAATCGGTGAATATTCTGGATCAAAGAAGGAAATTCGCCCTGTAACAATTGCTACTTATCAAGTTATGACAACCCGCAAACAGGGTGTTTATGCCCATTTAGATCTCTTTGATGCAATTGACTGGGGCTTAATTATTTACGATGAAGTTCATCTATTGCCAGCGCCAATCTTTAGATTTACCGCAGATATCCAATCTCGCAGAAGACTCGGTCTAACAGCAACACTGGTTCGAGAAGATGGAATGGAAGGCGAAGTATTTTCCTTAATCGGACCAAAGCGCTATGACGTTCCTTGGAAGGAAATTGAGGCGCAAGGATATATTGCGCCAGCTGATTGCATTGAAGTGCGAGTTAACTTAACTGAAGATGAGCGCCTAAATTATGCAACTGCTGAACCAGAGGATCGCTATCGTTTCTGTTCGACAACCGCGACAAAGCGCAAGGTTGCAATTGCACTTGCGAAACAACACAGCGAAGAGCAAGTTTTAATTATTGGTCAATACATAGATCAACTTGATGCACTAAGTGCTGAACTAGGGGTTCCACTAATTAAAGGTGATACACCGATAAAAGAACGTGAGCGTTTGTTCAATCTATATCGAACTGGCGAAATCAAATGCCTAGTAGTTTCTAAAGTTGCGAACTTCTCAATTGACCTACCTGATGCAACAATTGCAATTCAGGTGTCAGGAACATTTGGTTCGCGCCAAGAAGAAGCACAACGACTTGGCCGGATTTTAAGACCAAAGTCAGATGGCAGAACTGCAAGGTTTTATTCAATTGTTGCTAGAGATACTGTCGATCAAGATTTTGCACAGAACCGACAGAGATTTCTAGCTGAACAAGGTTATGCCTACGGAATTATTGATGCGGATGACGTTCTAAGTGCTAACCCAGATTAAAGCTTAGAAATAGCTAATCTAAATCGTTCAGGATCCACTCTGAAGAAATCATGCGGCTGATTATTTATTAATATGACTGGGACTTGCTCGCCATATTTTTCTTCAAGCTCACTGTCACCATCGATCAAAATTTTAGTAATCGTGAATTCGTAGTCTTTACGAATTTCACTGATAACTTCCAGGGCCACTTCACATAAGTGACAGTTACTTCGGGAATAGACACTCACTTCAATCATCGATTAATTCTAGGCCTGAAATCACTCTTTTCTAAGCTTTCAAACTTCTCACCAAGCCTGAATGAGAATTACGGTGGTGTCCGAGGGGTGCTACTGCTAGCGTTTTGCCCATGCGCGCCAGATTCTTTCTACTAACTGCGGCAATATTTGCCAGCGTTTTAGTTGCACCGGCATATGCGCTACCTAGTTCAGTTAACTCGATTGATGCGCCTTGGGTTTATTTCTACGCTGATGGTTCTAGCGGAAAACAGATTGCTAAAGATCTAACCCCCAAAAATTATGCAGTAGATAAGTCCTTAGTTAAAAGCACTTTTAAGGTTGACTTCACGACGACTCCAGCGATTTATCATCCAGCGATTGAGGCTGCCGTTGATGTTTGGTCTCAGAATTTTGTTTCTAAAGTTCCAGTAAAAGTAAAGGTCACCTGGGGGCGGCAATCTACTTCGGAAATTCTTGCGGCGGCATCGCCTGGAAAATTACACAACAACTTTAAGAATATTCCTGATAACGATCTTTGGTACGCCTCGGCACTTGCCGATGCAATTGCTGGTGAAGATATTGAACCCGCAATTGAAGAAGTATCAATTCGAATTAATTCGACTAATGGTCCGATGTTATATCTTGGCACCGATGGCAACTGTCCAAGTAATAAATATGATTTAGTCTCAATGATCCTGCATGAAATGGGACATGGTCTTGGATTTTTATCCAATGCTGATTATGACGAACTTTATGGATACGGAAGTATTCAACAGCCAACACCATTCGATGCATATGCTCAGCTTCCAGATGGTCGTCGCTTGATGGATTTAGATTCACCTTCACTTGAATTAGGTAAAGCGCTAACCGAGCCTCTTGTTTGGTCTGGCGCTAATGGAATTCGCGCAAATAACGGAGTTAAGCCCCTGCTTTACACGCCATCGCCATACGAACGTGGTTCGTCTGTAAGTCATCTAGATGAAGACACGTTTTCCAATAGCGCGCGTGATGCAGTTATGTCACCCAATCTAACTAAGGGCGAAGTTTTTCACTCACCTGGTCCGCTTCTAATTGCAATGTTCGAAGATTTATTAACAAAACCTGCGGCCGGTATCCCTTTTGGGATTCCAAGCGTTCCCAGGAATGTTAAGGCTTTAGTGGCAGATAAATCTGCAATCATCAGTTTTGATCCACCAACAAATCAGCGGACTGCCCAGATTACCTCTTACATGATTACAGTAAATCAGACTGGCATTGAAAAGTCGGTAACAACTAGCCCAGCTGTTATAACTGGCCTAACCAATGGTTCTGCCTACTCCTTTACAGTGCGGGCAAAGAATGCAGTTGGCATTTCAGTTGGAGCTGCGACAAATGCAGTTATACCTCAAGCCCCGTGGAAGAAAACTATTCTTGATTCAACAGCCGACGGAAAACATTTTGCTACGGCCACCTATTCGGGAAAAACTGTAGTTGCTTATTCAGATACTCAGCGCGGAACACTGAAGCTCGCTACTTGGAGCGGAAAAAAATGGCTGACTAAAATCGTTGATGGCAATGGACCGACTGGTGGCCAGACAAATAACAGTGTTGCCGGAAGTGTCTCGATTTGTACGAATAAAATCGGAAAGACTGAATATCTAAATCTTTACTATGGAGACTTAACAAATAAAGATTTACGGAGAGCCTCCTATAACGGCAAAAAATGGAGCTATGAAGTTATTGATGGCAATGGGCCAGTAATTCAAAACTATAAAGAGACTGCTCGGGTTCGCACCGCGAGTGATGTAAGTGTTTCAAATGCTTGTGCAATTACTTCGGCAGGCGAACAGGTTTTCTATCGGGACGAAAGCCAAGGAATTTTGCTAGGGGCAGTCCGAGATGGAAAGAACTGGCGCTATGAAATAATTGATGGTGACTCCGAATTAAACAACAGAACTATGGGAGATGTTGCCTTCCATCTCAAAGCAATAACTGTAGGAAAGAGCGTGAATCTTTTCTATGATTCCGTTCTGTCTGTAAGTAACACTGATAAAAGTGTGCAGCGCGGTGAAATTCGAATAGCATCTCGGGATAGTGCATTTGCCGAAGATTGGCGATATCAAACTATTCAGCCAAGTGGTGCAAACACAGTTGTTGCAGGATATGACTTGTCTGCAACTCTAATTTCAAAAGTGATCTACACCGGATGGTTAGGTGGGTCTGGAATCTCACTACCAAACCCAGATCAGATTCAATGGAGCAGAATGGATTCTGTGGCGCCACCAAGCACAACCAAAACAGATTACTTTGGAACCCCAGGTGGACCAATAGCTGTTGATAACAGTGCAATTATTTTTGGATGCCAAGATCGACTATGTAGCTATAACAAAAATGACCAGACAATTGATTTAATTTCAAATGGAACTGTAAAAGACGCTAAATCTGCAGCCTGGATAACTTTAAATAAGCTTAAGTATGTACTCGCCGCAAGCGATGGAAAGTTAACTCTCTTTAGAAAGCCTTAATTCAACCCATATTTGTCAGTAAATGAATCTGGTTATTTGAATTAACTTCTACTAAGACTGCAGCTCCAATATTGGATTGCCACAATACCTTTTTAACTTTTCCTGGTAAAGAATTAGCGGCAAGTGCCTTACCTTTATTTGTATATTTCACAATGACCGGTGTTGGCTTCTTCGCCCGCCAGCTTGGAATATCAATAATTGTTGTTTTTGAGATAAAACTTGTAATTTTGTTTGGGCCGGCTTTAATTGTCTCGATAGCTTGTGGTTTCGGAGTAACAATTTTTCCAAGCTTTAGTTCAGAAAATACTCCATCAAAACTTGCAGAAATTGAAAATTGTTCTGTTTTCTGTTCTTGCGTGAAGCTGCCGATGATCTTAAGGCTGGCACCACTAAGTGTGATTGCTGAAGGTGCAATTAGTCCGGTTACATCGCTGAAAAAAGTTTGAGATATTTCGCCAGTTGATCCAACTTTCCAGAGGACTAAACGGTTTAAAGCATTTTGAGGAGTCACTGCACCTTCAGCAGAAACTGAGTCTAAATTTACAGTCGAATCATCTGTGACCACGGGAGTGATTTCTATTGGCTTAGACGTTGCACCTACGACCCAGAAAGAACCATAGCGATCTTTCGTTATGGCAGTGGCGATGTCATCACTTGCGCTACCCAAACGTAAATTCCAGAGTAAATTTCTTGCCTTATCAAATGCAGAAATAAAGCCATCGCTCCCACCTAGGGTTGGTGATGTAACAATATCTGTAAGTCCATTTTCTACAGTTCCGACTATCGCCAAAGAATTTGAATCAAGTGCGATATCTGAAATTTGATCTCCTGAACCAGCTGGTGAAACTGCAACTATTGCTGGCTTAGAAAGCAGAACTTTTATTGCCGCTGATGCTGCTGGTGAAATTGCAGAGAGCTGAATTACTAAGGCAAACACCAAGAATTTTAAAGCTGGTTTACGCAAGTTCCTGCGACCGATCTCGTGCAGCAGTCATAGCTCTTGAAATAATTTCACCAAGATTAGCCTCACTAAATACCTTTAGCGCAGCGGCAGTTGTTCCGTTTGGGCTTGTTACATTCTCGCGCAAAGTTGTGGCACTTTTACCTGATTGTTCTAACATCGCGGCTGAACCAACCATGGTTTGGATAGCAAGTGTTGTTGCTTGATCACTTGATAAACCAAGTGAAATACCGGACTTAATCATCTCCTCGACAAATGCAAAAAAGTAGGCTGGACCAGATCCGCTAAGTGCGGTCACTGCATCCTGCAACGTTTCTTCAATCGAAATAACTTTTCCGCAGGTTGCAAGGAAATCTGATACGAATTTTGCCTGTTCAGTATTTACTGACTTGCCTAATGAAATCGCTGCCATTCCAAGACCAATCAAGGTTGGGGTGTTTGGCATAACCCGGATAACCGAAATTTCTGGACCAACTTTTCTATTTATGAAATCGGTGGTTTTGCCTGCAGCAAATGAGACCAACACTGCGCTCTTGTTAAGGTCTGAACCTAATGAAGTCAATAACTGCTCTAAATCCTGTGGTTTAACTACCAACAAAATGACATCACTGGTTTTAGCTAATTCCGCTAGCTCAACTTCTCGAGCTCCGTATTTACTCGAAATTTCTCGAGCCCGGTCGACCCGTTTCTCGGTAAAAACTAATTGGGTTTTAGGAAATCTTGAAGAGATAAGTCCAGAAATAAGCGCTTCCCCCATGATGCCAACACCAATTAAACCAACTTGGTATTTAGATTTCGAGAGAGAAGTTAGTTCTGACATGAGACAAGCCTACCTAAAGCAACCTATCTCCTGCTTGACCAGATGTGCTTATTTATCAATTAAGCCTTAGGCTCTGTGACTATGCCTGAGGTAAAAGCAAATTTCGCACGTGACTGGGTCGAGTTCAATGATCCTGCAAAGCCTGAAGAGCTATACAAGTGCGACCTAACTTGGCTAACTTCTTATTGGACATGCATTTATGGCAATGGTTGTTGCGGTGTAGATGCTGACAAGCCGGATGCTGGATGTTGTTCTGATGGCGCTTACTATTCTGATGAAGCAGATGAGAAAAGAACTCTTGAAGTTGCAAAGCGATTAACGCGGGATATGTGGCAATACTTTGATGAAGCTCAACCAAAAAAAGCCAAAGGTAAAATGCAGATTTCAGAGGTCGGGCTAGACAAAGATCGCAAAACCAAAAAAATTGATGACTCCTGTATCTTCTTGAATCGTAAAGGGTATAGCGCTCCTGGATTTACTGGAGATTTTGGTTGCGTGCTTCACCATTTAGCACAGAAAGAAGATATTCACTTTGTAGAAACTAAGCCGGATGTCTGTTGGCAACTTCCAATTCGCAGAAGTTTTGAACAGCGTGAATTTGGTGAACAGGAAATAACTGTAAATGTAATTGGTGAATATGAACGTTTAGCTTGGGGAGATGGTGGTGCTGATTTTGATTGGTACTGCACAAGTAACACCGAAGCCCATGTCGGCAGAGAACCAGTTTATATTTCGAATAAAGTTGAACTAATTGCACTTATGGGTGAACCAGCTTATTCAGTATTAAAGTTACATTGCGATAATCGGATGGAAGCAATTTCGGCCGCCCGAAAAGAGCAGAAAAAACGCGAATTGCCACTTTTTGTTATTCACCCAGCCACGATAGCGGCCGGAAAATAACTAGTTTAAAGCGCTTTGATCTATCTTCAAGGTAACTATCATGTGCGGGACGGTAAGCGCCCAAACAACAACAAGTAAGTACCACAAATAGCTGGCATCGATATTGCTTGAATCAAGGACTGCAATAAGTAGTGCCACTACAACAGTTCCAAAAAGCGCAGGCAAGCCAGGTTTAACTGCGGACATAAATGAACCAACTGGATTATTTATTTCAGCAGCGCTCTTCGCCTTCGGTAATATCAAAGTCAATCTTGCGGTATGGCGCATTGCATGCCAACAACCGAAATAAACTGCGAAAGCAACTAAAGGTGGCGCAATTAGGGCCAGTGTTGCCAGGACTATTAGATCAAGAACTTCTCTCATCCTTTTTTCAAGAACTAGCAAAACTAGGGTTGTAACAAAGAAAAACGCAACTAGGAATTTGAGCTGAGGGGCAATGACCGAAGCCCAATCTATTAAGAGTGGATTAATCTCTCGTAGGGCACTTGTTGTTGAATCCTTTAATAGTGGGATAAGAACAGGGATTGCTCCAGAAGTAACTGCAAACATATTTTGGGTCTTTGGTTTAAGTCTGCGGCGGCCAGTAAGTCGATCCTGTTCGGCAATAAATGCCGCATCCCCAAAACCAAAGTGGAAGGCGCTCATAGCTAGAACTAATTGAAAGCCAAGCTTGTTCCAATGCAAAATAGCTAGAACAGCAACAACTGCGATTGCAACATAAATAAAGATTAGAAGCGCTAATTTTGGCTTAGAAGTTGCTGGTAATGCCACGAGATGATCGACCGCTCCGTGTGGAATTCCAATTGCTAGCGCCAAAACTGCTAATCCAACCTGCCAGCCTAAACTCTCACCAAAATTAAAGAGGGTGAGTAACCCAGAAATAATGATGGCGCTAATTGCAGCGATAGTGGAAAAGCTACGAACCGAATTAAAAACTGATTTTGCGCCATTCACGGGACTAGTATATGAACCACCTTAAGCAGTATTGGGAGAATTACTGTGTTGAAATTTGGGTATGTAGCTATGCTTACTTTCACAGTCGTTGGTTCATTCTGGCTCGAAATAGTTCTCAAGATCAGAGTTTTAAAGCGGATTAAGCGGGCGCTTATGAGCATTTTCCCGGTAGCGATTCTATTTCTTATCTGGGATGCATATGCAGTTGCCAGTGGACATTGGAAATTTGACCCAGATCAAGTTCTTGGAATTTATGGCCCCTTTGGAATTCCACTTGAGGAATATCTCTTCTTCATCATCGTTCCAATGGCAGCAATCATGACCATCGAAGGTGTGCGCAGTGTTAAAAAACATTGGCCAGTTGGAGATGAGCAGAAATGATCTATAGCGATATTGCAATTGTTGGCGTGATCTTTGCGGTTTTCTTCGACCTTTATGGCGTTAAAACTACGCTACTTTCAAAATCCGTTTTCTGGACTTCATATGCAATTATTGTTCCGTTTCAATTGATAACTAATTGGTGGCTAACGTCAAGAGGAATTGTTACTTATAGTCCAGATGCAATTATTGGAACACGCATAGCTGGCGCACCTATCGAAGATCTACTCTTCGGCTTTGCTCTTGTTCTATCTACGATGAGTCTCTGGGTTTACTGGGGTCGCAAAGGTGTTCAACCTAAGAATTAATTGATTGCGGCAAAGAGAATTGCTGCGAGACCAATCACTATTGAAATCTTCTGTGCGGTCTTTGTGTTAAGCGCTGCGGCAGTTTTTGGAATAAAGCTAAGAATTAAAACTACTGCACCGGGTGTAAGAATTATGATGCTATTTCTTACAACTCCTGGCTCTCCAGTTTGATAACGTAAATTCAATAAGCCAATAGCAACTAGTAAATATCCACCCAAACGGTAATTTGTCATAGCTAAGGATAACCCTTCTGTCACATAAAAAATTCGGGGGCGCCATTTCTGACGCCCCCGAATTTCTGTAATTACTAGATCAGATTAGTGATCTTCCTTCATGCCTTCTGCTGCAGACTTCAGACGAGCAATCTTGTAGATTGTTAATCCGAATACGCACTTAGCAAGTACGTCTGCGATGGTGTAACCAATCTGGCGGTTAACGAATGAACCTGGATCTGTTGCAGGTGTGTCGCTAAGGATTGGTAGCAAGTATGAAATTGGGTATACACCCCATGTTGCGATCAATAGAAGACGTAGGCGACCAACGGTTGCTGCTACACCTTCTGGTTGACGATCCAATGACTTTCCTAGTTCTACGAATAGAACGTAAAGGATGTATAGGAATGGAAGTGTTGATAGAACGCCCCAAATTACTTTGGAGTTTGTATCAGTTGCAATTTCACCTGGGTATCCAAGTGCGATCATCGCTGCAGATGCAGGGACAAGGCGAGAAATTAGTGAGCTTGCTGCAGCCTTAGCTAGAGCAAGAACAGCAATAACTTCTACAAGTAGTAGAGGTACTGTCAGAATCCAGTCAACATAGCGGTATGCCTCGTTGAATGCGCCTTTAGCGTTTCCAACTGTTACTCCACCAGCAACTGATGCCTCTTCGAAAGAGTTAAATATACGCCAGTAGTGATATGCCGCAATGAATGTGACCATTGAAGATAGAACAAGTGCGTTGCGGTACTTAGGTAGAACTCGAGCTTGTGACACCAATGTGTAAACGGTGCAAGCAAGCATCGAAATCAAGCCAAAAGAGAACGTGTTATAAAGCGTGCTCCATTGACCGTTTGTTAGGTTTACCATTTATAGCCTCCGTGGGGCGTTTTGGTTCTGGACCTCGGTTGAGGCGCCAGCCGCAAAAGTTGTGATCCCATATGAAGAGCACAAGTAATACGTAGTAAAAGGGTAAAGGTGTATGACTGAAAAATCACGGCTAATTCACAGTTTTTTCAGGAAATTTAGATGATTTTAAGCGTGTGGGTGGCTGCATATAGCCTTCTGGCATGGCCAAAAAAGCAGCCCCGACCAAAGACCCATTCCGCTGTTCTGAGTGCGGCTGGAGCACCACAAAGTGGGTTGGCAGGTGTGGTGAATGCCAGGCCTGGGGTGTTGTTGAAGAGGTCGCGGCCCCAAAGAAACTCTCGCTGGTTGCTGGGCAGGTAACTTCCCCAGCACTTCCAATCGGTGAAGTTAGTTTAGAAAATGCAAAGGCAAGATCTAGCGGAGTAAGCGAACTGGATCGAGTTCTTGGTGGTGGCTTAGTACCTGGTGCGGCAATTTTACTAGCCGGCGAACCAGGTGTTGGAAAATCAACTCTGCTTTTAAGTGTCGCAGCTGAAAGCGCGCGAGCAAAGATAAATTCACTTTACATAAGTGGTGAAGAATCTGCTTCTCAAGTACGACTACGCGCGACGAGATTAAATGCGATAGATCCGAATTTGTGGCTTGCATCCGAGAATGAACTTAGTTCGGTAATTGCACATATCGATGCTGTTAAACCTCAGTTGCTAATCATTGATTCAATCCAAACTATTGCAAGTGCTGCAGTTGATGGCGCGCCCGGTGGTGTAACCCAGGTTCGTGAAATTGCTGCTGCGCTAATCAGAATTGCGAAAGAGCGTTCAATAACTTTGATCTTAGTTGGGCATGTTACAAAAGATGGTTCGATTGCTGGTCCAAGACTTCTCGAACATATTGTTGATGTTGTCTTAAATTTCGAGGGCGAACGCCATTCCAGGTTACGTTTGATTCGAGCAATTAAAAATCGCTTTGGAGCTTCTGATGAAGTCGGTTGTTTCGACATGACCGAAAATGGAATTACTTCACTCCCCGATCCAACTGGTCTATTTACAACTCGGCATAGCGAACCTGTGCCAGGAACTTGCGTAACGGTAACTCTTGAAGGTCGACGTCCACTTCTTGCCGAGATTCAAGCACTTGTTGGTGCCGCTGTTCCCGATGGCAGAGACTTCGGAAACTCACGTCGAGTAACATCTGGCCTCGATAACCCACGCACTGCAATGACTCTGGCGGTTTTAGAACTAAGAGCAAATATCCGAGTTTCTGGTCGCGATGTTTATGTTGCAACTGTCGGTGGAATGAAAATTTCAGAACCAGCGGCAGATCTTGCCGTGGCACTCGCTGTTGGTTCGGCTGCTAAAGGTCTTGCACTCCCCGCAGATTTAATTGCAATCGGTGAAGTTGGTCTTGCAGGTGAAATTAGAAAAGTAACTGGCGCAACCCAGAGAATTGCCGAAGCGGCCAGATTAGGTTTTAAGCGAGCCATGGTTCCAGCAGGCAGTGATATTAAAATCCCTGGAATTGAAATTATGGAGGTCGCCCGCTTAGAGCAGGCGATCGCTCGCGTAAAGATTAACTAGTTACTTTTTAATTACTTTGGTGTTGGTGCTTCAGCTAAATGTCCAGGTGTATCTGGCATTTCAGTCTTAGGCATTCCCTTGAAGGTGAAAATTTCCTTCTCATCTTCAATGGTTGTTCCAACCAAGATAATTTCGGCAGCCTTTAGATCGCCAAAGAGAATCTTCTCTGAAAGCACATCTTCAATTTCTCGTTGAATACAACGACGAAGTGGGCGGGCTCCTAGAAGTGGGTCGTAACCCTTCTTTGCAAGAAGCGCCTTAGCTTCAGTTGTTAATTCAATACCCATATCGCGAGCGCGAAGTCGCTCATCCAAACTAGCGATCATTAGATCAACAATTTGAACAATTTCATTCTCGGTCAACTGGTGGAAGACAATTACATCATCGATACGGTTTAGGAATTCTGGACGGAAATGATTCTTAAGTTCGTCATTTACTTTGCCCTTCATCCGTTCATAATTTCCTTGCTCATCTGATGCATTGGTGAAACCTAGGTTCAAGGTCTTTGAAATATCGCGAGTTCCAAGGTTTGTAGTCATGATAATTATTGTGTTCTTGAAATCGACAACCCGGCCTTGAGAGTCTGTTAAACGGCCATCTTCAAGCACCTGTAGAAGTGAGTTAAAGATATCTGGGTGTGCCTTTTCAATCTCATCAAATAGAACTACTGAGAATGGTTTGCGGCGAACCTTTTCAGTTAATTGGCCACCTTCGTCATATCCGACATAACCTGGAGGTGAACCAAATAGTCTTGAAGCTGTGTGCTTCTCAGAATATTCCGACATATCCAATTGGATTAGTGCATCTGAATCACCAAATAAGAATTGAGCAAGTGTTCTTGATAGTTCAGTCTTTCCGACTCCAGAAGGACCGGCGAAAATAAATGAGCCGCCAGGACGCTTTGGATCTTTTAATCCAGCACGTGTACGGCGAATCGCTTGTGATAGCGCCTTGATCGCTTGCTCTTGACCAATTACCCGGCGATGCAATTCATCTTCCATACGAAGCAGGCGTGCAGTTTCAGCCTCGGTTAACTTAAACACTGGAATACCTGTTGCATTTGAAAGCACCTCGGCGATTAGCTCTTCGGTAACTTCAGCAACTACATCTAGATCTCCGGCTTTCCAAGTTTTTTCCGCCTCATTCTTCTCAGCGATTAAGGTCTTCTCCTTATCGCGGAAGCTTGCGGCGCCTTCGAAATCTTGGGAATCAATTGCAGATTCTTTCGCTTTGCGGGCTTCAGCAATCTTGTCATCATATGCACGAAGCTCTGGTGGTGCTGTCATACGACGAATACGTAATCTAGAACCAGCTTCATCAATTAAATCAATTGCTTTATCTGGCAAGAAGCGATCTGAAATATAGCGATCTGCCATTTGCGCAGCACCCACTAGTGCGCCATCTGTGATTGAAACTTTATGGTGAGATTCGTAGCGATCGCGAAGTCCCTTAAGAATTTCAATTGTGTGCTCGACTGTTGGTTCTGAAACTTGAATAGGTTGAAAGCGGCGTTCTAGCGCTGCATCCTTCTCGAAATGCTTACGGTATTCATCAAGGGTTGTAGCCCCAACTGTCTGTAATTCACCGCGGGCGAGCATTGGCTTTAGGATGCTTGCAGCATCAATTGCACCTTCAGCTGCGCCAGCGCCAACCAAGGTATGAATCTCATCGATGAAAAGAATGATGTCGCCACGTGTGCGAATCTCTTTTAGAACTTTCTTTAAGCGCTCTTCGAAATCGCCACGATAACGACTTCCCGCAACTAGCGCACCAAGGTCAAGTGAATAAACCTGCTTATCCTTTAAAGTTTCTGGAACATCACCTTTAACAATTGATTGAGCTAAACCTTCAACAATTGCAGTCTTACCTACGCCAGGTTCACCAATTAAAACTGGGTTGTTCTTTGTGCGGCGTGAAAGAACTTGCATAACGCGTTCGATTTCTTTATCGCGACCAATTACTGGATCAAGTTTTCCTTCGCGCGCTGCCTGTGTGAGGTTGCGACCAAATTGATCTAAAACTAAAGATGTTGATGGTGTTCCTTCGGCAGGTGCACCAGAAGTAGCGGCTTCTTTACCTTGGTAACCTGAAAGAAGTGAAATAACCTGAGTGCGAACTCGGTTTAAATCTGCGCCAAGTTTTACTAATACTTGTGCAGCAACGCCTTCGCCTTCGCGAATTAAACCAAGAAGAATATGTTCGGTGCCAATGTAATTGTGGCCAAGTTGCAGCGCTTCACGTAGCGAAAGTTCTAGAACTTTCTTTGCACGTGGTGTAAATGGAATATGGCCGGAAGGTGCTTGTTGACCTTGCCCAATTATTTCTTCAACTTGTGAGCGAACGGCTTCAAGTGAAATCCCAAGAGCTTCAAGTGCCTTAGCAGCAACGCCTTCACCTTCATGGATCAATCCCAGAAGAATGTGTTCAGTACCGATGTAATTATGGTTGAGCATGCGTGCCTCTTCTTGAGCCAGCACAACAACACGTCGGGCTCGATCGGTAAAGCGCTCGAACATCGGTTCCGCCTTTCAGATTGCTAAATTCGTATTACTTAATAGTCCAACTCTAATGCGAAGGCCTGTAATGGGTCTAACCGAATATTGCCCCTATTTATGCCCGAAAAACTGAGAATTGACCCAATATTTGGTGGTGAATTCGGGATTTTGAAAGAGATTTACAGGGTTAGGAGCATTCGGGTATTGCCCAGGGTATTTGGCTTAACGCTCTCGAGATCCAAGAATTCGGCAACACCGCTGTCGTACGAATGCAGAAGCTCGTTATAAACATCTGGCGAGACGGGAGTTCCCTCAATCTCTTTAAAGCCATGCCTTCCAAAAAATTCGGTCTCGAATGTCAGGCAGAAGATTCGCTTAACTCCGATTTCAGTTGCCCGCTTAATTAGCGCTTCGAGAATTCCATGCCCCACTCCTTGACCACGAAGGCTCTGATCAACTGCAACAGATCGGACTTCGGCTAAGTCTTCCCACAGAACATGCACTGCTCCGCAACCAACGATTTTTCCAGCGCTTTCTGCGACAGTAAATTCTTGAACACTTTCATAAAGAGTTACAGTTTCTTTTGTCAGCAATCTGCGACTTGCAGAATATTCATCGATAATTGCGCGGATTGCTTTGATATCTGAAGTTCGAGCTGGCCGAATTATTATTGACATGACTTATGACTCTTCTGGCTTTACTAGTGGGAAGAGAATTGTTTCGCGAATTCCAAGTCCGGTTAGCGCCATTAACAAACGGTCGACTCCCATTCCCATGCCCCCCATCGGTGGCATCGCATATTCCATCGCACGTAAGAAATCTTCATCAATCTGCATTGCTTCAAGGTCACCCTTAGAGCCAAGAGCTGCTTGCTCCACTAAACGTTCGCGTTGAATTACTGGATCAATTAATTCTGAATAACCTGTCGCAAGTTCAAAACCATCAATATATAAATCCCACTTCTCGGCAATTCCAGGAACTTCGCGATGTGCCCGCACTAGAGGTGAAGTATCAATTGGGAAGCCCTTCACAAAGATTGGCCCTACCAATTTATCTGCCGTAACATGTTCAAAGATTTCTTCAGCAAGCTTGCCCGTAATCCACTTGGGATCAATCTTCATGCCTAGCTTCTCAGCGATTTTAACTAGTTCGGCGCGTGGAGTTAGCGCAGTAACTTCTTGGCCAACGCCTTTTGAAAGCAACTCATAAAGTGAAGCTTCTTCCCATGTTCCTCCGAGATCAACTTCTCTTCCATCATGATGCGTAACAACATGGCTTCCAGATGTTGCAATTGCAGCATCTTGTACTAGTTGACGAGTAAGTGCTGCTATTGAATTCCAATCGCCATATGCTTCATAACTTTCAATCATTGCAAATTCTGGTGAGTGACTTGAATCAGCGCCTTCGTTTCTAAAGTTACGATTTATTTCAAAGACTCGCTCAATTCCGCCAACGACACAACGCTTGAGAAAGAGTTCGGGCGCAATTCGCAGGAAGAGTTCCATGTCATAGGCATTACTTAAAGTTTTAAATGGTCTAGCTGCTGCCCCACCGTGCATAACCTGAAGCATTGGAGTTTCAACTTCTACGAATCCCCGATTCTGGAAAGTTTCTCGAAGCGAACGCATCACATTTGGTCGAAGTCTGGCATTAGTCCTGGCTTCTGGGCGCACAATCAAATCTACGTAACGCATACGAACTCGAGTTTCCTCAGAGAGTGGCTTGTGTTCAACTGGAAGTGGGCGAAGTGACTTCGCTGCCATTTTCCAAGTCGTGGCAAGAATTGAAAGTTCGCCACGCTTTGAAGTGATTACTTCACCAGTGACACTCACGATATCGCCTAGATCAACTTCAGATTTCCAGAGATTAAGAATTTCTTCGCCAACTTTGTCGAGTGAGAACATGGCTTGAATTTCAGTTCCGTCACCTTCGCGGACTGTCGCAAAACATAACTTTCCGGTATCGCGTTTAAAGATAATTCGGCCTGCAATACTTTCAATAATTCCAGTTGCAACATCTATTGCTAAATCTTTATGGCTTTCACGAATCTCTTTGATGCTTTTGGTTCGCGGAACTTCCACCGGATATGGCTCAACTCCGCGCTCAATAATCGCTGCCCGTTTTGACCTGCGAATTCGCAGTTGCTCTGGCAGATCATCTGCATCATCCACTACAGGTGGATTTTGAGAGTTCGTTTTTTCATTCATAAGGTGAGTAAGCCTACCGTTTAGCTGGGTTAAGAATTGCGTTCATGAACTAAGCGGAGCCCAATTAAGGTCAAATCTGGCTCGTGGAAATCAATAGTTTCACTCACTCCTAAAACTAAAGGCGCGAGACCACCGGTAGCAATAACGCTTACTTCTCCGGTATCTGGATAAAGTTTAATTAGTTCATCTGTAATGCGATTTACCAAGCCATCTACTTGTCCGGCAAATCCATAAATAGTTCCAGACTGAAGTGCCTCTACAGTGTTTTTGCCGATTACATTCTTTGGTGTAACTAATTCAACTCGACGCAGTTGTGCAGCGCGAGCTGCCAACGCATCTACCGAAATTTCAATTCCTGCAGCAAGTGCACCGCCCAAGAATTCTCCTTTTGGCGAAACCACATCTAGATTGGTAGAAGTTCCAAAATCGACGACTATGCAAGGTCCATTCTCGCCATACAGTTCATGCGCGGCTAAGGTATTTACAATTCGATCTGCACCAATTTCTTTTGGATTATCAACTTGCAGCGGGACTCCAGTCTTTATACCTGGTTCAACAATTGTAGTTTTAAGTTCTGGATAAAAAGTAGTGATCATGGTTCTAAGTTCGCGAAGCGTTGATGGAACTGTTGAACAAATTGAAAGCGCAGTAATTTCAAAACCTTCGACTAGCGCTGAATAGCGAACCCACAACTCATCTGAAGTATCTCTGGGATCAGTTTTAACGCGCCAACTTCTAATCATTGCTTTATCTTCGAATACCCCTAAAACCGTATTCGTATTTCCAACATCGATTGCAAGCAACATATTTACTCCATTCTCAGATCTAAGCCGATATCAAGAACTGGCGCAGAATGTGTAAGTGCACCAACAGCTAGATAATCGACTCCGGTTTTTGCATATGCACGAGCATTGCTCAGGATTAAGCCGCCAGATGCTTCCAATTTTGCTCGTCCCGAAACTATTTCTACTGCAGCCCGACATTCTTCAATCGTCATATTATCGAGAAGAATTAAATCAGCGCCGGCCTCTACTACTTCGCGAAGTTGTTGCAATGAATCAACTTCAACCTCTAGCGGCAGGTCGGGGTATTTATCCTTAACCAATTTAAATGCTTGTGCTACGCCACCAGCAGCAAGGACGTGATTATCTTTAATTAGCGCGGCATCTGAAAGTGAGAAGCGATGGTTTTCGCCGCCACCCATTCGGACCGCATACTTTTCTAACTCACGTAATCCCGGCGTTGTCTTGCGGGTATCACGAATCCTAACTTTTGTATCTGCAACTTCATCTACCCAATTTTTTGTGACTGTCGCAATACCACTTAAGCGACCAATCAAATTCAAAGCAGTTCTCTCGGCAAGCAGAATTGAGCGAGTTTTGCCTTTTGCTATCAGTAGAAGAGTGTTTGGAAGAACAACTTCTGCATCATGTTTTTTGATTTCATATTCAGTAATTCCACAAATTTCCAAGACTGCACAAACAATTGGAATTCCGGCAATTACTCCTGGTTTGCGGCTCCAAAATTCGGCTACCGAACTCTGGTGCTCAGGAATTGTTGCGACCGAAGTAACATCTTCTGCGCCATCCAAGTCTTCGGCTATGGCGATACGAATCAAGTTTTCAAGTTTCTCTGACCCTAGATCTGAAGTCGAAAGAAGTTCTTGAAGTGAATTACTAAATGTCATTTGCTCACCTCGGCAAACTTTGAAAGCCAATTTCCATTGTTGTCATAGCTTTGGACTAATCGTTTAACCCAACTGTTGCTGCTCTCTGGAAAATCACTCCGCCAATGGGATCCGCGAGTTTCTTCACGTTCTAGGGCGGCCCGGGCAATTGCAGTAGCTAACAAATATAGGTTTGAAACTTCCCAAGCTTCAATGCACGGTTTATTACTTGTATGCGATGCTAGTTGCTGCAATGTTGCAAGCGTCTCGTTAAGTGATTGTGCGCTGCGCATTACTCCGGCTCCTTGACTCATTGCTAACTGCAAAGTCATTTTGATTGCAGGGTCCAATAAGAATTCGGGCGAATTTTTCTCGCTAGGTGAACCTTGGTCTGCAATGTTCGCAGCGATATCGGCTGAAATTCTGGTGCCAAACACCAAGCCCTCGAGAAGTGAGTTAGAAGCTAATCTATTTGCACCATGTGCGCCGGTGCAGGCAGTTTCACCACAGGCATATAGCCCCGGAATAGAAGTTCGCCCAGCTAGATCTACCTTCACACCACCAGATGAATAATGTGAAGCAGGTGAAACTGGGATCATCTGTTTTCTTGGATCAATTCCACTTTCGATACAAGAAGCAAAAATTGTTGGAAATCTTTCAGCGAAGTCTTTTATCTTGGTGGTATCTAGCCAGACGTGTGGTGAATTGGATTCTTTCATCTGCTTAAAAATTTCGATAGCAACAATATCGCGAGGTGCGAGATCAGCTTGTGGATGTTTATCTTTCATGAATCTAACGCCTTTATCATTTACAAGAACTGCGCCTTCACCACGAACCGCCTCACTAATCAGTGGCTGTTGCCCACTTAAACTGTCATCGCGCCATAAAACAGTTGGATGGAATTGAATGAATTCGACATCAGCAATTTCTGCGCCAGCGCGTAGTGCAAGTGCAACGCCATCTCCAGTTGAGACTGAAGGATTTGTAGTTTGCGCATAAACCTGGCCTAAGCCACCAGTGGCGATTACAACTGCGCGGGCAAGTGCTCGGCCAACTCCATCACGACTACCTGCTCCGATTACGTGGAGAGTTACACCACAAACAGAACCAGAGTCACTTTTCAAAACATCGATAGCAAGTGCATTTTCGATTACTTCGATTCCGCTATCTTCATTTACTGCAGCAAGAAGAGCTCTTGAGACTTCGGCTCCGGTTGCATCGCCACCGGCGTGCAGAATGCGATTACGTAAGTGTCCGCCTTCGCGGGTTAAAGAAATTTCGCCGCTCTCGGATTTATCAAACACTGCACCGCGCGCAATAAGTTTACGAACAGCTTCTGGGCCTTCAGTTACTAAGACATTTACCGCTTCGTTATCGCATAATCCAGCACCAGCAATCAAAGTATCTTTCTTATGTTGATCAGGTGTATCGCCTGGTCCAAGTGCGGCTGCGATTCCACCTTGTGCCCATTTTGTCGAGCCTTCATCAATTCTTGCCTTTGTAACAAGTAAAACCGATAAATTACTTGATCGCAGATTTAGTGCAGTTGTTAATCCTGCAACACCTGAGCCAATCACAATTACATCTGCATTTACAGTCCAACCAGGTTTTCCGGCAAGTAATTTCATTTGGAATCACCTAGGTTCAACATAGCCATATTGTCTATCAACCTGATGCCATTTATCCAACCGGCGACAATTGCACGACAATTTGCAGTTGAATCGTCTGCAACTGCAAAGGTGTCCGCATCAATTATCTCGGCATAATCTAGAAGAAAGTTTGGAATTGCCAGAACCCCTTTACTTAATTCCAATCGTGCGGAATTCAAATCTGAAGCTGACTTTGCCGCACTGAGAGCGGTATAAATCCCTGCGGCGCTCTCTCGTTCTGCAACTGATAATTTCTGATTCCGTGATGACATCGCTAGCCCGTTTGTCTCGCGGATTGTTGGAGCCTGGATTATCTCGATTGGTAATTTCATTTGGGCAACCATTTGTTTAATCAAAAATAGTTGCTGGAAGTCTTTTTCTCCAAAGATTGCATACTTGGGTGAAGCCAAATCAAAGAGCCTTTTTACGACAGTTAGCATTCCATCAAAATGCCCGAACCTATGAACTCCTTCAAATAGGTTCCCAATTTCCCCTGAAGAAATCAGCACGGGATCGTTTGGATAAATTTCATCGAATGTTGGCACCCATACTTTTGTTGCACCACTTGCAGTCGCAAGTTTGACATCTGTATCAATGCTCTTTGGATAAGTTGAAAAATCATTAGGGTTTTCAAATTGCAATGGATTTACGAAAATACTGACAACAACTTCGGAACTAAATTTTCTAGCAATTTCGATTAGCGAAGCATGGCCGGCATGAAGCGCGCCCATAGTTGGTACCAGGGCTACTGGGTGTTTTAAATCTAGATCCATGCTCCAGTCCTTTCCGGGTACCGGGCTCGTGGTCTATAGATTACAGGGCGAATCAGATCTGTTGCAAAATACTTTCGACCTTACCGATTCCGGGAATATAGGCATCTGGCTCAATTTCAAGCCATGGTTCAAGAACAAACCTGCGCTCGTGTGCGCGTGGATGTGGCAACACCAGGATTTCGGAATCTATAACTTCGTCTCCGAAAACTATTAAATCTAAATCCAAAGTTCGTGGGCCCCAATGAACTTCACGCTTTCGCCCTAATTTGTTCTCAATCTCTAACATGGCGATTAAAAGCTCTTCAGGTTCTAATTCGGTTTCAGCAATTGCAATTGCATTTAAATACTTAGGTTGTTCTGGTCCACCAACTGGATCTGTTTCGTGATTGGTCGAAAGATGGGTTATCTCAACTATCTTTACCAGTTCTGCTATGGCACTATCAATGTTTAATTCGCGATTACCTAAATTAGATCCAAGAGCGATTACCGCTTTCATCTGTGTCTCTCGATAGAAACTGAGATATCTGAAAATGTAACCGAAACTGGTGCCTGTGGTTTGTGCACAGTAACAACCACTGAATCTAGCAACGGAAAATCCTTGAGCAATCTCTTACTTATTCGCGTAGCCAAAGTTTCAATTAAGGCAACAGGTTCGCCAGTAATTTCTTCAACTGTCACTTCGGCGACACTTGCATAATTTATTGTCTTAGTTAAATCATCACTCTCACCGGCTGGGGCTAATTCAAAGTTAAGTTTTAAATCGACAACGAAGCTCTGACCATTCTTGCGCTCTTCAGGAAATACTCCGTGATAACCAATTGCTGAAATGCCAGTGATATTTATTTGATCGCTCATTTGCGCATCTCCTCGACAACTGCAATCGCATCTCGATGGGGTTTGACCGAGTGTGTTCTAACTCCCCAAACTCCAGCTTTAGCTAGGTAAGTTGTAAGTGCAATAGATGCTGATTCTCGATCATCGGCATCTGTGGCACCAAGCAAGTCACCAAGAAAACGCTTACGTGATGCACCAACCAATAACGGAAAACCCAAGAGATTTAATCGGTCAATGTTCTTCAGAAGTTCCCAATTGTGTGCTGAAGATTTAGCAAAACCAATTCCGGGATCCAAAATAATCTGTTCCGGAAGAACTCCGGACTTTGTCAACGCAATAACTCGATTATCGAGTTCATCTTTGACTTCGCTTACAACGCTCTGATACTCGGCTGCTTTCTGCATATCCTTCGAATGACCGCGCCAATGCATTACAACATATTGGATTTTGGGATTACTTGCGATTAGTGCTGCCATTTTTGGATCAGCCAATCCACCACTCACATCATTAACTACTGTGGCGCCGGCTCCGATTGCTGCTTGTGCAATATTTGCGCGAGTGGTGTCAATGCTAAGCGTTACCCCTAGTTCAGCCAATTCGGTAATTACTGGGATAACGCGATCTCGTTCGGTTTCTTCAGTTACTCGATCTGCACCTGGTCTGGTTGATTCACCACCGACATCAATTATGTCAACACCCTCAGAAATCATTTCCTTTGCACGATTAATTGCAGCTTCAAAATCAAAATGACGCCCACCATCTGCAAATGAATCAGGGGTTACATTTAGTATCCCCATAACTAAGGTGCGTTCTGAATTCATGTTATCGATTTTTTGAAGTTATAAGGCTCATAGCTTCTGCACGAGTTGCTGGATCTCGCAATTGTCCACGGACTGCGCTTGTAATAGTTTTTGCTTCAGATTTACGCACACCGCGCATAGACATACATAAATGTTCGCAATCAATCACAACAATTACTCCTGCAGGATTTAACACTTCAACCATCGCGTCAGCAATTTGTGAAGTCAGACGTTCCTGAACTTGTGGGCGCTTGGCATAAACATCAACCAACCTTGCTAATTTAGATAAGCCCGTTATCTGGCCACGTTCTCCTGGAATATAACCAATGTGGGCAACTCCGTGAAAAGGCGTTAGATGATGCTCGCAATGTGAAAAAACTTCGATATCTCGAACAATCACAAGTTCACGATGACCAATATCAAAAGTTGTTGACAATACTTCTTCTGGCGTCTGCCATAGTCCTGCGAAATTCTCTTTAAGTGCGCGCGCTACCCGGCCTGGAGTATCGCGTAAACCTTCACGACTTGGATCTTCACCAATTGCAATTAGTAATTCGGTTACAGCTTTTTCGGCACGTTCGTGATCAAACTCGCGTTTGGCACCACCATCGTGTGGTCCCATTGAAACCGGAGTTATGTCATTCACTTGGTGGTGTTGCTTTCTTTCTTGGTTTGCGAACCGGTGCAACTTCTTCTTCAATTATGGGTGTCTGTGGTTTTGCAGGTGAAAGTGCAACTGGTGGCTGCGTGCTTGGCTTGCGAGATTCTGAACCCGTCCATGCTGGTCGCTTTGATACCAATCTAACTTTCTTGAAAATCATCTCAATCTCATCCTTTAGAAGTGTTTCTTTTTCAAGAAGAACTTCTACTAAATCATCGAGAATATCGCGGTTAGCAACAAGAATTTCGTAGGCTTCTTGGTGTGCATTTTCAATTAAGTTTCGGATTTCACCGTCGACGACGCCAGCAATTTCTTCTGAATAATCTCTTTGATGGCCATAACTGCGTCCAAGAAATGGTTCACCTTCGCTTACGCCAAGTTTGATTGCACCAATTTTTTCAGTCATTCCATATTGCGTAACCATTGCACGTGCCAGATTTGTGGCCTTCTCAATATCATTTGAAGCACCAGTGGTTGGATCGTGAAAAATTAATTCTTCTGCAGCGCGGCCACCTAGTGAATATGCAAGTTGGTCGAGCATTTGATTTCGTGTTGTTGCATAACGATCTTCATCAGGCAGAATCATTGTGTAACCAAGTGCACGACCACGAGGCATAATCGTAATTTTATGAACCGGGTCAGTGTGTGGAAGTGCATGTGCAACAAGTGCATGGCCGCCCTCGTGATAAGCAGTAATACGGCGCTCTTCTTCGGTCATCAATCTGGTCTTACGTTGTGGCCCAGCCATGACACGGTCAATAGCTTCATCTAAGGCAGCATTCGTAATAACTTTTGCATTCTCACGTGCTGTAAGTAGCGCAGCTTCGTTTAATACATTTGCTAAATCTGCGCCAGTAAATCCAGGGGTGCGTTTTGCAAAATCCTCTAAGTTAACTGATTTTGCGACGGGTTTATTCTTGGCATGCACTTCTAAAATCGCAGTGCGACCCTTTAAGTCTGGACGATCTACCGGAATCTGGCGATCAAATCTTCCTGGGCGAAGTAGCGCTGGATCCAATACATCTGGCCGGTTAGTTGCTGCAATTAAAATTACTTGGCCGTTTGCTTCAAAGCCATCCATCTCGACTAAAAGTTGATTCAAGGTTTGTTCGCGTTCATCATGTCCGCCACCCAAACCGGCTCCACGCTGACGACCTACTGCATCAATTTCATCAACAAAGATTATTGCGGGTGCATTTGCTTTCGCCTGTGCAAAGAGATCACGAACTCTAGAAGCACCAACACCAACAAACATTTCAACAAAATCTGATCCCGAAATTGAATAGAACGGAACGTTCGCTTCTCCTGCTACCGCTCGGGCTAATAGCGTTTTACCGGTTCCTGGCGGACCGTAGAGAAGAACACCTTTAGGGATTTTTGCACCAATATCTTGATACTTCTGTGGAGCTGCTAAGAAATCTTTTATTTCAGTAAGTTCTGCAACTGCCTCATCTGCTCCTGCAACATCAGCAAAGGTATTTTTCGGCATCTCTTTTGTCTGAAGTTTTGCCTTGGATTTACCAAATGAGAAAACTCGATTTCCGCCTTGTGCGTTTGCCATAAAGAGGAGAAGTAAGAAACCAATCAACAAAAGCGGTATGAGACTCAAGAATAAAGATGCTAAGAATGATTGAGTCGGAACCTTTACGTCCCACTTATTCGGAGGTGGGTTGCTAGTCAGTAGCTCAATAATCTGCGGCTCTTCACCTGCAACGTAAGAGGCATAGATCTTCTTTGAACCTTTAACAAAATTTCCGGGTTTTAAGACAACTTCAATCTTCTGATCCCGGTCAATTACAAGAACCGAGTCAACTTTATTTGCTGAGATAGCAGCAAGAATTGTTGACGTTTCTACTTTAGTAAATTTGTCACCACTGGATGAAAGGCGTCCAAAGAAGCTGACCAGAATTAACGCAAGAATTATCCAGAAAAGTGGACCTCGCAGAACTTTACGAGCGCGCGCTTTCGTGAAAGTTATTTTCTTCTTGCTTGATGGCTTAGCTTTCTTTGAGTTTTTTTCGGTCATGAATACATATGCTTCGCTAGAACACCAATGAAATCAAGGTTTCGATATTTCTCATTAAAATCAAGTCCGTAACCAACAACAAACTCGGTCGGTATATCAAACCCGACATATTTCACATCGACTACAACTTTTGCGGCATCGGGCTTACGTAACATTGTAAGAATCTCGACACTCTTAGCACCACGAGATTCAAGGTTTGCCTTAAGCCAACCTAGGGTTAAACCGGTATCAACAATATCTTCGACAATTACAACTTCTCGTCCCGTGATGTCTCGATCTAAGTCTTTAAGAATTCGAACCACGCCGCTCGATTTGGTTCCAGAACCATATGACGAAACGGCCATCCAATCCATCTCGATGTGTCGCTGTAGTGATCTTGCAAAATCTGCCATTGTCATAACGGCACCCTTAAGCACACCAATCAAAAGTAAATCTCTACCTTCATAATCTTTTTCAACTTGCTTTGCTAACTCAAGAAGGCGTGACCGAATTTGTTCTTCTGTAACAATTACGCGTTCAATGTCTGTGCCAGTTGTTGCTAGATCCACGAGGAGATTCTCTTTCTACTTTTCAGGCTGGTTAGGTTTCGAGAGCGAAAGTCTGCCCGAAATTCGACAAACCTTCACACCACCGGGGAGAGAGGTGTGGCCCTGACCACGCCAATCACTCACAAAAGCTTCAATCGGCTCTAAATGTGAGGCGCTAATACTTCCGGCAGGCGCTCCTGCAGCATAAATCGCCAGCCTCAACACTCGACTCCTCACCGCAACCGGAAGGCCAGCTAAGGTTGAAATCTCAATATCTAGTGGATCGACTTGGCAAAAAACATCATCAGCCCATCCATCTAGTGCCATGGCATCTTCGCGCAAAATCTTTGCCGATCTGGCAAGCGCATCAGTGATTCCTGGGCCAATTTCATTTTCTAGTAGAGGCAAAATATTTTCGCGCACCCGAACTCTTGTGAAATCTTGATTTGAATTATGCGGGTCGTTCCAAAATTCGATACCTGCTTCATGGCAGGCGATTTCAGTGGTTGCACGATTGATACCGAGTAATGGTCTAACAAAAATTCCCGAAATCTCTTGCATGCCAGATAATGATTTGGTTCCAGAGCCACGTGCCAGACCTAGTAGCACGCCTTCGGCCTGATCATTTTTAGTGTGGCCCAATAGAAAATAACTTGGGTTATAGGTTTCAATTGCTTGCTGGAAAACTTTATAACGTGCACGACGCGCAGATGCTTCTAGTCCATCTGTTACTTGAACGTTAGCTTTACCAATGAATACATCTTGGTATCCAAGTTTGTTCAATTGCTGCTTAGCAAATTGGGCAATCTTGTCAGAATTTTCTTGCAAACCATGATCAACAATCACAGCTACCAAATCAATCAAAAAATTATTAACTTCTAGTTTTGCTGCCGCTGCCAGAGCTAAGGAATCTGCGCCGCCTGAAACCCCGATACATACCTTCGAATTTGGTTCTAATTTTTCAAACCAAAACCGAACGGCTTTACGTAGCTCTAATAGGGCCGGGGTTTTAGTGCTCACATGGGGCACTCTATAAAACTATTAGACCCGACCGCCAGATGGCATTAAGCCCTTGATGCTATACATATTTGAGTAGATAAGCCCAACTCTTCTGGAATTTGCTTCCCACATCATGCCATCCCCTGCATAAATAGTTATGTGGTGGATGTTTTGCACGGATCCATCATAGGAATAAAAGAGAAGGTCGCCTGGGAGTAATTCATTAAATGGCACTCGCTTTGTTGCAACAAAATAGAGAGCCGCATTTAAGCGACCCCAAGTTGGATAACCCAATCCTGCAGATTTATATGCCGCATAAACTAGACCTGAACAGTCGAAAGAATTTGGTCCTTGCGCTCCCCAAACATATGGTTTCACTGGATTACGAGCTAAGACCTGTTTTTTTGCGTATGCAACAGCTTTGGCTCTAATTTCTTCAGTGGATCTAATAGTTGATCGTCCGGTGAAACCTTTATTTGGCCAGACTTTAAATTGGTTTGGAGTTTTTGTTGCTGTATTTGCATTGGATTCTTCTAGAAGTGCAAGTTGCCGTTGTTGTTCAAGAGTTACTCTAAAAGTCTTAGCTTTTGCAAGTTCAGTAGCCAATTTTCTTTGAACAGCACGAAGTTTATCTACTTCTTTCTGCTGTGCTGCTTTCGCTTGATCTGCAACTTTCTTGGTTTCTGCCACTTTAACAGTCGCAGCTTCTTGTGCGGCCTTAGTTCGATCAGCTTCTAATTTTGCAATCCTTGCTGCGCTTTCCGCAGCTTTGAAGCGCTTTAACGCTATTGTGTTTGTATTTCCAATGTTATCTAAGGTAGTTAGCTGATCAATCAAATCTTGGGGACCGTTAGCACTTAGCAGGGAATTTATACTCGTAAAGTCGCCACCAAGTTTGTATGCATTCGACGCCATTCTTCCAATCACGGCATTTGTTTTACTAACTTCCGCCTGAGTTTTTAAAGCATGAACTGCTGCAGCATTTGCATTGGCTTTCGCAATATTAAGTTCTGCAATTGCCTTGTTATATGCAACCTGCGCGGTATTTGCAATCGCAGTTAATTGATTCAAAGTCTTTGTTGCGCTGCTCAATACGGCAGCTGCCTTCTTTGCGGCGGCCGCTTTCTCATCTTCTATCTTTTTAGCGGCATCTATCTGGGCTTTAGTTGGCTTAGGGGGTTTCGAGGGCTTGGGCGTGCTTGGAGGATTAGAAATCGCAATGTCAGCGCTGAAAATTGAGAGGCCAATCGAAAGCGCCAAGAGTGCGCCTGTTGATTTTCGGGAACTACGCGACTTACTAAAAAACATTTTTGAAGCCTCCAGGGAAGTGATATGCCCAAAGGGTAAAGGTCTTACCTGTGAATTATTGGAAAATAATCCTTGTGTCGCTAATTTGCAACATCTCTTCGCTTGAAAAGAACTGCAGCAATTGCTCCGCCGATTATGAGATATCCCAGAGAGACTGCAAGTGAATGTCTGTAGGTTAAATCCGGGTTTCCGCCTTCACCAAGGTTCGAGAAATTGGTGCCAGGCAACCATTTACCCGTGCTCTTTATCAATGCAGCAAGTATGTTTTCTAAGATCAGATTCCAAAGAACACCAACTGCAATCGCACTAATCGGCGATCTCAAGACAAGTCCCAGAATCATTCCAAAAGTTCCAAAGCAGAGGGTGGCGATAAATATATTCAAAGTGCTCTTGAATAACAGCTCCATTGCCGCAGATGTTGTCCAAGCTGATGTATCAACATTGGCTCTTCCTGCCAAGGCGAAGGAGATCAAAATGCTTAAGGCGCCTGCAAATAAAACCATAACTAATGCGAATATCTTCATCGAGATAAATTTGCCAGCGAGTATCTTCATGCGCGATGGCTGGCGAACCAGGAGGTTACGAAGAGTTCCTAGTGAGTATTCCTGAGCAGTTTGTGATGCAAAAATGCAGAGTGAGACTATGCCAAGAAATACTCCTACTAATCTAAATCCGTAAACCAATCCCATCGCCTGACTTAATTCTTCAGGACCAACTCTTTCGCCTCTTTCAGAATTTCCATTTTCGGAATCAATCATCAAAAATATAATCGAAGTAAACAGTGCGCTTAATCCGCCAACTGTTGCGATTGTTCCAAGTAAAAGTGTTGGACGACGAAGCTTGCGAAGCTCTGCGATAACGACGCGAATCATTTGCTATCTCCTGTCATCTCAAAAAAGGTTTCTTCAAGCGTTGGTAGGACTACCGAAATTGAAGCTAGTGTTATTCCAGCCTCAAAGGCCATTCGATTTATTGTTGCGCTAGCTTCTTGTGCTGCTTCGATATGTAAACTTCCATCAGCAATTGAAAGATTAAATCCAGAATCAGTAAGTTTCTTCGCCAAGTTAGTTAGATCCACGTCGTACTCTGGTTTCGCAACAATTACAGGCTTCTGACCAGACAATAACTCTTGGGTTCGACCAGAGAAGATAACTTTGCCCTCACGCAACATAACTAAATATTCACAGATCATTTCTAGTTCACTAAGAATGTGAGAGGACACAAATACCGTTGTTCCGCTATCTGCTAAATCCCTGATTATTCCTCGAACTTCTTGAATTCCCGATGGGTCTAAACCATTTGTGGGTTCATCAAGAATGAGCAACTTTGGGTTTGGAAGTAGCGCAGCAGCAATACCAAGGCGTTGCTTCATTCCCAATGAGTAAGTTTTAAATTTAGAGCCACCGCGATCGGCTAGATCTACTTTCTCTAATAATTGGTCGACCCGAGATAGCGGGAATCCACCTAGTTCGGCTAATACCTTTAAATTTTCGCGACCAGATAACGCTGGATAAAACGCCGGTCCTTCAATCATGGCACCTACCCGAGGCAAGTATTTTTCGGGGTGCGAAATACTTTCACCTAATACAGTTGCGGTTCCACCAGATGGCGCAATCAATCCCAAAAGCATTCGAATAGTTGTAGTTTTTCCTGAACCATTTGGTCCAACAAATCCGCAGATTGAACCTTCTGGAACTACAAAATTTCCGTGAGATAACGCAGCTCGTTCACCATAAATCTTCGTTAAATCCGAGGCTGAGATCGCAATTTTTTCCATGCCACCACCCTACCCAGTAAACTTTCGGCATGACGCACCAGCATCGACCTTGGGGATATTCCAATTCTGCAGATGGAGATTTGCCTGATTGGGATTTGCACGAAGAAACTCTTGCGGTTCGCGCTGGATTAGCTAGATCCGGTTTCGGCGAAACTGGCGAAGCAATGTATCTGACAAGTGGATACACGTATGACACTGCAGAACAAGCGGTTCATTCATTTACTGATGAAGTTGATCATTTTGTTTATAGCCGCTTTGCAAACCCAACGGTTTCGATGTTCGAGCAGCGCCTTGCCGCAATTGAAGGCGCAGAATATTGCGTAGCAACAGCTTCTGGAATGTCAGCAATGTTTGCTTCGATTGCCTGCATGGTTGAAGCTGGAGATCGCGTTGTTGCTGCCGCCTCAATGTTTAGTTCTTGTTACGTAGTGCTCTCTGAAATTCTGCCAAAATGGGGAATTGAAGTTGAATTTGTAAAAGGCAATGATAGAAAGACTTGGGAGAAAGCTTTAAGTAAGAAAACTAAAGTTGTATTCTTAGAGACTCCAAGTAATCCAATGCTAGAAATAGTTGATTTAAAGATGATTAGCGACTTGGCTCATAACGTTCGAGCAACTGTAATTGTGGACAATGTAATGGCATCGCCAATACTTCAAAAGCCGCTACAACATGGCGCAGATGTCGTTATGTATTCCGCAACAAAACATATCGATGGCCAAGGTCGGGTTCTAGGCGGTGCAATTCTTGGCGGATTTGATTACATTCAAAATTATTTGAATCCCTTTATTCGACATACTGGCCCAACACTCAGCGCTTTCAACGCCTGGGTTCTTGTTAAGTCACTCGAGACTCTTTCAATGCGAGTCAATAAAATGAATGAGAGTGCGCAACAGATTGCAGAATTCTTAGCAGAACAGCCAAAGGTGACTTCTGTGAATTATCCCGGTTTAAAATCTCACAGCGGTTATGAAGTTGCCAAGAAACAAATGTCGGGCGCCGGAACAACTCTGAGTTTTGAAATTGCTGGCGGACCAAATGAGCTCTTTAAGGTCATGGATACGTTAAAAGTAATTGATATCTCCAATAATTTGGGTGACAGCAAATCACTTATTACTCATCCAGCTTCTACTACGCATCGCAGATTAGATCAGGCAACGCGAGAATCAATGGGAATAACTGATTCGCTAGCTCGATTATCTGTTGGTTTAGAACACGCTTCGGATTTGATTAAGGATTTACAACAAGCGCTGCGATAACAAGCAGGAGCGAAAAGACACTTAAGTAAGTGATCGACCATTGAAATAATCTTGCCGCTGCCTTATTTGAATCTGGGCCGTCAATCTTCAATAGTTCAAGCCCAAAGCCAAGAGCGATTGCAACAGTAATAACCCAGCACCACCATGGAAGATTTGCACTCCAGTTAACTCCAAGTGAAGTTACAACCATTCCAATCGTATGAAACCACATCTGTTTTTCAACAGATTTAATTGTGGCAACTACTGGCAACATAGGAATTCCTGCCGCCGCATAATCATCTTTGTATTTAATTGCCAGGGCCCAGAAATGCGGTGGTGTCCAGAAGAAAATTACCAAGAAGAAAAGCCAAGCAGTTAACGAAAGTGAATTAGTTACTGCAGCCCATCCAATTAAGACCGGCATGCATCCTGCAATGCCGCCCCAAACAATATTCTGCGATGTGCGGCGCTTTAGTCCGATCGTATAACCGAAGACATAAAAAATAATTGCAGCCGCAGTTAGAACGGTTGCCCAGAGCGTAGTAAAGATCGAGAAGATTAAAAGCGAAATAATCGTTAAAGCTGATGCAAAGATAAATGCTTGAGTTTCACTTACAGCGCCACTAACAATTGGCCGTTTAGAAGTGCGCTCCATTAATCGATCAGAATCAACTTCAATAATCATGTTAAATGCATTTGATGCACCAGCGGCAAGAGTCCCACCAATTAAGGTTGCAATCGTCAGTCCCAATGGGGGCACACCCTTGGCGGCAAGAAAAAGAGCGGGCAAAGTAGTTACCAATAGCAATTCCACGACTCGCAATTTCATTAGAGCGATATATGGTGAGATTTTTACTTTGCGCACGAACCTAGCCTACTGGTGCTATTTGAAGTGGCTTCGCGATGGTGGCCAACATCTTGTCAATTATGTTTCGTGCCCGATCCCGAGAATTTTCAGTAGGAGTCACACGATTTGCGATAACCGCAAATACATATTCACTCTCCCCAGCTTCTACATACCCAGCTAAAGTTACAGAAGTATTAATCCAGCCCGTTTTAGCTTTAACTAACCCTTTTGCTGCAGAACCGTATTCCTGAAACCGCTTCTTTAACGTTCCAGTTTTTCCAGAAAGTGGGAGTCCGTTATAAACAGCTTGAAACTGTGGTTCATTTCTAATCTTCAGCAAGAGCTCAGCAACTGTTCGGGCAGAGATTCGGTTTTCACGCGAAAGTCCACTGCCATCAAAAACTTTTAAACCAGTTGAATTCACACCTAGAGAACTCAATACCTCTTCGAATGCAAAATTCAAACTCATGTCATCGCGAGAATAGCCGAGTTTTACAGCTGCATTTCTAGCTAAGCGATCTGCCAAAACATTATCGCTCCATAAAAGTGTAAACTCTAAAATTTCGCGCAAAGTGGGTGAGGTAATTCTTGAAATCTCGGTTAATTCTTGATCAGGAGTTACTGGTGGCTTTGAAATTCTCTGAAACTTAATTTTATTTGCGTAATAAGTTCTAAGACTCTTAATATCGGCATCAAACATGCCATAGAACTTAATTTTCAGACCAGAGTAATCGCCACGATGATTGATGACTTCGTTGATTAGTCTTGTTGAACGTGCGCGCTTTAAAGACTTTTCTACTTGGGCGCTGGTTGTTAACCAAGGGTCTCGCTCGCCGTGCAAAATATAGACATCCGGATCCTCGGTTGAATTTATGGTTGTGTTAAATACTTTGTCGGGACCAAAAGCGCTAATTGCTGCGGTGGCTGAAATTATTTTTAAAACTGAAGCCGGGGCACGGGGTTCATCAGCGGCATCTGAATAGATCTCGGTCTGTGTTGCTGGATCAAAAACAATAATTCCTGGTTTTCCTAGTGTGGAAGAAGTTGCAAGTTTCTTGAAGGTGTTGGGAACTGAGAGCGCATGCGCACTTGGGTTAAATGGCGCCAGCAACCCAACCACTAACACGAGTGAGATACATTTTCGTTTAAGCACTCTTATCAATCACTTTCTTACTAAATCTTCCCTGTGAAATTGCGGCTCCAAGAATAACTATTGCACCACCAACTGGTTCATGCCAAGTGATGTTCTCGTTGAGAAAAATCCAACCAATAAATACCGCAACCACTGGTGTTAAGTATGTGACCGAGCTTGCAATCGAACTTCCTGCACGTTCTACTATTTGGAAATTCCAAATATATGCCAAACCGCTTCCAAAAATTCCGAGTGCCATCATTGCTAAAATTGGACCGACACGATAATCGTTACTCGAAATACCATTTGTTAAACCAAATGGAAGAAGTGTTAAGGCCCCAGCCGTTACTTGGCTTGCAGCAAGCGCTTCAGCCTTGAGATTTAGTGGCGACAGATACTTCTTGATTATTGGGAATGAAAGCCCGTAGCAAGTGATTGCTGCAAAAAGTGCAAGCACACCGATGCCGGAACCAGATCCAATTCCGTTCCAAATCCCAAGAACAATAATTACACCCAGAGCTCCGACCAATAAGCCAAGAATTTGCTGATTCTTAATCTTCTCTGATCTAAAGAAGATAAAAAGGAATATCAAGGTCGCCAGTGGAGTAAATGCATTAATGATTCCGGCAAGAACTGTCGTCACTCTTTGCTGAGCGAAAGCGAATAAAAGTCCAGGAAAAACATTTAATAGAAGAGAGACAACCCAAAGAACAAACCATGTTTTACGGTCGGTAGGAAGTTTTATTCCACGAATCTTTACGATTATTAGCAAAATCATCGAACCAAGGGCGCATCTGCCAAAGGCAACGCCAACCGGGGTTAAGAATTCGAGACCTAACTTAATGAAGACAAATGAAGATCCCCAAACTAAGCCGAGTGTCAAATAAATAGGGAGCCAGGATTTTTGCTTCATGCAAACTCCCCCTAATGTTTGGGTATGACTACTGCCGAAATCGGACCTGGGGAATTCTATCCAGTGGTTGGCGTCGGTCCACATCCAAAACCATGGCCTGAAGCAGAACATTTTGATCCAGAACTTCTTGCAAACGGAGACCGTAGAAATGTTTTGGATCACTACAGATATTGGAGCGTTGAAGCGATAGTCGCTGATTTGGATACTAAGCGGCATGATTTACAAATAGCAATCGAGAACTGGCAACATGATTTGAACATTGGTTCAGTAGTTCGAACCGCAAATGCATTTAATGTTTCAAAGGTTCACATCGTTGGCAAACGCGATTGGAATAAACGCGGTGCAATGGTTACAGACAAATACCTTCATGTGTTGCATCATCCAACAGTTGAAGATTTCAAAAACTGGTGTGCTGGTAATGAAGTTCCAATAATTGGAATTGATAACCTGCCAATTTCTAAAGAGCTAGAAACTACTAAGTTACCTAAGAAATGTGTTCTGTTCTTTGGGCAAGAAGGGGCTGGAATGTCAGACGAGGCAGTTGATATTTGTGAAACAGTTCTTGCAATCAGACAATATGGTTCAACTAGATCAATGAATGCTTCTGCAGCCGGCGCCATTGCCATGTATGCCTGGGCAATGCAGCACCTAAATAACTAATCTTCTTTTACTACCTCTTCGACTGCTTTGATTCGGCGGCGGATTTCATCTGCTTCATCTTCTCGGCCTAAGGATTGCAAGACATCTGCCATCCGATTCTCGATCTCTAGGATAAATTCAAAATCTTTAATGTCATTATCTGTGGCGATTTCCAAGACTCGGTCCAAAGTGTTTAAACCATCTTCCCCAAGCCCAGCGACTATTTGAGCCTTTCCTAATTCAAGAAGTGAATACGTTTCACGATAGTGATCATGTGCAGTTACGAATACATCTAATGATTTCTGAGCTGCAATGATTGCACTTTCGCCATCGCCAATTTCTGTCAGGCAATGAGCAATCTTTTGATCGCATCGGGCAACATTTATTACTTCCTTTAATTTTTTAAACAAGTCTCGAGCTTCTCTAAATGATTCAAGTGCAAGCCCATACTCTTTTAACTCGCGTTGCGCACATCCAATTAAATGTAAATCATTAGCAGCACCACTGTCATTGCCGTCAACTAAATGTTCCTGAACACATTCGGACATACACTCAATTGTTTTCTCATACTCTTTCGAAGAGAACCACCATTCGCCAAGAGTGCAAGCCAAATCAATTGCCAAAGGAGATTTTGATTCGCGAAGCAAGTCAACCGCTTTACTCATTGCATTCGCTGCTTCATTCATTCGCTTTAATTGATTTAAGTTATATCCAATTGCGGAATACGCCTGAGCTAAACCATCAGATGGAACAACTGAACCTAGTTCAGCATAAATATCACGTGCAGTTTCTGCCAATGCGAGCGCTTCGTCATATTGGCCACGTGCATAAATTCGAGCGCTTAACTCGTAATAAGTGTTGGCACGATCTAACCCTTGGGTTTCTGGAATACGCTCCCAGAGCATCTCCTCGGTGACGATATCGTCCGTTGAATCCTCGTCCTCACTCATGACAATGACTCTAGCAATACCTTTCCTCTTGTGCATCGGCAGGGGTATAGTTCCGACACGTGCGTTTCTTAAATACCCCCAGCCACGACCTGACCTATGACGATGTCTTCATGGTCCCAAGCTCTTCCGAAATTGCTAGCCGCATGGATGTAGACCTTTCTACCCATGATGGCACCGGAACAACAATCCCTATAGTCGTTGCAAACATGACGGCAATCTCTGGTCGCCGAATGGCTGAAACTATTGCGCGACGCGGTGGCATCGCAGTTATTCCTCAGGATATTCCCATTGAAATAGTTAGTGATGTTATTAAATGGGTTAAATCAAGACACACCTTCTTTGACACTCCTGTAACACTTTCACCAACCGAAACTGTTGCCGATGCTGTCGACCTAATCAATAAGCGAGCACATGGTGCGCTTATTGTTGTTGAAGATGGCAAGCCAGTCGGAATCATCACTGAAGCTGATTGTGAGCGCGTAGATCGATTTACCCAGCTCCAATTAATAATGAGTAAAGATTTAGTGACTGTTCCAGATTCGATTGAACCACGTGAAGCATTTGAATTCCTAAATACTCAGCGCCGTAAATTAGCGCCAGTTGTTGATAAGAATGGAAAGCTCGTTGGTATTTTGACTCGCACTGCCGCGCTTCGTGCAACTCTTTATCAGCCAGCACTTGATGCAAGTAAAAATCTAAGAATTGCTTGTGCGGTCGGAGTAAATGGCGACGTTGCGGCAAAAGCAAAAGCTCTAATCGCTGCCGGTGCTGATGTGCTTGTTGTTGATACCGCACATGGTCATCAGATAAAGATGATCGAAGCTCTTAAATTAATTCGAGCCCTGAAACCAAATATTCCAATTGTTGCTGGAAATGTTGTTACGTCTGAAGGAACAAAAGCTCTTATTGAAGCGGGCGCAGATATCGTAAAAGTTGGAGTTGGACCCGGAGCAATGTGCACAACGCGCATGCAGACCGGCGTTGGACGTCCACAATTTTCTGCGGTTTTAGAGTGCGCTGCTGAAGCAAAGAAACATGGCAAATATGTTTGGGCCGATGGTGGCGTCCGACATCCACGCGATGTTGCGCTTGCTCTTGCTGCTGGTGCATCTCAAGTGATGATTGGGTCTTGGTTTGCTGGAACTTATGAATCCCCTAGTGATTTAAATAAGGATGCAACAGGCCGCTTATATAAAGAGTCTTTTGGAATGGCATCTGCTCGCGCAGTTGCGGCAAGAACTTCGAATGATGGAGCTTTTGATCGAGCACGAAAAGCGCTATTTGAGGAAGGCATCTCTTCTTCGCGGATGTATATAGATCCAGCACGTCCTGGGGTTGAAGATTTACTTGATGAAATTATCGCGGGTGTTAGATCTTCATTTACTTATGCTGGCGCTACCAGTATTTCGGATTTTGCTGACCGCGCGGTTGTTGGAATTCAGTCTGCTTCTGGTTATGCCGAGGGGCGCCCGCTTCACACAAGTTGGTAATTAATTTCGATTTTCTTGTCTTGCTATAACTTTTCTAGATAAGAGAATGTGGCCGAAAAAGCCAATTGCTAACGCAAAAATTACTCCGACATTTGAATATGCCCAGGCTCCATCTTTACCACCAATTAGCCCCATGAAATATCCCTGCCAAGAAAGCCAGCCCGCAAATGTGTTTGTAACAAATCCCCAACCAACAATCGCGCCGACTGCAACTAGTGAAAGTGACCGCAGATTCCACGCACCATAAATACCTTTAGGGTTGAATAAATCTTCTTCTTTGAAATCTAGCCTACGCATAAAGACATCGGCAACAAAGATTGCAGACCAAACTGCAATTGGGACTCCAAGTGTTATTAGAAACCCTTGGAATGGTCCAAAGAAATCTTTCGCTATCCAAACAATATAAATTGTTCCAAGAGCCATGATTACTGCATCAATCGATGCTGCAACATGTCGCTTTACTGGAACTCCGACCGAAATTAGTGCCAGACCAGATGAATATAGATCGAGAATCGCACCACCAATTAATCCCAGAATTGCGACTGCAGCAAAGGGAATTAAATACCAAGTTGGAACTAGCGTTGTAAGTGCACCGATTGGATCCATCCCAATTTTGTCAGCCAGGTCTTTGCTACTTCCTGCCAGCATTGAGCCATAAATAACTAATGTAATCGGAACTATTGACGCACCAAAAACTGTCCAGCCAACAACGCCTCTGCTTGAAACAGTGCGTGGCAAATAACGCGAATAATCTGCGGCGCAGTTAACCCAACCAAGACCAATTCCGGTAATTGCGAAAATAAGCGCGCCTAAGAAAGCTTGAATATTGCCGCTAGGAATTGCTGATACTGAATCCCAATTAATCAGGTGTGCAGTCAAAGCAATGTAACCAACGGTTAAGGCGATTGTTAAAGTAGTTAAAACTTTTTGAATTCGCATAATTACTTTGAAGCCAAGAACTCCGCCAATAATGGTTAGGCCTGCTGCGAGTGAAAACCCAATGATTCGGGAGATATTTGGTTCGATATTTCCGACTCGAGTTAGGACAGTTTCAGTTGCCAGTGTTGCTAGTGAAACCAGGACAGTCTCCCATCCAACAAAAATTAAATAAGAGAGTAAGCCAGGGACCACATTTCCTTTTACGCCAAAGGCCGCGCGCGAAATCGTCATAGTCGGAGCATTTGCTCGCTTACCAGCTAAAGAACTTATTCCGACTAGGAAGAATGAGGCAATCGTTCCAATTATTGCTGCAAATGTTGCCTGCCAAAAAGAAATTCCAAAGCCAAGAAAAAAGGATCCGTAAGAAAGTGCCAACAACGAAACATTTGCAGCGGCCCATGGCCAAAATAGTGAGCGCGCTGATCCGCTTCGCTCATTTTCTGCAATGAAGTTGGTGCCATTAATTTCTAGCATGGGGCTAAGAGTAGAGGTAATGGCTAAGATTGGCAGATGTTCGCGAATGATGAATTTCGAAAGGCTAGATTCGCGGTTTTAATTGCATTTCTTATCAATGGATTCTCAGTTGGAAATTTCGTTTCTAGAATTCCAGATTACAAGTCTGAACTTGAGATTTCTAATGGGGTCCTCGGAGCCGCGCTATTCTGTGCATCAATTGGGGTGCTGGCAGCTCTTCGCCCAACTAGCAAAGCTGCCGCAAAATATGGCAGTGGGCCCGTAGCAAAGTTCTCTGCATTCACTCTTGCTCTTGCAGTTCCATTTGTCGGTTTACTTTTCAATCTTCCTTGGTTTCTCTTCTCACTATTCATCTATGGAGTTCTCTCTTCAATTCACGATCTTTCGATAAATGCACATGCAGCAGCTTTAGAGAATAAAGCCGGGAAGCGTGTGATGAGCACTTTTCACGCAATGTGGTCAATTGGCGGTTTATTGGGTGGCGTAATTGGTGGTCTTTTAGCTAGTTTCAATATTTCGATTCAAATTCATACATTTATTGTTGGCGGATTTATCTTTCTAGTCGCGATCTTTACTCGTAATTGGTTCTTACCTGCGGCAGCTGATCAACATGTAATCGAGAAACATAAGAAACGAAAAACTCCTCGCAGATTCTTGATTTTAGGTTTACTCGGTCTTTGCGGTGCGCTTGGTGAGGGAGCCGCAAGTGATTGGGGCGGAGTCTTAGCACGTGACGCTTATGAAGCATCCGCGCTGATGTCAGCACTTCCATATGTCTTCTTCTCGGCCACAATGGTTATCGGAAGATTGTCCGGAGATTTTCTTGCTCATAAGTTTGGCGTAGTAAAACTACTTACCTGGTCCGGGTTTATTGCAGGAACCGGATTAACAGCTGGTCTATTTGCAGGAAATATCTACGGCGTAATTATCGGCTGGTTCTTATTTGGAATCGGTATTTCAACTGTTATCCCGATGATGATTAGTGCAACCGGAACCCTGGCAAATGAGAAATATCCAGGGCAAGTTTCTGCCGCAGAAGGTGTTGCCTTAGTAACCGGCGTTGCATACTTTGGTTTCGTAATTGGGCCACCGTTAATCGGTTTCATTTCAGAAATCGTAACGCTGCGCTGGGCGATGCTGCTGCCTGCTGTATTGGCAATAATCTTTGGATTAAGTGCAAAAAAAGTATTGTCATAGTAAATTGCATTCCATGATTACTCCTCAGAAACTCGCATCCAATCAATTTGATCACTTCTACAAGGGTGGGTACCGCATCGGCGCGCTTCGCAATGGCCCAGGTGGACCTATGCGACCTGAAGAGTGGATCGGTTCAATGACAACTCGTTTTGGCGAGAAAACTATGGGACTGTCAACACTCGTCGATGGAAGTTATTTACGTGATTCAGTTATTGCTAATCCCGAGCAATGGCTTGGCGCTGAACATTTGAATACTTTTGGTGCAAGCACAGAATTATTAATGAAGCTACTTGATCCAGATCAAAGACTTCCAGTTCATTACCATCCAAATCGTAAGTTTGCTAAAGAACATTTGTCACTTAAGCATGGAAAGACTGAAGCTTGGATTATTCTGGAGGCGCCCGCTGGTGCAAGTGTTGGGCTAGGTTTTGGTAAGGAAATGGCAAAGTCACAAGTTTCTAAAATGGTTGATGCCAGAGATTCAGATGGCTTACTAGCTTCACTTCAAAAGTTTGAAGTTAAAGCTGGCGATACCGTATTCGTGCCCGCAGGAACTCCGCATGCCATTGGTGCCGGTATTTTCGTTCTAGAACTTCAAGAGCCAACTGATCTATCAGCACTACTCGAATGGAATGACTTCGCAGTTGATGGCGTTAAAGATGGCCATCTTGGTTTAGGTTTCGACACCGTATTAGATGCACTGCGCTATACCCCAATTGAAAAAGCTGAAGCCGAAAAATTGGTTTTCTCTAACCGTTTATTTAGCGATTCTGATCAATCCGTATTTACTGCGGTTGCCGATCCATATTTTCGTGCCGATTATCTTGCCGGAAATAACAGCAAGGTCGCAGCCGGATTTAGCATCATGTTGGTTTTAGAAGGTAATGGAAGCATTGCTTTTGAAAATCATTCACCGATTGACGCTGTTAAAGGTGATGCGATTCTGATTCCACATAGTGCAGGAAGTTGGACTTTGACTGGTGCAAGCGGAGTTGTTTGTCGCCCACCACTCGCAAAAGATGCATCGCTAGCTATTTAGTTTTCGCTGGCGGCAGACTTTCTAGGGCGTTCGCCATCATTGGTGGACAAGATTCACCTGGTGCGATTACCGGCTCGAAATGCCACCATTCGTTTTCATAAACTCGACACAAACCAAAAGTTGAACCATTCTCTTCTAACCATTTAACGGCGGTTCGGTCTCCCGGATAATTAACGTCAATCGCAGTTCCCCATGGGTGGTTTGATATTTCTCTTGGTAAAACCCATTTCGATGCTTCGCTCTCACTTCCATACTTCTTGACTGCATCCTTAAATAATCTTTCTTGCAATTCTTGTGATCGGAATCCCGAGGTTATTCGGATGTTGAATCCCACAGCTTTAGCTGCAGCTTGTGCTGCCAAAAATCTAACTTCGAAGGTTCGATCTAATTGCGTTGGCCTGATATCTGAATGGAAAATTGGAGTTGTGCCTAAAGATTCTTCAGGTGCAATACAACCGATTTCGGAGTCACTTGTTCGTAATTCACTGCTCTCAGTGTTAAAGCAGAGAAGAGGCTTAAGGACCTTTGGAGCAACTTGAATCTGAACATCGGCAGTTTTGCTTGATGCCAATGTAAGAATTGCGCAGACTAGTAATAAATACCCCGCGCCCCAGAAATAAAAATCCGAAGTTTCTTTATCCATAGCTTCGGGCGCTCTCTGGAAAATTGGTGATCATGCCATCAACCTTGAGTGCCTTACAGATTTCAAATTCACTTTTTTCATTAACGGTCCAGATGAATATTCTGCTTCCTCGATCCTGCAATTTCTTCACAAGCGTTGGGTATTTCGCAACTAAACCAATGTTCAAAGCTAAAACTTCTCTCTTAGAAAATCTTGCCGATAAGTAATACTTCGTAACTTTACAGAATTCCCACTTCGATTTAACTCTCCCAATAGCAAAACTTGAGAAGGACATCACTATCACTTCTATTCCAGCACCCTTAATCTGAGCAGCTTTTGATTTTAGTAGTTCGACAACTTTGTGTTCGATCCGTCCCCCAAAGATATTTGGGTGTTTGGTCTCAATAAGTAAATCCTTTTTAGCATAAATGGCTAAATCCAATAGTTCATTCAAAGTTATTAACTCATAGACTCTTTGGAGTTCTTTCAAACTACTTCGCGAGACCCTTAGTTTCATTCCCGCAATTCGTTTTGTCGTAGCGTCATGAATGCAGACAATTTCACTATCTCTCGATAGCCTCACATCACATTCAAAACCATCTGCTCCTTCTTTGATTGCAACTTCGTAGGCCAATCTCGTCATCTCCGGATTATTGCCGGAAGAACCGCGATGTGCGTATATCTTCATTTGCCAATGATGAAGAGCAGGGAATTTACGAATCCAAATTTCTTTGAAGGTGGTTTTGCGACAAAGAGCGTGCGCATGAGTGGTGCCCAGATTCCAAATACCCGAGAAAATATCTTTGCGCGGGCCCTTCGATCTGTTGTTGAATTCCGAAGACTTCCTGAGCTTTCAGTAGGGTGAGTTGCAATCACAATCGGTTCAAACTGTCCTTTTAACCCTGACCTAAGTGCATCTGCAATGAAGATGTATTCATCGCCCAGATAATTTGTGGCACCAGCACCAAAATTTTCATCAAATTTGATCCCAGCACCTTTGATGTCAGAAACTCTTATCATCATTTCATAGGTAGCAGCCTTGGCAGAATTAGTTAACTTAAGCTGATGCGATTTAGTCGGGTAACTCTTTCGAAGTTTCCCAGTGTCATCTACAGCCTGCATCAATAGAATCGAAATCCCTGGATTCGAATTGAAGTAATTTACAGCTGCGGTGACTCCTATTTCATTAAATTCAATATCATCATCACCAAAGAGCAGATACTCGGTATCTGCCTTATCAATCGCGGTATTTCGACTCTTCGCTACGCCTCTGTTCTTTAATTCAAAGAGTTTAACTTCAGCGTTGAAACTTGGAAGTAGTGATGAATCTGGATTTTGAACTATGACTAAGTTATTTACTGAAGTTAAAAATTTTATGTTCTTCGCCCTATTGGCTAAGGTGGAATAGCCGATTGTTAAAGGCAAGAGCTTATTCACTGTGAGTTCGCGCCCTTGCAAATCTCATTAGCCCACTTGAAATATTTGAAAGGCCTGAATTTTGCATCCGAAGGCCAAAGAAGAGAACAATTGTGTTTGACGGGCTAATTTCTCCAGTGAAACTTAGAGCTATCAATGCACCGAAAAGAATCAACATAGCTAACCCAGAGAGCAAGATTCCGGTTTCTCCAGAACGAATTCGAGTTCTGATCTTAATTGCACTTGAGATGTGCTCCTTGCGTTCCTTTGCTTTAACGAAACCGCGTTGTGACTTCACTTGTTTTCCGTAGATTCTTCCTAAAACTTGTAGGACTAATGCAACGACAACAATATTTAGGAGACCAAATTTCCAATTCAAAAAAGTGAAAAAGAAAATGATTACACCCATTTGAGTGAAGATGCTAAGCAAAGTTGTTAACTCGAAAGCCTGTGCCCAGCGCCAATTCTCTTTGTTGCGTTGGACTTTCTTCTCTGATGCGCTAAAGGCTTTTTCAAAGACATTAACTCGATAGATCCGCTGAAAATAGTGACCTGCTCTTGTTCCACCAAAGAATATAAAGAAACCCAGAACATACAAAATTATTTCAGTTGTTGAAAGCTCACCTTCATGCAAAATTATTTGGGTAAACAACTTAGCGACCGCTAATTCAGAAACTGATATAAAAGCGGCGGTCAGCACAAGAACAATCAAAATTATTCGAAATTTTGTGGTCGGAAATAGCTGCAGTAGCGAATCCTTGAAATGCCTAAACATTGTGCGCACGGGTTAATTATTCCTTAATTTAGCTGAAGATACGATTGCTGCGATATGACCAATTGTTACGAACAATGAAATTCCGAGTGCGATCTCCAAGGATTGGGTGAATACTCCAAAAATCGCGACATACATAGTGAATTCAATTGAGTGAAACATCCGTTGTGCCGGAATAAAGTTGAATACTTTACGAATTTTCCGGAGAATCCCTTTCACTGGCAGGTTAATTCCCGCCTGATCCTGGATTTTTGGTAGACCTGAAAATGCTCGGGCCACATGAACCGCATCATTAAGTCCCTTGTTTACAACAACTAAGAGGGCAAGAAGAACGCCAAGATAAGGGAAAATAGAATTTGTGATTGGCTCGTTTGGCCAATTAGCAAGACGCAATCCAAAGCAGATTGGAATTAAGCCTTCAGCTACATAATGACCGAGCTTGTCTAGGAATATACCCATCGGAGATTTTGTCTCACGCCATCTTGCAACTTCGCCATCACAGCAATCGATCAACATTTGTAAGTGACTTAGAAATAGCGCTAACACGATGCCGACCCAACCTTGGATAAGCAGCGCGGGCCCAATTGATGCACCAACAATAATCATAAGCCAAGTAACACCATTAGCCGTGATTGGGGTCCTTAAAAAAATTTGGGTTAGATATGGTGAAATTCTTCGCTGATAAAGATCTGCAACCCAATGTTCTGATGTAGATCTTCCAGTAACAGAAGCTGGTTGTGAAACTTCACGAATCTCCTTGATTGTTGGTCGACTTGGACGAGTAGTCATGAATTACTCAACCTTTGCTTTTCGACTAAGAACCCACTGAACTGAAGAAACGATAAAGAATAGAATGCTGAAGTAATAAACCAGAATTGTTAGTGACCAGCCAAGCCAAATCCATAGCGCAATTATGAATAGGCGACCAAAAATGAAACCGCCTGCAATAGATAACCAAGCTGGTTTTTTCTCACCTTGAAGTGCTCGATACATATTGTCGTAATGGCTGAAAAGAATTGCAAGTAAAAGTAAGAAAATAACGGACCTATCTAGATCTGTAGTAACAGCAAGTTGAATGAGAATCGCACCCTCAAGAAGTCGAAGAATGGATGGCATTAACCAATCGAAGCGATTAGTCGAACCTTTACTATTGAATGAATCAATCTGATCATCGATCAAATCTTTGTTAACGCGCTCTTTTGGCCAAGTTAAACTCTTTTTAACCCTTCCCCGAAATACAAGAGCGATAGATATCAGTGAAAGAATTGGCATGGCGGTGAAAGTAAATTTGGCACCACCGATTACCGAAGTGGCGCTTATAACTAGCCAACGTTCGCCAATAGGGAATTGCACTGCCTTCTTTGACCAGTATTCCAGGCGGGTTTTCTTTTCACGTTCTACAGAGATATATCCATCATTCTTTAAGTTGAAATCTAGTGGCGCAAGGTAAGAACTTCTAATTTTATTTATCCGCGCAAAGTTATAGTCAGATAAGTGCCTAAATGTTTGGAACAACATCATTCCCATTGCGGGGATCCAAAGATCGTGTCCATTTTTTGCAGCACCATAGGCAAGTGCAAAGAAAACTAAGTATTCTTTTATTCGATCAGTGATTGCATCTAACCAAGCGCCTAATTGTGAAAATTGGCGGGTATACCTAGCTAGTTCACCATCGACACAGTCGATGATAATGCTCAGTTGAAGTAAGACTGCTCCGGCAAAAATTGCCCAGAAACTTCCCTTGCTAAATTCATACGCAGATAACAATCCAATTCCGAATGAAATCAGGGTGACTTGATTTGGCGTCATTTTGAGACGGACAGCTAACCAAGTAAATAGCTTAGAAATTTTCCGAAGGAAAAATACAGAATAAAAGCCATCATTGCCACGGTTCGCCAGTTTCAAGCGCAAGCGGGCATCATTAAGCACTGCAATTTGATTCTGAGTTGTGGTGCGTTCATTAGCATCAGCACTTCTAATAAATGGCGCTCCTGCGACTTCTGCTGGTGCAACTACTAGAGCAGCTCGAACTAGTGCTACAAGGATTAAATCAATTGCATTTCCAGGATAATTTGTGTCTTTTATCTTTGAAAGAATCTCAATTATTTCATTTCTCTGGAATTGCGAAAGACGAATAATTCCAAGGAAAGTGTGATTGCCATGTCCCACTTCGTGATATCCAGAAGTAGCACCAGAAATTCGCCCTTGGCTTACTCTGGTTTCGCCATTTTTCAACTTTGCGACCAGCGCCGTTGTTACCGTTCTTGGGTAATCAGTCAAAAGTTCGAGGTGCGGTTTAGTTACTACAGAATTCACATCGACGAGAAGCAAATCTTGATTGCTAGATTCAAATGCCTGGAGCACATCTGAAATCTTGGTGACCTGATCAATATCTAAGGTCCGAAGATTTGCCGCCATAAGCGGTAATCTATCGCGTCTGACAGGGAATATTTAGTTATAGACGGGTTGGAAAGATAGAGATGGCTATTCAAGTTGTGATTTTGGCAGCAGGCATGGGAACGCGATTAGGAAAACCTTGGCCAAAGCCACTAACTGTTTTATCCGATGGCCGCTCGATCATGCAACAACAGATGGAGAATGTAACTAAAGTTTTCGGCGACAAAGCTCGAATCACAGTTGTTGTTGGTTTTAAACTCGAAATGATTATCGAAGCCCACCCAAATGCAAGTTTTGTTTATAACGAAATTTATGATCAAACAAATACTTCAAAGAGCTTGCTTAAAGCTCTACGTGCTAGCCAAGAATCTGGTGTCCTCTGGTTAAATGGCGATGTTGTATTTGATTCAAAGGTTTTAGAGCGTGTGGCAGACCGAATAAAGAATGAGAAATCTTTTGTTTGCGTAAATACATCAGCAACTGCTGAAGAGGAAGTTAAATACACAGTCAATGAAAAGGGATTTATAAAAGAACTTTCAAAAACGGTGAAGAATGCACTTGGTGAAGCAGTTGGTATCAACTTTATTTCTGCTCATGAGAAGTCACACGTGATTACGCAATTAGAAAACTGCGCTGATCAGGATTATTTTGAACGCGGGCTAGAACTTGCAATTGAGAATAATGGCATCGAAATGGAGCCAATCGATATTTCAGATCTATTTGCAGTAGAGGTCGACTTTCAAGCTGATTTAGATCGTGCAAATGAAGGTCTTAAGTAAATTAATTTGTGACCCTTGAAATTCCAGCTTTGATTGCAGCTTCGACTTCAGATATTTTTCTCTCTGAAATCTTGATTTCATGCGTTATTTTTTGGATTTGAGCTTGATCAATCTTTGGGTTGATTGAGACTGGATTTAATTCAGTCACGCCAGCGCCGAGTGCATAATCTGAGTATTTGATTCCATCACCATGGACATAGTCTTCAAAGCCATCGAACACCACTAGCGCGCAGGGAATTCCATAACTGTGGCAAGTAATCATTACGTGCATGGCGCTCGTGACAACACTGTCGTATTCATGAAGCTTTTCGATAAAGGCGACTACGTCATTTGGGTGTGAGATTTGGACCGAAATTTCATCAAAATTTTCGGGCAACTTAACCGGCGCTTGCAAATGAGTATGGTGGCGAATGAGTGCGATTCGACCATTGGTTTCGCTACGCGTGAACGGCAAAATCCGAGATAAAACAACAGCTGGATCACCAAAGCTTTCAACCTTAGGTCCACCTGATTGTAAAAGTAGTTCAGCAGTATGTGGGCCACGAACCGAGATGTAATCCGCCTTTGGATTTAAGGCATGTTTGAAAGAACTGACTCCTGTGCCTACAACTACTGAGTTGCTTTTTATGAATCGGCCAACTGATCCAAGGCTAACTAAATGCTTCTTACGCGCTTGTGTTGTAAGGCTTTGGAAAATTATTTTAGAGTCGGTGTAATGATTGAAGACAAAAGGTGTTAGCCAATCACCGTAATTTCCGGGATAAGGATTTTCCCACCATGAAATTATTGTCTTATTCTTACTTGGCTTAGTCGAGTAGGCCAAGAAACTTGAGGCAACTTTAATTGCAGCAGTTTCATAGCGGTTGGGAAGAGTTTTGCGCTTGAAAACTTCAAGGGTCTCATTAAATTTCTTTAGGTTTCCAGCTTTTCCTGCTTTTACAAGTTCGTGAACATTATTGTTAGCTAGATTGTTGTGCTTTTTCCCCGTTAGAAATCCGGTGATGCCTGAGGCGTCGACAATCATTCGGGCTTTAGAAGAGATGTTTTCAGGTAATTTCTCTTCGACCAACTTAGCAAGACGCAATAGATCTCGTTTTGGATTGAATTTTTTTCTAGCCTTGCTGCCTTTATGTTGCTCTACTTTATCTTTGAAGTTTTCTACCTGTCCGCTGGAACCAAACCTAAAAAATACTTCGTGGCTTTCTAGAGTTCCTGCACCTTTATCAACTGCGCAATTTGAAGGAATAATTTGGAAGGTCATATTTGAAGAAGTTGCACGCCAGGCTTCTTCGAAGAAGAAATCATCTGTAGCTCGCACTGTTGCAACCGCTTCGAAATCTGCCGCTGCTTGAATCATTTTTCGGGCCTGTGGTGTGTTGTTTATTCCCCAGAAGCATGGCTCCCAGAATCGTCCACGATTTTCATAACCGATTTTATTTGGGTTACTAAATCCGCGTTGAAATCCAATAATGTCCGCTGTTGAATTGAGAATAAAGTCCGGAATGCTAAATAGTTCGCAATCAACATCAATCCAGAAAACTTTCTTATCGGGATTTGCGGTACAAACTTCAGCTATGAATCCAACTTTCTTCCGACAAATCGTGGCCCAATCTTCGCCCTCTTTTTTCGTAATTTCACGCAAGTCAACCTCAACACCGATTTCTTCTAAATTAGCTCTTAACCTTGCTCCGTGGCTCTTGTAATAATCATCGCTCGTGAAGAATGAGCAGACTATTGCGTTCGAGATCTTGATGACAGGCTTGGGTTTTGGAACAAATTTTGGTGCAAATTGGCTCTCAAGAGCGGCAAGAATTTCTCCGCCTTGATAATCCAGTGTGCTCATGTATGGAAGTTAGACCCCGAGTCTAAACTCCGATTTTTCTTTGAGAAAACTGAGAGTTTACAGAAGATGAACTTTAGGTTTCTGTACTACAAAGCTGTCCGGCTAGTTCTTCTTTCGAATATCTCGCTTAATCATTTTCCAGAGAATTTTTGCTACATATCGAGTTGGCAACTTCTCAACTACCCGTAAATCCATCGCAACTAACGCCTTTGCCGCTAAATCGACGGGAATCATTGTTACCTCTGGATTTTCGCCGATCGGGATTTGGGCGCTTTCAAATGAATCTAAATCACCGATAACTTTTATGCCAAGCCCCTTTATCTCTTCTATATTCTTTTTGGAAACAGTTTTAGCTATATCAACCGCCCACTGCGGGGTTAACAGCCTTGCCGCTTCCGGGCCGGGTGTAACTTTATTCGTCAAATACTTAATTGACCCATTTCTAATAAAGGTCTCATAATCATGCCAGCTTCGCTTTTTCGAAAACTTTTTATTGATTGTGTTTAGCAAAGTGATCTCATCAAGGGTTAGCGAACGATTGCTATCTTGATCCAACTGTGGCTTTAAGAATCCTGGCTTTAGTGACAGCAAATTATTGAATTCTTGATAGATGAATTCCGGCTGCTTCTCATCAACCACAATTACAATCACATTCTCTTTTCCAAAATGCTTAACCCACTTAGTCAAAACCTCGGCATGCATGTGACGCACCCAAAATGATGGAGTTATAGTTGAAACCCCTGGCTCATCTAAAATTGAATGCAGCCATTTTTCATAGCCACTTTTTATTCCTATTTTTAAATGCTGTTGATAGGCCGAAGGAATTATCTTTAAAAGTGGCCGAAGCGTGAAATAGATCTTTACATCGGAGCAATCTATATCTTTCTTAAATCGAATTATCTGCTCTTCGTTAAGTTCGCATAAGAATTCGGAACTTATGAGTGCTGTTGATTTGGCCCTTTTTATCTGCTTAATAAAACCTTGCCATTTTTTATCCGTCGCCGGGACTCCGCCACGATCTTCCCAACCCCAAGTCTTGGCCATAAGTGAATAGATTGCTTTATGGTGCGCTTTTCCGCCAACATCTGGATATGTAATTCCTTGCTTGCTTAACTCTTCTCTTGCCGCGAAAAGACTGGATTGAATTGCTGTCGTTCCAGTTTTATGAAATCCAGCATGCACAATTATTTTCTTGGCCACGGACGAAACCCTACTTGTTGTATTTAACTCGAAGAGGCAAGAACTCGGGAGATTTCATCAAAAATCTCTGACCTAGGGTCAATTAATTCGAAGTGACCTAGTTTCTCAAATTCTAGGTAGTGCATATTTGGTCCGGCTTTTTGCGCAACATAATCCCGAGAAAAATTAATGGGAACTCTTATGTCCAAGGCACCATGAATAACTGTGGTTGGGGATGAAGGCGCTGGAAGTCTTGTCGGATCTAAATCAGAACGCAGCGAAGCAGGAGCGCCAAGAAAATCAGATACTGCGCCTTCGTCTAAATCTAACTCTTCTGCTGAAAGTAAGTTAGTTAGTGGTGCTAATGCGATTATGGCTGATGCTTTAACTTTATGAGAGGCAACAAGCGCAAGATGCCCACCGGCTGAATGTCCAATCAGAATTAGATTTGGGTATCGCTTTGAAACTTCTTCGATTGCACTTATGACATCGCTCATCATTGCGTCAGGATTTCCGATGATTCGACGATATTCGATTAGGGCAACTGGCCAACCTAAACTTGAAAGCGCATCTGCTAGTGGCGCTAAATGTTTACGATCATATTCTGGGCGCCAATATCCACCATGAATTAAAACTATTATCGAGTCTTTTTGATCGTGTGGAATGTAGAAATCGATTACCTGATCTTCAGATTTTCCAAAGTGGATAGTTTCATCCGGGCTTACATAAGGTAATTCAAAGACTGAACGGTCTTCTGCTTCCATTTGTTAGATGGAATCCAGAACAGTAATTTTCTCGCCATTTACATATTCAGAAGCAATTTTCTGCCAAGCTGCACTTGCATCATTGACCATATGCGCATCCCAGAGTGGACGATTTGTCCAAACTTCCCAGACACATACCTGGTTGGAGTCTTGGGAGTCAGTAAAAATCTCTAAAGTTTCACAACCTTCTTCAGTGCGAATATGAGCTCCGTGAATTTTAATCTTTTCAAGAAACTCTCCGCGTCTACCTGGTTTTACATCAATCGCTACAAATAGGTAGACCTTGCTCATGTTCTAACTTTTCCTTTTTAATTTTGGAATTCTAAATTCTTTACCATTTGTTATGCCACCTGATCGCCAGAGCAGAACCGCTACGAATGTAAGTGCGATTATTACCGCTCGAGAGCCAAGTGGAATTTGAACTTGTATTCCAAAAACTGGCAGATCTTGTTCCATCATTAGTAAAACTTGACCAACTGCAGTAATAATGAAGGTTCCGACAAGTGCTCCCCAGATACTTGCACTTCCGCCTACTATCAACATCGAGAGCGTAATAAAGGTGAATTCTAGATAATAATCTTGAACTTGAAATGTTCCAGCAACGTGTGAATACATTCCACCAGCTAAGCCAGCGATTGCACCTGAAAGAATAAAGGCGATTAAGCGAACCTTGAAAATACTGATTCCAAGAGCTGGCGCGGCCATTGCATCTTCACGGGTAGCGCGGAGAGTGCGCCCTACCTTCGAAATATTAATGAAGTAAACAAGAGTTAATGAGATAACTGCAAGAAGCAGAAGGATCCAGTTGTTCTCAATTAAAGGGACACCAGGTAATGCTTGTGATCCGGGCCCAATCTTTTTATTGTTGAAAAATACGTTGTATGCCACTCCCAATAGCGCGAAAGTTGCGATACCCGCAGCAAGGCCATTTAGCCGCATTAAGAAGATTCCAGTTATTGCCGCGATAAATGCACTAACGGCAGCAGAGATTAGAAGTGATACGTAAATGTTTACTTGAGGAGAAACCAGCGGCTCCCAAAGTTGGTTCATTGCTAAGGCATTGTCTTTGATATTTACTGGAGCAGTAAGCATCGCAGATACATATGAGCCAATAAGTGCAAATGCGCCGTGGCCAAATGAGAGAACGCCTGAATTTCCGACAAAAACTTGAAGCGCGAGGACCATTACAAATAAGCAAAGCGCGAATTGGGTAATCAATTGCAAGCTAGTCGAAGCGCCACCAACAAAGTGCGTTAAGAGAATTAGAACAACGATTGGTCCAAGTAGGTTTTGAATTGAGAATTTAGTTACGCCACTGTGCTTCATTAGACACGCTCCAATTCAGAGCCCTTACTTAAGAGCCCCCCTGGACGCACTAGCAAGATAACTAAGACCAGAATAAATAGCCAGCTATATGCATATACGCGGCCATTTCCAAGCAGAGTGTTAAGCGAACTTAGAACAACGCCAACTATGAATCCACCAAGAGCTGCTCCGCGTAGTGAGGCAATTCCGCCGATAACAATTCCGACCAAAGAAAGAATTGTGATGTTTAGTCCATAGTAAGGACTGATCTGTGGATTTTGAATTACCAAAATCAAAGCAACACATGCAGCCAGCACTCCGCTGAGGCCAAAAGCTGCACTAATTAAACGATTTGATCTGACCCCTAGAAGTCGTGCCGTCTTAAAATCTGCAGATGCTGCGCGAAGTTGTAGGCCAAGTGAAGTTCGTTCGATCAGATAACCCATCGCAAGCAAGATAACTATGGTCAATACGATCGTAATTATGCTTGAAATCGTTATTGAAAGGCCAGCAATTTTAAAATCACCACGAAGGAATGGCGCAACTACAGCTGATCTTGGTAGAGCTCCAAACATTAATTCATAAACGCGCTGCAGGACTGTTGAAAGTCCAAAAGATGCAATTAACATAATTGCAGGGTTTACTCCACGCAATCTGCGATAAACCGAGAATTCCATCAAAAGTGCAACAAAGACCGTGACTATGACGGTAAAAATCAAACTAACAGCTAGCGGAAATTGTGCTGTTAACACCAATGTATATGCCGCAATTGTAATTAATTCGGCATGCGCAAAGTTAACAAGGCGCATCACGCCAAAAACCAGGCCAAGACCGAGTGCCGCTAATGAATAAAGTCCGCCAAGACTTATTGCATCAAGAATAGATTGAACCATTTATTCACCAGCCCCAAAGTAAGAACGTTGTAAAGATTCGGAATTTGCAGCATCTGCTGGAGTTAGTGTCGACTGCACTTTGCCGTCTCGAATAACAATCGTCTTTTCGGCAAATGAAGTTACTAAGTTGGCTCGTTGTTCAACAATAACAACTGCTGTTCCCATCTCGATAATCTCTTTTAAGCGATCAAAAACATCGGTAATTACTGTTGGGGCTAGTCCCAAACTTGGTTCGTCGAGCAATAGAACCTTTGGTTCTGAAATCAACGCACGTGCAATTGCTAATTGTTGTTGCTGTCCACCACTTAACATTCCGGCTTGATGATTTTCGTGTGTCGATAGAACCGGGAAGAGTTCACGCATTTTTAGAATTGCTTCGTTTGCGCCTTTCTTGCTTCGGCGACCAGTCAGACCAAGTGAGAGATTCTCTTTCACTGTAAGCCCACTAAATATCTGACGGCCCTCTGGAACTAGCGAAAGTCCCAGTCGCACAATGTCTTCTGGTTTCTTTCCACCAATATTTTTTCCGTCGAAAGTTATCGATCCACCCTTAGGTGAAATTCCCCCAGCAATAGCTTGGAGCAGAGTTGATTTGCCGACACCATTTGGGCCGACAATGCCAATCGATTTTCCTGGCTCTAAAGTAAATGACACATCAGAAATAACTTCGACTTTCCCGTAGCCAGCTACCAAATTTGTAACTTCTAACAAAGCCATTAGTGAACACCTGCGTTCCCAAGATAAGCAGCTTTAACCTCAGAATTATTCAATGCATCCTGTGGGTTGCCATCAAAAATCAAAATTCCTGTTGCTAGAACTACCACTCTGCTGCAAGCCTGAGTTACTAACTTAACGTTATGTTCAACAAGCAACATGCCGCAACCAATATTCTTTCTAATAACATCTAGCGCATGTAACAATCTTGGAGCTTCATCTTCATTAAGACCGGCAGCGGGTTCATCCATAATCAAATACTTTGGATGCGCTGCAACTGCGCGCGCGAGACCAACCAATCTGGCGTTACCGTGAGAGATACTTCCTGCGGGATATGGCGAAAGCTTTTCAATACCTAAAATTTCTAAAATAGATTCAGATCGTTCGCGAGCAACTTTCCCAGATTCTCCTAAACCAATTGCACCTAAGGCCACATTTTCGGCGACAGTTAGATTTCCAAATAGTCGACCTGATTGAAACGTTCTTGCAATGCCGGCACGTGCACGAGCATTTGGTTTTAAGCCATCGAGTGGTGTGCTTTCTACTACAACTGTTCCACCATCTTGTTTCTCATACCCAGCCAAAATATTAATAAGGGTCGATTTACCGGCACCATTTGGACCAAGTAGGCCAACGATTTCTCCGGGATTTATATTCAAAGTTACATTATCTAATACCTGAAGGGCGCCAAAAGATTTACTAATTTCATTGGCATGAAAAGATTTTTGATTCAAGCTTTTGCTCCCCTCTTGAAAGTCCTTTAAGACCGCAGAATAACAATAAAAAGAGGGTGTGCGACGTGATGCCGCACACCCTCTCTACTTATTTGAAGCTAGCTATTTCTAGCGATTAGAACGTTGGCTTCTTTGCAGCCGCGTACTTCACAAGCTTTGTCTTGCCATTGGTGGTCTTCAAGATCGCCATTGGACGAGACACGTTCACGTGAAGTGACGGTGTAAATGAAGTTGGACCTGCTGTTAGGTTCTCACCAGAGAACTTGTCCATTTCAGCGGCAAGCTTCTTGCCATCTGTTGAACCAGCACGCTTTGCAGCAAGTGCAAATGCTTCAACTGCAGCAGCTCCGGTGATTAGACCTGAAGTTGCAGCAGATGATCCGGTTGCCTTCTTGAATGCTGCAAGAATGCTTCGGATCTTTGCATTTGTGTCATCGCCGTGAACAGATGCGTATGTAACGACATAGTGGTTAGAAAGGTTTGGAACTGCTCCAGCCCAGAAGTTTCCATCCATACCGAAACCTGAAATTACAGGTGTCTTTATTCCACCAGCGCGGATAGCACCAAGTGCTTCAGCTCCGCCGCCTGGGTATGAACAAAGTGCGATTACGCCAGCAGCGTCTGTCTTAGCAGCAGCAACTTGTGCAGTTACTGGCTTATCAAGTGCTCCTGCTTGGGTTTGGTTGAACTCTTGTGTTGACTTAACAGTTCCACCAAGTTCCTTGAAGCGCTTTGCGAATGCATCGCATTGGCTAGTTGTGTATGCAATTGACATATCTTTGAAAAGAGTTGCGGTCTTTCCTAGTGATGCATATGCATATTCAGCCATGATTGCGGCTTCGCCAGGAACAGCTGAACCTAGTGAGTAACCAAGTTTCAATCCGTTATCTGGACCCATTGCTGTTGATCCCACGCAAGGTGCGATAACAAGAACGCCAGCCTTTTCGCCAACTTGTGCAGACTTCAAGTTAATGTCTGCGTCGCAAGTTACGAGAAGAAGCTTTGCGCCTTCAGCAACAAATTGAGTAGCAATCTGTTGTCCCTTGTCAGGGTTTGTTCCAGTATCAACAAACTTCAAAACAACTTTACAACCATCGATGCCACCTGATTTGTTTAGACGAGATACAGCAATCTTTGCTGTCTCAAGTGCAGGTCCATCGAATGGTGCCATGAAACCAGTTGCAGCCATTGCGGCTCCGATTAAAACTGGCTTGGCACATGCTGCGTTAGCAGATGTTGCATTTGTTGCTGAAATTCCAGTTGCGGCAAGTGCTGCTGCAGCAACGCTTACCAAAAACTTCTTAGAAATTTTCATGCATTTTCTCCTTAAGGGTTTTCTTGATTGCTGAACGCCGGTCTTTACCGTCGGAGCAAACTAGTAGCCAAATCTTGCCCTATTTTTGACTACCGTCAAATATCCACCCGGTAACAATCCGGTAACTTTTGCCTGACTTAAGCCTATGAAAACCCCGAAAATTGCCCTTTAAGGGGCTACTGGGTAGTCGGTATAGCCGATTGGTCCTCTTGAATAGAAGGTCTTGGAATCCCCGGAATTTAGCTCTAATCCTTGGGCCAAACGCTTTGGTAGATCTGGATTTGCAAGTGCCAACCTGCCAAAACTAAATAGATCTGCTTCGTTATTTTCGATAATTCGTTTTGCAGTTTCAACTTTGGTTTTATCGGCATAGCCGGAATTAGCAACGATTAAACCTGGATAAAGTTTTCGAGCAAACGGGATTGAATCGAATCCTGCTTGATTTGAAACATGCAAAAACGCTAGATCTAAGTTTTTGATTTCGTTAATCAAATAGGTATATGTCGCTTCGCTTTCAGTTTCGGCAACATCATTGAATGTGCCATTTGGTGAAATTCTAATTGCCGTCTTATTTGCTCCGATTGCTTCAACCACCGCAGTTAGAACTTCGATGACAAACTTGCAGCGATTTTCAATACTGCCGCCATATTCATCGGTTCGAGTATTTGAATTTGGTGCGATGAACTGATGAAGTAAATAACCATTTGCGGCATGCAATTCAACGCCATCAAATCCGGCAGCAATTGCATTTTTGGCTGCGGTTACAAAAGCTTTCTTGGTATCTGCAATATCCTGAAGTGACATAGCTTTTGGAACCTCAAAGGGATCCATGCCAAAACCGGTGAATAGTTCGCCTGCTGGCTTAACGGCACTTGCTGAAATTGGATCTTGGCCGGTTATTTTCTTATGAGAAATTCGACCCGAATGCATTAACTGCATAAATATTCGACTGCCTGATTCGTGCACAGCTTGAGTTACTTTTTTCCAGCCTGCAACTTGCGATTCGGTATAGATTCCTGGGATTCCAGGATAAGCCTTACCAATATGAGCCGGTGCGGTGCCTTCAGTAATTATCAGACCAAAACTTGAACGCTGCTTGTAATACTCGGCCATCAAATCATTTGGGTCACCATTTTCATCGGCGCGGTTTCGCGTCATTGGTGCCATGACCATTCGATTTGTTAATTCATTTCCGCCAACAGTTACTTTTTCAAAGAGAGTTTTCATGCCCCAAGTATTAACTAACTCTGATGCCTTTGCTAACCAGCCTTGGTAAGACTTCTTGAGCAAAGTAAGGAAGCTCTTTTGTATAGTCAAAGAAGGCAATCGTCATTCCTGAAAATCCGGCTTTAGCGAATTGGTAAATTCGTTCCGCTACTTCATCTGGAGTTCCAGTTAATGGGCAAGATCCGTCCCCGGCCGCAAATCTTGTTCTATAGGTTGCCAGCATTTCTGGTGTGAAAGATTTTGCGTATTGACCCATGAGCGCCATCATGTTATCGACAGCTACCCAATCTGCATTTTTATTTGCGTAATAATCGATAAATTCATCAACCTCGGAATTAGTTGGGCGGCAGACAACATGACCCAAAGTTAAAACGCCAGATTTGCGCTGATACTTATTCTTCGCATTTTCTGAAATCGACTTCACAACCTCGGCTCCATCGGTCGGGTTATCAACGACTGTGAAAATAAAATCAGCATTCTTGGCAGCATAATCTCGACCTTGTTCCGACGATCCAGCATTTATGACAGGAATGCGACCATGCACTGGTTTGGGAAGTCCCTCGACACCTTTTAAATCAAAAAACTTACCGGCATGATCAAAGCGTCCTTGCGTAGACCAAATCTTGTTTATTACATCCCACCACTCTTGCGCTCTTTCATATCGATCATCGTGGCCCAGAGGTAGTTCAATTCCAAAGGCATCAAATTCGGTCTTGTTCCAACCGGCAACAATGTTTATTCCAGCTCTGCCATTTCCGATTTGATCGGCAGTTGCAAATTGTTTGGCAGCAACTATTGGGTGAGTAAAAGCAGTATGAACTGTTGAAAAAACATTAATCTTCTTTGTGACCGCTAACAATCCGGCCATCCAGGTGGTTGGGTCTAAAACATCATTGTGATAATTACTTGCACCACCATAGCCAATCCATCTGGCAACTGGGAGTAAAAAATCTAAGCCAACTTCATCTGCAATCTTTGCAGAGGCAACATTATCCGCCCAAGATCCGCTCCATCGATCTGGTGCATTTGTTACTGCTGAACCCGATGAACAATTGGCAGCGAAAAGCCCCAACTTAAAGTCGGGGCTTTTCAGCATCGAGTTCATTTCTCGAGTCTATTACTTAGGAACGCGAACGCCCTTTTTCTCTAAGCGTGGCAATACTTCTTGTGCGAAATATGGAAGTTCTTTTGCATAATCAAGGAACGCAATTGTCATTCCACCGAAACCAGCTTTAGCAAAGCCTTCGATTGCATCTGCCACTTCATCAGGTGTTCCGATGAGTGGGCAAGATCCATGGCCAGCAGCAAAACGACCGCGGAACATTTCGAGCATTTCCTTACTAAATGACATTGAGTGCAAACCTTGAAGTGTCATCAAGTTATCGACAGCATTCCAGTCTGCATATTCATCCGCGTAGTAATGCAAGAATTCATCAGCCTCTTTACGAGTTGGCTTACATACAACGTGACCAAGAGTGAATACACCCATATCGCGCTTGTAATCGTTCTTCGCCTGTGCTTGAACTTGCTTAACAACTTCAGCGCCATCTTCTGGGCCGCCAACAACAGTGAATGCGAAGTTCGCATTTCTTGAGGCAAATTCGCGACCTTGTGGCGATGAGCCAGCATTTAGAACTGGAAGAATTCCATCGTAGGGCTTTGGCATTCCTTCAACATGTTGCAACTTAAAGAATTTGCCATCATGGTCGAACTTGCCTTCAGTGGTCCAAATCTTCTTAATGATTTCCCACCACTCTTGTGCAAGTGCGTAACGGTCGTTGTGATCTTGTGGCAGATCCATTCCAAAGGTGTCATATTCTGGTTTGTTCCAACCAGCAACAATATTTATACCAGCACGACCGCCGCCAATATGGTCAACAGTTGCCATCTGCTTTGCAACAACAATTGGATGATTAAAAGCGGTATGAATCGTTGCGAATATTGAAATGCGCTTTGTGTTCGCAAGAAGTCCGGCCGCCCAAGTTGTTGGATCTAGAACTCCCTCGTGAAAGTTAGTTTCTCCGCCATAACCAATCCATCTAGCGATTGGTAGCAAGAAATCAATACCGGCATCATCAGCAATTTTTGCAAGTCTTAAATTATCTTCCCAAGAGCCTGTCCATCGATCTGGGGCCTTTGTTACAGCAAGTCCGGATGAGCAGTTTGGTGAAAAGAGTCCTAACTTAAAACCCTTTCCATCTAGTAATGCTTTCGCCATTTATTTCCCTTTCATTAGGTTGTTCAGGTTAGGTTAGTTTTTTAATTCGCTGATATTGCGTAGTGAACTATGGAGAAAAAGTAGTGGGGCTTTGCCACTATTTTCAAGGGTTTGGACCTTGCCAATAATCAGCATGTGGTCGTAAGTATCAAAAGTTTGAGTGGTAGCACATTCCATTCGGACGCTGGTTCCGGCCAAAATTGGATTTCCGAGTTCGGTAGTTTCAAATTCCAAACCTTCGAATTTATCTGCGCCTTTCTTAGCAAAGCGGGCAACTAAATCCTTCTGATCTTCAGCTAAGAAATGCACATTAAATGATTTTGCTGATACCCAATGGTTGTAGGAGCTTGAGGACTTATCTACTGACCAGAGAATCAATTTTTCTTCTAACGAAATTGAAGCCAGTGAGTTACAAACAATTCCAATTGGTTTTGCTGAACCATCAGTTGCGGTTCCTGTAATGACACTTACACCGGTTGCCCAGCTGGACATTGCTAATCGAAAATTATCTTTTGTTACCTCGTCCTCAATTGCCATACCTTAGGGTAAATTCTAAAAACCCTAAGTCAAGAGCAAACTCAAGTTATATTTGTGACTTGCGTCAATTAGGCGCCATACCTTAAACGCCAGCAAAAGCCTCTTTAAATCTTGCCAATGCAGTTTCGCTATCTCCACTAGCCCAGGCTTCCATTCCAATTACGCCTGAATAATTCATTTCACGAAGGGCCTTGGCAATCATCGGGTAATTAATTTCGCCCGTTCCTGGCTCTTTGCGACCCGGGACATCTGCAACTTGAATCTCGCCAATTATTGGAAGCGCCTCTTGCAAAAGTTGTATCAAGTTACCTTCGCCAATTTGCGCATGATAAATATCAAAATTCATCTTCAAGTTTGGCTTATTGACGCTCTTAACTAATTTAATAACATCTTTGGCAAGCGCAAAGGGCGTATTTGGATGATCAACCAACAGATTCAAATTCTCCAAAACAAAGGTGACCCCGTTTGCAGCACCTAAATCCGCAATTTGATTCAGCGTTATTTCCGCTTGTTCCCACATATCTGATGTCACGTCATAACAAGGTTGCGCCGGCAAACCTTTATTGTCCAAGCCCGTCCCATGTAAATTCAAAGATGGGTTACCAAGTGCATTTGCGATTGGAATTGATTGCTCTGCAGTTCTAAGTAATTCGGATGCGCCTTCTTTATCTCCCAACCGGCCTGTTATGTATCCGGTCATCGATGTGAACTTTGCACCGGTAGCTGCCAAAGCCCCAATATCCTTCTGAGTCCAATCCCAAATCTCGACAGCAAATCCAAGTGAATGAATCTTTTTAACGCGTTCAATATGTGGGAGATCTAAAAAGACCATTTCAGAACAAACTGCAAGAGTGAAGTTAGAGCTCATGTTGCTACCTCTATAACTTTTGAGAGAGATATCTAGTGAAAAGTTCTGGTGCGCTTGAAGGGATTCGAACCCCTAACCTTCTGATCCGTAGTCAGATGCTCTATCCGTTGAGCTACAAGCGCAGGCGTGCGGGCAAATACTACTCGCTGATTAAGGTTGCCCCAAACTCAATAGATCAGTGACTGTAACCGCTTTAACGCGGGGTTTTCCGCGGGATTCACCGGCTGCAACTTCGGCTTCATTAATTCGAACCCAATATGGCTGATCAACTATTTTGTGGCTGCTAGTTAGAAGTTCTGTGATGTCACCGGCTGTTTTTGCAACTTTCAAATCTGAAATTAATAACTTCACAACTTCTGCCGCATCGCTCTTGTTGGTCCCGATAACTCCAGAAGGCCCACGCTTTGCCCATCCAACGACATACATATTTGAACCAGTTATTCGGCCATCAATATTTGCAATCTTTCCACCTTCATAATTTACACCTGGAATTGTTGTTGCCTCATAACCGATTGCAGTAATAACTAGATCACAAGGAATTTTCACATCGCCGTTTGGAGTGGAATAAAGAATGCCTTCAACTTTATCGCTGCCAATAATTTCTTTTGGGGTGTGCGAAAAGAGAAATTCCAATGAGCGCTCATGTCCATGCTTGGGCATTTCAGCTATAAGTTTCATGGCTTCTAAATTGCTTGCTAAATGCTTTTCAATCTCACCTTTAGCTTCTGCATTCTTGTAAGCAAGAGCAATTGATTCCTCGCTGATGTAAACATCGGTATGTTCCAGCTTTGGAAGATCGCGAAGTTCTGGTGAAGTGAATGCCGCAAACTCGGCTCCGCGACGTCCAGTGATGATTACTTTTCGGATATTGCTTTTATTCAAATGCTCGTGTGCATGATCTGCCGTATCTGTTTCATCAAGTTCTTTAGGGTCTATGGCCAAGATTCGACCGCAATCCATTGCAACATTTCCGGCACCGATTACAACTGCAACTTTTCCCGAAAGATCGACTTTGAAATCTGCGAAGTCCGGATGTCCGTTATACCAAGGAACAAATTGCGCTGCAGATAGTGAATTTGATAAATCTTCACCAGGTATGCCAAGTTTCTTACCTATTGCAGAACCGGTGGCCATAATTACTGCGTCGTATTTCTCGGTTAGATCCTTGATTGAAATGTCTCTTCCAAGTTCCACATTTCCAAAAAGTCGGAAGTTTGGTTCGGATGCAATCTTCTCAAACACCTTTGAAACTGTTTTAATCTTTGGATGATCAGGTGCAACACCTGAACGCACTAAACCCCAAGGAGTTGGAAGTCGTTCAATCATGTCGATGGCGAAAGTTAAATCTTCAGTGACTGAATTTTGTAAAGCTTGCGCTGCGAAATAACCTGATGGACCAGCGCCGACGATTGCAATTTTGTAATGCGGCACCGAAACCCCTATCTATTAAAACTGGCGGAGACGAAGAGATTTGAACTCTTGAAGGGTTTTACCCCTTACCTCGTTAGCAGTGAGGCGCACTCGACCGGGCTATGCGACGTCTCCAAGTGGTGAGCAAAGTTTACAACCATAAAAGAGCCGTTTGTTACGCGAGTTTAATTCTGTTTTCGGCCCGATTAGCCGTTGATGCAATAAATCGAGCGTTGGCTTCGTCGCTACCCCGCGACCAGGCCTCTGCTTCTTCCGGAGTTTTCCCATAGCGAATATGGCGAGCGATAAGTCTTTCGACTCTAACTTCATCATCAATTTCGATAAACCAAGTGTGATTAAGTAACGAGTAAATCCCACCCCAATTGTGATCCGTAGAAAACAAGTAGTTTCCTTCAATAACTACAACTCTCGATTCTTTAGGAACTATTCCCTCGTTATCGACCGAAGCTTCAATTTCACGATGGAAGATTGGAAATGTGTGATCAATGTTGTAATTGATTTTTACTTTCTTTATAAGTGAAGTAAATCCTTCGACATCAAATGTATCTGGTGCACCTTTACGTTCGCGTCGCCCCAATGAAATTAGCTCTTCATTACTTAAATGAAATCCATCCATCGGAATTATTGAAACTGTATTGGAATCGAATCTCTTTGCAATCTCCTCAACAACAGTCGATTTACCGGCACCTGGCTTACCAACTATTCCAATTATGGTTCGAGCGCTCTGACCATCCAATGACGATTGAATTTGTTCAAAGAGAAGTTCAAGGCTCATGCCTCGAATATATCTAAGATGTTCTTTTGATAGAACTATCTTCAGGGAACGGTTAGGCTTAAACCATGAATGAATCGAAAGATGGCAGCCGCAAATATGATGCCGCCAACCCAAGCCCGCTAGCCGAGTTTATGAAAACTGGTTGGGCGCCAACTCCACTTGAAGGAATAGTTCCGAGTGAAGCTATCGCATTCTGTAAAGCTCGAATTGAAAAACTTTCAAAGAAATATCCGGGCAAGCGAATTGTTCTGCCTGCCGGTGGTTTAAAAGTCCGCAGTAACGATACGGATTATCGCTTTCGCCCGCATTCGGCATTCTCTTATTTCACTGGAATAACTGGAACTGATGCAGTGCCTGACTCGGTTTTTCTTCTAGAGCCAAAAGGTGCCAGTCACGAAGCCCTTCTATTTATACATCCAAGATCGCCACGTGACACTGAAGAGTTTTATCGCGATGCCAAGCATGGTGAGTTCTGGGTAGGACGTCGCATGACCGTGGAAGAAACGACGCGCAAATATGGCATTGCGGTGCGAGCGGTCGAAGATCTAGATAAGTTTTTAAGCAATGAAAAGCCCACGGTTTATATAAGAGGCGAGAATAAAGTTGTCGATAAGAAGTTATCTAAAGATAAAGAAGCGACTGCAGAGTTACTAACCTACTTATCTGAAATCAGATTAGTTAAAGATGCATACGAAATAGCCGAAATGCAGAAAGCTGTTGATGTGACCAATCGTGGGTTTGCCGACATGGTTCGTGTTTTTGGCGCCGCAAGTTCAACAAAACGTGGCGAGCGAATTATTGAAGCCGCCTTCTTTGGCCGAGCCCGTCTAGAAGGAAATGACTTGGGTTATGACACGATCGCTGCATCTGGATCACATGCTTGCATTCTGCATTGGATACAAAATGATGGGGATGTTAAAAGCGGAGATTTAATTCTTATTGATGCTGGTGTTGAAGTTGATTCACTTTACACAGCAGATATCACGCGAACGTTGCCTATCAATGGAAAGTTTTCGCCTGCTCAACGCAAGATTTATTCGTTGGTATACGAAGCACAGCGGGCCGGATTTGCTGCAGTAAAACCTGGAGCAAAGTTTAAAGATATAACTGCCGCATCACATTTGGTTCTTGCAAAAGGATTGGAAGAGATGGGGGTTCTTCCCGTATCCGCCGAAGAATCTTTGAAACCAGATGTTGGTCTGCACCGACGCTGGACCGTTCACGGCGTAAGTCACATGCTTGGTATCGATGTTCATGATTGCAATGATGCGCGCAAAGAACAATATGCGGATGGCGTTCTCGAAGCTGGAATGATTCTTACAGTCGAGCCTGGTCTATATATCCATCCGGATGATGAGTTATTTCCTGAGGAATACCGTGGAATTGGTGTGCGTATTGAAGATGATGTTCTTGTAACCGAAACTGGTTGTCGAGTTCTTTCAAATAAGTTACCAAGTCATCCAGATGAAGTTGAAGTTTGGATTTCAAACTTAACTAAAGCTAACTAACTAATTGCACTCCGGCCCAAGCAGCAAGTAGTCCAAAAATTAGTGATGCACCAACGTTTATTAGTGCATCTTTATAGCGCCGTAGTTCGTAGGCAAGATATAGATCCAACATAAAAGTGGACCAAGTAGTGAATGCACCGGCAAAACCAATTGCTAGCAAATCTCTTGCACTTTCGGATGATTTGAAAGTCAAGCCAATTAGAAAAGAACCTAAGATGTTTACAGTAAATGTACCATAAGGTTTTGTTGTAAATCGCCTGATGTATTGATCAATCGCATATCGCGCAGGAGCGCCGACAGATGCACCAAGAATTATCAGCAGCGTATTCATCTGCGCACCGGAATCAATTTTCGAGCAATAGGCAATACGACAACAACAATTAGCAAACTTAAAACTACAGTTGTTGCAAGATATAGAAATCCACCTTCGGCGGGTTCAATTGAATGAACTGTAACTGCCGAGAAGGTAGTCATACCGGCGCAAAATCCTGGAAGCAGAATTAGCCGCAGTTGAGTAATTCCGCGACGCTCCATTAAAACCAGAAGCGCTGAGGCAAGAGCGACACCGATTAAATTTGCAGCAAGGGTTCCTGGTCTATCTTCTGGAATCAAAATTCCGATTGCGTAACGAACGAGAGTTCCTGCTACTCCGCCAAATGCGACGAGCAGCAGTGGAATCATGTATTAAACAATACCCTCGCGTTTGCGAATCTTTGAGCCTAACCAGCGAACTGGGTCATATTTAACATCGACTACGCGCTCTTTCATAGGAATGATTGCGTTATCAGTGATGCGAATGTGTTCTGGGCAAACTTCGGTGCAGCACTTGGTGATGTTACACATTCCAAGGCCGTGCTCTTCTTGAGCTTTCTGCTTGCGATTCTTCAACATATCGAGTGGGTGCATATCTAATTCTGCGATTCGAATAAAGAATCGTGGACCAGCGAAAGACTTCTTATTCTCTTCGTGATCGCGAACCACGTGACATACGTCTTGGCACAAGAAACACTCGATGCACTTACGGAACTCTTGGCTACGCTCGACATCGATTTGTTCCATTCGGGCTTCACCTGGAGCAAGATTCTTTGGGTGCTCGTATGATGGAATTTCCATTGCCTTGCGGTAGTTAAATGAAACATCGGTGACCAAGTCTTTGATGACTGGGAATGCGCGAAGTGGAGTAACAGTAATTTCTTCGCCTTCAGGGAATGAAGCAACCTGTGTCATGCAGGCAAGACGTGGCTTTCCATTAATTTCCATCGAACAAGATCCGCACTTACCAGCTTTGCAATTCCAGCGAACTGCTAGATCGCCCATCTGGGTTGCTTGCACGCGATGGATTAAATCTAGAACTACTTCGCCTTCATTTGCTTCTACTTCAACGTTCTTAAGTCCACCATCTGTTGCGTCTCCGCGCCAGATACGAAGTTTGAGTTTGCGGGCCATTAGTTGGAACCACCTTTCGCAATTTCTTCTGGTGTCATGTATTTTTCAAGTTCGTGGATATCGAATAAATCAAATAGCTCTTTAGGTATTGGTGGCAGTGGTTGCACCTTCACATTTACAACTTTGCCATCAAAACTTGAGATGTGATTAATCTGGCGGAACTTTGAACTCATGCCCGGGAAATCATCGCGAGTATGTCCGCCGCGAGATTCTTCGCGAAGTAGTGCTGATTTAGCGGTGCTCTCGGCGACTAACAACATATTGTCTAAGTCAAAAGCCAGATGGAAACCTGGATTGAACTGACGTCCGCCAGCAACAGCAACATTTGCACTGCGAGCGCGAATTGCTGCAATCTTCTCAATGGCTTCTTCAACTTCTTTTCCGGTACGGATAATACCGACAAGGTTGTGAGTTACTTCTTGAAGTTCTGCATGCAGTGAGTATGAATTCTCGCCACCTGCACGGCTAAATGGTGCTTCGATTCTGGCTGCTGCATCTGCGATCGCCTTTTCAGAAACTGTTGCAGTTGGATTCTTCTTTACATATTCAACTGCGCCCATACCTGCGCGACGACCGAATACCAAGAGATCTGAAAGTGAATTTCCGCCTAGACGGTTTGATCCGTGCATTCCGCCAGCAACTTCACCTGCTGCAAAGAGACCAGGAACTCCAATTGCTGCTGCAGTATCTGGTTCTACTTCAACGCCACCCATTACGTAGTGACAAGTAGGACCAACTTCCATGGCTTCCTTAGTGATATCTACACCAGCTAGTTCGTAGAACTGGTGCCACATTGATGGCAAGCGCTTCTTAATTACATCTGCCGGAATTCGCTTTGAAACATCGAGGTATACGCCACCGTGTTCAGTGCCGCGGCCTGCTTTAACTTCAGCATTGATTGCACGAGAAACTTCGTCACGAGGAAGAAGTTCTGGTGGTCGACGGTTGTTATCTTGATCTAGATACCAACGATCTGCTTCTGCTTCATTGTCGGCATATTTATCTTTGAAAACTTCTGGGATGTATTTGAACATAAAGCGTTCGCCAAGTGAGTTGGTAAGAATTCCACCTTCACCACGAACTGATTCAGTTACAAGAATTCCGCGAACTGATGGCGGCCAGACCATTCCAGTAGGGTGGAATTGCAAGAACTCCATATCAACTAAATTTGCTCCAGCTTTAAGGGCTAACGCGTGGCCATCGCCAGTGCCTTCCCAAGAGTTAGAAGTAATTTTAAAAGTCTTTCCTACGCCTCCAGTAGCAATAATTACTGTTGGGGCTTCAAATAAAACTTCATTTCCATTCTCGCGCCAGTAGCCATAAGCACCAGCAATCTTGCCGTTCTCTTTTAAAATTTCAGTGATTGTAAGTTCAGCAAATACTTTGATGTGGCTTTCGGCGTTGCCACTTTCTTTAGCGTCTTGTTGTTGCAATGCAACGATACGCTGTTGCATAGTGCGAATTAATTCAAGACCTGTGCGGTCACCAACGTGCGCTAAACGAGGATATTCGTGGCCACCGAAGTTACGCTGGCTAATCTTTCCTTCTTTAGTGCGATCAAAGAGTGCACCCCAAACTTCAAGTTCCCAGATGCGATCTGGTGATTCTTTGGCATGTAGTTCTGCCATTCGATAATGATTTAAAAACTTTCCACCGCGCATAGTGTCGCGGAAGTGAACTTGCCAATTATCTTTCTCGTTCACGTTACCCATTGATGCTGCTGCGCCACCTTCGGCCATAACAGTGTGGGCCTTACCGAATAGTGACTTGCAAACAATTGCTACGCGAAGTCCAGCTGCGCGTGCTTCAACAGCTGCACGAAGTCCGGCGCCACCGGCACCGATTACGACTACGTCGTACTTATGTTTTTCGAGTGATGTCATTATTTTCTCTCTTTAGAAGAAGTAGAAATTGGTCCAGGCGCCAGATGCAACTTGGCGGACATAGATATCGGCGAAGGCAACTCCAAAGAGTGAGATCCAAGCAAATGTTGGGTGCTTGTGATTTAAAGCTGAAATCCAAGTCCATGTCTTGTAGCGAATTGGATGCTTCGAGAAATGTTTCAATCGGCCACCAATTGTGTGGCGACAGGTGTGGCAGGAAAGTGAATACAACCAAAGTGTCGTAGCGCTGAAGACTAGAACCAGAGTTCCAACACTCATGTGGCCCCACTCTTTTTCTGCATTCCTAAAAGCAATAATCGCGTCATAAGTGAGAAGAACGTTAAAAACTAATCCCGCATAAAAGAACCAGCGGTGTGAATTCTGAAGAATTAAAGGAGCCCGAGTTTCGCCTGTGTATTTTGCGTGAGGTTCGGCCACTGCACATGCAGGAGGCGACATCCAAAATGCCCGGTAGTAAGACTTGCGGTAGTAGTAACAAGTCATTCGGAAACCAAGAGGAAAAATTAGAATAAATAGCGCCGGCGAGATTCCGATTCCGAAATATTCATTATTAAATGGTTGTCCAAGAGGCGAAGATCCCTCGATACACGCGGTTGAAAGACAAGGAGAGTAAAGCGGAGAGACTAAAGGTTCAGCAAAATAATATTTATTTTCAAAGGCACGAAATGTTGCATAAATTATGAAACTGATTAAAACTGAAAACGTGATCAGTGGTTGCAACCACCATCGATCAGTTCTAAGAGTGCGCTCTTTTATCTTTGCTCGTGATGCTGAAAATACTCCGGTAGCCATGGGGTAATTTTGCAGGGCATCGCTAATTCCTGCTAGATGTATTCGGCTGTGCGAGTTATGAATTCCCCCACACGGGAATTAGAGTAAAAATCAAGAAAACTGGCGGAGGGCGTGGGATTTGAACCCACGAAACTTTCGTTTGCCGGTTTTCAAGACCGGTGCACTCGGCCGCTATGCGAGCCCTCCGTGGGCAAACTTACCCTCTAACTAGTTAAGCGGGCAATTCCAGGAGTTGTTCGATGACTATTGCCACGCCGTCATGGTGATGGGCTTCGGCAACAAACTTCGCATATTTCCAGCCATCAGGATGGCCATCAGACATTGCCCACGATCTCGATGCCCATTGCAGCATTGAGAAATCATTTGGGTTATCGCCAAAGCTCACGCAATCTTCACTAGTCAAACCTGCACGCGCGGCCATCTTTGCAAGAGTTTGGCCCTTGTTAACTCCCACTGCAGAAATTTCAATTAGTGATTCGCTGGAATTTGAATGAGTAATGTTTGCGATTCCATCGAGTTCGCGCGTAGCAATTTCTAACATCTGATCGGATGTAAATTCGTTATTGCCGCAGCGTCCTAGCATTTTGAAGGCAGGTTGTTCTATCTTCTCTTCGATGTTCTCGACACCAACATTATCTAAACCGATATCCCATTTAGTTGTGTATTTAATTTCACGATGAAACTCTTCATCATATTCAACTGCAAAATGTATTCCAGGAAGATGTTTGCGCAGACGCTTAACAACTTCTAATTGATTATCTTTTGGCATTAACCATTGCTCTAAAACTCTGCTATTCATTAGGTCATACAAAATTGCACCATTTGCACAGATTGCATTCCCAAATCCGAAAGAGTCGCGAACTTCATTCATCCAGCGGGGTGGTCGCCCAGTAACATAGAAAATTTCAATTCCTAATTCATGAGCTTTTTTAAATGCTGCAATTGTGCGATCTGAAATAGGACCGAGATGTGGAACGATTGTTCCATCTAAATCAGTTGCAATTAATTTAGGGCGCTTACCTGGAATCATAAAGAAGGCACCAAAGTATCTACGCCTAAGAACGGACGAAGCGCCTTTGGAACATTTACTGATCCATCTTGATTTTGATGATTCTCTAAGATCGCAACAATCATTCTTGGAACCGCAACAAGCGTGCCATTTAGTGTTGCCACTGGCTTAGTTCCAGAATCATCGCGGTATCTAATATTCAATCTACGCGCCTGAAATTCGGTGCAATTCGAGGTGCTAGTTACTTCGCGATAAGCGTCCTGCGTTGGTATCCAGGCTTCACAATCGAATTTACGGATAGCACTTGACCCTAAATCCCCAGAAGCAACATCGATAACTCTAAATGGAATTTCCATAGCTTTTAGGAAATCTTTCTCCCACTCAAGAAGTCGTAAGTGTTCGGCTTTAGCTTCGTCAGGTTTAACAAATGAAAACATTTCAACTTTATCGAATTGGTGAACCCGAATAATTCCGCGAGTGTCCTTGCCATAAGTTCCAGCCTCGCGACGGAAGCATGATGAATAACCGGCATATCTGATTGGTAAGTTTTCGACAATCTCATCCATATGGTACGCAGCGAGTGGAACTTCGCTCGTGCCAACCAAATAAACATCATCTTCTTCTAAGTGATAAACATTCTCTGCAGCTTGACCAAGAAATCCGGTGCCTTCCATAGCTGCTGGATTTACCAGGACTGGTGGAATTACTGGAATGAATCCAGCTTTTACCGCCGATGAAATTGCGTAATTAACCAGAGCGAATTCCAACATGGCGCCAGGGCCAGTTAAATAATAGGAACGAGAACCCGCAACTTTTGCACCGCGTTCGGTATCAATCGCCTTGAGCAACTTTCCTAATTCAACATGATCTTTTGGCTCAAAGCCCTCACCTTTGAAGTCACGTGGCTTACCGATTTCTTCGATAACTTTGAAATCTTCTTCGCCACCAACCGGTGCATCTAAATCAATTAGGTTTGAAATCTTCAATAGATATTCGCGGGTTTTAGCTTCAAGCTCGCTGCGCTTTGCATCAGCAGCTTTAACTTTATTTGCTAGCTCTTTCGCATTCTCTAGTAGGGCTGTCTTCTCATCCCCTTTAGCCGCGCCAACTGATTTAGATAGGGCATTTTGTTCGGCCCGAATAGTTTCGAATTCGCTTAGTGCTGCCTTGCTTAGAGCGTCAGCTTCAATTAGTTGATCTACAACTGCAACATCTTCGCCACGAACTTTCTGCGAATGGCGAATCGCATCAGGATTTTCCCGTAAAGTTTTTAGATCAATCACGTGTGCAAGCCTATCTAGTTACTTTTACCAACACGTGGATATGAGCCAAGAAAGCGAATGTCTTCACAAATTTTGCGCACTCCATCAATTGCTGCAGCCACTTTAGGGTCTGCAATATGTCCTTCTGCATCAATTATGAAATGGTAGTGACCAAGTTCGCGTCCGGTCGGTCTTGATTGAATAAAAGTTAAGTTGACATCTTGTTTAGCAAACTCTGTGAGGATTTCTAGTAATGCACCAGCATGATCTATTCCGATAAATGCAACGAGTGAGGTCCGATCATTTCCGGTTGGCTTTGGAGTTTCGCCAGGCTTTTGCGCTACAACAAATCGAGTCACTGCGCCGGTGTTATCACCGATATCGCTAGCCAAAACTTTAAGTCCATAATTTTTCGCGGCAATTTCAGATGCAATTGCGGCATCATAATTTCCATCCTTTAAACCTTTTGCAGCGCCAGCAGTTGATGACATCTCGATCACTTCGGCTTGCGGATAATTCTTTGCAATATAAGAGCGGCACTGCGCTTCAGCATGGGGATGGGTAGCAATTTTTGTAATTGGCTTACCTACATTTTCAGGTAAAACCATAAGTGCAAACGAGACAGGAAGTGTTGTTTCAGCAGTAACGACTAGCGGAGTTCCAACTGCCAATTCATCTAGCGTTCTAGAAACAACACCTTCGACAGAATTTTCAATAGGAACTAGGACTTTTTCGGCTTTGCCATTTCGAACTGCATCAAGTGCTGCAGTCACGTTTGAATAGGGAACCAAAACATCGAAGTCATTTGTGATTTGGCGAAGCGCTGCCTCAGTGAAAGTCCCGGCTGGACCAAGATAGGCATATGTTGTTACTGGATTCGCTGAATTCACTGGTTAAGAGTAACCGAGCCACTGCAGTGCTCGTTAACGATTGTTCTTGAAGAACTCGCTTAATACCGCCGCACATTCACTTTCATTTACACCAGATATAACTTCGACCTGATGCAGTGCCCTTGGATCACGCAGAACATCCCAAACCGAGCCAACCGCACCAGCTTTTGCATCCCATGCACCAAATACCAATGTCTTTATTCGCGCCTGTGCAATTGCACCTGCACACATTGCACATGGTTCAAGTGTTACGACAATTGTGTGTCCATCTAAACGCCATGATTTATTTACAGTTGCAGCTTCTCGAAGTGCAACTATTTCAGCGTGCGCACTTGGGTCGCTATCTATTTCTCGGCGATTAAAGCCGGTTGAAATCACTTTGCCTTCTGGGCTTAAAACAAGTGCGCCGACTGGAACATCGCCTGCTGCGAGCGCGGATTTAGCAATTTCTAAAGCTTGCTGCATTTGCTCTTCATAAGAATTAGAGATTAAAGACAATGCTTATTGACTCTCGTAAAGTTCAGCGAATTGATTTCCGAAACCAAGTCTTGAAGCAATTGCATCTAATTGTTCATCGGGAAATAGTTCTGGGTCATCACAGAGCGCTTCAAGTTCCATCGCACTCATGCCAAGATCTGCAAGTAAATCAATATCGCCGCCAGGTTGTGAATCATCATCTTCTTCTGGAAATGGCAGATCTAACATTTCAAGTAAGTCGGCTGCCAAATCAGATTCGAGTGCATATGTGACATCGCTAATCATCATTTGCATTTGAGAGCCGAGCGCTCGAGCAACAACAAAAAAGTCTTCTTCAATTGCAATCAACGCGATAGCTCCGCCGTTAGTCGCTTGCGAATTAAGTTGATCCATGATTGAACCGATATCTCTGGTATGAGTTAGTTCCGACACATTCCAGCGACCATCTTCGTGCCACGCAATAATCCCAAAATCTTCAGTCCCGTTAGTCTCGGTACTCAATGCGCTCACCCCCGGTCCTATTAATGCAGGCTTCAATACTGACACTAAAGCGGGCATGCGACAAGCCCCACAAGCGCGAGTAAGGTATGAGTCGTGAAGATTCATGTAGCGAACCATCCGTTGCTTGCACACAAATTAACAGTGCTGCGGGATGAAAAAACTAATTCTCCAACTTTTCGCCAATTAACTGAAGAAATCGTTACTTTATTGGCTTACGAAGCAACAAGAGAAGTTCGAACAACACCAGTAAAAGTTAAGACACCGGTTGCAATGGCCGAAGGTGTCGAACTTACAAAACCAAGACCTGTAGTTGTTCCAATTCTGCGCGCTGGGCTGGGAATGCTCGAAGGAATGACGCGTTTAATGCCGACAGCTGAAGTTGGTTTTCTCGGAATGATTCGCGATCACGACACTTTAAAGCCATCCACATATGCCAATCGCTTGCCTGATGATTTAACTGGGCGTCAGTGCTACATCCTTGATCCGATGCTTGCAACTGGTGGAACTTTAATTGCTGCAATTAATTATTTGCTTGAACGCGGCGCCAAAGACATAACTGCAATAACAATCTTGGCAGCACCTGAAGGAATTGCACTTCTAGAAAAAGAATTTGCTGGAAAGAACTTGCCAATAACAATTGTTACAGGCGCTCTTGACGAAAAGTTAAATGAAAAAGGTTATATCGTTCCTGGTTTGGGCGATGCCGGCGATCGTTTATACGGAGTCGTGTAATACATGGCATCAACGAGTCCAGGATACGGAATTACGATTCGTGTTGAAGGTCCTCCTTCTGCGCAACCAGTTGCTGAAGTTACAACTGCAATTACTGCTGCGGGTGCTGCTATCACTGCGCTTGACGTTGTTGAATCATTTTTAGATCACGTTGTCATAGATGTAACTTGCGATGCAATCGATGCTGAACATGCTGAAGCAATCACTGCTTCAATCGCCAGCCATCCAGAACTCACAGTTCGCAAAGTTAGTGATCGCACTTTCTTATTGCACCTTGGTGGCAAGATTGAAATTCAATCGAAAGTCCCGCTAAAGACTCGTGATGATTTATCTCGTGCCTACACCCCAGGTGTCGCGCGTATTTCACAAGCTATTGCTGCCGATAAATCAGATGCGCGTCGCCTAACTATTAAGAGAAATACTGTTGCAGTCGTTACAGATGGTTCTGCCGTATTGGGTCTTGGAAACATTGGGCCAGAAGCTGCGCTTCCAGTTATGGAAGGTAAGGCCGCACTATTCAAGAGATTCGCAGATGTTGATGCTTGGCCAGTTTGCTTGGATACCCAAGATGTGGACGAGATTGTTAGAACAGTTCAAATCATTGCGCCGGTTTATGGGGGCATTAACTTAGAAGATATTTCTGCGCCTCGTTGTTTTGAAGTTGAACGCCGCTTGCGCGATCTTCTAGATATTCCAGTTTTTCATGATGACCAACACGGAACCGCAATCGTTGTGCTTGCAGCACTTACTAATGCTCTTAAATTCGTAAAGAAAGATTTAGCAAAGACAAAAATAGTTATGAGCGGTGCCGGAGCTGCAGGAACTGCAATTGCGCGGTTGTTGGTTGCAAGTGGTGCTAAAAATATTATTGGATTTGATAAAGACGGTCTTGTCTCCGAGCATAAAGCTGGCGATGAAGAGATGCGCACCTGGTTTGTAGATAATTGTTCACCAGGAAATTTCAGCGGAAATATCTCCGAAGCGATGGTCGGCGCCGATATCTTTATTGGCGTCAGTGCTCCGAATGTTTTGAAAGAATCGGATGTTGCTGCAATGGCTTCGGGTTCGATTGTTTTCGCGCTAGCAAATCCAGATCCTGAAATTGATCCAGCAATTGCCCGTAAATATGCAGCAGTTGTTGCTACTGGTCGAAGTGATCAACCAAACCAAATTAACAACGTATTAGCATTCCCAGGAATCTTCCGCGGTCTGCTTGATGGACGCATCACAAAAATTACTGATTCAATGTTGGTTGCGGCTGCAACTGCTATCTCTTCTTGTGTTACCTCGGATCAGTTAAACGCAAACTTTATTGTGCCAAGTGTTTTTGACACCCAAGTAGTTACCAAAGTTGCAGATGCTGTAAAGCTTGCTGGTCGAGCTTAGCGCTTAAATAATCTTGACTGCCCACCAATAACAACCCCTAGATAAGTCATCAGGATTCCTGAAACGAGATACCAAGAAACTGTGTTTCCATTTGTTGGAGATATCAAATCGATTAATAGTGAGCCGATTAAAGTGCCACCAACGCTAAATAGTGTGAATGTTAAAACACCTAGGTGTTGAACAATTGTTGAAGTAAAAGCGATGTAAATAACTCCAACTGTTCCTCCGGTATAAATCCACCAGGGTCCACTTGGAAGTGGAACTATTTCATCTCCATTAAAAATTAGAAGCGCGAATAACATGAGTGCCAATATTGAGGTTCCCATGAAGAAATTTAGTAGCGATGTTGTGAAACTTGCCTTTGAGTATTCGTTGATCTGGCCATTAAGCGCACGTTGAACGCCCACCAAAGCACCAGCCAAAGTTGCTAAGGCGACTGCGAATACTGAAAAGGAGGCTAAGGAGATTCGATCTAGCGCAGAGATAAAAACTGCAAAAACTGTTATCAGCGCAGCAGTTACTCGACGTTTCGAAATCAGCTTCTTGCCACCACCAGTTAAGCCGATTCGATCCACGACTAGTGACATCGCGGTTTGACCGGCAATTGATGCAACTGAATAAAGAGCAACACCAATGAGTGGCACTACTTGGGTCTGCAAGGCAACAAAACTTCCACCGAGAACACCAGCGAAAAGTCGCCATCTTGGAATTTGCTTTACGGCAACTGCAGCTCGAAGGTTTTTGATTCCAGTTTTAATTGATTTGTTAAAGGGCGCAATCAAGGAAATAACGATTAAGCCTGAACCAAATGAAACAAGAGCGGCTTCAGTGCTATTACCTAATAAATGTGAGAGTTCACCATTTGCACGCGATTGCAGGGCGATCAATACACCAGAAATTGCAGCAAGCGCTTCAAGTCTGGCGGTTTGTGATTGTGTGCTCTTAATTTTCAAGACCTTCCAAACTTGTATTAGCCTGCAACCAACTCTCTTCAATTCCAGACTTTTCTTCAGTTAACTTTCCTAATTCTTCCATGTTCTGCGCCAATTTTTCGTGATCAAAAGCTAGTTCACTCTGTTGACTTTCTAACTCAAGAATTTGTGCTTCCAATTTTGCAATTTGGCGCTCATATTTCGCAATCTCTTTACGCACTTCTTTGATTTCTGCAATATTCGATGTCTTTACCTTTGGTGTTGCAGACCCGCTGGGTTCAATGGATCTGGCACGAAGCTTTAAATATTCATCAATTCCACCGGGCAAATCGCGTAACTTTGAATCACCTAACAGGCCAACAAAGCGATCACATACTCGCTCTAGAAAATATCTATCGTGCGAAATCACTAAAAGTGTTCCACCAAAAGAATCAAGAAGATCTTCAAGTGCAGTAAGAGTTTCGACATCGAAATCATTTGTTGGTTCATCAAGCAATAAAACATTTGGGCTGTCCATCAGTAACCGAGTTAATTGCAGCCTGCGGCGTTCACCACCCGACAAATCTCCAACCGGAGTCCACTGCGAATCTGTATTGAAACCTAACTTTTCGCAGAGTTGACTTGCCGATAGCTCTTTTCCGTTCCCTAACTGAACTTGGTTTGCAACTTTTTCTACTGCCTCAAGAACCCGCCAAGTTGGATCTAACTCTTCAAGATGTTGTGAAAGAAAAGCAGCTTTAACCGTTACTCCCGTTGTTATTTTGCCAGCGGCTGAACCGATCTGACCAAGCAAAGCTCTAAACAAAGTTGTTTTGCCAGCGCCATTTACACCTACGACACCAATGCGATCACCAGGCCCAATGTTCCAATACAGGTTTTCCAGAATCATTTTTTCGCCAGCTTTAATCGTTGCTTGGTGAATTTCAAAAACTGTATTGCCTAATCTATTTGCTGCAAAATTTAGAAGTTCGGTCTCATTTCTAGGTGGTGGTTCATTTGCAATCAAAGTGTTAGCAGCATCGATTCTAAATTTAGGTTTTGCGGTTCGAGCAGGTGCACCCCTTCGAAGCCAGGCAAGTTCTTTACGAATCAGCATGTTTCGTTTGCCATCTTCAACCGTTAACTGGCGTGAACGTTCTGCTTTCGATAGAACATATGCTGAATATCCACCGTCATAAGCCAGGACGCTTCCATCTACAACTTCCCAAATTTGATCCGAGACTTCATCCAAGAACCAGCGATCGTGCGTTATCACTACTACCGCTAATTTTGTATTGCGCTTTAAATATTGGGCAAGCCATGAAACACCTTCGACATCTAAGTGGTTTGTTGGTTCATCTAATAAAACCAGATCAAGATCAGCGATTAGCAACTTTGCCAAATTAACCCGGCGACGTTCACCACCTGATAAATGAGAGATCTTTCGATCAAGCAACTCTTCGCTAATGCCACCGAATAATCCGGTTAGAACTTCTCGAACTTTTGAATTACCTGCCCATTCATGAGTTGCTAAATCTCCAAGGACGACATCGCGCACCAACGAATCTTCATCTGAATCATCGCTCTGTCCCAATAAACCAATATTTATTGAACCTGCCTTTGAAACTCGTCCAGAGTCTGGTGTTTCGATTCCAGCCATGACTTTAATCAGCGTGCTTTTGCCGCCACCATTTCTGCCAACAATTCCGATTCGATCACCGGCATTTACCCCGAGTGAAACGCCATCTAACAACGCTCGAATATCGAAAGATTTGGAGACCGATTCTAGATTCAACAAATTATTGACGGCCATTGTGCAAGGGTATTTGACTATTGCTACAGTTGGAAAATGGACGTAACAAATAGGCAATATGCGCTCGATCTAGATGCCAAAGACCCACTGGCAAAATTCCGAGATGAATTCATAATTAATGACCCAGAAATTTGTTACTTAGATGGAAATTCATTGGGTCGGCTACCAAAGCAAACAATCAAGGTAATCAATGATTATCTCCTTAATGATTGGGGTGCAAAAGTTGTCGAAGGCTGGAGCGATTGGATTGAAGAACCATTTGCGACCGGAGATTTACTGGGGCGCACAACTCTTGGTGCAGCAGCGGGACAAGTTTTAGTAACCGACACAACATCTGTAAATTTCTACCAACTAGCTGGCGCAGCACTTGCTGCACGCCCTGACCGCAAAACCATAATCATTGATGCCGCGAATTTCCCAACTGATCGTTATATCTTGCAGGGATATGCCAAAGAGCGTGGATTAAATCTTGTAATTATAAATAATGAAGATCCTGCTATTTCCCAGCACGAGCGAATCACGCCAGAAATTTTAGAAAAATATATGAGTGAAGATGTTGCCTTTGTGACATTTGAAGTTATTCAATATCGAGCAGGTGCCCGCAATGAAATCAAAGCACTAACCGATGTCGCCCGAAAGTATGGAGCATTTGCTATTTGGGATTGCAGTCATGCAATTGGTGCCATTGATCTGCAATTTGATAAAGATGGTGTCGATCTTGCGGTCGGTTGCACATATAAATTTGGGTTCTCTGGACCGGGTTCTCCTGGTTGGTTATATGTTTCCAAGCGAGTTCAGAAGGAATTACAAGTTCCAATTCAAGGTTGGCATGCCCAAGAGAACATGTTCGATATGGGCCCAACATTTAAGAAAGCTGAAGGTCTAGCGGGATTCCAAATCGCAACTCCTTCGATAATTGCACTTCGCTCTGTGCAATCTTCTTTTGGAATTATTGAAAAAGCCGGAATTACAAATATCGAGGCAAAGTGTGCAACCGGAACCCAGATGATGATTGATCTTTATGATGCCTGGCTAGCTGACCTTGGATTTACATTGAATACGCCAAGAGAAGCTAAATGGCGCGGTGGCCACGTTTCATTAGTTCATCCAGATGGTAAACAAATTGCATTTGCGCTTCGACAATTAGCAAATGTGATTCCGGATTATCGTGCGCCGAACTCAGTTAGATTAGCGATTTCTCCGCTTCAAAACTCATATGCTGAAATTTGGGATGGTTTTTCAAGGCTAAAAGATTTAGTTGCCTCAGGAGATTACAAAAAGATTTCGAATACGAATTCTAAAGTAACTTAATTAAGCGCGGGCTGTTACTGCGTTTTGTAGCCAAGAAATAATCTCTGTTGTTGGTGTGCCAGGTGTAAAGATTTCACCAACGCCCATAGCTTTAAGTGAAACTTTGTCAGCTTCCGGAATAATTCCACCACCAAAAACAACAATGCTCTCGGCTTTATTTTCCTTTAAGAGTTTCATAATTCGATCAAAAATCGTCATGTGGGCACCGGAAAGAATTGAGAGACCGATTGCCTGAACATCTTCTTGAAGTGCTGTTGCGATTATTTGTTCTGGGCTTTGGTGCAGTCCGGTGTAAATAACTTCGCACCCGGCATCTCTAAGTGCCCTAGCTACAACTTTCGCACCGCGGTCATGTCCATCTAGCCCGGGCTTAGCAACTACAACACGAATTGGAACCGAATTGGTTGTTTCAGACATTTCAGCCATGGGCCCAACTTATCACGAGAAATATGTCGTAGGGTTTGGCATATGAGCCAAATCGATAACTCCGAACTCCTAAGCCAAGTGCGCAATGGTGACCGGCAGGCGTTGGCAAAGGCAATTACAGTTATTGAAAATACGGGTATTGCATTTGAAATTGAAGCGGGAAGCGATGCGCAAGTAATCGGAATAACTGGTGCACCTGGTGTTGGTAAATCAACCACGGTTGATGCTCTAATTAAATTATTAAGAGAAAGAAATTTCTCAGTTGCAGTTCTTGCAGTAGATCCATCCTCGCCAATAACTGGAGGCGCACTCCTTGGAGATCGAATTCGTTTAACAGATCACTTCACTGATTCGAAGGTCTTTATTCGTTCACTCGCCACTAGAGGACATCTTGGCGGATTATCTGCAAGCACTAAAGCTGTCTTGCAATTAACTAAAATTGCAAAGTTTGATTTCATTATTGTTGAAACAGTTGGTGTTGGCCAGAGTGAAGTTGATGTTATGAGAGTTGTTGACACAGTGGTTGTTGTATTGGCTCCTGGAATGGGAGATGGAATACAGGCATCTAAAGCTGGGTTATTAGAAATTGGTGACATCTATCTGGTTAATAAATCGGATCGAGAAGGTGCCGCACAGACTGCCCAAGATATTTCACGTTCAATTGAAATGTCGCCGCCAAAAACAGTTGCAGGAAAGCCTTGGACTCCTCCAGTATTACTAGGTGCGATGCAGAATGGAACTGGGATTGTTGAACTTATGACTGAAATCGAGAGACATCGGAATGTCTAAGAGCGCTCATGTAGATACTTTTGCTTTGGAAAATCTTCCAGATAAGTCGCTCTGGCCAGATCTAATTCTGGATCATCCATCTGCAAAATATCCAGAACGATTAAATGCAAGTTATGAATTATTGGAACGAACAATTGAGTCAGTAGGGCCAAATAAGTCAGCAATAATTGCAGCGGATGGCAATTATTCTTATGGTGAATTGCTTGAATTAGTTAACCAGATTTCAAATTATCTTGTTTCACAAGGTGTTCAATCCGGCAATCGAATTGCAATTCGTAGCCCTAACAATGCAATGGCAGTTGCAATTTGGTTGGCAATTCTTAGAGTTGGAGCAATAGCAGTAACAACTATTCCGTTACAGCGTGCGGTTGAATTAGCAAAAATTGTCGAAATTGGTCAGATTCAATATGCACTAGTCGACCATAGATTTATTGAAGAGTGGGCCGCTATTCCGAATTACTCTGGCAAAACTCTAATTATTGGTGACGAAAATGGCTTCAACAACGAGGTCGCGAATCAGAGCAAAGAATTTGAAGTTTGCGATACCGCAGCAGATGATGTCAGCCTATTTGCATTTACTTCTGGTTCAACTGGGGTTCCAAAAGCTACTATGCATTTTCACCGCGACATTCTGGCGATAGCTGACACCTTCTCAAAAGAAATCGTTAAGCCAACAAAGGATGATGTCTTTGCTGGCAGTCCACCTATAGCATTTACATTCGGTTTAGGTGGCTTAGTAGTGTTTCCATTCCGCGTAGGTGCGACAACAGTTTTGCTAGAAAATGCAGCTCCGCCAATTCTTCTAGAGAAGATTTCTGAACATAAGATCAGTGTTCTTTTCACTGCTCCAACTGCATACCGAGCAATGCTTACCTTGTTAGAAGGTAAGGATGTTTCAACACTTCGCCGCTGTGTTTCTGCTGGCGAGCACTTACCGCTTGCGACCTGGCGCGCATGGTTTGAAGCTACTGGAAATAAATTGATTGATGGCATTGGGGCTACAGAATTACTGCACATTTTTATATCTGCCAGTGATCATGAAATTATTCCAGGACTTACCGGAAAGCCAGTTCCCGGATATCAAGCAATGGTTGTGGATCAAGACTTTAAAGAAGTAAAAGATGGCGAGCAGGGATTTCTTGCAGTTAAAGGTCCGACTGGCTGCCGATATTTAAGTGATTCACGGCAGAAGGATTATGTTGTAAATGGCTGGAATTTAACCGGCGATATTTACACCCGCACTGCCGAGGGTTATTTTAAATATGAATCTCGCGCAGATGACATGATTATTTCTAGTGGTTACAACATTGCAGCACCTGAAGTTGAAAACGCTCTGCTAATGCATAAAGGCGTTGCTGAAGTTGCAGTAGTTGGCCTACCTGATGACGAACGTGGAATGGTAGTTACTGCATACATTGTTCTTCGAGCAGAATTTCTAGCATCTGACGCTATGGCCAAAGAATTGCAAGACCATGTTAAGAATCAGATTGCACCTTATAAGTATCCACGATCAATACATTTTGTTGATTCGCTACCAAAAACAACGACCGGAAAATTACAAAGATTTAGATTGAAGAACTAGAAAATCTTTGTTGGTTGCCACTTTCCATAAACCTTACGTAATTCATTAACGATTTCTCCGACAGTTGCATATGCCTTGATAGCTTCTACCGTTGCGGGCACTACATTCTCGCCAGATTTAGCAACTGCCAATAAGTTTTCAAGTGCGACTGTAACCGCTTTATTATCACGCTTTGCTCGCACTGCTTTTACCGATGCGACTTGTTCGGATTCGCTCTTTGGGTTAATTTCAAAAGGCTTGAATGGTGCAGATTCGGATTGAAAAGCATTTACTCCGACAACTTTCTTTTCACCAGATTCAATTGCCATAGTTAATTTGTATGAATTCTCTGAGATTTCATTGACGAAGTAACCATTGTTTACACATTCGAGTGCGCCGCCACGTTTCTCAATACTTGCCAACAACTCCCAAATTTCGCGCTCTAGGTCATCTGTCATGCGCTCTAGCTCGAAACTTCCGGCGAGTGGATCTGGGCTATCCAAAACTCCAGTTTCAAATGCAACTACTTGCTGGGTGCGAAGTGCAAGTGTTGCCGCTTCTTCAGTCGGAACACCCAACGCTTCGTCAAATGCCGAAACATGCATAGTCTGAATTCCACCAAGCGCTGCTGCCATCATTTCAATTGAGGTCCGAACAACATTGTTCATGGATTGCTGAGCGGTTAGTGATGAGCCTGCAGTAAATGCAAAGATACGTAATTTCTCAGATGCTGGATCTTTGGCATCATATTTTTCGCGCATTAATCTTGCCCAAACTCGGCGTGCAGCTCGGAATTTTGCAATTTCTGGCAAGAAATCAATATTTGAAGATAAAAATGTAAAGAGTGTTGGAGCAACAAAATCTACTGATACTCCACGTGCGATTGCTTGATCCAAATACTCTCGAGCATTTGCGAATGTGAATGCAACTTCTTGAACCGCCGTTGAACCAGCTTCACGAATGTGATACCCGCTCATTGCAAGTGAAACCCACTTAGGAATCTTTGTTGCAATGTGTTCGATAACATCAACCGATAGCTTTAATCCAGCTTCTGCCGGAAAGATTTGGGTTCCGCGAGCAACATATTCTTTGAGGACATCGTTCTGAATAAACATTCCAAACTTATTTGGATCAACGTTACGTTGTTCGGCTAACGCAATAAACATTGCAGCCCAGATATATCCAATTGAATTTGCGGTTGTTCGAACTTGACTGATTTTTTCTAGTGGAATTCCATCCATTAAAATTTCAATATCCGCAAGTGAATCGATTGCAACACCTACACGACCTACTTCACCAAGTGAAAGTGGATCATCGGAATCAAGTCCAAGCTGTGTTGGAAGATCGAGTGCAACGCTAAATCCAGTTAAACCCTGATCGAGCAACATCTTAAAGCGAGCATTAGTTTCTACAGGAGTTCCGAAGCCACCATATTGCCCCATTGTCCAGACTCCAGCATCGGCATTAATACCTCTGGTGTATGGATACTCTCCTGGTTTCTCTAAAGACATTTACTTTCCTTCGGCCTCAAGTTGTTGCTTCAAAACCTTCTTTGCAATTTTGCCGGTTGAGTTCAGCGGAAATTCAGCAACAATTCGAAGATCTTTTGGCTTCTTATATGAGGCCATTCTAGATTTGCAGTGCTCGAGAATGCGAGTTGTGAGTTCAGCGTGATCGACATTTGAATTCGGAACCAGCGTTACCATCGCAGTTACACGTTGGCCCCATTCAACATCATGAATTCCCATAACTGCGACTTCCAATACTTCTGGAATTTCGGCAATAACATCTTCAATTTCACGCGGATAAATGTTGTAACCACCGCTGATAATCATGTCGCCCTTACGGTCAACTAAATACAAGCGGTTATCTTCATCAATTCGACCTAAGTCGCCGGTGTGCAACCAACCATCACGAACTGCTTTAGTAACGGTTGCATCTTGACCAGCAGATCCGTAGTAGCCACGCATTACGTGATCGCCACGAGTTATAACTTCGCCAATTTCACCAACTGGAACTTCTTTACCATTCTCGTCGACAATCAGAATTTCGACACCGACGCATGGATTTCCTGCGCTAGTTAATAGTTCTGGATTATGTGAAAGTCCAAGTGTATGATCGGCTTCGCTTAAAACAGTTACTGGTGGAATCGCTTCAACGAGTCCGTAGTACTGAACCATCTTTGTCGTAATTCGCTCGTGGCATTGTTTAATTTGATCTGGCGGCATCGGAGCTCCGGCATAACCGAGCATTCTCAAGTTAGCCATCTTCTCTTTCGTGATTCCATCTACAGCAAGAAGTCTGGCCACCATTGTTGGAACCAGTGCTGTTGCATTGCCACCACGATTTTGAATTACATCAATAAATTCTTCTGGATCATATTTTGCAAGAACAATTTGCTTTGCACCGAAAGTAAAATACGGAAGAACAAATAGCCCACTGGTGTGAGTTACCGGACCGGCATGGACCCAACAATCTGTTTCATTTGGAATTCGTCCCAAAATATCCGAGACGATGTTATTTAAACTTGCAGTTCGGTTTCTGTGTGTGCGGATCGCACCTTTTGGATTTCCGGTTGTTCCTGATGAATAGTTAAGTGATACAAAACTATCTGGATCAATTGCGCTAGAAAATGCATGGGATTCTTGTTTCGCAAGAAAACCTTCATAAGGCGTTGTTCCTTCATGTTCACCATGAATCAAAATGATGTGGTCAACTAATTCGCGGACTGGTGCCGATTCATCCCAAAATTTTGCATCCATAATCAAGACTTTTGCACCACAGTCATTTGTAATTCTTACCCAGTCATTTGGGTGCAATCGATAATTCAAAGCAACGCGACACAAGCCTGCTGTGCTGATGCCTAAATCTGTTTCGATATATGTGCGTTGATTGGATTGAAGATCAAGAACACGATCTCCGGGTGCTAAGCCAAGTGCCTTTAATCCGCGAGCTAATTGAAAAATACGAGAGCCGATTTCGCCATATGTCATCGCACCTTCTGAACTCTCAACCGCAATTCGATCGCGATATTTTCGAGTTGATCTAGCTACAAGTGTTCCGACATCCATTAGTGCTTGCTCCGTTCCGAAGTTTTTGCCGGTGGTGAATATGCGCTATCGAGCACCCACGCACCTTCAGGCAAAACTGTTAGGGGGTTAATGTCTAACTCACAACCATCAGGCCAATCAATAACTGCATCGGTGATTCGTAGCACAGTGTCCACAAAAGCATCTCGGTTGCTGGCAACTGCGCCACGGACTCCCGAAAAGAGAATCGCAAGTCTGGTCTCATCAATCATTTCGTTCACAATCTTCGAATCAACCGGAAGCAGTCGAACTGCGACATCAGAAATTACTTCAGTCAAGATTCCGCCGACTCCGATTGTCAGAACTTTTCCAAGTGAACTAGATGTGATCCCAACGAGAGTTTCTACGCCCTTCGGCACAAAGGTTTCTACTAAAACTTTATTGCTCTTATCTGGTCCAAGTTGTGAGAGTCTTTTATAGGTTTCGCTCGCAGTATCAGCGTTGATATCTAGCGCTACTCCACCGGCTTCACTCTTATGCAATAAACCTGGAATAACTGCTTTCATTACTGATCGACCACCAACTTTTGCTACAGCCGCAATTGCTTCTTCAAGATTATCTACTACTACCGAAAGTGGAACCGGAACTCCTACTGATGCAAGTGCACTCTTTAGTTGATCTTCGGTCGCTTGATCTGCCGGTGTTGGAAGTGGATTACAAATTGGTTTGCGTTCAATACTATGTGCTGGTTTTGTTGCAATTCGCAGAGTTTGAAGTGCACGAACCGCGCGCTCCGGAGTAGGAAAAACCGGAAGCTTTGCAGCTTTAAATAATTTATCTGCTTCGGGCGCCAGGCTTTGCGAGCCAGTTCTGGCAACAACAACTGGAATTTCGCGGACCCCACGAACTGCGCTTAATGCATTTGCTATTCGTTCAACATCGTTTCCGACCAGAACACAGAAAGTTGCGACAATTGCATCGACTTCTGGATCCTTTGCTAAAACTTCGACGCACTTCTCGAACAGATCTGGTGCTGACATTACTGCCGCCGTTACATCTACTGGGTTTGCTGTATTTCCATAGCTAGGAACAATCTGGTCTAGCGCTTCAGTGGTTTTCGCAGAGAGTTTGGCGAGAGTTAAGCCATATTTTTCAAGTGCATCTGTGCCCAAAATTCCACTGCCACCAGATGTTGTAATAATCGCAACTCGGTTTCCGGCCATCGAAACTTTACTTGCAAAGATACTTCCGGCATCAAGCAAGTGTTCAACATCATCGACGCGGACTGCGCCAGATGAATTAATTGCTGCATCGATAACGCGATCTTCCGTAGCTAGTGCACCTGTGTGCGATGCTGCAGCTTCTGCACCTGCGGCAGATCTGCCTGACTTCAAAATTGCAGTGGGTTTCTTACTTGCGATTTCGCGTAGTGCTTTTACATCAGCCAGGGATTCGGCATACATCAAAATTGCATCAACACTTTTGTCATCGGCCAGAGTTGCAGCAACTTCTAAAGCTGTTACATCTGCTTCATTTCCGGTTGTTACTACAAATCCAATCGGAAGACTTCGATCAACCGCAAGGGAGTAAATGCCATATCCAAGAGCGCCAGATTGACTTACTAGTGCAATGTTTCCGCCTTCAAGTGGCGTTGTTGGACCGGAGAAAACTGGTGAGAATGTTGCAGCCAACTTACTTGCGCCACCAGCGGAACCAATACAGTTTGGCCCAACTAAACGCATTCCAGATTTCTTAGCAATCGCTAATAATTCATCTTGCGCAACTGCGCCGGCTTCGTCGGCCTCAGCAAAGCCTGATGACATAACAATTGCAACGCCAACTTTTGCATCAGCACAATCTTGAACTGCTTCTTTTACAAAATTAGCCGGAACCATAATCAAAGCAAGGTCGATTTTCTTACCAATGTTTTTTACATTATCAAAAGCTTTAAGTCCAAGAATCTCTCCACCTTTAGGATTTACTGGAAATATTTCTCCTGCATATCCATATTTCTGAAGATATTCCAGCGGGAGTCTTCCCATTGCTCCAGCACGTTCAGTAGCGCCAATTATTGCTACTGATTTAGCTTCCCAAAGTGCTGAGATCGAATTACTGGAATTGCCATCAATTTTCAAAGGTTTGCAAACCCTTCAATCTCTAGAAGTGCTTCTTCATCCCAGAGTCTTGTTACTCCAACTAGCGTCATGGCTGGAAAATTCTTTCCAATTAGACGTTGCCAAATTTTTCCAATTTCGCGGGAATTTGCTCGGTAATCGGCTGGATCAACAGAATAAATAGTGAGCTTCACTAAATTTTCTGGAGTGCCACCTGCTTCACTTAGCGCGGTAAGAAGATTTGTAATCACTTTTTCAAATTGTTCAACGATTCCGTTTCCTTCAATAACGCCCTCTTTGTTAAGCGCAGTCTGTCCTGCAAGAAAAACTATTGCTCCACTATCAACAACAACTGCATGTGAGAAACCAATTGCTGGAGCCAAGGTTTCTGGATTTATTTTCTTTGCCACCATTTTTATTCTCCCTTAAGCATTTCTGCCTGGCCAGTTGTATTAGGTAAATTGATAAAGGCAATTGCTGCTTTAGCAACTTCGCCTGGAGTCAAAAATCTTCCGCCTGGTTGCTTTGCTTCTAAAGCCGCCTTAACTTCATTGAAATCTTTCCCGGTGCGTGCGGCCGCTGCTTCTAATGTTCGCTTTGTCATTGGAGTATCCACATAACTTGGACAGACAGCATTTACGGTTATTCCATACTTCGATAATTCTGCTGCGGCAGCTCTTACTAATCCAATTACGCCATGCTTTGCGGCGGTATAGGCCGAAACATTTGGCTCGCCAATTAGCCCTGCAGAACTTGCTACAACAATTATGCGGCCGAACTTTGCTTCTTTCATCGCTGGCACAGCGGCGCGTAAATATTGGAATGGCGCTGTCAAATTAATTGCGATTGAGTGTTCCCAAGCTTCATTCGTGGTTTTATCAATCGGGGCAGCACTACCGTCTCCGGCATTTAGAATTAAAACGTCAATTCCACCCCAAGCCGCAATTATTTTTTCCAATGCGGCATCTGCGCTCTTTGGGTCGGTGACATCTGCAGGAATTATCAAACTTTTATTTGTTCGTCCAGCAACTATTGACTCTAAATCCTGTGCGGTGCGGGCGGTCAATGCGACGTTGTGGCCAGCATCTAATAATTGAGTTGCAATTGCTTCGCCAATTCCGCGACTTGCACCTGTAACTAGAACTCGGAGCGGGGCGTTGCTCATGAATTCTCCGATCATCTGAAAATCACATTGAAAAAGGTAGTTACGTATTTCTTCCGATAGGCAATAATACGACATATGAACCAGAGAGAAGTAATCATCGCTGAAGCAGTTCGGAGCCCCTTTGGCCGTTATTTTGGCGGATTATCCAAAGTTCGACCTGATGATTTACTTGGATTTACTCTCGCCTCGCTTGCTAAGAAAATTCCTAATCTTGATTTAAGCCGCGTCGATGACGTAATGGTCGGAGATTCAAATGGCGCTGGCGAAGATAATAGAAATGTGGCTCGCATGGGTGCATTGCTTGCTGGATTTCCAGAGACCGTTCCCGGCGTAACAATAAATAGATTGTGTGGATCTGGAGCAGAAGCAATTATTCAAGCATCTCGAGCAATTCGAAGTGGCGATAGCGATTACATAATCGCGGGTGGCGTTGAAGTAATGAGCAGGGCGCCATGGATTGTCGAGCGCACAAGTAAAGAAGAGCCAACTAATCCAATTTTTAATCAGTCAACCGTTGGTTGGCGACTTGTTAATCCATTATTTCCCGCACATTGGACCGCAAGTTTAGGTAGATGCTCTGAAGAGGTTGCAGAAAGATTTAATATTTCTAGACAAGCGCAAGATGAGTGGGCACATCGTTCACATCAATTAGCTGCAGCGGCATGGGATAAGAAATTACATGAAGGTTTTGTAGTTCCTTTTGGTGATGTAACTAAGGATGAATCAATTCGTGCAGATGGCACCTTAGAAAAATTGGCTGCGCTTCCATCTGTATTTTCTGAAAATGGTGCAGGGACCGCCGGAAACTCATCGCCACTAAATGATGGCAGTGTGACAATGTTGATTACAGATCGTGCCGGAACTGATAATTTGGGGCTAACTGGAATCGGTCGAATTCTTGGGGCTCAAGTAACTGCTACAAACCCAAATGAATTTACGCTTGCGCCGATAACTGCAATTCATAAGGTGCTTGCTCGAACCGGAAAGAAATTTAGCGATATTAAAGTATGGGAAATAAATGAAGCCTTTGCATCTATGGTCCTGACTGTTCTGCATGAAGTTCCAGAGATTGATGTTAATAAGGTAAATGTGAACGGTGGTGCGATTGCAATTGGTCACCCTGTTGGCGCTTCTGCCGCCCGAGTTGTTGTTGATTGTGCCCGCGAACTAAAACGCCAAGGTGGCGGAATCGGCATTGCTGCTGCATGTATTGGTGTTGGCTTGGGTGTTGCGATAGTTGTAGAAGTGAAAGGGTAAAGTGCGCTCATGATTGCAGTTAAAGACTTCACAGATATCACCTACGCGACCGATAGCGGCGTAGGGATAATTACTATTAATCGTCCAGATCGTTACAACGCGCTTCGTGGCCGCACTGTTGATGAACTACTTGCGGCATTTAAATATGCCTGGGTCGATCAAGAAGTTGGTGCCGTAATTCTCACTGGCGCCGGTGAAAAAGCTTTCTGCACAGGCGGCGATCAAAAAGAGCGCGCTGCTACCGGTGGTTATGGTGAAACCGAAACCGGTATGTTCGAAATCGAATCTTTACATAAACTGATTAGAGCGATTCCAAAACCAGTAATTGCTGCAGTAAATGGTTTTGCAATTGGTGGCGGACATGTTCTGCACGTGCTCTGCGATCTTTCAATTGCATCTACAAATGCGAAGTTTGGCCAGGTTGGCCCACGCGTAGGTTCATTTGATGCCGGATTTGGTTCTGCATATTTGGCACGTGTTGTTGGCGAAAAACGGGCACGTGAAATTTGGTTTCTATGCGAGCAATATGACCCAGAAACAGCTGAACGTTGGGGCCTAGTAAATAAAGTTGTTGCACCAGATCAACTAATGGCTGCTTCTATGGAGTGGGCTAAGAAAGTTGCGGCGCTATCTCCAACTGCGCTAAAAACTTTGAAGCATTCATTCAATGCTGATTCTGATCACATTATGGGAATTCAATCGCTAGCCTTTGATGTTCTTGATCTTTACACAAAGACAGATGAAGCAAAAGAAGGTGGCGCTGCCTTCACCGAGAAGCGTGCACCTGATTATTCAAAATTCCGAAAGAATTAGTTTTCGCCCTCTTCGGCAATTGCGTAATTTGTAAGATCAGTTCTTGCATCCCAAAGTTCTGGAAAGAATGTAAAGCTATTTAGTCGCGCCAGAATTTCAACTGGAGTTCCTTGAGTTCCTGAGACTTTTAGCCCAATACTTCTTTCTACAACTTTGAAGTGGCGATGGCGCCACAAATACATGCGTTCATCAAGTTCGACTAGCGCCTCGGCAAGTAGATAAAGATCTTCAAACTCGGTATGGCGAACAAAGAGTTGCACCAGATCCAAGTTGGCCGCGGCGAGCAATCGCTTAAATTCGACACCTAAACTTGGAATAGCTTTGCGAATCGAATTCATGCCTGGTGAATCAAAGCCAGAACCATGCCCAAGTGCACGTCGCACTTGCTGGTAATCCCAAGGCGACATTTGTTCCAACATATCAAGGGCATCGTGACAATATTTAATAGCCAGCATCATTCTTGGAAATAGGCGAAGAGCTGGGCGAATTTCATCTTTTTTCAAAAATTCAACTGCTTGAATTGCTTCTGCAGTGCAGTGTTTTAACCATATTTCAGAGGTTTGGTGAACAACGGTAAAAAGCAGTTCATCGCGATGCTTCCAAGTATCAGGATGTGGTTGCAGTTTTAATAATTCAACTGTGCGGATGTAGCGCTCGTAATCCGAGTTGCCTTCACCTTCTAATATCTGATCTGGACCGTATGCCATATTTTTCCTTCTATTAGTTGGGCATCAGCCGGCCACCGTTAACATCTAAAACGGTTCCGGTCATGAATGAGGACTCGTCACTTGCTAGAAATAGAACTGGATCAACGCACTCTTGCAACTTCGGCATTCTTCTAAGTGGAATCGCATCAATTACTTCTGCTTGATCGGCTTTGCTCATTTCATTGAACATGCCTTCCAATCGATCAGTTAAAAATAATCCAGGAGCGATCGCATTAACTCGAATTCCAAATTCGCCAACTTCCTTAGCAAGGCGGCGAGTTAATCCGAGAATTGCAGCTTTAGCAGTTGCATATGGAACTCCAGTTACTGGGCTAGCACTTCGGCCACCAATTGATGAGAATGTAACTATTGAACCGCCGCCAGCTTTTTTCATATGTGGAATTACGGCGCGAGCACAATTGAAAGTTCCTTTAACATTTACATCAAGGACTAAATCAAAATCATCATCTGAAATATCATCTAGATCTCGTGGTGTGCCAAGTGAACCGCCAGCAGCTGCAATCAAAACATCTACACTTCCGAGAGTTTTTGCTAATTCAGTCACCGCTGCAGTTACAGATTTAGAATCGCGCACATCCACTTTCTGTCCTGCTGCGTTTCCACCTTTTGCGGTTAGTTCAGCAACCAAGGATTGAATTGCATCCAGGTTGGTATCAAGAATCCCAACACTTCCACCTTGGGCAATAACGCTTCTGGCAATCTGGCTTCCAAGGCCGCCGGCCCCACCCGTGATTAATACGCCTTTGCCGCGAAAGCGATCGGTATTCATGTGCCTAACCTTAACTTGCCTACCGGCCAAATCCAATGCTTTTTCTGGGTAGAGAAATAAGGTCGCCTCGCCTATTATTGACGATAGTCAAATAACTGTCATGTCTTTTGGACGGTTTTATCGAGGGGCAATGGTTTAGAAGATGAAGATTGTTTGTATTGGTGGCGGAGCTGCTGGACTCTATTTCTCAATTTTGATGAAGAAGCAAGATCCATCGCACGAGATAACAGTCATTGAACGTAACCGTCCCTACGACACATTTGGATGGGGCGTTGTTTTCTCTGATGCCACACTTTCAAATTTCGTGCGTGCAGATGAACCAACCGCTCGAACAATTCTTCAATCATTCAATCACTGGGATGACATTGATGTCCGCATAAAGGGCAAGAGCATGATTTCTGGTGGCCATGGATTCTGTGGCATTGGCCGCAAACGTTTACTAAATATTTTGCAAGAAAGATGTGAAGAGCTCGGCGTTAAATTAGTCTTTGAAACTGATGTAAAAGATGATCAGCAGATTGCTGCTGAATACGACGCTGATTTAATCATTGCATCTGATGGTTTGAATTCTGCTATCAGAACTCGATATGCAGATACCTTCAAGCCGGATATTGATACTCGAGTATGTAGATTCGTCTGGCTTGGAACAAAGAAAATATTTAAAGACTTTACTTTCGTATTTGAAGAGACCGAGTTTGGTTGGTTCCAGGCACACATCTATCAATTCGATGGTGATACTTCGACTTTTATTATTGAAACCCCAGAAGATGTTTGGCGTCGTGCTGGCTTAGAAGATATGAGTCAAGAAGAAGCGATTGCCTTCTGCGAGAAGTTGTTCGCAAAAGATTTAGAGGGCGCGAAGTTAATGAGCAACGCGACCCATCTACGTGGTTCGGCTAACTGGATTAAGTTCCCACGTGTTATCTGCGAAAACTGGACCCAATGGAACACAATTAACGGCAAAGAAGTTCCCGTTGTATTGATGGGCGACTCTGCTCACACCGCACACTTCTCAATTGGTTCTGGAACAAAGTTGGCGATGGAAGATGCGATTGATCTTGCTAAATTTATGAGCGAAGCCGGAACTCGCACCATGCCAGAAATCCTCGCGGATTATCAAGCTATTCGTGGAGTAGAGGTAATTAAGATCCAGAGCGCTGCAAAGAATGCAATGGAATGGTTTGAAAATGCTGCGCAATACACTCACATGGAGCCAGAACAATTCAACTATTCATTGTTGACCCGAAGCCAGAGAATTTCTCATGACAATCTAAAGATACGTGATGCCAAGTTTGTTGAAGATTACGAGAAGTGGTTTGCGACCAAAGCATTTGCTGATGCTGGGGTTCCACTTCCAAAGTCTGGCGCACATATTCCACCAATGTTCACACCATTTAAAGTTCGTGATGTTGTTCTTCAAAATCGAATTGTCGTTTCACCAATGGCACAATATTCGTGCGTCGATGGATTGCCTTCTGATTACCACTTAGTTCACTTGGGTGCTCGCGCAATGGGCGGCGCAGCACTTGTTATGACTGAGATGACATGCACTAGCGCTGATGGTCGAATCACACCTGGCTGTCCTGGAATGTATCAACCAGAACATTTAGCTGGCTGGACTCGCATAGTTGATTTCGTTCATGCCAATTCTCAAGCAAAAATTGGAATGCAGATTGGTCACGCCGGAGCAAAGGCATCCACACGGCTTGCTTGGGAGGGAATTGATCAACCGCTTAAAGAAGGCAACTGGGAAATCATCTCTGCTTCACCACAGCAATACATCGAGGGTGTTTCACAAACTGCCCGCGAAATGAATCGTGCTGACATGGATCGCGTTAAAGCAGATTTCATTAGAGCGGTTAAGGATGCAGATAAAGCTGGTTTTGATTGGCTGGAACTTCACGCAGCTCACGGCTATTTGCTTTCTTCATTTATTTCACCACTTACAAATCAACGCACAGATGAATATGGTGGATCATTCGAAAACCGAATGCGCTTCCCAATCGAAATCTTCAAAGCAATTCGTGAAGTTTGGCCACAAGGCAAACCAATCAGTGTTCGCATTTCTGCACATGACTGGACGCCTGGTGGAATCATGCCGGCTGATGCTGTTGACATCGCAAAAGCATTTAAAGCCGCTGGCGCCGACATCATTGACTGCTCTTCCGGTCAGGTAAGTAAGAAAGAAAAGCCTATTTATGGCCGGATGTTCCAGACTCCATTTGCTGACCGAATTCGAAATCAAGCAAATATCCCAACAATCGCTGTCGGAGCAATCTTTGAAGCGGACAATGCAAACACAATCATCGCTGCTGGTCGCGCTGATCTGTGTGCTGTTGCTAGACCACATCTTGCAAACCCAGCTTGGATTCTTACTGAGGGCGCTAAGAGTGGATATGCCGATGTTCCTTGGCCAAAGCAATATGTTGCAGCAAAGATTCAGTTAGAGCGAAACTTAGAGCGCGAGAAACAACAAGCTGCTGCTGCAAAGAATGCAATGTCCTTTGAGCAGATTACTCAAATCTTTGGTGAAGTTTAAGCGTTTAGATAGTTACGTAATTTAGTTCCGTCTTCGTCGGCAAGTGCGGCAAGGCGGAGCTCTTTGATGCGAGATGCAGCATCTGAATTATCTGAAACTTTATCAACTTCGGCCATGATTGCAGTGAAGTTACGCCAACCGTTGCGATGCGTTTCACCATAACCCTTAATTACGTTTGCACATTCAGCTATTTCGCAAGCTAGTTGATAATTCTTTGGTGCAATTTCTGAAATCTTAGCAAGCCAATTTTCGATGCGCTCTTGTTCAAGGTTGTAACGCAGAGACCTTGGGCGAATTGGCTTTAGGCGGGCAACAAAATAAAGAAGTATGTAACCACTGACTGAGGCAGTGTTGAGAATAATTCCATTTTCACTAATCTTTTCAATCGTCTTTGTTACTGGCTTGGTGCGCAAAATCCACTTACCAATTGGTGTCGGAAGTGTGTCTGCAATTTCCTCAGACATCGGATGCAAATATTCACGGACTTCCATGATTTGTTCTGCGCCGATTCTTGCTTCAGCACTGACTCGTTGAAAACGAGAGCGACGAGTCTTCAAATCTGCAACGCGAATAGTGTCTTCATATGTCATCCAGAGCGCGGTATAACGTGCGGTCTCATTTAACAATTGGGCAGTGCCATTGCCAAACTTCGCTTCGATTTCTCTAATCTTCGCCAACCTTGCTAGGTATTTATCGGCATAAGCAACGCTCTGATAATCAGCTGTTCGCTTCACGCCATTGATTGCCATAACACGTGCTGGTTCAGGGAAATCAGCTTTCACCTGTGCGGCTTGTGCTTTTAACTTCGATCCAACAACTGATGCCGGATCTTTAATAATTGCTAACTCTTCTTCAGCGCTAATTTCACCGGGCTCTACTGGACGCTTACCAATTTGAATAGGAACACCAGCACTTACCGGCTTGTCTAAATCGGTGACAATCTGCTTTGCAATCTCATAACTTTTATCAAAGGCTGCTATCGAAGTTTTGACACCAACTCCACCGCGTTCAATCGCCGCTGCGAATTGTTCTTTTGTAAATGGAAGCGCACCGCTTCCTGCAATTGCACCAAAGAGCGCTGCTGAAATAACGCTGCCTGATGATTCGGCAACCTTTGCAAAATCTGCAGCGATAAATTTCTTAGCCGCAGCCTTTGCAGATTTAATAATTTCTTCGGAATCAACGCGGCCATCGCCCATTGATGTTCGTTCGGTCATGGAGTAAACGCGATGTGTCGATGTAATAAATGTGGTTACATCAGAAGTAACGAAGCCTCTAAAGATTGCGCGGCCAGCTTCCATTAATTCGGATGCAACAACGATATCTACTTCACCAGGTGTTGCCATTGTGCTTAAAACTGGTTCGTGCACTCCAGGTTTTCCGGCGCCATCGTCTGGAAAAAACTCTAAGTAATAAACGGTTGTTCCAGTTCGCTGTGCAACTCCTGGAACTGAAGTTGTCTGAGCAAAAAAACCATTGTGCTCGGCCATGTCGATAGCCCAGTCAGCTAAAACGCCACCACCCTCGCCACCCATCGCAAGCAGTGCAAGAGTTATTGGACGATTGTGAGGCGTATTTAAATTAGGCATCAATTCCTACTAGGCGTCGTTCAATACCGTTTTGCAAGAAACCAATAATCAAATTGCGCATCCGCAATTTCGTGCGATCCCAGATTGATGGATTGCTAATTATCGAAGTCTTATAGAAAGAAGGACATAAAACCGCAGCATGTGCTGCTTCGCCACAAAGTCCACATCCCACACAGGAATTTAGAACTGTTGCTACCGGATCTTTTCGCATTGGATCTGGGTTAGAAGCAATAGTTAAAGATGGGCAACCATTTAAACGGATACAAGAGTGGTCACCTGTGCAAGTATCTGGATCAACTCCAAAACGTTCACGGACTACCCGCTTACCCTCTTTGATTCGCTTAGCCATGGCTGGGCGTTCACGTCGAGTTTTGTTAAGTGTGCATTCACTCTGGGCAATAATTACTTTTGGCCCTTGTTCTTTAGTAGTTAAAGCATCTTTAAATATATTTTTCATCTCATGGACTTTAAATGTATTTGAAACAGTCTTAGCCCACTCGACACCAATGCCACGAACTGCGCGTTCGATTGGATGCTTCGTAGATCTAATTTCACTTGATGCAGATGATGAGAGAACATCTTGACCACCAGTTGCTGCGCTATATGCATTGTCTACAACTACGACAACGCCATCACTCTTATTGAAAACCGCGTTTCCAATTCCACTGGTCAAACCATTGTGCCAAAAACCACCATCACCCATAAAGCTGATTGTTCGCTTGTCACTATCTAAGTCATGCAGTGCTGCTGCACCCGCGGCGCCGAGTCCGTAACCCATAGTTGTTGCACCAATATTAAAAGGTGGCAAGATTGAAAATAAGTGACAACCGATGTCTGCTGAAATATGGTGCTTTCCAGTTTCTTTCTCTGCCAACTTAAGTGCAGTAAAGATTGGTCGCTCTGGACAGCCGGTGCAGAATGATGGCGGACGACCATGAATTTGTTCAGTTGGTGCAACAGATTTAATTGAATTCGGTTTGTCGCCATCTGGGCGAACAATTGCTGGCAAATTATTCTGATCCAAAAGTTCTGGACCAAACTTCTTAACAAATTCCAAAATTCCTTTTGTAACTGAAGCAGGTGTGTATTCACCGGCGACCGGCAATAAGTCTTTTCCGTGAAGCGCTGTATGGACTCCGGCACGTCGCAGAATCGCATTTATGTTCTGCTCGATGTAATCAGGTTGGCCTTCTTCAACTAGAAGAATTCCCTTCTTGCTCTTAGCAAATTCAACAACTTCATCGTCAACTATTGGATAAGTGACGTTGAGAATATAAAGCGGAATCTTGCTGTTGCCATAAATATCTGAAAGCCCAAGCAGTTGGAGTGAGCGAATTACAGTGTTGTAGAGCCCGCCTTGCATAACAATTCCGAAGTCTTGGGTGCCATCAGCGAAGAATTCATTGATTTTATTATCTTTAATAAATTTAACTGCAGCTGGCCAACGCTTTGTAACTTTTTCTTGCTCGTGCATAAAGCTGGCTGGTGGAAGCACAATTCGATTTGTATCACGCAGTGGATTTTCCATTGCATCGCGCAGAGTAAATTCTGGCTTGATATTGTCTTTTGCAATAAAACGACCATGCAAGTGGCAAGAGCGCAATCTAAGTTGCAGCATTACAGGTGAATTACTCGCCTCTGATAATCGGAAACCGATATCAACTGAATCAACAATTGCTGTCAGATTTGGTCGTGGATCTAATAACCAGATTTGTGATTTCATAGCAAAGGCGTGTGACCGCTCTTGCATAATTGAAGAACCTTCGCCGTAATCTTCGCCAACAATAATTAGTGCGCCGCCAGTAACGCCACCTGATGCCAGATTTGCGAGCGCATCTGAAGCTACGTTTGTCCCGACTGTAGATTTAAAAGTTATTGCACCGCGTAGTGGGTAATAAACTGAAGCGGCAAGTGATGCGGCAGCCGTTGCTTCAGATGCACTATTTTCGAAGTGCACGCCTAATTCGTCAAGAATTTCTTTTGCATCGCCCAAAACATCCATTAAATGTGAAATCGGAGCGCCTTGATATCCACCAACGTAGGAAACACCAGATTGCAAAAGTGCTTTTGTGACAGCAAGAATTCCTTCGCCGAAAAATTCTTCACCAGCGCTAGCGCGTAGTTTTCCGACTTCAGTAGCGAACGAGCGTTCTGCCATGTCACTCCTTTTAAAACGTATGTGGTCCCTAAGGTTCTCACCTCAGAGGGAAAAAATACTCGGTAATCGTCGCATGCGCACTCTGACCTGTCTAGGAGATTTTCCCCATAAAGGGTGTGTGCTAAATGACAAATACCTGAACGCTCTTGGGGGAAATTGACGGTCGTCAAACCTAGAAATAAGGCCCACACACGGCTAATCTCAAGCCCCTGCGATGACCAATCCGCGGAAGGCTTAAAACCGATAATAAGAAGGAGCAGATAAATGGCAAATCTAAATGCCTTAGCAAATGATCTTGTATCAGGAGCAGTTCAGGTCCTAGACCTAACAGCACCATTACATTCGAACACACCAATTTTGGTTCTTCCAGAACCATTCGGCCAGACCGCATCATTTCAACTAGAAGAAATTTCTAAGTATGACGATCGTGGTCCAGCTTGGTATTGGAATAACTTCCATACAGGTGAACACACTGGAACTCACTTAGATGCTCCTAATCACTGGATCACCGGAAAAGATGGCGACGATGTTGCTTCAATTCCACCACAACGTTTAGTTGGACCTGCAGTTGTTTTAGATTTTGTAAAAGAAGCAGCAGCGAATCCTGATTTTCTTCTTGAAGTTTCTCATATCGAAGCTTGGGAAAAAGTAAATGGTGAAATTCCAAAGGGTGCTTGGGTTCTATTCCGCACCGGTTGGTCAAAGTTTGGTGATGATCCAAAGGCATTTGCAAACGCAGATGAGAATGGTCCACATACTCCAGGACTTCCACCAGCATGTGCTGAATTCCTTGCAACAAAGCGCGACATCCTTGGATTAGGTGTTGAAACTGTTGGTATCGATGCTGGTGGCGCATTTGGAATGGAAGTTCCATTCCCTTGCCACAACTACCTACTTGGAAATAACAAGTACGGCCTAACTCAACTTCGTAACCTAGATAAGTTGCCAACAACTGGTGCAATTGTTATTGCTGCGCCACTAAAGATTGTTGGTGGATCAGGTTCACCTACAAGAGTATTTGCACTAGTTTCAAAATAATTTCAAAGTATTAAGAACAGAAATTAGAAAGCCCGCCAAGTGATTGGCGGGCTTTTTTCTTTTACTTCCCAAACCTCTTCTTAGTAAGACGCTTTGCAACCAAAAATCCGGATCCGCCACCAAGTCCTGGCCCCGGATGAGTCGATGCACCAATATGCCAAAGGTTTTTAATAGGTGTTCGGTGCCCAGTTGCGGCAGATAACGGACGCCACGGTGCATATTGATCGATACGACAGTCACCTGCATAAGGATCTCCGCCAACAAGATTCTTGTTCATCGCCTCAATCTCGCGTGGTCCCAAAACTATCTTCGCAACAGTTGCAGACCTTAGGTTTGTGATCTCGGCTCCAAGTTGTTCAAGAACGCGATTTGCATATGCATTTAATCGCTCTTCATTCCAAGTTCCGTCACCAGGATTAATCTCGTTTGCTAAGTCCCCCTTAATTACTTGAGGATTTTCTTGTAACTGAATCCAAATTATCGAGGCACCAGCAGGAGCTCTTGATGGATCGACTGCGCAAGGTTGACCCACCACAATTGTTGGTCGGGCTGGCAGATAACCGCGATTAGCCGCGTTGACAGATTCTGATAACGAATTCATTCCATCAAGAACGTGCACTATCGCGACATCTTTCATTCGAGCATCTGACTTCCAAATTGGTGGCTCTGAAAGGGCTAAATGAATTTGAATTGCGGCGCGGCCATAGCGGAAATTATCAGCTGAAGTTTTAATCCCTACTGGAACATCAATGCCAGCTAATAGCGTTTGATAAAGCGCTTGTGGTGTTGTTGAAGCAAGAACTGCTTTACCTGCATTAAAGGTTCTGCCGTCGCTGAGTTTTACGCCAGTCGCACTCTTATTTTCAACAATGACTTTCACAACATCAGCGTTTGTAATTAGCTGACCACCGGCGTCAGTAATTATTGAAGTTAGTGCTTCAACTAATTTAATTCCACCACCAACAGGAACCGGCATTCCACCGAATGCAACTGCAGCTGAAATAACTTTGGTTATGAATGCACTTGCAGCATCATCTGGACCAAGTCCATTGTGAAGCGCCCACGGTGCAAGTAACGCTTTGCTAACTGGAGATTTAAATTGGCGATCTAGCCAAGGTGCGGCTGGTTCCAATAACTCTGCGCCTACTGCTACTAATCCGCGGTTTCCAAATCTTTTTCGTGCTAGTTGTGCGAGCTTTAGCGAAGACTTGCGCCAAAGATCTGCGCCAAGTAAACCAAATGCTAAATCTAATTTTGGGGTGAACTCGGCCATCATTTGTGACCAGGAATCGGCGTCACCGATGCGAGCAAATTCGGCACCTGTTATCTCTGGATTAGTAGATAAAATCGCAGTTCCATCATTGCAAACAACACCGGTAGGAAGTTCGGTATTTTTATAAACTAAACCTCGCTTATCTAAATCCTCTTTAAGTTCGGCATAAGCAGGCCCACCAACAAAAAGTGGATGCCAGCTTGAAAGTAATTCGTGGGTATAACCCGGAAGAGTTGCTTGCTCGGTTTTAATCGCGCCGCCGGCATTCGCATTTCGCTCGCAAACCAAAACTTGCCAACCCGATTTACTTAAAACAGCGCCCGCAACAAGTGAGTTAATGCCACTGCCAATAATGATTGCATCGAACTTTTTTGAAGATGTCATGGCCGAAATCTATTGCGGGTATTGTCCGACCGTCAATAATCGTGAGAAGATCGCGCATGTCAAAAATTGTGATTATTGGATCCGGAATCAATGGCTTGAGCGCAGCTGCATTATTAGCTAAGCGGGGCAAATCGGTAACTGTTCTCGAAAGTGCGACTGAGTTTGGTGGCGCTGTGCGCACCGAAGAAGTCACCTTGCCTGGCTTCAAGCATGACCTATTTGCTACTAATTTGAGTTTGTTTGCCGGTGGTGGAGTTATGGCCGCGCTTAAGGACGATTTGATCCGTAATGGTCTCGAGTTTGTTCCATCGGCAAAGCCATATTGCTCAGTCTTTCCTGACGGAAAATCAATCGGAATTGTTATGGATCGTGAAGCAAACATTGCGACTTTGAATCGCGTTGCACCAGGAGATGTTGAATCTTGGAAGGCGTTGACTACAAAGCTTGGGACCCTTGCGCCGCATCTTTTTCCAATTTTAGGAACTGAACTTCCATCATTTGCAGCGGCCAAATCTCTTTACAAAACCTGGCGAGCAATTGGAACTGATGGTTTATTCGATCTAATCAGATTGCTACTGCAATCAAGTAGAGCTTTCACTGATGAACATTTTGTTCATCCAGAAACCAAAGCCCTTGCCGCAATTTGGGGTATGCATCTTGATTATGGTCCAGATATTTCCGGAGGAGCTTTATTCTCTTTCCTAGAATCAATCGGCGGCCAGGAATTTGGAATGGTTCTTGGTAAGGGCGGCGCTGATAATTTAATTAAATCACTTGTTGCAGTAATTAAAGAGAATGGTGGAACTCTCGTTTCTGGCGCAAGAGTTACCGAAATTCTTACTAATAACGGAAAGGCCACTGGCGTAAAGACTGCTGATGGCAAGGTTTATGAAGCCACAAAGTTAATTGCAAATGTAAATCCAGCGCTGATTCCAAATCTATTGCCGAAGAGCGAAGCTGAAAAACCTGATGTTGCAAAGGTTAAAAACTTCCGCCCCGGACTTGGCACAATGATGATTCACCTTGCGCTAAGCGATCTTCCTGATTGGACTGCCAGTGAAGCCTGTGGATTTAACTATGTTCACATCGCACCATATGTCGACGACTTAGCAATGACATATACGGTTGCAGCTGCAGGAAAACTTCCAACAACACCTGCGCTAGTAATTGGTCAGCCAACAGTTAGTGATCCAACGCGAGCACCTGAAGGTAAACATGTTCTCTGGATTCAAGTTCGGGTATTGCCACTTGAGATTTCTGGAACCACTTGGGATCAAGTCGGTGAAGAATATGCTGATCAAATAATTGAAAATATCGAGCAGTACGCACCTGGCTTAAAGGGAAAAATACTTGCGCGAAAAGTTCTGACGCCTACAGATTTAGAACGTTACAACGCTAATTTAATTAAGGGAGATTCACTTGGTGGCAGCCACCATCCCGCACAATTTTTCTTTCTGCGTCCAATGCCTGGCTGGACCGGTCACAAAGCGCCAATTGAAAATCTCTTTATCTGCGGATCCGGAACTTGGCCCGGCGGCGGGGTTGGTGGGGGTAGCGGATTAATGGTTGCGAATTTACTCAGCAAATAACTTCGCACGCCAAGCATCTGGCCATCTCTGCGCACCCGCTTCTTTGTTTGGCGAGTGCACGATTACATAATTTCCGATTGCTGCGGGTTCACCATTTACTTCTGCCGTAAAAGCTAGCTCTAAAGATGAATTGCCTATTCTGATTACTTCTAGTCGGGTGGTTATTTCTTCACCGAAAAATATCCGGCGCTTGTATTCCATGTTGACTTTGACTCTCGGAATTTGGCCAAAGAGAGATGAAGGCAACCCAACGCTTCGGTAAAGCGCAGCTTCGCACTCTTCTACCCAGCGAAATGCACTCGAATAATGTTGGTGTCCAGCGGCATCAGTTTCAGCCCACTCAAGGAATCGCTTTATCTCAATACTTGCCCCGGCCATTTATTACCTCTCTAATGCGTTACTTTATTTAAATTACCCCACTAACATTACCGCCGTGGTCAGCATATTTGCAGGTGAAGCGAAAGATTTAATTGACCGCGCAAATCGGCCGCAATCTTTGATCATCACAATTTATGGAGCATATAGCCGCTCTCTTGGTGGCTGGCTCTCTTCAAGTGCAATTGTTAGCCTCTGCGCCGAATTAGATGTCGATGAAGCATCAGTTCGAAGTGCGCTCTCTCGATTTAAGAGGCGTGGAATTTTAATTTCAAAGTCGCAAAATGGAATTCAGGGTTACGCCTTAAGTTCTGAGGCCAGAAAAACTTTCGAACTTGGTGATTCACGCGTTCTTGAAAGACGCGAAGCTCCACGAGATGAAGGTTGGGTATTAGTAGCTTTTTCAATCCCAGAGAAGAACCGAGCACTTAGATACCAACTACGTTCCAGGTTGATTCGAGTTGGATTCGCTCAAGTCACTGGCGGACTTTGGATAGCACCGCGCCAACTCACAAATGATGTTACAGCGCTTGCTAAATCGTTGAACATTGAAAAATACATGAGCATTTTCTCGGCTCATCACTTAGCGTTTCAGCCAACACCAAATGCTGTTAGCCAGTGGTGGGATTTAGATGGAATTAGCTCTTTGTATAAATCATTTAGCACAACAGCGCGACCAGTGATGAAGAAGTGGTTTACCAAGAAGATTTCAAAACCTGATCCGCTTGAAGCATTTGTTGATTACACAAAGGTTTTAACTAATTGGCGACATGTTCCTTACTTTGACCCGGGACTCCCTAAAGAGTATTTACCTAAGAATTGGCCTGGTTTTGCCGCGATGGATAGTTTCTTTAAGGTCCACGACTTACTTGCCATCCCTGCCCTTAACTATTTTCATAGCGTTGCGGGCAAGGCGGAAGTTAAAAAGAAGAAGTAATTACTTAGCTTTGTAATCTTTATTTACGTAAAGATCAACGTATTCGTTTACTGCCATATCAGAAAGCTTCTTATAGTCCATAGAGACATCAAGAATTTTCTTCTGTTGATCTGCGCTGAAAATACGGGCCAAGTTGATTTTGAATTTCTCAATAAGTAGCGGAATTCCATCTGTTCTGCGACGAGCATGTCCGATTGGATATTCGACAACTACCTCATCGAACTTGCTGCCATCTTTAAACTCAACAGTAAGAGCGTTCGCGATAGAGCGCTTGCTTGGGTCGTGGTAATCAACAGTAAATGCTGGATCTTCAACACAAACGATTTTTTCGCGGAGCGCATCAATTGCAGGATCTGAAGCGATGTCATCTTCATAATCGCGTGCAGTTAGGCGACCAAAAATAAGCGGAACGGCAACCATATATTGAATGCAGTGATCTCGGTCCGCTGGATTTCCTAGTGGGCCTTTCTTATCAATGATACGAATACAAGCTTCATGAGTTCTGATTTTTACACTGGCGATATCTGCAGCAGTTTTTCCGGCTGACTTCATAAGGCCGTTGATTGTCATTGCTGCTTCAACTGCTGTTTGTGAATGGAACTCGGCAGGGAATGAGATCTTAAAGAGAATGTTCTCCATTACATATGAACCATATGCGCGTTGGAACTTAAAAGGATTTCCACGGAAAAGTGAGTCGTAGAAGCCCCAAACTTTTGCGGTAAGAACTGATGGATAACCCATTTCACCAGTCTGTGCAATCAAAGCAAGTCGAACTGCGCGTGATGTTGCATCACCAGCCGCCCAAGACTTACGTGAACCAGCATTTGGAAAATGGCGATATGTGCGAAGTGCTTGACCATCGACCCAAGCAAGTGAAACTGCATTAAGTGTTTGTTCGCGAGTTAAACCAAGCATCTTTGCAACAACAGCTGTTGACGCAACCTTTACAAGAATTACGTGATCTAGTCCAACTTTGTTAAATGAGTTTTCTAGCGCAATACAGCCTTGAATTTCATGCGCTTTAATCATCGCAGTCAAAACATCATGGACTTTTAGCGGTGGTCGGCCAGCTGCAACTGCAGCACGTGAAAGCCAATCTGCAGTGGCAAGAATTCCACCTAAGTTATCTGAAGGGTGGCCCCATTCAGCCGCTAACCAAGTGTCATTGAAATCTAACCAACGAATCATTGCACCGATATTGAATGCGCCTTGAACTGGATCTAATTCATAGTTTGTTCCTGGAACTCGAACTCCGTTTGTAACAACAGTTCCTGGAACTAGCGGTCCAAGTAATTTCTTACATTCATCATATTCAAGTGCTTCAAGTCCGCAGCCCAGAGTGTCTAATAGGCAATTCCATGCGGTTTCGTAAGCTACCTCGGATTTAATCTCGTAATTCTCAACGTAATCAACAATGTCAATTATTTCTTTATCGAATTCCTGTTTTACCTTTGTGATATTTGATGACACGTATGACCCTATCTTTTCTCTATTGGCACGAATTCCAGATCTTCTGGGCCCGTGTAATCCGCACTTGGGCGAATAATTTTATTGTCGATTCGTTGTTCGATCACATGTGCTGACCAACCAGTTGTGCGAGCTATTACGAATATTGGAGTAAAGAACGCTGTTGGGATACCCATTGTCTGATAGGCAACCGCAGAAAACCAATCAAGATTTGGAAACATCTTTTTTGCATCCCACATAACAGATTCAATTCGTTCAGCAATGTCATAAAGTTTTAAGTCACCAGCGGTCTTACTTAAGCCGTGAGCAACTGATTTAATGACTACATTTCGTGGATCAGAAATTGTATAGACAGGGTGTCCAAAGCCAATAACAACTTCTTTTCGCTCAACCCGGGCCCGAATATCTTTCTCGGCCTCATCTGGATTTGAATATCTCTCTTGTATTTCAAGTGCAACTTCATTTGCGCCACCATGCTTTGGCCCACGAAGTGCACCAATTGCGCCAGTTATTGCAGCAAAGATATCGGAGCCAGTTCCGGCAATCACCCGGCCAGTAAATGTCGAGGCATTGAATTCGTGCTCTGCATAAAGAATTAGTGAGACATGCATAGCCTTGACCCATTCATCACTTGGCGCAGTGCCGTGCAACATGTGCAAGAAATGTCCCCCGACTGAATCGTCATCGGTTTCAACTTCAATCTGTTTTCCGCTATTCGCAAAGTGATACCAATAAAGAAGCATTGAACCGAAGGATGCGACTAGACGATCTGCGATTTCTTTTGCTTCTTCTGGAGTATGAACTAAAGATTCAGGTGAATCGCAACCGAGTGCCGAAACACCTGTGCGCATTACATCCATTGGGTGTGCAGTTTTTGGAAGTGCTTCTAAGACTTTTTTCACGGTATTTGGTAGTCCGCGAAGTGACTTCAGCTTTGCTTTATAAGCAGCTAATTCGCTCTTATTTGGCAACTTGCCATGGATTAATAGGAATGCAACTTCTTCAAATTCGCACTTTGCAGCTAGATCTAGAATGTCGTAACCACGATAATGCAGATCATTTCCACTTTTTCCTACTGAGCAGAGCGCAGTTGTTCCTGCGGTTACACCCGATAGGGCAACAGATTTCTTCGGTTTAAATTCAATTTTTGGCGAATCGCTCATTATGCTTTTTCGTCTCCATTACCTAGTAACTTATCTAGTGCGTTCTCATATTCGTAATAATTAATTCTCTGATAAAGCTCTTCTCGGGTCTGCATTGTGTCTAAAACAGCTTTCTGCGAACCATCTTTGCGCACCGTTTCATAAACGTTTTCGGCGGCTTTATTCATAGCGCGAAATGCAGAAAGTGGATAAAGCACAATCCCCACACCAACGCTTGCAAGTTCAGTAGTTGTAAATAAAGGCGTTAAACCAAATTCTGTGATGTTAGCCAGAACTGGAACTTTAATTACATCAGTGAACTTCTTGTAGGTTGGAAGATCGGTAATTGCTTCAGGAAATAGCGCATCTGCTCCAGCTTCGATATATGCGTTTGCGCGATCTAGCGCTGCATCAATTCCTTCAACTGCGAGTGCATCGGTTCTTGCCATAATTACAAATGAATCATCTACTCGAGCATCAACAGCTGCCTTAATGCGATCAACCATTTCAGCTTTACTTACTAATTCTTTATTTGGTCGATGTCCGCAACGCTTGGCACCAACTTGATCTTCGATATGAATAGCGGCGGCTCCTGCTTTATTAATTGAACGAACAGAGCGCGCAATATTGAAAGCTGATGCGCCGAAACCAGTATCGATATCTACGAGAAGCGGTGTATCGCAAACATCTGTAATGCGACGAACATCAACTAATACATCTTCTAATCCAGTTATTCCTAAATCTGGAATACCTAGTGAACCTGCAGCAACGCCACCACCTGAAAGATAAATTGCTTTAAAGCCCGCTCGTTTTGCTAATAGCGCGTGGTTTGCGTTTATGGTTCCAATAACTTGGAGCGGAGATTCTTCAGTAAGGGCTTTACGAAACTTGGCGCCTGCACTGGTTTGGCTCATTGGTTTACCTTATCACCGGCTATTTACGGCACTACAAGGGCTGTGCCCAAAATGCATTGAGAGGTAGGCAACATTTTTGACGACCGTCACCTACCCGCAAGTAATTAGGCGAGCGCAGCATCCAATGTGATGGTTGCTGACGAATAAAGTTTCGAAACTGGACAGGTTGTCTTTGCTTTCTCAGCCAGCGCGACAAATTCATCATTTGTCATTGCCTGGTTAGAGCCTCTGGTTATTAAATTAATTTCACTAATCCAAAAACCATCATCGCGTTGTTCCAGAGTTACCTTCGCTGAAGTTTCGACAGTTCCAGGAACTTTGCCCTCTTCTTCAATCAGACTTGAGAGCGCCATTGAGAAACAACCGGCATGGGCTGCTCCGATTAATTCTTCTGGGTTAGTCATTGGAACATCTTCGACTCGTGACTTGAGCGAAAATGGCAGAACTTCCCCTGCGCGTCCAAGTTTCATTGATCCAGTTCCTGCAGGAACAGTACCGTTCCAAATTGCGCTTGCATGTTTAAAAACTTTCATTTTTACGCTACCTTTCAAGTTATGAAGCCAGGCAAAGTATTTAACGCGAGAACTCTACCGCCAGAAGATGTATCTATGCGAGGCCAAGGGCAATGCTTCAATCTGATAAAAACTAATTCCTATGCTGAACCAATGACTGCAGTTGAAATCCACTTGACTGGCAATGCGTCGCCGAAAGGTTCGAAGGATTGCGACACTTTGATTTATGTGCGATCTGGAAGTGCGAGTTTGGAAATCATTGGAAGCGATGATGAAAACAGCGTTAAGGTCGAAGCTGGATCTGCAGTGCACATCCGGAGCGGCGAAAACTTCTTCTGGGCTAATGGCAATGAATTAGAGGCGCTAGAAGTAAGTATTCCCGTAACTGGTCCATTTGCGAGAAAACAAAATAGCCCAACAGATGTTTTTCAACGCCATGTAAAGCAAGGAGCTAGTAATAAAGGCACTGCTACTGGAAGCCGCGAATTTGAAGTTTTGTTTGATGCAAGCAAGGGTTCATCTGCCGCCACAATGTTTATTGGTTTTATTCCACCATCAGGAGCGCCAGATCATTATCACCTTTACGATGAGATTTGCCAGATCGTAAGTGGAACCGGCAGCGTTGCTGTCGATGGCGAGAACCAAGATATTTCAACTGGCTCAACATTTAGCATCACTCCAAGGCTGCTCCATTCGATTGTTAACAATGGCACCGAGGATCTCTGGTTGCTCGGAATATTTCGTCCTCAAGGTTCGCCAGCTGCTGCTTATTATCCGGATGGCAGACCAGCCCCTGGCTACAGTGAGACTGAATAAACTCGATTTAGTTCTGGTCTTTATTGGATATGTGTTGGAGACTGTGCGCATAGTTTTTGAGAAGAAAGCCAGCGATCTTGCTGGGCGCTATGAATTACGGAGGGCACACCATGGCCGTTAACACTTCAATCGATTTGGCTGCAAAGTATCGATCAGATTTCAAAGTATTTGATTACGTCACTTACATGAACTCCTGCTCACAAGGTGCAATTGCAGATAGCGTTAAAGGCAGTTTTGATACTTATTTAAAAACTTTAGAGCTCAAAGGTTCCGCTTGGGGCGACTGGGCTGGCCACCAAGAGAACGTAAGAAATTTACTTGGAAAATTTTTTAATGTGCCGGCTAATCAAATCGCTGTAACAACATCAGCATCCGCAGGTGTTGCCTCTTTAGCTTCGGCCCTGGATTTCACGGGTAAGCGAAACAAAGTTGTAACTACTGACAATGAGTTCCCAACTATTGGCCAAATTTGGCACGCCCAAGAAAAACGCGGCGCAAAGGTAATTCATGTTCCAAGTAAAGAAGATCTAACTGTTGACTTTTCAGCACTCTTAAATGCAATCGATGAAGAGACTTTGATTGTTTCAGTAACACATGTTTGTTTCCGTAACGGAACAATGACTGAATTAGAACCAATTATCGAAGCAGCACATAAAGTTGGCGCACTAGTTTTAGTTGATGCATATCAATCCGTTGGTGCAGTTCCAATTGACTTATCAAAACTTAAGACAGATTTCTTGGTTGGTGGGGTTTTGAAATACATGCTCGGCGCACCTGGTGTCGGTTTCATGTTCGCTAGACCAGAAACAACTAGCCACCTGATCCCAACTTCAACTGGTTGGTTTGCAGCGGACAACATTTTTGCAATGGCCATCCATAGTTACGATCCGGCAAAAGATGCACGCAGATTCGAATCAGGAACACCTGCTATCCCATCGCTTTACCCAGCTGCCGCCGGGCTTGAATACATATTAAAGATTGGTCTTGCAGATATAGCAGCGTATGTTGCTCCTTTGCATGACGAACTACGTGAAGGAATAGCAGAACTGGGTTATCGAGTTGTTACTCCAAAGGCTGCTCAAAACCACGCCGCGATGCTTGCTATTGCAACAACGGATGAAAACGCACATGTTGCTGCGTTAGAAAACGAAAAAGTTGTAGTTTCATCGAGAGATGGAAATGTAAGAATTTCTCCACATTTCTACAATGATCGGGAAGATGTTGCAAAAGTAATAGCGGCCTTCGCTAAAACTAAACAATTCCTGCGGGGGTAGATTTAATGCCTACTAACAAAGTGCAAAGATATAAGCTTGCAAAAAATCTTGAAGTATCAAGAGCAATTACGGGCCTTTGGCAGATTGCTGATATGGAGAAGGATGGAAACACCCTAGATCCAGTTCGCACCGCGCAATTTATGGCGCCATATGCTGAAGCAGGCTTAAACACTTTCGACATGGCCGATCACTATGGATCTGCTGAAATAATTGCTGGCACATTTAAGAAGAACCTTGGCGAAGGCACAAAAACAAAGTTGCTCACTAAATGGGTTCCAAAGCCTGGTCCGGTAACTCGCGAACAAGTCAGAGAAGCTGTGCAAGCCCGGTTAGATCGCTTGCAAACTAAAAAAGTTGATTTGCTCCAATATCACGCATGGAAATTCTCTAATCCATATTGGTTAGATGCTTTAATTTATTTACAAGAGTTAAAAGAAGAGGGTTTGATTCGAGCTATTGGAACAACCAACTTCGATACCGCTCATCTTCGTATCGCAAAATCTAGTGGCGTTGATTTAGTTTCGAATCAAATCTCGTATTCATTAGTAGACCGCCGTGGTGGTGGTCAGATGGCTGATTATTGCGATGCAAATGGAATTGCGATTTTGGCCTACGGAACTCTTTGCGGTGGATTTATTTCAAAGAAATGGCTTGGCAAATCCGAACCGACTGGCGATGGTTTATCAAACTGGTCACTTATGAAATACAAGAGATTCATAGATAGCGCTGGTGGTTGGGATAAATTCCAAAATGTTTTAGAAACTTTGAACAAAATTAGCGAAGAGACCGACCGTTCAATCTCGACAATTGCGAGTAAATATCAGTTATCCCAGAAGGCTGTCGGTGCAGTAATAATCGGAGCCAGACTTGGTGAAAATGCTCATATTGCAGATGCAACTTCGCTCTTTACCTTTGAGTTATCTAAAGAGCAGCGCAAGCGGATTAAGGGTGCACTTGATCAGTTAGATCCGATTCCTGGTGACTGTGGCGATGAATATCGAAAGCCACCATATTTAACAGCTTCTGGAGATTTAAGCCACCACCTTGAAGAATTTCCACCTGTTTATAAATCAATAAAGTCAGCAACGAAAGAGCGCATTGATTCCGGCACAACATGGGAAACTCTTGCTGGTTATTCCAGAGCGGTACGAATTGGCGAACGCGTTCTAGTTTCTGGCACCACTGCCACTCATGGTGAATTGGCGGTTGGTGCAAATGATCCAGCAGCACAAGCCCATTTTGTGATCGATAAAATTGAAGCATCACTCGAATCTCTCGGTGCAAAGCTTTCAGATGTCGTGCGCACCAGAGTCTTTGTAAATAACATGTCGGATTGGGAAGCAATCTCCCGAGCACATGGTGAGCGCTTTGCAGATATCAGACCTGCAAATACGATGTTTATCGCAAAATTGATTGGTGATGAATATTTGGTTGAAATTGAAGCCGAAGCGATTATTCAATAATGCAGAAGCGAGAATTAGTTCCTGGATACAAAATTTGTCCAGTAATCAAAGGCGGCTGGCAACTTAGTTCTGGCCACTCGCTAAATCAAAAGATAGAAGACCAGCGAGCAATTGATGACACAACAGCCTTTATTGAAGCAGGGATTACAACGTTAGATTTTGGTGATATTTACACTGGCGTTGAAGAGCTAATTGGAAAGTCAATTGCAAAGCTTCAAGAAAAACATGGCGATTCGGCTCGGGAATTAGTTCAGTTGCATACCAAGTATGTTCCAAATGAGAAATTCTTAGATGACTTCGATCGCTCTGATGTTGAAACAATCGTAAACCGCTCTCTTGCACGCCTTGGCGTGGACCAAGTTGATTTAGTCCAGTTTCACTGGTGGAAGTACGAAGCGAAGTCATATCTTGCGGCGATGGAAGAACTATTCAAATTAAAGAGTGCGGGAAAGATTCGGCATATCGGAGTAACTAACTTTGATGTTGAGCGCTTAAGTGAAATGGTTGATGCTGGTCTTAAACCGGCAAGCATCCAAGTGCAGTATTCAATGATTGATACCCGAGCTGAAGATGAGATGGCCCAGTATTGTTTAGAAAATGGCATTGGAATACTTTGTTACGGCACCGTAGCTGGTGGATTCTTTTCAGAGAGATTTCTTGGAGCTAACGAACCGACTGAGGTAGATACCAGATCAAGTGTTAAGTATCAGTTGATAATCAAGGAATTTGGTGGTTGGGCTTTATTCCAAGAGCTGCTCAAAGTTCTAGATGTAATTGCGAAATCTCACAACACTGATATTGGAACAATTGCATCAGCCTATATCGTAAATCGACCAGGAGTCGCTGCGGTTATCGTTGGTGCACGCAATCTTTCACATTTGGAATCTAATTTGAAAATTCCGACAATCAAATTTAGTGAGAATGAACTAGATGCTATTGCAAGCGTTTTAAGTAGGAGTAAGGGGCCAAAGGGCCCGGTTTACTATTTAGAGCGTTACAACGATGAACACCGCAACATAATGCACACTAACAATAATTAGGTTAGATCTTGCGAATTTAATTTAACGGAGCGAATCCGATCTATCTTCATGATCAGTTTCTCTTCTGGATCTGGACATGCAACAAGTGAATCTTGCTCTAGCCAATCATCAGATGCCATCTTGCGTTGTTTGGCAGGAAGCAAGGGCAAAATAGATGCGATTGCATACATGCAAAAATGTTTTCCTTCGGGAATTCTAAGTTCGGCACTGTTTGTAACTTCGAAATAATCTCCTGGTTTCAAACCGCAGACCGAGCGCCCACCGATGCTATCGACGGTAACTCGTAAATCGAATATTTCCATGCGTAGAGGATACGGCACAACATGGGCTACAAACCATAAAACGTCTTTAGTTTGAAACTGCAGAACCTAAAGTAACGTTAAATGTCTTTGAACCACCTGATGGCATAGTGACAACAATCGTCACCTTGTCACCAGGGGCAAATGAGCGGATGCGAACAATTGCAGATACTTGATCTGTTATTCGAACTCCATTTATAGCTGTGATTATTGCACCAACTGGAATTCCAGCTTTTTGCGCGGCTTCATTGGCGACAAGACTTGAAATCTTCGCTCCCTTACCTGGAGTAAAACTTCTATCAAAGAAGACTCCAAGCACTGGCCGAGTTGCCTTTCCGGTATCGATGATTTCATTCATTACGCGAAGCGCTTGATTCATGGGAATCGCAAAGCCAAGTCCGATTGAACCGCCGCGACCAGTTGCTGTTCCAAGTGTTGCGACCGCAGTATTTATTCCAATCATTCGTCCCAAAGAATCGGTTAGCGGTCCACCAGAATTACCAGGATTGATTGATGCATCTGTTTGAACTGCATCTACATATGATTCTGCCGAACTAACTCCGTCGCCTGTGACTACTGGTCGGTTGAGTGACGAAACTATTCCACTTGTAACCGTGCGATCTAGGCCCAGTGGTGAACCAAATGCGATTACTTGATCTCCGATTTTCAATTGACTTGAATCACCAAGTTCAATTGTTGGAAGGTTGCTCTTTGTTATCCGAAGGACTGCTAAATCATAATTTGGATCTCTACCAACAATAGTTGCGGTGACTTGATCACCGTTATCCAAACCTACGGTGATGATTCCTGCTCCACCAACAGCATCTTCTATTACGTGATTATTGGTAACTACATAACTAAAAGTTGATGTTGTTCTAAATATTGAACCGGAGCCATTACCGCCCCCATTTGGAGTCGTGACATTTATGGTTACAACACTTGGCGAAACTTTATTTACTATTGAATTAAGGCTTCCGGCCACTGAACTTAGCGAGCCAAGATTTACACCAGTTCGGTTTGCTGGGCAGGTGTTGTTAACAGCCGCATAGATGGCTTGGGTCTTCTTATCGACACAAGCTTTCACAACATTGGTGCTAAAGACCCCAGATGCTGTTGCGATTCCGCCAGCAGTTGTTATACCGAGAAGAAATCCTGCAATTACCTTAGTTGAGTTACGCATGGGAAAACCTTACTTTCTCTTTACTTAAGGAGTGGGGCGAAAAAGTTTAATATTTTCTGTGAATTTACTCTGCAACCGTTGCATCTTTAATCTGCATATTGCGCATAGCCGGGGTAGCCAACATCGCGATGATTAGAACCGCGGTAAAAATCGCAAAGAAATAGAGGGTTTGGGAGATGCCAATTGCCATGGAAAGAGGGCCGGCAATAGCAAGTCCAACTGGGCGCAGCAACATGGTTCCCATAGCGTCAAATGAAGAAACTCTTGAAAGAGCTTCGCGCGGAACTTCTCTTGCCATTGCAGTTGACCAAATTGTTATCCATAAATCTAGCGTGATTCCCCAAAGCAGTGCACAGAAGGCAATGAACCAGATCGATTGCGGTTTAGCTAGAGACCACATGTATAACGAAATTGAAAAACTAATTAACAATAGAAAACGAATTGGGTATTTTAGTTTAATCTTAAGCCCAATAATCGAACCTATTAACAAGCCTATTCCTTCGAAAGTTAAAACAAGTGACCAAGATTTTGCGCCATTGAATTCTTTGAGTGCAATCAAGGGCCCTAAGATGTTTTCACCTGCTGCCCACGCCAAAATTATGAATGAGAATCCGAAGACACCAATTACGATCCAGCGGAAAGAGATGAAAATTTTCCACCCATGAACCAAATCATCAATCATGGTATTTTCACTATGGCCTCTGGCTGGCGAAACGTGTCTAAAAGTTAACAGAACTATTCCGCCAATAGTAAAGGTTGCTGCGTCAATAGCTAGCGCCCAGGTTGCACCCCAACCTGCAACAATTATTCCACCGACTGCTGCTCCTAAAATAATTGCGCCGTTTGAGAAGAAATTATTTACTGAATTGGTTCCTTGAAGATGCTCATCAGGGACCAGTGCTGGAAGCACTCCTGACATTGCGGGCCAGAAAATTCCCCACATCAATCCGAAGTTAATATTTACAAGCAATAGAACAATTAGCGGAACTTCTCCGGTAGCGAAGAAAGCAACCTGAACAAAGAGTCCGGCAGATGCAACCAAGTCAGCGAAAGCAACTGCTTTTACTCGACCAAATTTATCGGCCAAGACGCCACCGAAGGGGCTCATAATAAGCATCGCGACAGTGGTTGATCCAAGCACTAAGCCGAGGGTATTTGCATCGCCACCCGGAAGATTCAAAATTCCGAATGCCAACGCAATTGGTGACATTCCATTTCCGAAGTTGCTTATAAAACGTGCAAAGTAGAAGCGCTTTATATAGCGAAATTTGAATGATTGCTTGAGTTGCACTTAGTTATGATACTTGCAGACTTACTATTTCTCCGCTTTCGAACCTCGCCGATGGTGCCCCACTTAAAATATGCACACTTCCTTCTCCATGAACTTGCCAGTTATTTTCTGACAATGATGTGTGGGGGTCAAGGCCAGTCACTAAAGCTGTATCTTCATCAATTCCTATTATCAGTGTTCCCTCCGGTGCCTTCATGACAATCTTTGCAGCACTGTCCGGAATCCAACCAAAAAATTTGTTGTAGTGCGGAATTGGGCGAATATGTGGGATGACATTGAATCCAGGAATTCCTTCGCTTTTCATCCTAAAAAAATTAGGAACATCAGAACTCATAGCCATTGCACCAGCACTGCAACCGGCAAGCGATGCTCCTGCTAACCAATTCTTTTCTATCTCTGCCCAAAGCGGTGTATCCCGTAGAGCATTAGCTAAGTATCCGGGATCGCCGCCTGAAAAATAAATAAGCGCAGCATCTTTAATCCGTGAAATATATTCAAGGTTGAAAGCATCTTCGCGAGTAAATATCGGAAGGAAATCTTGAATTGTTCCAATCCGTCGCGCTTGTTCAGCGCCACGCGATTCCCAAAATTGCAATCGTTCGCGACTCTCTTCTCCTGCCGCAGTTGGAATTTGTAGGAATCTATTTGGCTTTCCATTAGAGACTCCAGAATTTATAAGAGCGCTCTCCAACTCTTGCATTACAGGCAGATACTCGCCAGATCCAACTAATGCGAGTGCTCCGATTTCCTTCATATGGTTACTTTAACGTCAGCTATTCAATTTCTTATTAGGTAAGATACTCGTTATGCGTAAATGGGCCAGAAATATTGCAGTGGCTCTATCTATATCAATCGTCGCCACCTCCGGTGCACTTAATTTCTTTAGCAAAGCGGCCTCAAATGCAATTCCAAGATCAAAAGCCCTTCAGGGCGCCCCGCAATCAAAGAACGGTGATACAAATATTCTGTTGATTGGTCTTGATAGCCGAAGAGACAACGAAGGAAATCCGATTCCGAAGGAAATTTCAAAACTTCTGCATGTTGGACCTGCAACAGTTGGCGGCTATAACACCAATACCTTAATTTTGATTCATGTCCCTGCTGACGGCAAAAAAGCAGTCGCTGTTTCAATCCCCCGCGACAACTATGTAAACGTTCCGGGCTATGGCATGAAAAAGATAAAAGAAGCTTATGGCTATGCAAAATACGCTGAAGATTCAAAACTTTATAAAGAAGGTGTTAAACAACCATTGCGTGAGCGACTTTCTCGGGATGCTGGACGGGCCGCAACACTTGCAACTGTTTCACAATTCTTAGATGTTCCAATCGATCACTTTGCCGAAGTTAATCTCATTGGCTTTTATGATTTAGCAAACGCACTCGGTGGAATTCAAGTCTGTTTGAATAAGGCCGTTAGTGATACCAAGTATTCTGGAGCGGTTTTTCCTGCCGGTTTGCAAACTATTTCTGGCGCCGATGCTCTTAAATTTGTTCGCCAACGCCATGGACTTCCAAATGGCGATTTAGATCGTACGCATCGCCAGCAAGCATTTATCGCTGGTGTAATAACAAAGTTTAGAACTCAGGGAGTTTTTGGAGACATCGGAAAGATATCTGCTCTACTAGATGTTGCCAAGAAAGATGTTGTTATTGATTCAGGTTTTGATGTTCTTGGATTCCTGCCGCAAGCAAAGGCGCTAACTAGTGGCAATATTAAGTTCCATACTCTCCCAATTGAAGGTTATGTTATGCGTAACAGTCAGAGCGTGAACTTGGTTGATGAAGTTAAAATTCGCAAAGTTGTGCAAGATCTCTTCAATCCTAAACCTAAGGATCCAAAAGCTTCGGCAACGCCAAAACCAAAGCCAACCAAAATAAATTATGCACAATTGGCTAGCGGAAAAGCCGTTGATGGCAGCAAAATCCCTTGCGTTAACTAAATAGAACTGAGGCAATATGTTTGCAGTTTTTGCAGTTCTTATTGGCGTTGTAGTTGCGATTCAATCTCGAATCAACGGCCAGCTTTCAGTTGATCTCGATAATGGTTTGGCAGCGGCTTTAGTGTCATTTCTGACTGGTCTTGTTCTCGTAACTATTTTGGTTTTTGGTTTTAAACGTGAACGCGAGGCACTATTTAGAATTTTCGCTGCCGTCAGAAGCAAACAGCTGGTTACTTGGGAGGTAATGGGTGGTGTTCTTGGTGGCTTCTTTGTTGCGGCTCAGAGCGCTGTTGTTCCCCAGATTGGTGTGGCCCTTTTCACTATCAGCGTTGTCGCTGGTCAGACCGTATCTTCGCTTTTGGTAGACAAAGCGGGAATCACGCCAAGTGGAAAACAGAGAATTACTAAACCTAGAATCTTTGGAGCGGTCGCTACGTTAATCGCAGTAGCCATTGCAGTTTTCCCCGATTTAACAAATTCAGAATTTAGATTCTTACCACTCACATTCTCTTTAATTGTTGGTGTATTCGCTTCTATCCAACAAGGTATGAATGGACGCGTGAACGTTGTTGCACAGCGCCCTCTTGCTACCGCCTGGTTGAACTTTGCTAGTGGAACTATCGTTGTTGTAATTGCACTCACAATAGATCTTGCTCTTGGAGCAACAATAAAACCACTGCCAAGTAACTTCTGGGTTTATACCGGCGGCACAGCAGGCCTAATTTTCGTCGCAGTTTCGGCCTACATAATCAAACATTTAGGTGTCCTAAATTTTGTAATTCTCAACATTGCCGGCCAATTAGTTGGGGCGGTCATGATTGATTGGCTTGCACCGGCAAAGGCTGGATCTCTAAATGGTTATTTGATATTCGGAACTGTCTTAACAATTATTTCAATTGCGGTTTCAAAGCTTTATGAAGGTAGAAAAGTTAAAGTTTAGTCGTCATCTTCTTCGTCTTCATCGTCATCGCTGCCTGAAATAGTTGGTTTAGGAATTAGTGGCACTGCGGATTTCTTTGGAGCTGGCGTTGTTGCCTCAACCACTGCTTTGGTGGGTGTTGAGGACGCTGTAGCTGCAACTACTGGTGCAATTTGAGTTTCTGCCGCAGGCTTTAGTTCAATGTATGCAACCCCTGCAGCAATAACAACTCCGATACCAAGTAGTGCAATCTGTGATTTCATAAAATCACTTTACTCTTGGTTTTGCCTTACCGACATTCTTCTTTGGGCCAGCTTTCTTGAAAGTTCCCTTAGGAAGTGGTGCGCGTTTAGCGGGAGCTTTCTTTGCAAACTTCTTTGAACCTGATGCTTTTTTAAATGCAGGGCGCTTACCTTCGTGTTTTTCTGTGCGCTCAATTTGTTCTGAATCTGCTCGCCAAGTTGAAGTTACAGGCCTGGAATCAGATTTGTAACTCTTCTTCACGGGACGTTCTGATTTATCAAACTTAGATGGTTTTGGAGAATTGAAGCGATCTGCCTTTGCTGGACGATCTGATTTTTCAAAGCGTTCAGCTTTTGGGTGTCGATCAGCTCTAAATGAGCGCTCTGGTTTTCCGCGCTTTTCAAATTTATCATTTCGATCTGTGCGAGCCGGACGATCTGTGCGAGCCGGACGATCTGTGCGAGCCGGACGATCTGTGCGAGCCGGACGATCTGTGCGAGCCGGACGATCTGTGCGAGCCGGACGATCTTCATACTTTGGCTTCTCTGGTGCTGCGCCACGGAACGAACGAACAGGTTTTTCTCTTTCGCTATCCCCAACGCGTCCGCCACCTTCGCTACGCTTTTTAAAGTTACTAGAACTTCCGCGACGGAAACCGCCACGATCACCACGATCACGGCTTCCACGATCATTGCGACCTGGCTTTTCTGCCTCAACAATTACTGGAATTCCTGATGGTTCTTGTGCGCCAGTTACCCGCACTAATTCTGGATCAGAAGGACGAACATAAACTTCATTTAACTTAACTTTGGCTTGGTTTGTGATTCCGAAGATACCGCGCTTCTGCTTGTGTGTAGCAAGAGTTACAACTACTCCTGTTGCACCAGCACGAGCTGTTCTGCCTGCGCGGTGTAAATAATCTTTGTGATCTGCAGGAGCATCAACATGAACTACAAGCGAAACATCATCTACGTGGATTCCACGAGCAGCAACGTCTGTTGCGACGAGAGCTGATGCGCGACCATCTTTGAAGGCAGCTAAAACTCGAGTGCGTTGACCTTGAGATTTTCCACCGTGCAATACGCCGACGGGAACTCCGGAGCGAAGCATCTTTTCGGCAAGTTTATCTGCGCCATGCTTTGTGCGAACAAAGAAAATTGTGCGACCTTCGCGCGCAGCAATTTGAGTCGCAACTAAATCCTTGTGACCTTGATCCATAATCAAAACATGGTGCAACATATCTGCGGCACGTGATTTTTCATTTTCGAGAGAATGCGTAATTGGATCTTTAAGGAAACGCTTAACAAGTGAGTCAACATCGCGATCAAGAGTTGCTGAGAAAAGAAGTCTTTGGCCATCATCTTTAGTCTGACCCAAAATATCTTTTACAACTGGCAAGAAGCCCATATCGGCCATTTGATCAGCTTCATCTAAAACTGTGATTACAACATCATCTAGAACTACGTGCTTCTTCTCAATTAAATCAATCAATCGACCTGGGGTAGCGACAAGAATTGTTACGCCAGAACGTAGCGCCTTAATTTGGCCAACATATGAAAGTCCACCGGCAACAACTTGAGTGCTTAATCCAACTTTGCGAGAAAGTGGGCCAACAACATCTGAAATTTGAACTGCGAGTTCGCGAGTTGGCGAAAGAATCAAGCCAAGTGGGCGGTGCGGCTTTGCTGTGCGACCTTCAAGGCGAGTAAGCATTGCAAGACCAAAAGCTAAAGTTTTTCCGGAACCAGTTTGTCCACGACCTAAAACATCGCGACCTTTAATTGCATCAGGAAGTGTTGCGCTTTGAATTGGGAACGGTGAAGTGATTCCTTGTGCATCCAGGACTTCTACGAGCGCAGGAGCAATACCTAAATCTTTAAATGACATAAAAATACCAATCGAGACATCAAGCGTGTCTCGTGGTGCCAAAGATTAAGACTCGCAAGTGAACCTTGATTCTTATCAGAGGGTTCTATGGGGAGTGCTGCGGTTGCAACAACTTGCTAATTGTAACCTACTAAATAACCTTGCGACGCCACGTCGCATATTTCAAGGCTAGCGGATCTGTAATTTGTGCGTATTTGCGGCCGGTTGCACGCGTTAATAACAAATCTGCAAACTCGGGATTGCGAGCAAGTAATGGGCCATGCATGTATGTGCCAAATATATTTCCGTTTACCGCACCATCATATTTACTGTCACCATTGCCATGACCGGTAATCACTTTCCCAAAAGCTTGTGCAGTTGGACCCAAAATTGTGCGTCCCATGTGATTCTCAAAACCAGTCAGTTCAAAACCTAAAACGCTTGAAGTTGTTTTGATGTCACCAACTAAGCGTTTATCGCCAGGAACACTAATTACATCTAACAATCCAAGGCCTTCTACCTCTTGTCCATTAGCAACAAATTTATTTCCGATGATTTGGAAACCGGCACAAACTGCAAGAATTACCGCACCGCGCTCAATTGCCATATGCAAAATATTTAAATTATCTCCGCGCTGAAGTGCTTCAAGACTTAACAACTGCGCTGCATCTTCGGCGCCACCAAGTAAATAAATGTCACCATTAGTTGGCAGGTCATCGTTGTAGGAAACATCAACAATAGTTGCTGTGATTCCATGGAACTTTGCCCGAAAAGCTAGAACTTCAGCATTGCCTTGATCGCCATAAGTTCCGAGCAGTTCGTTATGAATTCTTACTATCTTTATTTGGCTCATGAATTCACCAACTCGTGGAAGGCGGTGTAAGCGGCAAGAACATTGACGCTGGCACCTGAATCAAATTTACTTATCGCCTCTTTAAAGTTTGAGGTTATTTCTGCTTCGATACCTTCGACATGCAATCTGTAAGCAATATCTAGCGCTCGTTCGCCACAAACTATTACTCGTTTGCCTGATAAGCCGCTAAATGAAATGTCCCAAAGCCAAGAAGTGTCGATGCCGTCAACTTCGCGAGCATTAACGATTAAAACTGCATTCTCTCCGGTTACTGATTTAAGAGCTTCAGTCCAAGATGCTGGATTTTTCGTCAATCTGATATTTGCTTTAACGCCTTTATGTATTTGATCCACGCTTCGTTCTAAGGATTTCTCATCGATAGCAATTGATTTGGCGCCAAGATATTTTCCAACCACATTTGCCATAGCCGCATTTCTAAAAGCTGCGCTGCCAGCTTCAAAGATTTCATCTGGATTTAAATTAGAAAGTCCGCAAGAACATTTGTAATTATTACGAACCCACTTTAGATATTTTCCACATGATGGACAGACCGCTCCATCTTGATGCCTGCGCCCACCAAAAGAAATTCGTTTTGCTTGTGCTGCACTGTTTAACGCCAGCGCTACAAATGGATCATCGACATCGCCTATGAACAAGGTTTCAGGAGCGGTGCTTGCGCTCTTCGCCCATCTATCTGCAACCCGCTTGACCTCATGCATCCGATGAAGTTGATCCCGGGTTAAGTTGAGCAACAACACTGCTTTCGGTTTTGCCTCTTCAATAACTCGCGATAGATGTAGCTCATCAACTTCCAGAACAGCGAATTCGGATTTCTGCATAAGTGCCGCGGCTACTCCACGTTCTAAATTTGAACCAGATGGACTCGTAGCGACTGTGCCAAGTTTAGAAATGATTGAAACTAAGGCTTTAGTGGTTGATGTTTTTCCATTTGTGCCGGATATGCAAATTACTTTTTTACCCTTAGAAAGTTCTGAGATAGCTTTTGGGTATAGGGCTAATAGAACACGGCCAGCAATTGTTTCCCCTGACCTGCGCAATATTTTCTTTGACAGATAAGCAGCAAATCTTGCAATCAGGACTGCAATTTTAAGTCTCACTTGCAGCCTCTTAATCTAGTCTGACAACTCCAGATGGTGTTGCAAGATGAACTGCAACAATTCCAGAATCCCCATCATTTTCAGATGGATCAAGCCAAATTACTTCTATGTCGCTTCCGATTGCATTCTCTAAATCTGAACCAATCCATTCTGAGATTGTCTTTTCATCGCCAGCAATTTCAACTTTAACAATCTTTGAAATAGCTTTTCCATCTGTTGAAGGATGCGAAAGTGTTAACCATTGAATAAAGAATGGCAGTTGCTTATCGTTTAAAAGTTCGAGAATTCCGATTTGCTTCCAAGATAAATCATTGCCATCGGGCTTCTTGCGATGTCCTTCTACTGCGGGACGACCAAGACGAGATTCGATTGGTGAAATATCATCACTAGCTAATACCCAAGTTAACCAACCGCCACCTTCAGCAGCGCGCTTTGAAACCGCTTTACCAAATGGTGAGGAATCTGCAGCTGGGTGATCAAGTGGGCAAACAACTTCTAGGTAGTGACCATTTTGTAATGGAAGTGTGAAGTTTCGAGTTCCAAATCTTGGGTGAACTCCACCGTCAACAAAAGTGCTTCCTAAGCGAGAACCAAGACGTTGCACAGTATCTGCAAGTTGGTCATGTGACGTTACATATGAGACATGGTCTAAGCGCATGGGGAAATAATGCCGTATAACAAATGATGCTAAGTACCACTTTTGGCACAAATTAGGGGTTTTGAGTCAATTTTTCCCGTTAAAAAGTAGGAATCCACCACCGAGTCAACGCAGTTATTCCCTTGATTATGGCCGGTATGGCCGTCGCCATCTAAGGTCAATAATTTTGCGTTGACGAATACTTTCGCCAAATCTTGTGCCCACTTATACGGAGTTGCTGGATCATTTGTAACACCGATTACTAAAACCGGATCCGTATCAATATTTTTTAATGGCATCGGTGGAAGTTGAGGCCCAGTCTTCCAATATTTGCATGGCAAACTAGCAAGATATAAATATGGTCCAAATATCGGTGCTGCTTTTACATATTCGCCGTGGTCCAATGCAATTTCCTCGACATTCCTTGGTTCCTTCCAATCTAAACACGTTACAACAATCGAAACATCGGTTTGGTTGCTGTAGTAATTTCCTTTTGAATCTCTATTGTTGTATTCATCTGCTTGTTTAAACATTTCAGTCGGATTGCGATTAACAATTGCTTGACCGAGCATTTTCTTTAAATCTTTCCAGCCGCCTTCTGAATCATATAGCGTCGCTGCAATGGCAGTTATCACTGTTGATTGGCTTGCAAATCTTCCATCAGCGCCTTTAATCGGATTAGTTTCTGCCTCTGACAAAAGTTTCTTAATGTCAGAAATCTTAAAAGTTTGTTGGGTTTTCAAGAAAACATTTAGTGCTTTATCAAATGCAACCGCCTGCGAAAGTTGCTGTTCGCGCATTGAAACATTTGGCGATACAGCTCCATCTAAAACTATTCTTCCCACCGAATCTGGGAAAAGCGCGGCATATAAAGTCCCTAGATAAGTTCCATAACTTTTTCCTAAATAGTTAAGCTTCTTTTCGTTTAGTAAAATTCGCAGTATTTCCATATCTTTTGCGGCTTCGAGCGTGCTGTAATGCCCAAGTTTTGAACCTGCTGCCTTTGCGCACTTATCGGCAAAGTCTTTAGAAAGTGCCACTAATGCAGCAATACTGGCTGCTTTTCCATCACTTGCATCTGCATCTAAATAAACATCTTCTTCGGCTGCTGTCAGGCAGCGAATTTCATCCGATTCATCTACTCCTCGTGGATCAAAGCCAACGACGTCATACCTTTGGTTAATCTCATCGGAGAGTATGTAATCGGCATTGTATGCATAAAAAGTGGCAGAGCCGCCCGGGCCTCCCGGATTTACAACAATAGAACCTAACTTATTCTTCTGATCCAAGGCGCTATGTCGCAAAACTCTTAGAGTAAAACTTTTGTCATCAACTTTTTCATAGTCGACTGGCACTTTGAATGATGAACACTCATATCCGTCATAACAATCCTCCCAAGTTAATTCTTGGGTTTTGTAATCTTTTAAAGTCCAAGTATCGGATTCATTGTTTAGTATTAAAAACGCAATACCAATAGTGAATACGATGGCTGCGCCTAGAAAAATCAGTTTAATTCTTATTGACATTATTTAAGCAAAACCATCAACGCTTCAATTGTTAGAAGCGGGGCGGCGTTGTGTGAAAGATTTGTTCTTGCACTCATTATTGCCTCTAATTTTGCAAGTGTTGCTTCAGCTTTTGTTGCTTCAGCTATTTTTGTTATTTCCGAAATTAAATCGGTATTGATGATTGAGTCTGAAGAATTAGATTGTATTAGGAGTATGTCTCGATAAAGGGTGGCGATATCAAGAAGAGCTCGATCTAAATAATCTCGCACCATTCTTGTTGTGCGCGATTTCTGTTCTTTCTCTAACTCTTTAACCGCTTTCGATCCACCTTGAGTTAACTTGGAACCTTGTTGTCCCCAAGCTTCTTTTAGTGCCGAAATTTCTGCATCATCGCGCCTTTCGGCTTCTTCTTCAGCCTCTGCTTTTGCTGCTTCTACTAATACTTGCGCGGCTTTAAATGCAGATGAAATATCTGTAATCAATAAAGAGATCTTTAAAATAGCTTGTCTGCGCGTTCTTGCTTCTTCGCTTTTTGCCAAATGTCGAGCCCGACCAATGTGCCCTTGTGATACCCGAGCGGCAAAATCTGCCATAGCGGGTGAAAACTTCTCTTTCTCAAGTAACTTCGCGACCGCTGCTACAGATGGTGTTCGCAGAACTAAACTTCGGGTTCGAGATCTAATTGTCGGCAGAACATCTGTCGAACTTGGTGCGCAGAGCAACCAGACAGTTCTAAGACCTGGCTCTTCAATCGCTTTCAAAAGTGCATTTGCTGCAGATTCGGTAAGGCGATCGGCATCTTCAATAACAACGACGCGATAATTACCAACAGCAGGACTCCAGGAAGCACGAGTGATTAGCTCGCGAACTTCATCAATCTTTATGGAAAGCCCTTCGGTTTTTATCAACTCAACATCTGCGTGGCTTCCGGTCATTGCAGTATTGCAATCAATGCAGTTATTGCAACCACCATTTCTGCAGACCAAAGCAGCAGCAAACGCCAGTGCGGCATTACTTCGCCCAGAACCCGGTGGTCCGGTAAAGAGCCAAGCGTGTGTCATTTCTTGTGATTGGTTTGTTGAATCGGAAGCTGCCGAAACCGCTTCTTGTAAAATCGAAATTACATGTTCTTGGTCGATTAAATTATCAAAAACTGAAGTGGTGCTCACTGTTTTCTAAATCGTTTCTTCTCGGTTGAAATCTCTTTTAATTGAGGCAGACTTAAAACACGTTCGATGATTTGTTCGTGAATACTTGCTTTATCTTGGGTTGCATCCACAACAAAATAACGCTCGGGGTCTGACCCAGCAATGTTAAGAAACTCTTGTCGGATGCGTTCATGAAAAGCTAAAGGCTCGGCTTCTAAACGATCTAATGAACGCAATCTGGAAAGACCTAATTCGGCAGGGATATCCATGACAACAGTCAGTGTTGGTGCAAGATTTTCAGTTGCCCAGCGCGAAATTCGCGCTACTTCAGATGGTTGCAGGATTCGACCGGCACCTTGATAAGCAACAGATGAATCTAAATATCGATCAGTGATTACAACTTGGCCAGAAGCAAGTGCGGGTTGAATTAATGAATAAACATGGTTTGCACGATCTGCTGCATATAACAGCGCTTCAGCTCTCGGAGAAATACTTCCGGTCTGTGGATCTAGAAGAATTTCGCGCAGACGCTTTCCTAGTGGTGTTCCACCTGGTTCGCGAGTAAGTAAAACTTCTTTACCAATTGACTCTAAATACTCTTTTAGCAATTGTGTTTGTGTGGATTTTCCGGAACCTTCGCCACCTTCAAATGAAATAAAGATGCCGCTATGTATCGTTCCAGTGATTCCACCAAGTTCACCCCGGCTTGCTGCGACGATATCTGACCAGAGTGAAACTGTTGGACGATCGCGCATTGTGCGATAAGAAATAACTCCAACAATTACCCCGATAATTCCTGCGGCAAACATTGTGAATGCTGCGCCGTTATAGGTGACTTCAAAGTTCTCGAATGTATAGGTATGACGTCCAATTGCTGCAGCTACTAGAGGTGCAATTGCCAGAACAAGAACCAGAGAGACGCGGATCAAGGATTGAACGAAGGCAAAAGTCCGACCACGAACTTCATCGGCGACTTCAAGTCCAAGCATTGTGAAACCTGTAACCCAAGAAATGCCAGCAAATGCTCCGAGCAAAACGGTAATGAAGATTGCAAGGACCAGGTTTGTCATGAGAGAAAGCAAAATTAAGAACGATGACGAAATTGTTAAAGTAGCTCCAAAAATTCTTCTGCGAGAGAACTGAGCGAAAACCTTTGGCCCAAGCCAAATTCCCAGAGCTAATCCTGTAAACACTGCGCCAAACAAAATTCCATATGCGGCATCTCCGGCATTTAGATCGCCAACAAATGTTCGAGCTAAACCAATAACAGCGCCAGCTGCAAAGAACGCACCAAGCATTCCGAAAATAAGACCTCTGATTATCTTTGAACCACTTACAAACTTAAATCCCTCGAATAAAGCTTTTCCAATATTCTCGTTTGCTGCAGCGCTTCCCGCTGGGCCTTTTGGAATTTCTCTCAATTGATAAACAATCCATGCGGTGTAAAGGAAAGAGAAGGCATTTATATATAGCGCTAGATCCGCTGTCGAAGAATATTCTGCGGGCAGAAAACTAGTTGTTGCCACTGAAACTAGAGCAAGTAGTGAAAAAACAATTGCGGCGATTGGCGCGGTTCCATATGCAGCCAGGAGTGAAACTTGATTAGCGCTCTCTAATTTATTTTTCGGAACCATATTTGGAACAGTTGCTTCTTTTGCTGGAGACCAGAAGAGCGTAAAGCATTCCACTAAAATTGTTGCGGTGTATAGCCAGAAATAATTACCTACCAAGGGAATCGAAAGATAAAGCGCAAATCTAAAAATGTCACAAAAAATCATAAGTCGTCTGCGGTCAAAACGATCGGCAAAGACGCCTGCTATTGGACCAAGAATTACCGCTGGCAAAAGACGAACAATAAACACACCTGCGATTGCAAAGTTTGCTTTTGAATAATCACCATTCGAAAGTTCCAGCGCCATAGCTGTTGTTGCAAGAAGTCCGAGCCAGTCTCCGAAAGAAGAGAAGGCCATCGAGTTCCATAATTTTCTAAATGCGGGTATCGATAAAACACTTCTGCTTTCGGTTCCTGCTGGTGCGCCAGGATATGGAAGTGAATTAGGCATGAGCTAAGCCTACTTATGCCGAAGTGGCTGCGGCTTTACCCTTGCCTGTAGCCGCTTTTTTCTTACTTTTAGCCTTTCCTGTGGCTTTAACTGTGTTCTTGGTTAAAGAGGGCGCGGCTTTCTTTGCGCGTTTACTGCCTTTCTTAACCCGGCTAGCTCCGCCATTTTCAATTTCCCAAGCGCGCCGCCCTGCTAATAATTCAAGACCGCGTTCCAAAGTTAAGAATTCAACGTTATCGCCACGACGAAGTGTTGCATTTGTTTCGCCATCAGTTATGTAAATTCCAAATCGGCCATCTTTTACTAGAACAGGTTTCTGGCTTGCGGGATCAATTCCTAAATCTTTAAGTGGCGGCTTTGCTACACCACGGCGGCGGACTTTAGGCTGTTTATAGAGTTCAATTGCTTCTTCTAAAGTAATTGCAAACAACTGATCTTCAGAAGTTAAGGTTCGAGAATCAGTTCCGTGCGTCATGTAAGGCCCGTATCGGCCATTTTGAACAGTGATTGGAACATTTTCGTAGTCACCAAGTGTTCTTGGAAGTGACATCAATTTCAGGGCGTCATCGATTGTGATCGTATCTAAAGTCATTGTAGAAAGAAGTGATGCGGTCTTTGGCTTTGGTGCATCTTTTTTCTTACGGGGTTTCTTAAGCTCACCCGTTTTCTTATCGACAACCATTTCAGGCTCTGGGAAAACCTCGGTTATATATGGACCGAATCTTCCTGACTTGGCCAATAACGGAAGATTGGTTTCTGGGTGGATTCCAAGTTCGCGTTCACCAGAAGGCTGCGCTAATAAATCTATTGCTACTTGAAGCGTAAGTTCATCTGGCGCCATCGTCTCTGGAATGTTTGCAAACTTACGATCATCGCCAATTCCTTTTTGAATATATGCACCATATCGACCAACACGAATTTCAATATCCTCGCCCATTTTCATGGTGTTGATTTGTTGCGCATCAATCGCACCTAAATCAGCTGCAAGTGCTTCTAGGCCAGGGTTTCCTTCGGTGCCGAAGAAGAACTTGGTTAGCCAAGTAATGCGATCCTCTTCACCATTTGCTATTCGATCTAAATCTTCTTCCATTGAAGCGGTGAATTCGTAATCAACTAATTTTCCGAAATGTTGTTCGAGCAATCCAGTAACTGAAAACGCAAGAAAGGTGGGAACAAGAGCGCGGCCACGTTTTGCAACATATCCACGATCTTGAATAGTGCTCATAATCGATGCGAATGTAGATGGTCGGCCAATGCCTAGTTCTTCAAGTTTTTTAACGAGTGTTGGTTCGGTATATCTTGCTGGTGGCTTAGTTTCGTGACCTTCGCAAATGTAATCAGAAACCTTGATCGAATCCCCGACAGCCATTGCCGGCAATCTCTTATCGGTTTCAGCGCTCTCGTCATCTCCTGATTTATCTTCAACGATTTCTTCATAAGCTGCTAAGAATCCTGGAAAGGTAACAACAGAACCATTAGCTCTAAATATCGCAGCGCCGCCGGTCTTTGTTTCAACATCAAAGTCAACCCGCATCTGCATTTTCTTAGCATCTGACATTTGTGATGCAATGGTGCGTTTCCAAATTAAATCGTAAAGTGAGAACTCGTCACGCGATAATTCTGGTGCTAATTCGCCAGGTGTTCTAAATGTTTCACCCGCTGGTCTAATTGCTTCATGTGCTTCCTGCGCATTCTTAGATTTTCCTTCATAGACTCGTGGTGCTGCAGGAATATATTCAGCCCCATACAAAGATTTTGCCGAACTTCTTGCCGACTCGATTGCGCCCTGAGAAAGGGTTACAGAATCAGTTCGCATATATGTGATGTAGCCATTTTCATACAACCGTTGTGCAACGCGCATGGTTAGTTGTGCACCCCAACCAAGTCTTGATCCGGCATCTTGCTGCATGGTTGATGTCGTAAATGGTGCTTTAGGTCTTTCGGTTCTAGGTGATTCTTCGGTTGACTTAACTGTAAGAGCTTTTCCAGAAAGGCTTTGAACTAATTCATTTGCTCCTGCTTCATCCAAAAGCAAAATGTTTGCTACCGATTTCTCTTTTAAGCCACCGTTTGCATCAAAATCATTTGTTGCAGCAACTCGTTTACCATCAAGAGAAAGCAATCTTGCATTAAACCCGGCTTCACATTGCGCAGTTAAATCCCACCATTTAGATGAAATAAAAGCCATGCGTTCGCGTTCGCGTTCGACAATCAATCTTGTTGCAACAGATTGCACACGGCCTGCAGAAATTCTTGGCATTACTTTCTTCCATAAAACCGGAGAAAGGCGATAGCCATAAAGCCGATCTAGAACTCGACGGGTTTCTTGGGCATCTACCAGGCGATAATCAAGATCACGAGTTTCGTTTGCAGCTTTTTTAATTGCCTCTTTTGTAATTTCGTGAAAAACCATTCGGCGAATTGGAATTTTTGGGCGCAGAACTTCAATTAAGTGCCAGGCAATAGCTTCGCCCTCGCGGTCCTCGTCCGTTGCCAGAATTAATTCATCGGCATCTTTCATCAACGCTTTAAGTTCGGAAACTTTTGCTTTCTTATCTGGGTTAATTACATAGAGCGGTTCAAAACCTTCTTCAATATTTACGCCTTCTTTAGCCCAGGCAATTTTCTTGTATTCCTTAGGAATATCGGCAGCGCGTTGTGGCAAATCGCGGATGTGCCCAACAGATGCTTCCACAACGTAGTCATCTCCCAGGAAGCCGCCGATTTTGCGCGCCTTCGCGGGAGATTCCACGATTACAAGTTTTATGCCCATGATCTTCGGGGGAAGTTCCTAACTCTTGTCGTGCGTTATTTTTCGAATCTAGCTTATGCGAGTTGATGCGCGACGATTGCGAATCAATGCATAAACAATTATCAATGTAGCAACAAGTGCAATGGCCATTGAGTAGTCGGTGTTGTCACCAAGTGCAAATCCAACAATTGCTGGAGTTACAAGAAGTCCGACAAGATTCATAACTTTAATCAGTGGGTTAATTGCAGGACCAGCAGTATCTTTAAATGGATCTCCTACTGTGTCACCAACAATTGTTGCGTGATGTGCATCAGATCCTTTACCGCCATGGTTTCCATCTTCAACCATCTTCTTCGCGTTATCCCATGCACCACCTGAGTTAGATAGGAATACCGCCATCAAAGTTCCGGTTCCAATTGCGCCAGCAAGATATGCACCAAGAGCGCCAACACCGAGACCGAAGCCAACAGCGATTGGTGCCATAACTGCAAGCAGACCTGGTGTTACTAATTCGCGCAGTGAATCGCGTGTGCAAATATCAACAACGCGACCGTATTCTGGTTTTTCAGTTCCCTTCATAATTCCTGGGTGCAATCTAAATTGTTCGCGAACTTCATGAACAACCGCTCCGGCTGCTCTTGAAACTGCATTAATTGCAAGACCTGAGAACATGAACACAACTGCTGCTCCGATAATTAAACCGACCAAGTTGCGTGGATCAGCAACATCCAAAATTCCTTGATATTGAAGCGCAACTTCTGCTTCGCCAACCGCCTTATGAACAGCTTCCTTAATTGCATCAGTGAAAGCACCAAAGAGCGCTGTTGCTGCAAGAACTGCGGTAGCAATTGCAATTCCCTTTGTAATCGCCTTTGTTGTATTACCTACAGCATCTAGCGATGTAAGAATTTGAGCGCCTTCGCCCTTTACATCGCCAGACATTTCGGCAATTCCTTGTGCGTTATCTGAAATCGGTCCGAAGGTATCCATTGCAACAATTACACCTACTGTTGTTAGAAGACCAGTTCCTGCAAGTGCGACTGCAAATAGTGAGAGAACAATTGAACCGCCACCAAGTAAGAATGCACCAAATACAGATGCGGCAATCAACAGTGCAGAATAAACAGCTGATTCAAAACCAACTGAGATGCCAGCAAGAATTACAGTTGCGGCGCCAGTTTTAGATGATGCTGCAACATCATTTACTGGACGCTTACCAACTTCAGTAAAGAAGCCAGTCAACAATTGAATTGCTGCTGCAAGTAAAATTCCAATTAGCACTGCACCAATTGCAAGCACGCGTGGGTTTACATCTACTGCTGCTGCTTCTGGAGTTAATCCTGACATCTGCATTAGTGATGATGGCAAATATGTATATGTTGCGAATGCAACCAGAACTGCTGAAATTATTGCTGATAAGAAGAATGAGCGATTGATTGCCTGCATTGCTGACTTATCTGTTGTGCGAAGTTTGGTGATGAAGATACCGATTATCGCTGTAACAATTCCGATTGCTGGAACGATTAGTGGGAAAATTAAGCCCGCATCGCCAAAGCCTGCTTTACCTAGAATCAAGGCTGCAACAAGTGTTACTGCATATGACTCGAATAGATCTGCTGCCATACCGGCACAGTCACCGACGTTATCTCCAACGTTGTCAGCAATTGTTGCTGGGTTACGAGGATCATCTTCCGGAATTCCTTGTTCAACTTTTCCAACTAGGTCAGCACCGACATCTGCTGCCTTTGTAAAGATTCCGCCACCAACGCGCATAAACATTGCAAGCATTGCTGCACCGAAACCAAAACCTTCAAGAACTGCTGGTGCGTTCTCTTTGTAAATAGCTACAACAAGTGATGCGCCAAGAAGTCCTAATCCAACTGTGGTCATACCAACAACGCCGCCAGTGCGGAATGCAATCTTTACTGCGTTCGCCGCAGACTTTTGACGGGCTGCTTCTGCAACGCGAACGTTTGCGCGAACCGCAAGCCACATTCCGTTGTATCCAACAGCTGCAGAGAAAAGTGCGCCGAGCAAGAAGAAGATTGAGCGACCAAGGCGAATTTCAAATTCTCCGGGAAGTGCGAAAAGTAGGAAGAAAACAATTCCTACAAAATAGGAAAGGGTTTTGAATTGACGGTTTAGATATGCAGCTGCACCTTCTTGAACGGCGGCGGCAATCTCCTTCATTTTCTCGGTTCCCTCGTTCGCGGCTAAGACTTGTGCGCGAAGAGCGTATGCAATGGCTAGTGCCACTAATGAAATACCTAGAACTACATAAACGTAGGTCAGGTTGGAACCAGTTACTTGGACCAGATTTTCCACGAAGATCTCCTATATGTGTGCGTCGTTGAACCCATGAGGTCGAAAGATTACACATAGAACCGCTGGTAGATGCAAATAAATAGGTATCCCCAAGATTATTTGCGCTCAACTTAGCTTCTGGGACCAGATAACCTAACCCCACGATGAATCTAACTGACCTGCTTGATGCCCACACAGTTGTCTCTAGCCTGGGATTAATTGGGGTCCTTGGCATTATTTTTATGGAAACTGGTCTATTGATTGGACTCATTTTCCCAGGCGGCGAGGTCGTCTTCTTGGCTGGCATAGCCGCTTCTGGAACAGGAAAAGCCCTTTTGGGCGATGCCAAACTGTCCGCCCCTCTTCTATTTGCACTTGCACCGGTGGCTGCAATTATTGGTGGCGAAGTTGGATATTGGTTCGGTAAAAAATTTGGCAGAAAGTTTTTTGATCGACCAAATACTCGATTTTTTAATCAAAAAATGGTGGCCGCTACTGAGAAATGGCTACTTAAATATGGTCCACGTAAAGCTTTAGTTTTCGGTCGCTTTGTTCCATTTGCAAGAACTTTAATCAATCCGGTCTGCGGAGTAGCGAATCTAGATCGTAAATTATTTTCAACTTGGAACGCAATCGGAGCAGTTATCTGGACTCAAGTTGCAATCGGAATTGGTTATCTGCTTGGTGATGTAATTAAGGGATCGGTAAACAAATACTTGTATCCGGTTGTTGGGTTGATTGTTTTAGTCTCGCTTGTGCCACTCATTAACGGAATATACAAAGAGCGCAAAGAGAGAAAAGGTTAGAGTCCTAAGTCTGCAAGTTGGTAAGCTGCTAAATACTTCAAACCATTTTCAGCAATTAGTGGTGCGGCACCACGTTCAACAATAACTGCCACGCCAACAACAATTGCACCAGCTTCTTTAAGAGCTTCGACCGCAGTCATCACTGAACCACCTGTTGTTGAAGTATCTTCTACTGCAAGCACGCGACGACCTTTTACATCTGGTCCTTCGATTCGACGTTGCAATCCATGTGCTTTTTCTGCTTTGCGAACTACAAAAGAATCTAAGTTGCGGCCTTTGCTTGCTGCGACATGCATCATTGCAGTGGCAACTGGATCGGCACCAAGTGTTAATCCGCCAACAGCATCGAATTCCAAATCTTTAGTTAAATCAAGCATTACTTCGCCAACAAGTGGTGCTGCTACAGAATCAAGAGTTACGCGACGAAGGTCAACGTAGTAATCGGCTTCTTTACCTGAAGACAAAATAACTTTTCCGTGAACTACTGCCTTTTTTAAAATTTCTTCCCTTAATTTTTCGCGTGAATTCATGCGTGAACCTTAGCCCTCTTCCTTATAAACCACGATTGTTTGCTTGCCTTTTCGCACCAAAGATTTTGGCGGATTGGCTTCAATCAAAGCATCAACTTCGGTGCGTAATTTTGCTACTTCTAACGCCATTGAAGCTACAGCGGATTCCAATTCCATAATCCGTTTTATTCCTGCAAGGTTTATTCCTTCACCCACAAGGCGTTGAATATTTCGCAGTGATGCAATATCGAGCAACGAATATCTACGACCACGACCTGATGCTCGGCCTGGTGAAACTAAACCCATACGATCGTATTGGCGCAAAGTTTGCGGGTGCATCCCAGAAAGTTGTGATGCAATTGAAATTACATATACGGCCTCGTCATCTGAATGTTCTTCATTGCTCATGACTATGCCCTCGCTCTCTGTGCTAAATCAGCTCGTGGATTAAATTCTTCAGTTGCTTTTGCGAAAGCTTCTAGTGCTTCTTTTGCTTTACCGTCGACGCGTTGCGGTACTTGAATCTCAATAGTAATTAACAGATCGCCGGTGCCTCTGGCAGTTTGCACACCACGGGATTTAATTCTTAGTGTGCGGCCATTAGGTGTTCCTGGAGCAATACGAACAGTTACTTCATCTCCATCAAGAGTCGGAACTTTTATATCCGCGCCAAGTGCCGCTTCAGTAAAGGTAACTGGAAGCGTCATCAGTAAATTAGATTCATTCCTTGAAAACACTGGATGCTTCACAACATTTACAGTTACAAATAAATCACCCGGACCTGCCGGCCCATTACCGCCACGCCCTTTTAATTTTATTTTTGCGCCGTCATTGATTCCACCAGGAATTCTTGTTGTAACAGAATTTGCCTTACCACCTTGAGGTGCAAGTTTTAAATCTAATTCAGTTCCATAGATTGAATCTCTAAATGAAATCGTTGTGGACGCTGCAAGGTCTTGTCCACGCCGTGGCCCATGACCAGCACCGAAGATTGTTCCAAAAATATCTTGTGAACCGCCGCCAAATAAATCTGAAAAATCAGCGCCTTGAAATCCACCGCCACCAAAACTTCCGCCACCTTGCGGGATACGTCCACCTTTGAAAGCTTCGCGCATTTCATCGTATTCAGCGCGTTTTTTATCATCAGATAAAACTTCATACGCCTCAGAAACCGATTTGAATTTCTCTTCGAGCTTCTTATCGCCCTTTGTCTTATCTGGGTGCAGCTCTCTGGCCAGCTTGCGATACTGCTTTTTTACTGCAGCCGCATCATCGCTCTTTTTGACGCCAAGGATTGAATACAAATCCTTTTCGTATAAATCCTTGGCGGCCATTTAAGTTTTCCTAATTAGTTTTCTGGATCTGTTACTGCAACTCGCGCTGGGCGAATTACCCGATCCTTGAATTTGAAACCTGGTTGTAGAACCTGAGTTACTGAAGTTTCAGTAACATCTGGTGAAGTCGAATGCATAAGTGCCTCATGGATATTTGGATCAAATGGCACGTCAACGTCTGAGAATTTAGTGAGTCCAAGCTTGGTTGTGATTGTTTCTAACTGATCAGCAACAGCTTTGAATCCACCAGTTAGTTCGCCATGCTCTTCTGCTCTTGAAATATCATCAAGAACCGGAAGAAATTCTGACAACACAATTGCAGTCGTAATTTCATTTGCGGTGATGCGATCTCGGTCAACTCGCTTACGATAATTCGAATACTCAGCTTGAACTCTCTGCAGATCTGAAGTTAAAACTGCAACTTCATCTACTTCAACTTCGGCAAGTGCTTCATCTACCGCATCAGAGAGTTCCTTGTCAGAACTCTCTGGCACAGTATTTTCAGATTCGGATGTCACTTACTTTCTTCAACAATCTCGGCATCTTCAACGCCATCATCGGCTTGTGGTGCTTCAGCTGCCGCTGCATTTGCTGCATAAAGCGCAGCGCCTAGTTGTTGTGAAAGCTCGCTGACTTTTTCAGTTGCAGACTTAATTGCTGGAAGATCTGTGCCTTCAAGCGCTTTCTTTAAATCAGCTACTGCAGTTTCAACTTCGCCACGCTTCTCAGCATTTTCACCTTCGGTGAATTTTTCGGCGTTATCTTTTAAGAACTTCTCAGTTTGATAAACAAGCGAGTCACCAGTGTTGCGAACTTCGGCTTCTTCGCGACGCTGTTTATCTTCATCAGCATGTGCTTCGGCATCCTTCATCATGCGATCAATCTCTTCCTTAGAAAGAGCAGAACCGCCGGTGATTGTCATTGACTGTTCTTTACCGGTGCCTAGATCTTTTGCAGATACATGAACGATTCCGTTTGCATCAATGTCGAAGGTAACTTCGACTTGTGGCACACCTCTTGGAGCTGGTGCGATTCCAGTAAGTTCGAACATGCCTAAGCGCTTGTTATAAGCAGCCATTTCACGCTCGCCTTGGAAGGCCTGGATTTGAACTGCTGGTTGATTGTCATCAGCAGTAGTAAAGATTTCGGAACGTTTGGTTGGGATAGTTGTATTTCGTTCAATTAACTTAGTCATAACGCCACCCTTGGTTTCAATACCAAGTGACAGTGGAGTTACATCTAGGAGCAGAACATCTTTTACTTCACCCTTTAGAACACCAGCTTGAAGCGCAGCACCTACTGCAACAACTTCATCTGGGTTAACGCCCTTGTTTGGCTCTTTCCCGCCAGTTAAATCACGAACTAGATCAACAACTGCTGGCATACGAGTTGAACCGCCAACTAAAACTACGTGATCAATATCCGCAATTGGAATTCCGGCATCCTTTAGAACTGATTGGAATGGCTTCTTGCAGCGTTCAAGCAGATCTGCAGTCATGCCTTGGAATTGAGCCCGAGTAATTGTTTCATCTAAGAAAAGTGGATTCTTCTCGGCATCAACCGTGATGTACGGAAGGTTGATTGAAGTTTGTTGTGAAGAAGACAATTCAATCTTTGCTTTCTCCGCAGCTTCGCGAACGCGTTGCATTGCCATCTTATCTTTTGTTAAATCAATTCCGGTCTTAGCCGCAAAAGTTTTAACTAGATTATCTACAAGAGCTTGATCCCAGTCATCGCCACCGAGATTGTTATCTCCGTTAGTAGCTTTAACTTCAACAACACCATCACCGATTTCTAGAAGTGAAACGTCAAATGTTCCACCACCAAGGTCAAATACTAAAATTGTTTGTTCGGCATCGCCCTTATCTAAACCGTATGCAAGTGCTGCAGCGGTTGGCTCGTTAACAATACGCAGAACATTTAAGCCTGCAATTTCGCCAGCTTCTTTTGTTGCTTGACGTTGTGCATCGTTGAAGTATGCAGGCACAGTAATAACTGCATCTGTAACTGTGTCGCCAAGAAAACTTTCAGCATCACGTTTCAACTTCATCAAGATGCGAGCGCTAATTTCTTGTGGTGTGTATTTCTTTCCATCAATATCCATGTTCCAGCTTGTGCCCATGTGACGCTTTACCGAACGGATGGTTCGTTCAACGTTTGTAACTGATTGACGTTTCGCAACTTCACCGACAAGAACTTCGCCATTCTTAGCGAAGGCAACGATCGATGGTGTTGTCCGAGCGCCTTCTGCGTTTGTGATTACAGATGGCTCGCCACCTTCTAATACAGATACGCAACTGTTTGTAGTTCCTAAGTCGATTCCTACTGCTCTGGCCATTTTTATTGCTCCTTTTTCTTATCCCTCAGCCTGTTTTTGACCGGCTATGGTCGAATTCTCGCCCTTGAGCCGCTCGATGTCAAAAGATTGAGTCGAACTGGCTCAAGTTGAGTTAATCAGGTAACGCCTGGGTTGGGTTGGATATTCCCCGCTCTTCGTGGGGTGGGCTCTAGCCTTCTCTCATGAACTCGGGAATGAATTACGTAGCGATCGCCCTTTACCTCTTCACAGCCTTTGGTCTCGGCAGCTTCCTGCTCAAGGGCCGCGAGATGTATCGAAGGATTTCTGCGGGGCAGAGCGAGCCAGCGCGATTCTTAAACAAGGGTGCGCGCGCAAAGGCTATGGCGAAAGAAATTGTGTTGCACACACGAATGCTGCGCTTCACCGGATCTGCAATCGCACATTGGTTTGTAATGATTGGTTTCGTATCTTTACTTGGAACTTTGATTACCGCATATGGTCAAATAATTGATCCGGCTTTTGTTATTCCAGTTATTGGAACTTGGACGCCATACCGTTATTTTGTTCTGGCAGTTGCTTGGACAACCGCGGTTGGAATTGTTGCACTGGTTGGAATTAGATTAGCTACAAAATTTTTCCATAAGAGTCGTACATCAAGATTTTTAGGATCAAGATCTTTAAAGGCTTATTACGTTGAAGCAACTATTTTGGCAGTTGTAATTTGCGTAATCACTTTAGATTATCTAGAACATCAATATTATGTAGATGGCGCAACCGTTCAAATTGTTGCTGCCGTAAAGATTTTTGTTTCGGTTTTATGGTTTGTTGTAATTTCAAATGACTTGACCATGGGCGTTGCTTGGCACCGCTTCTTGGCACCCTTCAATATTTTCTTTAAACGAAATCTAGATTCCAGGCCAGCGCTTGGTGAATTACCAGAAATGATTTCACATGGTAAGCCAATTGACTTTGAGGATCCTAAAGAAGACGATGTCTTTGGTATCGGCAAAAGCGCAGATATTTCTTGGAAGGGCTTGCTTGATATGGCAAGTTGCACTGAATGCGGTCGCTGCCAATCACAATGTCCGGCTTGGCATACCGATAAACCGCTTTCGCCAAAGTTGTTGATTATGGCGATGCGCGATCATGCACTTTCAAATGTATCATCCGACGAAAAAATCGTTGGAAATACTATTTCTCCTGAAGTTCTCTGGTCCTGCACAACCTGTGGCGCATGTGTTGAAGAGTGCCCGGTAGATATCGAACACATTGATCACATCGTAAATATGCGTCGTTTCCAGGTTTTAGTGGAATCTGAATTCCCGTCAGAACTTGGTGGAACCTTTAGAAATCTCGAGAAAACCGGTAATCCGTGGGGGGCAAACCGCACAGATCGCAATGCTTGGATCTCTGAATGTGATTTTCCGGTAACAGTTATCGAAAATGAAATTCCGGAAGATGTTGAGTATTTATTCTGGGTTGGCTGCGCGGGTGCATATGAAGAGCGTGCCAAGAAAACTACAAAAGCTGTTGCCGAGCTTCTGTATATGTCAGGCACAACATTTGGCGTATTAGGCCAACGCGAAACTTGCACCGGAGACCCGGCTCGTCGTTCTGGTAATGAATTCTTATATCAAATACTTTCACGCGAAAATATTGAAACTCTGCAGCAAACTTTTGGCGCGCGCGGCGTTAAGAAGGTTGTAGTTACTTGCCCACATTGCTTCACAACAATTGGCCGAGATTACAAACAACAGGGATTTGAACTGCAAATGGTTCATCACACACAATTGCTAAATCAATTGATTAAAGAGGGGAAGCTAAAGACTTCGCCGCATAAGAGTGATGCGACACTTACTTATCACGACCCTTGTTATTTGGGCCGACACAATCAGATTTATCAGCCACCTCGCGAACTCTTGGAATCTACCGGTGTTGAAGTTACCGAGATGCCACGTAATCAAGATCGTTCATTCTGTTGTGGCGCAGGCGGTGGCCGCATGTGGATGGAAGAAACAATTGGAACTCGAATCAATTTAAACCGGGTTGATGAAGCGATTGCAACACAAGTAAAGGAAGTTGCGGTTGCCTGTCCATTCTGTCGAATCATGGTTAGCGATGGAATGACTGCTCGCGAATCAGATATTGGTGTTCTAGATGTTGCTCAAGTTCTTCTGCGAAATGTTAAAGGGTAGGTAATAACAACTCCTGCTATTAAGCCGCCAACATGTGCTCGCCAATCAATTCCAGAGATAGTAAAAGTCATTAGCAAGTTGATTAAAAGAATGCCGGCTATGTTCTGATAATTAGCCCCGGCTTTTTTACCTATTGCAAAGAGCGCACCAAACAGACCATAAATTGCACCTGAAGCGCCAACTGCATAAATGTTTTCTGGACCAAAATAAAGTGAAGTCGCTGAGGCAGCCAATAATGAGCCAAAAAAGATGATGGCAAAGCGGAATTTTCCAAGAAAAGCTTCGACTGGCGTTCCCATTGAATACAAGGCCAACATATTAAATATCAAGTGCAACCAACCAGTGTGTGTGAGTGCAACTGTTAGCAGGCGATACCAGTCACCGGTATATACGCCAGAGAAAAACCCATTCGCATAATTTCCACCGTGAGTTAAAGCCAACTGAGACTGTAGATCTGGAAAGACAAATTGAGTAAGCAAAAAAGTGCCAGTAATTACTACAATCAAACTCGTTGTGAGTGATTGCTTCTGGTTCATAGATTTACTCTGAGATTGTTACGGTATTTATTTTTACAGCTTGAACTGGGCGATCTTGTCCGCCAGTTTTAACAGAACCGATAGCGTCAACAACCTTCTTTGATGCTTCATCTGTTACTTCGCCAAAAATTGTGTGCTTGCGATTTAGCCAAGCTGTTTCGGCAACTGTAATGAAAAATTGTGATCCATTTGTTCCTGGTCCAGCATTTGCCATTGCAAGAATGTATGGGCGATCAAAAGCTAGTTCGCCATGAAATTCATCTGCGAATTGGTAACCCGGTCCGCCGGTTCCGTTACCTAATGGATCTCCGCCTTGAATCATAAAGTTTGCAATCACACGGTGAAATACGGTTCCGTCATATAAATTCTTTGAAGTTTTTTCGCCAGTAATTGGGTCAACCCATTCGCGCTTACCGGTTGCAAGTTCAACAAAGTTTGCAACAGTTTTTGGTGCGTGCTTAGGAAATAGATCAATCTTGATATCGCCCATACTTGTGTGAAGGATTGCAGTTGACATGTTTTGGACCATGGGTTAAATACTTAACCCAATTTCCTTTCGCTCGCTAAAGTGGAGTCCGTAGCCTACCCGAATATATTGGTTTAGTTGGTGACTTTGATTGTGTCACCTGATTTGTTTGAAGAGATGACTTGAATTGTTATTCCTTTGTAAGAAACCTTGTCGCCGGGTTTTAATGAACCAAGTATCTGGTCTTCTTTCTTTGTATTTTTGCTGGTAATGATAGTAATTATCCCTTGATCGTCGCCTTTTGTAACATCAATCAAGTAGACCAATACTCCTGTTTCATTAACTGTTAATTTGTCGAAGCTAGATTGACGACGAACTTCGACGGCTAGCGCCTGGGTTGAACTTATCGGCGTAATGAGCAGCTTTTTACCTATTGCTTTTGAATTTAAAGGTTTGAGGGTTTGTTCGAAACTCCCTGCTTTTTCTTTATCTAAACAAACCACTTCTTTCTCGCCTAACCAATTTAAAACAAAACGATGCCACCCAAGTAATTCGGGAACGGAAGTTCCCCCGTTCCCCATAAGATCCCAAATTGGCCCAGGTTTTCCTTCTTCATATTTATATGGATGTGTGATTCCAAGAACATGACCCATTTCATGAGCAGCAAAACTCCAACCGAAACCTGGTTTATCAAAATCAGAAAGCTTATCTTTGCCAATAAAGATTGCACTTGGGAAATTTCTATCTTTGGTTTTGAACAAGTCTGCACCACCCGTAATTGCTCCACTTGTCTTTATATTCTTGGTATTTGCTGGTGGTGCTACGGTTACAAAGTCAAAATTATTGAAATCTATCTCGTTATCAGCAGCGTCTAAAGCATCCTGCACTAAGCCCACTGAATCGCCTTGGCCATCGGTGAACATTTTGTAAGATGCTGAGTTTTTATTAATTCTAAAGACTTTACTGCTAACGGTTAGTTCAAGTCTCATTTTTCCGTAGCTATTATCTTCTAAGAATTTTTTAGATTTTGTAAAATAGTTATCTGCGAATTTCTTAGAGCTTGAATTTGAAGGGTTGTCTGGAAAATCTACATAAAGAAACAGGTTGCGGATCCTGCCGGTTGAAGGAATTAGGAAAGAGCTGCGGGGCATACCTGCGCTCAAAGGTTCTGGTGCTATTTTTGCTAATTTACATAGCTCAATTGTTGTTGCTTGAGTTGCCGCAATTGATTGGTTGGGGTTTAGAAAATTCTGAGTCAATAAAAGCAATAAAAGAATCTTCACACTTTTGGACATTTCGAAATTTTAACCAATATTTGTGGAGACCAGGGGAATCGAACCCCTAACCCCCGCCTTGCAAAGGCGGTGCTCTACCAATTGAGCTAGGTCCCCGCGTTAAGCGAGTAAGTGGCGCAACCTTATCTAAAGATTGCTCACTTATTAAATCTGTAAAACATTTCAATACACGCGATTGGTGGGCCTTAGTGGACTTGAACCACTGACCTCTTCCTTATCAGGGAAGCGCTCTAACCAAGCTGAGCTAAAGGCCCAAACGCGAGGATTTAACTGGTGAAGGCTACCCGACTTTAAGGCGTCAGCCAAAAGCGAGGAGTTTTTACTCTTTAACCTGCGTAATTGATACGACTGAAATACCTTCATCAAGATTTACCAATCTAACTCCGAGGGTGTCGCGACTGGTTTCGCGGATTTCAGCACAAGCAGTTCTGATCACAACCCCGCCAGATGTAATAGCAAGAATCTCGTCACTAGCTTCAACGATCATTGCACCAACTAGCACACCGCGAGAATCTTCATCAATCTTTGCAGCTTTAACTCCAAGACCGCCACGACCTTGTGGTCGATATTCGTCAAGAGGTGTTCGTTTTGCATAACCGCCATCAGTAGCCGTTAATACAAATTTTGGTGAAGAGATATCGGTTATCGCGGCCATAGTTAAAAGTTGATCTTTTCCGCGGAATTTCATTCCAATAACTCCGCTGGTTGATCGACCCATTGAACGGATAGATTCTTCGTTTGCACCAAAGCGAAGTGACATTCCATTCTTAGATACGAGAAGGATTTCATCTTTTTCGCTTACCAATGCAGCTGAAACTAATTCATCATTCTCTTTAAGGTTTATTGCAATCAAGCCACCTGCGCGAGGTGAGTCATATTCAACCAGTGGTGATTTTTTGACTATGCCGCCACGAGTTGCGATTGCTAGGTATGGATGCGACTTGTAATCAGAAATTGCAATTACTTGAGCAATTGTTTCATCTGGTTTGAAAGCTAAAAGATTTGCAACATGTTGGCCGCGTGCATCACGCCCGGCATCTGGTAATTCGTGAACCTTTGCTCGATAAATTCGACCTTTATTCGTAAAGAACAACAACCAGTCGTGGGTTGAAGCAACAAAGAAATGTTCAACTAGGTCATCTTGCTTAAGGGCAGCGCCCTTTACGCCCTTGCCACCGCGGCGTTGGGATCGATATAAATCAGCCTTTGTGCGCTTGGAATATCCAGTTTTTGTAATTGTTACTACAACACTTTGATCTGGGATTAGATCTTCTACTGATAGGTCTGAGTCTCCGGCGATTATCTGAGTGCGTCGCTCGTTGCCATATTTAGCGGTTAATTCTTGTAATTCGGTTTTGATTATTTCGCGCTGTTTTGCTTCTGAAGCAAGAATGCTATTTAGTTCGACGATTTCAGCCATTAAGCCTTCATACTCATCATTAATTTTCTGTCGTTCCAAAGCTGCAATTCGGCGAAGTTGCATATCCAAAATTGCATTGGCTTGAATCTCATCAACATCCAACAATTTCATCAATCCAGTACGAGCTTCTTCGGGGGTCCGAGAAGCACGGATCAATGCAATAACAGCATCAAGAGCATCTAGTGCTTTTAGGTATCCACGAAGGATGTGTGCGCGCTTTTCGCGTTCGTGCAATCTATATTTTGTTCGGCGGACAATAACTTCTACTTGATGTTCGATGTAATAACGAATGAATTCATCGATACGAAGCGTTCTAGGAACACCATCCACCAACGCCAGCATGTTTGCGCCAAAGGAATCTTGCAGTTGAGTGTGTTTGTAAAGGTTATTCAAAACAACCTTCGGAATCGCATCATTGCGCAGAACGACTACAAGTCTCTGTCCTAAACGCTCGTTACCTTCATCGCGAACATCAGCGATGCCCTTGATGCGGCCATCTTTAACAAGTTCGGCAATTTTAAGCGCCAAGTTATCTGGGTTTACTTGATAAGGAAGTTCGGTGACAACCAAACATGTGCGTTTATTAATTTCTTCCACTTCAACAACGGCTCGCATAATGATTGATCCACGGCCAGTGCGATATGCATCTTCAATTCCTTGGCGGCCAACAATTAGCGCTTTAGTAGGAAAGTCTGGGCCTTTAACAATCGTAAGAAGCTTCTCTAACAAATCTTTTGGATCTGCATCTGGATTTTCAAGTGACCAGACAACGCCTTCAACAACTTCATTTAAATTGTGGGGTGGGATATTTGTCGCCATACCAACAGCAATACCGGCGCTGCCGTTAACTAAAAGATTTGGGAAGCGACTTGGAAGAACTGTTGGTTCTTGAGATCTGCCGTCATAGTTTGGGATGAAGTTAACTGTGTCTTCATCGATATCCCGCATCATTTCCATAGCGAGCGGCGCAAGGCGCGCTTCGGTATAACGCATTGCTGCGGCTGGATCGTTTCCAGGTGAACCAAAGTTTCCGTTACCGTCGATTAACGGATAACGAAGTGACCAAAATTGTGCAAGACGAACAACTGCATCGTAAATAGCAGTGTCACCGTGTGGATGATAATTACCCATGACATCACCGACGATGCGAGATGACTTGTAATAACCCTTATCTGGTCGATAGCCAGCGTCATACATTGCATATAGAACTCTGCGGTGAACCGGTTTTAATCCGTCACGAATATCTGGAAGTGCGCGTCCAACAATTACTGACATCGCATAATCTAGATATGAACGTGCCATTTCAACTTGTAAGTCAACAGACTCAATTCGGTCGTGGGCAGCGGTCTTATCTGGATTCATGTTTTCAGCCATTTGTGATCACCTAGATATCCAAGAATCGAACATCTTTGGCATTGCGCTGAATAAAGTTGCGACGAAGTTCTACATCTTCGCCCATTAAAACTGAGAATAAATCATCTGCGGCTGCTGCATCATCAAGAGTTACTTGAATCAAAACGCGGTGCGCTGGATCCATTGTTGTATCCCAAAGTTCTTTTGCTGGCATCTCGCCAAGACCTTTGAAGCGCTGAATACCGTCTTCTTTTGGTAGACGCTTGCCGGCATCGATTCCGATTTGGATAAAGCCATCTCGTTCGCGATCAGAGAATGCGTATTGAACTGGCTCTTTGCCGCCCCATTTAAGTTTGTAAAGTGGTGGTTGGGCTAAATAAACAAAACCGTTTTCAATCAGTGGTCGCATAAATCTAAATAACAAAGTTAGTAAAAGTGTTCTGATGTGCTGTCCGTCGACATCAGCATCTGCCATCAAAATAATCTTGTGATACCGAAGTTTTGCAATATCGAAGTCGTCATGGATTCCGGTGCCAAGCGCTGTGATTAAAGATTGCACTTCGTTGTTTTGTAGGACTCGATCGATACGAGCTTTCTCTACATTCAAAATCTTTCCACGAATAGGTAAAACAGCTTGATATCTTGAATCTCTTCCGCCCTTTGTTGATCCACCAGCGGAATCACCTTCGACAATATAAAGTTCGCACTTTTCAGGCTCGGTCCATTGGCAGTCAGCCAACTTTCCTGGCATGCCACGTCCCTCTAATAATCCTTTTCGATTGCGTGAAAGATCTCGGGCTTTGCGCGCTGCAACTCTTGCGGCTGCTGCATCAATGCTCTTGCGAACAATATCTTTGCCTTCGCCTGGATTCTGTTCGAACCAACTTGTTAAGTGGTCGTTCATGCTCTTCTGGGTAAATGACTTTGCTTCGGTATTTCCTAATTTAGTTTTTGTTTGTCCTTCAAATTGTGGTTCTGCTAATTTGATAGAAACAATCGCGGTTAGGCCTTCGCGAATATCTTCACCAGTTAAACGATCTTCCTTCTTGCGAATAAATCCCCACTCTTCGCCAAATTTATTTACAACCGAAGTAAGCGCGGTGCGGAAACCTTCTTCGTGCGCACCGCCTTCGTGGGTATGAATTGTGTTAGCGAAGGTATAAACAGATTCAGTAAATCCGGCATTCCATTGCATTGCTATTTCTAAACTCATTTTATGTTTATTTTCTTCGGCCACAAAAGAGATTATTGATTTGTGGGTCTCACCTTTGGTCTGATTTAGATGTTTAACAAAATCGATAATTCCGCCTTGATAGTGGTAGCGGACATGAAGGGGTTCGCCTTTTTCATCAACATGGCCTGGGCGCAAATCTGTAAGCGTTAAAACTAAACCTTTATTTAGGAATGCCATTTCGCGAAAACGTGTTGACAATACTTCGAATGAAAAATCTGTGGTTTCGAAAATCTCTTTAGAAGGCCAGAAGGTGACGGTTGTTCCGTGATCAGGTGTGGCCTCACCTTTGCGAACTGGTGATTGCGGAACACCTAATTTGTATTCTTGATACCAATGAAAGCCGTCTCGTTTAACTTCTACTGCGAGGTCTGTGCTGAGTGCATTAACAACTGAGATACCAACACCGTGTAGTCCGCCAGAAACTGAATATCCGCCATCGCCAAATTTTCCGCCGGCATGCAGAACGGTTAGAACAACTTCTAGTGCTGGCTTCTTTTCGACTGGGTGCATATCGACTGGGATTCCGCGGCCATTGTCGGTGCATTGCAAAGAACCGTCCGGCATTAAAGTGATGTTGATGTCGGTGCAATATCCAGCTAGGGCTTCATCAACCGAGTTATCGACCACTTCGTAAACCAAGTGGTGAAGTCCACGCTCTCCGGTCGATCCGATATACATTCCTGGGCGCTTTCGAACCGCGTCCAAACCTTCAAGAACGGTGATGTTTGAGGCGTCATAGGTCTTCTCGCCCAACTAGCACCCCCTGATAAATCCGCTGAGAATTAATCCTCGGCTCTTTTTGTTACATCAATGCCGTAATCCTAGTCCTTAAATAAACGATGGACTACCGCAAAAGAGCCTTGTGAGGTGGGTTAGACGGCTTAAATTGCTGAAGTTGTGGGTGGTTACTGTCTGAGAGTTAAATTCTGGCTTAACCGTAGGTATCCCGCGGTCCTCTGGCGCCCCGAATTGTGCGGAGCCCTTTCTTCCAGTTTGGGGCATGTGGTCCTATGAAAACCAAGGTTTCAACTAAAGCCCCGGGCGCTGAATCGCTAATGGTTTTTAAAAGTTGAGTGGAAATTATATTTAGTTGAGTAGCCCAGGCGGTTGAAGATGTTTGAATTGTTAAACGCCCATCAACCAATGAAATCGGTAGTGAGTGTGTAGCGATTTCAGATCCAACTATTTTTTCCCAATCAGAAAAAATATTTCCTTCTGCTAATCCTTGTCGCCAATCCCGTGAATTTATTAGTTCATCTAAAACAGAACCGATTTGTTGGGGATCGCCAATTTGTTCTCTGGGTTGGGATTCATTATTCGGGTTGCTTGTGCGGTTTCGGCGTGATTGATTTCTGAATGCTCGGTAAAGCTCTCGAGCTAAATCGCGGGCCATTTATTTCAAATCCATAGATTTAGTAATTTTACTAACTTGCCCCGACTTAACCAAAAACCTGTCGCCTGTTAACTCTTTGGGTAAATCATTTTCGACTGCAACTGTAATAAAGGTTTGCTCTGCTGATTTTGCTAATTTTATTAAATGCACTCTTCGTTCTTCGTCTAATTCAGAGAAAACATCGTCGAGAATCAAGATTGGTTTTAATCCATCTTTTTCTAACAATTGGTAAGTGGCTAGTTTTAAACTTAATGCTATTGACCAAGATTCGCCGTGGCTGGCATAGCCTTTGACCAGATGATCCCCGAGGTTTAAAAGTAGGTCATCGCGGTGCGGGCCAGTCAGAGTTAATCCCCGCTCTATTTCGGCAGCCCGGGTTAGTTTCATTCGGTCCAAGATTTTTGTGGTGTTTTCCTGCGGAATGTGGCTTGCGTCTTCAATGCTTGATTTATAAGTAATACTTGCTGGTTTTTCGGATGAAATATCTCGGTAGATTTCTTGAAAAATATGCTCAAACTCTGAAAGCGCCGCAAGTCTCGCAGCGATAATCTCGCCGCCAAAGCTAGCAACCTGTTCATCCCAAGCCACAAGTGATTCGGTTCCGGCCCTAGATTTCAAAAGTGAATTTCGTTGGCGAACTGCGCGCTCGTAATCTGAAATAACTCCGGCCATTCTTGGTGATCTTAAAATCAATAACTGGTCAATAAACTTTCGGCGTTCGCTGGGGTCGCCGCGTACTAAATCTAAGTCTTCTGGTGAAAAGTAAATTGCTTGAACTATTCCAAAAATTTCTTTTTGGCTTCGGGCTGGATTCTGGTTAATGCGAGCTCGGTTTGCTTTCTCACTATTTACTTCTAACTCAACCAGGACTTCTCGATCAGGTAATTGGGTTTTGGCTCGGATATATGCCGATGGGCTGCCAAGTTGAACCAAAGGTTGGTCGCTAGAGACTCTGTGGGATGAGAGAAAGGAGAGATACAAAATGGACTCGATGATGTTTGTTTTACCTTCACCGTTACGCCCAATGAAGATTGAGATCCCTGGGCTTAGTTCCAACTCTAGGTTTTTATAAGACCTAAAAGTTGAAAGTGAAAGGTTTGAAATAAACACTTTGTTAATTGTGTAGGTGGTTAAGAGGTGTAGCGCATTGGCATAAGCAAATATTTATATGAAGGGTTTGGGGCTCCACCTGGTTCTGACTTTCCGGTAAGCACCGCAGGTTTTTTGTCGCCAGTAAATGAGATATGTACAAACGGTGAGTTGATCGCTTGTAAGCCATCGGTTAGGAATGTTGGGTTGAAAGCGATATTGATGTTTTCTCCGGTGTAATTAATGTTTAGTTCTTCTGTAGCTTGTGCATCTTCACCAGTTCCAGCTTCTAGTTGCAATATGTTGTTTCCAAAAACCAAACGAAGTGGCACGGTTTTGTCGGTTACTAACGCAACGCGGCGGACTGAATCCAAAAATGGAGCAACTTCAATAACAGCTTCTGCTGTCGACTCGGTTGGAAGTAGGTGTCGGAATGGAGGGAAACTTCCGTCCAGTGTTCTAGATGTCATAGTTTTTTCTTCAGAAACAAAACCAACAAGTTTTTCATTGGATGTGGTTGGAGATAGCGCAAATGTTATTTGTCCGCCGCCGGCTAAAGATTTTGCGGCGTCGATTAAAGTTCTTGCTCTTAGCAATGTTGAGGCTTCTAGGTTTTGATCTTTTGGATTCCAATTAATCTCTTTTACTGCTAATCGATATCTATCTGTTGCAGCTAAAGTAATTGTTGTTTTATTCATCTCAATATGAACACCTGTAAGGGTTGGGAGAGAATCATCTTTTCCGGCAGCAACCGCAACTTGATTAACTGCCGTTGCAAAAACGTCGGCTGGGATTTCTCCAGCAGATTGTGGGAGAGTTGGAAGGTTTGGGTATTCATTTGAAGGAAGTGTTGGAAGCGTGAATTTCGCGCTTCCTGCAGTCACTAGAACTCGAGTTCCATCTAATGTAAATGTGACTGGTTTTGCAGGGAGAGATCTAGCTATTTCTGCAAGCAATCTTCCAGGAACTAATACTTTTCCTTTTGTTGCGATGTCAGCGCTAACAATCGCTTTGGTTGATGTTTCTAAATCCGACCCGGTTAATGTGATTGAATCAGTTACATCAATCATGATTCCGAGAAGAGCTGTTTGAATTGGGCGCGAAGAAAGGCTTCGGGCAACCCAGTTCACTGCATCAATCAACGGATCGCGTTCTACAACAAATTTCATCCCGTCATCCTTCCCCTAATAAGACAGATAGCCAACCCACACAGGTTCGCCATTCCCCAACCTTTTCTATTTAATTAAGTATTCGTAGTAACTAGCGGCAAAACCTGTGGATAATGTTTAAAACCCCTGGTCACCACACTTAAACCTTTTAGATCTAAGTTGTGGGAAACCCGTGGATAACCCAGATTAACTCTTCTTACCGACACCCAACCCCCAACTTAACTCTCTCTTTTCCACAGTTATCCCCAATTTGTCCACAAGTCGGGGACAACTTCCTACACAAACCATGTAATTCATCCCAACCAACCCAATTAGTTTCGGGCTTGAAGTTTGATCCGGTTGGTCAATTCGGTGACCTGGTTGTAGATCGAACGACGCTCAGCCATCAACTGGCGGATTTTCCGGTCTGCGTGCATAACAGTCGTGTGGTCTCGGCCGCCAAAAGTCTGGCCAATTTTTGGTAGCGATAATTCGGTGAGCTCGCGGCACAAATACATTGCAATCTGACGGGCGTTGACCAAAACCCGAGACCTAGAGGTTCCACAAAGATCGTCCAAAGTAAGACTGAAGTAAGTGGCGGTTTGGGCCATGATTGTTGTGGCGGTGATTTCTGGCCCACCAGCTTCTGGAATCAAATCTTTAAGAACAATTTCCGCTAATCCCAAATCAACTGGCTGGCGATTTAGTGATGCGAATGCAGTGACTCTAATCAAAGCACCTTCAAGCTCGCGGATGTTTGAAGAAATTTTGCTACCAATATATTCCAACACATCATCAGGAGCATTTAATTTATCTTGCGCTGCTTTTTTGCGCAGAATAGCAATACGAGTTTCTAACTCTGGTGGTTGAATGTCTGTAATCAGACCCCATTCAAATCGGCTGCGGAGTCGATCTTCCAAAGTTGTTAATTGTTTTGGTGGGCGATCACTCGAAATAACAATCTGTTTATTTGCATTGTATAAAGTGTTAAATGTATGGAAGAACTCTTCCTGGGTTCGCTCTTTATTTTCCAAGAATTGAATATCGTCTACTAAAAGAACATCTAGGTCGCGATAGCGTCTTTGAAAAACCGATGCTTTGTCATCACGAATCGAGTTAATAAAGTCATTTGTGAACTCTTCACTAGAAACATATCGAACTCGGACACTGCCATATAACTCTTTGGCATAGGCCCCAATAGCGTGTAATAAGTGGGTTTTTCCTAGTCCGGACTCGCCATAAATAAAGAGTGGGTTGTATGCCTTGGCAGGAGCCTCGGCCACTGCAACCGCAGCGGCATGAGCAAAACGGTTGGATGCACCGATAACAAAAGTTTCAAAAATATAACGCGGATTTAGTTGACTAGGTTCGGAGGAGACAAGAGATTTTGAATCTCGTCCGGTTCCAGATTTTGGTTGCTGTTCAATAATTGGATCAACAACATCTTCAACACTTTCAACCTGCAAAGTTTCATCAACAGTAACTGCAATATTAATTTTTTGATCTAGCTTTACCGAAAGCGCTTCATTTAAAATCGCGCGCAGCCGGGTTTCTAAAACATCTTTTGCAAATGCATTTGGGGCAGAGAGCAATAAATTCGAACCGCCCTCACCTTGAATCAAACCAAGCGGTTTAGTAAGTGAAAGAAAAGCGCGGTGCTGTGGCGATTCGACAGAAACCTCTGCAATCACAGCCCCCCAAAGAGTGGTCAGATCATCGACCTCGAGTAGCGCCAT